>JBEVVR010000039.1:0-51894 GCA_040507035.1 Candidatus Thiodiazotropha sp.
GCCGGGGCCTTCGCCCGCTGGATGCTGCAGGGGAGCAAAACCAAACACTGGATGCGCATGTTCTATACCCTGCGTTCCGCCTTTCAACTGCGTAAATCGTCCCTGGATGAAAAAGGTGAAACCGAATTCTGGCAGGCTGGCAAGAGTGTTGCCGGTATCCGTGAGGTCGAGTCGGTCGCTACCATTGTCGGTAGGTATGAAGCTGCACTGCAAGAAATCAAAAGATAACCTAAATCGATTTGTAGTTTGTATTTAAAAACGCTCAACTAATTTAAAAGGACATCCTTGTAATATATATTAAAAGGTCATTGACCTTTCAATTGGACTGTTAGGTATTAGAAATGGAGAATTCACCAAACCAAGATGAGAGATCTTCTTCAGATATATTTCCTGCAGCCAATCCCTCAATAATGACTACCGTATTCGGTTCTGGCGCATCAAGGGTATAACCGTTTAATTCGAGAAACATAGCCGCAATGGTTAAAGCGATACGCTTATTACCATCCACGAAAGGATGATTGTTAGCTAATCCGTAGCAATATGAAGCAGCAAAATCAAAAAGTGAAGGTTCATCGGTAGATTCAAACCGCTGTCGAGGACGATTTAAAGCAGAATCTAATAGGGGCTCATCACGAATTCCGAGAGCTCCACTGTGTTCTGCTAGTAAACTTTGGTGAACGGCAATGACGACCTCGCGTAGAACCCAAACAGGTTCCTTCATTTTGCCAACTCATGGAGGGCGTTTCGATATTTCTTCATCACCTTTTCAGCCGCTTCCATTTGCTTCTCGAAATCCTGTTGATAAGGCGTGAGTGTCAAGCCTTCTGGCCCATCCACCAGGTACAGAACATCGCCTTTGTCAGCCTTGAGCTTCGTAAGTGCTTCTTTTGGTAGTACAATTCCGTAAGAGTTACCAATGGAAGTTACCTTAACTTTCAACATAGCGGTGCTCCTCAACGGCGTTATAACATATGTTATTACGCAGTATAGTCATGCCCATCTATACCGTCAACATGGACTATCCAAAGCTGCACCGTTGCTTCCTCACTATGCAGCTTTGGTCATCCGGTTACACTGAACGTTAAAAGGTATTGAATGATAAAAGCTAAAGAAGATGTCGCTGATAGATTGCCTGTTTGGCAAGCATGTTCAAGATTTTATATAGATAATGAGCTAAGTGATAATGATCTGGACCATATTGCAAATGTTTGTGCCCAATCAAAATACACGTGCAAAGAATTAGATAAGATAATGTTCAGTGAGGTATGGCCTGCTTTTGCTATAAACCTTTTCTCAATGGCTGGAAATTGGACCGGCTGGGATGATGAATATGTAGCAGAACGAGTCTTGGAAAAAAGCCGATTTAATCTTTACCTTTCTTGGAAGATCAACCCTATCAAACGATTTTATTGCTCTGAATGGACTAAGGTAATATCAAAAGTTAATGAGTATCGGGCTTGACCTTTTCAACGAGTTTAGGCAGCAGTCGCCCAAAAGAAGAGGAGATGCAGACTATTTCCAGGCTGGATACAGCAAAAGTAATAGTGCGAGCACTGCAAAATAGATCCTGTATAAACAAGATATATGAGCTGTATAAGGGCGATGTTCCAATTAACAGTGCAATCACCTGACAAGCAATCCTAGAGTGGCGCCCTGCCCCACTGAACAAATTGGATAGGTACCTGTGTATTCTTAATTCAGTTATCAGATCAACTGTAGTAATTAACATTCGGGCGAAAGGAATTTGTTGCTAATATTAGGGATTATGCCCTCTACCCTGAGTGGCAGCAGAACGGAGTAAATGGACATGAATATCTCGACTCCACAACATCTCGCTAGGATGCTTGCTGGATTTGTTCTAATTACAGTTTTTTCCACGCCGTTATCAGCATCGGTGACATACCATTTCATTGTTGAGGAAGAACCTACAGGGGATTTCTTCAAACCTCTATCAGGTAAGATTGTGCTGAGCAATGAAGCAGTAACAAGCGGCGTGGCTACAAAGGGACAGATCGAGTCGGTTGTTATCAACGGTGGAACAGCCATGCAACAGGCAAACCAGATAACGCTGTCCTATCTACATCAACATTTCAAGGACCTCACTGTCAACCTATCCGTTGATCGTAAAACGATCAGCTCAGTTTCGGCAACACTTGCACCCGGTGGTGGCGCAATCAATCACTGGGTATTTCATTACCAAGAGCCAACCCATCCAACCCTGAATATTCATGAGTTCGTGGTTAATGTGAGCCATAATTCAATCAACCTGGAAGCCACTATTCTACCCACACCTCCCACAACCCATTATGAGAATTTCAAGGGTAAGTGGGTACGTACGAAATCGTGTTGGATATGCTGCTTATGTGATCATTTTGTGGCACATGGAAAAGTATGTTGGCTAGACTGGGTGATAATCGGTGGTGTGATCATAATCTTTGTTTTCATGGCATACCGCTTGCGCAGGAGAAAGTCTAATTGAAGAGTGAGGGTGGACTTCTGTCAGTTAGGGGTAATTGTGGTCAATATGACTTCTCTTGGTAGCGCACTTATCGATTAGACGCCAGCACACTCTGGAGAGTTGCATGGGTTATACTTGAGCGTGGTCTGATGAAGATTTCTCGACAACTAGTCGGTCTCATCTACCTGGTCTTCTCCGTGGCAACGGGTCTCATTTGCCTGCGTCTGCTTTGGGGCTCTGCCGACAACCTGCTCCAATTCACCGCTGCCGTCAGCTGCGGCCTTGCCGCCTATCTCCTTGGAAAAGCCGGAACCAGGCGCAGAACCCCCGTGTTTCGTGACCTGAAGGCAATTACCGACCTCGCCCAGCGCCAGGATATTCCTGTTGCCGTCTATCTGCGTCGCTTTCACGAGGACACCGCGGGCTGGTCGAATGAAGAGGATATCGCCCTGGGGCTTGGAGAGCATGCCCTATTCGTTGCCATCGGCCGACCGGGTGAAGCACTTCCGACCCAGGGTGCCTTTCGGCTCTACGTCCCCGACCCGCAGTGGCGCGACACAGTCCGCGAACTGCTTTCGATAGCATCGCTGGTCTTCTTGCGCTGGGCGCCAAGCGGGCATCTGGGTTGGGAGCTGGAACAGGTGGAGATGATGAACAAACTGCATCGTACAGTATTCGTTGTACCCCAGCTTACTCCCGGGAGCGAGCTGTCGGCGTTTCTTCCAGAGCAGCTCGCCCAGCGCATTGAGGTCAATATGTTGCAAATCCATCTACAGGAGTCCCCGGCGCTCCTCACCCTCAATAAAGAGGGAGATGTCACTATCCACCAGCTCCCTGCGGAGATCCGTGATCAGGACGATCGTAAGCCCTTTGAGCACCTGATGATCGCATTGGCCGAGGAACTCAAGCTGCCATGGCTGGATCGACCCAAGCGAATCGCCCTCAGGCGCCTCTATGGCCGAACCGAACGTGCTGTACTTATCCTGGGCAGGATCTTGGTGGTAATTCCAAGCTTGGCAGTGGCTTTCGTTGCAATTCTCTTCCTCGATATGCTCACTCCCATCGACATTCTTCCGCTGAGCTGGAACCTCGATCTTATCCTATCCGTTGTAGGCTGGGTGGTGTTGGTTTCAGTAGTCATCCTCTTTTTGGGCGCGCTGCTGGTCTCGAGACTGACTGGACGGAGTTGAGGTGAAGCATTGACACAAGGTGTCGAAGTGACAACGATTCTGTTCAAACAACTGTTATAGAGATAAAGGAACCACCATGAATGTAGTCAAAGGCGGCTGCCATTGTGGAAACATATCTTACATAGCGACGTTTCCTAAAGATCTACACGCCTATACCCCACGAGCCTGTGACTGCAAGCTCTGCACATCCCATGGCGCAGTCTATGCGTCTGATAAAAACGGAACGCTGGTAATAAAGATCAAAAATGAGACTGAAGTCAGCAGGTACAGACAAGGAAGTCGGATTGCCGATTTTCTTATCTGCAAAAACTGCGGGATCATGACCGGCGTCTGTTATCAAGAGGCTGGCTGCACGTATGGCTCGATCAATATCCGTTCATCTGATGAATACGGGTTATTCAAGGATGATCAGGCAATGCACCTGACTCAATTAGATGATGCAGAACGTATCAAACGCTGGAAAGACAATTGGTTTTCATGCGTAGCAATTGAGTATGAGAGCCCATGACGAGAGCGTTAGCGACAGGGGGGCTCAACCTCTGTGTATGCATTCCCACGCGGAAGCGTGGGATCGATGCTGCGAGATAAGGGAGCAACCGGCTACTACACGCTCCGGACCAAAAAAAATAAACCCCGGGACATAAGGTCCCGGGGTTTAGTATCAACCATGCCCGCCGCAACGGCGGGCTATCGGCTTGCAATTAAGCTATTTAATAGACTGGTAGTAGTCGATCAGGATCTGCGCCACCTCTGGGCGGGAGAACTCCTTCGGCGGGGCAATGCCCTGTCCCAGCATCTCCCGCACCTTGGTGCCGGAGAGGAGCACGAAGTCCTCTTTTTCATGATCCGGGGCCTCACACATCATCACAACCTTGTCCAGCTTCTTCGACCAGGCGGTGTGGTCGGCCTTGAAGATCTGGATCTCCAGGGCGCCGGCGGGGACCTCCTCGTCGAAGATGGTCTGGGCATCGAAAGCGCCGTAGTAGTCACCCACACCGGCGTGGTCACGGCCGATGATGAAGTGGGTGGCACCCATGTTCTGGCGGAAGTAGGCGTGCAGCACCGCCTCACGGGGACCGGCGTAGAGCATATCGAAACCGTAGCCTGTAACCATGGCGCTGTTGGGCGGGAAGTAGAGCTCCACCATCTTGCGGATCGCCGCGTCACGCACCGGTGCGGGGATATCGCCCGGCTTTAGCTTGCCCAGCAGCATGTGAATCACCAGGCCGTCGCAGCCGAGTCGGTCCATGGCCATGTGACAGAGCTCCTCATGGGCCAGATGCATCGGGTTACGGGTCTGGAAGGCGACGATCTTGCTCCAGCCCCGCTCCTTGATCTCGTTGCGGATCTCCACCGCGGTGCGGAAGGTGTCGGGAAAGTCGGACTGGAAATAGGAGAAGTTCAACACCTTGATCGGACCGGAAATGGCGATCTGCCCCTGGCTGTTGAACGCCGCCACACCCGGATGTTCGCTATCGCTGGTGCGGTAGACCTTATCGGTCATGATCGCCATCTGCTCGTCACTGACCTCTTCGGTGTTCTCGATCTCCATGATCGCCAGCACCGGGTTGCCCTCGACGTTGGGATCTCTGAGCGCGATGCGCTTGGCATCACCTATCTCATCTGTGCTCTTGAGCAGGCAGAGTACGGGCACCGGGAAGAAGCTGCCGTCGGTCAGGGTCATCTTTTCCGCAGCGCCCATGGCGTCGGCAACTGACATGAAGCCGGTCAATGGGCTGAAATAGCCAGCGCCCATCATCACCGCGTTGCCCGCAGCCTGGGAGCTGATCACCACCGAGGGCAGGGATTCAGCCTCATGGGACAGCTTGTGATGGGTATCGGGATCGTAGACAAACAAAGGTTGTAGTTCTGAGGAACCGACTGGGTTGATCATGACGTTTCGTCTCCTTCGTTGATCGCTTAAATCAAATTGACCGGCCCAGTCAGAACTACCAAGCCTGCCCTAAGCCTTCATTAAGAGTCAGTTATCACATCCACTTGGCAAGAACCTTAGATGAAACTTCGAATAATATGACAACTAACTGTTTTTATTGGAAAATTTTGAAATATTTAAAGCAAAGCCTAATTCAAACAGGCAATACCCTACCACAACGAGGAGTTATCCAACCCCATTATTTTTTTATGTGCTCAGCAAAATATCTGCTCCATCTCATGGGTTGTTGGCTCAAAGCCCTACCCTGGCGTATCAATGAGCAGATCGGCAAGGCCACTGCTGCGTTGCATCGGATGGGTTATGGCCGCTTCAAAGAGGGCATCGTCGCCGATCAGGGTGAATCGCTTTCTCGATCGGGTGATCGCGGTATAGACCAACTCGCGGCAGAGGATCGGACTCATCTGATCGGGAAGCAGCAGTCCCACCTCCTGGAACTCGGAGCCCTGGCTTTTGTGGACCGTTACCGCGTAGACCGTTTCACAGGCGGAGAGCCTGGATGGGGAGACCCAACGAATCTCATCCCCACTGCCCTGAAAGGCCACGGCCAACTCCCGTTTCAGCTGCGGATGGGGTAGCACGATGCCGGTCTCTCCATTGTAGAGATTAAGCTGATAGTCGTTGCGCGTCAGCATCACCGGTCTCCCCGGATACCATTCCCCAAGATTCTCGATCGCTCCCTGGCGGATCAGCTCCCGGGTTATGGCGCTGTTCATCCCATGGACCCCCTTTGGCCCTTCGCGAAGTACACAGAGCAGGCGAAACCGGTACAACAGGGTAAACAGGGAGGCCACCGGCGCCCCTGCCCTGACCCCCTCAAAAAAGCTGCCAAGACGATCTGCCACCAACTTTGCCAGATCGCCAGTGGAATCCAGCCTGCCCAGCTCCTCACTCCCCTTGTTGAGCAGCGCTCGCGCCTGCCGGGTATCACCCCGGTTAACCGCCCTGGCCAACTCTCCAAGGGCACTTTGCGCATCGAAGCGGTAGCTATGTTTCAGCTCGACAACGCTATTCTTCAATAGACTGGGGGAATCTTCACCTGCCACCACCGACGCTGCCGCAATCCGACTCAGTCGACGGGCGAATTCTGCATCGGGCCCATCGCAGCCGAGGCAAAGATCCCCCATCACCGACCCCGCCTCCACCGAGGCGAGTTGATCACGATCTCCCAACAGCACCAGGCGCGCGGCAGGGGGCAAGGCATCCAGTAGCTTGGCCATCAGCGCCAGGTCAACCATCGATGCCTCATCCACAATCACCAGATCGAGCAGCAGGGGGTTATCGCGATGGTGACGAAAACCCGTCCCGGCACGGTTCATGCCGAGCAGTCGATGCAGGGTTGATGCCTGCTCCGGGACCGCAGTCAGCAATTCGGCGGAGAGGGATAGGGATGCCTTGGCCTGCTGAATCGCCTGTTGCAAGCGTGCTGCAGCCATGCCCGTGGGTGCGGTCAGGGCAATTCTCAGGGCCTCTCCACCGGGCTGCTGGCGCACTAACGCCAACAGCCGCAGCACGGTGGTGGTCTTACCGGTACCGGGTCCTCCGGAGATGATGGTTAGGGGTCTTAGCATGGCCGTGGCAACGGCAAGTTTCTGCCAATCCACAGCTTGGTTACTGTCTGCAGGGAAAAGATTGGTCAAAGCATGCTTTGCCGCCTCGGGGTCAATCTCCAGATCGCAGCCCTTTGCCCGTTGCAGCAGTGCCTTGCCCAAGCACTGTTCATAGGCCCAGTAGCGATGCAGGTAGAGCCGATTCCGCCCATCCAGGATCAGTGGCTGCCAATCACCCGGGCTACCGATAATCCCGCTTGCCTGCAACGCCTCGCGCCACGCCGCCAATCCGGGTGTCTCGACCCGCATCTCGCCTTCATCGACCAGCACTCGCCCTGCGTGCTCATTGAGATCGAGACAGACGTGACCTTCGCTGGTGGCCTGGCCGGTCATGGCTATCGCCAGGGCAAGTGAGGGGGAAGCCGCCTCGGCCTCAGATGTCAGATACTCCGCAAGATGCAGAGCGAGATCGTTGATCAGGCCCAGCCGATGAAGCCTAGGCAACTGACTATCAGGATGCGCCATAACTGCGCCCCTCAATCAATCGGTCCAGGGCCTCGATGAATCCTTGCGAGGGCCGTTCCGCGACCACACCCAGGCGAGTGCCACTCCGGGGTTGCATGCCACGCAGAAACAGATAGTAGACACCACCGAAATGGTACTCATAGGCATAGCCTGGCAGACGCAACTTAAGATAACGATGCAGCGCCAGTGTGTAGAGCAGATACTGCAGGGTATAGCGGTGTTCCGCCATCGCCGTCTGCAGTGCCTGGGGATGGTAGTCGGCATAGTCATTGCCGAGCCAATTCGATTTGTAATCGGCGAGATAGAAACGGCCGCCCACCTCGAAGACCAGATCGATATAGCCCTTTACATAACCCTCCTCCACACCCGCATGGAGGTTTGCCAGGCCATCGATCAGCCCATCGACGCCGCTAAAACAGTGCTCCTTTGCGAGCCCCAGAATCGCCGTGGTCTGCAGCGAACCTGCCGGAAAATAGAACGCCATCTCATTCAAGCGCTGAGTATTCGCAATTTGGTTCAGGGTCAAACCTGTGGCATTGATCGGAGTCTCCACCACCTCTCTCATCCACTGTGTAACCAGTGCTGTCCAGCGGGTATCGATGGCATGCAGCTGAAGCTTGCGCTCCACCAGGGCCGCCACCTCCTCACCCTGGCAATCCATGAAATCGAGCTCTTCGAGAATATGGTGCAGACAGCTACCCGGCCTTGAGCCACGGGGAAAACCGTGTACGCTGAACCCTTCCAACTGCTCCTGCATGGGTTCACGCAGTGCTGAGAGTGCGTCGTAGTCCGGTCTATCTACATGCTGCCCCGCCACCAGCGAGGAGAAACTGGTGACGTTTCTGTCACTGGTGATGGTTGCGGAGAATCGTCGTGGCGCCAGGAGTTCGGGAGGCAGGGGTAGGCTGAGTTGCACCACCTCGCTGTCATCGGGCAGTGGAGTGATCTCGATGGCACCATCAGCAGCCAAGGCTAACCCCTGCAGCCGTTCTGTCTGCTGCTGGGGATCAAGAGACTTGACCCGTTCCCGCCAAGTCGCCAGATCATGCTGGGAGTCAGTCCCATCCGGGTTGTGCAGTAACCACCCAAGGGCTGATTGCCGGCTCTGTTTCATCCATCCCCAGGGTAGATAGCAACGATAGCGGGGACGGGTCAGGGCCACGTAGAGCAGGCGTAGACTCTCGGCAAATTGCTCCTGCCGATAGTAATCCAGATTGTCATGAAAGCGCTCGGATCCGAGCTCGAGTCCCGCTGCGTAACCATCATCGGGATCGTGAAACAGGAAGGGCCGGTCATCGGCCTTGGCTTCAGTTTCATCCCACAGATAGGGGCAGAAGACGATGCCATACTCCAACCCCTTGCTGTGGTGCAGGGTATCGATCTTAACCAGGTCGCCGTCACTCTCCAGTCGCAGCAGACGCTCATCATCCTGGGATGTGGATTGGCATTGATGAACGAACCACTTCAGCAAACCCTCCATCCCGGGTTGGGCTGCGCTGTCGTGTTGATGAAGCAGCTCCAGGAGGTGATAGAAGTTGGTCAGCCGACGTTCACCATCCCTGAACTCGAGCAGCCGGTTCTCTATGCCCATCTCCAGGGCAAACGCCCTGATCATGGCGATGAATCCGCTCTCCCCCCAGCTACGATGGTAATCGAAGAACTGCTTGAATAATCTGTTCTGCGATAGTTCCTCGCGATTCAGTTCATCGATGGCGGCACCATCCCAACCCAGCATCGGAGTCGCCAGTGCGGCACGTAGCAGTGGACCCCGATGGGGCTCAAGCAGGGCAAGCATAAGGCGCTGCAACTGTTCAGCCTCCTCAGTCCAGTAGACACTCTGTTGACTGCTGTGTACCGCGGCAACGCCTCTAACCCTCAGGGCATGGGCAACTCGGGATGCCTGTTCATGGGTGCGGACCAGCACCGCAATATCGCTACCGCAGAGCGCTCTGTCACCGATCAGTGCCCGCTGCTGCGCGGCCAGGTTGAGGAGATGGGCAATCTCGCCGGCAGTGGCATCGGCTACGGCTTGGCGTATTGTCTCCACACCTTCCGCATCGTCGAATGTGAGTTGCCAGATCCGCATCGGCGCTTGAGAATCACCATCGAGATAGCAGCAATCCATCTCCCGCTCCGCGGCTGCTACCGCTTGAAAACCGATGCGCGGTTCGAAAAAGGGTCGATGGGCCGCTGCGAACAGGGTATTGACGGCCCGCACCAGCTCAGGTGTCGAACGCCAGTTGACATCGAGGCTGTGGCGCTTGGCTCCAGTCTCCTCCCTGGCACGGAGATAGGCAAAGAGATCGGCGCCGCGAAAACTGTAGATCGCCTGCTTCGGATCGCCGACAAGGAAAACCGGTTGCTGACTCTCCCGGTATATCTGGCTGAGTATCCCATACTGGATCGGATCGGTATCCTGAAACTCATCCACCAGCGCAGCCGGGTAGCGTCTGCGCAACAGCTTCGAAAGACCGCCGCTGTGGTCCCCCTGCAAGGCGGCGTTGAGCTGTAGCAGGAGATCGTCATAGGACCACTCCCCCGCCTCGGCCTGGCGTCTCGGCAACTCTTCGAGAAGGTAGTCATAAAAGGACTTTTGCAGGGCAACCGCAGCCTTGTCGAAGAGCTGCGCGCAGCTATCGACACTTTTCAGGTAGCGGGAAAAGAGGGAAAAGAAGGGGTGCTGCGGGGCGTCCTGACCGGGTTTTACCGCCCCCCCGATGCACTCCGGGGTAAACCTCTCTGCCTTGTCGAAGGGCCTCTCGTAGGGAGTGGACTGCAGCCAACGATCCATCTTCTCCCCCCAACCCTCGACCCAGGCCTGGCGGTAGATATTTCCCTTCATCACCTGTTTGTCGCTGAGCAGGGCGACCAGGGTGTCACGATCCTCTTGCCACAAGGCCCTGACTTCGGACTGGAGGTCAACCGCCTGTTGCTCCAGTTGTGTAATGCCTTGCGGCCAATCACAGGCCCTCACCTTGAGGTAGGGTTTGCCCAGTGCGGGACGCAGGCGCTGCAGCAGCACCTCGGGGCTTTCGATCCAGCGGCGAAAGGCGAGCAGAAAACGATCGGGCAGATGATTGATTTCACGCCGCCAGAAGTCGTCCGCAATCTGTTGCAGACGTTCAGACTGATCGGGAACCAGGGTGGTGTTGAAACCCTGCCCGGTCTCAAAGGCTTGTTCACTGAGCACCCGTTGGCAAAAGCCATGGATGGTGAAGATCGCCGCCCGGTCGAAACTGGCGATGGCAAGATCGATGCGATGGCGTGCCTGCTCGCTATCCGCAAGCTTGTCTTGAATAGCCAACAACAGGGGGTCATCACTCCCGGCCCCGTTAAACAGCGACCTGGCTTCAATCAGGCGCTGGCGTATTCGGGTCTTAAGTTCCGCTGTCGCCGCCTTGGTATAGGTCACCACCAGGATCTGCTCCGGTGCATGCCCCTGCTCCAGCAGCAGACGCAGATAGAGACCGGTCAAGGTGTGGGTCTTTCCGGTTCCGGCACTCGCCTCCACCAGGTTAAAGCCCTTCAAGGCGACCGTGTCAATCTGCATGCTCATCCCTGCCACTCCAGGTGATCCATCAGCGGTTGCAGGATTTCGTTGCTGGTTGCGAAAAAATCCTCATCGAGGAGAGGCCTGTGCGGCCAGAAGAGACGCTGGTAGGGCCTATCCAGATCCCCCCCTTGGTAGTGATTGCCCAACCAGCGCTGTTGCGCGGCCTTGATGGCCCTCTCCTCGTCGCCCTTGCCCAGTCGCTCCTGATAGATCCAGGCTGTAGCCGGGTAGAATGGCAGGGGTATGCGTAAGCCACGACGGTAGTTGTCGAGCAGTCTTTCGAGATGAGAGCCTGCCTGCTCCACCGGCTTGAACTCCCCACTCCGCTCACCCTCAAGCAGTCGGCTCCTGGGAGCCACGCCGGGTGGCTTGATGAGATTCAAAAGCAGGTGCTGAATCCAATGCTTGAGCAGATGATAGGGGTAGAGACGCTCGGTACTGTAGAGCAGCAGACCACCAGCGCTGACCCCATAGAGATGGCCGATGAGACGTTGCTCGGCAAATTCCAGATCGACCTCCAAGGGCTGCAGCGACTCACCGAGGTCGAGATCCTGAATACGCTCGACCATGGCATTGGCTCGATGCTGCATCTGACTGAATATCTGTTCACCAACCCTGCCCTGGGGCAGGTAGCCGCGGGCCCGCAAGCGCTGAAAATAGGCCTCGGCAGGCTCTCCCGCCAGCAGTCCCTCCACCAAATCCTGTTCCAACCCTATCTGCTCGAAACGATCGAGGAGGAACTGTTCACGGGCCTCGGGTAGCTCTTCTCCCTGTTCGAGATCGAGATCGAGGCGGATATTGGCAAGCCCACGCAGTGGATTGGTGAAGAAGTGGAGTAATCCCTGCAGATCGATTTCACCCTCTGCCTCGATCTCGGGCAGCATCTTCGCCAGCAGAGGGAGATCATTGCGAATGCCGTTACCCACCCTGAGCGCTGCCTCTCTCATCTCCGTTGAATAACTGAAGAGTGGCGTGTCAGCCAGAAAATAGCGCTGGGAGAAGGCGTGCAGTGGATGATCAAAGGTGATCTGTTCCATCCCCGACTCACCTATCATCAGCCGCAGGGTGTCACTCAGTTCATCCACCACCACCGAGGGCGGGATCGGCGCATTGTCGCGCTGGCCCCGTCCGACATAGCTGATCAGCAGACGATCCCGGGCGGAGATCAGGGTTTCCAGGAACAGGTAGCGGTCGTCTCTCCTTCGCGAACGGTCCCCGGGGCGAAAGTCCTGGGCGATAAGGTCGAATCCCAGTTCCGGCTGCTGGCGAGGGAAGGCATCGTCACTCATCCCAATCAGCGCAATGACACGAAACGGCAGGCTGCGCATCGGCGCAAGGGCGCAAATATCGACACCACCGCCAAGAAAGCCCCGATCCTGAGAGACGCTCAGCAGCTCCTGCAACCTATGCCTGATCACTTTGAAGGGCAGCTGTTGTTCGACGCCCGCCTCATCCAACTCCTGAACCAAATTGTGGATGCTCTCCCTTATCGACTCGAGTTGCTGCTCACTCTCCTCATCGGCAACAAAGAACTGCTCGGTAAGTGCGATCAAGAATCGCAACCAATCCTCGGGGGTACGATCGATCGACAGCCTCTCCTCGAGGCTGAACAGGGCATCGCAAAAGGAGAGCAGCCCCCCAAGCCACTGGGTGTCGGAACCCTCCACCGCATCCAATGGATAGGTCTGATGCCACAACTGTTCGCTATCAGCCGGCATCGCATAACCCAGCATCAGCTGGCGCAACCCCGCTTTCCAGGTGTTGCCGGGTTCACAAGGCAGGCCGAGGCGTTGTTTGCTCTCCCCATCACGACCCCAGTGAACCGCCGCCAGTTTCAGCCATCGGGTCACCTTATTCAATCCCACCTCGTTGAGTCCAAAACGATGGCGGATGGCCGGGTATTCCAACAGCTTGAGCAGACCACCGACGCTATACCTGGTCTCCTCCTGTTGCACTATTTCAAGCAATGCGGTTGCCAGCGGAGTGACCTGCTGCAGGCCTGTTCCGCTAACCCTGAAAGGTATCTTCGGTCGGCTCCCCGGGGATGAGAAGTGTGCCTGTATCAGGGGTGCATAGCGGTCGATATCGGGGCTCATCACCAGGATGTCCGAGGCTGTCAGATTCGGAATCTCATCCAATGCGGCCAACAGTTGATCGTAGAGGACCTCCACCTCGCGCAATGGACTGTGACAGCGGTGGAAGGTGATGGAGCTGTCTGTCATGGATAGCTCCTGTGGGGTTTCCAGGGTCAATATCTGATTTTGCAGATGGTGTAGCAGCGAGCCACCCCCACCCTGCCGGAACAGCTCTTCACTACCCGGATCCATCTCATTGATGGCGGCAAAAAAATCCCGCCCCTGACGCCCCATTGCGGCCAGCAGTGGATGTCCAACCTCGAGATAGAGCTCCGCTTCTGTGGAATCCAGCGAGAGATGGGCCTGCTCGGCAGGCGAGACAATATCCGCCCAGTGCGCTTCACAGGGATTGAGCAGAAAGAGATGGACCTCGGTCTGCGAAGCGATATTTCGAATTATCTCGAGGTAGCCGGGAGAGAGGGTGGGAACACCAAAGATGAAGAGTCTTGGGGGCAGAGCGGCACGAACTTGCGCTGATGAAACCTGGCTCAACTGCAGCTGCAGACTCACCCAATGATGCGTATCGTCAGCCGCAAGCTGGCGCCAAATATCGGCCTGCCACTGGTCACCGACAGTCGCTGCCTCCCCGCGCTGCCACTTGATAATCCAATCAGGGCGAAACAGCAGATAGCGATCGAAAACCGTGGCAAGCTGTTGTGCAAGTTGCAGGCGTTTGACCTCGTCGGCCCCAAGCAGATAGTCCCTGAGCGGTGGCTGCACCCCCCCTTCATCAAGGTCCTGCAACAGCCTGTAGATACGCCATGCCAGCCGTTTCGGCTGAAAACGGTCGCACACCGGCACCGCGGGCAGCAGGTCATGGAATAGCCCCCATATGAAGGCCGCCGGCAAGGGAAAGTTCAGATTGGCGCAAATACCCAGATGGTTGGCGAGTTGCAGGGAGAGCCAACGCGCCATGCCGGGATGCTGAACTACGATCTGCTCCTGTCGCAGGGGTTCAGCCAGCGGCTCTACGAACAGAGCGGCCAGGCGCTCCGCCAAGGTTTCGAGTCGGTTTGATTGATAGAGCCTCAACATGAGGCCCTATTCTAACCCGATTGCGGCTCAATCATTGAGTCCGGATAGAAAAATGGGCTATCGCCCCCGGGAGACTAGACTTGAGTGCCGGGGTGGGGAATTTGTCAATGGGGATGGCTTTTAACCGGCCTCACTTTCGGTCCCATCACCACATCCATGATCTCCATGATCTTGTGCGGTGCCTCTTCCAATAGGGTCACCAATTGATCCGGGGCGAGTCCTGTCTGCCTCCAGATCACGGGGTCGACCAGTTCAATGGCATCATCCAATCCCTCATCATCGATATCGGCATTGGCCAATGACGAAGCAAGATAGAGTAAGGAGGTTTCGAGTTGAAATACCTTTGTCGCCATTGGACGATGGTGGTAAGCGACGACGGTAATGATGCTCTCCGGTAACTTCCACTTTCTCAACAGCGCCTCACCGACATCCATATGGTTGAAACCGAGTAGATCATCCTCGGCATCTGCCAGCAGGGCGTCGTTGCCGCCGGTAATCAGCAGGATGTCTCTTGCCGCCTGGGGCATCTTCAGGTAGATCGCAAGACGGCCAATATCGTGCAACACCCCCATTACAAACAGTCTCTCGCTATGCAGCACATTACAGCGCCTGGCCAGTTCGCCTGCCAAGACGCCGGTCGTGATGGAATAGCGCCAATACTCTGCCATATCCACCAGATCACCCGGTATACCGGTAAATATCCGCGCCGCCGTGGTTGCCATGACCAGATTGCGCAGCTCATTCGTACCTACCACAGTCACCGCCCTGGAGATCGTCTCAACAGGGGCCTCGAAGTTGAAAAAAGCGCTGTTCACCAAACGCAGCAGGCGCGCCGAGAGGTCGGTATCCTGGGAAATAATCTCCCCTAACGTTGCTGCAGAGTAGTTTGGGGCGTCGATCAGGCGATTTACCTTTACACAAACGTCCGGCAGCGAGACCAGGTTTTCAATCTCGATCACAAGTTGTTGAGGAGTCATAAGTTTCACCTCAGCAGGCTAAAAAACATCCCTATTGGTAAGGTTTTAGCTTACTGATTTGTAAAGATTACTGGGGTACTCTTTACTGCTAAAAACCAGCTGCTATGCAGACTTGAATCCGATCTGCGGTATGGTATACATCCCTTGTTAGCGGCATTTATCCCGAAATCTTGATTTCCACCCAACCATGTAAGGAGTGGTTGTATGCCTTTTTTCATCTTCAAAGTATCTGCTGATAACAGCCTGGAATATCTCGACGAAGAGGAAAAGTACCGACCCGCCAAGGAGAAGGTTAAACAGCTTCGCGCCGCACAGGCCGAGGATGATGGCACCACCTATCGAATGGTTTTCGCCAATAGTGTGGGACAAGGTGAGCTTCTGCTTTCACCGACAGAATCGACTGATAAGGTAATTGGCGACGACTGAGCGCATGATAATGCTCATCACAGCCCGACCCAGACCCCCTAAACGTGTAAAGAAATTTCAAAAACAACCGACACTTATAGCCATACCTACGACATTAGAATATTCATCTTAGTCATTGTTCGTGCTACTCTTTAGCTATTGTGATTGCAACAAACTGAGAAAAACAACATTTTCGCGCCAACGCGTCATCCCGAAAAACGCCACTGATTCACTGAAGGACTCGTAAAACGTGTCAATACAGGACAGAAGAAACAAATACCAAAGCCAGTTTCAGCCGGTGCTGAATCGCTGCAAGGATACGGTAATTGTCTATATAAACGCCCTCTTAACCGAACTTTTCAACAATTCCGACAAGGCCCTTACCAGCTTTGCCCAAAAGGCAGAAACCAACGAAGTTCAAAATCGCTTTTTCGAGGCAATGGCGATGATCCGCAACAGGCATGGCCTGGTGGAGCATGAGTTTCGTGAGCTGCTAAGCGAGGGATTCGATAAATTTTGGAAGGACCAGCCAGATATCGACAGCTTTTCCAACCGCGAGGATGACTCCGAGCTGGAACTCGTCGATCACGAATCGATGGATGTTTCGACAGCCCTGGAAAACATGATCAGCCGCACGGTTGGACACCATCGTTCTCAGCTCTACGCCCTGGGACAACGCCTGAGTGTGGTGAGTGGCGGCCGCAGTGTCAAACACAAGCAGATACCGTCAGGCCCCCATCACCTGGCCAATGCCTTCAGCGAGGCCGTCGATGCCTTGGGCTTGGAAGCGAGGATCAAGGTCATCATCCTGGCCCTGTTTGACAAATATGTGCTCAAGCAACTGGGGTCGATATATGATGACTTCAATAACAGCTTGAAAGAGGCTGGGGTTCTGCCCCACCTGCGTCCGGCAATCCAAAAAAATCCTGACCGGGGCGTCGCGGAGAGCGAGGACGAGGGACATCCCGATCAACAGCAGGAACAGACTCAGGAAGAACTTGGCGAAGAGCTGTTCGGATCGATTCTCGATATGATGGCCAGCAGGCGACGTACCTCCCCCGAAAAACGCGCCGCCAAGGAAGCAGCCGCAAAGGCGGCGGGACGTCAGCTTGGCAGCGTACCGCCTGCTACCCAGGAGAATCTGGTCGCAGCACTGAGCAATATCCAACCGACACAACGCTCCGATATCATTCCGGATGTGAATACACCCGGTGCCGCGATTTCGAATATCGAGATCGATGAGCAGTTCCTCATTCGAGTCAAGCACACCCTCGCCGAAGAGCGTCACAAACTCTACACAGAGGTTGGTGCGGATCGCCTGGAGGCGGCTGACGAGGATACCATCGACCTGGTGGGCATGCTTTTCGAATACATGCTCAACGACCCCGTTCTTCCCGCCGTGGCCAAGGCCCTGATCAGCCATCTGCATACACCCTACCTCAAGGTAGCCATCATCGATCGCAGACTGCTGACCGACAGCAACCATGAAGCACGGCAACTCCTCGATTCTCTGGTTGAGGCGGGTAGCCACTGGATCGACGAACGCAACCTGAAACGGGGTATCTACCCCGATATGCAGAATGTCATCGATCGCGTATTGAAGGAGTTTTCCGATAATGTTGGTCTCTTGGGCACCTTGCTGGAGACATTCAAAAAGCGCATGGATGAGTTCAGGCGCAAGTCCGACATCCTGGAGAAACGCGCTCAGGACTCGATAAAAGGCAGGGAAAAGCTAAATATTGCCAGACAACGCGCCTCCCAAGAGATGCGAGCCCGCTCCTTCAGTGAAAACCTGCCTCAGCCGGTAAAGGACTTCCTGGAGAAGACCTGGGTGGACAAGCTGGTCTTCGTACTGCTGCGTCATCCTGACGGTGAAATGAGCGATGACTGGAAAGAGGCGTTACGCATTGCCGACGAAATCTCCTGGGCCTTTGAACCCAAGGATCAGGGTGAACGCGAAGAGCTGGAGAAATCACTACCCGAGTTGAGAAAAGCGATCGAAGATGGCCTGGCTTCCCTGGGTGGCTTTCATCAAGAGAAGAGCCAGGTTCTTTTCGGTCTGCTGAGTAGCGCGGAGACCGCCTCCATCGCATCTGAGCAGGCAGTGAAAGCGGTCCAATCCTCAGAAACCGTGGTACCAATTTCAGACAAGGTTGCGACAGGAGAGGCTCCTGTAAAACCAGCAGCCGTTGAACCATCCGCTGAACCCGCCGAGGAAGAGGAGATTCCTGAAGACGAAGAGGCGATGATGGAAAAACTGCGCAAAATCAAGTTCGGAACCTGGTTTGAAATCCGGGATGCGCAGAGCGGTGAATTGCAAAAGGTCAAACTCTCCTGGCTCAGCCCCTTGACTGCCTCCTGTATGTTTGTCGACCGCGCTGGTGTTCAAACAGCCATCAAGCCGTTGAGAACCTTAGCGCAGGAGATATTGAAAGGAGAATCGACAATCCTTGAGGATAGCAGTGATCCATTTGTCGAGAGAACATTGCATGCCATCAGACGCATGCTTCAGCGCTCCCTGAAAACTACAGATGATATAGCTAGTGAACTCATCGATGATGAGGAAAACGAGGGTAATGAGGTCCGTTAAGGACGTAGGAATAAGAATTCATGCAAGAACAACGTCAGTCCCCGCGCAAAGTAGCCAATGAAGTATTGATCATTGCGGATCAAATTACCGGCAGTCACATAGGACGTGTGGTTAACATCAGTGCCGAAGGCCTGATGTTGTTAAGTGATGAGCCCATGGTCACCGGCTCGGTCTATCAACTCGACCTGATGCTTCCCAATCCGAACAACGACAAAGAGAAGCTCTCTTTCGCCGCTGAAGCGGTTTGGTGTACCGAGGCCTCACAACCGGAGAGTTACTGGAGCGGTTTCCATATCATCGATATCGACAGTGAAGATATTCTGCTAATCGACAAACTCATTCTCGACTGGCATTCGCAATAGAAACCGTGACAAACGGGAAAGGAACGTCGTTGGCTAGTTGAGCATTGCCAAGCGGTTGCGTTCGAATTCGTTAAGAACCTTTTTTACGTAGTTCTGCGTCTCTGGATAGGGAGGGATCTGTTTACCATATTTCAGCACAGCATTTTCACCCGCATTATAGGCTGCCAGGGCAAGCTTGATATCGAACTCGAACATCTGTAACAGATCCTTCAGGTATTGACCGCCCCCGTGCAGATTCTGTTGTGGATCGTATGAGTCATTGACCCCATAGCGATTAGCGGTCTGGGGCATTAGTTGCATCAAGCCGCGGGCTCCCTTCTTGGACAGGGCCTTGGGATCGTAGGCCGACTCGACCATAACCATTGCATGCAATAGCCCCGGATGGAGATGCAACTGCTTGGCGACATCTTCGATAAGCGGTGTCAGTTTCGCCTTGTTCTTACGCATCAGCGCCAAACTGTAGTTGCTGTGACTATTACGCTTTTTCTTCCCACTACGCCAAAGCAGGCGATAGTTGCCCTTCATCGGCTTGTCAGTGAAATGGATGCTGCCGTCGGCACCCTTGTATTTGAAGATCTCCGCAGACACTGAAAGCGGCAGGCAGATACAGATCCCCAGCATGAGCAGCTGAGTAAGAATCTGCTTTCCTTTGATCGATCTGAATTTCACGCGGTTCTATCCATGTTGACCCAATTAAGCAAATAGTCGGCAAAATTCAGCAAAACTTGAAATCATTAGATTCTCCGATTCATGCACCGCAACATTTTTTATACTTCTTACCACTGCCACAGGGACAGGGATCGTTTCTGCCTATTTTTGGCTGGCTGCGTTTCTCGGTCTTTGGTGCAACAAGCTCGCCATCGACAAAGTACCAGTCACCATCCTGTTTGCGAAAACGCCCTCTTTCATGGTGAGGCCTGACCACCCCCTGCTCTTTATAGGTGGCAATGAACTCCACAATGCCCTCATTGTCGCTCTCTCCCCCGTCTTCCATAGCCACCACTTCCAAGCCCAACCATTCTGCACCCTCGGCCCAGCGCCTGGTGGCTTCCACATCGTGGTCGTGACGGTAGTCCGGATGCAGGGATTGATGCAAAAACTCCGCCTTTTTGGCGGCAAAGGCGCTATAGCGCGCGCGCATCAGTACTTCAGCAGTTGCGGCTTTTACACTGCCCTCATGAATCGGTCCGCAACACTTCTCATAGGCGACGCCAGATCCACAATAACATCCAGACATCTTCTCCTCCCTCTCTGTAATTATCATGTGGGAACAATAACATAGCACCGGTTCAACACCAAGAGAGCCGGCCCGGTCAAGGTCACATGAGTATGCTGTTATCGGTTTCATCCAGAAACTGGTGCCATTGCAGGTTGAGGATCAACGGCTGATTCAAGCGGATGACGGATTGGGGATCTGTTTGCGTGATCAGGGGTGGAAATAAAAAAAGGTGGGTAATCACCCACCTTTGAGGGCCTCTATCATCGAGGCTATAGACTGGAAAATGCGGAATGACTCCGTTTTGAGTCCGCCTCTATTCAGTTAACCGGTATCAGGCATTCCCTGAAATCACTCCTACGCGGCAGACTCTAACAGCACACCATGACAAGATGATGACAAAAAATGCCTGGCATGCGACGGGTTTATCCTGCTTATAGGCCCATCTCCCTGATGCGTTTAAACAGGCGTTTTACCGAAACCGGGTAGAGGGTCCCCAACTCCTGGGCGAAGAGGGAGATCCGCAACTCCTCCAGTCCCCAGTGAATCTCCTCGACACGATCATCGACCCGGCCACTCTCCCTGCACTGTTGATCCCACTGCTCCCATTTCTGCTGCAGCTCCGCCATCTCGAGCATCCGTTGCTGGTCACGCCGTGCGGCATGAGGGAGCTTCTCGAGCCGTTTCAGTATGCCCTGCAGATATCTGGGATAGTCATTCAACCGGGTATCCGCCACCTGCTGCATGAATCCGCGATAGACCAGACGATCCAGTTGTTGCTGCATATCCAACACCGAGTTCATCCAATTGACCTGGGTGATCGAGCTGATTGCCTTTCGCGTTTGATGGTACAACTCCAGAATCTTCAGCAACTGTTCACAGCTTAAGTTCGCCTGCTCCATCAAGCTGCCCCGCCGGCTCTTCAGCCTCTCTTCAAAGCTTTGTAGATCGCGTATTTCGGGAAGGCCATCGAGGAAAGTGCGATCGATGATCAGCGCCACCAGCTCCTCTTCCAGGTCCTGCTGTTTTGACGCTGACTGATCCCGACCTTCTCCGGACACCTTGGCATAGAGCAGCCGCATCCTCTCGAGCTGGTTGAGATTCTTGCGTAAATAGCGCACCTCCTTGGGGAGCTTCAACATCAGCAGCCGTCGCACCCCACCCTTGTGGGCCTGCCTGGCATTGCTCTGGGCATCGAGCAGGCGGATCGCCACACTCTCGCCTTCGTCCACCAGAGCGGGATATCCCTGCAGCTCGATCCCGCCCTGCGCTATGCCCAGGCGCTCCGGCAATGAATCGAAATCCCACGCCTTGAGCCCGCTGCGTTCAAACCCGGGGGAGTTGAGATGGCGATGCTGAGCCTGGGATTGAGTGGCATGGCGCCGCTTCAGGGCGGCAAGATCTCGCCCCTGCTCCAGGGTGGTGCCATCCTCATCGACCACTCGGATACGCATCCGCAGATGGCTATCCATCTCCCCCTCAGTCCAGGCGTCCTCCGGGACATGGACCCCGCTGAGGGCCTTCAAACGCTCTCCCAAGACTTGAATCAAAGGCCTGTCGCTGGCGCTAAGATCGGCAATGCAGGCATCGGCAAAATCGGGTACCGGAACGAAGGAGCGCCTCAGCGCCTTTGGCAAACCCCGGATCAGCGAGATCACCCGCTCTCTCAACAGGCCTGGTACCGACCACTGCAGGCGCGACTCGGTGATCTGATTCAACACATCCTGGGGGACAACCAGGGTGATTCCATCCTTGTCACTGCCAGGCTCAAAGTTGTACTCAAGGGGTAAACACATGCCGTTGATATCGAGATGGTCGGGAAACTGTTCGCTGGAAGTGCGCTGGGACTCCTCCCGCATCAGATCGGATTCATCCATATATAACAATTTCGGTTGTTTCCCGGACGCTTGTCTCAACCACTTTTCAAATCCCGGCGTGGTCGAGATACCCTCGGCAATTCGCTGATCATAGAAGGCGTAGATGCGTTCCTCATCCACCAGGATGTCACGCCGTCTCGACTTTGCCTCCATGTCGTGAATCGCCTCAATCAACGCCTGATTGTGGCGCCAAAAGGGGGCGCGGGTCTGAAAATCACCATCCACCAGGGCGGAACGGATAAAGATCTCCCTGGCCACCTGGGGATCGATGGGAGAAAAATTGACCTTACGGCGGGGAATCAGGGTGATACCGAACAGGGTGACCTTTTCGTAACCGGCGACCTGACCGCGCTTTCTCTCCCAGTGGGGTTCAGAGTAGTTGCGCTTGAGCAGATGCCCTGCCGCTTTTTCAACCCATTCCGGTTGGATCGCGGCTATGGTCCTTGCATAGAGCTTACTGGTCTCCACCAATTCCGCCGCCATCACCCACTTCGGTTGCTTCTTGTAGAGTCCCGATCCGGGATAGATGAAAAAACGGCTGTTTCTCGCTCCCAGGTAGTCGTGGTTCTTGCTTTTCAATCCCACATGACTCAACAAACCACTCAGCAGGGCGCGGTGAATCTCTTCATACCCTGCCTCGGTGCCGTTCTCACGAAATCCCATTTCATGCAGTTGTGCACGCAACTGAGCATGGATATCGTGCCACTCCTGAACCCGGTTCCAGGAGAGAAAGTTTTTTTTGCACCAGCGGTGAAACTTATTCTTGGAGAGGTGCTTTCGTTGCGCCTCGACATCATCCCAAAGTGACAGATAAGCCAGAAAATCGGATTGATCATGGCGGTATTTGGTATGCACCTCGTCAGCCTGTTGCCGCTTCTCCACTGGGCGCTCCCTGGGATCCTGCACACTGAGGGCGGCGGCGATCACCATCACCTCTTGCATGCAGTGACCATGGGCCGCGGCGAGAAGCATGCGGCCGATACGCGGGTCCACGGGAAGCCTTGCAAGCTGTTTTCCCAATCGTGTCACCCGGCGGTCAACGGCAACCGCACCAATCTCTTCAAGTACCCGGTACCCATCCTTGATGAGACGCTGATCGGGGGGATCGATAAAGGGGAAATCGCTAATCTCGCCCAAGCCGAGCAGCATCATCTGCAGGATGACAGAGGCGAGATTGGTGCGTTGTATCTCCGGCTCGGTAAAGGGACGACGAGTAGCGAACTCCTCTTCCTCGAAGAGTCGAATACAGACTCCGGAGGAGACACGGCCGCAGCGCCCTTTTCGCTGATCGGCAGAGGCCTGGGAGATACGCTCCACAGGCAGGCGCTGGACCTTGCTGCGATGGCTGTAGCGGCTGATACGGGCAAATCCCGTATCGATGACATAGCGTATCCCCGGTACGGTCAGGGAGGTCTCAGCCACGTTGGTGGCGAGCACGATACGTCGACTGGTATGGGCCTTGAATACCCGGTTCTGATCCTCGATGCTGAGGCGCGCATAGAGCGGCAATACTTCTGTGGCGGGCAGTTTGTGCTTACGCAGTGTCTCCGCGGTCTCACGAATCTCTCGTTCACCACTGAGAAAGATCAGAATATCACCACGATCGATTAATGACAGCTCGTCCACCGCATCCACAATCGCCTGCTGTAAGGGATCGTCTCTCTCATTCTCGGCGGTATCAGCCGGTGGCCGATAGCGTAGCTCCACTGGATAGGTGCGTCCCGAAACCTCAACGATCGGTGCGTTGTTGAAATAGTCGGAAAATCGCTTTGGGTCGATAGTCGCCGAGGTGATGATCAACTTCAAATCTGTGCGCTTGAGAATCAGTCTTTTTAAATAGCCGAGGATGAAATCGATATTCAGACTGCGTTCATGGGCCTCGTCGATAATCAAGGTATCGTATTGGCTGAGATAAGGGTCCTGCTGGATCTCAGCCAACAGAATCCCGTCTGTCATTAGTTTGATAAAACTATGAGGCCCGACACGATCGTTGAATCGCACCTTGTAGCCCACCGCCTGGCCCGTTGTCGAGCCCAATTCACTCGCCACCCGGCTTGCAAGGGTCCTGGCCGCAACCCTTCGAGGTTGGGTATGGCCGATATATCCCGAGACACCAAGACCCGTATCGAGGCAGATCTTGGGGAGTTGTGTAGACTTACCCGACCCGGTTTCTCCGCAGAGCACCACCACCTGGTGCGACTGAATCAGCTGCCGGATCTCATCCACCCGTTGGCTGATAGGTAAGGCTTGTGGGTAGCTGACTTGCGGCAGCCGTTCCCGGCGTTGGCTCAAACACTGTTGCGAAGCCCTGATAGCTTTCCAAAGCTTCAATAATCCCTCGGCATAGTCTGCCCCTCTCGCCTCGCGCTTGCGTAGACTACGCAGACGCTGATAGAGACGGTGCCGATCCTGCAGCATACAACGCTTGATCTCCTGCGGATCGGGAAAGTCGTTGGGAGTCGCACTCACGGTAGCACTATGGGGGGGTCAATATCGAAATAGGTTGATTGTTTAATCGTCGGATGCGGTAGCCGCGTCCATTAACACTATCCTACCATGATATGAATAGTACATAGCGTCTGCATGCCCACGCTGGGGCATGGAAACGAAGCCATGAGTCATCACATATTTCTAGCTGGTTTTGGTGGGGCAGGGCCCCACCATTCATGGCTGATAAGCTTACCGCACCATGTAACGGCCACTGGAAAATGAAGTCAGCTTCTTGAACAGGGGATTCGGATCAATGCCCCCCACCCTTCAACGCAGTCACCATACCCTCGATAGTATCCTTGGCATCACCGAATATGAGCGAGGTGTTGTCCTGATAGAAAAGCAGGTTGTCGACACCTGAGTAGCCGGGATTCATCGAGCGCTTTAGAAAGTAGACCTGCCTCCCTTTGGCCGCATCCAGGATAGGCATGCCGTAGATCGGACTTGAGGCGTCCGACTTGGCCGCCGGGTTGACTACATCATTGGCGCCCACCACCAGGGTGACATCGGCAGTGGGAAACTCCGGATTGATCTCATCCATCTCCAACACATGGTCATAGGGTATGTCCGCCTCCGCCAGCAGTACATTCATATGTCCAGGCATCCGCCCCGCCACCGGATGGATGGCGAATTTGACTGTAACTTCCCGCTCTTCCAGGAGTTCCATCAACTCCTTCAGGGCGTGCTGAGCCTGGGCCACTGCCATACCGTAACCGGGTACGATAATGACCTTATTGGCATCCTCCATCCAGTAGATGGCATCATCCACCGAGGCCGACTTGACACCCTTTTCCGCGGCCACGCCGGCGGCGCTGGGAGCGCCTTCAGATTCACTGCCAAACCCTCCGAACACCACGTTGATAATGGAACGATTCATCGCCCGGCACATGATGTAGGAGAGTATGGCGCCGGAAAAACCGACCAGGGCGCCGACAATGATCAGCAGCAGATTCCCCAGGGTAAAACCGGTCGCCGCCGCGGCCCATCCGGAATAGCTGTTGAGCATGGAGATGATAACCGGCATGTCCGCACCGCCGATGGGAATGATCAGGGTAAAGCCCAGAATGAATGCCAGCAGGGTTATCAACACCAGCGAGGTGATACTCTCCGTCATGGCGAAGTGAACACCCAGGGCCACGGTTACCAGGGCGATGGCGGCATTCAGTGCATGCTGTCCCTTGAATTTAACCGGGGCACCGCTGACCAGTCCCTGCAGCTTGGCAAATGCCACCACCGAACCGGAGAAGGTGATCGCACCAATGATGATGCCCGCTGACAACTCTCCCATCATAACCGGGTTGAGGCTCCCGGCTGCGGCGTGATTGAGGTAGGTGCCGATAGCGACCAACACCGCCGCCATACCGACGAAGCTATGCAATGCCGCTACCAGCTGCGGCATTGCGGTCATCTCTACCCGTGCAGCGAGAACCGTACCGATCACCGCACCGACAAGAACGCCGACCACTATAAAGCCATAGGAGTGCACTTCGTTGCCCAGCAAGGTGGCAACAATGGCGATGGCCATGCCCGCCATGCCGAGAAAATTACCGCGGCGAGCCGATGCGGGGTGAGTCAACCCCTTTAGGGCGAGGATAAAAAGGATCGCGGATATGAGGTAGGCAATCGCTTGGGTGTTTGCTGATATCTCCATCGCTCAGGGTCTCACTTATCTTTTTTCTTGAACATGGCCAACATACGGTTGGTTACCAGGAACCCACCGAAGACGTTGATCGAGGCCAGTAATACCGCGATAAATCCGAAAATCTCCGCCGCCGTACCTACATTTTCCAGACCGGTCACCAATAGGGCACCGACAATGATAATCCCAGAAATGGCGTTGGTCAGGGCGACCAGGGGGGTGTGCAGAGACGGCGTTACCCCCCATATCACGTAGTAACCGATGAAACAGGAGAGGATGAATACATATAGTGCAACCAGTGTATCAGGCATGGGATCACTCTTGAGTTGGTTGTTTTGGTGTCATTGTGGAGGCCTTTAAGATTCAGGCCTCAAACGCATCGCCTGGGTTATCTCATCTTCTTCGAGATCTTTCAGCACCAGGCCGTCATCGCCCTTTTCCACCATGATGTTGAGCAGGTTCATAATATTGCCGCCATAGAAGGCGCTGGCGTCTGATGCCACCATCGAGGGATAGTTGGTATGGCCGACAATCGTCACGCCATGTTTTACGGTCACCTTGTCTGCTTCGGTCAAGGGGCAGTTGCCGCCAGTGGCCGCAGCGAGATCAATCACCACCGATCCATCACGCATATTCTTGACCACCTCCTCGGTGACCAGTACCGGTGCCGGACGACAGGGAATCAGCGCGGTGGTGATGATGATATGCGCCTTGCTCAACTCATCCGCAAGGGCCTGCTGCTGTTTTGCCTTGGCCTCTTCCGACAGCTCTTTCGCATAGCCACCCTCACCGGAACCGCTCTCGCCGATATCAAGTTCTATCGCCTTTGCCCCCAGGGATTCGATCTGTTCCTTGGTTTCGGGACGGACATCATAGGCGAGCACTTCGGCACCTATTCGTCTCGCGGTGGCGATTGCCTGCAGACCGGCGACCCCGGCCCCCAGCACCACCACCCGAGCCGGCTTGGCAGAACCTGCCGAAGTCATCATCAAGGGTAAAAAACGCCCATAATGGAGTGCCGCTTCGATGACCGCGCGATATCCCGCAATATTACTTTGGGACGAGAGGGCGTCCATCGCTTGAGCCCTGGAGATTCGGGGAATCTTCTCCATTGCGAGATAGACTACCCCCTTGTCCAGGATCGACTTCAGGGTTTCATCAAGCTCACAAGATTCAGCATGGGCTATGAGGATTGCATCCTTGGGAAGATCCGCAGCTTCAGTTGCAGAGGGCTTACGCACACGGACCAGGATGTCGGCACCCAAGGCGTCGGCAGCTGAAACGATTTCCGCACCAGCCACGCGATAGTGTTCGTCGCTGAAGTCGGCACTTTCTCCAGCTCCTGCGGTGACCTGTATCGCAAAACCCTTAGCGATCAGTTTCTTTACAATGTCCGGTGAGAGCGCAACACGTTTTTCCCCCACCATGGATTCCTTTAACAGGCCTATTTTCATCGTTGTTTTACTCAGCCAAATTATTGGTCGTATTTCTAATTAGTTAAGCGCGCACCATTATCCAGGCTAACGCTTAGATCCACAAGATCGCTCAAAGCCCGCAAACAGCCGCCACTCAGAACTATCCGTGGTCTCCTCACTTACCGGGCGCACGGCTCTCTTTTTCAATGATTACAGTAAGATAATACTAAAGTATATCGGTTAATAACCGCCGCATAAGTGCGCTATTCGGTATCTAGTGCTAGCTATAGAGTGTAGCAAAGAAATTATTAATTTTGGGAATATTTTCACATATTTCAATGTGAAATTTGAGGTTGAGGTCTATCGAATCGGTCTTTGACCATGGTCTTTTCAATCCGATATCTGTCTTTTTAAGACGCCTTGCAACCGATTCCAATGGACAAAGCGCAGAAGAGGTTAATACAAAATAATCGGTCGAAGCACGATAAATAGCTCACGGAGGAAAGCTCCAAGGGGGCAGAAATCAACACTGCAGTACGGTGTTTTCGTCTGTAAAACCCGCCTAATAATAGGTACCGTAATAGTTCTCTCCCTTTGCCTCCCTACTCTTGTTCAAGACCAGACCTATCGCCTTCTCCTGGTCCAGTCGGGAGAGGGTATCCTTGATAGCCTCAACAGGTGTCTTTCCGGCTTCAACAACAACCACTATCTGACCCATATGATGGTTTAGTACAGTCGACTCACTGGTTGGCAGGATTGGCGGCGAATCAAAGATAACAATTCTATTTTTATACCTTTCTGCAAGCTCATCCAGGAGGTCATCCATCTCCTTGCTTGCAAAAAGCTCGGTCGATTTCTGCGATCTTTTTCCCGCCGCTATTAGCTTCAACCTAGGGATCTGTGTTTCCAGAATCACATCACCCACGGTGCAGTTCTTATCCTCAAGCAGATCGATGAGACCTTTTTCGTTCTCGAGACCAAGCAACTTGCTCAGGGAGTAGCGTAATACATCACCATCAACTAGCAATACCGTGGAATCGAGCTCTGTGGAAATACTCAATGCCAGATTCAACGCGGTAAATGTTTTTCCTTCCGACGGTAGTGAACTGGAGACGGAGATCAGGTTACCATGCTCTATCGGTGCCGCGCCTTTGCCCAAGGCATTCATGATAAGTGGTCGCTTGATGACACGATACTCCTCGGCCAGCTGATTGTTGCCTGAATGGGGCACGATATGGCCCACTTTCGATAGTGATTCGTAATCCAGCAGAATCTTTTTTGCTTTGCTTCGCCTTGCTGGAGGTTGTTCCTTACCTTTATCTTTGTTAAGGGTAACAGCCGGTTTTGCAGCAATAGCAGCTCCCTGTTCAGGGGCTTTACTAGCTGGTATAGCCGTCTTTTCTCTGGCTTCAACACCAGCAGCCAGAGTGGTCGCATCGTTTCCTTTGCTTTTTTCCGACTTGTTTTTTGCTAACCGCTCAATAGCTTTCTCAATGCTGCTCATCTAAACCGCTTTCCTTTTGCTAGAAGGTGTTAGAACCATGTTTCCGGAATAATCAATACATCACCGGGCATCATTTTAACATTAGCAGAAATATCACCGTCTCTGATCAAATCGTCCAAGCGCACCCGGTATTGGGTAGTTTTACCATTGACCTTCCTTACCACCGTAGCTTTGTTTCCCGCAGCAAATTCGGTCAATCCACCCACTGCTATAATCACATCGAGCAGTGTCATTCCGTCCCTGAAGTTGATCGATTGGGGTTGAGAGGCCTGTCCGACCACTCTCACCTGTTCGGTATACCGACCAACAAAATCAGTTATGCTTACCGTTACTTTTGGCGACTTGACGAATTTGGATAGCTTTGCTTCGAGTGTTCGCGCCAAATCGGTTGGGGTTTTTCCACTCGCCGGCAGATCCTCCACCAAGGGTGTCGTGATCATACCGTCGGGTCGTACCACCACTTGAGTTGACAGTTCGTTATCACCCCATACGAATACATTGAGGGTGTCACCTGGTCCGATGACGTAGAGCGGTGAATCCGGCCCTGCCACAGAGGTTGAAACCTGACTTGAGGCTGGCATTTCCGGTGGGGTTGCGCAACCCACCCCCACAAGTGCCGTTAAAACACAGAGAAAACCTATAAATTTACTGTAACCTTTTGATAACATATTGCTTTCCTGATTCTCAATTGTGTTAATCCAGTCTATTCTAACCCTTAATTTTAGAGATCTCACTCAAAAGCTGCCTTGCCTGGTCAGATTCGGGAAACTGCTGTCCTTCCTCTATGATAGTCAGCAGCACCTTTTCTGCATCTTTCTCCTTACCAGATTTCGCCAGCATTACAGCATAGTGATAGAGGATGGAGGGATCCGAGGCGGTCTCCAATATCGGATCCAAGAGCTTCAGGGCGGTTGCCGTATCTCCCGACCGGTGGGTCAACCAGGCATAGGTATCAACCACGGCCACAGAGCTATTACCGGAGATATCGTAGGCCTGTTTTGCCTGCTCTAAGGCCTTTTTGGGTGCTTGAGCAAAATTCAACAATGCAGAATTGTTGAGGGCCACTATATTTCGGGGATTCTTTTCCAGCAGATCACCATATAGCTTTTGCGCTGCATCCAACTTGCCTGCCGACTGATAGGTAATTGCCAACGCCAACTCAACCTGCTGATTCTCACTATTCGCTTTTTTCCATGTTGATAACAGCTTGATTGCACTATTATAGTCATTGTTCTTGATATACAAATCGGATAACTTTTGCACAATGCCAAATGGAGCTTGCGAGGTGGCATGGGCTTTAAGGCCTTTGATGGCCTTCTCCCGATCTCCCATGGCTTCATAGTAGTCAGCCTGAAGCACAACACCCAAAAGCCTGGTTTTGTCTTCCTCCAACAACCGTTTTACGATCCTTTCCCCCTGTTGATGGTTCCCCGCCCCCATCTCTAGCTTGTAACCTAGCAGTTTACCTTTGACTGATGTCGGAATTTCCCGGTCCAGGTTTTGCAAGGTTTCTCGGGCGGCATTAAGGTCACCCCGCGAAGCTTGGAGATCAGCCAACTGCAGATAGGCCGCCTCATTTTGCGGATTCTCCTGCAACAACTTCCTGATAGTCGCTTCCGCCTCATCAATACGACCACCCTGTTTATTGAGCATAGCCAACATTGATCTGATGACAGGATTTCTGCTCTCACGAAGGTTTTCGTCATCGAGGTAGATTGCCGCCTTTTCAGGCTCTTTTCTTCGTAAATAGTAGCGCGCCAGAATAACCCTAGGAAGCCATGGATTGTGGCCAGTTTCGACAGCTTTCTCGAGCCAGAACAACGCCTCTTTCTGCTTCCCCGAGCGTTCGCTTATCTGTGCAAGTAACATCATTGCATTGACGTTCTGCGGCTCCGTCGCCAAAACCAGATTGAGCCGATCGCTGCCAGCAATCAATCTGCCGTCTTCGAAATCCATTCTTGCAAGCGCCAACTGTCCGGGAATAAACTCAGAATTCTTATTGACAGCGTCTACAAAATAGCGCCTTGCGCTATTCCGATTTCCAGAATTGAGTTCTATAAGGGCGCGTAGATGAATATCTTCAGTTCGCCCGCCATCTCTTTCCAAGAGCTGATCAGAAAGCTTGCGTGCAGAAATGAAATCCCCTTTTTTGATATAAGAAAGGATCAACAGGGTATCTCTTTTACTGGACTGGCCAACCCATCTTTCTTCCAACTCGGTTATCGCTTCATCAACCGCACCGTGACTAATATAGAGTTGCGCCAACTCCTCACGGATATGGGTATCGCCAGGATTGGCCTCGGCAGCTTTTTTAAGAAAATCTATTCCTCTTGAATATTCACCCGATTGGCTTGCCGCCAAACCGATCATGGTCATGATCTGTTGATCATTGCTATCGGCATAACTCGATTCCAATAGCGCCAATGCCTCATTGGGTCTGTCTAACCGCAGCTTGATTTCACCAAGGAGTTTTCTTGCAACAAGATGAGTGGGCACTTGATTCACATATCTGGTCAGCAGAACATTTGCTTGTTCCAGATTGTTTTCAGCAAATTGCAGCGCCCCAAGCAGAAGCATTGTCGGCAGATGATTGGGTAGCACAGTATGCACCTGGGTCAACTTGGTGATCGCCGTATCATAATCTTGTTTTAGATAGCTATAGAGTCCAGACAGATAGATGACAAATGGGTTGTTTCTATATCTGGATTCAAGATCATTAATGTAGACCACACTCTCATCCAGCCGCTTCAGATGAAACATGAGATGGATAAGATTGACTTTGATCTGAAATTGATCTTTTTCCGGATCGTCCTGCTCTATTTTTGCAAGAGCAGTCTCGTAGAGTTCGATAGCTTCATAATGGTCCTCCAATTTCGCATGCATGGCGCCTAGGTCACGCCAGGTTTTGTAATCTTCTTTGTCAATCTGCAATGCCTGCTGAAGATACTCTACGGCTTCTGCATTATCGTCCTTAACACTTGCCGCATAAGACAAGGTACGTAGTGCAATGACACTATTACGATCGATTTCCAGTAACTCGTTGGCAAGTTCTATCCCCTTCTCGACCTTCTTCTCAAATAGATATGAAAAGGAAACAATACCCAATGCTATCTTTGGGTCTACCTCATTGAACCCACCTTGTTCGTAGGTCTCGATGATCTTTTTATGTTTTCCCTGTAACTCCCAGGATGCCATCAAGATAGATTGCACATCACCAGTTGCAGGAAGTGCATTAGAAACTCTGGAAATCTCCTTTTCAGCGGAAACACCATCCCTTTCCTCTAAATAACATTTAGCCAACAATTTTCGGGCCTGAAAATTCTTCGCATTACTCTGAAGCAGTTGTTTTAGCAAAATAATCGCTTTTGGATAATCACCACTATCATAACTCGCTTGGGCCAAAGCAAGTGCTTCCTGATCACTAGGAGTAACACTACAACCAGCAACTGTTATAAACAGCGCAATAACATAGCTGAATACTATGATAAGAATTGATCTTGGGATTCTTAATTTGTTATTCATGACACGTGTACTACCACATTCAAACCTGTTGGAGGTAATAATAAATCTCCTACTAGCATTATTTTAGGCCGTATTTATTAACCAAATCGTACAAAGTCGGTCTGCTGACTCCCAACAGATCAGCAGCCTTTGAAACATTACCGCCAACGAAGCTCATAGCCCTGATAATCGCTGTCGCCTCAGCCTGTTCACGAACCACTCTTAAATTGACCGGCATGAGGTCCTCGCTGTTGTCTGTCAATTGCAACTCACCGGGGGTAATCAGCTGATCGTCGGCCATGACTACAGAACGTTTTATCCTGTTTTCGAGCTCCCGTACATTGCCTGGCCAGGCATAGCCTTCGATAGCCTTCAGCGCCTCCTTGGTGAATCCATTGACTTTCGAAGCGTTCTGTTTGGCGTACTGTTTCAGAAAGGACCATGCCAACAGTACCGCATCCCCCGCCCGCTCTCTAAGGGGGGGGATGTTGATTGTGATTTCACTGATTCGGTAATAGAGATCTTCACGAAATTCACCCTGTGCGATCTTCTCTTCCAAATCTTGATTGGTTGCACAGACAACCCTGACGTCAACCGGAATCTCATCTCTGCCGCCAATCCTCTCGATGACCCGCTCCTGGAGAAAACGCAACATTTTCGCCTGCAGACCAATTGGCATGTCACCGATTTCATCGAGAAACAGGGTTCCTCCAGTGGCCGTCTCGATCTTCCCGATAGTCCTTTTTGCGGCACCAGTAAATGCGCCTTTCTCATAGCCATAGAGCTCACTTTCCAGAAGGTTCTCCGGTATTGATGCACAGTTTATGGCGACGAATTTTTCATCCTTTCTGTCACTCAATCCATGGATTGCACGGGCGAGTACCTCCTTCCCTGTTCCGCTCTCGCCAAGCAACAGGGCGGTTATGTCGGTAGGACTTATCTTCTCGATTATGCGGCAAATTTCCAGCATTTGAGGACTATTCGCAATTACACCGTCCAATGGCGAGTTGCGTTGAATAGTATATAATCTGCGGTTCTCTTCTTCCAAACCATGGACGTGAAATGCACGCTCGATGATGATGCGCAACACATCCGGATCTATCGGCTTTTGATAATAATCATAAGCGCCTAAATCAATTGATTTCAGCGCATTCTCGCGATCATCATTACCCGTGACCACAATAACTTTCGTTTGTGGAATCAAACTTAAAATCTCTTGCAGTGTGGCGAATCCCTCACTGACATTGGTTGGGTCAGGCGGTAGTCCTAGATCGAGGGTGACCACAGGGGCGGAGGTCTTTCTGAGACAGTTTATGGCACTTTTTCTATCACCAACAATGTGCACGTCATAGCCGTCAAAGCTCCACTTAAGCTGACTCTGGAGGCCCGGGTCATCCTCAACAATTATCAGTGATTTCAACTGAGTACTAGCTTTACTCACAACTCTGCCTCTGCCGTATCCGGTCGCTGATTATCTGTGGCATGCTGCACCATCTCAAGCGGGATAGTGATCTCAAACCTTGTCCCAACACCCTTAGCACTCACCACCTTCATGCCCCCCTTCAGGGAATTCACATATTCTCTGGTCTCATAGACCCCAATTCCCATGCCTGCATTCCCTTTAGTTGTTTGAAATGGACGAAATAACTTCTCCTTGATGAATGTCTCGTCCATGCCAACCCCGTTGTCTTCGATCGTGATCACGGCATTGCTATCCTGCCGCTCCACTGTGACTTCCACTTTACCATCTTCATTCGATGCTTCCTGTGCATTTTTTATCATATGCACCATGATTGCGGTAAACCGATCCTTGTCGGCAATGGTCTTTAGATAGTTGGCCTTGATAGTTAGCTCTGGTTTTGGCAAATAGGCATAGAGCTCATTGACTGCCTGTGCAACAGACTCTTCCACGTAAAACTGCTTTGGTTTTGTAGACTCAAATCGCCCCTGACGCAGCTGGGTGAGTAATCGTCCCATTTTATTCACCGCATTACCAATGGTGTTGACTGCGTCGTCCATGAATGCCGGATTGTCTTTATGCTTTTCGGCATTCTTTACCACCAATTCCAATTGGGCTATGAGATTTTTCAGGTCATGCACCACAAAAGCCGAAAGCCTGTTGAAGGCTTCAAACTGGTTAGCCTGATTCAAAGCCTCCGAAGTCTGTAACAGAGCCAGGTAACTCCCCGCCTGCTGCGCCGATGCCTTTATGAGATCCCTATCCTCCCAGTTGATCGTCTTGGATAGCTTAGGCCGAGTTAGTAACACAAAACCTAGGAGGTCTTCGTGGTGTTTGATAGGTACTATCAACCAGGAATCGTCCAAAGCGAGAAGTTCCGAGTCAAGCTTCAAATTGTCGTAACGTTCAGGAAACCTTCTGTATTCGTCAATATCGATAATCCAATCACTCTTGTGGAAGTAGCTTACCAATGCATTGTCAATATTGAATGAGATTGCTATTGATGCGGTCTGCCAATGGCTGACACATTGATAACTGCCTGCATGGCCCAACATCCACAGGTAACCCCCACCCGCATCGACCGAATCGGCAATCGCCTGAATCACTCGGGTGCGAACTGCCTTGCCTCCGCGACCGTCAGAGAGGGTCTGCACCACGCGCAGCCACTCATCACGCCAATCGTATTTGTAGCTAAAAAAGTGTTTATTAACAAAGACTTTTATCTTAGACCGCAGACTTCCCGAAAACAATACGGTAATCAGAAATATGATCCCGGCGAAAACAAAGGCTATCTGCGTCGCCTTCCCCCAGCTACCTCCGTAATAGCGTATGTAATAGCCGACAGCCGCCATCGCCACCAGGTAAACACCAGCGGCAATGATGGTTGTGGCGTGGAATACCACCTGCTTGGAGACGAAGACACGTACTGACCAACTGGGATTTCTTGTCGCTGCTATGGCCACGAATGGAACAGCCAAGGAGCTGGTCAATCCCCTTGCCTGCCAGAGTGTGGTATCCACCCTGTTAAACATCAACGCCTCGGCATAGAGAAAAAAATCATACACGAACAGAATTCCCATCCCGAGGTAGAGATATTTAACGGCCCAACGGATCTCTGGCCTTGTGCTGCGATAGAGTTGCTCAATTAGGGCCATGCCCGTTATGGCAAATCCGAGAAATCCAATCAGTGGCAAACTGATGATGCCGCTCCAATCCCGGAGTGTCGGGTTGAACTGTAACAGTGGCTCGGTTGCTATCAGCAGGAGTGATCCCAGAAAGATGGTGAATGGAATATATGCAAGATTTCGCGATCTATCCCCGCTCGCCCTATCCAGGTTGTACAGTAAGCGAAACAGAAAACCGAACCATGCAATGTTTCTTGCAATTTCAAAGAGTTGATAGACGGTGGTGGTAAGGTTCGATTCATGCACTTGATAAGCGACTGCAGCCATCGCCCAACAGCTGGTGATGAATGAGGCGAGCAGCAGATAGATACCCTCGATCCGCCCGCGCCAACTGGTCAGAAGCATTACACTGAAGAGCAGGAAGAGAGAGGCCGAAATGGCATAACCGATTATTCCGATACTCAAGCAGCTGGTCCTCTGTGGAGATGCCAATACTCTCAGGCAGAATGAACTTTTTAGCTGCGCTGAGGTATGTATTATTTTATAAGTTGGTCAATAATATATGGGATGGCGAACTGATTCACCCCTTCAAATCGGATTTGACAATGCACCTAGATTCCGTGGCGGATTCCCTCGATAATAGCCCACCAACAAACAGATTCCATCTTACAGCAGGTTTGAAACCATGATGAAAAATGCAGCACGAAGAGTCATTCCCAGCTTCCCGGCACATGCAAGGACCGGAAACAGGGCAATAAATTGCTTTAAAAACAAAGGCTTTACTCTAATAGAAGTCATGGTTGTCGTGGTTATTCTCAGCATCCTGGCTGCCATCGTGGTACCAAAAATCATGGACCGCCCTGAACAGGCTCGCATCACCAAGGCAAAGAGCGATATCCGCGCTCTTGAGGCCGCCCTCAACCTCTATCGTCTCGATAACATGACCTACCCCACAACCGATCAGGGACTCGAGGCCTTGGTCAGCAAACCCACCGACTCCCCTGAACCCCGTAACTGGAAAGAGGGCGGGTACCTGGATCGCCTGCCTGTCGATCCCTGGGGGAACACCTATCTCTATCTCAGCCCGGGGACGCATGGCGTAATCGATATCTACACTGCCGGACTCGATCCGCAATCAGTTGATGACGATCTTGGAAACTGGAACCTGGAGTGAACATCCGCCACACACTCACTTGGCCAACCGTACAACGTGGTTTCACCCTCATAGAAGTGATGGTGGTTGTTATCATCATCGGCATCCTGATCAACTATGTAACCCTCACGTTTGGACGCAACTCCCCGGAAGATTTGTTGAAGACTGAGGCGCGTCGACTCTCAAGCCTGCTTGGACTGGCAAGTGAGGAGGCCTTATTGCGGTCTCTACTGATCGGTGTCGATATCACCGAAGACAGTTACGGTTTTCTCACCCTGGATGAGGGTAATTGGCAACCGATGGATGACACGCTTTTTCGTCCGCGTCAGCTGCCTGAAGGCATGGAATTCAGTATTGCCTCCTCGCAACAGGATGGAGAGGACGAAGAGGAGAACATCCCGGAGATCATCCTGCTCAACAGCGGCGAAATGACCCCTTTCGAATTAAAGTTGAGCTACGACCGCATCGACAGTTATTACAGGCTGACTGGAAATGAGATCGGGGAGCAGACTTTGGATCATGTCTCACCCTATTAGCATTAACCCTGGTGGCGCACCACTGGCCCGAGCTAGGAAATACCGGGGATTCACCCTGTTGGAGATCCTGATCGCCCTGGCCATCCTGGCAATTGCGTTTGCTTCAATCATCACCGTAGCCGCCAACCAGGCTACCAATGTGGGCTATTTAAGGGACAAGACCCTGGCGCATTGGGTGGCTTTGAATCAACTAACCGAAATTCAGGTCAGCAAGGAATGGCTGCCGACCGGAAAGCAGCAGGGTGATGAAGAGATGGGTCTGCACAAATGGCATTGGCGGCGAGTGGTGACAAAGACACCGGACGACCGTGTGCGACAGGTGGAGATTACGGTGTTTCGTGAACGAGGTGACGACGAGTCGATAACACGGCTTGTGAGCTTCATCTCACAACCTATGTGATATGGACAAGCTGCATCGCCACCATTTGAGTCACGGTTTTACCCTTCTGGAGTTGTTGATCGCGATTACGATCTTCGCCATCCTCGCGACCTTTGTCTATGGGGGTCTCAAGGTTATCCTCGACACAGAACATCAAACCAGCCTCTACAGCCAGCGCATCTCCAAGCTGCAACTCGGGCTCAACCTGATGCAGAGGGACATAGGACAGCTAGTGAGCAGGCCGGTACGTGATGAATACGGCGATCAGCAACCTGCACTGAAGAGCGGCGGCATATCGGGTACCCTATTGGAACTCACCCGCGGAGGATTTTCCAATCCGATGCAGCTGCCACGCAGCAATCTGCAGCGTGTGGGCTACATCCTCGAGGAGGACATACTCTACCGGCTAACCTGGCCAAACCTCGACAGATCAGGGGACAGCGAACCACATCGACAAAAGCTGATCACGGACATCACCTCACTGGAACTGGTCTTTTACAATGAGAAACTGGAGAAGAAGCGGGAGTGGCCGGCGCGTACCAGTGGAAGCCAGGAGGTGGATCCGAGTGCGCTACCTGTCTCCATTGAACTCAAGATGGAACTCAAGGACTGGGGCGTGATACGGCGCTTGTTTCGTGCTGCGCACACTGTACCGGTGACGACAGGATAATCGCTAATGCCCGTTAACTCTCCCCACTCTCCAAGGCATGAGCAGGGCGTTGCCCTGATCACCGCTATCGTTATTGTCTCGATGGCCTCGATCGCCGCGGTGGCCATGACCCATGAACTACAGCTGACCATTCGCCGCAGCGGCAACATCTTCGCCGCCGATCAGGGCTTGCTCTACACCCTTGGCAGCGAGGCTTGGTCACGGGGGATGCTGATCAGGGACCTGAAAGACACTACCGGCGAGGGAAAATATGACGGCCTTGACGAAGATTGGGCGCAGGAACTCCCTCCGACCCCCGTGGAGGGCGGCCAGGTACAAGCGCTGACCACCGACCTGCAAGCCAAATTCAATCTCAACAACCTCTATCTGCAAGCGGAGGCCAGCGAGGAGGAGAAACTGAAAGTCGAAAAGAGCCTGGCCTATTTCCAGCGTCTGCTGGCAGATTTGGAGCTACCCGAATCGATAGCCCAGGCCACTGCCGACTGGCTGGATGAGGATATCAAATCGCGCTACCCCGACGGTGCCGAAGACATGGAGTATCTCGACTTGGAGCAACCCTATCGTACCGCCAACGGCCCGATGGCGAGCGTAACCGAAATACGGCTTGTCAAAGGGGTGGACCGGGAGGTCTACGAGAAGCTGGCCCCCTACCTGACAGCCCTGCCGGAACGGACCACGATCAATGTCAATACGGCGGATGCCCAAATCATCCAGGCACTGGCCGAGGAGCTCAACGAAGCGAACGCGGAACAGCTGCTCAGCGAACGGGAAGAGAACCCGTTCAAAAAGCCGGATTCTTTTATTGAAAGACTTAAAGCACTTTTGGATGAAAATAAAGTAAAATCTGATGAAATAACCTCATTAATCTCGGTTGAGAGTCAATATTTTCAGATGGAGACGGTTGTCCTAATGGAAAGCAGTAGCCAAAGATTAGTCAGTCTGCTCTATAAGGGCGAGAAGGACGTGGTCGTCATTTCACGTACCCTGGGAGCCTACTGATGGCTGAACGCCTGATTATCCAATGCCATGACAACGACTGCGGTCGGGTCAGTTGGCTGCTCAAGGGCGGCACCAATCCACAGCCCGGAGAAGGAACCCTGGCTGATGCGGCACAATTAGCGAAGGGTAGACGCAGCCTGGTGATCATTCCGGCTACTGAACTGCTCATCACCGAGGTACATATCCCGACCCGCAACCGCCAGCGTCTGATCCAGGCAATTCCATTCTCCCTAGAGAATGAGCTCACCGAGGATGTGGACAGACTCCACTTCGCAGCTGGCAATATCGACGCAGAGAGCGTCACCCCAGTCATCGTCATCGCTAAGCAGAAGCTCGAAAATTTACTGCAAACCCTTGAATCAAAAGGAATAGAGCCCATTGGCATCTATGCCGATCTGCTCTGTCTACCCTTAGAGGACGATACCTGGAGCCTGTATGAGGACAGTCAATTCTTGAATGTCCGCTGTGACAGGGAGCGGGGATTCAGCGTCGATGCCATCAACGGTGAGGCAACCCTCAAGCTTGCACTGCAACAAAGCAGTGAACATCCACCCCGCAAACTTGTGCTCTACCAAGGGCCCGATGCCGCGGATTCAGTGGATCTGGAGCAATTTGAAGACGATTATGATGTCAGCACGCGGCGTCTCGATTCACTTGCCGAGCTCACCGGCATGCTCGCTGTCAATCTCGAGGAAAAACAGCAGAACAATATTCTCCAGGGTGATTATCTCCGGGTCGACAAGCTGACCCTGCAGTGGAAGCGCTGGCTTCCCGCCGCAGTACTCGCAGCGGTGTTCATCGCCCTCTCGCTGCTACTGAGCGTGCAGGAGTACCGCCACTACGATGCACAGAGCATCGCCCTGAGCAAACAGATCAGGGAGACCTTCCAGAAGGCCTTCCCCGAGGTGAAACGGATTGTCGATCCCAAGGTTCAGATGGAACAGAAACTAAAGGCCCTGCGCGGTGGAGAGTCGGGAAGTTTCGTCCAATTCGCCAGCCTCTTCGTGCCCGCCGCATCGGTTATACAGGGCAGCCCTAATACCACTTTGGAGAGTATCAGCTTCCGCGATGGCAAGCTCGATCTACGTTTGGTCGTGAAGGAGTTGCAGGCATTGGAGACATTGAAACAGACAATCGAGACCAAAGAGCTAGGGGTTGAGATCCGTTCGGTTGATGCAACCGGCAACCAGGTCAGCTCGCATATACGGATCAGCGGAGTGAACCCATGAAGGAGTGGTGGCAGACAAAAACACCCCAGGAGCACATGGCGATGATTGTCGGCGCGGTGGCTATACTGCTGCTGCTCATCTACCTGCTGATGTGGCGCCCATTCCACCAGGCACTGGAAAAGAAAGCGCTGTTGGTCGAGAGCCAGCAGATCACCCTGAACTGGATGCAGGACAATCTCGAGTTGGTAAAAAGCCTGAGCCGCCAACAACAAGGCAGGGGTGCCAGCAGCAACGAGGCTCTGCTCACGTTGGTCGACAGGACGGCAAAACAGATTCAGCTGCGACAGCAGATTCAACGCATCAAACCCCAGGGAGACAATGGGGTTCAACTGTGGATCGAAGAGGCCCCATTCGACACCATCATGAAATGGCTGGGGCAACTGACCCAGACCCATGCCATAGAGATCGACACCCTGACCATCGACAGACAAGAGAAACAGGGGCTGGTCAATGCCAGATTGGTTCTACAACGGGAAGGGGGTAGCTGATGCGCTGGTGGAGCTATCTACTGATCGGCATCGGCGGATACCTGATATTTCTCCTCGCCGAAATGCCGGCGCAACAGGTCTTGGGCTGGTCTCTCGCAGACAAGGGCAGACTCCCGTTCAGTTACGCCACCATGAAGGGAAGCCTGTGGCGAGGCAAAATGGAGGCCATCAACTACAAGGGGACGCCCCTCGACAAACTGAAATGGCGCTTCACCCCCACTTCCCTGCTCCTCGGCAGAATCGGTTTCGACCTCGAGCTGCGGCACATGAATCGCAGGCTTGATGCCCATTTCGCCCGCACCCTCGGCGGCGATTACAGGCTTACTGATATAGTGGGTCAACTCCCGGCATCGCTAATCGCCGATATCGCGGATCTCGGCCAGATAGCCGTCGAGGGCGATGTCGATCTCGATATGAATCATCTCGCCATCGAGACGCAACGCATCGCCTCCGCCGAAGGTGAGATCAAATGGATCAACCCCGCCCTACTGAGCCCATTTAGGGTTAAAGAGGGAAACCTCAAGGCCGAGGTGACAACGGACGCTAACGGCACCATCAAGGTAAAGATCAATGACCTGAACGGAGTGACATCGGTGGATGGTGAACTGAATCTCACAAAGGAAGGAAACTATGACCTGAACGGCGCTATCAAACCGGGCACTGAGTCAGACCCAGGTTTGAGCAGCGTCCTGAAAGCAGTTGCCAAAAGTCAACCTGATGGCAGCTATCGAATCAAATTCAACGGCAGTCTGTAGCGGTTTTCTGTGATCGGGAGCAACTATCAAGGTCAACATGAGGCAGTATGCCTGGCCCCTATCATCTGCTAATATATAATGCATTATATATTCAACATAAACCCATGATGAATAAAGATTTTCACCGACAACAAATAAGCCGCCCCCAAATCGTCCGCCTAGGGACGTCAAGTTACGGGCATATAGCTTCAAGGGAACCGGTCAAACAATGAGTATCTTGGCAACCCACTTCATGGATAGACAGCACCTCAGTCGCGGTCTGATCAAGCGCCTGATCTTGATGCTGTACAGCGTCCTCCTATTAAACCTCTCGTGGGTTCCGCTTGGCCATGCAGAACAGATCACCCTGAATCTGAACAATGCGGATATCGAGGCCCTGATCAAGACGGTATCGGAGCATACGGGCAAGAACTTCGTCATCGATCCGAGGGTAAAGGGAAAAGTGACCGTCATCTCCGCTCACCCGATGGATCGGGAAGAGTTTTACCAGGTTTTTCTCTCCATCCTCGAGGTACACGGCTTCTCCACCATACCCAGTGGGGATTTGATCAAAGTGGTCCCGGATGTGAAGGCCAAACAGGGCGGAATTCCCACCGTCAGCGCCCTCGGACAGCTACCCGGGGATCAGATCGTCACCCGTATCATTCAGGTGAAAAACGTGACCTCCGCGCAACTGGTGCCCATCCTGCGTCCCTTGATTCCCCAGGAGGGTCACCTTGCCGCCTATCCAGACACCAATGTCCTGATCATCTCCGATCGGCGGCAGAATGTTGACCGCTTGATGAAGATCATCGATCAAATCGACAAGGTGAGCGACAGCTCCATCGAGATCATCACCCTGCAGCACGCCTCCGCCGCCGAGGTAGTGCGTATCATCAACAGCCTGCAGACACCGGCTGCCGCCAAAGGGGGCAAGAAGAACGCCACCAAGCTGGTTGCCGACGAACGCACCAACAGCGTGCTGATCAGCGGTGATCCCACCGCAAGATTGCGCTCCCGGGTCATCATCGAGCATCTCGACACTCCTTTCGACAATGAAGGCAATGCCCAGGTCATCTACCTGAAATATGCCAACGCCACCGATCTTGTACAGGTGTTGACCGGCGTCAGTGAAAATCTGGACGAGGCCGCAGCGGGAGGTGCCGGTGCCAAGGGCAAAGGCAAACCCCAACTGCCGGTCAATATCCAGGCCGACGAGGCCTCGAATGCCCTGATCATTACCGCCCCGCCGGATCAGTTCAGAGCCCTGCAGGCGATTATCCGCAAACTCGACATCCGCCGTGCCCAGGTACTGGTGGAGGCGATTATCGCGGAGGTCTCCTACGACAAGGCGAAACAGCTTGGGGTGCAGTGGATCGTCGATGGCAGTCCGGACGACAAGGGCCCGGTGGGCGTCATCAACCTGGGCTCTCCCTCGATTTCGGATATTGCGAGTTCGGTGGTAGCAGAGACCGGGATCCCCCTCGGTCCAGGCACCTCTCTTGCGTTTGGCAGATTCAACAGTGACCGCATCAATTTCGCCGCCGTGATCCAGGCCCTGGAGAGTGACTCCACCTCCAATATCCTCTCCACCCCCACCATCACCACCCTGGATAATCAGGAGGCGGAGATAGTGATTGGTCAAAATGTACCCTTCATCACCGGTTCCTACAGCTCAACCGGGGGGGTCAGCAACTCGGTGAATCCTTTCCAGACCGTACAGCGTGAGGATGTGGGCCTGACCCTCAAGGTGAAGCCGCAGATCAATGAGGGTAATTCGATTCAACTGGAGATCGAGCAGGAGATATCCAGTATCGATTCATCCGCCAGCACTGGCACCAGCGACATCGTCACCAAAAAACGCACCATCAAGACCGTGGTCATGGTGGATGATGGCAACACCATCGTCCTCGGCGGACTGATCGAGGAAGACCTGAAACAGACCGAAGAGAAGGTCCCGATACTGGGGGACATCCCCCTGCTCGGAGCGCTGTTTCGCGCTAACAGGACCACCAAGATAAAACGCAACCTGATGGTCTTCCTACGGCCCGTCGTGGTCCGTGACGACGCCGTCAACACCCAGATAGCGAGTGAAAAATACAACTTCTTCCGTGCCCAGCAGATGAAGATGAAGCAGGAGGGTGTCAGTTTAATGTCAGATGAGGAGATGCCGGTGCTGCCACCACGTTTCGGCACCCTCGCTCCGCCGTTCGATGATGACGAACTGGAACCCGAACTCTGATCACAGAGGATAGGCACATGTCGGAGAACTCTTCACCCTCTTCACAGATGGTCGACGATCTCACAACGGAATCCTCCCTGATCGCGGAATCCTCCCTGATAGAGGAGACCACGACCTCGGCGGATCAGCTCCCCTATGCCTTCGCCCGCCGCCACGGCGTGGTGATGATCCTGGATGAGGAGCTGAAGCAGTTGTGCCTGCTGCATAAACCTGGGGTTTCCCTGAACGTACTCAACGAGGTGCGGCGCCTGGTCTGCCAACCCCTGGTCTATACCGAAGTGGACGAGGAGAGGCTGGAAAAAGAGCTCTCCCAGATCTATGAATCAGGCTCCAAGCAGTCGACCCAGATCATGGAGACCATGGGTGACGATATCGACCTCGATAATGCGGCCCGGGCGTTGAATCAACCGGAAGATCTGCTCGAGAGCGACGACGACGCCCCGATCATCAGACTGATCAACGCCCTGTTTACCGAGGCGATCAAGGAGCAGGCCTCCGATATCCATATCGAGCCCTATGAGAACCGCCTGGTGGTGCGTTTCCGTGTCGACGGCGTGCTGCGGGAAGTCCTCACTCCGCCACGCACCGTCGCCCCCTTTCTGGTCTCGCGTATCAAGGTCATGGCCCACCTGGATATTGCCGAGAAGCGCATCCCCCAGGATGGCCGCATCTCCCTCAAGGTGGGCAACCGCCCGGTGGATGTCCGTGTCTCCACCCTCCCCTCCAGCTATGGCGAGCGGGTGGTGTTGCGTCTCCTCGACAAACAGGCGGGACGGCTCGATCTGGAACAGCTCGGTATGTCAAAGGATCTGCGGCTGCAGGTCGATCCCGGCATCATCAAACGCCCCCACGGCATCTTCCTGGTGACCGGGCCCACCGGTTCCGGTAAGACCACTACCCTCTATGCGGCACTGAGCCGGCTCAATACCCAGAGCCGCAATATCGTCACCGTGGAGGACCCCATCGAGTACTACCTCGACGGCATTGGCCAGACCCAGGTCAATAACAAGGTCGACCTCACCTTTGCCCGCGGTCTGCGCGCCATCCTGCGACAGGATCCGGATGTAGTGATGGTGGGGGAGATTCGCGATCTGGAAACCGCCCAGATCGCGGTCCAGGCGAGTCTCACCGGCCATCTGGTGATGTCGAGCCTGCACACCAATACCGCCATCGGCAGTATTACCCGTCTGCGCGATATGGGGGTTGAACCCTTCCTCCTCTCCTCGAGTCTGATCGGGGTACTCGCCCAGCGCCTGGTGCGCACCCTCTGTCCCCATTGCAAGACGCCCTACAGCGCCACTGAAGAGGAGCGGGAGTTGTTGGAACTCAGTACCGGCGACGAGGTAACCCTCTACTCCTCCGCCGGCTGCGAGAAGTGCCACCAGCACGGCTACCTGGGAAGAACGGGTATCTACGAGCTCATCACCATCGATGAGACCCTGCGCAATCTAATCCACAAAGGCAGCGGTGAAATCGAGATGCTGGAGCATGCGAGAACACACAGCGACAGTATCCGTCAGGACGGTATGAAGCGGGTGCTCAATGGCGATACCACGATTGACGAGATCATTCGTGTCACCCAGGAGGGTTGATCAGCCTTGGACGCCTTTGAGTATGTAGCACTCGATCCCAGCGGGAAAGAGAAGCGCGGCGTGCTGGAGGGCGACAGCCCCAGGCAGGTACGACAACAGCTGCGTGAATCGGGCCTCACCCCGCTTAGCATCGATGTCACCAGCGGTGCCGCCCAGGAGCGCAAAAGCAGCCTGTTTCAACGTCACATCAATGCCATGGAGTTGGCCCTGATCACCCGTCAAATGGCGACCCTGTTGCGCTCCGGTTTGCCCCTGGAGCATGTCCTCAAGACCACCGCATCTCAGACCGACAAACGCCATGTGGAACGCACCCTGCTGGCGGTACGGGCAAAGGTGCTGGAGGGGCGCAGCCTGGCCGACGGCCTCAGCGAATTTCCCAAGACCTTTCCCGAGCTCTACATCAAGACGGTCGCTTCCGGTGAACAGTCGGGCCACCTCGATGTGGTACTCGAGCGCCTTGCCGACTATACAGAGCAGCGCCAGCAGATGCGGCAGAAGACCATCTTCGCCCTCTTCTATCCGGCACTGCTGACCATCGTCTCCCTGCTCATCGTCGGCGGCCTGCTGACCTATATCGTGCCCCAGGTCACCCGGGTCTTTGAAACCATGCAGGCCGACCTGCCCTGGATCACCCAGGCGCTGATGAACACCAGCGACGTGTTTCGTGCCTATGGCGTACCGATTTTTCTGCTGCTGCTGTTGCTCGGACTCTTTCTCAGCTATCTGCTGCGTAAACCGGGCCCCAAACGCTGGTGGCATCGAACCATGCTGCGCATTCCGCTGTTAGGCCGCCTGGTTCGCACCTCCAATGCCGCCCGCTTTTCCAGGACGTTGAGTATCATGGCCGCCAGCAGTGTACCGATCCTCGATTCGATGCGTATCGCCTCCCAGGTTCTTACCAATCTGCCGATGCGCAATGCTGTCGAGGAGGCCACCCTGAGGGTGCGTGAGGGCACCAGCCTCTATCGCGCCCTGGAGAATACCGGCTACTTCCCTCCCATGACCCTCAGCCTGCTCGCCAGCGGTGAGGCGAGTGGCAACCTGGAAGGCATGCTGGAACGATCGGCGGACATCCAGGAGCGGGAGATAGAGACCCTGGTGACCACAATCCAGGGACTGTTTGAACCGATACTGATTCTGGTGATGGGTGGTATCGTACTGGTTATCGTTCTCGCCATACTGCTGCCGATCTTCGACCTCAACCAACTGGTAGGCTGACACCATGCAATACCTAACTCGATTGAAAAACGTCATTCTGGTTCTCGGCCTGCTAGCAGGCATCATTGCCTTGAACGGCTGTAGCACCACGCCAGATAGCGCGCAAATGGATGAGACCAAGGCCATTCTCAAGGAGGCTCACCTGGCCTATAACAAAAAGGCCTACAAAAAGGTTTTTCAACTGATCTTCCCCCTCGCCGCCGCCGGCAACGACAAGGCGCAATACGCACTGGGCTACCTCTTCTATCATGGCCTTGGGGTTGAGAAGAGTGAGCAGCAAGCCATGCACTGGATTCAACAGGCCGCGGCCCAGGGTAATCTTAAGGCGAAAAAGGCGTTGATACCGAATCAGTAGCTTCTTTAATTTTGCTTTGTCATGTTGATTGCTTTAACGATCATGAAGGCTAGATTAATATAATCCTAAACCGGGTGTGGCATAACAAACAGGGCCTAGTTTTTTTGGCGAATATTCCTAAGGATCGCCATCTCCATGTTGCCTATCACGAGTCCGCCTATGCCCACAGCTCAGCCTGTATTCATTTATCTTTGTTTAATTGAAGGCAGTTGGCACACCTCACTTGAAGTGTAAATCTTCATTCTGTAGTATTCGCCAAACAAACGGCATGGAAGCGTGATTTGAGGTGGATTAACGCTATCACAGGAAAGCCATAGTCATGGAGGACTGAACATACAGATTGGATCATACATAGCCTGCGCATGATGCAATTCTTCGGTCCTATCTATACCTTTTTCTCTGCACTTCCACTACCTAGAACAAACGCTTGATGGATCGTATTGTATCTGTCAGATGTGTAATATCACAAGGACGTAGCAACATGAGTTGGTCAACATATGCCAAGAGCGCTTTAGCTCTCTCGCTTCTTTTTCTCAGTGTTCAATCTGCTAACGGTGACATACCCAAAGAGTGTTATGACCTCTATGTTGAAACCGGGGCAAGACCACTTGGCCCCAATGCTCCGTATATTGACATATTGACCACATGCGTCGCCCGCGCAGTCACAGCTCCTACTGATTTAAGCACATATTATTGTACTGCCAGCAGTGGTTCGAGTTATATCGATGAATATTGTGGAACGGGCTGTCCTGAAGACATGCCTGTTGATGAGTGTTTTTGCTTTACAGGCCAGGAACCCAATCAATTTGCCCACCCGGGAGATATGCCGCCATGTACATTTCCACCTGACGAAGAGCCAGGCGATGAGCCACAGGAAGAAAAGGAAAAGGGGGAAAGTTGTGATGGTGAGGGTAATCCATGCAGTCCTGCATCAGGTAACAAATATCAGAGCGAAGTTGACTATTCATCCCATAACGGACGTTTGGAAGTAGTACGCCATTACAATAGCCTGAGCCCGCATAATGGCGCATTTGGGTTTGGATGGACAAGCGCCATTACCAGGAAGCTTATATTCGAAGACGAAGCGCAGGATAGGGTGACAATAGAACAAGCCGATGGCCGTCGTGAGAATTGGATAAACCGAGGTGGTAGCTGGAGCGGTGATCCAGATACACAATTAAAGCTGGAAGCGGATGCCACTGGCTATAAGGTTAGTGATCGCGATGGTAGAGTCGAAAGCTATGATCCATCCGGCAAACTCATAAGTGACACGAACCCTCAAGGCCACAGCACCAATTACACTTATGACTCTGAAGAGAGATTAGTGGGTGCTAGAGGACCATTCGGGCGCGAGCTTAGCATTGTTTATAACACGAATAACCAGATAGCTTCGATTACCACCCCCGATGGAGAACTACAGTACGATTACGACACAGCCGGTAATTTGGTCTCCGTCACCTATCCGGACAGAAGTATCAAAACATACCACTACGAAGATACCGATTATCCACACAACCTCACTGGCATCACAGATGAAAGCAACACTCGTTACGCAACTTGGACATATGACGACAATGGCAGAGTCGCAACCTCGGAGCATGCGGGAGAAACGGATAAAGTAGCGTTCAGCTACAACAGTGACAACAGTACAACGGTCAGTGACGCGCTTGGGGCTGAAAGAACATACCAGTTCATTACTTTGCATGGCGTAAGAAAAGTACAATCCATCCAAGGTGATCGCTGCACCAGCTGCACCAGCGGTGACATGCGGGAGAGAACCTATGACGATGATGGCAACTTGACCGGTTACACCGATTGGTCAGGCAATCAAACCACGCTTAGCTATAACGACAGAGGGCTCGTAGAGACCCGCACTGAAGCAGTGGGAGAGCAGGAGGAACTAACCACCACATTCGAGTGGCATTCAGATTTTGACCGACCGGTGCGAATCAATCAGTCCGAATCATTGCGAAGCTTTACCTACAACAGCACGGGGCAAATACTGACCACTACCGAGACCGATAACATAACAAATAGTTCACGAACCTATACTTACAGCTATGTAACTGACGGCAACAACGGGGCCGGTTTGTTGGCCGCTATCGATGGCCCATTACCGGGCGAGCGCGACATCACACGCTTTGAATACGATGTTGCGGGCAATCTGACATCACTAACCAATGCCTTGGGCCATACAACTCGCATCTCCCAGCATGATTCCTCTGGCCGTCCCTTGGTCATAGTAGATCCAAATGGTTTGACTACCACCCTGAGCTACGATCCACGAGGTCGACTCATACAACAAAGTCTCAGCGACAGTGTCACCACACGCGCAAGAGTCTTTACATATAATGCGATTGGCAACCTCATTCGGATTACCGAAGCCAATGCAACTCATATCACCTATGATTATGATGCCAGCCACCGCCTTATCGGCATGGAGGATCAGTTAGGAAACCGCATCGACTTTAGGATCGACGCCATGGGTAATCGATTGAGTTTAGAGATCAGTGATCCTGATGGCACCCTGGTTCGCACCCAGAGGTGGGTTTATGACCAGCTGAGCCAGATGAATCAACAAATCGATAGTCGACAAAGTAGTACCGGATACGGATATGATGCCAATGGCAATTTGACTCACGTTCTTGATGCCAACAGTCATCCCATCGATCATCTTTATGATGCGTTTGATCGGATTATTCGGACTACGGACGCACTCAAGGGCGTTACCCAATACAACTACGATGCCGATGATCGACCTACCCGTATCATCGACCCGCTTGGTCGAACCACGCAATATGAATACGATGGACTTGGCAATCTAATCCAATTGACCAGCCCGGATACCGGAACAACCCAATATACCTATGACGAAGCAGGAAATCGCCTCAGCAAGCAAGATGCCCGGGGAATTACAACCACCTACATCTATGATGAATTGAACCGTGTCACAGCAATCCACTATCCGGATAGCAGTAAGGATGTGAACTTCACCTATGACCAAGGGATCAATGGTATTGGAAGACTCACCGCAATCAGTGACGCAGAGGGTGTTACTGACTATGCATACAACACCTTTGGCGAGGTGGTTCGACAATCACGCACCAGCGCAGATGGTATTATCACTACTTTTAGCTATGCTTACGATGCCCAGGGCGAATTGATCAACCAAGTCTATCCCTCCGGGAATATGCTCATATTTAACTATGATCGAGGCCAACTCGATGGCATGTCACTGCTAAAGCCGGATGGCACCACCCAGAGCCTAATGGCACATTTGCAATACCTTCCATTTGGAGCGATACAATCCCTAGAGTATGGTAACGGTCTGCACCTGAATCGCAGTTTCGATCAAGATTACCGACTGACTGAACAACGGATTCCCGGCTTGCTTGAGAATCAATATAGTCATGACCCAGTTGGAAATATAGAGACTTGGCAAGACCTGCTCGACAGTGGCCGTGATCAACACTTCGTTTACGACAAACTGGACCGGCTTACGACTGCCAGTGGAAGCTACGGTGGTATCGGCTACACTTACGATGCTATAGGTAACCGGCTTTACGATTCAGCGATAACAGAAAATAGAGTCATAACCACTCCCAGTAGACTCCCCATCTATGATGAAGCAGGGAACGCCATCCAGGATGCTGGTAATCACTATAGCTATGACGATACCAATCGTATGACAGCATTCAACAACAGCAGGAGTGATGCCAGCTATGGATACAATGGCAAGGGGGAACGTGTACGTAAAACCGTGAATGGCATTACCACTCGATTCCGATATGGCCAGGCAGGACAATTGCTGGGTGAATATGATCATGCCGGTCAGTTGATTCGCGAGTATGTCTACCTGGACGGGCAACCCATTGCCATGATCCGCGAACAACAGAGTACCTCCCCTTCTTTGCTTCAGAGCGTCACTCTTAACCAAACCGTGCACAGCGTCGATCTGGGTCAACACAGTGACATACCGGTGATCATCGCCAGTCCGCTCACCGACAACGACAACCAAGGCGCAGTAGCGGCCCTGGATGAGATCACCCCGAACCAGGCAGTAGTTCGGGTCAAAGAGTGGGACTATCTTGACGGCCTTCATGCCCAGGAGGATGTCTCCCTGCTCGCCCTTCCGCCGGGACGTTATCCCCAGGCTGATGGCAGTATCTGGGAAGTGGGCCGATTCAACCTATCAGGCACCCGGCAGTGGTACGACATCAACTTTGATGAAGTCTTTGCAGATACCCCCTACCTGTTTCTAACCCAACAGAGCCAAAACGAGCCGGATACCACAATGGTAAGGGCCAGAAACATCAGCACAACAGGTTTCCAAGCCTACCTTCAGGAACAGGAGAGCCTCAACGACGGCCATGGCACAGAGACCATCGGCTACCTTGCCATCTACAGCCCCAACCAAGGGGGTACAGCAAACTTCTATGGTACTAGTTTCGACTACCAGCTGAGCAAACTCTCCCTCAACCACACCTGGACCACCCATGGTGATCAGCAGCTGCACATCCAGGAAGAGGCCTCCCTGGACAGCGAGCTTGGCCATGCCACCGAGACCTTGGATATCATGGATATCGAAGGCCACCTGTTTGCCCAGGATATTACCACCAACGGTGGGGATACCATCGCACTCAGGCGGCAAGGTCCGACCTCAACAATCCTTTTGAGTGGCAATCCCGCGGATCTGGGCATAATCTATCTACATACAGATCATCTGGGGGCCGTGATCAAGGCGACGGACGGTGAGCAAAATCTAGTATGGGATGCCATGAGAAAACCGTTTGGAGAGCGGAGAGTTACCGCGACGCAGGTTGAGATGCCGTTGGGGTTTCC
>JBEVVR010000051.1:0-38826 GCA_040507035.1 Candidatus Thiodiazotropha sp.
GCACATAGGCGCCTGGATACATGTCCTTTTGCAGAGAAGAAACCGGCCTGCAACCATTGTACCGTTCACTGCTACTCTAAGGATAAGCGCCTCCAGGTGCAGGATGTGATGCGCTATGCAGGGCCTAAAATGTTATGGCGGCACCCTTTACTGAGCTTGTACCACCTGTTAGACAAGTTGCGTCAGGTTCCAGAACTCTCAAAAGTCAGGAAGCGGTAGTTTAGGGCCTGTTAACAGGCCCTAGCTTACTACCGATTTGTGCTGTGATGTTGCGATATAGGATGCAAATTCCGTGTGTTGGATCGGTTTCGAATAATAATAGCCTTGCGCGTATTCGACCTCCAGAGAGTTTAGGAAACTTGCTTGCTCTGGGGTTTCTACGCCTTCGGCAATAATAGACATGCCGAACTTTTTGCCCATCAAAACGATGGTTTCCGTTAGTGACCTGTTATCTGGATCGTCTGGTAGACCCTTGATAAAAGATCGGTCAATCTTCAAGTGATTCAGGGGAAAGCGCTTGATGTATGCTAGCGATGAGTAACCGGTTCCAAAGTCATCCATGGCTGATGCAATACCGAGCCTGTGTAAGCGGTGAAAGTTTTCAAATACCATCTCGTCACTATGCAATAGCAGATTCTCAGTGATTTCCACACACAATTTCAGGTCGATTCTTGTTGCTTGTCGTGCGATACGGGAGACATTATTAATAAAAGATACATCACAAAAATAGTTTGGCGGGACATTTACCGACAACCAAAAGTTGTCTGGACGTTGTTCCCAAGAGCTGGCGTGGTCGAGTATTATCTGGAACAACCAATCTGTAATTGGTCTGATCAGTCCGGACTGTTCTGCAATCGGTATAAAATCCGCAGGCGAAACCGAGCCAAGCACCGGGTTTTCCCATCGCAGTAGAACTTCTGCACCAACCAGCTCATCGTTTCCAATGTCTATAATAGGTTGGTATACGGGGTAGAGTTCGCCGGCATCCAGCGAATGGCTCAATTGAGATTCAAGCTCAATTCTCTCTGTAACCTTTTTATTTATGTTCCTGGTAAAAAAGCGAAAAGTATTTCGACCTGCCCGTTTAGCCTCGTACATTGCAATATCTGCATTACTCATCAAGGCACTGACCTCATTACCATCTTCAGGGTAAATGGCTATGCCGAGACTGGATGTTACAATCACTTCTCGATTGTTGAGGTAAAATGGTAATTCCATTGTCGCAAGCAGTCTGGTGACAACAGGTTCTAAATCTTTGGATGGATTGTCCACGTTTGGTATCAAGGCCAGAAACTCGTCACCCCCCAAGCGTGCCAATGTATCTTCGGTTCTTAACTGTTCTTTGATACGCTTTGCCACCTTTATCAATAATTGATCGCCTATCGGGTGTCCCATCGAATCATTGATGTTCTTGAAATTGTCTAGATCGATGTAGATGACAGCGACATGTTGATTGTTGCGATTGGCATGCTGAAGTAGCTGATTCAGGCGATCAAATGCGAGAAATCTGTTTGGCAATTGAGTTAGCTGATCATGGGTCGCCTGTTCAAGCAGTTTCTCTTCAAAGGCCTTACGTTCGGTGATATCCTCCTTCACCGCAAGAAAGTGCGTGATCATCCCATTATCGCTGCGGATAGGAGCGATAACCGCTGACTCCCAATAGAGCTTTCCGCTCTTTTTTTTATTACAAAATTCACCCTTCCAAACTTCACCTTTGTTAATAGTTTCCCAAATCGAATTAAACTGATCATTGTCTCCGATATTGGCACCCAGTATGCGACTGTGTTTGCCAATCACTTCTTGAGGAGTGTAGCCACTTACTTCGGAGAACCTGGGGTTGACATATTCGATGATGCCATCCAGGTCAGTAATTAAAACAGATGCCGGACTCTGCTCAACTGCCATCGAGAGTTTTTTCAAATCCTCGGAGACTTTTTGCCGATACTCTATCTCTTGCGCAAGTTGTGTATTTATACCCAGCAGGGTTTCGCGGTCGAGCTTTAATTCTTGCATCATCTTATTGAAGCTATAAGCAAGATGCCCCAGTTCGTCGTAAGAGATGATAGGGACATCTGTTTCCAGATTTCCTTCCGCTATGCGGAAAGCTCCCCGGGTTAAGGCATTCACCGGATGCAGTACCTGCATTTTGAATATCACGAAGATAATGCTTCCCAAAACCAGTAGAATTAAACTGTAGATGACTATCTGTTCGACTACGGCTTCACGGGTTACCTGCTCAATCCGCGATGTGTCCAGGCCAACTAACACACTGCCCATGATGTTTTTGTCATCCCTGATCGCGAATTCCAAGATGATGTTTTGCTTGTCCGATCCCTTCAGCCGTTGCCTCGAGACTTGTTGATTTATCCACTGGTCTATCATGCCTGCATCTATACTTTCAGGAAGATAGGTGGTTATTGGTGTGCCATTGGAGGAGCGTATTTGGGCGAAAGAGACGTCTACATCATTTGTTATCTGTTTTACGAATCGATCTAGCCTGCTGACATCATAACTGTGAATCGCATCCGGGCTGATCAGTGCAATGAATTGTCCAAGTGCCTCTGCTTTACTGCGTATATTGCTTTCTAGAAGCCTACTGTGACCTTTGTAGTCATAACTGGCAGCACCACCCAGAGTAATGATTAGTACGATGCTTATCCAGATGATAAACTTGAAACGCAGCCCACCTTTGAAACTGAGTTTGGTTTTCCTTGATTGGCGATTATCCTCTTCAACGGGCATAGATGGTGTCAACAATTATGCGATGTGGGTTGTAGTCGCTGTCGTCAGCCGGATTGAAGGAACTTAATCTTGCCTGGCGCAGAATTATCTGTCCTTGTGGGGACTCTTTCAGGCCCAACAACAGACTCTTTATCTGTGATTTGAGGTCATCGTCCAACTCCTCCTTCACCGCCCAGGGTAGATGCGGCAGAGGTTCGCTGACAGCGATCAACGACAACTCATCCACATCGATTTTATTACGTACTACGGGGAGACGTCGCACCACCTCACCGGCGCCGGCCGCATCGGCCTGCTTTAGGTAGGTGGCCAATACAGCATTGGGTGGATTGACGGCATAGGATTCCTGATAGTCGCCTTTTTGCAATCCGGCTTGGCGTAAGAGATAGGTAGGTACGATATAACTCATCATCGCCCTTGGACCGCCGCCAAATAGAATCTTTTTTCCCCGTAGCTGGTCAATTGTCTTGATTTCTGAATCGCGTCTTACATAGATAGCGCCGCGAATACTCTTTTCACCGAACTCTTCATTCTGAACTATTGCGATATAGTCGAGTTCTTCGTGGGCCTTGATATACTCGAATTGATTCAGATGTACCAAGTCGTATCTGCGTTGCCGCAGGCGTTCAAGAAAGACATCGAAATTGGGTGACAACTCGAGCTTGACAGGTCTTTGTAGCTTCTCTTCAAGATAGCGGGAGAGGGGGCGGAAGAGTTTGCTGGTGACTACCGCATCGCGTCGGGGGAATATGCCGATCAAAAGCGGATCGGCAATGACATTGAAACTGACGGTTGCGGCGATGAGCAAAAAAACTATTTGAATCCGCAAGCAACAGTATCTACGTTTAGTTGGATTTTTCTGATACCTCATGACACGAAATATAACCAACTGATATCAAAAGGAAAACTATAAAATAACATACAGTATGTAATGTTATCGGCTACAAACTCGCATTATTGAGTGATTTTACTCAGTATAGAGCAGTGGAGATGTCTGGCATAAGTACTCCATGTCATTGTTTTGAAAAAGACTAAATACAAGAAAGATTGTATAAACGCTGGGATGGTCTCAATTCGTGATTGAGATGGATTCGAGGCGGTAACTAGACGAAGGGGATTGGCCTATGAGTGAAGGAAACAGAGATAGACTGGCTGGTCAGCGGGCGTTGGTGACAGGCGCCAATTCGGGTATAGGTGCAGCTGTGGCCCGGGGGCTCGCCATGGCCGGTGCCAAGGTGGTCATTAACTATGTGGTGAATGAAGCGGAGGCGTTGAAGCTGGTCAACGAAATTGAGAAATCGGGCGGTGAAGCGATGGCCCTGTATGCGGATGTCAGTAACGAAAAAGAGGTGCAGACCATGTTCCGTCGCATGATCGAGGCATGGGGTAGTATCGACATCCTGGTCAACAATGCGGGTATCCAGCGGGATGCGCCCTTTGTCGATATGACCCTCGAGCAGTGGAACAAGGTTATGGATGTCAATCTTACCGGTCAGTTTCTCTGCACCCGAGAGGCGACCAAGGAGTTTGAACGACGGGGAGTGGTGCCCGAGCTCTCATGCGCGGCAGGCAAGGTCATCTGCATGTCCTCAGTGCATGAGGTCATTCCCTGGGCGGGGCATGTCAACTATGCTGCCTCTAAAGGTGGAGTGATGATGTTCATGCAGAGCGTCGCCCAGGAGCTGGCGCATCAGAAGATCCGGGTAAACGGTATCGCGCCGGGGGCTATTCGCACGCCGATCAATCGTAGTGCCTGGGAGACCCCGGAAGCGGAGGCTTCACTATTGAAACTTATCCCCTATGAGCGCATCGGGGATCCGGCCGATATCGCCAAGGCTACGGTCTGGCTCGCCTCGGATGAGTCGGACTATGTTACCGGTACAACGCTTTTCGTCGATGGTGGCATGACTCTCTATCCGGGGTTCAGAGAAGGTGGCTGATCCTATGTTGCCGATCGCTTTCGGTCGTGCCGTGTGCGGTGATCTCGGCCAGGCGGAACGCCGTGAGTGGCTGCTGACCAATGGCTTGGGTGGCTATGCGGCAGGCACAATCGCCTTGAGTCTGACACGACGCTATCACGGTTTGCTGATCACCCCGCTCTCCGCGGCCCTCGATCGCCACCTCATGATGGCCAAGGCCGATGCCACTCTGCGTCTCGATGGCAGAGAGCTGCCTCTGTTCACCAACCGCTGGTATGGCCAGGTGGTCGAACCTCGGGGTTATGCCTATCTTGAGAACTTTCAGCTGTTGGGGCGGATGCCTGTGTGGCGGTTTGCCTTCGGCGATACCAGCCTGCAGATGCGTATCTGGATGGAGCAGGGTCAGGCCACTACCTATGTGGCCTATCGGCTTGAAGGAGGCGGTGACGGCGCAGGCTTGAGTGTCAATCTGCTGGCCAATCGCCGCGATCACAACGGCACTATGCATATCAGGGACACCACCGCTTCGGTCACCGAATCGGACAGCGCCCTCTGCGTCGAATGGCCGGAGGGTGATCGGCTCTTTATCCATACCACCGAGGCCAGCTTCGAGCCTTGGCAGCATTGGTACGAAGGCTTTCTCCTTCAGCTTGAGGAGCAGCGTGGGCTATCTGCGCTGGATAACAATCTGTCAGCGGGACGGGTCAACTTTCAACTCAAACAGGGGGAGTGGGCAGGTTTCGCAATAACCCTTGAGGACAAGATCGACTTCGAGCCGGTAGCATCGATGGATCGATTCTTGAAGCGGGATGCCAAGCTTGTACGCGGCGGCAAGGGTTCAATTGCCGGTACTGCACCGGATTGGATAAAAAGGCTCTTGTTATCGGCGGACGATTTTTTGATCAAGAGAAGCCTGCCCTCGCAAAGGAGCGGGGAATCGATCATCGCCGGTTATCCCTGGTTTGGCGACTGGGGGCGGGATACCATGATTTCACTGCCGGGCCTGACCATTGCGACGGGTAGAAGTGATATCGCGCTTTCTATCCTGCTCAGCTATGCGGAGCTGGCCGATCAGGGACAACTTCCAAACAGATTTACCGCTGGAGGCGAGCAGGCCGAGTACAACACGGTGGATGCCGCACTGTGGTATTTCGAGGCATGGCGAGCCTATATCGATGCCACTCAAGATATGAAATCCCTTGCGCAGGTTTTTCCGGTGCTGGAGGATATGATCGACTGGCACATCAAAGGTACCCGCTATGGGATCGGTATGGATATCTATGACCACCTGTTGGCTGCGGGAGAGACAGGGATGCAGTTGACCTGGATGGACGCAAAGGTCGGCGAATGGGTGGTCACCCCAAGAATGGGTAAGGCAGTGGAGATCAATGCCCTTTGGTTCAATGCCCTCAAGATCATGGCCGACTTCGCTGAGCGGCTCGGCGATGCCAGACAATCCTATAGCGATATCGCTTCCAAGGTGGGGCAGAGTTTCAAGCGATTCCAAAGAAAGCGTGGCCAGGGGCTGTATGATCTACTTGATGGTCCCTCGGGGAATGACGCAACACTACGTCCTAACCAGATCCTAGCTGTCAGTCTGCCGCATACGCCTCTCGATAGATCGACCTGTCGGGAAATCGTTGACCTCTGTGGTAGGGAACTGCTTACCTCGTATGGATTGCGCTCATTGAGTCCCCGCGACAATGCCTATCGGGGGCACTATCGAGGAGGTGTCGCCGATCGTGATGGTGCCTATCATCAAGGGACGGTCTGGGCTTGGCTGCTCGGACACTATGCGATGGCCGAGTTCAGGGCCTATGGCGATGCGGAAGCGGCACAAAAAAGGTTGATCTCACTGGCCGATCACCTTCTGGATGCGGGGCTTGGCACTATCAGTGAGATCTTTGACGGTGATCCACCACATTCGCCCGCGGGTACCCCGGCCCAGGCCTGGTCGGTGGCCTGCACCCTGGATGCCTGGTGGCGTCTCGAACAGGCAAAGCGGAAAGGCAACTAGCTCTGCAATTTGGCCTGTTCAGGTTTAACAGTTGCCTGATTGCCCATAACACTCAGCTACTTTTTACTGTAGAAGGTGAGTAATGGTTTTGTTGAGTTCGTTAGTGGAGATATTACTATGAATTTCCACTGCAATTTGGTGGGGCCCTGCCCCACCATTCATAGCTATGACCCGTAATTTAGCATCCCGGACTCGTTTTTTAGCAAAAGCTCAAACTCGTCCGCCGGCATCGGTTTGGCAAATAGAAATCCCTGGGCATAGTCGCAGTTTATTCTTTTCAGGATAGCCCGTTGAGCCTCGCTCTCCACTCCTTCGGCGATCACCCGAATGCCCAGTTTGTGCGCCATCACCACGATAGCCTCGGATAAGGTACGGTCGTTTTCATCTGACTCCAGATTCTGCACGAAAGACTTATCGAGCTTCAGGTAATCGATGTCGAAGCGCTTGAGATAGGCAAGGGAAGAGTAGCCGGTACCGAAATCATCTATCGCAACCTCAATGCGGGCATCCCTGAGTTGGCGTAATTTTTCATCGATATTGGCGGTCGCCTTCAGCAACACGCCTTCAGTTATTTCGATCATTATGCCTTGTGGAGAGATATTGTGTTGTTGTAAATACTCCAGTAAATCGTCTTTTACCATACCCTCAGACATAAACTGTACCGGAGATTTATTGATGCTGATCTGTAGATTGGGATAGTAGGTAGAACGCCAAGTCTCTATTCGCTGCGCAGCCTCCATGACAACCCGCTTACCGATCTCGTGAATGGACCCTGTCTCCTCGGCAACGGGTATGAAATCGGCAGGGCTGATAAAACCCTGTTGCGGATGCCGCCAGCGAAGCAAGGCCTCGGCTTTATGAATTCTGCCACTGGCAAGGGCAACGATGGGCTGGTAAAAGATGCTGAACTGGTCTTGTTCCAATGCCTGATGGATATCACAGACCAAACGCATGCGTTGCTGTGCAGACTCCTGCATCGATTTAGTGAAATAATTTACCCGATTTCGACCATTCTGCTTGGCGGCAAACATCGCCTGATCCGCATTCTTCAATAGCTCTCCGGCCAATAAAGCATCTTCAGGATAGACGGTGATGCCGATACTTGCAGACACGAACACATGCTCATCTTGTAGCTGGAAGGGTTGGGACAGGGTTTCTATGATTTTCTGCGCTATCCCTTCAGATTGAGAGGCATCATGCAATTCGTTCAAAATGACCGTGAACTCGTCACCACCCAGTCGCGCCACAGTGTCGGATTCTCGCACACTGGAACGGATGCGCTGAGCCGCTTCTGACAACAATAGATCTCCCATGTGATGCCCCAGTGTGTCGTTGACCTCCTTGAAACGGTCCAGATCGATAAACAGTAGCGCCAGGTATAGGTTCTCCCGGTGGGCGATTTTTATACCCTGCTCTAGCCGGTCAGTGAACAGACGACGGTTGGGTAGTTGGGTTAGGGTATCGTAGTTGGCCTGCCGCCAAATCAAGGCATCAGCCTGTTTTCGTTCGGTAATGTCGGAGAAGAGAGAGACTCGACGTGTTAACTTGCCCTGATTGTCGTAGATGGTATTGATGGTCAACCATTCTACAAACTCATCCCCATTCTTACGCCTATTGCGGATCTCTCCCTGCCACTCTCCAGTGTCGTTCAGGGTATCCCACAGACCCCGAAAGAAAGCCGTGTCATGGGTTTCTGAAGCGAGCATTCCGGGATCCTTGCCCAGAACCTCTTCCTCCTCATATCCGGTCACTTCGGTAAAGGCGGGATTGATGGCGACAATATGATTCTTCTCATCAGTAATCATCATCGCCTCACTGGTATTGTGGTAGACGGAGGCGGCCAGTCGAAGTGCCTCGCCGGTTTGGTTGCGCTCAATCGAGATGGCGGCGAGTTTTACCGCATGCTCGACGGTGGCAAGCTCCTGTTCATTAGGCACATGAGGTTGTCGGTGGTAGACGGCAAAGGTGCCCAGGAGTCTTCCCGTGGAGGAGAAGACCGGTTCCGCCCAGCAGGACCGCAAGCCTGCTTTCATCACCATCCCACGATATTCACTCCAGTATGGATGGATCAATAAATCCTCGGCAATCACCCGCTCGCCTTTATATGCGGCAGTTCCACTGGAAGCGACTCCCAGACCGACTTCCAGCCCTTGGGTATACAGGTTGAAAGAGTCGGGCAGGCTTGGTGCGGCGCCAAACAACAGACGTTTACCATCCTCATCCAAGAGCAGTATGGTACAGAACATCTGAGGATTATCCCGCTCTACATCGCGGATTATCATCTCCAGAATTTTATCCAGCTGTGCACCATTTGAGAGCAATTCCAAAACCCTGTTTCGCGCACCATCCCGCTGTTGCGCCTTTTTGCGGCGATGCCGTTCAGTCAGCATCTCTGTCAGATTACGATAGAAGCGCAGTGCAATGGCAATGGTCATGAGGGCAAACAGGATGACCATCAAACTCATTGCAAGATTGAAATCGTGACCGGCATGGAAGAAGCGATAGGCGAGTGGCAAGGTCGCCAGAAGAATAAAACCGATGATCGCCGAACGTCGCGCCGAGAGCGTGGTCACCGCACCTGCCGTAGTGCCGGATATGACAAATGCCAGGAATACCTGGTGTGGCAAACTGTCGACTGCAAACAGGAAATAACTTGCTGCACCCCAGCCCAGACCAGCCAACAAAGCCCCGGCAAGAGCCCATTTTGACCAACTTTCCATATGCCTTTCATCGGGTTGGATTCTTTTGAACCAGAACGCCAGCATAAGGCGAAACAGACTGATCAGACCGGTTGCCATGAGCCAAATAATCAATCGAGCACTGCTCAAGACCGGCCATAAAAGATAGACCAAAATAAAGCTGTTTAGTAATGAGATACCAAGGGCGAGGGGGATATTTCCGTATACCAGATGGACCTGGTCAGCATGGACATGTGCCAATAGCGGATTGATACGTTTCTGCATGTACACTAGGAAGATTAACAAGTGTTAAGTAATCCACACTGCTTCCCGGCGATGACGGTTCTAAATAAGTAACCTAATCTCCAACTTGGTTTCCACTACCATGCCATGCCTATCGGCGTTTGTTTGATATTCTTTAAGTGTATATAAACATAATGTGATCGTGGTTTTGACAGGAAATTATATGGACAGAGCGTTGGTAATTATGAATATTACCGATATCAAATGGTTTACGGGTAAGTGTTTGTGCTGTAATGATTTCCAATATTTTATGGATGATTGCAGGGTGGCATTAGATGAAAAGAACTGCGCCAATTTTCGTTAACAGACCCTGTCTTCGCAACATCTGATCGTCAGTCTATTCGGCTATCCGGGAGTGATCATGGGACAGCTCAATGAAGAACGTAAACGCTTGCGTCAGCAGCGGCTGGGTGAGGCCGATTGGAAGCTGTGGGGACCCTATCTTGCTGAACGGGCCTGGGGTACGGTACGCGAGGATTACAGCCCCCATGGCACCGCCTGGGAGTATTTCGACCATGAACAGGCACGCTCCCGTGCCTATCGCTGGAGCGAAGATGGCCTTGGGGGGATCTGTGATGAGCAGCAGCGTCTCTGTTTTGCCATCGCCTTGTGGAATGGTCGCGATCCCATTCTCAAGGAGCGTGCCTTCGGTCTTACCGGCAATCAGGGCAACCGGGGCGAGGATGTCAAAGAGTACTACTTCTACAGCGATGGATTACCAAGCCACAGCTGGCTGCGCTATCTCTATAAATACCCTCAGGAAGCCTATCCCTATCAGCAACTGGTGGCAGAGAACGCCCGGCGCAGCCGGCTTGATCCCCCCTTCAACCTGCTCGACAGCGGTCTCTTCGATGAACAACGCTATTGGGACCTGGATCTCTGTTACGCCAAGGCCTCCCCCGGGCGAATAGCGATTCGCATCACCCTCAACAACCGCTCGCAGGATGACGCGGAGATCGATCTGCTGCCCCAGCTTTGGTTCCGCAACACCTGGTCATGGGGGGATGAGGAGAGCGTGAAACCGCAATTGCGGCACCAGGAGGGGGTAAATGGCGAGGCAGCCTGGGCGGTTAAGTGTGAGCATGCCACCCTGGGTGACTATTGGCTCTATGCCGAGCACGAGGCGGATCTGCTGTTTACGGAAAACGAGAGCAACAGCCAGCGGCTATGGGGAGAGAATTCCTCCTCTGCCTATGTGAAGGATGCATTCCACCGCTATCTGGTGGAGGGCGAGACCGCTGCCGTCAATCCTGATGCCAGGGGCACAAAATTTGCCGCAAGGTACCACCTCAAGGTTGCCGGGGGTAGCTCGAAGAAGATCGATTTGGTGCTTAGCGACAGCCCCCTTGAGCAGCCTTTCCATGAACTGGAAAAGCTGTTTGCCCTGCGCCGATCGGAGGCGGATATCTTCTACGATGAATTGTTGCCGGAGGGTGGGGTGGAGGATCACCGGATCATGCGTCAGGCCCTCGCCGGGATGATCTGGACGAAACAGTTTTTTCATTTCGATGTGCAACGCTGGCTGCAGGGAGATCAGGCAAAACCACCCCAGGAGCGTAGTCAGGGGAGGAACCATCGATGGCGCCACCTGCGCGCGGCGGATGTGATCTCGATGCCGGATGCCTGGGAGTACCCCTGGTTCGCGGCCTGGGATCTCGCCTTTCACTGTGTGGCGCTGGCCCTGGTCGATGTGGACTTCGCCAAGCAGCAGATCGAGGTTGTATTGGGTGAGCACTACCTCCATCCCAACGGTCAGATCCCCGCCTATGAATGGGCCTTTGAGGATGTCAATCCACCGGTCCATGCCTGGGGCACCCTCAAGGTCTACCGCGCCGAGCGGGTACAGCGTGGCAGCGGCGACAGAAACTTTCTGCAGCGTGTGTTCCACAAACTGCTGCTCAACTACGCCTGGTGGATCAACCGTAAGGATAAGCAGGGACAGAATCTCTTCGAAGGCGGTTTCCTGGGCCTGGACAATATCTCGGTCTATGACCGTTCCAAACCCCTGCCGCCGGGGTTCAGTCTCAAGCAGGCCGACGCCACCGGCTGGATGGCCATGTTTGCCCTCAATATGACCATGATCGCCCTGGAGCTGGCAGTGGAGGACCGGGACTACGAGGCGATCGCCATCCAGTGTTATGAACAGTTCCTTGCCATCGCCAAGGCGATCAGTGGCGGTGACGATAACGGCCCATCCCTCTGGGACATGGAGACAGGCTTCTTCAAGGATCTGTTGATAACCCCCGATGGCTCGCACCATCGCCTCGATGTCTACTCCTGGGTCGGGTTGATTCCCCTGTTCGCCACTGAGGTGGTCGACAAACGTCTGCTGGCGAATGTACCGCGCTTTCGCGAGTTGCTGAAAAAACACAAAAAGGGGCTGTTCCAGGGGAGCTATGTCTGCGCCTGCCCGGATTGGGAGAACGGCCAGGGGGAGCATCTGCTGGCGCTGGTCGACCACAACATGCTGCCGCGGATCCTCAATCGTCTGCTCAACGAGGATGAGTTCCTCTCACCCTATGGGGTACGCAGTCTCAGCAAGCTGCATCAAAGTTATCAGGATCTCGGTCATCTGCCCGGTATCGGCGAGATCTCCATTCGCTATCTGCCGGGTGAGTCGGAGAGTGGGCTGTTTGGTGGCAACTCCAACTGGCGTGGCCCCGTTTGGCTGCCCACCAACTATGCTTTGGTGCAGGCGCTGGAGAAATACCATCGCTTTCTGGGTGATGACTTTACCTATCCCGTGCCCTGTCTCTTCGGGGAAAAGTTGACCTTGAAGGAGATCGCCACCCTGATCTCAGAGCGGCTAGTCGATCTCTATCGACGTGACCAGGAGGGCAGTATTCCAGCATTACGGCGAGACAGCCCCTTTCAAACTGACCAGAGCTGGGGGCATCTCAATCTCTTCTATGAGTATTTTCATGCAGAGACGGGGCAGGGGCTTGGTGCCTGCCATCAGACCGGCTGGACAGGGCTGCTGGCCAATCTGGTGATGCGGCGCTATCGCAAGGATATTCCGGTCTTTCTCGGGCATGAGGATGAGTCGCAGGCGAGGTAGCTGCAATCACTAGCATTCACATAATAGCCGTAGGTAACACACCAAAATTTATTAAAATTACATGAATTCAATCAGATAGGAGTTCAATTTTATATATTTACTTGTATAATATATATCTAGGAGTATAATTTGAAAGGGATTTTGTTTATAGGAAACTCTCTACAAGTGATTCGGGCATTTCCTGGCGATGCAAAACGAGAGACAGGTTATCAGTTAGATCGAGTGCAGCGTGGATTAGATCCTACGAACTGGAAGCCGATGACATCAATCGGACAAGGGGTGCGTGAAATTCGTATCCAGGAACAAGGACAGTGGCGCATTATTTATATCGCTAAATTCGATGATGCAATCTATGTTTTGCATGCGTTTCAAAAAAAAGCACAAAAAACACCTAAACCCGATATTGAAACAGCTAAACGAGCACTTGGCGTAGTAATTCAGAGGTTTCGTGATGAGTAATGAAAAACAATTTAATAGTGTGTGGGATGCCTTGGAAGATGATCCTATACGAGCTGAAAACCTAAAACTCAGATCCGCACTATTAATAGCGATTAACGAGGAGTTGACTTCCAGAAGCCTGAAACAGAGTGAGGCTGCAGAACTGCTGCAGATCACTCAACCACGTGTCAGTGCTTTGAGACAGGGGAAAATCAGCGATTTCCGATTGGATACTCTTGTAGATATCGCCCATCGCTTAGGGATGCATGTATCTATAGAAGTAGCTGCATGATAATTGAAACTCCAATGATCGCTTTGTAAGCATTACGTTTATTTATCAATCTGCAGATGATTCCTGACCCTACTCACCAGACCGGTTGGATAGGCTTGCTGGCCAATCTGGTGATGCGGCGCTATCGCAAGGATATTCCGGTCTTTCTCGGGCATGAGGATGAGTCGCAGGCGAGGTAGCTGTGCCAACTAGAGGTAGAGTACTTCGATTCTGCCACTCTTCTGTTGTTTCGCCGCCTCGGGATCATCGGTCTCTGAACTGGCGATAAAGAGTCGATTCTGCTCAGTGCCGCCAAGCATACAGGCATAGGGTGCACCCATGGGTTCAATTCTGCGCACTATCTCTCCACCTTTGCGTACCCGCAGCAGCAGCGACAGATTGGGTGCGGCAATCCAGAGCAGACCCTCCGTGTCCAGACAGATGCCGTCGGGATAGGCGTCACCCAGGTCGGCCCAGACACGCCGGTTCGTCAGGCTGCCGTTATCTGCCACATCGAAGGCGGTGATTCGCGAGGCAAAGGTCTCCGCCACCAACAGCGTGGAACCGTCCGCGGAGAGGGCGCAGCCGTTGGGAAAGATCATATCCTCAGCCACAATTGAGGCATCGTTCTCACCATTCACCAGAATCAGCTCGGCGGGGCTCTGCTCGGCGCCGCCGTGGAGGTCGTAACCGAAGTTGCCCACATAGCAGCGCCCATGGGCATCTGTGAGCATATCGTTGCAGTGGAAAGAGGCGAGGTTCGAGAGGTCGGCATAGAGCCGCAGGCCCTCTTCCTCGAGCACGAGGAGTTGGCGCCGGGTCATCGAGACCACCAGTAGACGGCCGTCCGGCAGCCAGCCAAGTCCCCCTGGAAGATCATCCAGTTCTGCAATGGTCTCAGATTCCCCCTGGGGCGTGACCCGAACGATGCGCCGGGCATGCTGGTCGGTGAACCAGAGCCAGCCATCCCGCCAGCGGGGCGCCTCGGGAAACATCAGGCCGTCCAGCAACAGTCGGGTGGCGGGCAGTGCTAACTTATCGATGATCTGATCGACGATCCTTTCCGGGGCTTGGTGGATATCGATCACCAGGGTATCTGAGGGTCTCTCCAGGTCGTCGAACTGACTGCGCAACATCTCCGGCTTCATAAAGTGGCCGATGCGCTGTTTCAGCCGCTCCAGGATCAACTCGTAGGAGCCACAGAGATAGACCAGTCGCACCTGTTCACGATCTACCCGCAGCTGCTCCCGGTAGCGGTCTTTCAAGGCCGAACTGGCGAGAATCGCGTCGTCCCCCGACTCGATGGTTTGGGTTATCGCCTGTTCCAGTGCGTCCAGCCAGGGCTGGCGGTCATCGTCGTCCAGGGGAGTGCCCGCCGACATCTTCTCCCGGTTCTTTGCGGGATGGTAGTCGTCGCCTTCGATGAAACGCCACCCCAGACGCTGCGCCAGCTGTTGTCCAATGGTTGTCTTGCCGGAGCCGGAGACTCCCATGAGGATAATAATCACGTCTATGTATCGCCCTCAATAACCGGTAGTAGGCGCCTGACGGTTGTCTTTCGGAGAAGCGGCAGGGATGCCGCGATAGCCCCATCACGACAGGGAAGTCGTGTTGGGGCGTCGGAGAAAGACAACCGTCAGGCGCCGGGGTTAGAAAAGTAATGGTTGTTTCAGAACCTACACTACTTAGGGCCTGTTGACACTAATTCAATGCACCCTGCTGCGTCAGAAAAAGTGCCATTCAAGGCGCTAGGAGCGTAATTTGGTTGTTGCATGAGTGACGAGCAACATCTAAAAAGACCAACGCTCTTCTACTCTTCGCAAAATCACTCAATGGACCCATAAGATTCTCTATGATCTTGTTTTCGTCGAGATGGCTGTTTAGGGTAAGGCTCTGCATCCATTAGGAGGTTGTTAAATGGAGTACGGACCCCGCGAGATCATCAATCCCTTTCGTCCCATACCTTTGGACGTGCCCGAGGGGATGAAACCCAATGAATTTTTCAACAGTACGGAAAACCTCAACGACCTTGTACATAACAATGGCTTGTTGATGAATCCGGAGAACCTGCTCCTCTATCGCAAGGCCTTGGGGCACAGTAACGAGTTCGATACTTCCATCATCTACAACACCTCCCAGGTGATCCTCGATCCTCTCGGCAGACCGGTGCGAAGGACCCAGGTGCCGGAAAATGTCCGCCATGTCTGGAATCGCATGAATCAGATCATCATCGATTACATGGTGGAACGCTACCCTGACCCCGCCAACCACTTGATCCTCGCGGGTGAGGCCAGTCTCGATGCCACCTGGCCGTTGACCTCACCGGGTGTGCCGAGTATCCGCATGCTGCATAACCATTTTATGGTATTCCCCATGCAGCAACTGCGGGCGGCGAAACTGGCGGACCTGGATAATCCGAACCTCACCGATGGCGGGCAGCACAGTCTGTTCCAATCCTACATGCGGGATGTCTATCGGGAGTTCTTCGATCGAGCCCTGGAACTCAAGGTGTTGAAACCGATCAGTTCGGAGGAATCGAATATAAAGTTGACCGGCTATCCTCAAGGGCTGCCCTGCTGGGAAATACGGGGCGGGGTGCAGGCGTTGAAGAATATCCGTTTCTGGCATGAGTATGATGCCATTCTCGAGGGCTTTCTCGATTTCTACCGCACTTTCTTCAGCCAGGTCTCCACCCGTAACGCGCCGATGCCGAGGGATGTCTGCTACCCGGAGCAGGTGGAGAGCGTGCTATTGTTCAACAACGATTTTCTCGCCACCGCGAAGCGGGTCAGAGATCAGTGTATCGTCGATGCCCGGTATGCCAACTCGATCCGCTGGCAGCCCGCTTTCAAGCAGCTCATCTATCGCAACGAGGCGGGCAAGCTGATCGTTACCATCAGTCAGAACTCCATCGGTAACGCCATCACCGAACTGCTGGGCGTGGTGGTCAAGCGGGTGCCGGATGCCCAGGCCTATGGAGTGGCAGAGCCCGCGCTGTTGGAGAAATTGCTGGAGGTCAGGCAGCGCCTGGTGGAGGCGGACCTGGGGGATGGCATAGCAACCGACTACTGGCCGGCTGCTTGACTCGTTTCCGCATTTACCGGCTTTGACTTGTCGAGCGGGTGTGTATAGACTTCGCCTGCGTCGGACATTGCCCGATAAACCATTGATTTCATGACAACAAACCAGGCATGAGATCGAGTGGCTCATAAACGGGCAGGTTCAACGGCGTAAGTCGTCTATATTAGCTATCAAATGAACAGGGCCGGCCTCATGGCGCGGCTTTTTTTAATTTCATGTGGCCTCTCGTATGGGCCACCACTGATGAGGAAGTCAGTTATGCCAGTTATCTCTCTCCCCGACGGTTCCCAGCGTGAATTCGATAAAGCGGTTACGGTGCATGAGATCGCCGCCGATATCGGCCCCGGTCTCGCCAAGGCGGCCCTGGCCGGTCGTGTCGACGACCGCCTGGTCGATACCTCATTTGTTGTGGAGCAGGATTGCGAGGTCGCCATCGTCACCAGCCGGGACCAAGAGGCGTTGGAACTGATCCGTCACGACGCCGCCCATGTCATGGCGCAGGCGGTGCAGGAGCTCTATCCCGGTACCCAGGTCACCATCGGACCCGCCATCGAGGATGGTTTCTACTACGATTTCGCCCGCGACGATGCCTTCACACCGGACGATCTGAAGAAGATCGAGCAACGCATGCATGAGATCGTCAAACGCAACCTGCCACTGCAGCGTGAGGTGTGGGATAGGGAAGAGGCGATAGCTAGGTTCGATTCCATCGGTGAGAAATATAAAGTGGAGATCATCAGGGAGTTCATCCCGGAAGGGGAGGAGGTCTCCGTCTATCGCCAGGGGGAATGGTTCGATGTCTGCCGCGGACCCCACCTACCCAGCACCGGGATGCTGGGCAAGGGATTCAAACTGATGAAAGTAGCGGGGGCCTACTGGCGCGGTGATTCCGACAACGAGATGCTGCAGCGTATCTATGGCACGGCCTGGCGCGACAAAAAGGAGCTCAAGGCCTATCTGCATCGTCTGGAAGAGGCGGAAAAGCGGGATCATCGCAAGATCGGCAAGGCACAGGACCTGTTCCATACCCAGGAAGAGGCCCCGGGCATGGCCTTCTGGCACGACAAGGGGTGGCGCATCTATCTCACGATTCAGGACTATATCCGCGACAAACTGAAGACCCATGGCTACCAGGAGGTACATACGCCCCAGGTGATCGATCGCACTTTGTGGGAGAAGTCGGGCCACTGGGAGAAGTTCCGCGACGATATCTTCATCACCGAGACCGATGATCGGGTCTATGCCATCAAGCCGATGAACTGTCCGGCCCACATCCAGATCTATAACCATGGCCTGAAGAGCTACCGGGATCTGCCCCTGCGCCTGGCGGAGTTCGGCTCCTGCCACCGCAACGAGCCCTCGGGCACCCTGCATGGGCTGATGCGGGTGCGCAACTTCGTCCAGGACGATGCCCATATCTTCTGCAGCGAGGAGCAGATACTCAGTGAAGTGGAGGCCTTCAATAACCTGCTGCTCGAGGTATACAAGGATTTTGGTTTCGATGAGGTCCTGGTGAAACTCTCCACCAGACCTGAAAAGCGTGTGGGATCAGACGAGGTATGGGATAAAGCTGAGAAGGCACTTGAAGAAGCGCTGAACCAGCAGGGCTTGGATTGGGAGCTGCAACCCGGCGAGGGGGCCTTCTACGGTCCGAAGATAGAGTTCTCCCTGCGGGACTGCCTCGGCAGGATCTGGCAGCTGGGTACCATCCAGCTCGATTTCTCCATGCCCGAACGCCTCGGCGCCACTTATATTGCCGAGGACAACAGCAAGAAAGTGCCGGTAATGCTGCATCGGGCGATCCTCGGTTCCCTGGAGCGCTTTATCGGAATTCTGATCGAACACTACGCCGGCGCGCTGCCCCTTTGGCTCGCTCCAGTGCAGGCAGTTTTGATGAATATTACCGATCGACAGAGCGAATATCTGCTGAAATGTCTCAAATCCTTGCAGGATAACGGTTTTCGAGTCGAATCAGACTTGAGAAATGAGAAGATTGGCTTTAAAATTCGCGAACACACGTTGATGCGGGTGCCCTATCTGCTGGTCATTGGTGACCGGGAGGTGGAACAGGGCACAGTGGCTGTTCGTACGCGAGGAGGTGAAGATCTGGGCTCAATGCCAATCCATGCTTTTATCGAACGTATGAAATCTGAAGTCACGCAACGTGTGAGCTGAGTGTTAAGCATCGGTCGATCCGGTGCTTTTCTACTTTTCGGGATTGGACTTTTTGGAGGAACCGGTTATCGCTGCTGTAAAAAAGCACCGCCTTAATGATGACATAACAGCCGTTGAGGTAAGACTCATTGGGGCTGATGGTGAACAGGTGGGTGTTGTCTCGATCGAACAGGCCCAGGAGGCCGCGCAAGAGGCTGCACTCGATTTGGTAGAGATTGTACCCAATGGGGAACCCCCTGTTTGTCGTGTCATGGATTACGGCAAGTTTCTTTTCGAATTGAAAAAGCAGAAACAGGCTGCGAAAAAGAAGCAAAAACAGGTACACATCAAAGAGATCAAATTCAGGCCAGGGACAGGCGAAGGGGATTATCAGGTAAAACTGCGCAACCTGATACGTTTCCTTGAAGACGGGGACAAGACCAAGGTGACCATGCGTTTCCGCGGTCGTGAGCATGCCCATCGCGAGCTGGGTCTGGAACTCCTTGAACGGGTGGAGCGCGATCTTGCCGACTATGGCCAGATTGAGCAGAAACCGATGATGGAGGGACGCCAGATGGTGATGGTGCTGAGTCCCAAGAAAAAGTAACTTTAACGGCGTCTTGCACGCCCAAATAGCGGAGTTTAGATACAATGCCCAAGATCAAGACAAACCGGGGTGCGGCGAAACGCTTCAAACGCACCTCATCCGGTTCATTCAAGCGTAACTGTTCTCACCGTCGTCATATCCTGACGAAGAAGAGCACCAAGCGGAAACGCCAGTTGCGTGCCCCCAATGCCATCGCCAAAGCGGATGCGGCCATTGCGCGTCGTATGCTGCCTTACGCCTGACAATCAAGAATCGGATTTGAAAAATGCCAAGAGTAAAACGTGGTGTACAAGCACACGCCCGTCATAAAAAGGTGCTTGAAGAGGCTAAGGGTTATTACGGTGCCCGCAGCAAGGTCTACCGTGTCGCCAAGCAGGCGGTTATCAAGGCTGGGCAATACGCCTACCGTGATCGTCGCCAGAAAAAGCGTCAGTTTCGCGCCCTTTGGATTGCCCGCATCAATGCGGGTGCGCGGGAAAACGGTCTCTCCTACAGCCGCATGATCAACGGTCTTCACCAGGCCAATATCGAGGTCGACCGCAAGATGCTGGCCGATCTGGCTGTCAACGACAAAGCCGCATTTAGCGTGCTGGCAGAACAGGCCAAGGCCGCTCTTTCCAGCTAAGTGCAAGTCGTGAGGCCGGGTTGATCCCGACCGAACAGTGATCACAGAAAAGGGAAAGGCCTTGGGGGCTTTTCCCTTTTTTGCTTTGCAAAAGGAATTTTGAATTGTGAATTGTGAATTTTGAATTGATGTTTGCGCTCCGCGCAGGCTGTTTTTTTATGGAAAGACCAATCCAAATAAGCGCGAAGCGACGCGAGCACCGAAATTCAAAATTCATAATTCAAAATTCAAAATTATTTTCGAGGTTTGTTGATGGATGACTCCACCCTAAACATAGACGCCCTTATCGAGGCCGTCGAAAGTGCAATCGCCGCCGCGCAGAGCCTTCCCCAACTCGATGAAGTGCGGGTCGGCTATCTGGGCAAGAACGGCAAGCTGACCGCACAACTGAAGCAACTGGGAAAGCTTCCACCGGAACAGCGCCCGCAGGCGGGACAGGCGATCAACAAGGCGAAACAGTTCCTGCAGCAGGCCATCGAGGCGCGTAAGGGCGATCTGGAAAGCGAGGCGCTGAGCCAAAGACTCGCCGCTGAAAAGATCGATGTCACTCTGCCGGGAAGGGGATTGCAACGCGGTGGGCTGCATCCGGTGACGCGCACCATGGAACGCATTGAGAGACTCTTCGAACATGTCGGCTTCGAAACGGTTGAAGGACCTGAGATCGAAGATGACTACCACAATTTCGAGGCACTCAATATTCCCGAGCACCATCCCGCCCGGGCAATGCATGACACCTTCTATTTCGATGCTCACCTGTTGCTGCGCACCCATACTTCGCCGGTGCAGATACGCACCATGGAGCGGGAAAAGCCACCGCTTAAGATCATCGCACCGGGCCGGGTCTATCGCTGTGATTCGGATCTTACCCATACCCCGATGTTTCACCAGGTCGAAGGATTCATGGTCGACCGGGATGTCTCCTTCGCCGATCTCAAGGGTGTGCTCTACGACTTTCTCTCAAGCTTTTTCGAGCGTGAGCTGAAGCTGCGTTTTCGCCCCTCTTACTTCCCCTTCACCGAGCCTTCCGCCGAGGTCGATATTGAGTGTGTGATGTGCAACGGGGATGGTTGTCGGGTGTGCAGTCACACCGGTTGGCTCGAGGTGTTGGGCTGCGGCATGATCCACCCGGAGGTATTCAGGCATGTGGGCATCGACAGTGAAGCCTATACCGGTTACGCCTTCGGCATGGGGGTTGAACGGCTCACCATGCTGCGTTACGGGGTCAATGATTTGCGCTTGTTCTTCGAAAACGATCTGCGCTTTCTGAAACAGTTTGCATAGGGGGGCGAGAGGGTTATGAAATTCAGTGAAGCCTGGTTGCGCGAGTGGGTCGATCCGACGGTGACCACACAAGCGCTGGCCGATCAGTTGAGTATGGCGGGCCTCGAGGTCGATTCCGTGGAGTCCGTCGCCGCCGCCTTCAATGGGGTGGTAGTGGGTGAGGTGGTGAGCCGGGAACAGCACCCCAATGCGGACAAGCTCAGTGTCTGTAGGGTGAATGTGGGTAACGGCGATCCGCTGCAGATCGTCTGTGGTGCGGCGAATGTGGCGGCAGGTATGCGTGTGCCGGTAGCCACCCTGGGAGCACTGCTGCCTGGAGACTTCAAGATCAAGAAGGCAAAGCTACGTGGGGTGGAGTCCACCGGCATGATCTGTTCCGCCAGTGAGCTGGGTCTGGCCGAGAGTTCGGACGGCATCATGCCACTGCCGCAAGATGCGCCCATCGGGGACGATTTTCGCCACTACCTGAAGCTCGAGGATAGCGCCATCGATGTCGACCTGACCCCCGACCGGGGTGACTGTCTGGGCATCGCGGGTATCGCCAGGGAGGTGGGTGTGATCAACCGCTGCCAGGTGATACCACCCGCTATAGAAGAGGTGGCGGCGACTATCGATGACCGGGTCGAGGTAGTGCTGGAGGCCGACGAGGCCTGTCCACGCTATCTCTGCCGGGTAGTGCGCGATGTGGACGTCAATGCAGAGACGCCGCTGTGGATGCAGGAACGGTTGCGCCGTAGCGGTATTCGTAGCCTGGGTCCCGTGGTGGATGTCACCAACTATGTGCTGCTGGAACTCGGTCAGCCGATGCATGGCTTCGACCTGGAGCGGATCGACGCAAGGATCCGTGTACGCATGGCGAATGCCGGTGAAAAGTTGACCCTGATCGGTGGACAAGAGGTCGAACTCGATACAGAGACCCTGGTCATTGCAGATGCGGATCGAGCCGTGGCGATGGCAGGGATTATGGGGGGCGAGGCATCGGCCGTGAATCAGTCTAGCAGGCACATTCTTCTGGAGAGTGCCTTTTTCGCGCCCACAGCAATCAGTGGCAAGGCCAGAAGCTATGGCCTGCATACCGATTCATCCCACCGCTTCGAACGTGGTGTAGACCCACAGCTTCAGGCCAAGGCGATGGAGCGAGCCACCGCCCTGTTGTTGGAGATTGCCGGTGGTCGGCCAGGTCCCGTGGTGGAGGTCGCCAATGAGCAGCGGATCGAACCGCGACCGCTCATCGAGCTGAGAGCTGAACGGGTGAATAAGGTACTGGGTCTTGATATCGATAGCGATGAGGTAAGTGAAATCCTCACTCGGCTAGAGATGACAGTGAGCGAGACGGAGCAGGGTTGGCAGGTTAGAGCCCCGAGCAGCCGTTTTGATATTGCCATCGAAGAGGATCTGATCGAAGAGATCGGACGCATCTACGGCTATGAACGGATCCCCGCCCATCGGGGACACTCGACAATGGAGATGCGGGAGAGGCCGGAAGTCGATTTCAATCTGAACCGGGCGAAAATGCTGCTGGTCGGTCGCGACTACCAGGAGGTCATCACTTATAGTTTCGTCAGCCCCGAGATCGAGGCCCTGATCGATCCGGAAAAGAGCGCTATTGGACTTGCCAACCCCATCTCGGCCGATATGTCGGTGATGCGGACCTCGACCTGGCCAGGCCTGCTGCAGACGGCACGTTATAACCAGTCGAGACAACAGCAGCGGGTGCGTATCTTTGAAACCGGTCTCTGCTTTTTCAGGGAGCGGGGAGAGATCAAACAGGAGCCTGTAGTGGGTGGTCTTATCGCAGGTGATCGCTTCCCGGAGCAGTGGGGCGGTGAGAGTCATGGGGCCGATTTTTACGACCTCAAGGCCGATCTGGAGGCCCTGCTCTCACTCAGCGGTCGACTCGACGAGATCGATTTTGTTGCTGCCGATCACCCGGCACTGCACCCCGGTCAATCTGCTGCAATTAGCCTCGGTGGAGAAAACATCGGTCTGATCGGGATGCTGCATCCAGAGATCGAGAAACGGCTCGATCTCAATGGGCCGGTCTTTGTTTTCGAAATCAAGTTGGAAAAAGTGGCCCTGGGAAGGCTTCCCGCTTTTGAAACCCTCTCAAAATTTCCCTCTATCCGCCGGGATATCGCCATTGTTGTCGATAAATCGGTCACTTTTCAGTCGATTAGGAACCTTATTCGTGACGAATCCGGCAAAATAGTTACAGACATCTTGTTATTTGATGTCTATACTGGGGAAAACATAGATTCGGGACGAAAAAGTCTCGCATTGGGATTGATTTTACAGGAAAAATCACACACTCTTACAGATAAAGAAGTGGAGGATGTGGTGGTTAAGGTTTTAAACCGTTTGGCCGATGATTTTGGCGCAAAACTCAGAGACTAGGGTAGACGGAGATGGCACTAACAAAAGCAGATATGGCCGCCAGGCTCTTTGACGAGCTTGGTTTGAACAAACGTGAGGCCAAAGAGATGGTTGAGATGTTCTTCGAGGAGATCCGCCAATCTCTTGAACGAGGGGGACAGGTGAAACTTTCCGGTTTTGGAAATTTCGATCTGCGCGAGAAAAAACAGAGACCCGGACGTAATCCCAAGACAGGAAAGGAGATTCCCATCTCCGCCCGCCGTGTGGTTACGTTCAGACCCGGTCAGAAATTGAAGGCACGAGTGGAAGCCTATGCTGGATCCGAGCAGCAGTAATCTAGATCTGCCCGCAATACCGGGAAAGCGCTACTTTACCATTGGCGAGGTAAGCGACCTCTGCCAGGTCAAGCCTCATGTCCTACGCTATTGGGAGCAGGAGTTCCCCCAGCTCAAGCCGGTCAAGCGGCGTGGCAACAGGCGCTACTACCAGCGTCACGATGTGCTCATGATCAGGCAGATACGCAGTCTTCTCTATGAACAGGGATTCACCATCGGCGGAGCCCGTCAGCAGCTCTCCGGCGATACCGCCAAGGAAGACTTGCAACAGAGTCAACAGATCATCAAGCAGTTACGCAGCGAACTGGAAGAGGTCCTGCAGATCCTTAAGCGATAGGTTATTGGTTCGCAAATAAACGCAAATATTTGGGTTCATGCCAGACCAACTGTTGCGCTGACGATCAACTCATCTACTATTTGTGTTCATTCGCGTTCATTGCGGACTTAATAACACAGCTTGAATCCCTTGCGGCTTGTGCTGAAAACCGCTTTTCTACATTGACATCAGCCGCTTAAGTGCCTAGTATTGCCGCTCTTTCCGGGCGTAGCGCAGTCTGGTAGCGCACTACAATGGGGTTGTAGGGGTCGGGTGTTCGAATCACCCCGCCCGGACCAAAAATAGAGGGTTGCCTGTCTCAGGTAACCCTTTTTTTTGCGTACTTTTGCGGTGATTGGCGTTCATTTGCAGCCTGCATAAAAAAAGGCTGCCTTTCGGCAGCCTCTTAGCGCTGATTGGACATCTCTTTTTAGTGATTGACGGTGGTGAGGCCGAGGCTGACCCAATCCTGCATACCGCCCCGATACCATTTCAACTTGTAGGCAGGATATCCCAGCTTGATCAGGGTCTTGATGTTGCTCGCTGACTGCGGACACCAGATGCCGTTGCAGAAAAGAACCAGGGTTTTGGCGTTACGGAAGTCGAGATTGCCGTCAACCTCCTGGACGCCGAGCTGATCGACCAGTATGTCATGTACACCCTCCGCTTCGGCAGCGACTTCAAAGGTGCCCTCGAGATCTACATTGATCTTATTCCAGGGTATGTTCACCGAGCCCGGTATGGTGCCGCGAATGATCCAATCCGGGGTGCGGGAGTCGATGACCATGACCTTGCGATCACCGTCGCCAACTCTTTTCAGATAACCCAGAACCTCGAGCTCACCCACGGTCTCGACACCGGCGGCCACGGTCGCCGGTTGGATGCAGAATGGGGGACAATGGCGTGCGACCTTGGCGAAGGCGCCAGGGATTTTTGCCTTTTTGTCAGAGGCACGGCTGATAATCACCTTTTCACCGCCGTGGGTCACTTCGACCGACTGTAGTCCGGGGGTGATCTGATTGCCTTCCATTGCATAGAGCTGGGTTGCAACTGCTACGCCACTGACAACTGCGGTAAGCATGAGTGCTTTAACAAACTTCATAATGTCTTCCTCCAGGCGTTAGCCGTTATTCGTAGTGTAGGTAAGAAGGCATTTTCAGCTCTTTCTGGGCCATCGCCTGTTCATAACCCAGGTGCCCCTGTTTGGCTGCCTTGTTGGCGAGTTTGGCAGCTTCAACGAAGTTACCTTTCTCCAGCAGTCCTTTGGCCTTCTTGATCATCTTACCGGTATCACGCCATTCGCCGCCAACACTGGCTGCCTGTTTTCTGGCTTCATCCGCGGCTTCAATCAATTTACTTACCTTTTCGGCAGAGACTTCATCCGCCATGGCAGTAGTTGCCAGGCCTGAACATAACATCCAGACCAGCAAGCTTGAAATGAGTACTGATTTCTTTTGCATCGCTTTCACTCCGATTGCATGAATCTTTTATCGTTGGCTGGTTGAAGTTTTTACTTTCTGGCACCAGGACCGTTCATTGGCAGGCCGTTGCTCATGTAGGTGAGAAAGTACTCGAGATTACGATACTCATCACCATGAGCCTTGAAAGGCTTGGCACGTACCTGCTTGTTGCAGCCGGTGAAGCGGCGATGCAGTGTGCCCACGGTTCCCCATTTTGAACGATAGACGGGGAAGTGGGTGGTGTGTCCGAGCGCGGGGCTGAGAATTTCGGTACGCAGAATCATACCGGCATTCTGCAGATGGCAATGAGCACACGCGAAATTGAGCTGGCCGCGGCGGGTATAGTAGAACTTCTTGCCGGCCTCATAGGCTTCGAGTGCCCGCGGATCGTCACTGGGAATCTCCACATTGGTGGTCTGTCCCCGTGATTCGAAGGCGATATAGGAGAGAATGTCGTTGATCGGCCCTTTCTTGTATTTCAAGGGTTTCTCGCCGTTTGCCTCGAGGCAGTTGTTGAGCGCCAGAGGCAGGGTCATGACCATGCCTTTATCCTTGTCCCAGTGCGGATACTTAGCGCCCATGGCAGGACCGTCCGGAAAACAGTCCTTGAAGGTCTTGCCGTTGGCAAATGGCTTTTCCCACATCGCCTGGCCTTCATCGATGAAGGGCTCATAGGGTGGAAACTCTTCGATGGCCTCCCAGTTTTCCCGACCTACCGGATCGATGGCATAGGCGCCATTGACGTAATCGGTATACTCAACATTGGGGAAACGCTTTTTATAGAAGTTCTGGAAGGCCTTCAGATCCTCTTCAGGTGTCGTTGCCTGTACCGCAGTGATGACACTGCAGCTAATAACCATCAAGGTTAATTGACGAAATAGTTGTTTCATGATCTTTCAATCCTCAAAGGAGTTGCTGTCGAGTCCTGAGCTGTCTTGACACTCAAAGTGTCCAGACATATTCGACGACTTTTTTTAAATCTGCTTCGGAGAGGATGCCGTGTTTACCGAAAGGCGGCATGGCCGATTCAGGATTCTTGATGGTCGCGTCCCAGATCTGCATATGCAGATCCTCCTTTGTGGGAAAACGGGATTTCATCGCCACTAGAGCAGGTGCGATGTTGCCGGGTGATGGGGCGTTGACTATGTTATGGCAGGCAAGGCAATTCCCTTTTTTGCGGTCGAAGGCAATCTTCTTTCCCTCTGCTACGGCGTCGCCTCCAGCGGCGAAGATTGCGGGGGAGAGTAGAAACTGACCAGCTAGGACAGTGATCGTGCCGGTCACTCCTATCCACTTTTTGGTGTTACCAATCATCGTATCCTCCAGATGGGGGTTAATGTGGTTCTAACCTGTTGTTATTACTGAAGTAAAGCTTTGTGTCTAATGTTAGAATGGTACAACAAGTCGTTAAAGTGCCAGGGTCTCTTATGGACGTTTTCTTGGCTTAGAGCATTGTTATTCTTATAACTATGCTGTGTAAAGTCCAGAAAATGGTGAAAAACATAGTGGTTTACCCTGGTATCCACTGTGGAAAAGTAGACTTTTCAAAAGGTAAGAGGCGCATTCACTCCCTGAATCTGGCCAATACTTATTTAATGATGTCGAGTAATGTCCCTCAGTTCTGGTATGTCTACATGGTTCGCTGTGCCGACCGAACCCTCTATACGGGCATAGCCAAGGATCTTGCCAAACGGGTGGAGCAACACAACAACGGCAGCGGTGCGAAATATACCCGGGGGCGTGCACCCGTTGAACTGGTGTTTGCGGAATCGACAGACTCTCATGGAGAGGCGCTTCGCCGCGAATATGAGATTAAGCGAATGAGCCGGGAGCAGAAGCTCAGGATCATCGAAGAATACGCCTGCAATCCCGAGCGATGCGAGGTGGGGATTACCTAATCCGGCTGCCCCTTGGCGGCATCAGAACCATGCCGGCGGTTTTGCCGCTGAGGTCAAAGCGAATTTTGGGATGCGCTATGGCGAGGTCCATCGATAAAACGGATCAATCAAGTGTGGAAGTCCTTAGGGTAAGGCATTGAGACGGCCTGCAATAGGTTCATGGGCCCGATATCGGTCAAGGTCTCCAGATCGGAGCGCTGCTTCACGAAGAGCGATCCCACATAGCCCAGGGCATTCACCGAAATGTTATCACAGTACTCCTGCGAGCGCGGGACAAGCAGCATCCACTCCCTGGTCAGCAACAGGTTGTAGGGGGCCGATTGATAGTCGCCGTCCGCGCCACTAACGATTTTGATACCGACCTCATTAAGCATCTGTAGATAGAGGGACAGGATCTGTTCGGCTGCAGTCGACGGATCACTTGCCATTCCCTTTGGCAATGGAGCCCAGCAGTGGTGGAATGGGAACTGTTTCAAGCTCTGCAGCCCTTCTGCTTGCCCTGCTGCAGTGAACAGCGCTTGAAAGGGGACTGCAGCTTGGCCTGGATAGAGGGGCAGGGGAACCAGTTGCAGGTGTTTATGGTGTTGACTGGCGCCAGCGGTTACACCGCCGTTGTAGAATCCCAGTGAGGGATACTCCGCCATACAGAGCCAGAGCGCTTCGAAGTCCTGGTGGTTCAGCAGTCGCTCCTGGTGTTGGAAATCCCGGGTCACGATCAGCAGGTGATTCTCCACCACATTGAATTTGTTCAACACCGAAAGGTGGGTCGATGAGATGTCGGCAACCGTCAGTGCGGGCTCGGGTGGCAAGAAAGGATTGAAAGGAATATTTGATGGAGTGGTTGATTGACTCTGCCTCTCCTCTGCCTTGCGCTTTAGGTTGTGGGCGACACGGACCACGAACTCTAACCCGTCCTGTTCCAGGGCGTGGTAATCGGTCGCTATGGAGTGAAGCGCGCCATTGGTGATGGCGGACTCCGTGCGGGAGCGCAGTCGCTGCCACAGCGATCCGCTGTCAAATCTCGTTGCCATGGGTAGAGATTGTTAACCGTAATGAGTTTGTTTAATCGCATCCAGACTAACTACAGGTTGCTCACCAACGACCTCAGCTGAGTGGACAGCTCCCTTGGGGACATGGAGCGTGTCACCGGCTTCAAGTATCACGGAGCGAGTACCCATGCTCATTCTGAAGCGGCCCGACAAAACCCCGTCTATCTTATCAATGGCATGTTCGTGGGGAGGGAAGTATGTACCCGGTGGATAGACATAGCATGTGACCTGATACCCAAGGGCCTCCAGCTTGGCACGCATCGCCTGTTCGCTCATCTCACCATCGATTGTTTCATCCCAATGTTCGATCTGCATGGGGCACCTCAAATCTCAGCAAGTGATTGTTTAAAAAGTCCGCAAATGAACGCAAATTAAGAATAAGGTGATGCAGCGAATCAGCAATTTTCACGCAGGCATTAAAAGAACTATTTGCGTTTATTTGCGGACTTATCATGCTTCTCATGAATCTGCTAAAGATCTGCCTACAGCGTCTTCATTCATCGGTTTTCCAGATCCAGCCGCTGCAACAGGTCCGGTAGTAGATGGGTCACGGTATCGACGATCGCCTGGGTCTGCGGATCGATTTCGATATTCACCCGGTCACCTATCCGGCGGCTGCCGATGTTGGTGCGTTGCAGGGTCTCCGGTATCAGGTTGACCTCAAACTGATCATGCTCCACCTGCCCGATGGTCAGGCTAATGCCATCGATGCCGATATAGCCCTTGGTGAAGATGTAGTGACGCCACTGCTCGGGTAGCTGAAATCGCACCTGGTAGTTATTCTCGCTAGTGACGATATCCACCACCTTTGCGGTGCAGAGGATGTGACCGGACATGGCGTGGCCGCCGATCTCGTCACCGAAGCGGGCGGCGCGCTCGAAGTTGACCCGGTCGCCGATCTCGAGCTCACCCAGGTTGGTTACACGCAAGGTCTCCTGCATCAGATCGAAGTCGATGAGGTCGCCCTCAATACGGGTCACGGTCAGGCAGCAGCCGTTGTGCGCCACGGATGCACCGGGCGCCAGGCCTGTCAGTGCACTCTTAGGCAGGCGTATTCGGTGGGTGCGGAACGCCTCTTTCTGTTGGATGTGGACAACCTCTGCGGTTCCTTGAACGATGCCTGTAAACATGGATTTAGTGGTTTATTTAACGTTTCCTGACTAACCATTATACCCAGCAATCGCGGCTATTTCCCACGCTCCAGCGTGGGAATGCATACGGCGGCTTAATCTAGGTGAGTGATGAGTTCCCACGCAGGAGCGTGGGAACTAGTAAGGCTTTTCTTCCCGGGTAGGGTGAGGCCTTGCCCCAGCATGACCTTTGGTTTCCCTGAGAACATAATCGACAAAGGCCTGATTTGCCCGTGACAGATAGCCGCCTTTCTTCCAGGCCAATGAGAGATCGAGAAATACTGGCTCATCAAAGGGAATCGCCAACAGGTCGTCCTGTGGATCCTGATCTATCACCATACGCAGAAAGGTGGTGATGCCGAAACCTTGACGCACGATCGCCTTGGTGAGCGGGATCAGGTTGGTTTCAAAGGCGATCTTGGGTGATAGTTTATGGCTCTGGCTATAACGGTCGATAAACTCGCGCAGGAAATACCCGGTCTTGAAGACGACCAGTTCGTGGCTGAAGAACTCCTCCATGGTCAGCTTGTCCCTTGTTGCAAGGGGATGGGTTTTGGGTACACAGGCCACCATCTCTTCGCGGGTCAGCAGGCGGGTCTCCAGGTCCTCCGGAGGGGCATCAGCCACCACCACCCCCAGGTCGAGCTCGCCTACCCGTATCATCTCCTGCAGTCGGCGTGTGCCCTCCTCATAGACCGATAGGCTCAGATCCGGATAGCGATGCTTAAAGCCCATGAGGATAGGTGGGAAGTAGTAGGAGCCGAGCATACTGGGTATGCCGATTCGCATCTCACCCTTGGTGAGACCGTGAAACTCCTCCATCTCCAGCTTGGCGGCCTCGGTCATTTCGATGATGCGCCTGGCATGTCGCAACAACACCTCACCCTCAACCGTTGGCGTGATCTGGCGCTCGCTTCGATGCAGCAGGGTGAGATTCAGCTCCTCCTCGAGCTTGCGGATGGCGATACTGATCGCGGGCTGGGCGATATGGAGTTGACGGGCCGCTGCCGTGAACCCCCCGTATTGGCAGACCGCATGGAAATATCTCAGATGTTTTATATCCATATGAAAATCGAATCAAAATTATATAAATAATATATTTTTATTATAGATGGATTGACGTTAGGCTCAATGTGTAGCCACCCACTCAGTGGACATATTGATGATTGAATCGAACACAAGGCCGTTCTGGTATGCCACCCTTGCACTCTGTATCGGCTCGGTGATGGTCTTTAGTAACCTCTATATCACCCAACCGCTGCTGCCCGCATTGCGTGACGCATTCAATATAGATTCCCTGGAAGCAACCCTCAGTCTCTCGGTCGCCACCCTCGCCTTGGGGATATGCCTGCTCTTTTTCGGACCGCTCTCCGATGCCTTGGGTCGTCGGGTGGTTATCCTCACCACACTGCTGCTGCTCTGTCTGGTCACCTGTGCCACCGCATTCGCGGCCGATTACTCAGACCTGCTGATTTTGCGCGCAGTTCAGGGGATTCTGATCGCCGGGTTACCGGCGGCGGCCCTGGCCTATATGGGCGAGGAGTTCGAGTCCAAGGCCATGTTGTTGGCGGTCGGGCTCTATATCGGCGCCAACTCGCTGGGGGGTGTTAGCGGGCGATTGATCAGCGGTGTAGTTGCCGCCGAATGGGGATGGCGCAGCAGCTTCCTTGTGCTCGGTGCTTTTGATCTGCTCTGTCTGCTGTTGGTCTATTGGTTGTTGCCGCCATCAAAGTGCTTTCAACCGAGACCGTTTCGAGTCCGTCAGATGGGGAGCGATCTCGTTTCCCACCTGCGCAATCCCATGATTCTCGCTGCCTGTTTTATCGGTGGACTCAACTTCTTCATCTTCGTCAATCAATACAGCTATATCACCTACGTTCTGGCCGATAAGCCCTACAGCCTCTCCGCGGACTGGTTGGGATTATTCTTTCTCACCTACCTGACAGGCACATTGGCCGCCGCTGTTTCCGGACGACTGGTAGAGAAACGTTCGCAAACCGGGTCCATGGGAGTGGGTATCCTGATCTTTATGAGCGGTAGTCTGTTGACCCTTATGCCCGGTCTACCCTGGATTGTCGCCGGTTTCTTCATCAATGCCTGTGGATTCTTTTTCACCCACTCGTTGGCAGCGGGCTGGGTCACGGGCCACGCCCGCTCCGCCCGCGCCAGCGCAACCTCGCTCTATCTCATGTTTTACTATGCCGGAGCGACCCTGGGAGGATTCTATCTGGAACCCTTCTGGCGCTGGGCCAGATGGGAGGGGGTGATTTTTGGCTCCCTGGTCGTTCTCTGCCTCACCTTTGGACTTACTCTTTGGTTGGGCAGACACAGTGCGCTCGTCGATCATCGAATGCTAACGGCGGAGAGATTGAAAGGATGATCATCGGATGAGAATCGTGGGGCACAATTTAGATGTGTCTCTAAGTGGTGTTTATAACAACTCGATATCCTTGGAAATATCCAATTTTGTTAAGAATTTACTCGAGTGCGAAAAAGGCGAAAAACCTTGCGCATCGGCTCATGACGTGAGCCTGAGGCTATGTGATAATTTCAACCATTGATGAGAGATCGCTGGGCAGGGATGCCCGGCGCCCAGCTTAAATTCAACTGATGAGGATTGACCGAATGGATGATAACCGTGCAAAAGCGCTGAGTGCAGCTCTGGGACAGATTGAGAAACAGTTCGGCAAGGGATCTGTGATGCGGATGGGTGACACCAGCGCAGTTCGTAATATCGATGCAATCTCTACTGGTTCCCTGAGCCTCGATATCGCGCTGGGCATTGGCGGATTGCCGAAGGGGCGCGTTGTGGAGATCTATGGACCGGAATCTTCAGGTAAGACCACACTGACCCTGCAGGTCGTTGCGGAAGCGCAGAAGATGGGGGGCACCGCCGCCTTCATCGATGCAGAGCATGCCCTCGATCCGCAGTATGCCGAGAAGTTGGGTGTCAATGTGGACGAGTTGCTCGTCTCCCAGCCCGACACCGGTGAGCAGGCACTGGAGATCACCGATATGTTGGTGCGCTCCGGCGCGGTGGACGTGGTGGTTATCGATTCCGTGGCCGCACTGACCCCGAAAGCGGAGATCGAAGGAGACATGGGCGATTCCCATGTGGGTCTGCAGGCGCGTTTGATGTCTCAGGCATTGCGAAAACTGACCGCCAACATCAAACGCACCAATTGCCTGGTGATATTCATCAACCAGATTCGCATGAAGATCGGTGTTATGTTCGGTAATCCCGAAACGACTACCGGCGGCAACGCCCTGAAATTCTACTCCTCCGTGCGCCTCGATATTCGTCGCATTGGTGCGATCAAGAAGGGCGACGAGGTGGTCGGCAACGATACCCGGGTCAAGGTGGTGAAGAACAAAGTCGCACCTCCCTTTAAGCAAGTGCAGTTCGAGATCCTCTATGGCGAGGGTATCTCCCACGAGGGTGAGATCATCGAACTGGGCGTGCAGCAGGGCATTATCGACAAGTCGGGTGCCTGGTACAGCTACAACGGCGACCGCATCGGCCAGGGTAAAGAGAATGTGCGCAACTTTCTCAAGGAGAATACCGATATCGCCGCGGGGATCGAGTCGCGTATCCGCGAGGAGCTGCTGCCTACGCAAGAGGGTGAGGAAGAACTCGCCGAGGCTGAAGCCTGAACGGGGCCGACACCAAAGAGATCGAGGCGGCAGCGATCCGGCTGCTGACACAACGAGAGCATTCCCGGCGGGAGCTGCAGCTTAAATTGCGCTCCCGCGGTTTTGATGAGGATGATATCGACAGCGTGATAGACCAGCTCTCAGAATCGGGTCTGCAGAGCGATGATCGCTATACCGAAAGCTATATCGCCAGCCGCACTGAAAAAGGCAGTGGTCCGATACGCATCAGGGCCGAGCTGCGCGAACGTGGTGTCGCTGAATCGGTGATCGAGTATCACCTCGAGGCCTATGCTGAGTCGTGGCCGGCGTTGTTGCGGAAGGTTCACGACATGAAGTATGGGCCCGAAACCACTTGTGACCGAAAGGCAATGGCTAAGCGGGCGCGATTTCTTGAATACCGAGGTTTTCCCACTGAGTTGATCCGGGATTTTCTATTCAATTGATCCCTCCACAAATCGATCCGAGCTAGCAAATCACCAAATCCGGTTGTGCATCATTCGGTGCTAGCGGGGATGAAAAACAGGGCATCTGTTGAAGCGGCTCGATCGATGTCACCAAAACGGGCTTTTTTTCTCCGATCCTGCTATCTTTTACGGTTTATTTTTGCGGTTAATTTTTCTTCCAATATGAAAACCAGCGCCGATATACGTAAAGCTTTTCTGCACTATTTTGCCGAGCATGGCCATGAAGTGGTTGCCAGCAGCCCTCTGGTGCCACAGAACGATCCAACCCTGCTCTTCACCAATGCCGGTATGGTGCAGTTCAAGGATCTTTTTCTTGGCCGCGAAAAGCGCAGCTACCAGAGAGCGACAAGCTCCCAACGCTGTGTACGCGCGGGTGGTAAACACAATGATCTGGAGAATGTGGGTTATACCGCACGTCACCACACCTTTTTCGAAATGCTGGGTAATTTCAGTTTTGGTGACTACTTCAAGAGAGATGCCATCGGATTTGCCTGGGGTTTTCTTACCGAAACCATCGGTCTGCCTGCGGAAAAGCTGTGGGTGACCGTCTATGAGGATGATGACGAGGCGGCTCAAATCTGGCTCGACGAGATCGGCGTCGATAAAGACCGCTTCACACGAATTGGTGACAAGCCTGGCGGTAAACGCTACGAGAGCGACAACTTCTGGTCAATGGGAGATACCGGACCCTGTGGTCCCTGTTCGGAGATCTTTTACGACCATGGTGAAGGGATCTGGGGTGGTCCACCTGGTAGCGCGGAAGAGGATGGCGATCGCTTTATCGAAATCTGGAACCTGGTCTTCATGCAGTATAACCGGGATAGTGATGGTGTGCTGACACCACTGCCAAAGCCATCCGTGGACACCGGAATGGGGCTGGAACGTCTGGCCGCGGTTCTGCAGGGTGTGCATAGCAACTATGAGATCGATATGTTCGTCAATCTCATCGAGACGGCGGCCAAGCTCACTGAATGCAGCAATCTTGAAGAGAAGTCACTGCGGGTCATCGCCGATCATATTCGCTCTTGCGCCTTTCTCATCGTCGATGGGGTCTTGCCCTCCAATGAGGGCCGCGGTTATGTCTTAAGACGAATCATCCGCCGCGCCATTCGACACGGCTATATGCTGGGTGTGAAAGAGCCGTTCTTCTACAAACTGGTTGCGGCGCTTTGCGATGAGATGGGTGAGGCCTATGCGGAACTACCGGCTCAGCGGTCCCAGGTTGAAAAGGTTCTGCGCCTGGAAGAGGAGCGATTTGCCCAGACCCTTGAGCAGGGGATGAAGATACTCGAGGAGACGATCTCGGAACTCGATGGCAAGACGATTCCAGGCGAAGTCGTGTTCAAGCTCTACGACACCTACGGTTTTCCCCGGGATCTGACCGCGGACATCGCCCGTGAACGGGGGTTGACCGTCGATCAATCGGGGTTTGATGCGGCGATGGCGGCACAGCGCGAACGGGCGCAGGCCGCCAGTCAGTTCGGGATGGCACAAAGCGTGGATCTGGAACTGGAAGGGGAGACCACGTTTTCCGGTTACCAGCGTCTTGAGGATCAGGGGGAGGTGGTTGCCATTCTACGGGATGGCGAGACGGTCGCCTCCCTGCAGCAGGGAGAGTCCGGAATGGTATTTCTGGATAAAACGCCCTTCTATGCGGAGTCCGGCGGCCAGGTGGGTGACCAAGGTGTGTTTGAGGGAGGTGGCCTGCTGTTCGAGGTTGAGGATACCCAAAAACAGGGCGCTGAACTCTATGCCCACATCGGCAAGCTCGAGGAGGGTAAGCTGACAGTAGGTGATCGGGTGACGGCACAGGTGAATGCCTATACCCGTCAAGCCACCGCCCTCAATCACTCGGCGACCCATCTATTGCATGCGGCCCTGCGCCAGGAGTTGGGCACCCATGTGACCCAAAAAGGTTCCTTGGTCGATGCCGAGCGGTTACGTTTCGATTTCTCACATTTCGAACCGATTTCTCGTGAACAACTGCAGATTATCGAGCAACTGGTCAACCGGCAGATTCGACACAATCACCCGGTCGATACCCAACTCATGTCACTGGATCAGGCCAAGGATTCCGGGGCCATGGCCCTGTTTGGAGAGAAGTATGCGGATCAGGTGCGGGTCTTGAGCATGGGAGATTTTTCCACAGAGTTGTGCGGTGGTACCCATGTCAGTGCGGTGGGTGATATCGGTCTGTTTAAGATTACATCGGAGAGCGGTATTGCAGCAGGCGTACGACGCATTGAGGCGGTGACAGGTCAGCGCGCCATCGAGTGGATGGAGGCGGACGAAGAGCGGGTGCAGCGGATTGCCGAGATGATCAAGTCCGGGCGCGACGAGATCGAAGACAAGCTTGGACAACTGCTGGATCGCAATCGTCGATTAGAGAAGGAGTTGGAACAGCTGAAGGGAAAACTGGCCAGTGCCGCCGGCAGTGATCTGGCATCTGGCGCTATAAAGGTAGGTGAGGTGAATGTCCTGGCAGCGACATTGGAGGGGGCCGATGCGAAATCGTTGCGAGAGACCATGGACCAGTTAAAAAACAAGCTGGGTTCCGCAGTCATCCTACTGGCTGCAGCGGCAGGTGGAAAAGTCTCGCTGGTGGCAGGTGTAACCAAGGATCTTACCCCCCAACTGAAAGCGGGAGACCTGGTCAAACTTGCGGCAGAGAAAGTCGATGGCAAAGGTGGTGGACGGCCCGATATGGCTCAGGCAGGGGGAAGTAATCCCGAGGCTCTGCCCCAGGCCCTCGCGGTTGTCGAACCCTGGGTCAGGGATAGATTGGGAGAGGGTTAAGCTGTGTTGATGGATTCTCGACTCAGACCAGCGGTTCCGTTGCGGGCTGCTTTGGTGTTTAATGTGCAGCTTTTTTAGACAGTTCACAGCTTTTTAGGGGTTTTGAAAAGAGATGGCACTGATTGTGCAGAAATATGGCGGCACCTCTGTGGGCTCTACAGAGCGAATTACGGCTGTCGCAGAAAAGGTCAAAGGTTACAGGGACAGAGGCGACCAGGTTGTGGTTGTGGTCTCCGCAATGTCAGGAGAGACCAACCGCCTGATCGCGCTGGCTGGCGAAATTGACGAGGCGCCCGATCCAAGAGAGATGGATGTTCTGGTCTCCACCGGAGAGCAGGTCACTATTGCGTTGCTCTCCATGGCCTTACAAAAGATGGGATGTCCTGCCCGCTCCTATACCGGGGGACAGGTGCATATTCTTACCGACAGCGCCTACAGCAAAGCACGGATTCGTGATATCGATGCCGCTCGTGTCAGCGCGGACCTTGAGTCGGGGCGTGTGGTTGTGGTTGCGGGCTTTCAGGGCGTGGATGAGCTTGGGCACATCACAACCCTGGGCCGGGGTGGATCTGACACCACGGCTGTGGCGATGGCTGCCGCACTCAAGGCCGACGAGTGTCAAATCTACACTGACGTGGATGGTGTCTATACCACCGATCCCAGAGTGGAGCCCAAGGCGAGACGGTTAACTCGCATCACCTTTGAGGAGATGCTGGAGATGGCCAGCCTTGGATCCAAGGTGCTGCAGATTCGCGCCGTCGAATTCGCAGGAAAATACAATGTTCCCCTACGTGTTCTATCCAGCTTCGAAGCGGGCGATGGCACACTGATTACCTTTGAGGAAGAGAACATGGAGCAGGCAAAGATTTCCGGTATCGCTTTTAATCGTGACGAGGCAAAACTGACCATACTCGGTGTCCCGGATCAGCCGGGCGTCGCGCATAAGATCATCGGACCGGTCTCCGGTCAGAATATCGAGGTGGATATGATTATTCAGAATATCTCCCACGACACCGGACTCACCGATTTCACATTTACGGTAAATCGAGTCGATTTCAATCGAGCCAGGGAGATCCTGCAGCAGACAGCCGATGAAATGGGGGCCCGCGAGGTCTTGGCGGATGACAAGATCGTCAAGATATCGCTGGTGGGCGTCGGTATGCGCTCCCATGCCGGGATAGCCAGTAAGATGTTCGAGGCGCTGGCCAAAGAAGGGATCAATATCCGTATGATATCCACTTCGGAGATCAAAATATCCGTGGTTGTCGATGAAAAGTATTTAGAGCTGGGCGTACGCGCATTGCATGAGGCGTTTGAGCTGGAAAAAGAAGTACAATCCTAAAAACGGTTCATCTGAGTCTATTTCCCCTATAAACAGGGATTTTCAGTCGTTTTTCCCTCTTTTTAACCCCTATTCCAGTTGCTAGAATAGTATTACCAGTCCCGTTTTTACGGAGGCTTGGTTGGCAATGGTGGCGCTGGAATTCAGTGAAAACTGAATCCAGCTCCTCCTTAAACTCAAGGATACATACATGGAGACTGGACATGTTGATACTAACTCGCCGAGTTGGCGAAACCCTGATGATCGGAGACGAGGTAACGGTTACAGTTCTGGGTGTTAAGGGAAATCAAGTGCGAATCGGTGTGAATGCACCACGCGACGTGACCGTACACCGGGAAGAGATCTACGAGAGAATTAAACGAGAGCAGTCTGAAGAATCTTCCTAGACGCTTTACCTATAAAGCATCGATTAGAACCTCAAACAAGAACTTTGCCAAGGAAGGCAAAGTTTTTTTTGTTTGTAGAAGCAGAAATCTGTACAATCTCGACACCTCAAAGGTAATGGGCAGTAGAATCCCAAACCTTTGATCATCAAAAACCTGGAGACAGGTTGAAACAGCCTTCCAAACAGGACTGGCTGAACCCAAAAATCGAATCAATTCGGAGAGATGGCCGAGCGGCTGAAGGCGCTCCCCTGCTAAGGGAGTATGGGGTTAATAGCTCCATCGAGGGTTCGAATCCCTCTCTCTCCGCCAAATAAATAGGGGCCCACAGGGCCCCTATTTATTTGGCGGATAGGGAGGCTTTGATTCGAACACTTCGTTCGACAAGGAGCGAAGCGACGCAGGACGCCGAGCGCAGCGAAGGCGCCCCGAAGGGGTGAGCCGAAGGCGAATCA
>JBEVVR010000051.1:38926-48382 GCA_040507035.1 Candidatus Thiodiazotropha sp.
CCGAAGGCCGAGTAATCCCTCCCCTCAGTCGGCACCGATGCCAAGCAGTCCCTCAGTCCCGCCGCACTAAACCATGTGTATTTATCACAACTAAGCAGCGAAAAAGATCACTATCCTCTCAAAACTATAGGTTTATAGTTGATTTATCAATGAATTCTTAACCTGTGCAGTAGTAACGAGAAATAAGATAGCCAGTGAAAATAGCGGTGACCGATATGCCGAATGAGAACCTAATTCCTCATCTACTGATGAAAGACGATTTCAAATGGCAGATTAAAATGGGTGCGAATATCGCCCACAAGAAGCGGAGACGGGTGAAAGGCAGTATCAGAGAACTTGAGCTAATGGCCGCACATCTTCGACGTGGTGGTGAAAATAGGGCGGCAGATGAGCTTGATAGGGAGATCATGGTAATCCTGGAAAAGAAGATCTGCAGAAAAATAATCAGCCGAAGCAGGAAAGAGCAGAAATTGTTGCACATGGGGCCCAGCTAATACTCGACTACTTTCTTGGGTAGATTCTGTTGTATCTACTAGGATATGCTTATCTGCCACATGTAATGTGGATAGATAGGGGTAATGGAGTAATGTCAGGAGTACACCCAACCCCGGGATTGGGAGTGCATGCTAAACAGACCATGGATTAGTTTACGGATGAGTCGGCTGCTAGCTAGGATAGCTGCTATTTCACTCATTTGTATTACTACAACAGCTAACAGTACGGATTCACTCGTTCTTGGAATCCATCCTTATCGTTCCCATGCAGAACTTCGGGAAATGTTTACGCCAATGGCAGAGTATCTGGGGCGTGGATACGGGAAGCCCGTGGAAGTTAGGATTGGCGAGTCATACGAGTCTCACTTAAATGCAATTATCAAGGGTGAGGTTGATCTCGCCTATATCGGACCTGCGCTGTTTGTACAGTTGACCGAAATATATGGAACTCCTCACCTGTTGGCCAGATTGGAGATTGATGGAAATCCAACTTTTTCCGGGAAGATCTTTACCAAGCAGGGGAGCAGTATTCACTCACTCGAGGACCTGAAAGGGTCTCACTTCGCCTTCGGTAATAAGTCTTCGACCATGAGTCACCTGGTACCCAGACAGCTGTTATTTGAGGCGGGTATCGACATTGACGATTTCGCAAGTCATCAATTCTTCAATAGTCATGACAATGTAGCTTACGCCGTGCTTGCCGGTGACGCCGATGCCGGCGCTGTGAAAGAGGCAGTATTTAACAAATATAAGCAAAAAGGGCTTGTAGCAGTCGCCACTACATCTGAAGTATCTGAGCACCTCTTTATCGCTCCCTCAGGGACAGACCCGGGCATGGTAAGTTCACTTCGCCAGCAGCTGTTGAATCTTTCGGTAGACAATGCAGAAACGAGTAAGATTCTTCAACCAATAAAAAAGACGGCTACAGCCCTGGTGAGCGTGAAAGATGGTGATTATAAGAAGCTAAGGGATATCTTTACTGCTTTAAGGACCAGAGGTGTAGTCGAGTGAGCAAGGGATCGCAGCTGCCGATAACGATGTGGATTGTTTTAGCAACCTGTTTGTTTTTGTTCGTTCTGTCCATGACCAGCGCGATTGTAATCTGGAACAATCACAATCAACATATAAAGTATGCTGAAGAAGTGGCGAAAAGCCAACTTGAAACCATATCGATGATTGCTGAAATTGAGCTTCAGAAGGGTAATTATCAAACACTCTCCACTCTGGTAAAACAATGGGCCTCTAATCATAAAGATATTGATGAGATAAAGTTGATCGCGCGAAATGGATTCATCATCGCGGGATATGGACCCAAACTGTCGTCTGCACGCAGATTTCTTGTCGATAAGGAGATATCATACTCCTATCGTGGTGCTGCAAAATTGACCTTATCCATAAGTCTTGAAAATATCTACAGCGAGACTCTGGAAAAAAGCGTTCAGGCTGTCATGGCAGTGTTGCTGCTCACTGGTCTGTTTGCACTTTTAATCTATCTTTTTCTAAGCCGTCGCTATGAGGCTAATCTTCTTTCCTTGGTGGTTGAAGAGCTAAAGGATACTGAATCCCGTAATTTACAACTGGCCGCGTTTCCGCGCGAGAATCCGAATCCAATTATCGCCTTCGATCGGGATGGAGAAATATCCTTCAAGAATCCTGCATTTAGCAAGTTGATGCAAAGGTTCTCAGTGGTTGATCCAATCAGCGTATTGCCTACCAATCACCATGAATTTCTTAAACGCCTTGCTCAAGGAGAATCTCAAGTATTCGGTGAAAATGAAATCGAACAAGTGAATCTGCTCGCACATTATCAGATGATTGATATTGCTGACGAGATCTATGTCTATATACAAGATATTACCGCACAACGGACAGCGGAAAAGGCATTGAGAAAAGAGCGTAATCAGGCTCACACCACCTTGGCAGCGATAGGTGACAGTGTAATCGCTGTAGATATGAATGGAATCATCACATATTTGAATTCTGCTGCATCGAAACTATGCAGGACTGATGCTGAGAGTTCAATAGGGTTACATTTTTCCGAGTTGTTGCGACTCACCAACGACGGCGATGAGTGGACCATACAAGGTTTGATAGCGAGTTGCAGCCTGAGCAAGCCCAACCAGGTGGTAAACGAACAGGTGTCACTCCTTATTCCAGATAGAGAGACGCTGAAAGTTCAAGTGACAGCATCGCAGGTAAGTAGCCAAAATGCAGAGTGCGACGGTGTGGTCATTGTGATGCGTGACATTACCCGTGAATATCGCTTACAAGTAGAACTCCACCGACAAGCAAGTCACGACAGTCTTACTGATTTAATCAATCGAAGTGCTTTTGAATCTCATTTGGAAAGTGCCTTGGAATCCGCAAGGAATAGAGGTAAAGAACACGTACTCTGTTTTATGGACTTGGATCAATTCAAGGTGGTAAACGATAGCTGTGGCCATGTTGCCGGTGATGAATTATTGCGCCAACTGGCGCGATTAATGCGCAAGCACTTTAGAGGGAGTGATGTACTTGCTCGAGTGGGTGGTGATGAGTTCAGCGCCATATTGATAGATTGCCCTCTACCGCAGGCTATAGAACGTATAGATTCACTGCGTGAGGATGTGCAAGAGTATATTTTCAATTGGGATAATCAAAGTTTCAGAATCAGTCTTAGTGTTGGGGTATCTCCAATTAACCTATATAGCCAGAATATCATTCAGCTCATGAGTGCCGCAGATGCTGCCTGTTATTCTGCTAAGGACTCAGGACGAAATCGAATAGTAGTCTATGAAAATGATAGTGTTGGTACCAGAAGCAGACTGGGCGAAATGCAGTGGGTATCACGCATAAACAGTTCTCTGGAAGAGGATAGATTGGTTCTTTACGCACAACCTATAGTTGATTTGAATAGCGACGAAATGCTGACTGTCGCATTAGAGATTTTGGTGAGGATGCGCACCCCAGATGGCGACCTGGTTCCGCCGGGCGCATTTCTTCCGGCTGCAGACAGGTATGATCTGGGAGAGCGAATCGATAATTGGGTTCTCGAAGAAGTTTTGCGAATCTTGGCAAGATGCAGGAGTGATTATCCCGATTGTTTTATCAATTTATCGGGTGGTACGCTGGGGCGTCAGAACATAAAGAATAATCTAAAACAACTACTGCAGCAGTACAAAATAAAGCCTGAGAAAATTACCTTTGAGGTTACCGAGTCAACAACAATCCAGAACCTCTCCAGTGCTTTGAAAATGATCCGCGAAATACGCGACCTGGGGTGCCGTTTTGCATTGGATGATTTCGGATCCGGGCTCTCTTCTTTCGGCTATTTGAAAAACCTCCCTGTCGATTATTTGAAAATTGACGGTATGTTTATTAAGGATATGAATACTGATTCACTTGATAAGGGAATGGTCGAGGCAATAAAAACTGTTGCAGATACTATGAAGTTGACGACCATAGCAGAGTTCGTGGAGAATGAAGAGATAGTAGATGAGCTGCGTGAAGTAGGCATCGATCTTGGTCAGGGATACGGCATAGCACATCCTAGACCATTCAAGGAGATTATATCTGAAACCAATGAAGATAATGTAATATGGTTATCATCTACGAAGTGAGTGGGAATAGACTATTATCAGTGGTTTGAAAGAATAGTCAGTATAGATTCGAATTGCTTGAAATGTACAAAATGTGCTCAAATTTCAAATTTTTACAGATTTGTCTCTAAGTCTCACATATATTGTTCCTATACTGCGATCAGGAAGTTATAAATTTATCACATGTCTCTAGGTCGCTCTTTCAAGATTTTTCTTAATTGAGTTGGATAGTAGTACATAGGGGTCGTGTATCTGACGGATGCACGACCCCATATTGGAAGTAGGAAGTAAACAGATGGATGAAGATGTCTATAGGACACCAAAATCGGAATTAACCAGCAAAGAACATTCTAGAGGATCTGCTGTAAGAGCTGTTTTGATCGCAACCGCTGTTGATGTCATGGCCACCGTATTTGTCGGCATAGTGATATCAATTGTTTACGGCATGATTCTGGCAACAAATGGCGATTCTCTCGAAATGATAACGATGAAGTTATCGAATATGGAGCTGACCTCAAAGGTATCCTTGGTGGCGATAACCTCAGGTTGCCTAATTACAACTTACGCCGGCTATCTCTGTGCAAAATTGGTCAATCACTCTGAATATAGGGTTGTAGCAGTGCTGGCTGGCGTGGTAATAATTTTCGGATTTGCAATGGGATTTTCCTACTACTCGTTACGCGATAATCTGATTCTAAGTCTGTTGTCACTGTTTTGCGTCTATCTGGGAGCATGGCTTTATGTCAGCAAGAAAAACCGATCCAGTGCTGAAGAGAATATTTAGATAATAGGCAGTAAACAATTAAGGTGCGACTGATCAGAGATTGTCATCGTGATAGATTTCAATTGAATTCTGTGCGACCTCCTCATTGGAATGCTGCTTACGCGGCCCGAATTCTTTTTCTAATCGCTGTTCAATCAAGTAGATGATTCGATGAGCCAAAGTGGAGTCAAGTTCATCATGCAGAATCTGGCTAATACGGGTAGCAGTGTCGTCTACGACTCTATTAATTGCTGCGGTGACTAGCGCTCCTAGATCGTCCTCGAGCTGTTTGGCGATTTCATCACGCATGGCGAGGAGTTCTTCGTCATATTCAGGGATGCCACTGTCTACTATTTCTGCTTCGTCATCAGCAAATTCGATTAATTCCGATTCGATCTCTTCCATCGAAACCACATCTTCCAGTAATGGAATGGCAGAATCATGATTCTGTGGTCTTTCGTCTCTATTCATCTATTTAATGTCGTGTTTGTTGAGAGGATAGCCCCTGTCCCGATAGAAACGGAAGCGCTCACGTGCAGCGCTAATCACCATTGGCTCTTGATCGATGATCTCAGCCACTCGGTCAAATCGACTGAAATAGCCGGGTACATCATTTGCCAGGTTGATGAGGACATCCTTCTCCTCTCCGCTCTCCCTATCATGGCTGATAACCACCGGTGTGGTCAAAGGGTTACACTCATTGGCCAGTCCATGGGGTATGAAGCTACCCTGGCGAAAGGTCCACAACAACCTATTCATATGTCTTGACTCCTGTTCCGAGTCGGTATGAATTAAAATCCTGCGCCCCTGATGAAAAATCTTCTCACTAAGACGGCAGGCAAGGGTGAAGCGATTACCCATGGCACGTTCATCGAGTATATAAAAGTCGACTTGTGTCATCACCTTCTCTTGTTCGCGTATACCGGTAATCTCATTGACCGCAACGTTTTAGCAGGTATTGAGTGAGTAGAGCTACCGGTCTTCCGGTAGCGCCCTTGCGGGCACCACTGCGCCAGGCGGTACCGGCGATATCGAGATGTGCCCATTTGAACTTTTTCGTGTAGCGTGAGAGGAAGCAAGCTGCGGTGATGGTGCCCGCTCCCTTACCGCCGATATTGGCCATGTCAGCAAAATTACTCTCGAGTTGTTCCTGGTAGTCATCCCAGAGGGGTAGCTGCCAGGCACGGTCTCCGGAGTCGGTACCGGCCTCCAGCAGATCCTTTGCCAAGGAATCATTATTGGCCATCAACCCAGATGCCTGGTTGCCAAGGGCAACGATACAGGCGCCTGTAAGTGTGGCGATATCGATTACCACTGCCGGGTTGAATCGTTGGCAATAGGTCAGGGCGTCACAAAGTATAAGACGCCCCTCGGCATCGGTGTTGAGTATCTCGATGGTTTGGCCCGACATACTGGTTACTATATCCCCCGGTTTGTTGGCATCCCCATCCGGTAGATTTTCCGATGCGGGTACAACACCGATCAAGTTGATCGGCATGTCCATGGAGAGGGCGGCCTGGAGCGTGCCAAAGACAGAGGCACCGCCGCACATATCGTATTTCATCTCATCCATTGCTGCCGAGGGCTTTAGGGAGATGCCGCCGGCATCGAAGGTCAGCCCTTTGCCGACAAGGACAACCGGTTTAGTGCCGGGTTTACCTCCCGAATACTCCATGATGATCAGTTTTGCAGGTTGGCGACTGCCGCGGGAGACGGAGAGTAGGGAACCCATGCCCAACTTCTCCATCTGACGCTCATCAAGGATGCGTACCTTGAGACGGCTCTCGTTACGCCCCAGTTTTCTTGCCTGATCGGCAAGATAGCTGGGAGTACAAATATTTCCGGGCAGATTGGCCAGATTTTTGCTCAACTCGATGCCTGAGGCAATGGCGCTTGCCTGGGAGAGCGCCTTTTGCGCCCTTTTGAGGTGGCGGCGGTCGTGGACAAAGAGGGCAAGGCGTTTCAGCGGGCGTTGAATTTTTTTGACTTCACTCTTGGTTTCATTGAATTTGTAGAGGCTGGCCTCGGCGCTGACAACAGTCTCCCTAACAGCTTGCGACAGGTTCAAATCGTCACTAACCAGCTCAGTTAGTCCCCAGATGGCCTCCATGGCATGATTCTGATTCAGGCTCTTGGTGACGGCGGTGACGCACTTGATATACTGTTTCCTGCTGAATTCGCGTTGTTTGCCCAACCCAACCAGGAGAATACGCTCTGCCTCTATACCGGGAAGATCATAGAGCAGCAACTGCTGACCACTCTCCCCATCCATATCTCCGCGTTTCAGGACGCGCTGCAGTGCACCTTTAGAGGATTTGTCCAACTCCTGAGCGAGGTGTGAGAGCTGTCGTTTGGAGAAGATGCCTACAACCAGGCAGGCGGTTTTTAGTTTGGCAGGATCTCCGGTTTTTATCGTGTAATCCATGGAACGGTACGCCTCGCGGTCAGTGGTTGCTGATTGGTGTTAGGATGTATAGGTGGTAATTTCAGCTTTTTTATACACTAGAGATAGGGAAATGTCAGGGTCCCGATGATGGAACACCGGTCTCAAGTCTACCCAAACATCACCCAATTAACACCTTACGCGGTGTAATTAAATTTTATGATATACGCAGAGCAGGCAGGACAGGATATTTGATCACTCTGATTGACCGTTATCTGTTAAGAGAGACACTCAAGGCACTGTTAGCAATTCTACTCGTACTTGCCCTGATTATGCTCGCTAACAGCTTCATCAAGCTGCTGAAGGAGGTAGCTTCCGGAGAGCTCAGTGGCAATTTACTATTTCAGCTGCTTGGGTTGCAGATGGTGGTCTATATACCCCGCCTGATACCACCGGCTTTCTTCTTTGCCGTCCTCTACGTGATCGGCAGGATGTACCGTGACAGCGAAATGGTTGCCCTGGCCTCCTGTGGCGTAGGCGATTTTCGACTCTATCGCTCGCTGATTCTGGTGGTTACCCCGATTGCCTTGTTGACCGGTTGGTTGTCACTCTATGTGCAACCCTGGGCGAGCCGGCTCAGCGCCGAGCTGATCAGCTCGCAGCGGGGGCAGGCGACTGAATTGGCGGGGGTCAGCGCCGGCCGCTTCAACGAGTACAGTCAGGGCGACCTGGTGCTCTATGTGGAGTCGATTTCGAGTGAGCAGAGACGGATGCGCAATGTATTCGTACAGCAACGAAGGGCGGGTGTGCTCAGCCTGGTGACCGCGCGGGGCGGCTACCAATATATCGATGAAGAGTCAGGGGAGCGTTACCTGGTCTTGGAGGATGGTCGCAGATACGAGGGTTCGCCGGGTGATGCGGACTATCGGGTCAGCGAATTCGAGCGCTATGGTTTGCGTATCAAGGGTGCCGAAGGCAGTGTGGCAAAGATCAACCGTAGATCCCTCTCAAATCGTGCACTTTTGAACTCTAAATCGATCAGGGACAGGGCTGAGTTCCAGGTTAGAGTGGCACAGGTACTCGGTCTGCTGGTATTTGCCCTGCTCAGTCTACCACTCAGCCGTTCCATGCCCCGTCAAGGCCCTTTTGGCCGCCTGCTGCTGGCCTTTATCCTCTACACCCTCTATCTGAGTCTGCAGGGGGTGGCGGAGAATTGGATGGTAGATGGCACAACCGCGGAGTGGTTGGGTATCTGGTGGGTACATCTGAGCTTGGCCCTGATTGGGTTGCTGCTGTTGATGCCCGATAGCCTCATCTTTCGCAGGATGCAGCGCAAGCTGTTAAGGGTGTAGCTATGATAACGCTGTTTGATCGCTATATCGGCCGTACCGTGTTGATCGGCATCGTGGGTGTGATGGCACTGTTGCTGGTGCTGATCGGTTTCTTTGAACTGGTGGCGGAATTGGAAGAGGTAGAGGATGGCTATACTGCCTCGATGGCATATGCTTTTGTGATACTGGGGATGCCTCGCTACAGCTATGAGCTCTTTCCGCTGGCAACCCTGCTCGGAAGTTTGCTCGGACTGGGTGTTCTGGCGGGTAATTCAGAACTTCTCGCGATGCGCGCTGCGGGGATCTCGATTTCCAGAATCGTCCTCTCGGTACTGAAGACGGGTCTGTTGGTGCTGGCGGTTGTCGTGGTCATCGGTGAATATCTGGCTCCTGTGGCTGAGCAGCAGGCACAGGGCATGAAAAACGAGGCGCTGTCCGGACAGATAAGCCTTAAGACCCGTTATGGATTCTGGTCCCGTGACGGCAACACCTTCGTCAACATTCGGCAGATTCTTCCCAACTCGGAGCTTGCGGATATATCGATCTACGAATACGGCGAGGAGGGTCATCTTCTCAAGGCGACACATGCACAGCGGGGAAGCTATCAGTCGGGGGGATGGGTCATCAGTGATGTACAACAGAGTGAATTTAGCGCTTCGTCCGTGTCGGTAACATCAATGCCGGAGCAGCCCTGGAGAGCTCAACTGGACCCCTCCACGCTTGATGTGTTGACGGTAAAGCCTCATATGCTGGCGGCCTGGGATCTATGGCGCTATATCGACTACCTGCAACAGAACGGTCAGGCCTCAATCAATTATGAGGTGGCCTTCTGGGGCAAGATGACCACGCCCCTGGTGACTATGGTGATGCTGTTTCTGAGCATTCCATTTGTCTTTGGTTCACTGCG
>JBEVVR010000051.1:48482-51162 GCA_040507035.1 Candidatus Thiodiazotropha sp.
ACCAACCCCGAACAGATTGTCCACCATGCTATTTAAAGTACCAAGGGGGTCGGTGGCAATGAGGATGGTTTTGTCCCAGGCACTGAAGCTCGACTGCTGCTTTATGCTGCGACGGGTATCCTCAAAGTACCAGCCAAGCCATGCACCAAGGGTGGGGGTGAAAATCACATCCTGAATCGAGACTGGTTCAAATAGGGCCTCCAGGCCGAACTCATAGATTGAGGACAGGGTAAAGGAGAACCAGAAAGCCCCTGTCTCTGACAGTCCTCGTTCCCGGCCCCTGGTGTAGTAGGTCATTCCCCAGTAGGGGTGGAGTATGTAGTTGATATACCACTCATCCGGGTCCCAGCGGGGGTGTGAGACATTGTCCCACCACTTCTCGAAGGAGTACTCCTCTTTGTCCTCCTCAGACCAGGAGGAGATATCTTCTGGCATCACATAGAGCAGCCCCACGATAAAAAACTGATAACCAAAGAAATAGGCTGCATCACGTCGCAATCCCGGGTAATCGACCGGGCTCGTATCGTTGAGTTCTCTGCCGAAGCCGTAGGGGCGATCTCGGACCAGAGATGGGTTGCTTTCAAGGGCATCCATAGCGAGGGTGTAGGGGATGCGAGGGGAGGCAGTGAATAGCGCTTGGTCAGATACCGGCTCATAGAAGGAGACCGGACTTTTTGCTAGCCAATCGAGGGATTCCGCATGACCAGCCACGGGTGCCAGGATGAGGCTGAGGATGAGTTGTCTCAACAGGGTTTTCATCTGAGTGTCAATATCTACTACTTCTCTAATCCTACGCCGATGTTTGATGCCTGACTGGGGTTATGACTGCAGACGAATCTGAATCTTCAATGCAGGACGCTACTGGGACGGTGATTGCAGGCCGCGATTATAGCGGATCACCATCCAGGAGCCACAACTTTCTAGTGGGAATTGTGAGATCTGCTGATTAGCCGACGCAGAGAGCGTGGTGTTCAGTGGTCAATTAAGGCCTGATGGCGACGTGGAGCGTCTGTTGCAGTGAGTCAAATGACAGCAATTTCTTCAACTTAAGGACTTTTCTCACCATTTTCATTGGATTTTCGCAGATTTTCCAGATTATCGAGCACGCGTTGCGCACGTTGTATCTTCTCCCTTGCCCGTTGATCCAGTGGATCCAGGGTAAGGGCTGCCCGCCAAGTCGCTTTGGCGCTCTCAATCTCACCATCCCGATAGAGACGGTCGCCTGCAAGCAGCAGATTTTCGATATACCTTGCCAGTGTTTGATTGACATCGGCGAGCAATTTTTTCGCAGTTTCGTTCTTCGGCGACTCTTTCAGTACCCGTTTGAGTGCGCGTCTGGCATCCTTAAACTGTCCACTCTCGATGAGTTGCCGCGCCTCTGTCAGATTTTTATCTACACGCTTTTTCGACTTATGTTTCCGATTTGCCTGTTCTTTCTGCGCCGCCTGTTTCTTATATTGAACCTGCTCCTGTAACAGATGCTCCATCAGGTTCTGATCGGCCTTGTCCTGTTTCAGTGACAGGGAAAGCGATAGGCAATCTTTGGCGAGGGCGTTATTACGCTTGAAATGGCGCCACGCACATTCTGATAGCCCCTGCTGCATGCTTTGTAGTGTCTCACGGGTCTCATCAAGGAGTTCGTCATAGTGGGGTTTGTCCGGGCTGGCCTGGGTCAGCTTGGTGAGAATGGGCAGTTGATTTTTTAGAGCCGAGGTGTTGCTGATCAGCAGCTGATCGTTCAACTCCTCCTCGACAATTTTCTGCTGGTTTCTGAAGCTTTCAAGCTCTTTTCTGTAGGTACCATTGAGGTTTCGGTTACTGCTGGCGCGATCGAGCAGGCTGATCGCCTCGCCATAACGCCCTTTGGCTGCGAGTTGTCGACTCTTGTTGAGCGGATTCTCCACAACGGGTGCGGGTGCCGTGGTTTTTGTTTCAATCAGTTGACAGCCTGCAAGCATCGTTAGAGAAAGATAGGCTATAACTGGTTTTAGAGGCTGTTTCATCAAACCTGTTTTTTCAATATGTAGGCCATGGTACGCATCAACCATTGACCGAATTCCCGCGACGGTGTTCCCGCAATATAGGGCACAACGAGATTTTTCTTACCCCGAATTTTCAGTGCTGGCTGTTTGTGCAATTCCACCATTTCAGCAACTCCGGGGGATTCCGCTGTAGCCTGGCTCATCATGATACCGTCCGCAGGTGAAGCGCCACACAATCGGGATGCGAGATTCACCGTATCACCCACCACAGTATATTCCAGTCGGTCGGGGATTCCGATATTACCGGCAAGCATGGTGCCGCTGTTGATGCCAATACGCAACATAATTGGCTCCTTCCCCGCTTGGCGACGTTTTTTATTGATATGTCGCACCATGGCTTGGATCAGCCAGGCGCATCGAATCGCCTGCTGCCCATGCTCATTGTCCGCTTCCGGTACACCAAAAAGGATCATTGCACTGTCGCCGATGAATTTATCCACAACCCCCCGGCAGCGGTGAGCCGAATCGGCGATTGCACCCAGGTAGAGATTGAGCAGGGCCGCCACCTCGTCTGCGGGGAGGTCCTCTGAAAGCCGGGTAAAACCGACAATGTCACAGAACAGTATGCTGCCATCCATCTCCTGGTTGGCAAGGCGCGGTTGTGACAGATTGGAGAGAATCTTCTCCGCCACCACGGG
>JBEVVR010000076.1:0-47881 GCA_040507035.1 Candidatus Thiodiazotropha sp.
AACCGCCGTGTCACCCTGGCGGATTGGGTAATGGCAAAAATCGGGCACTCGGGCCGATGTTTGGAGATCAATCTGGAGGTAAAGCCTGTGTCTGTCAGACTGATGATCGCAGCCGCCTTCAGTTGGCTGGCCATGTCGACCGTCGAGTGGCTTACCGCTTCGGTCACCACATTCGAGGGATGGGGAATGATATGCTGCAGATAACCATACTCGCGCAGCGACGCCTCGGTGCGAATCGCCAGCATATCCATGGTTTTTACAGCTTCCACCGGAAAGTCGCCCATCGCCGACTCTCCCGATAGCATAACAGCCGATGAGCCGTCGAGGATGGCATTCGCCACATCACTCGCCTCGGCACGTGTCGGCTTCGGGTTGTGCTCCATGGATGCCAGCATCTGGGTCGCGGTAATGACCGGTTTTCCATTGCTCACGGTAATGCGGATGATCTTCTTCTGCATACTCGGCACGTCGGCCATCGGCAGTTCAACACCCATATCGCCCCGTGCCACCATGATGCCGTCAGCCGCCGCAACGATTGCTTCCAGATTATTGATCCCGGCACGATTTTCGATCTTGGCGATAATCGGGATATCCACCCCTTTCTCGATAAGGATCTCGCGCATCCGGTTGACCTCTTCGGCGTCCTGAATAAACGAAGCCGCGATATAGTCGACATCGTTCTCCGCGGCAAAGGTAAGCTCCTGCAGAATATCATCCCGATGTTCCGGCTCCACCGCCGCCATCGAGAGCTGGGTGTTGGGCAGATTCACACCCTTGTTCTCCTTCAACACACCACCGAGCACAACTTTGCAGCGAACCTCTCTATCGAGGATCGACTCTACCGTGAGTTCCAGCGCTCCATCATCGAGCAGGATGACATCTCCCGGATTGATCTCCTGATGCAAGCGTTGGTAGGTCACCGAAACCCCCTGCTGATCACCGCTACGGCCATCGGTGTAGAGAGAGAAGGGGGCACCCGTGGTCAACTCAACGGCACCCTGACGCATCTTACCCGTACGGATCTCGACACCCCGGGTATCGATCATGATCGCCACCGGAATCTGTAGATTCTCCGATGCTTCACGGATACGCTCTATACGCTGCCTGTGTTCTGCATAGCTTCCATGGGAGAGGTTGAGCCGGGCGACACTCATACCGGCGGTGATCATCTCTTCCAGAATATAAACCGAGTCGGAGGCAGGGCCGATAGTGGCCACGATTTTGGTTTTTCGTATTGGAATTGTTGTCATAAAGTCTATACTGCTTGCGCTGTTATTGAACTCTTTCACCGCCCAGTCGTGGTTGACAGTGTGCCATCGATATTGTCACTCACCTGCCTGCTGCTCACAAAATCGGATGAAATTGTTCCAGTGATCCCGATAACTATCGATATTCTGCATGAATCCAGAGTTATGGTCACCGCTTAACTCAAGAAACCGTTTCGGCTCTGCTGCCCGCTCATAGAGTGTGCGTCCATGATCGAAGGGAATGATCTCATCCTGTCGGCTATGGATAATCATCACCGGGCTGCCGATGTCTGCCATGCGTTCCACACTATTGTAATCGTAGTGGGCCAACCAGCGAACCGGGAGCCAGGGATAGAGTTCGGCGGCCATATCGGGAACGGATGTGAAGCTCGATTCGAGCACCACCCCCATGGGATCATGGTTGGCTGCAAGATAGGCGGCAACCGCACCGCCCAGCGAACGCCCAAACAGGAGAATCTGTTGCCCGGGTATCGACCTCTCCTCGAGCAAATAGGACCAGGCGGCCTCGGCATCCCGATAGAGACCCTGCTCCGAGGGCTTGCCTTGACTTCGACCATATCCCCGGTAGTCGATAATCAAGACTGACAGACCCAGGCTGCTGAAGAGTGCAATGGAGTCCAGGCGATGGGATATATTGCCTGCGTTGCCATGAAAAAAGAGCAGTGTCGCGCGTGGGGATTCATGGGGGATAAACCAGCCATCGAGCTTGACCTTATCCTCGGTAAGCAGCGATACCTGTTCAAAGGCGAATCCCCGCTGCGCTGGTGTGGTCTGTAACTCCCTGGAGGGAATGTTGGGCAGGTGGATCAGGTTTGTCTGGTTGAAGTAGAGATAGAGGGAGAATGCCAGGAGCAGCAACAGCCCCAGCAGCAACAGGACCGATATCTCCTTCAACAACGGTGACAAGGTCACGTCCTGTTTTGGGCTTCGATCAGCGCCTGGTACTCATCGGGCGCCAGGATCTGCCTGAGATCGATATAGCTGCCGCTTGTGAACTCCCGCAGGCGTGGCAATGCCTCCAGGATCCGTTCGGCACCCTCGATGGCTGATAATACACTTCCCTCCTTTCTCGCTGCCTGCAGCCGTTGCAATGCGGGAAACTCATCGCTATCGGCCTGGCTACAGAGATAGTCCATCATGCTCGACTCTATCAGGCCGGGGGCAATGGATGCGATGTGGGTGTCATGAAACTCATGGGCGTAGAGACGCCCAAGCATATTCAACGCGGACTTGGACAATGCATAACCACCCCATCCCTTGTTGCCCAGCACCGCTGCACCGGATGACATCAGCACTATCTGATCGATGCGGATTGAGGAATCGAGTAACCAGTCCAGGATCACCTTGTTCGGCCACAGATTGACATCCATGATCCGCCTTAACTCATCCAGCGAGGTCTTGCTGATATGCTTTATCTCACCCAGCATACCCGCATTGAGCACTACCAGTTGCAGCGTCTCGACCCCATCGAGCAGGCGTCCCAGGCTCGCCCCAATTCCATCCGTATCGGTGAGATCGCAGCGGATATCGACGATATCCCCCGCCAGGTCACAACCCCGCCGACTGCAGCCAAAGACACGGTAGCCATGGGCCAACAGAACCTCACTCAAGCCGTGGCCCAGGCCACTGCTGTTTCCGGTGATCAATGCATTTTTTTTAATCATAATGGTTCATCATCCTTGATCTGATAGTGCTTTGTCATGGCTGCATTTGAGACAGCCTCGATGACAGCCCGCGTATAGTCATAAGCCCGTGCCTCTCCGCTGGCCCGGGGCCCCGCCACATTCAACACCTCGATTTCCCTGCTTGCAATAAAATCGAGAACCCTCACCGCCGCCCGCTCCCTGCTCAGCTCCTCACCATCGATCAGGAGATAGGGCCTGCGTTCCGCAATGCAATAGGCTAGTGTCTGCTCAGTGCCGCCAGACAAATAACCAAAATAGATAATCAGTGTTGCATCACTATCGATGACATTTTGCAGGGTACGCTCACTGTAGCCTGCATTGTCCAACTCCTTTAGCGGGTAGCATTCGGGGATAGCGCCATCTTCGGCCATGCGACCTTGAGGGCACCAACCCCCGACATCGATGCCGCAGGCTATGGCCCCATCCAAGGCCGCCCTGTCCACACCCGTCTGCCCTCCGGAGACGATTTTCAACACCTTGGCACTACTTTTCCACTACCAGGTTGAGTACCTCTGCCGCCTCCATGGAAAAGATCTTGTGACCGGCCTTAGTGGGATGTATGCCGTCCCAGAAGAGAAATTGTTTGGTTTTCTTACAGGCAAACGGGGGCTGCTGCGGCATCACGCAGGGATCCGAAACATTACTCAAGCCAAAGGCACCGGGATCGATGAGGATATCCTGCATAGTCTGAAATACGTCCAGTCTTACAATCTCCAATCCAGGATATTCGAGGCCCAGTTGGCCAAGCAATGCATCGAGAGCGAGATTGAATTGTTGCGATAACGAGGCGGCCCCGAAGGCTGTACCCGGAAATTGAATGTCGAGACGCTGTATCGCCGGGGTCAGAGAGAGATCCGGGGAGTTGACGATCAGAAACTTTTCAGCACCGACCCACTGAAGCATGCGAATCGCATCTTCGAGCGCCGTCAATGCATCCTGCAGGATGGCCAGGCTCGACACCATTGTGGGGTCATCAGAGAGCGCGTCTATGGCATCCCGCACGTCATTGCCGCCAAAGGCGATTACGTAGAGTGCCTGCGGTGATGCTACACCCCGGGCATCACTCAAGAACAGATAGAGTTGCAGGCCCAAATTGAGACTACTTCCATGATCCCTTGCGCGGGCTCCGCCCACGGCATAGTTGGTCATTTTCAGGGCCTCTCCGTTCTCTCCCTTGAAGGCCGGTTTTACACTGTCACCCAGGTCGATTTTTTTCGCCAGCTGTTCGATCCAGGTGGCGCCATTGCTGAAGTGATTGCCGCCTCTTGCGTAGGGGGCATCGGGTATCAAGAGATTATCAAGGGTTTCATAGGGCGGCTTTAGGTGTTCGCCGGAGAGAATATAGGCGTTTCCCGGATCGGAGAGGCTGTCCCCGAATACCACCACGGATGCATAGGGTTTCTCCTTGGCGACTGCTAGGCAGGGGATCAGCAACAGGGCGATCAGGATTGCGATCATGCCATTATGTTGTTGTTCTGTTTTCATCTCTAACTCCTCCTCATGGCAGCTAGTGCCAGACTACCATTTTTAAGTGTGTGTTATTCTCAACCTCCTCCCCGTCTGAAACAGAGATCAAAACGTGACCAAAACCGCGCAATCTCATCCGCAGCGGAATCCCCAAAACTAAAATTCACCTCCAATGAGGGCATACTGAGTGAACCCAATATGAGAGGCCTGTTCTGATGCAGGCTCATTACAACTCTCAAACTCCCTTGCGAGATCTCAACCACTCCTTCGGCCGCATCGACATCAATACTATAGTACTGCTTGAGTGGCAACAGGCTGCGCAGAAACTCATCATGGGAAATTGTCATGGTACGGCTGAGAGCTGCCTGCATAGCGTGTCACCCAGGGCCTGTTAACAGGCCCTCCTCAGCCGCCGGCGACCGGCGGCCAGAGGGCAACCACATCCCCCTCCTGCAACTGATAGCTCTCTCTTTGTGAAGGCGGCACGAAGCGGCCGTTACAGACAACCAAGTGGGCCTGTTCCCGGGGCACCTTGTAGTGATCCATCAGATCGAAGATGGTCGCCCCTTCGGTTACGCTGACACTGACGGCATTATCGCTCGCCCCGGGAGGAAGGTAGCTCATCAGGCTCGCATAGAGTTTGAATTTAACTTGCACCTTGCACGGAACCGAGATAGGCCTCCATCAAACGTGTCGGGTCCTTCATCAAGCGCTGCTTCCAATCACCCAGAGGGACACCGCTGCGAATCAATCCCCTGAGCACACCGATATGCTGGGTATGGCCGAGACTGCTGGCGCCGATCAGGTAGTCGCCGTCGAACTGCAGCTGCAGGTAGCGGAATTCATCCTCATCCAGCAGGGTTGCCTGATCACCGCCATCGATCCCCATCCACAGACCGAATGAGCTCGAGATCAACCCCAGGGTGTCCAGCACATTCATGTTCAGGCTGCCCTGGTGACGAATCGATCCGTCTCTAACCATGTTGAACGCTGCAATCCTGCCATGTTCCACCGAGGTCGGTTGAATCGCTTGCACCATGTCCGCACCACTGGAGAAATCGCGTCCCTGGGCGGCGTCCCCCGCGGCAAAAATATCCTCATGATTGGTCTGTAGAAAGTCGTTGACCAGGATGCCCTGATCTATATCTATCTCAGACCCGGAAAGGAAATCGGTATTCGCACGCACCCCCATCGCGGTAATCACCAGATCCGCGGAGAGACTCTCGCCGCTGTCCAGATTGACGCTGATGCCGCTGCCAAGTTGAGTGAAGCCGACAACGCCACTACTGGTGAGGATGCGCACCCCTTTGTTCTCGCACCAACGCTTCAGCAGGTTGCCGGCAATATTATCCATCATGCGGGGAACCATCCTGTCCCCCTTCTCCACGACGGTGAGTTTTACATCCCGCGCCACCAGGGACTCGAGGATAATACAGCCGATGAAACCGGCGCCTATCAGCACCACGGGAGACCCAGGCTTGGCCCGTTCCACGATGGCCCTGGCATCTTCCAGGGTCCAGCAGTTGTGGATGCCGTCCAGGTCTATACCCGGGATCGGCGGCTTCAGCGGCGTCGCGCCTGTGGCGATCAGGAGTCGATCGTACTCCAGGCTCTTGCCGTCAGCCAGGGTGACGCTGTGCTGCTCAGGATCCACCCGGGTCACCGGCACCCGGATATGGGTTATCCCCTTCTCTGCATAGTGGCCCTCCCGCTTGCGCAGGTAGGTGCCACTTTCGTCGATCTGCTCCACCAGCAGGTAGGGGATCGCCATCCGTGAATAGGGCGGCTCCGGCTCCCCGCCGATCAAGGTGATCTGGGCGGCGGGGTCGAGGCTACGCAGGGTTTCACAGGCCGTTACGCCGGCAGGGCCGGCGCCGATTACGATGTAGTGCATTCGACATCTCCCTGCCGTGTCAGCTCAGACCGAGGCGTTGACGGGTCTCATCGGTGGGCACCCCCTCCGCCGACCAGCCACGCAGTTGGTAATACTCCGGCAGCATTTTGTCCAGATCGTTGACCCGTCCCTCCGCCGGTCCGGTCTTGGCCGCCTCTTTAAGCAGGCGCTTGGGCAGGGTATCATCCGCGGCGGTGAGGCCGGCGCGCAGATTGAAATCCCGCTCCATGTTCCAGATACGCTCGCCCAATTCCGCCAGGCGCTCCGCGCTCCAGTCGCCTTCACAGGCGCCATCGACCTGGGGTGCGATATCCTCCAGCGACCAGGCAAAGGTGGTGAACAGGCAGAGACCGCTGGAGTCCACCGCCGCGGTGGCATCCTGAAACGCCTTCACCAGTCCGGCCTTGCCGCTGGTCTCCAGGGGATCGGTCTTCTCCGGTATGCCGAGGATCTCGGAGGCCACGGTGTAACCCCTGAGATGGCAAGCGCCGCGGTTGGAGGTGGCATAGGCCAGTCCCATGCCCTGGATGCCCCGGGGATCATAGGCGGGGAACTCCTGTCCCTTCACCGTCATCGAGAGCTCGGGACGTCCATACTTCTCGCACAGGCGCTTCGACCCCAGGCCCAGGTCCTTGCCGAAGCCCTCGCCACTGACCAGGGTCTCCGCACCCCATACCAGGCTCTCCGCGGAGCCGAATTTCAGTTCATGGCCACCGGTATGCGCGGTGGTGATGGCACCCTCCTTGAAGAGTTCGATGGCCGCCGCCAGGGTGGCGCCGAAGGAGATCGGATCGAAACCATCCTCATTGCAGAGGAAGTTGACATAGGTCAGCGCATCCAGGTCATCGACACCGGTATCCGGGCCCATGGCCCAGGCCGCCTCATACTCCAGGCCACCGGAATTACCCCAATACTCGGGTTTGTTCTCGATGGAGAAGTGTCCCCTGTCGATAGTTGAGATACGGCCACAGGCGATGGTGCAACCGAAACAGCCTGCATTGGTGGTCAGATTGGGCTTGCCGTCCGAAGGGCGATTCTCATGCATCGCCTCGCCGGAGACCTTGTTCGCCCCCTCGAACTGCACCTCCTGCATATTCCGTGTCGGCAGGGCGCCCATCTCGTTGATCACGTTCATCAATACCTGGGTACCGTAGGTGGGGAGTCCCTGTCCGGTAACCGCGTTGTCGGCGAGTACCTTTTTCCCCGCATTGACCGCCTCCATGAATTTGCCGAAATCCTTGACGTTGGCAACCCCATTGGTGCCGCGGATCGCCACTGCCTTGAGATTCTTCGAGGCCATGACGGTACCGACACCGGACCTTCCGGCCGCCCGGTGCAGGTCATTGACCACCGCCGCATAGAGACAACCCGCCTCGGCGGAACGGCCTACGGCGGCGATCCGCAGCAGAGGATCCTGGTGCTTGGTATGCAGCCACTCATCGGTGTGCCAGACACTGGTACCCCAGATCTCTTCCGCGGAGAGCAGCTCAGCCTTGTCATTGACGATATAGAGATAGACCGGTTTTGGCGATTTGCCTTCGAAGATGATCATATCCCAGCCGGCGTAGCGCATCTCCGCACCGATGAATCCACCGGAGTTGGAGCAGGCAACGCAGTTGGTGAGCGGTCCCTTGGTAACCACCGAGTAACGACCGCTGGTCGCGGCCATGGTCCCGGTCAAGGGGCCTGTGGTCATGATCATCTTGTTTTCCGGACTCAGCGGATCGACCTTGGGATCGATCTCTTCAACCAGATATTTTGTCGCCAATCCGCGCTGGCCGAGGTACTCCTGAGCCCATTGACGATTCAGTGCCTCACTGGTGCAGGTGCCTTGTGTGAGATTGACGCGAAGAATTTTTCCAGCCCATGACATAGTATGTTACCTCCAGGTTATGCACTTGCAGCACTGCCGGCATCGGTTTTACCCGCCCAGGCGCGCATCTTTTCAAATCCTGTCTGATCCGCGTCCACATAGGTGATCGCAGCCGTCGGACAGGCCTTGGCACAGGCCGGATCGCCGCTACAGAGATCGCACTTGACGACCTTGCCGCTATCACTGCTGTAGTTGATGGTGCCGAAGGGGCAGGCAATGGTACAGACCTTGCAACCAACGCAGACCGCTTCGTTGACCACCTTCGCGCCGCTCTCCCCATCCAGGGTGATGGCATCGACAGGACAGGCCTGCATACACCAGGCCTCTGCACATTGGGTGCATGTATAGGGAACAAACCGTCCCTCATGGTGGAATGTGAAAACCCTGATTCGCGATTTGGCAGGGTTGAACAATCCCTCGTTCTCATAAGAACACGCCAACTCGCATTGTACGCATCCGGTACATTTTTCCGCATCTATCAAAAGGGACCTGAGCATATTATTCTCCTTCCCGTCTTATTTAAGGCTTAAGAAGTATTATTGGTTAACTTGATCTGACCACAAACCCGGTAGCACAGACTACTATAAGCGTCTGCACAGCTGAAAACCTCCTCGGTAAAAACAGATACCAAGGCGTGTTGGGCGTGTCGAATTGGCGTAGAAGATGTTGTGTTCACCCAGCTTGGATCCCATCTCTTAGCGCAGAATTGGCTGAATGCACAACAGAAGGTTAGTTGGGAAATTTTTAGAGATCAAATATTTCGATGAAAAAAATCAATCTTCGATCAGAGCGGGAAAATAGGAACAAAAAATAACAAAAGATCATAGCAAAATGACAAAATGTCACGCTGCCTGCTTGCTGAGGGATCGTCCCCACTTACCCTGGGTCACCCTTACAGAGTCAAACGACCCTCGTTATAGACCTTCACGCAATAAAAGGATAAAGGCCTCAGCCACACTGTTTTTCAAATTCGAACGGGTTCTCGCAATCCACAGGGTGCGATTGATCCGCAACCCCTGAATCTTTATATGGTAGAGGGAACCACTACTCAGGGCGTCATCCACTGCAAAGCGCGGCAGGAAGCTGACATGCCCACCATGCTGCAGCATCTCCACGATGGTATCGGTCGATCCCACCTCCATGGCGATTGGCAGATGACCGATGCCGATATCCTGCAGTGCCTTATCCAGGGTGATGCGCATCGACGACTGGGACTCCCGCAGTACATAGCGAAGCTTGTCCAGCTCAGTTACCGGCAACAGGTCACTATCCCAAAGCGGATGCCCCCGACCGCACACCAATACCAGTTCGTCATCGAGCCATTTTTGCACCAGCACCTCAGGATGGTCCGGTGCCTGCTCCAACAGAGCCAGATCGGAGAGGCCGGTGGCAAGACGGCGCTGGATACGCCGGCTGTACCCCATCCTGCTCTCTATGCGGTATTCCGGATAGACTTCGGAGAAACGCAACAACAGACTCGGCAACAGGTGCTCGCCGATGGCGAAGGTGACCTCGAGACGCAGGCTGTTGCGCCCTGATCGTAACGACTCCAGATCATCCAGCAGGGACACCTGGTGATCGAGAACCAGTCGCGCGAAGGTGTAGACCCTCTCTCCTGCCGGAGTGAGTTCCAGATTACGTCCCTGCCGCTGCATCAGATTTGCCGCATAGCAGCCATCCAGGGCTCGCAAGCGCTTGGTCACCGCCGGCTGGCCAATATGCAGCATGCGTGCAGCCTCCGATACCCCCCCTTGTTCCACAACCGCCCGCAGGGTTGCCAGGTGCTTTAGGTCAGGCAGATTAGAATATTCCATTTTGGAATATTAAGACATTACTATTTATTTGAAAACCCCTATCAAGCCAGGCAGAATGCACCGCTTTCCTGGCCAACCATCGACCACAATCGCAAAATTGACTCACTGTATATCCGACTGTAATTCCACATCGGAATGTGGGTTATTGCCTCGATGAGTCGGACCTCAGCCCGGAAAAGCTTGTCATGACAAGCCCAGATATAAACCCTGAACACGATAAAGCAGACGCAGTATGACTCCGCTAAACGACCCCCAGCCACTGGCCAACAGTAGAAGGCCCGTTGTAATCAAACGCCTTGTTGCAGCCGCGATTTTTTTACTCTGCACACTCATATTGGCCCACTTTTCACCCACCATCGAGATCGCCTGGGTAGGGGCTATCCTGATGTTGACTATCTATCTGTTTGCCTTCGAGGTGGTCGGCGTCGATGTCGCGGCCGCCAGCATAATGGTGCTGCTGGGACTCTCATCCCTGCTTGCACCCTTTATGGGGCTCGATCAGGGCCTGGTCGACAACAGACATCTATTTGATGGGTTTTCCTCCAACGCGGTAATCTCGATCATCGCGGTGATGATCATCGGCGCCGGACTCGATAAAACCGGGATCATGAACAGCGTGGCCTCGTTTATCCTCAAGGTCGGAGGTACCACCGAGGGCAGGATCATACCTATCATCTCCGCAACCGTGGGCTTTATCTCCTCGTTCATGCAGAACGTCGGTGCAGCGGCGCTGTTCCTGCCGGTGGTGTCACGGATCTCCGCTCGCTCGGGTCTGCCCATGTCACGTCTGCTGATGCCAATGGGCTTTACCGCAATCCTTGGCGGCACCATGACCATGGTCGGCTCAAGTCCGCTGATCCTGCTCAACGACTTGATCCTCACCTCCAACCGGGCGCTACCGGCAGATCAGCAGATGGAGACCTGGGGACTCTTCTCCGTCACCCCCATCGGTATCGCCCTGATCGCCTGCGGCATCATCTACTTCGTCCTTGCAGGACGCTTCGTACTGCCCAAAACCAAGAGCGAAAGCAGCACCAGCGGCACCGATCCGATGCAGTATTTCCAGGATGTCTACGGTCTGCGCTATAGACTGTCGGAAGTGATCATCACCGACCAGAGTGACTTGATCGGTAAACAGCTGGATGATATCGAGACTGCCTACCGGGTGCGGGTGATCGCGACAAAGCTCTCCGGCGAGGCCAACCGCATCGGTCCCGGGGCCCTGGCCCGGGATGTGGACCTGGAGGCTGGGATGGTGCTCGGCGTGGTCGCCGACCCCGATTCACTGGCCAATTTCATCGAGGCCTTCAAGCTGAAGAGCCGCCCCACGCTACGCACCTTCGCCAATGACCTCGCCGCCAACAAGGCGGGTATTGCCGAGGTGGTCATCCCGCCAGGCTCATCGCTTATCGGCAAGAGCGCCCGGGATGTATGGATGCGCAAGACCTACGGCCTCGCCATGATCGGCCTGCACCGCAATGGGGAGACCATGCGCGAGGGTGAAGATATCCGTAACATGCCCTTCATGGCCGGGGACACATTGGTGGTGCACACCCCCTGGGAGGTGCTGCCGAGGATCGAAAAGGACAAGAACTTCGTGGTGGTAACCACGGAATATCCCCATGAGGAGCTGCGACCTCACAAGGTGGGCTGGGCAGTGCTGTTTTTCGCCATTGCCCTCTCCATGGTGCTATTCAGCGACATCCGCCTCTCGGTCGCCCTACTCACCGGCGCCATGGGTATGGTGCTGTCCGGGGTCCTCAATATCGAGGAGGCCTATGAGGCAGTGAGCTGGAAGACGGTGTTTCTGCTCGCCTCGTTAATCCCCCTCGGACTCGCCGTGGAGACCACCGGTACCGCAAAGTGGATCGCCGAACAGGTGCTCTGGGTGGTGGGGGATATGCCAATCTGGGTGATACAGCTAGCGGTGGCCGTGCTCGCCACGTTTTTCACCCTGGTGATGTCAAACGTGGGAGCGACTGTGTTGCTGGTTCCCCTGGCGGTCAACATCGCTATTGGTGCCGGGGCGAATCCCGCTGTCTTCGCACTCACCGTGGCCATCGCCACCTCCAACTCCTTCCTCATCCCCACCCACCAGGTGAATGCGCTGATCATGGGGCCTGCCGGTTACCGGGTGAGCGATTTCATGCGTGCCGGAGGCATCATGACACTGCTGTTTTTAATCGTGATGATGTTGGTGATGAACCTGGTGTTTTGAGTTATTTAAGAATCATCAGCCTGAAAGTCAACCGCTGCCAGGTTTGTATGAATAGACTGTTTTAAGTAGTATTGGGAGCATACCTAAAACCAACAGAGAGCCGGCCTTAGGCACAACAATATATGCCGGCTAATGACAGCTTACAGTTTTAAATACCTAAACATCTGGCAATGCAAGGCAGTGTATTCAGCCAACGCGTATAATGAATGATTCGCGGATCGTCAAACGATACAACGCCTACTATAGAGGCTGGTGTCTTGCCTTCGGCGAACACACCGCCGACTATGATGAAGAGCGCCAGATCAGTTGGCTCTTCGGCGAAGACCGCATCGGATTGATCCTCTCATCCACTCTGCGCAAACAGGCCCAGCACGAGCTGCTGGGTCACCTCGACGAGATACCGCAGCTCTTCCTCACCAATGACAGCGTGGGGTTTAATAGCTATAGACATTATCTGCAGGACGATGTCGATATGCGCAACATCCAGCGCATGAAAAGGTTCATGATTCAAGGGCAGGAGCTGCATATGTTTCTCTGCAGCCACCTTTTCTATCCATCACGCACCCGCATCCTCACCTTCGCCACGAAGAAACCACTGGTGATCATGTACAAAGAGATGCAGCCGCTGAAACTGGTTATTGAATAACCAGCCAAGCACTGTTGCTAAACAACAAGCAAACGCCCCATATCAGGGATCAATTGCCTCCCGTGCGATGCAGCTCGCGCATGCTGTCGCTCCAATATTTACCCAGCAGTGAGAGTGATCTAAGCCCTTCCTGAGTACCTGGCTCCATGGCCAGCTTGGCGACACCGACCAGTCCACCCTTGGCAGGGGGAGAGATTGCAATGTCGCGACTCATCTTGGCAAGGGCCGTGGAGAGGCCATGCAGCAGGTGCTGACTCTCCGGGGTATCGAGCACCTGCAGCAGGCGCATCAGGCCCTCGTTGCGGGTAAGACGATCGAGCAGCGTGATCCCTTCACTCAATGCCTGGGCGACACGGGAGACGATATCATCCGACAGGGCGTCCCGTGCCGACAAGACCAAGGTTGCAAGTTCGGAAAGCTGCTCCAACTCATGGGCGAGTTCTCCAGGATCGACGGTTTTTGCAGTCTGTGGTGATTCAGTTTGAGCCGTCATGACCTTCTCTCCTCAAAGTAGACCGCGGACGCTGGTCCAATACATTTTGTTATAGCTCATCTTAAACCAGTGCATCGATTTGTTCGGCGCCTTGAGATCGGGTGGATTTTCATAGTTGAACATGGCATAGGTAGCACGATCGTGCCCCGCCTCGATAAAACAGTAGACCTTGCCGTCATAATCGCGCACTGGTGTGCCAATCTTGATAATCGAGGAAATATTCTCGGCCACCACCTCCGCCTCGAAGTGTGCCGCCGAGCCTGTCTTACTGACCGGCAGATTGGTGGTATCGCCCAGGACATAGACATTGTCATGACCCTCCATGGTCAGTTTATAGCGATCTGTGGGAATCCAGCCACCATCGCCCATCTGATCCCTTTCGATCACCGGCATTCCGCGGTGAGGGGGAATGGAGATGAGTAGATCGTACTCCGTCTCCGTACCCTCTTCGCTCTTCACGACCTGGTTCTCCACATCCACTTCCTTCACATTGAAGAGGGTTTCATACTCGATCCCGATACGATCGAATTCCGGTTTCGCCCACTTCGCAACATTCTCGATGGTATGGATACGGCCGATTGGGTAGTGATACTTGATATGCACCTTGTCGCGAATACCCCGGGTCTTGAAGTAGTCGTGAAGAGAGAATGTCACCTCCACCGGGGCGATCGGGCACTTGTGCGGTACACCGACGACGATGGCGACCCTGCCCCCCTCAAACTCCCGCAGACGCTTGAACATCTTCACCGCCGCCGCCTCGGAGTAGAAGGTCTCCGAACCCTCGACCAGGCCCGGCACCTCTTCAGGTACGATGCGTGAGCCTGTGGCGATGACCATCACGTCATACTCGTGGGTCCTGCCGCTCTTGGTTGTAACTCTGTTCTGATCGAGATGGAACTGCTCGACGGGATCGACGTGGAATTCGATCGTGGGTTCAAGCAGACTCAGTTGATCACGATACAACTCATCAGGCATCATCTGGCCAAATGCGACATAGAGGAGGCCCGGCTGGTACATGTGTTTATCCGAGGCCGACAACATTGTGATTCTGACCTTACGGCTACGGATCTCATTGGCCAGGCGCCGCGCAAGATTGTTGGCCAGTATGGTACCACCGCAGCCACCGCCGACGACTAAGATTCTCATTGCACTCTCCTAATCCACTATTGATTGTATAGGCTACTTGAGCTTACGAACCTTCAAATGCCAAACATCATCGATCTTTTCACTACTGATCATTTCGTGCCCAACCTTGTCGATCCACTCCGGAACATCGGATGCCGTGCCGTTATCCGTCGATAGCAGTTCAAGCGTGTCGCCCACTTGCGCCGTCTTCATGTAGGAGATAAGTTCCATGAGCGGCCCCGGACAAAACGTGTCGCGTGCATCGATGGTTTTAAAATCACTCATTCATAATATCCTCTTGCTGAATAGCTTGAGCCGCTATTGAGTTAAAATGTCAGCAGCTGGCCTCCCTCTGCATCGTTGAGAAAACGAGTCAGCCCTGTTGGCGGACCCAGCTCGGGATCGAGTGCGTCTCCATCGATCTTCAGAAGATCGAGGGCCATTGAGCAGGGCAGCAGCTTCGCATCACCCAATTCCGCAGCGCTTTTAAACAGTTGCTTAAATGGCGGCACGCCTATTTCGCTTTCCATCAGCTCACCAAATTGACCCTCCACCGGAGGCACCTTGTTTGAATCCTTGATGAAGAAAGGCAGCGCGTTCATGGAAAAAAACACCGTAACCTGGTCTCCCGTTGCAGCCGCAACCGATGCAAACATCGCCGCCATCTGCAGCTTTTCCCGGGTTCCACTCAAGCATACGATGTGATAATTCTGGGACATATGGCTATCGCCTCACTCTGTACTTCGTTAACACTGCATTTCAAATCACGCCGGGTGCCGCCATCATCACTCACCACTTCTTCGACACTACCCGTTTCAAGGCCTGGTTACGTAAAGCGAGTTCGGCGACCAGTGAACGCAGACGCTTATTCTCAGCCTCCAATTGCTTCAAACGCCTCTGGTCGACGGCCGACTGATCACTGTACTTCGTACGCCACTTATAAAAAGTCGCGTCACTGATTCCATGTCTATTGCAAATTTCAGCGACCTTCTGGTCTGAATCCTCAGCTTCTTTCAACACGGCCAAGATCTGTTCCTCAGTGAACCGTGATCTGCTCATGACTTTCACCTCGCGTCCACCAGCACACAACCCATGCTCGACACCAAGCGCATCTGATCAACGTTTGCACTCTGCAAACAGCTAGATATCACTGATCTCCTCGATGCCAACTGAAACGTTTAATGAGCAATACACAGGTGCTATCGAGGACGTAGCCGATTGCACCAATGATCAGCACCCATGCCATGAGGTGGTCATACGACAGACCCTCACGGGCATCCTGAATCGAGTAGCCAAGACCTGAACTCACACCGAGAAACTCAGCGGGTACGAGCACTATCCAGGCCACACCCAGTGCAAGCCGGATACCGGTAAGCACATCGAAGGTGATCGCCGGTACAATTATTCGGGTGACGATATGCCAAGGTTTGGCGCCAAGATTCCGTGCCACCTTGAACCAGGCAGGGTCCACCTTTGCAAGACCAGCGGCGGTAGCAAAGGCGACCGGCCAAACCGACGCTATGGCTATAAGGAAGATAATCGCCTGATTCCAAGTAGCGAAGACGATAACCGCTATCGGCTCCCAGGAGAGGGGGCTTATCATGCGCAGCAACTGAAACGGCGAGTTGCTCAATTCTCGAAAACGTTTGCTGCGACCCATTAAGATACCGATGGGTACACCGATGCAAATGGCAATCAGCAGGCCACTGCCGAGACGATAACCACTGGAGGTAATCGCACTCTGAATCGTACCCTCCTCCCACAACATCGGAATCGCCTTGAATGCCGGTATCGGCCCAAAGTCGGCAAAATGCTCGGTGGAAGGATTGGAAGATATCATATAGATACCAACCCACCAGATCACAAACAGGATCGCCAGTCCGGCGACAAAATTCGACACTCCCCGCCAAGACGATCTCAATAATCTCTGGGATGCACCATTACTCAACATATTGCCGAGGTTATTCATGCCGACTGGCGCGGTATTGTTACTCATCGGCCAATCTCCTCCGCGCCGAGTGAACAACCTTTGCAAATAATCCTCGCTCTATACTCACGCTGCATCTCCACGGTGCCAGCTAAAGTGCTTGATCAGCAATACACATGTGCTGTCAAGGAGGTAACCGAGTGCGCCAATCACTAACACAATGGCGGTAAGGTGGTGGTATGACAAGGTCTCTCTGGCATCCTCGATTGAGTAACCAAGACCCGATGTCACACCGAGAAATTCTGCCGGTACCAGCACGATCCAAGCCACACCAAGGGCAAGCCTTATTCCGGTAAAGACATCGAAGCTTATCGCCGGCAGTATGATCTTGGTCATCATGTGAATTGGTGTCGCACCCAGATTCTTTGCCACCTTGAACCAGGCCGGATCGATCTTTGCCAATCCCGCTGCGGTCGCAAAAGCCACCGGCCACACAGAAGCGATGGCGATCAGAAAAACGATCGATTGGTTCCAGGTCGCAAAGACGATTACTGCGAGGGGCATCCAGGATAGCGGACTGATCATGCGCAGCAGCTGAAAAGGCGAGTTGCTGATCTCGCGAAAACGTTTACTACGGCCCATCAAGATACCGATCGGCACACCGATGATGACTGAAATCAGCAATCCCAATCCAAGCCGATAACCGCTGGCCATAACCGCACTCTGTATGGTTCCGGCAGACCACAATTCGGGAAAGGCCTTGAGCGTGGGGATGGGTCCGAAAGACGCGAAGTGTTCAGTTGATGGATTGACAGAGATGAAATAACCACCAATCCACCACAGCACGAACAGGATCGCCAGACCGCCGAAGAAGTTGGAGAGACCGCGTCCTGATGATTTCAGGACGCGGTAGGGTCGGGATTCACCGACCTTGAGGGGTGCGACCTCATCACTCACAGTTTAACCACCTCCACTCTGGTGTAGGGGTCGCCGGACTTGGGTACGCTAGGATCGTTTCTCCATTTTGGATGGGCCTCGAGGGCGTTCTTCACATACTTGTAGTTGACCAGGTCGTCAGCCACATGCTGCGGTGACAGTCCATCAAGGAAACTGGCATCGCCGGTGAGCACGGTAGACTTCAGATCCGAGACCACCAGCTCGGTGGCGGAACGGTAGGGCCAACTTTGGAAGTTGATCCGGTTCATACCCCATTCGGGATGTTTTATCGCCACCGGGTTGTTGTAGTACGCGGGATCGTAGAACAGCATCGCCCGCTCGATGACCTTCTTCGGGAAGGGTAGATATTTCTTGCCGTCACGGGAGAGCAGTTGCGCCATCTCTTCGCGGTTTTCACCGAGATGGATCTGGGCGGCGATGATGGCGTTGTGTACACCCTGTGCCCAGGCCGCACGGTCCGGATCCATGGCATCGGCTTCGTGCATTACCACGACACAGCAGGGATGCCCTTTCCAGACATCGCCGGTAAAACGCAACACCTTACCACCAGCCTTGATCTCGCCCAGGGCATTGAAGGGCTCAGCCACGCAGTAGCCATCGATCGACTTGGCGGCAAGTGCTGGCGGCATCTCGGGTGGGTTGAGTACCAGGAAGTTACACTCATCGGCTGCCAGCTTTGCACTCTGCGGCCTGATCACCGGCTTGATTCCCGCCTCCTTCATGATCTTTTGCGACACAATGTTGTGAATCGAGTACCAGTAAGGCACGGCAAACTGTTTACCGCCAAAGTCCTTTGGCGTATTGATGCCGCTATCCTTGTGAACGATGATCGCGGAGCCGTTGGTGTGATCCCAGGCGGTGATCTTCAGTGGATACTTGTTGTTGTAGCGCATCCAGATGGGGATAGGAATCAACATATGAGTCAAGTTGAAGCGGTGTGAGGCGAAGGCCTCCACCAGGGGTGACCAACCACGGATCAAGGTCGGACGAACCGAGTCAATACCCTCTTTCTTGAAAAAGCCCAACTCGTGAGCAACCAGCAGGGCGGCAGCATCGGTAATCGGGATATATCCGATCTTGACCACGGGATCCCATTTCTTCTCCTGGGCGAAGGTTGCAGCCGAAGGTATCAGACTGCTCATCGCTGCAAGACTTCCCATTTTCAGAAAATCGCGCCTGTCGACGCCGCTACCCAAAACATTCTTAAATAGCGGGTCGTAATCCAAGACCAGATCGGGATCGTCAATTCCGTCTCCGTACTTGTTAATTAGATGCTTCTGATCGTTCATCTTCGGTATCCTCCGTTGGCTAATCGGATCTTCCGACTATTGCAGGGTCAGGCATGCTGCGTGACGCTGTGTGGACTGGATTCATCACCAGCATCCTTGCTGGAGGCGCTCGGGTGTTCATTGGCGGCAGCCTTGAAGGCCTCCATCAGACGGGTACGCATCGCCTGAACATCTGGATCATGCCGTTCCCTTGGGTCGGGTAGATTGACTTCGAGTTCGTCATAGATCTTGCCGGGCGAGCCGGCCATGATCAGTGCCCGATCCGCCATCAGTACCGCCTCATCGATATCGTGGGTTACGATAACCACGTTGAAACCGAGACGCTTGGCGATCGATCGCACATCCCTCTGCAGCGAGGCACGGGTGAAGGCATCGAGCGCGGAGAAGGGCTCGTCCAGAAGCAACAATTCAGGTTCCATTACCAAGGAACGCGCAAGCGCCACACGCTGTTGTTGACCACCGGAGAGATCCTGGACATTGTTATCGGCATAGTCCTGCAGGTCGACAAGATTGAGCGCGTCACTAACCCGATCGCGCATCTTCGACTCATCCCAACCTGCAAAGTGAAGACCAATACCGACATTTTGCGACACCTTCATCCAAGGAAAGAGATGGGGCGCCTGGAACATCATGACCCACTGCGGCGAAGGTGCGGTCACCTGAACATCATCAAGCCGCACCGAACCATCAGTCGGTTTTAATAGGCCTGCCAGAATATGCAGCAGGGTAGACTTACCGCAACCAGAACGCCCTATAATGGCAAGAATCTCGCCCTGCCTCGCGTCCAGATTGACTTTGTCAAAGGTGATCGGACTCTTCGGTGTATAGCGGTGGCTAAGCTCTTCTATCTTGATGCGGACTCCGCGTATAGACATTAAATCTACCCTCTGCTTAAAGTGTCGATAGTTGCTGCTGCTGCAGCGGGGCCAGGCACTTTCCAGTCAGCAAGCGGATCTGCATCGATCTCTCGCCACCCCGATGGTTTCAAATGACTGCTGTGTACAGTTACTCTCTTCACCCAAGTCGGCCAACAGGCTAGGCGTGGGGCTGCCTCGATCGATAGTGCTAATCGATAGCAGTAGAAAGCTCCGCGGTCATGCGCTGTTCAAACGCTGATCGACCTCTTCCATACGGCGTGCTAATTCCTCTTCGTCAAACAACCCACGTCGAATCATCGTGTGCGCCAACGCAAGTAGCTGCCTCTCCGGGAACGGGACTTGCTCGTAGTATTTCTCCACCAGCTTGTCCTCTTCCCAACGACGCTCCACGGCATCCAACTTCTTCTCCTCCTCTTCTGGATTGCGCTCCTCCTTGGGCTTGCAGACATTGAAGGTCTCCCAGTAACCACCGGCGAGCATGTCGCAGGTCGCCTCCAGGGTGATGCGCCACGGAGGGTCGGGATTATCGACCCCATACTCTTCACACAGGTCATCCCAAACCCGGCCTTTATGCTTCACATCTTCGAGCAGCGAGACCGGCGTGGATTCATCCAGCTTGCGTTCACGCATCTCGTTGTCGAGTTCATGATATTTCGGATTGATCTCTGCCATGGGACTTCCTAGTGATGATAGGGATTGACAGCGGGTCGCACCGGACGCGGATCATTCGCGGTCTTACCCGGTTTCGGCACCGCCACACCAATCAGGCAATCCCTGGTTACAATCTCTGCCAGTTGATCTTCGCTCCAACCCTCGGTCCCCTCGGGGCGTACGGGTAGTACAATGAAGCGGGATTTCTGGTTCGAATCCTCCACCCTCACCTCGACATCATCAGGCAGTTGTAATCCGAACTCCGCAAGCACCTGTCGCGGCCAACGCACGAGACGGCGCCGATAGTTGGGTGTGCGATACCATTCGGGAGATTGTCCAAGAATCGGACGCGGATAGCATGAACACAGGGTACAGACAACGACATGCTTCAACTTCGGCGTATCCTCCAGAACACGCAAATTACAGTAGTCACTGGGTGTACCAAAATGTGTTGGCATACTGTTTACCCAATCGATCCCAACCTCCAAACTCGCCTTGACGCCATCTTCAACTGCGAGTTTTTTGAATTCAGGATCCAGCCAAGCCTTGGCCACCAACCGCGCCGCAGGCAGAGGGCCGAGGGTATGCATATACTCGGTCCAACGCTGGTGGTCTTCCGCGCTAAACAGCCCTTTTTCGATAGCAAGTTCACGAACAGCGATTTCGAGTACTTCAAATTCACTGACTTCATCAACCATTGGTGCGGGTTTGTGTTTCTCCGCCATGTGTCTACCCTCTCTAATTCTTAATCCAGTACTTTGAGCAGATATTTTTCCCAGCCATTGCTATAGGGGTTCTAACCAGCGTTCAGGTAATTCTGTCTCTACGGTGTCGCTATCAAACGCATCCGGATAGTCTGGCCAAAGATCCTTTTGCCTGAAAATCAGGCTGTAGAACCAAGTCACCTTATCCGTGTTGTCCCATGCCTCGTCTTCAGGCGCGGGGCTCTCGTAGACCAGCTCCGCAACCGTTGCCGGTGCACCACGGGTATACACCTGGGTACGGGAGTAAAAGATGTCTGGCAGGTCCTTGACCCTTACCTTGTCGCCAACCTTGAACTTAGGCGCCCCAGCCTCACCCTTGAAGCATTGCGGGTCGCCGATACCTGTCGCCTTCTTGACATGATGTTCTCTATCGTAATGTGGCTTACTCATAACGTTTTCTGACCTCATCAATCTTGTCGGACAGTTCGGTGACGGTTATGTATTGCTTATCTACCAGTATCCTCGCCGCGGTCAGCAACCACCGACCGTAATAGGGCAAACCAAGATATTGTGTTTGTCCTACATCCACATTCTGTCTGCGGCGTCTCTCCTCGGCATTCCACACACCACGCCATGCCAGTACTTCACATGTGACGAATGTGTTGTGCTCCCACACTTCCTCTTCCTTCTCCTCCCAGGTGATTGGCACATCCGGTTCACCGCCAACATCATGGGACATGCGCGTATAAGCTCTGTAGTGTTCATTATCGATCTGATCAGGAGCAGGCGCATGGGTTTCAAAGTGAAGAGATGGTTGGAGCTGTTTAACAATGTCCAGATGCTTCATCACTTTTTGTCTAACGCTTGATGACATAGTGGCGTGACCTCCTTTAGATTAGGTTGATAACTAGTTTGTGTTCTACCTAATACCTTATTATCTATTTCGCATATAGTGATACTGTTTAAGCAATCAATGATCTTTAACGATTGATCAATACCTAAGCAATACAAACAAAAACTTAAGCTTTTCTTAATAATCACGATGCGAACGAATTACTCTCGCGTTAAGACAAACTATTTACCAGCTCGTAGTAATTGTCCAAGACCTAATTCTGATTAGCCCTATAGGCGATAACTATGGTCACGCAACTTTGACTCGATGATTTACATAGCACAGGTCACTTGAAGCACTATTTTGTAAAAACAGCTACCAAAGAAAATAAATGGTCTACACTAAGACTCATGCCGACGGATTGGTAAAATTCGCTTTTTTTATAACTTCCATAGGAATCGGCTATGGACCGAAATATCATGTGCCCGCGCTCGTTACGCTATCTGCTGGCTGTCGCGGAACATCACAGCTTTACCCGTGCGGCAGAAACCTTGTATGTTTCGCAACCCACACTGTCGCAACAAATCAAGCAATTAGAAGAATCTCTTGATACACAGCTGTTGGATCGGTCTGGTCGCAACGTTCACTTGACCGATGCGGGTGAAGTCTACATAAGCTATGCAAGAAGAGCGCTTGGCGAACTCGATGCCGGCAAACGAGCAATTCAGGAACTGCAGGATCTCAGCCGTGGATCCTTGAGCCTCGGCATGACTCCAATTACAGATTATCTCGCCGCACCGTTGTTAGACCGCTTCAATAAACGATACCCGGGTATATCGGTAGGTACTTATGAGATGCCTCAGGATGACATTGAGAGCGGCGTACTGGCTGGCAACATCGATATTGGAATTGCATTTACCAATACCCTTACTGTCGCTGCCAACTATGAATATATAGAGACTCAGCACCTTTTCATCGAACCCCTAAATATGGCAGTAGGATCGACACACCAATACGCCGGAACAGAATCACCACTAAACCAACATGCCTTTGAACAAGAGCCGTTGGCACTTCTCAACAGCGACTTCGCACTGCGCAGGCATATCGATCTCTATTGTCTGGAACATGACATCAAGCCGACAATTGCCATCGAGACAAATTCGCTAAGCACTATTATAGAAGTGCTGCGTTTGGGGCGGCTCGCGACCATACTGCCAAATACCATCGCATGCCAGCAGAGCGAAATTCATCCAGTCATGCTGTTACCGGAACTGCCTCACCACACGATCACGCTCATCTGCCGTAAGGACTCCTACAAAAGCCCTGCCTCACTCGCTTTCAAGGAACTGGCGTCCCAATGGGGTGCAGAGGGCTGTCAAGATACGCCGGTAAAACGAACAGGACCCTGCCCCATGTCAGAGGTATGTACACCTTCCAGCATAAACGGCACAAAACTAAGACAAGCCTGAATATCATCACCAGCAAGAGCCAGTCCTAGGGCCTGTTAACACTAATATCAGTCAAGGAAATCAAGCCCTTTCGATGTAGGGCAGTATTCAATTTAGATACTCACGGTGGTCTTAACCGGCTTCGCTACAAACACCATTCAGCGAAGACGGCATGGGACCGCCCGTCACCCAATCCAACAGCTCCACAGTGTGCACGACAGGCACCCTGGAATTGGTTGTCAGATGCAACATACAACCGATATTACCAGCCGCAATTGCAGCAGGAGATCCCGCCTCAAGCTCTTTCAATTTACTCAGTCTCAAGCGGGCTGAGATTTCAGGCTGTAGCAAATTATAGGTTCCGGCGGCACCGCAACAAGTGTGTGCATCTCTTGGTTCCAATACAGTAAATCCAGCTGATTTCAACAATTTTTTCGGCTTGAATCTGATTCTCTGTCCGAATTGAAGAGAGCAAGTTGCATGATAGGATATCCGCAAGCCAGGCTTTACCTTGAAATCCAGATCAACCTCCGACAACAGTTCGGTTATATCCTTTGCCAAAGCTGCAACAGTCGCCGCCTGCTGTGCCAAAGCGTGATTGCGGAACATATAATTGTAATCCTTCATTACAGTGCCACAACCACTGGTATTGATTACAATCGCATCCAGTCCCTCGCCATCGATCTCGTTCATCCATGCCTCTATATTCTTGGCCGCTGTAGCAATACTCTCCTTGCTTTTACCCATATGGTGCGTTACTGCACCACAACACCCAATACCGTTTGGGATGACAACTTCACAGCCATGTCGACAAAGAATGCGAATGGTGGCATCGTTGATATCCGTGTTTAGCGCCTGTTGTGCACAACCACTCAGCAGCCCCACACGAAGCTTACGCTTACCCTGCGCTGGGAAGACCTGAGGTCTGTCGTTAGGGCTCGGTGGCGGCAAACTGCCTGGTGTATACTCCACCATGCCCCTAATCGGGGTGGGCAGTACCGAAGCCGCGGGTTTCAGTAACCGCGCCGTATGCATTGCCATCCTAAACCGCTTCGGGTAAGGCAGCAGCTTCGCCAATAGCCAACGCGATAACCTATCTATCGGCTTTCGTTGATGCCGCTGTTCAATGGTTTCCCGTGCATGATCCAACAGATGCTGGTAGTGCACGCTTGAGGGACAGGTCGACATACACGCCAGGCATGAGAGACAACGATCGATATAATCCACTGTTTTCTGATCTGGCTTGCCGTCGCTCTCGAGCAGCTCCTTGATAAGAAATACACGCCCTCGTGAACTATCGTATTCGTCTCCTAGTATTTTATAGGTTGGGCAATTCGGGGTGCAGTAGTCGCATTGCAGACAGGCACGCAGCTCTACTTCCGAGCTGGCAATAGCGGGTATCGACAGTTGCTGTGTTGTAAAACTGGTTTGCATGGGTCGTTATGTGCACTAAAGCACTCCTTATGTCGCTTATAAAACTATTTACTCAATCTTGTTATTTGTCAAAGAACATATATGTATTGTTTCTATAGTTTTTCCCTATAGTTGAATTCGGAACTTCCAATAAGTCAATAGATTACGTCTGCATAACTGATGGTGCGTATTTATTTAATGCGCATGAGATAGGAGTAGTAATTACAGGACGCAAAGAATGTACCTTTATCCATTGCATCTCTCTGTAATGATAACCAAGTATCAACTTCCTTCGAGCTATACAGCCCCGCATTCACAACATAGGGGGCATAGGTTTCTGCAAAAGATTTGAAATAGCTTGCTTTACCGATCTCCACCACTGCCTCGCCCCATGCGGCATAGAGTTCAAGCCCATAATCACGAAGAATATATGGTAACTCGCGCATTATGCGAGGATTATTGAAAGACGCCACCGCCAAGGCCTGATCCATGTTGCGCCCAAACTCATATTCGGGATAAGCGTAGGTCAACGACGCATAGTCACCATCAAAGATTGCTAAGGTTCCGCCATGTCGTAGCACACGCGCCATCTCCTGAAGTACTCGAGCAGGTTCTGTAACATGACTTATAAGTGTATTTGCAATAACCGCGTCGAAACTTGCGTCAGGAAAGTCCAGATTATGTGCATCTCCGAGTTGAAACTTTAGTTTTGCCTCAAGCTTCTCCTGTTGTGTATAGCATTCAGCAGCATCGATGAACGACTGGCTCTGATCAATGCCAACCGCACTACCTGTAAACTCATGACGGCTAACAAAGGAGCGAATCATAGCACCTGTGCCACAGCCCACCTCTAACACCCTGGCAGGCTTTGCAGCTATCAGTTTTTGCGCATATTTATCCACCAACCTGGTAAATACACTATCTTTGGCACGACTCTCCAACCTTTCAATAAGTCTATTGACTGCGGTGTCATCAAGTTCATTAACAAACCGATGGGGGTCCCGCGCAGCCATAATCAATGTCTCTCCATTAGCACTCAGCACACAAGAGTCAGTCCAAATTAGTGAATTCTAATAGGGTTGATTTGAGAAAAAAAAGAGGTCTCCGATAACCGGAGACCTCTATTTTCCTGATTAATACTACATGGCTGAATGGTAGAGACGGGATTGGAACAGCTTGTTCTCTTTGAGCTGATGCAGTGACTTGGCCATCGCGAGAATCGCCATATCCAGCAGCGGCTCCACAACAATAACAACCGCATAGGCAGCACTAAACATGCCTACTTGAGCGAGATTTTCCGCACCGAAGCCGTGCCCATAGAATGCCCAGAAAGCCACCCAAGCCACTACGCCACCCTGGTAGGCAGTGGATAGCGCCAATGCCTGCTTGTACTTAAGATCCTTATAGGCTGTATCGGCCGGTATCAGACGGCGCGCAAGCGCATCAACCAGCAACAGAGGCACCAATAGCGTTGTGACATTCATGCCATATTGCGGCAAGTCAGCTGGCGCAAACAGTAAACCCTGCATTAACAGCCCCATGGCCAAGCCAATTGCCGCGGCCCCTGCACCAAATATCAGGAACAGGGTTGCACCAAGGATAAAATGAACTTCCGACACCCCGACCGGATAGTGGGGTAAAACCTGAAAAAAGCAGAACACCAAGAATGTCGTCACCAAACTGCGGGCCGCAAGCTGAGTGATACCGACATTTTTCACCGTACTCAGCGATACTTTCGCTGCATACAGCACTGCACCCGCGGCTGTTAGTGCGCTGAATGCCAGTTTTGCGCCTTCTACGACGCCTGGTTCAATATGCATCTGTACCCCCTCTCCTATTACTTAGTGGTTCGTCTGAATAACTTAACAAGCAATATTTGAAACTTATTATTGCGATAGGCTTGTCAATTGAGCCTAGCAAGCCAAATGACAGTATTCACAGGTTATCAATTCATTCCGACGCTGCTGCATGACAAAGTAAAACCACGCCGGCAACCATTAACTGAAACTATTTACCAGGCAACTCTATTTGTCCAAGACCTAATTCTGATTAACGCTATAGGAGTTGACTATAGATGCGATAAAGGAGATCAAAACCCCACTAAACTTTAGTGCGACATTCACACAAAGCCAATAACAGGACAATCGATATATAACAGCTTTTTTATATTAGTGACAACTTAACAATCGACACTTAACGTTATCTTTATAGAATTGCACGAGGATCATGCAAACACCAATGATAGGGTATTGACTAAAAATAACGGTTACTGCGCAGATATCCGGCCAGTGACAATATCAGCAGCAGCCAGGTTATCTGTCCACCGCCACCGGGGCTGTCAAACTTTTCCGCATCATCAGCATTAGTGAAAACCGTTCCGTGTTCAAGATCCTCTCCATCCAGAGCTCGACAACTGCTGTCAATGGTTATCCCCGCACCCTGAATACTTATCGTGGCATCCGACACAGCAAAGAAGATATTGCCTGCACAGCTAAGCATGACACGAGCATGATCAATATTGACATCAGGCAAGAGGATGATGGCTGAACCATTGTTGGGGAAAACTCCCAAGGATAGCTGTTCGAATCCTTCATCATTGTGATCGCAGAATGTGGCGGGTGGATTCCCGGGACTCAGGCTGAGTAGTGAAACCTCTACATTTGGACAACTCGATTGCGTGCCCGCAGTGTCCCACTCAAGGGTATGGGTGTCACCACCACTAAACACGGATGAGAGATTCAATTCCCCACCGGTTATTCGGAAAGGCCCTTGATTGGCATCCACCTGAATAGCAATATTATCACTGGCAACACCACTCTCACCATCTCTAACCGTCAGTCTGAAATTGAGCGTCCGTGATGATTGAGGTAGCGTCTCTCCAATGTCGCTTTGCTGTGTCAACAGATGGCTCAGGCGTGGAAAATAGCGCAGCGAAGTCCGTTTCGGCAAAAAAGATCGGAACAATGGATTACTGCCATCAGCAAGATCGGTACCGATGGTAGCGGCGTCTGTTGCACCATTGGCGCCTCCAGGATCCATCTCGTCCCATTGGTAGGAGAGTGTATCCCCATCCACATCGCTGGCCTCACCACTGAGCACAAACGGCGTCCCAATGGGTATGGTCCTGACACCATCATCCCCTGTCAGACCGGCATCCACTGAAGGGGTATTGTTACCAGTTAGCGTTAACTGGCCACACTGGCTGCCTTCACCCTGAAAGGTGAACTCATTCATCTGCTGAATACTGAGCGCATGAAAGGTGGCATCGGAGTTAGGCTGTAGATCCTCCTCTTCGCAGATACCTGCATAGCCCATGATGGTTGAGCCACTACCCGGTTCTACGGCTGATTCAGCAACCCTGTTGATGCCGCTGCAGTTTGCCGTTGTTCCGTTGAAGGAGTGCGACGCATCCAGCTGATGACCCAGCTCATGGGCGACAAAGTCGATGTAGAAACTATCGCTGTCAGGTGTCGGTGAGCCTGTATAGGCCTGTGCCTTGTAGATGCTACAGGCAGAACCCACACTAGCGAGACCACCGCCAACTGTGCCAAACAGAATACCGATATCGTAATTATCCACGCCCAGTGTAAAGTCGAGCTGCCCCTGATTCTCTAGCAACATCGTTGCTATACCAGCGGAGGTATGGGTGTAGGGATCGCTATCGGGATCAGTAAATATAATTCGGTCGTTGTTTCCCACCAATTGAAACTGTACCGCGAGATCACGCCCATAGATCTGATTGACCCGGTTGATAGTGGTCACGATTTGCGCCAGGGCATTGGCAACATTACCACCGAAGTAGGCAGTGTATTCAGCGCTAGCCGCCACCGCGAGACGATAGATCCGACGATGGGTACCACTGATGCTCCTGCTCGCAAACTGCCGGGAAATTATGGAGGGTGCGAAATTATGTTGCTGGTGACTATCATGGTGCATGCAGACAAGGGGGGGAACGTCTGTTTGCTGTGCAGCCAAATCCTTTTTGTAATAACTGCGATAACTGCCTTCACCATCCGGGTCGATAAATACAGTACCCACAGGTGTCGTGAGCATGGCATGAAAACCCTGTGGTGTAATATCCAAACGCCCGCTGCTGGCAGGCTCATCTATACCTCTGACCCTATAGGTGCGGATCTGCGGATAGCGATTTGCCAGTGATTCCGCCATTACCGGCGACTCTTCCACGACAAAACGCTGCATCGATCCATAAGGCAACGGCAATTCCAGTTCGACCGTCGATGAAGCCGTCTCCTGCAGGGGGGCCATGTACAGCCTCTGCCTTAACGCCTGACCGTCTGCCTGGAGTAGGCGATAGTAAACAGAACTTTTGTCTACGGCCTTCGCCGCCAGATCAGAACCAGGGACATCACGCCAGATGGCCGCTGATGAGAGAGTTGGAAGGACCAAGGTTAACGTAAGCAAAATCCACCGTACACACCAAAACCCAGCTCTGAACATCAGCGGTCTCACATCATAGTAATAAAAGGATAGTGCGAATATTCCCGGTCACAGGCTCTCAACACACTCAGTTTTTCAGCTTGGTTAACAAAATCTTGTTCACCTGCCCCGGATTTGCTTTGCCCTGGGTCAGCTTCATCACCTGCCCCACGAAGAAACCGAGCAGCTTATCCTTACCGGCTCTAAACTGTTCCACCTGTTTCGGATTGGCCTCGATCACCTCATCGATAATCTTCTCGATCTCACCACTGTCGGTGATCTGTTTCAACCCCTTCGCTTCGATAACACTATCCGCATCACCTTCGCCGTTCCAGATCGCCTCAAATACCTGCTTCGCTATCTTTCCAGAAATCGTGTCATCCGCGATACGTTGCAACAAGCCGCCGAGCTGGTTCGGGCTGACCGGTGATTGGGATAACTCGAGCCCCGCTTTGTTCAATGCCCCCGCCAATTCCACGGTAACCCAGTTGGCTGTCATCTTGGCATCGGCTCCAGTTGCCACCACCTGTTCAAAATAATCGGCCAGGGCCCTGCTCAGAGTCAATGTCAGGGCATCTGCCGAACTCAGTTTGTAGTCAGCCTCAAAGCGTTGCCGTTTCTGATCGGGCAGTTCAGGCATACCCTGCCTCGCCCGTTGCAATCGTTGCTCACCGATCTCCACCGGCAACAGGTCGGGATCGGGAAAGTAACGATAGTCGTTGGCCTCCTCCTTACTTCGCATCGAGCGGGTCTCGTCACGATCGGCATCGTAGAGTCGGGTCTCCTGAACCACTTCGCCACCCCCTTCGATGAGATCGATCTGGCGTTCAAGTTCGTAGTTCAAGGCGCGCTCCATGAAGCGGAACGAGTTGATGTTTTTTAATTCGGTTCGTGTACCGAAAGCCTCCTGGCCAAGGGGACGTATAGAGATATTTGCATCGACCCTGAATGAACCCTCCTGCATGCTGCCGTCGCAGATACCCAGATAGACCACCAGTTGATGGATCTTGCGGGCATAGGCCACAGCCTCCTTGATGGAGCGCATGTCCGGTTCGGAAACGATCTCCAGCAACGGAGTGCCGGTACGGTTGAGATCGATTCCGCTCATCCCGTGGAAATCCTCATGCAGCGATTTTCCTGCATCCTCTTCGAGATGCGCACGGGTGATACCGATTACCTTTCGAGTACCATCATCGAGATCGATATCGATCGAACCCTTGCCCACGATCGGCAACTCGAATTGACTTATCTGGTAGCCCTTGGGCAGATCGGGATAGAAGTAGTTTTTCCTTGCAAACACCGAACGAGGGGCAATCTCCGCATTCACAGCAATACCGAACTTCAGCGCCATATCCACTGCCGTCTCATTGAGTACCGGCAAAACACCGGGGAAACCCAGATCGATAATACAAGCCTGGCTATTCGCATCGGCACCATAGGCGGTGGAGGCACCGGAAAAGATCTTAGACCTTGTCGCCAGTTGAGTATGAATCTCAAGCCCGATAACGGTTTCCCACTTCATAGTTGTTCTCTAATTTTGTTAAGCGAAGCCTTCTGGTATCTGTCGATGCCAATCCGTCTCCAACTGATACCGGTGTGCCACATTCAACAACTTTCCCTCGTTGAAATAGTTGCCGATGATCTGCAATCCCACCGGCAACCCGGCCACTGGCCGCGCCGGAATCGAGATACCGGGCAATCCTGCAAGATTAGTCGCGATTGTATAGATGTCATTAAGGTACATGGTCACCGGATCATCCACTTTCTCACCAAGGGTGAAGGCGGTAGTCGGAGCGGTTGGGCCCATGATCACATCCACACTTTCAAAGGCTCGCTTGAAGTCGTCGGATATCAGGTGTCTGGTCTTCTGCGCTTTCAAGTAGTAAGCGTCATAGTAACCCGCAGACAATGCATAGGTACCGATCAGAATACGACGCTTAACCTCGGCACCGAACCCCTCTCCCCGGGTTCGTTTATAGAGGTCTTCCAAATCTTTGGGCTCTTGGCAACGATAGCCGAAACGCACACCATCGAAACGGGAGAGGTTGGATGAACACTCTGCCGGTGCCACCACATAGTAGGTCGGAACCGCCAAGTCCGTATTGGGCAGACTGATCTCGACAACCTCCGCACCCAGCCGCTTGTAGTGATCGATGGCCTCTTCGATGGATGCCGCAACGGCGCTATCAAGCCCCTCACCGAAATACTCCCGGGGAAGCCCTATCTTCAATCCCTGTAGGGAGTCGTTCAGGGTAGCTGAGTAATCGGGCACGGCCTCATCGGCACAGGTCGAATCCTTGGGATCGAATCCCGCCATCGCCTGTAGCAGCAGGGCGGCATCTTCGGCACTGCGTGCCATCGGCCCAGCCTGATCAAGACTCGAAGCAAAGGCGACCATGCCGTAACGGGAGACCCGTCCATAGGTCGGTTTTAGACCGGTGATACCGCAGAGTGCCGCCGGCTGGCGTATCGACCCACCGGTATCGGTGCCGGTAGCGGCAACCGCCAACCTCGCGGCAACGGCCGCAGCCGATCCACCGGAGGAGCCGCCGGGTACCCGATCCCTGTCCCAGGGATTGCACACCGGACCATAATAACTGGTCTCATTGGATGAACCCATGGCGAACTCATCCATATTGGCCTTTCCCAAGGAGACAGCACCGGCCTGTTTCAACCTCTCCACCACCGTTGCATCGTAGGGTGAGATAAAGTTGTCCAGCATTCTGGAACCACAACTGGTCTTCACCCCCCGAGTACAGAAGATATCCTTCTGCACCAAGGGTATCCCGGTTAACGGGCCGGCATTTCCTGCCTGGATCACCCGGTCTGCCGCCTCGGCCTCAACCAGCGCCTGCTCTGGTGTGGGCGTGATCAGGGCATTGAGTTGACCATTCAAACGCTCGATACGATCGATAAAATGGCGAGTCAGCTCACAACTGGTGAATTCACCCGCCTTTAGTGCGGCGCCCAGTTCAGCAATGGATTTACTCTGCATGGTGTGGTTTGTGTCCAATGGATGTCTGCGTGGTTCTCTTCAGTTGCGCCATAAACCGGCAGGTCTGTGAGCTATTCAATGACCTTGGGTACCAGATAGAGGCCATTCTCCACCTTCGGTGCTACTGCCTGATTGGCCTCACGGCAATCGGCCTCGGTCACCTCATCCAGGCGCAGCCGCTGCGCCATGTGGAGAGGGTGGGACATCGGCTCGATGGCATCGGTATCCGCCGCCTCCAACTGCTCCACCAGATCGAGTATATTGCTGAGATCCTCGACATAGGCGCCAATATGGGACTCATCCAAGGCCATTCGTGCAAGATGGGCTATTTTTTCGACATCGGACTTATCTAGAGACATCCGCCTGCAACCTGCTCTGCAAAAGGGGCAAATCTACCACATTCTCCACCATGGATACACGCTGGGGAACGATGAAGATAACGAAGTATGGGTTATAAAATGGCTCACTCGAACAGTTGTCGGTGGATGGGCGCGGGCACAATTCATTCCGCACCGGAAGAGAGAGGGCAAAAAAAATAATATTATTCCTAAACAAGGAAGGAAAGTTCTTATAAACAAAGGGTTAATATTCCAGACCGAAGTGTGATCCAATTTGAACTTCTTTAAATAAAAAGAGGGGCTATAATATGAATAAGTGTGATCTTGGGATATAATTCCCAACATAGATTACAGTTTATAGGCCGCCATGAAACAGCAGCGGAATGATAGGGCTAAGCGTCTGACATAGCGTTTGATAGGCGATAAATATCAAAGACATCCTGTCCTAACTGGGATATAGAGTAGTTATACCAATCCGTTAAATTAAGAGACTCAGCTGGTTAGAAAATACCCATGGACGAGATTCGCAAGATACTCACTGCATCTATTCTGAAACTGCTCAGACCCCTGGTCAGGCTGATGTTACGCAATGGCTTTACCTATGGTGATTTTGCTGACTTGAGTAAATGGACCTTCATGGACGTGGCATCCAAGGAGTTTGGCATCCCGGGTCGTAAACAGACGGTTTCCAGGGTCTCGGTAATCACGGGTTTGACACGCAAAGAGGTGAGCCGCCTGCAAAAAATCGACACCCCCGATGACAGCGCCATCGCCCATCAGTACAACCGTGCTGCCAGGGTGATTTCAGGTTGGCTGCGAGATTCTCGGTTTCAGACCAAGAAAGGTGCCCCTGCCGCACTCTTTTTCGACAAGGGAGAGGCCAGCTTCAGCAAATTGGTCAAGGAGCACAGCGGCGATGTACCACCAAGGGCGATCTATGATGAGCTGATGCGCGTCGGCACCATCGCCAAAGATGAGAGTGGTAAGATCACTCTTCTCAGCGACGGTTATGTGCCGCGCACCGGTGAGACAGGCAAACTTCACATTTTGGGCACGGATGTGCAACTTTTGCTCAACACCATCGATCATAATCTTCAACGCGGCTCCCAGACACCCTACTTTCAGCGCAAGGTCTCCTACGACAACCTGCCCATGGAGGCGCTGCACGAGTTCCGCAATATGAGCGCCGAAAAATCACAGGCCCTGTTGGTGGAGTGCGATAAATATCTGTCGCAGAAAGATCGGGACATCAGCCCGGAATCCGGCGGTACAGGACGCAAACAGGCAGGCATCGGTATCTACTATTTTGAACAGGATGTGACACCGGATGAATAGACTCCTTCTCAAGATCCTGATTTCGCTGGCGATGGGAGCATCGATCGTCGGACTCTACAGTTGCGGCGCCGCCGGTGGTAACCAGGTTGCGGATGGCGGTATTGGCGGAACCGGTATTACCCAGGGTAGGGTGACCAGTTTTGGTTCCATTTATGTCAATGGCATCGAGTTCAACACAGACAATGCCAGCTTTACCGTCAACAATATCGATGCAACCCAAAATGATCTGGCGATCGGCATGGTGGTTCGCATCAGCGGTAGCAGCGACTCGGAAAACGCCACTGGCGAAGCGGAGTCGGTGACCTACGACAGCCTCATCGAAGGCGTGGTCAACAGCAACGATATCGCCAGCAACAACACCCTTACCGTGATGAATCAGATCGTTAGCGTGGATAGTGACACTGTCTATGAAAACCGATTCGACGCCACCCTGCTGGAGGACCTGCCGGCCAACAGCGAGGTGGAAGTGAGCGGCTTCACCGATGGCTCCGGAACCATCCTGGCTACACGCATCGAAGTTAAATCTCTCGCCTGGGCCGGTGGCGAGCTGGAGGTTTCGGGTATTGTCAGCGCAATCTCCGGTGATCAGTTCCAGATCGGCAGCTTGACCATCGATGCCTCGAATCTGTCGTCGATCCCGCCTGAGGGAACATTTGTCGAGGTTGAGGGAAGCAGTTTTTCCGGCGACCTGTTCGTGGCCACGTCAATCGAGATCGAAAGCGAGAGCAGCAGTTCAGTGGCTGAAGATGGCGAAGAGGTTGAGATCGAAGGTCAGATAACAGAGGCCCTCGACGCCAATGATCTGTTCTCCCTCAATGGACAGGTTGTGGATGCTTCAGCCACTCCGCTGAGCGGCGCCACGGATCAGCTCACTGTTGGACGGGTCGCTGAGGTCGAGGGTGTGATGAACGGCGATATCCTGCTCGCCGAAGAGATCGAGCTCAAGGCGGTGGCCTCGGAGCGCGGCGAAATCGGCGCCATCCTGGGTGTCGACAATGTGGATACCGCTGCGGGCACCCTAACCCTGTTGGGCCAGACCATCAGGGTCGACAACTCCACCATCATGGAGAACGAGGTGGGAGAGAACTCAAGCTTCACCCTGAGTCAATTGACATCATCCGACTACCTGGAGGCCAAGGTCTATTTCGACAATGGCACACTGGTGGCGAGCAAGCTGGAATTGGAACATCCGCCGTCAACCCACGATGCCGAGGTCGAAGGCATTCCGGTCTCAATCGATGATTCCACAATCGAGATATTTGGTATCAGAATCGACACCTCCGGCGTCAGCTATAGCTTTGCCAGTCGTCAAACCGAGGTGGAAGGCAATTATGCCGACGGTGTGTTGATTGCCACCAGCATTGAGGTTGAAGATAGCGAGGGGGACGGCCATAGCGATGGGGATGGCGAGGAGTAGCAATCCTCAACACTGAGACAGGTGTGGCAACGCCTCAGCCGTGAGCTGAATGGGCATTCCCGAATGTAACACCAATGCAGGCATGCCCCTGGCCTGCCAGACCGCAGGCGCGCAAATTAACGCGAGCCGAAAACAACAGGTTGCTATGGCTGGGCCTCTAGGTTATCACCCTCAATCGATGTTCGAGGGTGTATTTTATTTAACCAATTGTGCTCAATTCCCCATCCCCTTTCTTGCCCAACTCCTGTACCATTGATAGATTAACCGACTTTCGGTCCAGTCCAAGACAAGGATTCGAGAATAGCCGTCACATGGCTATCTGACCAAGTCTGGGCCCGGCCCTTTACCAACAGAGAAAAAGATAAAGATCCATGCTGTTTCGACGCATACGAGGCCTATTTTCCAATGACCTTTCCATCGACCTGGGTACTGCCAATACCCTGATCTATGCCCGTGGCCAGGGCATCGTGTTAAATGAACCTTCAGTGGTGGCGATTCGTCAGGATCGCGGTCCTGGAGGAGCAAAATCGGTGGTGGCCGTGGGTGAGGACGCAAAGAAGATGCTTGGCCGAACCCCCACCAACATCACCGCCATCAGGCCGATGAAAGAGGGCGTTATCGCCGACTTCACCGTCACTGAGAAGATGCTGCAGTACTTTATCCACAAGGTGCACGAGAGTCGTATCATCCGTCCAAGTCCCCGAGTACTGGTCTGTGTACCCTGCGGCTCCACCCAGGTCGAACGGCGCGCCATCAAGGAGTCGGCCGCCGGCGCCGGTGCCAGAGAGGTCTATCTGATCGAAGAGCCTATGTCAGCCGCCATCGGCGCCGGCCTGCCCGTGGATGAGGCCCGGGGCTCTATGGTACTGGATATCGGCGGCGGCACCTCCGAGGTTGCGATCATCTCGCTGAACGGCATCGTCTACGCCAACTCGGTGCGTGTCGGCGGCGACCGCTTCGACGAGGCCATCGTCAACTATGTTCGCCGCAACTACGGCACCCTGATCGGTGAAGCCACCGCGGAACGGGTCAAGCATGAGATCGGCTCCGCCTATCCGGGGAACGAGGTCAAGGAGATCGATGTCAAAGGCCGAAACCTGGCCGAAGGTATTCCGCGCAGCTTTACCCTCAACAGCAACGAGATATTGGAAGCACTGCAGGAGCCGCTGTCGGGTATTGTCGGTGCGGTCAAGACCGCGTTGGAACAGACCCCGCCGGAGCTGGGTGCCGACGTGGCCGAGCGTGGTATCGTTCTCACCGGGGGTGGCGCACTGCTCAAGGACATCGATCGCCTGCTCCAGGAAGAGACCGGACTGCCGGTGATTGTTGCCGAGGATCCGCTGACCTGCGTGGCCCGTGGTGGCGGGCGCGCACTGGAGCTGATCGATGAGCGGGGTGGCGAATTCTTTATGGTTGACTAGGGCCTGACAGCAAGCCCTAGTGTTTGGCTCCCTGCAGCCGGCTGGAGATCTATAAGCAAGGAAACCAGCACCAGACCGATAGCGGGAGCCAAAGAATTGAAAGCGGAGTCATTCAGCCATTAAACTGATCTTCACACAGGGTCCCTCAATCACCACAAGACTGGTGACGGCGGTACTGCTCTCCATCGTCATCATGGTCTTGGACCATCGCTACAACCACCTGGAATCCCTGCGCTCGGGACTTTCAGTACTGCTCTTCCCGGTACAATACCTGGCCTCCCTGCCTGTGATCCTGAGTGAATCCGCCAGCGATGCCATCACCAGTCGTAGTGAATTGGAGTCGGAAAGGGAGAAACTGCACAAGGAAAATCTTGTGCTGCGCGCCAGACAGCAGAAGTTCGAGTCCCTTGAAGCCGAGAATATGCGCCTGCGCGGTCTTTTGGACTCCTCGTTCAAGGTTGGCGACCGGGTCTTGATCGCCGAGTTGATCTCAGTGGAACAGGATCCGTTTCGTCAACAGGTGCTGATCAACAAGGGATCCACATCCGAACTCTTTGCCGGTCAACCGGTGGTCGATGCCAATGCAGTGGTCGGCCAGGTTACCCATACCACACCACTGACCGCCAGTGTGCTGTTGATCACCGACGCCACCCACGCACTGCCTGTGCAGGTCAATCGTAACGGCCTGCGAACCATCGCCCTGGGTACCGGCCTGATCAACCGTCTTGAACTGCCCCATCTGCCAAACAATGCGGATATCAAGGTGGGAGATAGGCTGACCACGTCAGGCCTGGGAGGCAGCTTTCCACCCGGTTATCCCGTGGCCGAGGTGATCGATGTAAAGCGTGAACCCGGGCAACCCTTTGCCTCGGTCATCGCCCAGACCACAGCCCATCTCGACCGCATCCGCGAAGTGCTGTTGGTGTGGACCCTCGATCCCAACATGGGAGCAGAACCCATGACAGAGGAAACAGCTGAAGAGACGACAGCGGCAGCGGCAAGTAGCGCAGAGGGAGAAGAGTGATTAGCCAACCCCAATCCCGCCTTTATGTCATCGTGCTGACCCTGCTGGCGGGTTTCATCCTGACCATCATGCCGCTCCCGGAGTGGGCCATCACCTACCGGCCACAATGGGTCGCCCTGATCCTGATCTACTGGTGCATGGCCATGCCCGAACGCATCGGTGTCGGCGTCAGCTGGACAACAGGCCTGTTGCTGGATGTGCTCACCGGCACCCTGCTGGGCCAACATGCACTGGGATTCTCGGTTATCGCCTATATTATGTTGAAACTGCATCTTCGGGTCAGAGTCATGCCACTGCGTCAGCAAGTCTTCACCATTTTCATCCTGTTGCTCGTGGAGCGCCTCTTGGCGCTCTGGTCCACGGGGGCGGCAGGCTACCCGACACCCTCTCTCTGGTATTGGATCACGCCCTTGGTAAGTACCCTGCTCTGGCCCTGGGCATTTATTATTCTGAGGGACGTGAGACGTCGCTTTAATATTCGTTAAGGCTATCTAAATTGAGCATAGGAGAAGCGGGTGCCGCAATCCTCGATTAAGGACTATTTGCATGAGAGCCAGCTGTTTCTGGGGCGTGCCATCGCCTCCGGCACCCTTGTGCTTGTGGTCCTGGCAATCCTGGTTGGGCGCCTGTTCTACCTTCAGGTGGAGAGTCATGAACACTATACCACCCTCTCCCAGGACAACCGGGTTAAGCTTGAACCCCTACCACCAACAAGGGGTCTGATCTATGACCGCAACGGCACTATACTGGCCCAAAATCTGCCAGCCTACAGTCTGGAGATCACCCCGGAAAAGACCAAGAACCTCGACCTTACCATCCAGGAACTGAGTGCAATCATCGATATCAACGAAGACGACATCAACAGATTCCACCAGTTGCGCAAACAGCGCAGACGTTTCGACAGTATTCCGATTCGGGTCAGGTTGGAAGATGAAGAGGTTGCCCGTATCGCTGTCAATCGCCACCGCTTCTCAGGTGTCGACGTCAAGGCGAGCCTGTTGCGCGACTACCCCCAAGGACTCGAGACCGCCCATCTGCTGGGTTATGTCGGACGCATCAACGAACAGGAACTGCAGATCATCGACACCTCCAACTATCGGGGTACCAACTTCATAGGCAAGAACGGTGTAGAGAAGAGTTACGAGGGACTCTTGCATGGCCAGGTCGGCCTGCAGCAGGTGGAGGTCAACGCCAAGGGCAGGGTGTTGCGGGTGCTTGAGAGTCAATCTCCCCAGCCTGGTGACAACCTGCACCTGTTCCTGGATATGGACCTGCAGTCCACGGCACTGGAGGCATTAGGTGATTATAATGGTGCCGTCGCCGCCATCGATATCGAGACGGGGGGCGTGCTTGCCCTGGTCAGCAAACCCGGGTATGACCCCAATCTGTTTGTCGAGGGGATCAGCGCCAAGGCCTATCGAGAGCTGGAGACCTCCCTCGACAATCCCCTATTCAACCGCGCCATCCGCGGTCAGTATCCCCCGGGCTCCACCGTTAAGCCCTTTATCGGTCTTGCGGGCCTGGAGTACAACGTGGTCGGCTATCACCAGGAGACCTACTGCCCGGGTTATTACCAGCTCCCCGGCAAGGATCACAAATATCGCGACTGGAAGAAATGGGGACATGGAAAAGTCGACCTGGAACGCGCAATTGTCGAATCCTGTGATGTCTACTACTACGAACTGGCACGCACCCTGGGTATCGACAAGCTCCATGAGTATCTCTCCGGATTCGGCTTTGGAGAACCGACCAAGGTCGACCTGGACGGTGAACTCTCCGGGCTTATGCCGAGCCGTGAATGGAAACGGCAGCGACGACGGGAACCCTGGTATCCTGGTGAGACCCTGATCGTTGGCATAGGTCAGGGTTATTTTCTCACCACCCCCCTGCAGCTTGCCTCCGCCACCGCCACCCTGGCTAACAAGGGTCACCGCATCCGTCCCAGGGTAGTCCATACCATTGAACATGCTGATGGTACAGAGGTGGAGAGCCCGAAAATCATCGACGATCTACATCAACTCGATCCGATGCACTGGGAACAGGTAATTCATGCCATGTCGCAGGTGGTCGAAGGTCTTCGCGGCACCGCGCGTTCGATTCAGACCGACCATTACCGGATCGCGGGGAAGACCGGAACCGCTCAGGTATTCAGTGTGAAACAGGATGAGGAGTACGATGAAGAGCTGATCGCCAAGCGCAAGCGCGACCATGCGCTGTTCATTGCCTTCGCACCCGTGGAACAGCCACGCATCGCCATCGCCGTAGTGGTAGAGAACGGAGGCCACGGTGGTTCCGTTGCCGCCCCGATAGCACGCAAGGTCATGGATCGCTACCTGCTGGGAGAAGAGGATGCTGGGTAGAAACCATGTCACGTTCTACGAATCGCAACCGGCCCAGGCAAGCGGACTGCTGGCCTGGCTACACATCGACCTACCGCTCCTAACCAGCCTGATCCTGCTCTCCGGTGTCGGCTTGACCGTGCTCTACAGTGCCGGCGACAAGGAACTGATTCTGCTGCAAAAACAGCTTTTCCGCCTGGGAGTGGGATTTGTTGCGATGTTCGCCCTGGCGCAGATCCATCCGGCCAATATACGACGCTGGTCCCCCGCACTCTATATGATCGGCATCCTGATGCTGGTCTCGGTAATCATATTCGGCGAAGAGGGCAAGGGTGCTCAGCGTTGGCTGGACCTGGGATTCATCCGTTTTCAGCCCTCGGAGATGTTCAAATTGACCCTGCCAATGCTGATCGCCTGGTACCTGGCGGAGCATCGGTTGCCGCCGAATCCCTCCCGACTGATATTGGCTGGTCTGTTCACCCTGCTGCCGGTCTTGCTGATCGCGAAACAGCCCGACTTGGGCACCGCGCTGTTGGTGGCCACCGCCGGCGCCTTTGCCCTGTTTCTGGCCGGTATCAGCTGGCGAGTCATCACCGCCATCGGCATGCTGCTGGCGGCCCTCGGCCCGGTCGCCTGGTACTTCATGCATGAGTACCAGCGCCAGCGGGTGTTGACCTTTCTCAATCCTGAAAGCGACCCGTTGGGAACCGGCTACCATATCATCCAGTCGAAAATCGCTATCGGCTCCGGCGGCATCAGCGGCAAGGGGTGGCTCAACGGTACCCAGTCCCACCTGGAGTTTCTCCCGGAGCGTCATACCGATTTCATCTTCGCGGTGATCTCCGAGGAGTTCGGCCTGGTCGGAATACTCGCCCTGCTCTCGCTCTATTTCTTCATCATAATGCGCGGACTCTACATCGCCACCCAGGCCCAAGACACCTTTGGCAGAATCCTCGCCGGATCCCTGTCGCTGGTTTTTTTCGTCTATCTTTTCGTCAATGCGGGGATGGTCACAGGACTGCTGCCGGTTGTCGGTGTACCCTTACCACTGATTAGTTACGGCGGTACCTCCCTGGTGACCATTCTTGCCAGCTTCGGTATGCTGATGTCCATCCACACCCATAAAAAACTACTGCCAACCTAAAACGATCATGCGACAATTAATCAGACTCCTGCTCTTATCCAGCCTTACCCTGACCACGGCTGCCTGCGCCCACACCCAACAGCAGACCACTGAGTTCAGGAAATTCGCCCAGGAGATGGCGAACAAACATGATTTTAAAGCGGATCAAATAGAGCACCTGCTGATCAGTACAACCTTCAGAGACGACATCATCGAAGCGATCACCCGTCCCGCGGAATCCAAGGCCTGGCATGAGTATCGTCCCATTTTTCTAAAGCCAGACCGGGTGGCCGGTGGAGTCGAGTTCTGGCAGCAGAACGAGGCCTTGCTGGCATCGGTAAGTGAGCAGTATGGGGTGCCTGCGGAGATCATCGTCGCCATCATCGGCGTCGAGACCCGCTATGGCAAGCATACCGGTCGCTACCGGGTCCTCGACGCCCTGACCACGCTGGCCTTTGGCTATCCCAAGCGGGCGGATTTTTTTCGCCGCGAACTGGAGCAGTTCCTGCTGCTTGCCCGCGAGGAGGGGGTGAATCTCGACACTGCCACAGGCTCCTATGCCGGCGCCATGGGCATGCCCCAATTCATCTCCAGCAGCTACCGGCGCTATGCCGTTGATCACGACGGTGACGGCAAGCGAGACCTGTGGAACAGCAATGCCGATGTCATTGCCAGTGTTGCCAGTTATTTTAAAACCCACGGCTGGAAACCCAACCAACCCATCACCCTGCTCACCAATGGTGGAGAAGGTCTGCAGGCGTATGTCGACGCCGGCATGAAGCCGAGCATCAAGCTGGGCGAACTGCAGGCAAAGGGGGTTCGTCCCCTAGACGGTGAAACACCCGACGCCGATGCACTGACCAGCCTGGTCAGGCTCGATGCCGGTGATAAGTTTGAATTTTGGTTGGGACTGCACAACTTCTACGTCATTACACGCTACAATCACAGCAATCTCTACGCCATGGCGGTCTATCAACTCAGCCGGGAGATCCATGCAGCCAAGATGGCCGCGGAAACAGCCAGGTAGATGACACTAAGCGATAACATTGAATTGAACAGCGGAATTTCGCTGCACACACTGCTCCTAGCGGTGATCAGCGCGACCCTGATCACTGCTTGCAGCACCGGCAAGGTGGCACGGGTAGAGAAACAGGATGGAATCAGCCATCACCATCCACCCCCCGCCAATATCGAAGCAATACCCGATGCGGTTCCCAAGGAGGAACCGCTAAGTCGTTACGGTAACCCGGACAGTTATGTGGTATTCGGTAAGCGCTACTACACCCTGGATGACTACAAAGGTTACAGCGCCCGCGGCATCGCCTCATGGTATGGCAGCAAGTTTCACGGCCAGCGCACCAGCAGCGGAGAGGCCTACGATATGTACGCCATGACCGCAGCTCATAAATCCCTGCCCCTGCCAAGCTATGTTCGGGTCACAAACCTGAAGAACAATCGCAGTGTCGTGGTCAAGGTTAATGATCGCGGACCCTTTCACGACAATCGCCTGATCGACCTCTCCTACACCGCTGCCTGGAAACTTGGCATCACCGCAGAGGGTACCGGCCTGGTGGAGGTGGTAAGTCTCGATCCGAAGAGCACGAAAACGGCTGTGGCGGCAAAACCGGTAAAGCTGAAAAAGGGCAGCATGCTGCCGGAACTCTTTCTCCAGGTCGGCGCTTTCGGCAGCCCGGAAAATGCACAGCGCTTGAAAGAGAGACTCGAGGAGCAATTGCAAACCCGCGTACTCATAGAGGACAGTGCCAACCCCGAACGTCCGGTCTATCGGGTACAGGTGGGTCCAATCGCCAGTGTTGAGCTGGCTGATCATCTCAGTCAACGGTTGGCCAAGCTCGGTATTGACGACCCCCATGTTGTCATTCGTTAATGGATTTATACAATAGCCCATCACTATGCCAGCTACCCAACAGATATCTATGCAAGCTTGTACTTCCCACACTTACCTGAACAGAGCACTGATGTGGCTGCTTTGCCTGGCCGCCTTCTCAACCCATGCGGTCACTCCCACCCCCGCGCCTCCGGAAGTCGCAGCCTCGGGTTATCTACTGGTCGATTTTCATAGTGGTCGAATTCTCGCCACAAAGGATGCCGATAATCGACTCGAACCCGCCAGCCTGACCAAGATCATGACCGCCTATGCGGTCTTCAGTGAATTGAAACAGGGCAATATCAACCTGGAGGACAAGGTACTCATCAGTGAAAAGGCGTGGCGCACACCAGGATCGCGGATGTTCATCGAGGTTGGCAAAAAGGTCAAGGTCATTGAGCTGATCAAAGGCATGATCATCCAATCCGGCAACGACGCCTGTGTCGCTCTCGCGGAGCATATCGCCGGCAGCGAGGCCACCTTTGCCGAACTGATGAACAACCACGCCAGGCGTCTGGGAATGACGGACACCCACTTCACCAATAGCACCGGACTGCCCCACGACGACCACTACACCACACCTTCGGATATCGCCAAGGTGGCAGCAGCCACGATTCGGGATTTTCCGGAATATTATCCTTGGTATAAGGATAAGTCATTTGTATTCAATGACATAGAACAACACAACAGGAACAAGCTACTGTGGCGCGATGAGAGTGTGGACGGCATCAAAACCGGACATACCGAAGCCGCGGGTTACTGCCTGGTTGCCTCTGCACAGCGGGAGAATATGCGCCTCATCTCCGTGGTCATGGGGACCAAAGGCGAGGAGGCCAGGGCCCAGGCAAGTCAGAGCTTGTTGAATTACGGATTTCGTTTCTATGAGACTCATCAGCTCTACAGTGCCGGTGAGGTGCTCAATCGAACCCGCATCTGGAAGGGCGAAAAGGATAAACTACCCCTCGGCCTCAAACAGGACCTGAATGTAACCATTCCCCGTCATCAATACAAAAACCTCGATGCCAGCATGGAGATCGAACCTAAGATCATGGCACCAATCAAAGAGGGTGAGGTACTCGGCCATGTCAGTGTCACCCTGAATGGCGAACCCGTCACCGAGGCACCCTTGGTGGCGCTGAAGAGCATCGCTGACGGCAATATCTGGCAACAGATCAAGGATAGTGCATTGCTGTGGCTTGAATGAGGACAACTCATCGTGGACCAGAATGAAGAGACACTGCTGAAGTTTCCCTGTGATTTCCCCATCAAGGTGATGGGCAAGGCCGAACCAGGCTTCGAGGCGATGGTGGTGGAGTTGGTGAGCCGCCACAGTGGAGAACTTCTCGAAACCGCGGTTAGCAGCCGACTCAGTAAAGGCGGAAAGTGGGTCTCCGTAACCATAACCCTGCGCGCCCAGAGCAAGGACCAGCTGGATGCCATCTACCTTGATCTAACTGCCCACGACAAAGTGGTGATGGCCCTCTAAAATTGTCCGCCCAACTCCTGGTCCGAGAGCTCGGACTACAACCCTACTCCGATGCCTGGCAGGCGATGCAGGCCTATACCGATGCGCGCAACGAGGAGAGCCCGGATCAGCTCTGGCTACTTGAACACCCCCCCGTATTCACCCTGGGACAGGCGGGAAAGCACGAGCATATCCTTGATCCTGGCGAAATCCCGGTGATCAGAACAGACCGCGGTGGCCAGGTCACCTACCATGGACCTGGACAGTTGATCGGCTACCTTCTGCTCGATCTGCGTCGCGCGCATATCGGTGTGCGCACCCTGGTCAGCCATTTGGAGAAGGCGGTCATCTCCCTGCTGGCGGAGCATGGTGTGGAAGCGATCGCCCGCAGGGATGCCCCAGGAGTCTACATCGAAGGCAGTAAGATCGCCTCCCTCGGACTGAGGGTAAGAAGGGGGTGCAGCTTTCACGGACTCAGTCTAAATGTGGATATGGACCTCTCCCCCTTCAAACGCATCAATCCCTGCGGCTATCCCGGGCTCAGCGTCACCCAAATGGCCGATCAGCATATCGATGCCAAGATGAGCGAGCTGGGCCAACAATTCGCCGCCCACCTGGCTGCCGCTTTAGGCTACACTCTCAGCTTCGTCGATAAAAAGGTAGAACCATGAGCCTCGACAAAGATATCCTGCCGCCGTCGCGGACAACCCCGGAGAGCCACCAGCGAGGCAAATCCAAACTCTCCCGTATACCGGTGAAGGTGGAAGCCCAAGAGAGCGTTCCGCGCAAACCCAAGTGGATCCGCGCCAAGGCGCCGCTGGGCAAGCAGGTAAGCCGTATTCGACGCATCCTGCGCGAGCGGGGATTGAGCTCGGTATGCGAAGAGGCGGCCTGCCCCAACCTGGGGGAGTGTTTTCATCACGGCACCGCCACCTTCATGATCATGGGGGATATCTGTACCCGCCGCTGCCCCTTCTGCGATGTCGCCCATGGCAAACCAAACCCCCTCGATCCCGCAGAACCAGCCCAACTCGCCGAGGCGATAGCCGCGATGGCACTCAGCTACGTGGTCATCACCTCCGTCGACCGGGACGACCTGCGCGACGGCGGCGGCGAACACTTCGCCCAATGCATCGCCGCCATACGCAACCATCGACCAGAGACAAAAATCGAAATCCTGGTGCCCGACTTTCGCGGTCGCATGGATCTGGCGTTGAACGCCTTCTCTGCCAATCCACCCGATGTCTTCAACCACAACCTGGAGACGGTGCCCCGGCTCTACCGACAGGCCCGCCCCGGTGCGGACTACCAAGGATCGCTGGATCTGCTGCAAGAATTCAAGCTGAAACATCCCGGTGTCCCCACCAAATCTGGCCTGATGCTCGGTCTGGGAGAAGAGAGAGAAGAGATTCTCGAGGTGATGCAGGCACTGCGCCACCACGGCTGCGAAATGCTCACCCTGGGACAATACCTGCAACCCAGCAGGGACCACCTCCCGGTCGCCCGCTTCGTCTCACCGCAAGAGTTTGACCAACTCGGAGAGATCGCCAAGGAGATGGGATTTACCAGCGTTGCCAGTGGGCCGATGGTGCGCTCCTCTTATCATGCTGACTTGCAGGCCAATACACTCTTCGAGGAATTGTGAATTACAACGATAAAAGCGACTGAACAGTGAAAAAGCTAATTTACATCGATAAAGGTTACTGAAGTATAACTAGAAACAGATTCTAGTATTGATCAGCACTAAAAATACTAACAACAACCTTTTTTGTTGATATAGCCTGATTTGTAAAACGGATGGAATCCACAGACTTAAAGCCAAAGATCTATGCGAAAACAAGGCTTCGCACTAGACAAAAAGCGCACTATGAGACAAGAACAGCGCTTTAAAAAAAAGCTGTTAGACAAAACCACTCAATATTAAGCATCTCCATAACCCGGTTTTGGCACTCCCACGGGTATGACGGTACTCTGTGAGCGCTTATTGGCCTTCTGTTCAGTGAGAAATTGACCATTTCTCGTATCACGGTAACGCACCACTGTCTTAGATGTCGATTTCTTTTTTAATTGAATATCCTTTTAATATACAGTTAGTTAGTGAATTTCTCTCCTTGACAATCATTGATCCCTCGACCATAATAATAGTACATAATCACACTATATCAATGATTATGTATCAAAGTGTACTTTTTGTATGATAAACATTAATTGGGAGTGAATGTGATGGCAATGAGTCCTGCACGTACGCTAGACGCGCAGCATTCAAAAAAATCCAGGGCTGCACTACGTACGTTTTTCAACATCGCTAACGCATGGCACTTGAATGAGAAAGAAGCAATGACGCTTCTAGGATTTGATGAACGAACCCGAAGTACATATTTCAAGTGGAAACGTGAACCTCAAAGTGCTCGACTGACCAAAGAAAAGTTGGAGAGGCTATCTTATATCTTTGGAATCTACAAAGATCTGCAGGTTTTGTTGCCAAAGCCAGAATCAGCGGATAGCTGGATTCGTCGGCCCAATAGCGCAGGGCCTTTTGGAGGTAGACCGGCATTAGATCGAATGCTTTCAGGCAACGTAGCCGATTTGTATGTCGTCAGAAAATATCTAGATGCGCAACGTGGCTGGTGAAGATCCAGTACAGATCTCGCATGTCCAATGGCAACCATCATGGCGGCTGGTTAGTAGCCGCTTCCCACCGGTTAGTCTTTTTGACCGAGTCACTGACACAGAAGACCTTGAGACCATCATGGAGATCGAGGGATTAACTAATGACCGGCTTCGGGAAGAAGTCGGCGACCTATTTCTTGTCCCGGAGGAGGATCGTATCACGGGTCCAGGTACGACCCCAATTATGGCTGCCTTCACGCATTTGAATCCTGAAGGTAGCCGCTTCTCAGATGGAAGTTATGCTATCTATTACGCTGCCAATACGATTGATACGGCCATTATTGAAACCGTTTTCCACCGTGAACGTTTCTTGAAAGCAACCAATGAACCCCCCATAGAGATAGACATGCGTTCTTACGCATCCGACATCGACAATCCATTCCACGATATCCGGGGCCAACGAGAAGAAAGAGAAGATATTTATAACCCACACACAGACATGTATGGAGCCGCACAAGCTTTTGCCAATAAGCTAAGGGAAGAAGGATCGAATGGCATTGTCTACGATAGTGTTCGAGATCCAGATGGCGAATGCATAGCTGCCTTTAAACCACGAATCCTAGCACCTGTTTATCAAGGTTCACACTATTGTTATGTTTGGGATGGAAACTCAATCGTAGGTGTATACATAAAGAAAGAGTATCAGCGGGGATAATCTATGCTTACCGTCGAAAATATCAACAGTTCTTGAACGATTACAGGTCGATCCCAAACATTGGCTCTATATGACGCAGCACTTCGAAAGTCGCTTCAAGGGGTTGGTGGGCACAAGTCACGCACTCAAAGCAGCCTGCCAAAAACTTGAGTTTGGACGAACGCCGAATCTGGGTGCGGCATTAGAGTTATT
>JBEVVR010000185.1:0-47703 GCA_040507035.1 Candidatus Thiodiazotropha sp.
GAGGAGATGATGTGCTGCTTTGTTTCTTTGCCTTTCAGAGAGATGGGGGGCCAGTTAGAAACATTTATGAATGGATGTCTTCTATATATGCTATATATGTTCTATATATGTTTATGAGTGTCCCCCTTTTCTGTCTGCACGGCTGTCTGGTCTTGACCGTCGTGGAGGAGTGAACGTAAAAGCCCCGCTCTTCGAAGGGCGGGGCTTTTGTTTACTCTTTCTGTGCGGGGTCGGAGTAGATTTACTCTGACCCCGCTCGCTCCGATGTCCACGTAGTAGTTGCCGGTTTATGCTCTTTTTCTCAGGTACGTTAAAACATAATATTTTTTAATCTTTACAAGATAAAAGAAGTTACAAAGCTCTGATTCTCCTTCCATCTCCAACGAATATACAGGCCCTTCAATTAAAGGGTGAAAAATACCTTGTATATTATCTGTTGTAGATGCTAATCCATAGTATTCATTTATACTTTCAATTAGTAAACTCTTATAGTGTTCTGAATGACTTTTGCTAGGAAACTTTTCCAGGCTAATCATCCCATTCATTACTAAATCATATATCTTGGTCTTAATTTCGTTAAACTCTATAAGCGAACTACCAATAATAGGAAGACCATGATCATAATTATGGATAAATGAATCTACGCTTCCATCAAAATAAAAATGCTTTACACCAAAATTATACTTTGGGCCATTCAAATGCTGTAAAGCTTTCAAATACCCCCTAAGTTCGGCAATATATTTCTCAAATGGCATAAAATTTTATGTGTGTTAGAACGCTAGGTACAACGCCCACCTCTAAGAGCTTCTTCTAGTCTATCTCTAGCGTCTTCAAGGATTTCAATTCGTTCCTTATGACCTTCATCTCCATCACCGCAAAAGTCATCATCGATATTTTCCTGACGCCCTCTTATTCTATTGTTCAATACATTTATGGCTTCAGCAATCTCTTCACAAGACTCTTGGCCCGTAAGGCCATTGGCAAGATCGACAGCAAGTTTTTCATCCGTCGGATCATATCCACCATATCGACTATCAGGAATATAATCACCATCATTCCAGGTGTTAGCACCCCACCAACCTGCGAGCGCAGCAGATCCATAATAAAGCGCTCCTCTTACTAACGTACCGACCGCAACTGGCACTCCTACACATATCAGACCGCCAGCGGGACATAGTCCTTGAGGATCGCTATATCTGGTAGGGTTCCCACCAACATAGGCGTATGTATTCAGACCGCCATTTAATCCAATTGGATCTGATTGAAGATACCTTCCAGTGGCAGGGTCATAGTCCCTGAAGTAGTTGTAATAATACCCCGACTCCCGATCATGATACTGCCCGGGATAGCGCAGGTCCAATGCATACGCTTCCCCATCGCCATCGGGATTATTCAGCTCTTCCACCTCCCCAAAGGGCTGGTAGTATACCTGCCAGATCACTTCACCCGACTGATCACTCACCGCTACCGGCGCACCCCGGTGTTCAAAGTGGATATACGCCAGGTGCGGATCGTCCGGGGCGTTCAAGGCGCCGGGGCCCGCGCCTTCGCTGCTGAAGTACCAGGTCTTGAAGATCCACAGGTCCAGGCCGTTAACGGCTTGGTCGTCGTTGAAGTCCATCAGCGGATCGTATTGACGACCATTGGGCCAGCCGCCGACCAGTTTCGTGTTGTGCGCCTGCAGATAGAGCGCCAGATCGGCATTGTCGACCACGCCGTCGTTGTTCAGGTCCGTATCACAGCGGTTGCCGTAACCGTCGCCGTCGCTGTCCACCTGGGACGGGTTCTCCAGCACGCTGCAGTTGTCTTCGGTATCCGCGACGCCATCGTTGTCGCGATCGCCCACCGACGCCATGAAGCCGCCGCTGGTCACGGCTATCGGCTGGCGCTCCAGGTAGAGATATTCCGTGATCAGGCCATCACGGATCTCGCTGACCAGGCGGCCCTCTCGGTCATAGACATAGCGCGTCAACGAACCGGTGCCAAGGTGTTTTTCGCGCCGCTGGCCCAGGGCGTCATACTGGTATTGGCCCAGGGGCACACCACTGGTCTTGACTTCTCGCAAGCGGCCATTGCCGGTATAGCTCAGGGTTTTGTAGCCTTGCGATATCAGGTTTCCCGCTTCATCGTGACCGATGCCGCCTCCATCGATGGTGTTCAGGCGGTTGCTGTCCGTTGCGTAGCTGTAGGTTGTGGTCCCCGAATCCTGCTGCCAGACCGTTCGGTTGCCAAGCGGATCGTAGTCGAACCCTTCGTTTCCGTAGCGCCCGCTCGCCTGGGTGAGACGATGCAGCAGATCGTAATCGAATACCTGGTTCTCCTGGGTGATCTCATCGAGAATGCCAGTTATGTCGTTGACCCGGTTGTAGTCGTAGCTGAGCCCCGACTCAAGCACTATTCCGTTTCGGGTCTCTATCCCGGTGATACGGCCGTCCAGGTCGTAGCCAATGGTCAGATCAAGTCCATTGCCATAACTAAGCCCGTTGAGGGGGCCGTAGGGTTGGTATGTCAGGCTGCTGACGACCGTTTGCTCAGGTGCATTGGCATCCCGCCGCGTGGTGATGGCGCCAACGCGACCCTGCTCGTCCCGGGTGTAGCTGACGATACGACCGCTGGGATAGGTCTGCTCGATCAGGTTGTTGGCCAGATCGTAGCGATACGCCAGGGAGAGCGTCTCCCCGGCTCGCGTATGGGTGTGAGTGGCTATGTTGCCACGATCGTCATAGCTCAGCCGGGTAGTGCCGCTGGGGTCGTCGATGGTGGTTAAACGGCCGATGCCATGGTTTCCTTCGTCATAGGTGAAAACCACGTTTTGATCAGGGTCGGCGGGATAACGAATTGCGGCAATGCGGCCGAGCAGATCGTAGTCGTAGTCGATCTCAATGCCCCGGGCATCCACCTGGCGGACCCGGTGACCCGCTTCATCGTAATGGTAGACCGTGGTGCCGCTGTCCGGGCTGGCTTGCTGGATCAGGTTGCCGAAACCGTCATAAACGTAGCGGGTGGTGTTCGTTCGCTGATCGGTGACGGCGCTGAGATTACCCTGGGCATCGTATTCGAACTGGACAAGATGTTGCAACGGATCGGTCAGATCGGTCAGTCGCTTGAGGCCATCATGGTTCAACAGCGTCTGCGCCTCGGCGCCGTCACCTTGTTCGGTTTCACTGATACGATTGCCCGCCGGGTCGTAGTGGTAGTCGGTCTGCTGGGTGTCGGCACCCAGCAGCCGGATAACCCGTCCCAATTCATCGAATACCCGTTGCTTGGTCCGGGTGATACTTCCATCACTCGCCCGAACGATCTCCTCGGTCCATTCTCCATCCAATGGACTGGGCGTATACTCGATGCGCTCACCCGCGTTATTGGCTATCGCCGTGAGGTGGCGGGCGGCGTTGTACTCAAAAGAGAGTGAGCTTCCGTCGCTCAGCGTGACCTGGTTGATCAGGCGATTTGGGTGGTAGGCAAAACGGGTCGTGGCCGTGCCCTGTTGAGAGATAATCCGGGTTTCGGTCAGCAGGCCCAGGGCGTTGTAGCTCAGCTCGGTGACCAATCCGTTGGCGTCGCTAACCCGGCCGGGATTACCCTGGGCGGTGTATTCGCTGTAGTCCGTTACGTGCCCCAGGGGATTGGTGCGGCTCGACAGGTTGCCCAGTGCATCGAAGCTGTAGCGCGTCGTATCCTCTTCACCCGGTAACGGCCCATCGATGGCGAGTGTTTCGACCTGACGTTCATCGGCATCGTGAAAGGTATAGCTATAGCTCCAACTACGGCTATTGCCATTGGTACTGTAAGGCTCAGCATGTCCGGTAGTGTCTGTTTCGACCCGGGTGGCCAGTCGGCCATTATAGTAGCTGTAATTGGTTGTTTTGCCGGGTTCGCGTTTCTCCCTGGGCAGGTTGAGCGTCGGGGCGTCGAGCCAGTCTATTTCGATAACCTGTGTCTCGGGCAGAGTTTCGAGATTATCGCCCACCATCCGCAACGGTTCGGTACGACGGATGAGTTGCCCCCGGTCATCATAGTCGAGATCGGTATAGTAGTCGTTTTCGTCTTTGATCAGGTCCTTATTGCCATTGCTGTCATAGGTATAACTGCTGTTGGATGCGGCGCAACTGGCACTGGCTTCGCCATCGACCTCCAGCAGTTGGCGCGTGGCGCTCACACCGCTGCCGCGGGTGCCGAAGCGATAGACGGTCTCTTTGCCATAGGCGTTGCGTGTACGTACACTGTCGCCATATTGCAGGACCTCTAAACGCTCCGCTCCGTCACCATGCTCGCTGAGTATAGTGCGACCCTCGTCGTCATAGACGTAGTTGGCGAAGCGTTGGCCGCCTTCATCGAGAACGCCCGTCAGGTGGTGGGGGTGCTCGTCGTCCTCATAAAGATAGGTCTTGCTGGCCGTGTCGTTTGCGCTCTCGGAGGCCGCCCCTGGGTAGGTAACGCTCACCAGGTTGCCTGCATCGTCATAGCCGTAGCTAAAGGTCTGCCCCTGGGGGGCGGTGACCTGTTCTACCCGACCTTGGGGATCATAAGCGAACTGCAACTGCTGGCCGTTGGTATGGGTGATGGTTTCCAGCCTGCCCGCGTTGTCGTAGGCATAACGGTGCTGCAGCCCTTCTCGCGACTGCGTCCACTGCAATCTCGAGGTGTAGCGCCGCTCCTCAGTGAAGGTTTGCAGATCGAAATCGTAGAGCTCACGGGAACCGTCAGGCAGTCTCAATTCCCAGATATGGCCATCCTGATAGTTGTAGAGGGTCAGGGAGGCTTTGGTGTCGGATTTCAACGGCCGCGTGGTACCGCCGCCGCCACTGATCCAGGTGAATTTCAGATAACCGCCGTTGGGCCGCACGACGGTGTAGGTATCGCCCTCGTTGTCGGTATTGACGTTGACTATCCTCGCGGAATCCGTTCCCAGCCAGCCTTCGCCCCAGTTACCCTCGGGCATGGTCCAGCCGGAGCTGTAGTAGCGCTTCAGTGTCAGCGGGTATTCACCTTTGCCCTGATAGTCGGTCTCAAACTGAAGCTTGGCGCCACTGGAGAGTCTTATGGGGTTGCCTTCGCAGACGTCCGCTTCGGCATCCGCGCAGTAGCGCTCGCACCAGTTCTGTTGGTGCAGAAAGGGGCACGAGAGCATGTTGTTCGGCGGGACCCAGTCGAGCTGGGTCGGACAGGTGGTGACGCAAATGAGATAAGAGTCCGTTGGATCAACCGTTACCTCGTCGTAGGTACACAGGTCGGCATGAAGCGGTTGAATGAAGAGCAAAAGGGCTGTCAGGCAGAAAGCCAGCAGGCCGTTGATCGGGCGACGATGAAGATTCGATACCTTACGAATGTCCCTGTTCATATAACCTTCCTTGGATTACAAAATATCAATACGTATACTTATCCCGCCGCCATCCTGGCCTCATGGCGACGTGTCGTGATCCCCTATCCAGCTGTTTTCTTGGATAGGGATAGATTGGATTTCGATAGACCCTTTATCAAACCCAGACCACTCAGAAACATCCAAACAGCAGGCGGAAGAGGTACTGCGGAGACTGATATTTGGCTCGCGATGGTTTCGGGATTGATCATTCCCGTGAGACCAAAGAACTCGGATTCCTCTAGTATCGACAGGGTGGAATGGAAACCACACCGCTTGTCAGATCGAAAAAGTCGCTGCCATTGATATCGACTGAAAACTGATCGCCCACAGTGACAGATGTTCTTTCCGGAAGGAATGAAACCGTGGCGGCCTGGGCGACGATGCCCCAAGACAATAGCGCCAATAAAGAGATGATTCTAAAACTAATCATTATGATTTCCTTAGGTAATATTGCATTACCAACAGCACAGGCTGTTTCCTTGAAATTCGACAATCCGTAGGCAGCTTAGCTATCGAAGCGCTTGAGAATTCGGCAAGCACTTAGAAAACTGCCTGAAGTATTTCGAACTGCATGCTACCAGTATTTTCGGGATCCGCTCAATCGCAGGATCATGACAAACCCTTGTAGCACCTGTCGTTCAGAAATACCCTACACAGACATGTGGGCAGCATCACATAAATTCAGGCTATGAACTGAGAATTATCGGGTCAATCGAATCAGTGATATCCCAGATAAGAGACTCACCCTTTTGAACCAAGCTTGCACCAACACTTTAAATATTGAAATTAGTTGTTATCAGGCACAGAAACAGGCGATGTGCACAGAATATCCAGCTGTACAAATCGGCAATATGCCTATATACTATGTGCATATTGCTTATTCTAGGGTAAAACACGATGACCCCACCAGAATCAATTGCACAGATCCTAGGCGGCGAGGAATTCATTGGAATTGAAGTCACTTCCGAGTTCGAGTTGGCAAAGGCTGTGCGACAGGGATTCCTCCCCAGCGTCACGGAGAAGCTCTTCGACGGCACTGTGCTGAAAAAGTCCGACATGGAGCGTCTGGTCATGCCCCGTCGAACCCTGACCCATCGCATCAAGAAGGGCGAACGCTTGACCCGTGAGGAATCGGATCGAATAGCCCGTGTCGCGCGCATAGTTGCAATGGCGGAGGAGACCTTCGGCAGTCGCGACAAGGCTTCCCGTTGGCTGCATAAACCGAAACGCGGTTTTGAGGGTCAAACACCCATCGATATGCTGGATACCGAAGAGGGTGCCCGTATCGTCGAAGATAGGCTGTTTCGGATTGCCCATGGCCTGGCGGCGTGAGGGTCTGGCGAGTCTGCAGAGAACCCTATACCGGCCTGGATGGAAGAGGGGCTGAGCTGAAAGGTGGCCGGTGGAATTCCCCGGGCCGCCCGGTGGTCTACACTTCGGCCCATCTATCCTTGGCGATCCTTGAGGTATTGGTTCACTTAGAGGTGGATGTTGAAGATCTGCCCGACGACTATGTCAGTGTGGAGATCGATATACCTGACGCTGTGAAGACAGAGATCATAGCTGGCAATTTCGATACTCGCAGTATCACCATGACACGTGACCGTGGTGACGACTGGTTAAACGCTACTGGCAGCGCCGTGCTGAACGTACCGTCAGTGGTGGTCCCCAAAGAACGTAATCTCTGTATCAACCCACGCCACGACGATTTCCAACAGATCCGGACCTTGGATATTCAACCGTTCCGGTTCGATCCAAGGCTATTCGAGCAGGGTTAAGCGCTCGCTCATCCACCGCCAGATACGCTGGTAGCCGGTATCGACAGGTGGGAGTCGTAGCGCTCCATCAGGTAACAGAGACAATCCTGCCGAATCACGTTCAGGTCTTTGGTCAACATGGATGGCATGACTGAACGATGCAGGCAGAGTTGACCGTCCTCGATAGCAAAATAGTCAGCACCCACCTCGCGACCCGCTTCATCCCTGACATCGAGGGCGTCGAGGCCGGCACCGTTCAACCAGCCGAACAGGGTGCCGGCGGGCAGTTCGCGGAAATTGAGATGGTCGATGTCGGGATCGAGCACGATAGCGCTCTCCCCCTGGGCAAATCCGAAACTGACATCGGGGGAGATCTTGACCTGGGCCACGGTGTGAAACAGGTCGATATCGAGGTGACTCACCGTGTGCTGGGGGTGTTCCGCCAGATGCAGGCAGGCCTCGAGGTAGTCTTGAGCATGTTCGACACCGTGGGCGCTGCCGACCTTGCCACACTCCAGGGTCACCGCGGGACAGAGCTCAGCAAAGGCCATCGACTGCACTCCCCTGGGCCGCAGAAAATAGACCACGGTGCGGGAGAAGAGCAGGGCGAGGTGGAAAAATTCGGTATCCAGGCGATTGATGCAGGCGTAGTGGGGATTCAGACCGGTGTTGTTGTGGATGTCGACGCTGGCAAAGGGCTTACGCAGGCGCATGCGCTCAACCACCTCCGCCATGATTCGATGTTCAGGGGTTTCAGCGATTTCACTGCCACACCAGATCCTGTTGTAGTCGGGTTGCCCCGGGAGCAGTCGCAGGCCTTCCGATGCCGCATCCACATTGCCGATAAACAGGCTCAATGCCCGCGGCAGTTCTCTGTCTCGATAGTTTTTCAGCAGGCTGCGAATCGCCTCCCAGCCGACAGTTTCATTGCCATGCATCAACACCGAGACAAAGAGAGGCTCCTCTCTTCTTCCGGGCAGGTGGATCAGGCTTGGGCCACTCAGATGATCGGCGAGCTGATTTGCCTCCAGCGTCAACAGATTCTCTGGCAGATAATCGAATTCCAACAGCATGGTTATAGTTTACCTGAATTGACTCTACTAACCCTTATCCCACCTAGCTGAAGATGGCTAAGAGGACCTAAGAGAGCGACCACTCATGTACCGGCTTGCCGCTCTCCTGCTGCGCGAGATAGGCCTCCATCAAGCCCTGAAACCGCTCACCATGCCGGGCCACCCATTGGCGCTGCCAGGTGGCACCGTTGATGCCCCGTATCACCCGTTGCTCAATAATACCCAGCCAATAATCGATGGAGGCCGAATCGATACCAAGGCGCAGCAAACCATCTCTCGCCACCCCTATCAACCGTTCCCTGATAAGGGTATCGGCGGGAGTGGTATCCCAACCGAACCAGAACAACTCCGCCTTCAGGCCCTGGCGTGCCGCATTGTAGAAGTTGCTTCGGGCACGGATAAAACCCATTTCGGTCTCCGGCGATTGGTAGCGTTCCGCCATGCCAACCACCAGACCGAAATAGAAGGCGGCATTGGCGATGGCATCGATCACACTCGGCCCAGCCGGTACAACCCGATGCTCAATGCGCAGATGGGGCCTGCCGTTGTCGTCAAAGCCGATCAACGGGCGATTCCATCGCCAGATGGTGCCATTATGCAGCCTGAGATGGGCCAGTCTCTCCACCGGTTCATCCATCAGCAGGGGTAAGAGCACCGGATAGCGTTGCAGGTTGGCCTCGAAATTCTCCATCATCGACTCATAGAGGTAGCGAATACCGAAACTGACACGTTTGGTCAGATCCGATGCCCCCACGGATATGGCTTGTTCAAACAGAGGTATTCTGGTCTCATCCCAGAGGTCGTGGCCGAACAGATAGGGAGAGTTGGCACTCACCGCTACCATGGGCGCGGATGCAATTTTAGATAGGTTGTAGAGCAGGGCCGCGCGTCTCGCATCGGCTTGTAGATGAATTTGAAACGAGGTCGCCGCCGACTCAAGCATGACATCATCGTGTTGTACATTCAGGGTCTCCCTACCCTCAATACGAATGGAGAGTGGTTTTCCATTCCTGAGCTTGAAGACCTGATCATTGAGGGCCTGGTATCGATTCAGCGGGGACATGTTGTGCAGTGACAGTGCCTGCTGCCTCAGGCTTGGCATAATGCCAATCATCCCCATTCTGGCATCCAGCGGCCGCGCTTCGCGATTGCACTTGTCCCAGACCGACTGCAGCTCGTCGGCCATGCGTTCAAAGACATCACCCTGCAGCACCCTGGCCGTGCTGTTGATCTCCACATTGAAGGTGGCAAGCTCAGGAACCACCAGGGACTCATCAACTCTTTGCAACAGGGATTGATTGAGTGGCGCCGGATTGGCATCCCGATCGAGGAGGCAGGCCTCGAGTTCAAATCCTCCGACCGCACCATCCGATGCAAACACCCCCTGATCAAACCATTTGGCCAGGAGCTGAGTCTCTGTGGCTAGGCGGCGCTGAAACTCGGTAAAATCACGGGCAGAGAATTCAGATGTTTCTATTTCTTGTCCCATGGCTTCTCCTTCGATCGGACGCCTCTACCACAGGCACACCAATTCGACAAAAACCGCTGAGGGCTGTGGGGCCTGCGTTCTCTGCTGCTTATAGTTCAATTCTATACGATTCCCTTGAGTCTCAGTGATTTTCCTCCAGCACCCGTCGCTCCAACTCCTGCAGCCTCTGAGGTGTGCCTATATCCATCCAATGTCCACGGTAACACTCTCCCGACACCAATCCCCTATCCATCATGGTTCTCAGCAAAGGTGCCAATGGGAATGCGCCTGGTGCGCAGGACTCAAACATTCGCGGATCATAGATACCAATCCCACTGAAGGTCAGCCGTTCCTCGTCTCCCTGGATCACACGTCCCCGCCGTAATTGAAAATCACCCTCAAGATTGTGTTCAGGATTGGGCACCAATACCAGGTGCGCCCTATCATCCTGCCTTACAGAGAGGCTCGCGAAATCGAGATCGCACCAGATATCTGCATTGACCACCAGGAAGGGCTCTTCCCCAAGCAGGGGAAGGGCATGATAGATACCTCCCCCCGTCTCCAGTGCAACCCTCTCCGGCGAATAGCTAATCTCCACATCCCAAGCCTTACCGTCCCCGAGGGTGGATTCGATCATCTCCCCCAGGTGGGCGTGGTTGATCACCAACTCCTGGAATCCGGCCTGTGCAAGTCTTTCGATATGGTGAACGATCAGGGGTTTACCGGCGACCGCTAGCAGGGGTTTGGGCAGCTTGTCGGTAAGGGGCCGCATCCGCTCGCCACGGCCAGCGGCCAATATCATGGCTTTCATTGTTCAATTAAGAGGCTGATTTCAATGCTGACAATGTAACCGGTTATGCTGATAAACGCATCCCCGATACCGAGATGGTGGTAACGAATGCCACAACTACTGTTGAAAAATAGTCATGCGTAGGGTGCGGCTTGCCGCACCATTCACGATTTGGTTCCAGACTTGTCGCACGATTAGACAGTTACGGCGCTTGGCGTGCCTCTTTCTCCGCCGCCCCGACAGCACATCCTTGTGCTGGCGGGGCTACCGCGGCGTCCATGCCGCTGCTGCGAAAGAGGCACGCCAACCACCTCCGTTCTGCCGGTTTGGTACGATAGACTATTGTAGAGCGTAGGTGGCGCAGGGCCCCACCCAGTTCAATCACCTGATGGGAGTGGATTGAATGGTGCGGCAAGCCGCACCCTAGACGATTAGGTTGTTAGGCCGGGAGTTTGAGATGGGTGTCAATCAAGCTGCAGAAATCATCGGCTATCCATTCTACAACTTGGTTGTTGACAGACCTAACCCTTCATCGCCTCGAAGAACTCGTCATTGGTCTTGCTGACCTTGAGTTTGTCGTAGAGAAACTCCATGGCGGCAAGCTCATCCATGGGATGGAGGATTTTCCGCAGTATCCACATCTTCTGCAGCTCATCCGGCTTCATCAACAGCTCCTCGCGACGGGTCCCTGAACGGTTGATATTGATCGCTGGGAATATGCGTTTCTCGGCGATACGCCGATCCAGATGGACCTCCATGTTACCCGTTCCCTTGAACTCTTCGTAGATCACATCATCCATTCTCGATCCGGTATCCACCAGGGCGGTGGCGAGGATAGTCAGGGAACCGCCCTCCTCCACGTTGCGCGCGGCACCGAAGAAGCGCTTCGGTCGGTGTAGCGCATTGGCATCGACACCACCGGTCAACACCTTACCCGAGGATGGCACCACGGTATTGTATGCCCGTGCGAGACGGGTTATGGAATCCAGGAGAATAACCACATCGCGCTTGTGCTCGACCAGCCGCTTCGCCTTTTCGATGACCATCTCCGCGACTTGTACATGTCGGGTAGCCGGTTCGTCAAAGGTACTGGAGATCACCTCGCCTCTGACCGAACGCGCCATCTCGGTGACCTCCTCCGGACGCTCGTCGATCAGCAGAACCATGACATAACACTCGGGATGGTTGTGGGTGATCGACTGGGCGATATTCTGCAGCATCATCGTCTTACCCGCCTTTGGCGGCGAGACGATGAGACCCCGCTGGCCCTTACCGATCGGGGCACAGAGATCGATGGTACGCGCGGTGATATCTTCAGTACTGCCATTGCCAATCTCGAGATGAAAGCGCTTATTGGCAAACAGCGGGGTAAAATTCTCGAACAGAATCTTGCTCTTGGCGTTTTCCGGCTTGTCGTAGTTGATCTCGTCGACCTTGAGCAGGGCAAAGTAGCGTTCGCCATCCTTGGGGGGACGAATCTTGCCGGAAATAGTATCACCGGTGCGTAGACTGAAGCGGCGGATCTGACTGGGGGAGACGTAGATATCGTCAGGCCCGGCCAGGTAGGAGCTGTCGGCTGAACGCAGGAAACCAAATCCATCCTGCAATATTTCCAGCACCCCATCACCAAAAATGCTCTCCCCTTTTTTCGCATGCGCTTTGAGAATGGCGAATATCAGATCCTGCTTGCGGGTCCGTGCCATGCCCTCGATTTTCATCTCGTTGGCGAGGTCTGCCAGATCGGATACTGGCTTTTTCTTCAGTTCGGTCAGGTTCATAGTGATTCAGGATTGTTTTTTCTAGGAAATATGGGTTGGAAAAGAAGATAAGCCACTCAGGCTCTACCAGCACGTTACGAGATGGTCTACAGCGGACTGGGATTGGCAGACAGCGTCGGCACGCCCGGCGCCTGAGATTGTTTACAGGTTACTATCGATAAACGCTACAAGTTGAGATTTTGAGACAGCGCCCACTTTCGTTGCCTCGACTTCGCCATCTTTGAACAGCATCAACGTGGGAATTCCACGTATGCCGTAGCGGGGTGGCGTATTTGGATTCTCATCAATATTCAACTTGACGACTTTCAGTTTGCCATTGTATTCAGTGGCAATATCATCAAGCACCGGTGCAATCATCTTGCAGGGACCGCACCATTCGGCCCAGTAGTCGATCAGCACCGGCTGACTCGACTTTAATACTTCCGATTCAAAAGAATCATCCGTTACATGAACAATCTGCTCACTCATAGATTGAGGATCTCCAACTGAATGATCGGGGATTGCAGAGCTGAATCATTCCGCTTTAATTAATATCTCATTATGAATCCAGAACGGCACCGTGAGACTAGCTTTCAAGACAAATCGAGGGGGGCATCTGGATAGGACTGATTATTCAATCCCAAAATAGATCATATTTCAAGACCTAATTATATAAAAAAACAAAGAATGTTCCACTATCTTCCCATTTTTAGGTTCAGCGACACCCATCCAGCAGCGACTCGACCTGACACAGACGGGCAATCGAGATCATCGACTCCGGCATACCGGTGAATACGATCTTGGCATTTCGCTCGGCCGCCTGCGCCATCCACTCCAGGACCAGGGCCAGGCCCGCACTGTCGGCATGATCCACCCGGGAGAGATCGACCTCCAGCTCATCCACTTTTGAGAAGAGCTCAGTGGAGTGCTGCAGTAGATCTCTGACGCTGGCGAATGTCATATCTCCCTGAACGTGAAAATGGAACGCGCCATCCCGTTCTACTTTAGTGATAGTCATGTCCTATAGCTCATCCTTGATAGCGTTTTCCTCTGCCTTGCTGAAAAGGAACTGACCGACAATCTCCTCCAACACCAGCGCAGACTGGGTCAACATCACTTCACTTCCCTGCTGCAGGTTCTCCAGGCTACCGCCGGGATCGAGACCGACATACTGCTCACCCAGCAGTCCCGAGGTATAGATCTTGGCGATGCTGTCATCCGGAATCTGATTATAGGCCGGATCGATGGACAGGGTAACCACCGCCTCGTAACTCTGCTGATCATACCCGATATTGACCACCCGACCAATGCGCACCCCCGCCATGGAGACAGCGGATCTCACCTTCAGCCCACCTATATTGTCGAACCGGGCCGTCACCTCGTAGCCTTCACTGGCGGTGATGCTTGCCAGGTTACTGACCTGCATGGCGAGAAAAAACAGCGCTACCAGTCCGGCCGCCATGAAGGCGCCGACGCTTATTTCCAATCCTCTCATACTCATGACTAATCTCCGAACATCAGTGCTGTCAGAACAAAATCCAACACCAGAACCGCCAATGCGGAATGGACCACGGTACGGGTGGTCGATTGGCTGACACCGGCAGAGGTGGGGATGGTGTCGTAGCCCTGAAACAGGGCTATCCAGGTGCAGACGAACCCAAACACCAGGCTTTTGATAATCCCGTTCACCACATCCTCGCTCCAGTCGATCTTGGCCTGCATCTGGCTCCAGAAGGCGCCCTCATCGACCCCCAGCAGCCCCACGCTGACGAAGTAGCCGCCGATGATGCCCACGGCGCTGAACAGCGCGGCCAACAAGGGCATGGATATGAATCCGGCATAGAACCGCGGTGAAAGAATGCGACGAATAGGGTCCACCGCCATCATCTCCAGGCCAGAGAGCTGCTCGGTGGCCTTCATCAGGCCGATCTCCGCGGTGAGGGCGGAGCCGGCACGCCCGGCAAAAAGCAGGGCGGTGACCACCGGTCCCAACTCCCGCACCAGGGAGGCAGCAACCATCACCCCGAGGCTGTCCTCGGCGGCGAATTGGGAGAGCACATAGTAACCCTGCAGGCCGAGCACCATGCCGACAAACAGACCGGAGACGACAATGATCGTGGTGGTCAGCACGCCGATGCTGTGGAGCTGGGCGACCAGCAGCCCGAGACGGGGCAGCAGGCTGGTCAAGCCCGCCAGAATCTGTACCAGTAGCAGATGACCGCGCCCGAGTCGCTCAAACGCCGCCAGACCCTGACGGCCAAAACGGGCCAAGAGATCGAGCACTATTTCGCCCCCCGCATACTCAGCAGGTCTTCGTCCAGGGACGGCGCAGTGTAGTGGAAACCCACCGGTCCATCGGGCAGCCCACCCATGAACTGCCTCACCGCCGGTGTCTGCGAGACACCCAAGGCTTCAGGGGTTCCCGATTCGATCACCTTACCCCCGGAGAGCACATAGATCAGATCGGAGATCCCGGCGGTCTCCTCCACATCGTGGGAGACCAGGAGACTGGTGAGGCGTGCCGCATCGTTGAGGCGCCGCACCAGCTGCGCCAGCACCCCCATGGAGATCGGGTCCTGCCCGGTAAAGGGCTCGTCATACATCACCATCATCGGATCGAGGGCGATGGCCCGGGCGAGGGCGACGCGGCGCGCCATGCCACCTGAAAGCTCGGAGGGCATCAGCTCCCGGGCACCGCGTAATCCCACCGCTTCAAGCTTCATCAGCACCAGGCGCCGAATCATCGACTCCGGAAGGTTGGTATGTTCACGCAGCGGATAGGCCACATTGTCATAGACATTGAGATCGGTGAGCAGGGCACCGCTCTGAAACAGCATCCCCATGCGCATGCGCAGACGGTAGAGTCCTTTGCGGGAGAGTTTGTGCACATCCTCGCCATCCACTTCGATGCTACCCTTGGTGGGCCGCAGCTGGCCGCCGATCAGCTTCAGCAGGGTGGTCTTGCCGGTGCCGCTGGGCCCCATGATGGCGGTCACCTTGCCCTGGGGGATGTCGATATCGACCCCATTGAAGATAGGTCTGTCGCCATGAGAGAAGTGGAGATTGCGGATTTTGACCAGTGGTGTCTGACTGTTCACTGTAGCCTTTTAACGGGAGTCCCTGTCGATGGTTGAAGATCGGGGCATTGTGGCTGTGGGAGGGAGGGGCGTCAAGCCAAAGCGTATGCGATCCACCTTTGTTTAACCACAAACCTCTATGAATAGAACAGTTAATAGACTTCCGACACAACGCCACCCGTTGGAGAAGGGTCGCGCGATATCAAATCTTCTATCCATCCTTGCACAGCAATCCAAGTAAAGTTACTGACACAAGGCAAGACAGAGGTACCAAAGAGACTGTACTGAAGTGTGAAGCCTAATGTTGTTCACACATGAGAAATCGCGACTTGGAGTTTCCTACATCCCTGTAGATCAACTCAAGAAAATAGAAAACCGAACTATCTGTTGGTCAATGCACACTGATTTCGCCGAGAACGGCACCTATCAGCACACTCAAACATAAAACCTAAAAAACAGCCCGAGTCACAATACCGCCTGGCGTAGAGACAACAACCGTCAATGGTGGAATACCATCGCCAGGTATGGCGAACCAGAATTCATCGAATCCGTTCCGATTGCCTGTTCGGGCATTGAAATTGTCATTCGGCACTGTATACGATTCATCTATGCTGCCTTCTTCGAGCACAGCCGAGATGCTTGTTCCCGCTGGCATGAGCTGACCATTTCTATCACCTACTATTTCGAATGTGACTATATTGCCTGGCGCCACTGTGCCGTCAACCAGTCTAATCGAGGGATAACTCTCAGCCATGATCATAACGGTTTGTTGGCGCACACTGATATTCTTCTCGCTGCTGCAGACAGGTGAAGTCGTGGGCGTGACACCGAAGCAGACGCCAGGATCCTCACCCGCTGCCACTGCCGCTTCCGCTATGGCCACAGCGGCGGCATCACAGCAGAGTACGCCGTTATAGTCGGGATCGCTGTCGGCATCGTCATAGATACCATTGGTATTGAAATCCACAAACTCCTCGTAGGTGGGATCCTTCACGCCGTCCTCGTTATCATCCCTGAAGGCCTCGGGAATGTTAGCGTATGCGGGATCACCTGCATCCAGAACACCGTTGCCGTTGGCATCGATGAAACTCTCTTCTCCCAACATGGTGGCAAGGATTGTTAGACGCCCCGCCATGCTATTAGGTATGTCATTCTCATCAGGCCGTGGATTTGCACTCGTCCAGTTAACACTGCAAGTACCGTTTTCGATCTGGCATTGGGACTGTATCTGCCCACCTTCGGTAGTGAAGTAGACCGAGGCGCCGTCGGGTACCGGATTGTTGAAATGATCGGCGGCATGGACCGTTATCGGAACTACCACACCATTGTAAGCCCAGGTTTCCGGATTGAATGTTTCAGGGCCCAGGGTCATGCTGTTTTGATCGGAAACGCCTGTAGAAATAATCAGACCATCCGACTGGGTGGAGATCAGAGGATTCGACGCCAGCGAGGCGGTTACCCGAACTGCAGTGGGTATGGTGCCGGATTTGACATCGGTACCGACCAATCCGTTGGAGTCGCTGACTGCGGTCTCCGCCCCTGCAGGAATGTTCGCCCCGCCAACATCGGTGCTCAAGGAGAAATTGACCGTCTGTTGAGGAACCGGATTGCCATTCTGATCCAGTACCCTGAAAGATACTCGAGAGACCTCGGTGAGGCCGACACCCCGCAAACCGATGAGGGAGGGCTCAGCAGAGACAAACTCCAGCGATCCAACCTCAGCAGGTTGCACAGTGATAGTACCGGTCGCCGTGGTGGTTTCGCCATTGACAGTGACTGTCGCCCTTACGTTATCCGTACCGGAACAGCCTTGAGCGACATAGGCGGCAGTCACCACTCCACCGACAGATTCCACAGGAGTATCAATGCTCGCCAACCCAGTCGAGAAGCAATCGGTGTTGAAGGAGACACTCGCGGGATCCTGGTACAGATTGCCAGTGGAATCGGCGAGGGTCGCCGTGACCGTTGTCTGGCCACCGGCCGCCAGGGATGTCACCGCGATATCCAAGCTACCGGCATTGAAGTCATCACCCGAACCACTGCCGATGAAGATATCGGCCCCGGTAGTACCTGCATCATCGATCGTGTCACCATCCGCCGTTGAGGTTGTACTCCAAGGTGTATCGGCATCGCCGCCGCCACAGGCAGCAAGCACTAACATCAGAAACAGGGCGGGTAGAACGCGGGCTAAACCTGACATGGCAAACTCCAAAATCCCATAGGAAACAGTCCATTAAGGGCAGAAACTTAGACTAATTTCTTAATAGTATACAATCACTCGGGTATTGCAAGTGATTATAAGCAATCGTCCGGCTGATTTTTTCCCCCAATGCAAAACCACTTCACGCTTTTGCAAGGAAGCAAAATCGGCCGCTATCCCCGTAATCAGGGCGTCAGTACACTAGCGGCAGCTGTCGCCGCCTCTTTAGGATTAAACGGCATAATCCCGATAGCAATCACAGATCATCGACCGCCGCCATTCAATCGAGCAGCAGGCGCTCGACCACCTTACCCTCAATCAGATGAGACTGCAGGATCTCATCCAGGTCTTCATGATCGACGAAGGTGTACCATACCGCCTCGGGATAGACCACCAGCACCGGCCCCTTGTCACAACGGTCCAGACAGCCTGCGGTATTGACCCTTATGCCTCCAGGGCCGGAGAGCCCCATAGCCTTGATCTGTTGTTTCAAGTAGTCACGCATGCGCTGGGATCCGTGCTGGGCGCAGTGGGGACGACCGTCGCTGCGTTCATTGACGCAAAAGAAGAGATGGTGGCGAAAATAGGACATAGTCAACTGTTGTGATCGGCTACCAGATGTCTGTAAATACCCAACAGCGATGATACAACGACGATTAACCGTTATCATAGGGCTTGATTCAACAATGCCGACCCCGTGCAACCTGTAACGTGACCCCAGAAGAGCTGCTGACCGAAGCGGACCGCTGTGTAAAGTGCGGCCTCTGCCTGCCCGAGTGTCCGACCTATCGGCTGCTCGCCAACGAGGCGGACTCCCCCCGTGGGCGTATCAGTTTGATGCAAGCCCTGGTGGCGGGGGAGCTCGACCTGGATAGCGGCATAGAAATCCACCTCGATCGCTGCCTGGGCTGCCGAAGCTGTGAGAGCGCCTGCCCATCCGGGGTCAGATACGGCCAACTCCTGGATGCCAGCCGCGACCTGATCGCCAAGCGCAAACCTGGCAAAGCGGGCCTGCGCTGGCTCCTGACCCAAATGACAGAACGCAGACGACTGCAGACGTTCAGCCAAATCTACCGCCCATTTCGTCACGGAATGATCGCCCGATGGGCATCCAAACTGCTGCCGGAGGGCTATCAACGACTGCCGCGACTGGGCAGACAGCTGTCGGATACGCCTGCTGTCTGCGTGGGGTTCTACCCTGCAAGGCAACCCAAGGGCAGGCTGGTACAGCTGTTTACCGGCTGCGTTGCCAACCAGCTCGACCAGGCGCTGATCGAGACAGGATTGACGCTGCTGCGCGGGCTCGGCTATGCGGTGGAGATACCCGAGACACAACACTGCTGCGGCGCCCTGCATCGACACAATGGCGCCCAAGAGCAGGCGGAAGGCTACTGTGAGGCGAATCGCCAACAGACAGCAAAGAGCCAGGCCCAGGCCCTGATCACCCTGGCCAGTGCCTGTGAGCTGGAGCTCAACGAGCAACAAGCCAGCAAGATTCCCGTGGTGAACATGACAGATCTCCTGCTCTCCCTGATGGAGAGTGAGATTCCTCCGCTCAAACCCTATATGGGGAGGGTGGCCGTCCACCTGCCATGCAGCTGCCGGGATGACGGCGGTATGGCGTTGTTGAAAAATATCCCCCAGGCAGAGATTTTCCCCTTGGCGGAAAACAGTCACTGTTGCGGCGCTGCCGGAAGTTACCTATTCACCCAGCCACTGTTGTCAAAACAGCTGGGCGAGACAAAGATTGAACATCTTCAGGCCTGTGAGGCGGATATCCTGATCACCAGCAACACAGGTTGCGCCCTGCAGTTCCGTGAGTTGATCGATGAGGCCGGACTTGAGATCCAGGTCATGCACCCGATCGAACTGATCCACCTGCAGTGGCCCGACTGAGGAACAATGGCACAATCCATAGTTGTATCACCCCGCTCAAAAACGCTATGGTTTGGATATGAGTATGCGAATCTTCAATGGCGCCGACCGAATGCTGATCGGCCTCGACACAGCCTTGCGGACCCTGTTCGGACGCCCCCAGGTGACAGAGCGGGCCAATCCTGCCGAGAACCTTGAGGAGGCTTCGATGAGCCGGGATGAGCGTGATTTGGCAGCACGCCTGATGCGGATCAACCACACCGGCGAGGTCTGCGCCCAGGCCCTCTATCAGGGACAGGCACTGACCGCGAAACTCCCTGAAATCCGTGACTCCATGGAGCGCGCGGCGAAGGAGGAGAACGACCACCTCGACTGGTGCGAAAACCGCCTCAACGAACTGGACAACAGGAAGAGCCTGCTCAATCCTGTGTGGTATGCCGGTTCATTCCTGATCGGTGCGGCAGCCGGGCTGGCGGGTGACAAGTGGAGTCTGGGATTCGTCGCGGAGACGGAACATCAGGTTGAGGCCCACCTGAATGACCACATGGGGCGCATCCCTGCCCAGGACCGAAAGAGCATGGCCATACTCGAACAGATGAAAGAGGATGAGATACACCACGCAACGGTGGCACTGGAAGCTGGGGGTGCGGAACTGCCCGCCGCGATTAAAGTGGCGATGAAATTGACATCCAAAGTGATGACAAAGTCGGTCTTCTACCTATAGATCTTCTGATCCTGGTCAGCCCGCCTTAGGGATCGTCTCGGTGACCTCACTCTCAACAACTTGATTGCGATCGACCAAACTGACCTGTACTGCCAATGTCAGACCAAATCCGAGCATGACCAACACCAGAACCACGGCAAAGAAGTCCGGTTTGCGATGGTGAGTGTGTCTGTTCATTTACCTTACGAGCCTATTCAATCACTTAATAAAGATTATTCGTGTAGATCTCCAGCTTTACTTAGACCCTGTTCACGTTGTTGTCCAGTTTTCAGTCAATTCATTCCTTATATTTACTAAACGCTGTTCTATTCCGTTATGTCGATCCATGGGAGGCTATTTAGCCTCCTTCTCCGCGCTCTCCTTGGCACCCATTTCGCTGAGCAGAGCCGATACCTCCGCATGCTTGCCCCTGTTTGACAATCCGAGGGCGGTATTGCCTGCCTTGTCTGCGGCATTGACATCAACCCCACGCAGTAACAGCAGCCGTACCACCTCGAGATGACCAAATGCCGAGGCTTCCATAATGGGAGTAATCCCGCTGGTATCCGCCAGATTGGGATCCGCGCCTGCCGCGAGCAGTGCCTTGACGCTCTTCAAGTTGCCATTGAAGGCGGCGATATGCAGAGCACTGCGGCCCGATGCATTGGTGCCATTGGCATCGACCCCCTGCGCCAGAAGATCGTTAATGCGCTCCACCTCTCCCTGCATGGCTGCAGCAACCAGCGCCTGGGTCTGCGGTGTTGTCTCGGCCGACCAGCAGATGCCGTGGAAAAACAACAAAAGCAGTGTTGTCAGTAGAAGCTGTCTCACGAATCAATGTCCTGAATATCCCTGTCAACCCCATTATCGGCATCGGCATTTAATTCTTAACCCATTGCACAACCTGCATCCCCTCAGTAACCTTGCACTCTATCAAGTAGTTTTTGCGCGAGACTAGAGCAACCAATCAAGAATATGGATAAACGATCACTAAACCAGATCGATGTTAAGGTTGAGACCAGTTATGTCGAGTCCCAATCTATGCCGAGTGAACATCGATTTGTCTTCTCCTACACCATTACAATACGTAACGATGGCGAGTCGAGTGCCCGCTTGATGAATCGGCATTGGATAATCACGGACGCCAATGGCAAGGTACAGGAGGTACGCGGTGAAGGTGTTGTGGGCGAGCAGCCCCAACTCAATCCCGGAGAGACCTTTCGCTATACCAGCGGTACCGTGCTCGATACGCCTGTAGGCAGCATGCAGGGGAGCTACGACATGGTCGATGGCCAGGGCAATCACTTCGATGCCCAGATACCGCCCTTCTCTCTTGCCCGTCCAGGCAGTCTCCACTGATCGAACACACAACCCCAGGGTAGAGGATGGACAGTGCTTGAGAGGCAGAGTGAATTGCTTTGGTTGGGTGCAGCAGTCACCCTACTGCTCATACTCAGCGGTATCGATCCGGTTGCCGATCGCTATACCTGGTTCCTGGAGACCCTCCCGGTGATGATCGCCTTGCCTCTCCTCTACTACACTCGAGGCGGCTTTCCTCTGACCATCCTGGCCTACCGCTTGGTTGCACTGCATGCTGTGATACTGATTATCGGCGGTTACTACACCTATGCAGAGGTACCCCTATTCAATTGGCTGCAACAGAGCCTTGACCTGTCGCGCAACCACTACGACCGGGTTGGCCACTTTGCCCAGGGATTCATACCCGCCATATTGGCCCGAGAGATCCTGCTCCGGCGCTCTCCCTTGAAGCAGGGTCGCTGGCTGTTTTTTCTCTGTCTCTGTTTCTGTCTTGCCTTCAGTGCATTCTATGAACTGATCGAGTGGTGGGTAGCACTGCTCAGTGAGCAGGCCGCGGACGCCTTCCTGGGTACCCAGGGCGATCCCTGGGATACCCAGAGCGACATGTTTCTGGCACTGATCGGGGCCATCTGCTCCCAGCTCCTGCTTGCAAAAAGCCACGACAGACAACTCCTGGAAATCGGTGTGCGCTGATGTCCGTCTATGCCATTGGCGATGTTCAGGGTTGTTACGACGAACTGCAGCGGCTGCTCGATGCGATCTGTTTCGACCCCTCCAAGGACAGGCTCTGGTTCGCCGGAGACCTGGTCAACCGCGGCCCCAAATCACTGCAAGTACTCCGCTTTGTGAAGTCACTGGGCTCAGGGGCTGTCACCGTATTGGGTAATCATGACCTCCACCTGCTGGCACTCTCCCAGGGCAATCGCAGCCGTAAAAAACATGGCACCCTGAAGGATATTCTCGAGGCACCCGACAGTCAGGAGTTGATCGAATGGCTGCGCCATAGACCGCTGCTGTTCCATGACAGGGAGAGGGGCTACAACCTGGTGCATGCCGGCCTGCCACCCCAATGGGACCTGGCTACCGCACGCGCCTGTGCCCAAGAGTTGGAGCAGACACTGCGCGGTCCGAAGTTGGGTAAGTTCTGCAAGGCCATCTATGGTGACCTACCCGATCTCTGGTCCGAAAAACTCGAGGGGATGGACAGGCTGCGCTTCATCACCAACTGCTTTACCCGCTTGAGGTACTGCACCCCCGACGGGCGAATATCGCTGCTCGACAAGGGGCCGCCCGGGACACAAACCAACGGCTCCGTACCCTGGTTCGAGGCGCCGGGGCGCCTCACCAAAGGTGATCGCATCCTGTTTGGACACTGGTCGACCCTGGGCTACCGGCAGCGCGCCAATGCCTACTGCCTTGACAGTGGCTGTCTATGGGGGGGTAAGCTCACGGCATTGCACCTGCGCAGACAAAAACCGCCCAAACCCTACCAGATCGACTGCCAGGTCAGGGCTTGATGCGATCCAATACCACGAAGGAGTAGGCGAATGGATTGCGCTCATCGGCAGCGTGGGACTCACGGCTCAGCTGATGCCATTGGGACCAGTCGATTTCGGGAAAGTAAGCGTCCCCCTCCACATCGGCCTCTACCAACGTCAAATAGAGGCGGTCTGCCCTGGGCAGCATCTGCCGATAGAGACCGCCGCCACCGACAATCATGATCTCCGCTGCCTCAGCGGCCAACTGCAACGCCTCATCCACCGAGTAGACGAGCTCGCAACCCTCTGCCCGATATTTCGGATTGCGACTGACAACAATATGACGACGCCCTGGCAAAATCCCCGGCAGCGACTCCCAAGTACGACGCCCCATGACGATAGGCTTGCCCATGGTCAAGGATTTGAAGTGTTTCAAGTCGGCAGGCAGACGCCATGGCAGGCTGTTATCAACCCCGATAACACCATTGTTCGCCACCGCGGCAATAAGCGATATCAGCGGTTTCATCTCAACCCATCCTGTGCTCCGATTCGATCAACATAGCACACTAAACTGCCACCGGCGCCTTGATATGGGGATGGGGATCGTAATCGACCAGTTCGAAATCCTCATAGCGGAAGTCGAAGATCGACTTGACCCGCGGATCGATTTTCATCAGCGGTAACTTGCGGGGCTCCCGGCTAAGCTGCAGTTCCGCCTGCTGCAGATGGTTGCTATAGAGGTGGGCATCGCCAAAGGTGTGGACAAACTCACCGGGTGCCAATCCGGTCACCTGGGCAATCATCATGGTCAACAACGCATAGGAGGCGATATTGAAGGGTACGCCGAGAAAGATATCGGCACTGCGTTGATAGAGCTGACAGGAGAGCCGTCCCTCGGCGACATAGAATTGAAAAAGACAGTGACAGGGTGGCAGCGCCATATGCTCAACCTGGGCCGGATTCCAGGCCGAGACGATCAGGCGTCTGGAGTCCGGATTATTCTCAATCTGCGTTATCAACTGGGTGATCTGATCGATATGCCCCCCCTCAGGGGCCGGCCAGGAACGCCACTGATAACCATACACCGGGCCCAGATCTCCATTCTGGTCCGCCCACTCATCCCAGATGGAGACACCATTCTCCTGCAGATAGCCTATATTGGTATCGCCTTTGAGAAACCACAGCAGCTCATAGATGATGGAACGTAGATGCAGGCGCTTGGTGGTCAACAAGGGAAAGCCCTGACCCAGATCGAAACGCATCTGATAGCCAAACACACTGCGTGTGCCGGTACCTGTTCTATCCTCTTTGACAACACCATGATCGCGCACATGTCGCATAAGGTCGTGATACTGTTTCATGCCGTCACCACCCCAGTTGTGCACGGGTTACCAGACTTGCCGTCAGGGGGGGTCTAGCTACAACGTCTAATCTCATTTACCAATACCTGCTAACCATGACTGGCCTTCATTCTGTAGGCCAGATAGAAGAGCAATATACCAAATAGTATCATCGGCAGACTCAACAGCTGACCCATGGTCAACCAGTCAAATGCGAGATAGCCGATGTGCTGGTCGGGCATGCGCACAAACTCGACCAGAAACCGAAATACCCCGTAGCAGATCAAAAACAGACCTGATACCGCCATGTTTGGCCTGGGCCTGGATGAGAAGGTCCACAAGATGAGGAACAACACCAAACCCTCGAGGAAGGATTCATATAACTGGCTGGGGTGAACAGGAAGCGAATACACCGCATCCGATGCCACCCCCACCCGGGCACAGAGATCAGACGCCACCTCACAGGGCACACGCATACCCCAGGGCAGATCGGTGACCCCGCCCCACAACTCGGCATTGATGAAATTTCCGATTCGCCCGGTCCCCAAACCGACAGTGACCAGGGGCGCTATAAAGTCGGTGGCCTCAAAAAAACCCCGTCCGTGCCTGCGCGCAAAGTACCACATTGCGATGAGGACGCCCAGCAGGCCGCCATGGAAAGACATCCCCCCTTCCCATACCTTTAATAGAGTGACGGGATTGGCGAGAAAGCTATTGAGGTTGTAGAACAGGACATAGCCGATTCGCCCGCCCAACACCACACCGATAACGATATAGAAAACGATGTCATCTACCTGCTTCGCGCTCCACACCACACCCGGTTTGCCGACCCGCAAGCGCCCCAACCACCAGCCGCCGAGAAAGCCGACAACATACATCATTCCATACCAGTGAATGCTTACTGGTCCAATGGATATCAGGGTGGGATCGATTCCGGGGTAGGTAATCATGGGGGTGCATGGTAACACAGGAATTCTATTCGCCAATGTGCCGGAAAATCGTAAATCATCAATTTCACGACACTTTTTACGTGTTAGGATAGTGTGAACTGGGTCACATTTCCCAAGTACACTGGAATTAATTTCGCAAGCGCTATGACGGACTTCTACAAAGTGTCAAGTTTTTGAACGCAGCGCCGCTACCAGGTACAGACGATGCACACCCACATCAGCATCTTAACGGGAAGGACCATGAGCTACGTACACGCACAAAAATTTGAAACATACATACCGCGGGAAATGGATACACTAGGCTCTCGACTGCGCAGGAAAAGACGGGAAAGGGGTTGGACCCAGGAGGAGCTGGCGCTCCGTGCGGGCACCAATCAAGCCGTGATACAGAAGATCGAGAACGGCAAGAGCCTGCGTCCTAGAAAGATTGATGAGATTGCCCAGGTTTTGGACGTCAATCCAGCCTGGTTGATGTTTGGCGAGACCTCCACCTCGGTAGTGGATGACGAAGCGATTGAAGTGGCAAAGGCCTGGCACAATCTGCCCGAGCCCATCCGCAGCCGCATCAAGAGAAATATCTTCGAACAGGTCCTTCTCCACTCAAACAAGAAGTAGCTCAGCTTCAAACCGGGATGCACCCGCGCATCCTGGTTTACCTCCCCCTAAGCCACCCCACCAGCAACCTTCCGACCATCTCCCGGTCAGGACCTTCTTTGATGTTCAACGGGCTTACCCAATCGACTGGGTAGAAGCAATATAAGAAGCCGTAAATAATTGTAGATAGTTTCCTGATTACCCACGATTCTCAGCTGCGAACCCATCACTGGGCGCTCGATGGCTGAGTATCGTGAGTAATCAGGATTTGTTTTGGCTGAGACCAGAAGTGACAGATGGGTGCAAGCTTGGGTGTCGTGCCTTTTTCTCAAGTTTCACTTTTTTCCCACGCCAGGGTAGCTGCATCATCGCTCTCCCGGGCGTCAACCCAGCGCTCTCCTTCGGCTGTTGTCTCCTTTTTCCAGAAAGGCGCCTTGGTCTTGAGATAGTCGATAACAAATTCGCAGGCCTGGAAGGCCTCTTTGCGATGCTGGCTCGCCACCGCGACCAACACGATAGGATCCTTGGGCAGCAACGCCCCAACGCGATGGACCACCCTGCAATGCTGAATCTCCCAGCGGCTGCAGGCCTCATCGACTATCTTCTGCAGGGCTCGCTCCGTCATCCCCGGATAGTGCTCTAAATAGAGGCGCTCCACCCTGTCGCCCTGATTGATGTCGCGCATCAAACCAATGAAGGTCACCACGGCACCGATAGCGCTATCATTACCCCGCAGCAGGTCCAGCTCCCGGTTGGGATCAAAGGGTTCGGCCTGTATGGATACACTGTTCACTCTCAGCCCCCGGTGACCGGCGGAAAGAAGGCAACCTCATCCCCAGGCTTCAAGGATGTGTTTTTGTCCGCGAGTTCCTGGTTGACCGCCACCATCACCCGTTGATCCTCGGCAAAGAGCCTGGCCCAGGCCTCTCCACGGCCACGCAGGATGTGCAACAGATCACCGATGCAGTCAAGGCCATTCAACTCGATCTGCTCAGACTCGACACCGAGCTCCTCGCGAAAGCGGGCAAAAAAGAGGACCTGAATCATGACACCAGCTCGCTGAAGGGAATGAACTCCACCACATCGCCCGGTTTGATGGCGGTGAGCGGAGGCAATATGGCGAGACCGTTTGCCCACACCACGGAACTCAGTACCCCGGATGAACGATTGGGGTAGAGCCTGACTACCGCATGCCCTTGGTCTCCCTGTTCCAGGCGCCCACGGGCATACTCCTGACGCTTGTCCGTAGCGGCTTTTTCAAATCCCGCAATGGCGCTGACCGGCTTTGGCAGGACATCTCCAGCCATGCCCTGCATACGCAGGATGAAGGGTCGTGTGAAGATGCAAAAGGTGACAAATAGGGAGACAGGGTTCCCCGGCGCACCCATAAAAGGGGTCTCTCCGATATAGCCGAATGCCAAGGGCTTGCCCGGACGTGAGGCTATCTTCCACAACGCCAATGAGCCAAGACGTTCCACCGCCGGCTTGACATGATCCTCTTCACCCACGGAAACCCCACCTGATGCAAGCACCAGGTCGGCCTCTTGCGCACCCTGGGAGAGAGCATCGCAGGTTGCCTCAAAGCTATCCTCGACAATCCCGAACTGGATCACTTCACAGCCGAGTCGTTGCAACAGCCCGGTCAGGGTGAACTGGTTGGAGTTGTAGATCTGGCCTGGCTGCAGTTCACCACCGGGCATCACCAACTCGTCACCGCTGGAAATGACTGCGACCTTGAGTCGACGATAGACAGACAACTCGGCGACACCCACTGAAGCGGCAAGTCCCAGGTGTTGGGCGTCGAGCCTGATCCCGGCTGACAAAATCTCTTCACCCTGGAGGATATCCTCTCCTGCCTTACGAATATTGGCGCCGCTTGTCGGCCTCTCCTTGACTGTTACCTGTTCACCATCGAGCTCACAGACCTCCTGGATGACCACCGCATCGGCACCTTCGGGTATGGGAGCACCGGTAAAGATCCGCGCTGCAGTCCCCGGTTCGAGCTTGTCTGCTTCCGATCCTGCGGCAATCCGTTGGCTGATGCGTAACCTGCCTTCTTCTGCATCAAGATCGCCGCTGTTGATTGCATAACCATCCATGGCGCTGTTGTCCCAGGGCGGAACATCAACCTGACTTTTCACCGCTTCAGCCAGCACGCGTCCCAACGCCTCATCCAGGCTCACGCTCTCCACTGCGGTGATTGGTTTGACCTGATCGAGCAAAAACCCCAGGGCCTCATCCACCGGCTTCAGCTGTGACTGATGGGCGTCACAATCATCCATATCAGCTCTCCAGCAGACGCGGGAACATCTGCGCGAAATTACAGGGCCTGGTGCGCATGTCGAGTTGGGACTTCAGGATCTCGTCCCACCCGGTGCGGCAGGCACCGGTGGAACCGGGGAGACAGAATATCAAGGTACCGTTGGCGAGGCCGGCAATCGCCCGGGATTGAATCGACGAAGAGCCGATCTCCTGCAGCGAAATCGCACGGTAGAGTTCACCAAACCCCTCTATCGATTTATCAAACAGTGGCTGCAGCGCTTCCGGCGTGCTGTCACGGCCGGTAATGCCGGTACCGCCTGTGGAGATGATGACATCTACATCGCTGTCGGCTATCCAGGCCGAGACTACCGCACGCATCTGATAGACGTCATCGGCCACAATGCGTTTACCGACGACATGGTGGCCGGCTTTTGTTGCGCGCTCCTTGAGGGTCTGACCCGACTTGTCAGTCGCTTCCGTACGGCTGTCGGAGACGGTCAGCACAGCAAGATTCAAGGGGACAAAATCGCTCTCTTTAAAATGTCCTGACATCGTTATATCTTCTATTCAAATTTATAGTCGAACGCCTTTTCAAAGCGATAACCGAACTCCTCCGGCGATGCAAAGTGGTTCTGCGTTCCCGCCTGTTCTATCTTTATCGCGCCCATTAATGCAGCGATTCGGCCACTGGTCTCCCAGTCCATATCGTTCATGAGCCCGTACAGAATACCCGCACGATAGGCGTCACCACATCCGGTAGGATCCACTACCGCTTTGACCGGTGCGGCGGGAATAGTATAGACCTTATCCCGGGTAACGATTTCGGAGCCTTCACCACCACGGGTCAGGATAATCGCCTCAACCATCTGTGCCAGTTGCTTCAGACTCTTCCCGGTACGTTCCTGCATCAGCTTCGCTTCATAGTCATTGAAGGCCAGCCAATTCGCCTGTGCAACGAATTTCAGCAGACTATCGCCATCAAACATGGGCATGCCTTGACCGGGATCAAATATAAAAGGCACGCCCGCCTCGGCAAATTGCGTGGCATGTTCAATCATACCCTCACGGCCATCGGGTGAAACCATGCCAATGCTAGTGCCATTGATCTTTGAGACATCAATCTGGTGAGCCTCATTCATCGCCCCTGGATGAAAGGCGGTGATCTGATTGTCATCCTTATCGGTGGTGATATAGGCCTGTGCAGTATAGCTGCCAGGCACCTGTAAGATCTGCTCGCGACTGATGCCGCACTCATCCATCCACTTCGCATAAGGCGCGAAATCATCGCCCACGGTACCCGCCGGTCGGCCCTCACCACCGAGCATCTTCAGATTGTAGGCGATATTACCGGCACACCCCCCAAACTCCCTGCGCATATCAGGTACCAGAAATGAGACATTCAGGATATGCACCTGCTCAGGAAGGATGTGATGCTTGAAATGGTCATGAAAGACCATAATGGTATCGTAAGCGAAAGAACCACAGATCAGGGCCGACATAGCTACCTCGTATCCTTGATAATATGAATTGCTCTAGGATGAATTCTATCTGGATTCCCGTTGCCTTGCAGAGGTGTGGGAAAGAGGGAACATCAACCGTAGGGTGCGGCTTGCCACACCAATGAATTACATTGGCGCTTTCTCAATCCTGTCTTCCGGTGCGGCGAGCCGCACCCTAGATAGTGATTGATATTTGCGTATATTTGCGTTCATTCGCGGACTGAATGCTGATGTCGTATTCAGCATTGCCTGCTCAATCGCCCTTCCAGGCCAAGTCGAGTTCCCGCGCCGCTTTCACATCATCGAGTCGCCTTACCGGCATAGTATGGGGTGCCTGTTTGACCATCTCCGGTTGGGATTCGGCCTCTCTATTGATGCTCTTCATGATCTCGACAAAGTTATCCAGCTCCTCCTTCGCCTCTGTCTCGGTGGGTTCCACCAATAAGCATTCGGGCACCAGCAACGGAAAGTAGGTGGTCGGGGCATGCACCCCATAGTCGAGCAGGCGCTTGGCGAAATCCATGGTGTTGACTCCCAGCTCCTTGGCTTGTCGCTTCAAGGTGAGAATAAACTCGTGACTGGCGCGACGCTCGGGATAGGCGGCATCGAAACCGGCCTCCATCAAACGCTTGAGCAGATAGTTGGCATTGAGCGTGGAGAACTCGGCAACCCGATGCATCCCTTCGCGACCCAACAGGCGGGCATAGACATAGGCGCGCAGTAGCACCCCGGCATTACCGGCAAAGGCAGAGAGTCGCCCCATGGTTTGCGGGCGATCACGTTCCGTCAACCAGTGGTAATCGTTGCCGTCGAAATCGACCATGGGTACAGGCAGATAGGGTTCGAGTCGCTTACTGACCCCCACCGGACCGGCACCCGGACCACCGCCGCCATGAGGCGTGGAGAAGGTTTTATGCAGGTTCATATGGATGACATCAAAACCCATGTCGCCGGGGCGGACCTTGCCCAATATCGCGTTCAGGTTGGCACCATCATAGTAGAGCAGCCCTCCGGCTTGGTGTACCAACTCGGCAATCTCCTTGATGCGGCGCTCGAACACACCCACCGTTGACGGATTGGTCAACATGATACCGGCGGTGTGTGGACCCAATGCGGTCTTCAACGCCTCGACATCGATGTCACCATCGGCAGCGGTGGGGATCTCCCGAGTCTTGTAACCACACATCACCGCCGAAGCGGGATTGGTGCCATGGGCCGCATCGGGCACCAGGATCTCGTTGCGCTCTGAATCACCCCGGGCATCATGGTAGGCGCGGATCATGGCCACACCGGCAAACTCGCCTTGCGCCCCGGCCGCCGGGGTCAGTGAGACGGCATGCATTCCGGTAACTGTCTTCAGAATCTCCTGCAGCTCATAGAGACAAGCCATGAATCCCTGGCTGTGTGTCTGCGGTGCCAGCGGATGCCTGGTGAGCAGACCGGGCAGGCTGGCCAGGGTATTGCAGGCCCTTGGATTGTACTTCATGGTACAAGAACCCAACGGATAGAAATGGGTATCGATAGCGAAATTCTTCTGCGACAGCCGGGTGAAGTGGCGTACCGTCTGCATCTCGGATAGCTCCGGAAGGCCCGGTTTTGAATCGCGCAGCATCGCCGAGGGTATGGACGATAAATCAACTTTCTGCAGTGGCGCCTGTGAAGTTGCCCGACGCCCCTTTCGTGAATGTTCGTAGATCATTTTCTTATCCTTAGCAATCGGGTTTCAGTTAAACGGATGTCTCCACCTGGGACGCGATCACCCGCTCAAGCTTGCTTCGATAGCTTTCTATATCAGTTTCGCTTCTCAACTCGGTGGCACACACCAGAACAGCGTCGCCCAGCTCCGGATAGTCGGTACTCAAGTCAAAGCCTCCCAGGACATTGTGCACAGCCAATTCGCGTAACGCCTTGTTTGCGGTAATCGGTAAGCGCAACACGCGTTCATGAAACACCGGGCTGTCGAACAGGCTCTCCACGCCAGGCAGTGATGTAAGGGCATGGGTCAGCCTTTCGCTGTTGGCATGACTTGTGGCGGCGACACGTTGTAATCCCTCGCCACCCATCAACGACATATGGATGGTTGCCGCGGTCACCATCAAACCCTGGTTGGTACAGATATTGGAGGTCGCCTTGGAGCGCCGAATATGCTGTTCTCTTGCCTGCAGAGTAAGGGCATAGCCGGGTTTACCGTCCAGATCCACAGTCTTGCCGATGATACGACCCGGCATCTGACGCACAAGTTTTTGCGTAGCGCAGAGAAAACCGAAATAGGGTCCGCCCGAAGCCAGTGGCGCACCCAACGGCTGGCCCTCACCACAACAGATATCGGCTCCCGCTTGACCCCACTCACCGGCGGGCTTGAGCAGAGCCATGGCCAGGGGATTGACCACGGCTAATGCAAGCATGCCGTTGGCATGGGCCCAGTCGGTCAACTCGTCCACCGCTTCCAGAACACCGAAAAAATTGGGTTGGGGAATAACCAAGGCAGCAAAATCCTCGCCGCTGTAGCTATCCAAGTCGGCCCTGTCGATCTGGCCGCTACGCTTGTCGTAGGCAACCTCCACCAGTTCGATCTGCTGGTTTCTTACAATGGTGTGGGTCACCTTTCGATAAGTAGGATGGAGATTACGGGGTATCAGGATGCGTTTCGATTTCGATTTACGGTTCGCTCTAACCGCCATCAATACCGCTTCGGCCAAGGCGGATGCACCGTCGTAGAGTGAGGCGTTGGAGACATCCATTGCTGTGAGGGCAGTCATCATTGACTGAAACTCATACAGCAGTTGCAGCGTACCTTGACTCGCTTCTGCCTGATAGGGTGTATAGGCGGTATAGAACTCACCCCGGGTGGTCAATTCCCAGACCGCTGCCGGAATATGGTGATCGTAGGCACCGGCACCGATGAAGCATAAGGGTTGTCCATCTGTCTGGGCACGCGCCTGCATAAGCCGGGATAGCTCCATCTCCGGCATCCCGGGTGGAATTGCATCCAACTCTCCACAACGCAACTCATCGGGGATCTCGTCGAATAGCGCATCGATACTCTCAACCCCGATGGTAGCCAGCATCTCTTCTATTTCGTCTTCGGTATGGGGAATGAAAGGCATAGCTGTCTCGTCTGCTAAATAAAGTCAGTCACACCGCGAAGTCATGATTCGCAGTGGCTAGAAGTGGTTCAATCCTGCATCAACCTTCGTCGGCGACCATCGCCTCATAGCCATCGGCATCAAGCAGTTCATCCATAGCGCTGCTATCAGACAGCTTCACCTTGAACATCCAGCCGGCACCGTAGGCATCCTCATTGATCGTCTCGGGTGCGCCATCGAGGGCTTCATTGACCGCGATAACTTCACCGCTAACGGGACTGTAGACATCAGACGCTGCTTTAACCGACTCAACCACAGCGCAGTCATTCCCGGCCTCTACCTGAGCGCCAACTTCCGGCAGGTCGATGAATACCAGATCACCCAACAACTCCTGTGCATGATCGGTGATTCCGATGCTATAACTGCCGTCACCTTCATCCTTGATCCATTCATGGGATTTGGCATAACGGCGATCAGTCGGTGTCGTGTTCATATTTTCCATCCTTCAAGGAGATTTGTTTAAGGTTGAATACTTTTGGATTACAAGTCGATAATGGCCTTGCCGTTGCGTACAAAAGGTGGCTTGACCAGTTGCGCCTGGAGGCGTTTGCCACGCATTTCCACATCACAGGTCTCGCCGATATCGGGAAGGACCCTGGCGAAGGCAATGGAGCGTTCCAAGGTCGGGGCATAACCACCGGAAGTTATTTCACCAACCTCTCTGTCACCATCGAACAGCTTCAAATGGTTGCGCAGTACCCCCCGCCCAGTCAACACCAATCCAACAAAACGTCTTTTTTGCTCATCGTTGCGTTGCTGTTCCAACACTGAGCGACCAATGAAATCACGGTCCGAGGGTTCCCAGGCGATGGTCCAGCCAAGCCCCGACTCCAGAGGAGAGCTCTCCTCGTCCATGTCGGAACCGTAGAGATTCATACCCGCTTCCAGACGCAGCGTATCCCTGGCACCAAGCCCACAGGGTTGCACTCCAGCAGCATGCAGTTGCTGCCAAAATCCGGCGGCCTGATCCCCCGGCACCATGATTTCGAATCCATCTTCACCGGTATAGCCGGTTCTGGCCAAAAACCAATCGCCATCGGCAACCGCATTGAAGGGTTTCAGATCGGCACCCTTCTGCTGCAGCAGCGGTGACAGCAATGGCAACGCCTTGGATCGCGCATTGGGTCCCTGCACGGCAATCATGGCGAGATCACGACGCGGTTTGATGGTTATTGAATAGTCTGCAGACCACTTCTCCAGCCAGGCCAAATCCTTCTCCGTGGTACCGGCATTTACCACCAGTCGATACCACTCGTCGTCGAGATAGTAGACAATCAGATCGTCCACCACTCCCGCTGTTTCGTTAAGCATGCAGGTATAGAGCGCCTTACCCGGCTGTTTCAACTTATCCACGTTGTTGGCCAGCAGATATTTTAGAAACGCATTGACCTCGGAGCCCTTGATATCGACCACGGTCATGTGTGAGACATCGAACATGCCCGCGTCACGTCTTACATAGTGGTGTTCATCAAGCTGCGAGCCATAGTGCAGCGGCATATCCCATCCGCCAAAAGGGACCAATCGAGCACCCATGGCCTGGTGGGTATCGTATAGAACAGTCTGTTTACTCATTTCCATCTCCCGGTCCAAAACGTGAAAAGGGCGGCGCGGATGAACAGTCACCCGCGCCGCCCCTCTGTCCAAAACCTGAGAGTTTGGCGCTGTCCCCTGTCTGCATCAGCCTGAGGTAGCGGCGATGTACAGACGGATGTGGAGCGCCTGCCCCTTCGGTGGGTGTTGTCACACCACTCTCCAGAGTCGATCTAAGCCCTCGCAGCTTAGTGCAGACGAGGTGACTTACCCCCACGGTCCTTTTGCCTGAGCGATTCCGGGCGGGATTGCGCCTTCGGCGCCGGTTTGAACCGGCCTCTCCCACGGGGGTGGATCGAATTGTCGACTATACCCTGCCTCCCGGCACTTGCCAATCGCGAAAAACCCCGTTCCCACCGTTACATTAGCGGAGTCACCTTGCGAGGGATGGCAAATCCCCACCTATGCCCAGGGCACGACGAATCAGCTGATGTTTGACGTATCCGGAGCGGTCAGCCAGGTCCAGGCCAAGATTTCGCAGCAGCGTGAGGGGCATCACCTGATTGCTAAATATCCGTTTAAAGGCGTCCATGGCACCAAGCATGGCCATGTTAGGGCCCTTTCTTGCCCGTTCGTAGCGCCTCAACGTCGCCATGGAACCAATTCCCCGGCCCGCAGCATCGGCCTCAATCAGCACATCGGTCAGGGTCATGGCATCCATGAAACCGAGATTGACACCCTGACCCGCCAACGGGTGCATCGCGTGCGCCGCGTCACCCACTAGCGCGAAACCGGGACGGATATAGCTCTCCGCATGTCCGAGCCGTAGCGGAAAGAGACCCCGGGGTCCGACATGCTCAATCTCGCCAAGAACCGTCTCACTGGCTCGGCTGAGCTGGTCACAGAAATCCTCATTCGAGAGCGCCATCAACTCATTCGCATGTTTCGGCGATGTGGACCAGACGATGGAGCAACGCCCATCATCGATCGGCAACAGCGCCAGGGGGCCGAGTGGCATGAAACGCTGCCTTGCCGTCTGCTGATGGTGCAGTCTGGGCTTTACCGTGGCCACGATTGCGTGTTGGTCGTAGTCCCAACCCTTGGTTCCGATATTCGCCAACTCGCGCAATTGTGAATCCCGACCGTCAGCGGCAACGATAAGTTTCGCATTCAAACGTCCGCCGTCCTGAAGAATAAGGCCCGGTTGTTGCTCCAGTTCCAACTCAGCAACAGCGGCCGGATATCGCAGGGTGACATTGGACAGCGACTCCAGGCGCTCCCAGAGTGCCAACTGGGTGACCCGGTTTTCGATAATGTGGCCCAGATCGGGCTCACCAATTTCAGCAGCAGTGAAATGGATTCGACCACTCCCCCCCGCATCCCAAACCTCCATTTCGGTATAGGGACTGATCCGCATCTGCGTCATTCTCGGCCAGACCTGTAGCTTTTCGAGCATGCGTTGAGAAGCGCGTGTGAGTGCGGAAACCCGCAGATCGACCTCATCTGCGGGCCAGCTGCGCTGAGGCTCCCTCACCTCAAGGACGCAGATAGCCAACCCGGTATCGGCGAGGGCACAGGCCAATGCCGATCCCACCATACCGCCACCTACGACTACCAGGTCATACTCTTCAACAGCTGCCTTTTTAGTCAAGGGACACCCCCCGCGCCAATCTCGGCAAACGTCCATTCAACCCCATGAATTGACGCGCCACCAGATGTTTCAAGCTCGGCGCAAGGTCGAGCCCCACCATGCCCAGGTTGCGCACCAATCTTAACGGGCCAAATGGATTGGCAAACAACCGCGCCAGACTATCGGTAATCAAGGCAACACCGTTCTGATCCCTTTTGCGCCAGTCTGCATAGGCCTGCAACAGCGCATCGTTACCTGGGTCTGCTCCACTTTGTCTGGCGTCGAACAACAGATCGGCAAGTACTGCGACATCCCGCAACCCAAGATTGAACCCCTGGCCGGTGACCGGATGAATCGCATGAGCTGCATTGCCGATCAGCGCCACGCGAGAACGCACCTGCTCGGTGGCTTGTGTTAATCGCAATGGATAGGCCGATCTTTTTCCCAACTCATAGAGACGACCAAGGCGATTGCCGAATCGCTCCTGTAACCTGAGCAGGAAGTCAGCATCGTTTAATGCCATTAAATTCGCCAGCTCTTCGTCTCGCGCAGTCCATACCATTGAGAGTCTGTCATCTTGCATCGGCAACAGCGCAAGAGGCCCCGTATCGGTGAAACGTTCATAGGCAACGCCCCGCTGAGGCTGTTGAGAACGCAGATTGGCTATGATCGCGGTTTGACCATAGGGCTTTTCTTTCAATGCAATGGAGAGAAACTGTCTGACCTGCGAATCACCGCCGTCTGCAGCCACCAACAAGCCCGCCGTGAGACGTTGTTCCCCGTCAGCTTGCTCGATCCGGACTTCGACCTCGCTGTCGGATATGTTGAAGCTCTTTAGTTTGGCCGGACAGATCAGCTCTATCCCCTGGCGATCCGCCATATCCTCCACCAAAGCCTTGCCTAATGACCGCGCGGTCACAACATAACCCAAGGCATCAACGCCTTCATGGCGATGGCTCAGTCGGGTAAATCCGAAATGGCCCCGATCGGAAATGTGCACATCCAGGATTGGCTCAGCAGCTTTCTCGATTGCACCCCAGACCCCCATCGCCTCAAAGATCACGCGACTGCCCCAGGAGAGCGCAATGACTCTGTCATCAAAACTGGGTTGGCTGGACGATTCCAGGGGCCAGGCTTCAATGACACCGATCCTGTAACCTTGCCCACTGACCGCGTGGGCGAGACTGACACCCACCATTCCACCGCCAACGATCAGAAGATCAAAGCGCTGTGCCATATCATGCCGCCATAATCGCTTCGATCTCTGCCACGGTTTTCGCAATATCTTTGGTCAATACCTCACAGCCCTCCTTGGTCACAACCACATCATCTTCTATGCGAATGCCGATATTCCTCCACTTCTTCGCCACGCCCTTGGTTGCCTCGGGTATGTAGATACCCGGCTCAATGGTCAGCGTCATACCAGGCTCCAACAAACGCCAGGCGCCATCGACCTTATAGTCACCCACATCGTGTACATCCATTCCGATCCAGTGTCCGGTGCGATGAGGGAAAAAGGCTTTGTACTTCTCTTCGCGTATTAATTTAGCCAGCGACCCCTTGAGTATTCCCAGCTTGATCAAACCCCTGGTTATGGTGCGCACAGCCGCATCATGGGGATCGTTCCAGTGGTTGCCCGGCTTGACCTTGGCGATCGCTGCCTCCTGTGCCGCCAAAACCAGTTCGTACAGCAAGCGTTGCGGTTCGCTGAATCTACCGTTTATCGGATAGCTACGGGTAATATCCGAGGCATAATAATCCACCTCGCAGCCGGCATCGATCAGCAACATCTGCTTGTCGCTCAGCTTGTCCCTGTTTTCAATATAGTGCAGTGTGCAGGCATTACCTCCTCCACCGACGATCGGTGGATAGGCCTGGGCCTTGGCTCCCTGGTGGGTGCAATCATGTACAAACTCGGCTTCGAGTTGATACTCCCATGCCCCAGGTTTACAGAGCTGCATCACCTTCTTATGGGCCTTGGCGGATATCCTTGCCGCCTGTCGCATCACCTTCAACTCAGATCGACTCTTGAATAAGCGCATCTCATGCAGATAGTGATCCAGGGCAATGATCTCCACGGGCCCCTGTACACCAGTGCGCGCTTCACAGCGAATGGTGTTGATCCACTCCGACAAACGCTTGTCGAACTTGGCATCGCAGCCCATGATGTAGAAGATTCGTTCACACTGCTCCAGCATGCGTGGCAGGATGTCATCCAAGTCTCCAATGGGAAATGAGTCATCCGCGTCATATTCGCTACAGGCGCCGTCCTGACCCGCTATTGGCCCATCCCATTGCTCTTTCACCGGATCACGTTCCCTATTGAACAGGATGTACTCTGCCTGTTTTCTTCCGGGAATCAAAACCAGTACCGAATCCGGCTCGGGGAAACCGGTTAGATAGTAAAAATCACTGCCGGGGCGGTATGGATAGTGCACGTCCCTGTTGCGGATCAGTTGTGGCGCTGCAGGTAGTATGGCAATACTGCCAGGACCCATCATCCGCATCAGTTCGCGACGTCGACGTCTGAATTCACTCTTTACCATGGCCAGACCCCCGAATATCCTCCAACTCACTCCAGATAAGTATGGTCACAACTTTCAGAAACTCCTGCAGCTCGGTATAGGCTTGCTCCGTCGCCTCTCCCGACTCGAGGGAGTCATAGTCGAGTCGGGTAAAATGGGATATATCCTGAAGCGCCTCCCTGGCATCACCCTCGAGCTGGCGGTCCGTTATACCCGCCAGACCCAATCCATAGAGATAGCCCACACACCAGTCGCGCAGTCCCTTCGCCCTCTCAGCTATGGGTTGCAATTCATCTGCCAGAAAAGGCATGAAGCTGAGATCCTCACTGCCAATCTGATCGCGTGTCGCGAAATAGAGTTGGCCAATTAATTCTCTGGCTTCACGGGCCAATAGATCCTCCTCAGGCCAGTCTTCAAATAGCGCCTGCATCCAATCCACATGACTTTGGCTGGTACCCGCACAAACCAATCCACAGATAACACCATGTATTTCACTGGCACCAATATCGAGGCCGATTGCATTCAACGCCCCTTCAAGGCGAGAGTGATCGGGCATCGAATTATTCACTGTCATCTTTTCTCCTTTATGATTGGTACCTGTGAACGACGATTTTATTGCCTCTATTGTGCCTGAAAAAGGACCAATCATGGCACGATGATTGTGGTTTAGTTTTACCAAACAAGCGATCAGTGGCACAGAGTGGCGAGTTTTTAGACACATTCCCAAGGATTAAGGCCGTTTTTACCCTGCGGCAATGGCATTCGCTTGCATAGATTAGCTACCCGGCGCGCCCTCCGCCCCGCAGCTTGAAAATTGAATCCTGGGAATGACCATAAATATTTGTTAACAGCCCCTGAAATTAGATCATAACATGCAGATGTAGAGATTGACCCACCACTATCTGACCACTAATATTGATGGCCATGACAGAGAAAGAGACACAAAATCCGGCGGATCTGGACCTACGCAAGCTCGAGATCCGGGTGGAAGAGCTGATACAGGCCTGTTCCTACCTCAAAGATGAGAACAAATCCTTGCGTGTGAGACAGGACAACCTGGTGGCCGAGCGCGCAGCACTCATCGAAAAGACCGAGCTGGCCCGGGCCCGCGTTGAAGCCATGATCACTCGATTGAAATCCATGGAAACACCACAGTGAGTAACGATCGATTGCCGGTAACGGTCAACATACTGGACAAGGAGTACCGCATCTCCTGCCTACCGGAAGAACGAGAATCCCTTTTACAAGCTGCAGCCTATATCGATGGGCAGATGCGGGAAATCAGAGACACTGGACGCGTCATAGGCACCGAACGAGTCGCAGTTATGGCCGCCCTCAATATTGCCAATGAGCTGCTTGTCAATCGCCAAAGCAAGGAAGATGGCAGCCACAATATCTCCCGCCGCATAAAAAACCTGCAAGAAAAGATCGAGATCGCCCTCAACACCACTAATCAACTGGAACTTTGATCAAAATAGGTTTAGCCTAGAGGTATGACATCCCCTGCGGTGTACGCAAGCGACCGGGGTATTTTCTTGAGCCTAACATCTACCCAGGGAGCATAACGACGATGCCAGTGTGCATGTCCGCAACCAAGCGGAAAGCCTGAGGCACCTCTGTTGTTCCCACTTGAACCCACTGGTTCAAGAACAAAGGTTCGCAACGGCACAGGCGGGGGGTGTCTCTTACCCAACCCCGCATAAACTATGGATTCACAGCAGATCCGCCGCCTGATCAAGGCAAAACGGCAACAATTAAGCCGCCAAACTCTCAAACTCCACAGCCGACAGGCCCTGCGGCTCGCCCGCCGCTATATGCCATTCAGGCATAGCCAGCGAATTGCCTTCTATCATGCGGTAAGAGGGGAGATGGACCCAACACCCCTGATGCAACTCGCCCAGCACTCTGGAAAGTCTGTTTTTCTACCCGTGCTGCGTAATAGACCCGCCAATAGCCTATGGTTCGCACCCTGTACTTCAGATACAAGCTTCACCCTTAATCGCTTTGGGATACCGGAACCGAACTTCAAACATCGACAATTGATAATGCCATGGGCATTGGATCTGGTCTTTGTGCCATTGATAGCATTCGATAGAGAAGGTAATCGTCTGGGCATGGGAGGTGGTTACTACGATCGTACCTTTTCTATAAGAACAAAGCACAACCACTTAAAGGGTCCAAGATTGGTTGGATTGGCACATGAGTTTCAAAGACAACCTCAGTTAACAGTTATGCCATGGGATATTCCCCTGGATGCTGTAATAACAGAAGCAGCGATTTATAACTTCACTTTTGGCTGATCTTATAAATCAGAAGCTGTATACGGTCCATATTCGCCATTTATAGCCTCAAAAATCACTTAGCATGTGTTGCATATCAACAAAGATTTGAAATAATTGATAAAAGATTGCTTTCTATTCTGGATTTTTTTAAAAGGTGAATTATACTTCAGGTCATCTGTTCAGGTAGTTCTCTCGGGAGGGAAAGTAAATGGCGAAGAAAAAGGCCGCCAAAAAGAAGGCAGCAGTTAGACGTTCAACCACAACCAAGAAGGTAGCAACAAGGAGAAAGGTTACCAAGAAGAAGGCAGCGACAAAGAAGAGAGTCGCAGCCAAGAAGAAGGTTTCGAAGAAGAAGGCTGCAACCAAGAAGAAGGTTGCAAAGAGAAAGGTTACGAAGAAGAAGGTTACGAAGAAGAAGGTTGCTAAGAAGAAAGCAACCAAGAAAAAGGTAGCTAAGAAGAAGTCAACGAAGAAACGGGTAGCGAAGAAGAAAGCCGCACCGAAAAAGAAAGTAGCCAAGAAAAAGGCTACTAAGAAAAAAGCTACCAAGAAGAAGGCTGCTAAAAAGAGAGTAGCCAAGAAGAAAACTACGAAGAAAAGACCGGCACGTCCAAGGAAAGTAACGCCGCGTAAAAAGAGGCCTACCAAGAAAAGGTAGCTCGGTTTTTTCTGATCAATCTTAAACCCCGCTTCGCGGGGTTTTTTTTATCCGGCACAGACGCCTACTTAGCACAAAATAGCGTATATTATCCTTTTATTACAATGACTTACAAAAAGCAATCGGAAGGGGTGATAAACCTACGTCCCCCACCTCTTTGACCCCTGTCCCATTGACTGCTGATCGATGTTGTGGCGCTAAGATGCGAAACCTCGGAGGGCTTTTTATCAAGATTGTGATGGAGATTTCAATGAGATCTCGAGCATCAACATATGTGGGATCGCACGAGCCTCTATCCGACTCCGGCAAACAATTTATAGGCAGGATTCTCGGTCTCATCCCAAAATGGATAGCCGAGTTTCTTGAGACGCTTGAGAAAGGCACTGGCATCAGAAGTGGACAGCTGTATACCCATCAAGACACGTCCATAAGCGGCACCATGATTGCGATAGTGAAACAGGCTGATATTCCAATCCGTACCTAGATGGTTCAAGAAATAGAGTAGTGCCCCGGGCCTCTCGGGGAACTCAAAACGTATCAAACGCTCTCCATCGAGTCCTTGTGCATGCCCACCCACCATGTAGCGGATATGGAGTTTTGCTGTTTCATTGTCGGTCATATCCACAATGGAATATCCCCTATCAACGAATCTTTGGAATAGGGCCAACCTCTCCTCGTCACCATTACTCAACTCGATACCGACGAATATCTGTGCGCGTTGAGGGTCACTAAAGCGATAATTGAACTCAGTTATGCTGCGTTTACCGATCAATTTGCAAAAACGCAGAAAACTACCCGGCTGCTCTGGTATCTGAACGGCGAACAGCGCCTCTCTTCGTTCACCAAATTCCGCTCGCTCGGCCACATGCCGAAGTCGATCAAAGTTGATATTGGCTCCACTGTTGATCGCAATCAGATCCTTGCCGCTGATACCTTCCCGCTTCACATAGCGCTTAAGGCCAGCAATGGATAAGGCTCCGGCGGGTTCCGCAGTCATGCGGGTGTCGTCAAATATATCCTTGATTGCGGCACAAATTTCATCGGTAGTGACCAGAATCACCTCATCCACCACCTGTTTGGCAAGGCGATAGGTCTCTCTTCCCACCTGTTTTACTGCAACACCGTCAGCGAATATACCTACTTGCTTGAGTTTCACCCGCCGCTTGGCACGCAGTGCCGCATGCAGCGAGGGTGCATCCTCAGGTTCGACACCCACTATCTTTACCTTGGGGTAGACATACTTAACATAGGCACCAATACCTGCAATCAAGCCACCCCCACCGACAGGGACAAAGATCGCTTCGGGAGGTGTCGGATGCTGTCTTAACAGTTCCATACCGATCGTTCCCTGACCGGCTATGACCTCCGCGTCATCGAAGGGATGGATAAGAGTCAGCCCCTGTTCCTGGGCAATGGTCTCTGCACGGGCATAAGCCGCATCATAGGAGTCACCTGAAAGGATAATCTTGGCACCGAAACTCTTAACCGACTGCACCTTGATTGGCGGTGTGGTTTTAGGCATCACGATCAAGGCCTGAATCTTCAATCTTTGTGCCGCCAGGGCCACGCCCTGGGCATGGTTACCCGCAGAAGCGGCAACCACACCCTGACGCTTGAGCCTATCGGGCAGATTGACCATTTTGTTATAGGCACCGCGTAGTTTGAAGGAAAATACCGGTTGCAGATCCTCCCGCTTCAGAAAAACTTGATTATCGAGTCTCGTCGAAAGACGTTTCGCTCTATCCAGGGGGGTCTCCCGGGCAACGTCATAGACGCGGGCACGTAGTATTTTTTCTATATAACGCTGTGGCATGTACTCATCCGATAAAAGATCTATGACATCTCATGCTAAACCTGACTTTCCTCATTGGTATGGTTATTATTACTCACATACAGAGAAAAAGCTTTGGAAAACCCCACCAACCCCATATTTTGTGCCAATGTGTTGTTACATTTCTAGATCTTGGCGATGCCACAAAGCAAAAACAACGGCCATAGCAGGAGAATCATATGAACGCAGACGATCTTAAAAAACAGGCCGCAGAGGCAGCCATCGAATATGTGAAAGGCGGCGTCATAGGTGTCGGCACCGGCTCAACGGTGAACCACTTCATCGATTTTCTGGCAGCCATCAAGGGTAAAATCGAGGGTACTGTCTCGAGTTCGGAGGCATCAACCGAACGTTTGAAGCAACATGGCATACCTGTGTTAGACCTGAATGCAGCGGGTGAGCTCGACCTATATATCTACGGTGCCGACGAATCAGACCACTATCTAAACCTGATCAAGGGGGGTGGGGGTGCACTTACCAGAGAGAAGATCATCGCGGGGGCGAGTAAACAATTCGTCTGCATTGCGGATGAGAGCAAGCTTGTCGATGTGCTAGGCGCATTTCCCCTGCCCGTCGAGGTCATTCCCATGGCACGCAGCCATGTGGCCCGCAAACTGGTCAAATTGGGCGGTACTCCGGTGTGGCGGGAGAACTTCGTCACCGACAACGGCAACCTCATCCTGGATGTGCACAACCTCGAAATCATGAAGCCCCAGGAGATGGAGAATGCAATCAATGCCATTGCGGGTGTCGTCACAACCGGCATCTTTGCCATGCGCGGTGCCGACCTGTTGATATTGGGCACCGAGCAGGGAGCTAAAAAGGTGTTACCGAAATAGCTCAACCCTGCTAGGCATTACTGCCTTTAACCGGCGGAAATCGCTCATTCAGTGCAACCGAAGGGCCGTCCGCGGTTACTATCCTGGCGTGGTGTCTGCGCAGATCTCGAGGTGACTTTACGCCACAGGAGTGAGCTATAACCCCAACCTCATGCACCAGGTGGCCGACATAGCTGGCTACCCTCTCCGCCTTGACCTCTGGCACCAACCCCTGTTGCAGCTTCGGATCATGGGTGGTTATGCCGGTGGGACAGCTATTCTTGTTACATTGCAACGCTTGAATACAACCCAATGCAAACATAAAGCCCCGGGCCGAAGCCACAAAATCGGCCCCCACACACAATGCCCAGGCTATATCAGCCGGGGTTATCAGTTTACCCGAAGCGACTACCTTGATGCGTCTTCTCAGTCCATAGGCATTGAGTTTATCCACCAGTATATAGAGACTCTCCCTCAACGAGAGACCCACCGCATCGATTAACGGCATCGGTGCCGCTCCGGTGCCGCCATCACTGCCATCGATCGTGATAAAGTCAGGCGCGTACTCAACACCCCTTTTGTTGATTTCGCCGAATAGCTGCTCAAGCCAATGGGGACCACCAATCACAGTTTTGAAACCAACAGGTTTACCGGTTACATCCCGTACCCGTTTGATCATCTCCAAGAGGTCGCTGTTACTGCATATATCGACATGACGATTCGGGCTTATCGCGTCCGTACCAACGGCAATGCCCCTGATTTCGGCGATCTCTGGAGTAACCTTTCCACCGGGAAGAATACCACCCTTACCCGGTTTCGCTCCTTGGCTCAGTTTTATTTCAAACATCTTGACCTGGGGATTGGTTGCAACCTCACGCAGTTTGGCATCATTGAGGTTTCCCTCCAGGTCGCGAACCCCGTTCTTCGCGGTACCGATTTGAAAAACGATATCCGCACCACCCTCGATATGGTAAGGCGAGACACCACCTTCACCGGTGTTGATCCAACATCCAGCCTTTTTTGCGCCCATAGAGAGGGCGAGCACAGCCGGTTTTGAGAGGGCCCCGTAGCTCATACCCGAAATATTGAATAGTGAGTCGGTGGTATAGGGATGAGGGCAATCCTCACCTATGGTGATCGCTTCGGGTGGCACCGCATCCTCACCTAGGGTGGGGAAGGGGCAGTTGACGAACAGGATCGATCCGGGCCTGCGAATATCCCGGGTTGAACCGAAGGCGACCGTATTCGGCAGGTCTTTACAGGCCCTGTAGACCCAGGCCCGCTGGGCACGGTTGAACGGCAGTTCCTCCCGGTCCATGGCAAAGAAATATTGCCGAAAGAATTCACCGAGGTGCTCAAAAAAATAGCGGAAGTGTCCGATCACGGGATAGTTGCGTCGAATCGCCGTTTTGGTCTGAGTCACGTCGTAGATATAGGTGACAATCACCGCAACCAGGAGTCCACCCAGCAACAGCAGCAGCACCAGCGCAAAGACCTCCAGGGCACCATAGAGAAAACCACCATTTGTCAAACCTGTTTCATTCATACCAACCTCCTGCTATTGCGCCAAGGCAAAGGACACAGTGAAAGATGTGATCTGATTGAAACTACTGCATACGGAGTTTCGACCTGTATCGGTCATAACACGCACAAACAGGGATCGACTTCCAAACGACTGCTGACTGTGCAGCTCAAACCTGTATAGGGGAGAATCGAGGTCCATCTGAATTCCCAGGGCATCCTTATCCGGGTTTACTACGGAGCATGCATGCAAAATTCCGAAGTTTCACCCTTGCTATCGGCCACAAAACAGGGAACTTAATCGGTGCAGTGGGTGATTATTTTCATTGTCGATCATAAAATAGCCGCCATTCACAAATAACCGGGTAGTGAACAGATGAATTTCATATTGAAAAGACCACAACTGCTGCTGATCTTGATACTCCTCTTTTCAGCTCACAGCGGGTGGGCGGAAACAGCCAAGGAAGAAGCAGCTGAAGCCACTGAAACTAGCGTGGAAACTGTCCCGGAGAACCTCAAATCCCCTCGTGCCACCATGGAGACCTTCCTCCATGCCATGAACGATATCAAGCGCGGAGCAAGCAGCAGGATAGAGGCGGCAATCTCCACCTTAGACCTCTCGGAAATCAATCCGCTGGTGAAAAGAGAACGGGGAGAGGATCTGGCTTGGATGCTGCTTGAAGTACTCGACCGTACAAAAATCATCGATGTCAAAAAGATCCCTCAACACAGCGAAGGACCAAGATACCTGTTCAAGCGCTATGACAATGGCGAGATCGCCATCTCCCGCGACAGCAACGGGCGGTGGCTGTTCGACATCAGCACCATCCGCAACCTCCCCGCCATCATGGACGAAGTGGCGGCAACAGAACGTGTAGCCGGCAAGAGCGAGGAGGCGTCGTATGTCCCCTGGCATATCCGCTTTCGCCAGAAAGTACCGCAATCCCTCAAACAATCTACCTTTTTGTTACAGAACTGGCAGTGGATCGGCCTGCTCCTGACCATCCTCGCCGGCGTGATCGTCGACAAGCTGGTGACCCTGTTCCTGAGAACCGGCGTTCGTCGTTGGCGCAACAGCAGCCAGCATGATGAGTTCAAAGAGATCTCGGAGGATATCCTGCGTCCCCTCGGCCTGATGGCGATGGCGATCATCTGGTGGGCCAGCATCAACCTCATGGGGCTTGCGGAAAACGTCATGCTGGTACTGCTGCTGGCGGTGAAGTTCCTCGCCAGTATCTCCGGAGTGTGGGCCGCCTACCGCTTGGTCGACCTGGTCTCGGCCTATCTGCATAAGCAGGCACAGCTCTCTTCCAACAAACTCGATGATGCATTGGTACCGCTGATCCCACGCACCCTAAAGATCTTTGTCACGGTGATCGGCTTTGTCTTCATCGCCGACAACCTGAACATCGACATCTCAAGCCTGCTCGCCGGCCTTGGACTGGGTGGCCTCGCCTTCGCCTTGGCGGCTAAGGACATGGTGCAGAACCTGTTCGGTTCGGTAACCGTATTGATGGACAGGACCTTTTCCGTGGGCGACTGGATAATCGTTGATGATGTGGAGGGAAGTGTTGAGCGCATCGGCTTTCGCAGCACCCGGGTTAGAACCTTCTACAACTCCGTAGTCACGGTACCCAACTCCAAGTTCATCACCGCCACCGTGGACAACATGGGTGAGCGGCGTTATCGGCGTCTCTCCTGCAAGCTCTCCCTCACCTACGACACCCCCCCCGATCGCATCGAGGCATTCTGCGAAGGCATCAGGGAGTTGGTACGGCAACACCCTTACATGCGAAAAGACTATTACCACGCCTACCTCAACGAGTTCGCGGGCTCTTCCCTCGATGTACTGCTCTACGTCTTCTGGGAGACCCCGGAGTGGAATACCGAGTTGCGGGAGCGTCATCGCTTCATGCTCGATATTCTGCGGCTGGCGCAGCGCCTGGAGGTTGAATTCGCCTTCCCGACGCAAACCCTCTATATGAAGCAGGAGGAAGAAGCGGCATCAACAACTGAGATGGACCAACAACAGGCCTTCGAACTGGGACAATCCCACGCCAAGTCCATCGTGGCTGAAACCACCGGCACCGGTGTCAAACCACCACCGGTGATCTTTCCTCCCGCACCATAAAAACCGTAGGGTGCGGCTTGCCGCACCCTACATCTTATTTTCGTTCTTATGCTGCTGTGAGAAGACTCATATCTCGGTTTGCCTTGCTACCTGCTGAATGCATTCCCACGCTGGAGCGTGGGAACG
>JBEVVR010000102.1:0-45442 GCA_040507035.1 Candidatus Thiodiazotropha sp.
CTCCTCGGCGACCCGCCGCATGAAGAGGTCGGGGATCCAGTTGGCGGTGTTCATGTCGTGGGTGCGACGACGCTCGTCACCGGTGTTCTTCGCAGCTCGAGGAACTCCTCGATATCGATATGCCAGGTCTCCAAATAGGCGCAGACCGCTCCCTTGCGCTTGCCCCCCTGGTTCACCGCCACCGCTGTGTCGTTGGCCACCTTGAGGAAGGGGACCACACCCTGGGACTTGCCGTTGGTGCCCTTGATGTGGGCGCCGAGGCCACGCACCCGGGTCCAGTCGTTGCCCAGGCCGCCGGCGAACTTGGAGAGCAGGGCGTTGTCCTTGATGCTGCTGTAGATGCCGTCCAGGTCATCGGGCACGGTGGTCAGGTAGCAGCTGGAGAGCTGGGGACGCAGGGTACCGGAGTTGAACAGGGTCGGGGTGGAGCTCATGAAGTCGAAGGAGGAGAGCAGGTTGTAGAATTCGATGGCCCGGCTCTCGCGGTCGATTTCGTTGATCGCCAGGCCCATGGCGACGCGCATGAAGAAGGCCTGGGGCAGTTCAAAACGCACCCCGTCCTCGCTGTGGATGAAGTAGCGGTCGTAGAGGGTTTGCAGCCCCAGGTAGGTGAAGCCGAGATCCCGCTCCGGTTTGATCGCGGCGATCAGCCGGTCCAGGTCGTACTGACCGAGACGGCTGTCGAGCAGGTCGATCTCGGTGGCCTGCTGGATATAGCGCTTGAAGTAGCTGCAGTAGCTCTCCGCCATCTCCGCCTGGGTGTTGACCGGGGTGTCGAGGCCGAGAAAGCCGAGGGCCTCCCGGCGCAGGATGTCGAGCAGCAGGCGGGCGGCGACCTGGGAGTAGTTGGGCTCCTGGTCGATCAGGGTGCGGGCGCTCATCACCAGGGTCTGGGAGACGTCGCTCTCCTTGACCCCGTCGAAGAGGTTGCGGCAGGCCTCCTGCAGGATACGCCCGGCGTCCACCTCATCCAGACCGTTGCAGGCCTCGCTCACCAGGGCCTGCATGCGCTCCACGTCGAGGGGGCTGCTGGAGCCGTCGGCGAGGGTGACATTGACGATATGCGCCTCGGGGATACCTTCGACCTCGGCGCGTTTCGCCTCTTCCTCCAGGCGCTTCTGGCTCTGACGTTCGCGATAGAGCACATAGGAGCGGGCCGCCTTGTGTTCGCCGGAGCGCATCAGTGACAGTTCCACCTGGTCCTGAATATCCTCGATATGCACCCGGCCGTTGTCGGGCAGGCGGCGGGTCAGGGCGCTGACCACCTGATCGGTGAGGCTCTTGACCATGTCGTGGATGCGACTGGAGGCGGCGGCGCTGCCACCCTCAACGGCGAGGAATGCCTTGGTCATGGCCACCGAGATCTTGCTGGGATCGAAGTGGGTGACCTTGCCGTTACGGCGAATGACCTGGATGCCGCTGCTACTGCTGGCGCGGGGCTCGGTCTTTGGTTCCTCTATCATCGGGGGGTGGGTAACTGGAGTGGTAGCGTCACTATTGGCTGCTTCTGTGGCCATCTTTTCTCCTGACTCTGTTCGTATCGTAGCCGTCGCTATGCCGGACCTTGGAAGAGACTGCCCTGGCTATCGATTATCTGTTTGGTGGTTGCTCTTTAACTCGTTGTATTTGTGCCGACAGGGTGGCCTAATCTATGCGGGTCGTTGCATGCCCCATCCGCATCCGGCCCCATGTGGTGAATGGTGTTTCCCCAGAGGTCGGCCTTTCTTGGTCGGGCCGATTATCTCTCCGGCCCTGTATACCGGTTTTGTGTTGAGACAGTGAATCTGACTTTTCTGAACCGGTAAACACAATATATATCCTATTCGGCCGATGTCAACCACAATATATTGTGTATGAAGTTGTGGAAAAGGGGGGTCTCTTTGTGCGTGAACTGTGGATAAGTTATGGATTTATTGGGCCTTTTCCTGGCAAATCATCGGTTTACAATGCTTGTTGTTTTTACACGCCGATTCCTTCGTTGAAGCTGGGCAGACGATGGCATTTACTCCGCTAATCGCCACCCCCTAAGATTGGGATTTAGCTTCCCTATGTTGGCCTTGGGTCACTGCTTTTCAGCAGCAGTTGCAGTCGTTCGTGCTTGGCTTTGCATTGAGGGGCATGGCAACCCGGTGGCGTCAGGCAAGGGGCTGCCCGCTGAGTCTGCCGTTTGTTCCGACAGCCATTTTGACCCTTGATGAGGGTCGATTCGCAGGCCTGGAAAAGGGTTGGCAACCCAACTCAGAATGCGTATTGTTGTAACCCCGTAAAACAATAATATTCAAGAACAATAGATCTGATGAGGAGTGTTACATGCTGGTAAGCGAAATCATGACAAGAACGCCCAAAACGGTGACGCCGGATACCAAGCTTCTGGAGGTTGTCTCCCTAATGTGCCTGTTTCGTTTCAGCGGTCTCCCGGTAGTGGACAACGACAAATTGGTTGGGATTATTGCCGAGAAGGATGTGTTGCATCGTATGTTCCCCACCCTGGAGGAGGTGATGGACGGCATGTCCGCACCGGACTATGACAGCATGATGTTACAGTATAAGGATGTTGTAAATCTTCAAGTATCCGATCTCATGACACCGAGCGTCATTACCGTCAGTCCCGATATGCATATACTACGTGCCGCCACGATAATGGTGCGGCACAAATTCCGCCGCATCCCGGTTAGCGATGGAGGAAAACTGGTGGGTATGCTCAGCCTGGGCGATATCCACAAGGCGATCTTTCAGGCCAACCTGGCGGAGAGTATTCGTTAATCATTCAAACCTGTAAGAATTCAAACCGCGAATTAGCGCTAATCACCGTAAATACACGCAAATATCCAAAGCGAAAGACTTGCTTAGCTGCCAATCCTTATCGTTGCAGTAATCCGTTGCGAATGAATTAAAAACTATTCGCGTATATTTGCGGTGATTTGCGTCCATCTGCGGTGAATCAGAACTCCCCGGTCGCACCAGCAACCATGACGTCAAGCATCGCCTGGTTGACCCGGATCGCGATTTCGGTCAGTTCGGGGGGCAGCAGCTCGCTGTTGATCAACATATCCAGGTTCAGCATCATCAGCCAGAGCTGACCATTCTTATCCTCCACCATGGCGATGCGACAGGGCATGTAGGCGGCATAGATCGGATCGTGCAGGATCATCTTGCGTGCATCCTCCGGATTGCAGAACTGGAAGATGTCGAGGTAGGGGGTTTTGAGTCCCCGGGCCTCAAGCTCTTTTGAGACCTGTTGCCTGGAGACGTATTTCAGATTGATTTCTGCAGCGCGGGACATCAGGGCCTGGATAGCATCGTCCCTGGTGACCCCATCCTTGATGCTCATCTGTACCACCGTCTGTTTGATATCGGTGATATTGATTTCGGGTTGTTCCCCGGCGATCACGGATGCAGTCATGATCATCCCCAGCACCAAAGCGAGTCCCAGTGCTTGTATCGATTTCATAGCTTTCTCCCGAGTGTTTCGGTTTATAAGGTTTTTTACCGTTTACTTTTTGTTGTTTGGTGCCAGTGATGAGATGTGGGCGAGCAGCGCCTCTATGTCATTGTCCGACAGCTCATCGAAGATTTCATCCTCGGGATCGTCGTCGTGGACCCGTTTGTCCCACTGAAACATCTTGATCTGACGGAAAAGATAGCGCGGATACTGCAATGCCAAAGCGGGAATCCCCTTACGCGATTTACCCATACCGGTCTTACGATGGCAGCTTTTACACTCACCATAGAGTTCCTTACCCAGGGCGGCATCTCCAGGCCAGAGAGGGATGTTGTTGAGTACCGGATTGATTTTATCCAGATTTACACTTTCGTAATAGGCGGCAACATCATCGATGTCCTCTTCACTGATGGAGTGGAGTGAGGAGGTGACAACCATTCGGGGGTTGATGCGTTCGCCATTGATATAGGCCTCTATCTGTTTGATCATGTAGCCGGCCGGCGTGCCCGCGAGCCTGGGAGAGGCGGGTCCAGGTGTCCCTTGTCCATAATGGCCATGGCAGAGTGCGCAACTTCGCGCCTCTTTTTTACCGTTTTCCAGGTCGATGGCGTGGGCGGATAGGGGAACAGAGAGCAGAAGCGTTATTAATAGCCTGTTCATCGTCAAGCGGCTCCTTCTTATTAAGGATGGTCGTTGTAAGAGTGGGTTGTAGTTGGTATGGAAACCCAACTGCTATCCTAAGAAGCTAGTTTTGTTTGGCTTATGTATCTTTAAGGATTGGGATTCAGCGAAGTAAATTCGTTTCACCTTTTCCCGCAGCTGTTGGATATTTTTATAGGCTTATTATTCAAGTTCATCATGAACAGGCGACCGAATATCGATCATTTATTGTGGTTGAATATTTTTGCAAAACTGTAGGCCGGTTTCAATTTCCCTGCTCCGATTCAACCATGTATAAATCAATGGAATTGGTTTGATTTGGATTATATTGATTGTCTCCACGCAATACCCTGGCTATATTTATAGGATGTTGGGATAAAAAACGAGCGCTGGTATTTTTACCAGGTCTGTGCGCGTCTCCTCTGCCGGCTCACCACGATTTCTCTATGTAAGAAATAAATGACTGGTGTAGCGCTTGCGATGGTTAGTGCACTAGCGATAAATCACTAGTGGAGTATCAATGAGAAAGTCTATCTGGATAGCCTCTTTTATCTGCGTCTTGCTGTCGGCACAAATTATTGCCGATGAATCTCCCGAGGCAATGAAAGAGTATGAGCAGGCGTTAAAATTGACGCCTAACCTCGAGAACGGAAAGAAGGTCTATCGAATCTGCGCGGTTTGCCATACCCCTGAGGGATGGGGACTCGAAAGTGGCGCCTATCCCCAGGTGGCGGGTCAGCTTGCCACCGTGGTAATCAAGCAACTGGCTGATATACGGGCGCGCAATAGGGACAATCCCACCATGTTTCCCTTCACCTCGCCAACCCTGCTTGGCGGTGCCCAGGAGATAGCCGATGTAGCGGCCTATATCGCACAACTGCCTATGAGTCCCTACAACGGTATAGGTCCCGGCAACGATCTTGTATGGGGTGAAAAAGTCTATAAGGACAACTGTACCGAATGCCATGGTGAACTGGGTGAGGGTGATCTGGAAGATCATATCCCGGCCATATATGGGCAGCACTATCGTTACCTGTTACGCCAGTTTGAGTGGATCAAGATGGAGCGGCGTCGCAACGCGGACAAGAAGATGGTGAAACAGATTCACAACTTTACCCATCGCGACATCCGTGCGGTACTTGACTATGTGTCGCGCATCAAACCGCCCGAGGAGAAGTTGGCCAAGGAGGGTTGGCGTAATCCGGACTTTCCAAATTTCGCCAGGCCCCCGGGGCTCCACTCCGGTGCCGGTTATGCGATCGATCAGCGGCCCAGCAGGGTTCGGCGTCCGGATTGATATAGAGTCCGCAAATGAACGCGAATAAACGCAAATAAATAATGTAAGAACTTTTTTTAGAGTATCTTTAGGCATAAAAAAAGCGGGGCCAAACCCCGCTTTTTTTTCGGCCGATCCCTGGCCGGCAGTTGGATTACATGAAGATATCGTTGGTGATATTGGTAAACCAGCTGTGGGCGTACTTGACTTCGCGGGCACGCATCTCCGGGCTTGCATCGGTCGGCGTCAGACCACCGGATACCTTGGTGATCTTGGAGCCGTCCTCGGCCAGCTGATAGACGGCGGCAACGGAGATACCCCAATCCTTGCCTACGATGGAGTAGCAGGTGTTGACATAGGCAGGAGTACCGGGCTCCTGACCGTTCAACAGGGCTGCCACGCTCGCGGCACAGACCTTCGCTTCGGAGTTGGCGGCATAGCCTGACTTCGGCATGCCCTTGGCGATAGAAGCGTCACCGATCACATGGATATTCTTGTGAATGGTGGATTCGAAGGTATGCAGGTTGATCGGGCACCAGCCGCTGTCGTTGGTCAGACCCGCGGCGAAGGCGATCTTGCCCGCCTTTTGATTGGGGATGACGTTGAGCACATCGGCCTTGACGGTGTCGTCGAAGCCGGTGGTGACAGACCTGGCGCCTGCATCCACCTTGACCACGGCGTTGTCATTGGAACCCTGGGCACTGCCGCGCCACTCGATCATGGAGTTGTCGGTCTCATAGCCGTAGAGCGCTTTCCAGCCTTGGGTAAAGAGGCCCATCTTGGAGAACTTCGGCTTTGGATCGAGGATGATGATCTTCGACTTGGGCTTGTTGTTCTTCAGGTAGTGGGCGATCTGAGAGGCGCGCTCGTAAGGTCCGGGAGGACAACGGAACGGATTGCCTGGGGGTGCGATCACCACGGTGCCGCCATCCTTCATCGCCTCGAGCTGCTTGCGCAGGGTGACGGTCTGGGAACCGGCCTTCCAGGCGTGAGGAATATCCTCGGCGACCTTGGCGTCGTAGCCCTCGATACCTTCCCATTTGAAGTCGATACCTGGAGCCACGATACAGCGGTCGTAAGCAAAGCTTTGACCACCGGCGGTCTTCACGGTCTGACCCTTGGCATCGATCTCTGTAACCACGTCATGGACCACATTGATACCGTGCTTGCCAAGGCCGGTGTAACCGAACTTGATGGAGTCGATACTGCGGTTGCCGCCCAGTACTTCATTGGACATGTAGCAGGTGTAGTAGTTTTTGTTGGCTTCGATCAGGGTGACTTCGATAGTCGGATCGGCCATACGTAGATATTTGGCAGCTGTAGCACCGCCGGTACCGCCACCTACGACGACCACCTTCTTGGATGCGCCCAGGGCGATATAGGGAGTACCCACCATGCCGATGGCTGTGGCTGCACCCGCGCCTTTAACAAATCCTCTTCGAGTAATCTTCATATCTCTTATTCCCCTCTTATTGCTTGCCTTGGGCGTAATAGTTGAAGAGCGCCTCGAAGCCGGCGTCGCCCTCTTTCTTGATCAATTGATTAACCTTCTTCTTCATCTTCTTCGTCATCTCGCGATCACCCGCCTTGTAGTCGGCCAGGGTGTATTGAAGATAAGGTGTCAACTGACCCATCAGGATGCCGGAGTCGTCTTCCGCAGATGTGCCGCCGTCCGCGTGACATTTCTCGCAATATTTATCGTGCAGCTTTGCACCTTTCTTGGCCAGATCTGCATCGAAGTCTTGCTTCGCGACAACAAAGGGCTTGTTACTGAAGTATTCGCCCATGGCTTTGATCTCATCGTCGGAATAGCCTTTGGCGATACGGCCCATGATGGTGTTCTTGACGGAGCCGTCTTTGAATCCCAGCATTACCTCTTCGAAATAGACGGCAGAGATACCGGCGATGCTTGGTGTGGCCGGGCCTGCACTTGCGCCGTTAGTACCATGGCAGCCGGCACAGGTAACGGCCAGCATATCGGCGCTGGCACCCGTCATCGTCTTGGGCTTATCGTCAGCAGCGAAGGCCGCAGATGAGGCACCGATAACGAGTGCACCGATCAGGCCTCTCTTTAGTTTTTTGTACGCCATGTTACCTCCTTTGGAATTAAAACAGGCTTACATATTGGAACAGGGTGCAAAGTACACCCCGTCATTACGAACCGGAGCAGTTGAGTTAGGACTGCTCCTGTTGCAATAGACTCAGATGGGTATCCTCTAGATCACTTGCGAAGCAAGAGTTGGGAAACTTATTCCCCCACCTGGGCAATGCCCTTTTTATTTCAGAAGGCCCGCAACCTCGACATGCTTCTTCTTATTTGCAATGTCGAGGGCGGTGTGGCCCTCTTTATCTTTATTCATTTTGTCAGCGCCATGCTGAAGCAGCAGCTTCACCATCGCTTCAGAACCTTCACGGGCGGCCTCCATCAACGGTGTGACACCGTCTACATCTGCCAGATTGACATCGGCACCGGCTTCGAGAAGAAGTTGCGCCGAGTCTATCCTGCCCTCGCCTACAGCCCAGATCAAAGCCGTAGCGCCGTCACTATCCTGGGCGTTGACATTGGCCTTGTGTTCAAGCAGGGTCTTCACCACCTCGATGTTGCCACTGTCGGCGGCGATGATCAGCGCTGTGGATCCACCCTTGTCACGACTCTCGCTCTCCGCGCCATGTTTGAGCAGCATCGCACTGGTTGCGGTATGGCCTTTTTCCGCGGCCATCATCAAGGCATTACGCCCATGCTTGTCGGCTGCCTTGGGGTCGGCGCCTTTGAAAAGCAGTTGCTCGACCATGTCAGTGATGCCATAACGGGAGGCGATCATCAGTGCATCCCAGCCTGCCCGGGTGCGATCGTGGAGGTGGGCGCCGCGCTCCAGCAGCATCGCCGTCAATGCGGGATGGCCGTTTTCCGCGGCAAAGGTCAATGCGGTGCAGCCGGCGACTGTACGCGCATTGACATCGGCACCTCGGTTGAGGAGTAGAACGACGGTCTCGAAATTATCGTTCTCCACCGCCATCATCAGGGCGTTCTTGCCAAATTTATTTGCCGAGTCTACAGATACGCCTTTTTTCAGCAGCGCCTCGATGGTCTCCACGTCACCAATACCGGCAGCCAAACGCAGATCCTTCTCATCTTGCGTATCACCGCCCAGCAACGGTGACGCCAGGAGTATCAGAATGATCGCTAGAAGACATCTGGTTGATTTCATTGCATTCCTGTCAGCAGGCTGTACTACATATTTCTTATTGTGAGTACTGGATTATAACAAAACCGCTAGCGGCGTGTTCAAGGTTCATCGGGCTCGTCCGGCTCCTCATGAACTATGCCCTTGTGGCAATCGATACAGGCCTTGCCCTCATCCAATGCCCTGGGATGACGCTTGCGGGCGCTGCGATCCTGCTCGCTCAGATCCATGTTGGTGTAGTCGTGGCAGGAGCGGCATTCCCGGGAATCGGAGGCGCGCATCTTTTCCCACACCCTATTTGCCATATCCCAGCGGTGGGCCTCATATTTCTCTCTGGTGTCGATGGTTCCCATGATCTCGTGATAGACATCCTTGGCGGCCACCACTTTGGCAATCATCTTGGGTACGAAGGGTTCAGGCACATGGCAGTCAGAGCATGTGGCCTGAACGCCAGACGCATTCTTGTAGTGCAGAGACTCTTTGTACTCTTCAAAATTAACTTTCATGGAGTGGCATGAGGTACAAAACTCCATCTCATTGGTATACGCCAGGCCCATTGAGAACAGGCCTGAAAAAATAATACCTCCAATGAATATGATTGCCGCAAGGATTATGGATATTTTACCCGCGGACCTGTAGCCAGCACGCTGTCTGAACATTCTCCACCCTCAGAATCAATCAGGAAAAGCTATCTGCATCTCCTGTGTCGTTTATCGCTCTTCCGTCTACCTCCATATAGAGCGGATTATTTTTTCTTGACCGTGGGATGTTACGTCAAGTCGAATATCAATGCAAAAAAATACACTGTAAACAAATGCATGTGAAATTATTAGAACAAACTAATCTGGTTATTTGACAGGCGCTGTTTGGGCTTGTTCCCTGGTGATTCCCGGTAGGGCTGCCAGCGATGGGAGAGCGCTCCCAGGGCCATCAGTTCACCACGCAGGCGGTTTCGATAGTCGGGGGTATCGATAGTGGGGTAGAGTGTGGTACGGATTTCGTGGGGAACACCGCTGGCAAGCAGCAGATGTGCCGATCTCCAGGCCGATTCACCGCTGTAAGGCACCCCTGTCAGGCACGGATAATCTTCTGCTAAGGCCTTGATATCCAATCCCACCCAGTCGACCAGGGGCAGCAGCTGCGTGAGCCGTTCCGGGTAGATTCCCGCGGTGTGGAGTCCGATCAGATAGCCCAGGGATTTGACCTCCTTGACGGCCTGCCCCAGGGAGTGCTGCAGGGTCGGTTCACCACCGCTGAATACCACCGCATCGAGCAGACCTTTGCGACTGACGAGAAATTCAAGGATATCGCGCCAGGGTACCGGGTCCTCGGCCTGCCGCCGCAACAGTGCCGGATTGTGGCAGTAGCGACAGCGCAGCGGGCATCCCTGGCAGAAAATAACCGCTGCCAGTTGGTTGGGGTAGTCGATGGTGGTCATTGGGGTGAATCCACCAACCTCAAGCCCATCCGCTGTCATGTCTCAGGTCTCGATTTCGCTTTTAGCGGGGTCTCTACCGGCCTGGGTGGAGACTGAACAGTGTGTCTGTTTGAAGTAGCGGCGCTCCGCCTGTTCCGCCTGTTTTCCCGGATTGAAGGCGGAGATGGGGCGGTGGTAGCCCATCACCCGGGTCCAGATTTCGCAGCGGGTGCGTTCTTCGGGCAGTAGTTCAATGGTCTGATGCATGCTTGAGCTCCTGTTGTTTACGTCGTATGAGTTCTTGATCGCACTGCGGACAGAATTCATGTTCACCGCTGAGGTAGCCGTGTCGAGGGCAGATGGAGAATGTGGGGGTGACGGTCAAGTAGGGGATGCGGAAATGCTCCAGGGCGCGCCTGACCAGTTTCATGCAGGCCTGTTCGCTGCTGATGCGTTCACCCATATAGAGATGCAGTACCGTACCGCCAGTATATTTTTGCTGCAGCGGTTCCTGATGTTGCAGAGCGGCGAAGGGATCGTCGGTATAGCCGACGGGGAGCTGGGATGAGTTGGTGTAGTAGGGCTTATCCGCACTCCCTGCCTGAAGGATCTCCGGATAGCGTTTTTGGTCCTCCCTGGCGAAGCGGTAGGTGGTGCCCTCCGCCGGGGTTGCCTCCAGATTGTAGAGGTTACCGGTCTCCTCCTGAAACGCCACCATGGTGTCTCTGATATGGTCGAGGAAGCGACTGGCGAAGGCCGCACCCTCGCTGTTGGTAATGTCCTGCCGGCCATGGGTGTAATTTCGAATCATCTCATTGATGCCATTGACGCCAATGGTGGAGAAGTGGTTTCTCAAGGTGCCGAGGTAGCGCTTGGTATAGGGGAAGAGGCCGGCATCCATGTGGCGCTCTATTACCTTGCGCTTGATCTCCAGGCTGTTGCGGGCCAATCTCAACAATCTGTCGAGCCGCTCCATCAAGGCCGCCTCATCGCCACGAAACAGATACCCCAGGCGTGCGCAGTTGAGGGTAACCACGCCAAGTGAACCTGTCTGCTCCGCCGAGCCGAAGAGTCCATTACCCCGTTTCAGCAGTTCCCGCAGATCGAGTTGCAGGCGGCAGCACATGGAGCGCACCATGTTGGGGCTCAATTCGGAATTGAGGAAGTTCTGGAAATAGGGAAGGCCATATTTCGCCGTCATCTTGAACAGTAGCCTGGCGTTTTCACTCTCCCAGGGAAAATCGGGGGTGATGTTGTAGGTCGGTATGGGGAAGGTGAAGATTCGGCCTTTTGCATCCCCGGCCGTCATCACCTCGATGTAGGCGCGGTTGATGAGGTCCATTTCATGCTGCAGATCGCCATAGCTGAAGGGCATCTCTTTGCCGCCGACGACGGGGATCTGCTGACGAAGATCCTCGGGACAGACCCAGTCGAAGGTGAGATTGGTGAATGGGGTCTGGGTCCCCCAGCGTGAGGGTACGTTGAGGTTATAGATCAACTCCTGGATGGCCTGGTGGACCTGGTCATAACTCAGGTTGTCCTTGCGAACAAAGGGAGCCAGGTAGGTATCGAAGGAGCTGAATGCCTGGGCGCCGGCCCACTCGTTCTGCAGGGTGCCGAGAAAATTGACGATCTGGCCGGTGGCGCTACTGATATGGTTGGGTGGGGCCGACTCCACCTTGCCCGGCACCCCGTTGAGTCCTTCGTGCAACAGGGTACGCAGGGACCAGCCGGCACAGTATCCGGCGAGCATGTCGAGGTCGTGGATGTGGATGTCACCCGTGCGGTGGGCCTCACCGATCTCAGGGGGGTAGACATGATTGAGCCAGTAGTTGGCGATCATCTTTCCCGAGGCGTTGAGTATCAAGCCACCCAGGGAGTAGCCCTGGTTGGCGTTTGCCGATACCCGCCAGTCGCTGCGCGACAGATATTCGCTGACCGAGGCGCTGACATCGAGCAGGGTACGGCGATCCTGGCGCAGCTTGTTGTGCTGTTCCCGGTAGACGATATAGGCGCGGGCGGTTTTAAGATGGTTGGCGCTTATCAGTACCTGCTCAACGATATCCTGGATGCGTTCGATCCCCGGGATCTGCTCCCGGTAAGCGGTATGGCTCAGCACCTTGACCACCTGGGCGGTGAGCAGGGCGGCTTCGTCTCTGTTGAATTCCCCGCTTGCCTCAGCCGCCTTGAAGATCGCGTTTTCGATCTTCGTGGCATTGAACTCGACTTGGGTACCATCGCGCTTGGAGACTCTAAGGGGTAGCCAGGACTCTCTCGGAAAGGCGTGAGCATGCATCAGCTGCAGTCCTCCAAGTAGGGATTTAAATACAACATGTAGAGATGTATATGAAGTAAAACACCATATGTTGTGTTTTCAAGGTAATTGATTGATCGAGATCAATTGGCGCTCAAATGTTTTCTGATGCGGTGCGACTTGTGTTTCAGTGGGTTAGGTGGGTGTATTGATAAATCACCCTAAGTTCTCTCTGCCGAGTTGTGTCTGTGCTGAATCGGGGAGCTAGGTGATCAGCAGTCGTCGCAGACAAAGGGATTGCTGCGGCGCTCTTCGCCAAAGGTCGATTCCGGGCCGTGGCCGGGGATGAATCTCACCTCATTGCCCAGCGGCCAAAGCCGATTGCGGATGGAGTGGATCAGGGTGGCATGGTCCCCGCGGGGAAAATCGGTACGTCCGATGGAGCCGTTGAACAGTACGTCGCCGACCTGGGCAGTTTGTGATGGGCGGTGAAAGAAGATCAGGTGTCCTGGGGTGTGGCCGGGGCAGTGGTAGACCTCCAGCCGCTCTTCCCCCACGGTGACTTCGTCGCCCTGCTCAAGCCATTGGTCGGGTTTACAGGCCTTGCTGTTGCCGAAGCCGAACATTGCTGTCTGTTGCTCCATGTTGTCGAGGAGAAAGGCATCCTCCCGGTGGGGCCCCACAATCGGAATCTTGAGGAACTGCGCCAACTCATTGGCGCCGCCGGCATGGTCGAGATGGCCGTGGGTAAGCAGGATCTGTTGCGGCAGCAGCTTGAGGTTGCTGAGCTGGTTGACGATCAGTTGGCTATCACCACCCGGGTCGATGATCGCGGCTTGTCTGCTCTTTTCGCACCAGATTAGGGTACAGTTCTGCTGGTAAGGGGTGACGGGGATGATCTTGTAGTGCATCAGGCAAGCTTCTGTAGCAGTGACTCCAGTTGTGATTCGGTCTTGGCGCCCAGGGCGATATCTATGACCACCTTCTCTTTGAGCAGGACCAGGGTGGGTGTGGCGCGAATGTTGAATTTTCTCGTCGTCTCGAGATCTTCACGCACATCGACTTTAACGACTCCCGGGTGCTTTTCCGCCAGACGATCAATTATCGGTGTCATGCTGCGACAGGGTGAGCAGTTTTGGCTGTAAAAATAGATCAATCGACTGTCGCTGATATCCTTGCTAAGGCCGCTCTCGATCTTCCTGCCCACCAGGCGCCTTGTGGAGAGGTAGCTTAACAAGGGTACAAGTATGAAAAAACTTGCAAGCAACAGCAATACGATCATTATCCAGGACATCGTCTATCTCTACACGGGGTTTGTTGGTGACATACATGGCCCTCGGCAAGCCGAATTGACACCCCTATTTTAACCATATATACAGCTTAGGGTTATCTCTTCTGATAAAAACACTATGGGTTGGTAAATGGACCAGATGTCAATTTTCTTCGCTGTCGGGGGGCTATTGGTCCTTGCCTTGGTGCTGGCTAGTATCGCCCACCGCTATAGTGCCTATGTAGAGGAGCGACGGCAGCATGTATTGCGTATCCTGAAACGGGTGGATGGGATCGACGGGCTGCTGAAGCGCATGGTCGGTCTGCCGGTACCGCTGGAGATGGAACGGATCCTGCGTCGCGACACCCTTGCCCGGCTGCTGGCGGCAAAGGGAATCCATGCACGCTATCCCGGCATCGACGGGATGATTTCCTCGGCGCAGCAAGCGCTTGAACAGGCGGCGCCAAGGGCGGCCTCCGTGGAAATGAATGAGCACAAGATCGAGCGCTTTTCTCGCCTCATGACCGAACTGGAGTGGTTATTGCGTGAGAACAGGTTGCTGGTGGAGATAAACGAGGAAGAGAAGGAGAACCTGCTCGGAATGCTGGTGATGCGGCACAGCGAAACCCTCCACCACTATCATCTGGCTGAGGCAAAGCGCCTGCTCAAGAGTAACCAACTGCATCAGGCCCAATGGCATTGCGAGCAGATGAAATTCATATTGAAAGAGCGCGGTCTGGCGAACGAAGAGATGGAAGGCTGGTATCAGGAGGCCGAGCAGTTGCACGGGGAGGTGGCGCAACGCCTTGCACAGGGCTGAGCGGCCTTTACACAACCAGGCCTGGGAAGGCCGGGCTGGAATCCCATTCTTTAACCACTGTTCTCATCCTCGGGGCGGTCATCCAGGGGCTCGGAGATCTTGTGGTTCTCATCCAGCCAGTCGCCGAGGTCGATGAGTCGGCAGCGCTCACTGCAGAATGGGCGCCAGATGGCGTCCGTCGACCAGGTCACGGGTTTGCCACAGGTGGGGCATGGAAGGGTTCTCGCTTCATCAGCGGCCATGGTCAAAAGATGCAGGCGGTGAGCTGGAAGTTCACATCCTGTGTGGTTTGCGCCGGTTTACCGCTCTCCGTGACCCCGAGGAAACGGATGCTGAAACGGTGTTTGTTACCGCTGATCTCGGTGAATATGGGCGAACTCTTGGGCAGCCCGACACGAATAAGCTGGGCGGGCGATGAGCTGTCGAGGGTCTTTTGGAAGAAGCCCTGGTGGGCCATCTCCTGAGTCGGCAGATTGCTGCCGCGAACCAGGTTGAGCAGCAGCACAACCGCCTCGCGTACCGGATGCAGCTCATGCATCCACTCACTCATCTGGTTCTGACGGATCTCGTGGGGTTGATTCAACCAGAAGTGGTATTGGGGCAGATCGAAGTTGCAGCCGCCCCCGGGAATGCTGCTGCGTTGCAGTATGGTGGTGAGAAATTCATTGCTGCGCAGCTTGCGGGCGATCTGACCGTCCATGCGGTAGACCTGGTGGATCGCCTGCTCGAGATCATCCAATACCTGCCCCAGTGCCTGCATATTCACGCCGGGCTGTTGCCGCACCCGCTCCAGGTTCGAAGTATGACGCTCCAACTCTTTGAGGATCTCGGTCTTCAGATCGGAGCGACCGAAAATGGTGATAATGCTGAGCAGGCCTTCAATCGCCGCCCGGTTGCTCCAGATGTCAGCCAGCGGACGAAAATGATCCACCTGGAGAAACAGGTGTTCAAGTCGAAGAAAGGTGCGAATCCTTTCGTTCAACGGATGCTCAAAGTGAATCAAATCGGTCACGTGAGATCGGTTTTCCGTTTAGCTGTTGATAGTAAAAAACAAATTCAAAATCCAACTGCGAGTCGGGCGCAGTCATGAGGATTCTCGTCCATTCATTATGTCAGGGCTTGGTGATTACTGCTAACTTCGATCGAATCAATTGGCGCTTTTGTTATCGGGTTTGCAACTCATGAGAGTTATCTGCGCACACCGGGTCCGATGGAGAAGCTGTCGATGATATTGACATAGTTGACACGTTCAAACGCGCTGGGATCGGCAACGCTGATCTGGCTGACCCGGCCGCGAAACTCCTCGATCGATTCGAACCCCTGTTCTTCCATCCAGGTCTCGATACCCGCAAGGATGGGTCTGACTGCGCCCGGACCCTGCTCCAGCAGCAGGCTGCATAAATGGACCACATCGGCACCGGCGAGCAGCAGCTTGACGGCATCCTCCGGTTTGTGGACACCTCCGGTGGCACCCAGCGATAGCTCGGTACGGCCATGCAGGATGGCGATCCAGCGCATCGCCAATAGGGCTTCGGCGGATGTTGAGGTCTGCAGGCTCGATGTGAGGCGCAGATTATCGATATTGATGTCGGGTTGGTAGAAGCGATTGAACAGCGATACACCGCTGACACCGGCCAGTTCCAGTTGTTTCACCATATTTGCCAAGGAGCTGAAAGCGGGGGAGAGCTTCATGTTGATGGGTATGGAGATCTGCTGTTTCAGTTGGCTGAGCAGTTCCAGATAACGCTGTTCGACCTCGCTACCGCTGACCTCGATATCGGCGGCGACATGGTAGACGTTCAATTCAAGGGCGTCGGCCCCTGCCTGTTGCATCTCCTGGGCATGAGTGATCCATCCCCCCGGGGTGGTTCCGTTGAGGCTGGCGATGACGGGTATCTCCAATGCCTCTTTCAACCCGTGTAGATTCTCCAGATAGCGCTCCTGGCCATTGGAGAAGTCATAGTGGGAAGGCAGAAAACTATCCGCCTCGGCGAACCCCGTCTCCTGATGGTGGAGAAAACGCACCATGGTCTCCTCTTCGGCGGTGACCGCCTCCTCGAACAGGGAGTACATGATAAGCGCCGCGGCGCCGGCATCTTCCATGCGACGGGCATCGTCGATACTGCGGGTGAGGGGTGAGGCGGAGGGCACCAGGGGATTTTTCAGCTGCATGCCCAGATATCGAGTTGTCAGATCCATAATAGTCTCTTGGCAAGAGGAGGCCTAGGGGTCATGTTATAGGATTTATAGCATGATACTCGATTTTAGCCGGAAGCTTTCCATCAGTTTGCCGAGTATGGATGACTTCTCAATATTAGCAACACAAGCACAGGGTCAGGTTGGCAGCCTGCTTGTTACCGCCCCATCTGTTGTTTGGCTAAGTATTTAATCACTTTTCAGTTTGAATTCATTTGAACCTTCTAATATCGATAATCAGGTTTCAACAGGGCATACCTTAGCGGGTATTCGGTTTATCGATGACGACAGGTCTACTGGCACTGATAATCGCGCTTGCGATTCTGCTGCAACTATTGCTGGCGCTCACTATCGGCGTCTGGCGAAAGCGCAATTCCCTCGGCAGTGGGGTTGAAACACCGGCTGCAACGGCGGTGACGAATCATTTTTCTCAGGTTGAGAAGAATGAGGCAGTCGAAAGTGGATGGCAGGGATTTGTCCCATTTCGAGTTATCCGCCGGGTTGGGGAAAATGTTACGGGTGACATCTGCTCCTTCTTTTTGCAGCCCTGTGAGCCGATTCACCTACCCGATTTCCTGCCAGGTCAATACCTCACGCTCAAATTCGAGCTGCCAGTCGGCGGGGAGAACGGTCTACGGACGGTGACCCGCTGCTATTCACTCTCCGACCGGCCGCGCCGGGACTATTATCGTATCTCGGTCAAGCGTGCAACGACGCCGGCAGCACATCCGGAGGCGCCCACCGGTGTTGTCTCCAACTATCTGCATGACCGGATCGAGGTGGGTGATCAGCTGATGATCAAGGCCCCATCTGGCAGTTTTCATCTGCTCGATGAGCCCGCCCTGCCCCTGGTGCTGATTGCCGGTGGAATTGGTATCACACCCATGCTCAGTATCATCAACACTTTGCTTGAGCAGGGCAGCAAGCGGGAGACCTGGCTCTTCTATGGTGTGGGCAATGGCCGTGAGGTGATTATGCATGGTCTATTGCAACGTCTCGAGCAGACCCTCCCTCACTTTCATCTGCATCTCTGCTACAGCCGTCCGGACCCAAGGGACAGGATCGGAACCGATTACCAGCACCGGGGACACGTCGATATGGCGTTGCTGCAGGATGTGCTCAAGCTTGGACGATACCACTACTATATATGTGGTCCCTCGGCCATGATGGAGAGTATGGTCCCGGGACTCCAGGCACTGGGAGTGCCATCATCCGATATCCGCTATGAAGCCTTTGGCCCCGCATCGCCGGCGAAAGCTGTGGTCAATGAGCGCAAGCGTTCAATCTCCGACGATGAGTCCTTGGAAGTGAGCTTCAGTAAGAGCAAGCACTCGGCGCGATGGAGCAACGGCCATGATTCCCTACTCAACTTTATCGAGGCCGAGGGTATAGCGGTGGATTCGGCGTGCCGCTCCGGCAGCTGCGGCAGTTGTCGGACGAAGATCGAATCGGGAGAGGTGGCCTACCACCAGGAACTCGAGGTCGAGGTGGAGACTGGCCACTGCCTGCTCTGTGTCAGCCGTCCGGCGAGCAATCTGAAGCTGGCGCTTTAGGGAAGGAACATGGAGACTTCAATCCTGCGCCGGGAGATCCTGCCTTTTATCGCCCTGTTTGCCGGGTTGATCCTGGGGGCCTTGGCTGTCGATTTGCTGTTGCACCGACTCGACCTGGTCTGGTTGGGTCGCTGGCTGGGCATACCCGGCACCCTGTTGATCCTGACATCCTTTCTCTACTCCCTACGTAAACATAAAAAGATCGCCTTCGGTAAACCGAAGCAGCTGCTGCTGATGCACGAAACCCTCGCCTGGAGCGGCGCATTGATGATCCTGGTGCATGCCGGTATCCACATCTACACTATTCTGCCCTGGCTTGCGTTGATCGCCATGCTAGTGAATGTGGTCAGTGGCATGACCGGAAAGTACCTGCTTAATAGTTCAAGGCGGCGGCTCAATGACAAGGCGGATCACTACTGCTCCCAGGGAATGAGTGACCAGGCGATCGAGCGAGAGCTGTTTTGGGATGCCACTACGGTTGACGCGATGAAACAGTGGCGGGTGGTCCATCTACCGATCACCCTTGCCTTCGCCGTACTGAGCCTGGCCCATATCCTGAGTATCTTTCTCTTCTGGCAATGGCAATGAAGTATAGAAAACTGCTGTTGGTGGTGAGCTTTAACCTGGTTGCGTTGATCGCCTTGGCGATACTATGGCCGCATCTGATGATCAGTCCCGGTAAACCGATCCAGGCCCATGCGGAGATCGCCACCGACTGTTTTGCCTGTCACACACCTTTCATAGGGAGTACGCCGGACAAATGCATCGCCTGTCACAAGGTTGATGAGGTCGGTATAAAGACTACGAATGGATTTCCGATCGGAGGTGAAAAAAAGCAGGTTGCTTTCCATCAACAACTGATTGAAGAGGATTGCGTGGCCTGTCACAGCGATCACAAAGGCGTGATGGCATTTCGACCCATCAGTGACTTTTCCCACGAGTTGGTGGAGAACTCGTTGCGTGAGCGGTGCGAAGGCTGTCATACCAATCCAGGGGATGCCTTGCATCGCAAGATCAAAGAGAGTTGCAATCAGTGCCACAGCATTGATGGCTGGAACCCGGCGACTTTCGATCATGATGACTATTTTCGTTTCGACCGCCACCATGATGCCGATTGCGAAACCTGTCATGTCGATGACGATTTCAACAACTATACCTGTTACGGTTGTCATGAGCATTCGAGGTCGAACATTCGTGGCGAGCATATCGAGGAGGGAATCTACAACTATGAGAATTGTGTAGAGTGCCATCGCAGTGGGGATGAGGATGAGGCTGAGTGGCGCTGGCGCTCGCGACGAGAACAGACCTACCCTAGCGAAAGCGAGCGTTTTGAGGATAAGTCAGAAAAACGATTCAGAAGATGGCGCGACGACGACGATGACTTCAAGCGCTATCGACGCTGGCCAAGTGGTGAAGGTGAGCAGGGATACAGGCGTTGGTACGATGATGATTGAAAATTACCCTCGCCATCTTGCCTTTATTTTTAACCTCTGCTGTTAGGTGTAAATCGATTTTAAAAGTTCTAATCCATAAGTTCATGGTAGCGGACATTCCTTCAGCGCTTCAGTATGAATATATTTAATCTCTCTAACGTGAAACAACGGTTGTAAGCAACTGCATACCAATTTATGAATCATAAATCTTCATGCGGCAGGTTAAACAAGTAACAATCTTCTTGTTTTTTTTTATAACAGATTTTACCCAAGTGTATATTGCTGACCTGGATAGTGAGGTGCGGGTTAATACAGCGATCACTCGTAACTTTTCTGGAAAACTATTTAAAATTATACTAATTCTAATTCTAATTCTAATTCTAAGTTTAGCAATTTCATCTGTAATCTTTATGACACTTTTTTACTTAATTATATATACACCAAGTAAAAGCGTCTGTATGGAATAATACAATCATCAATGAAGAGCTGGAATGCAAAGTAAAAGTTAATTTAATTGACATATATCACTTATTCTACGGTATAGACCTGAGTATAATCGCCGCCTCAATACAGTTAACCACGAGTTGCTGGTAATGGATGAAATCATCGCCCTTGCTTGATGGTAATACTCTTCAGGCTAATCAGCTGCTCCATTTGTGCGATACAAGAATTGAAATAGATGGATTACTGATTTCTTAATTATCTCTTAATAAATGTTCCATCATTAAAGTTATAGGATGTAACGATTAAGGAGAGGTTGTGATTGTGGGCATGCAGCACGTCTGTTTCTCGAGCAGTAATCGGTTCCCCATGACTGTGTCTTTCCTACAGTTCAGTTTCAGTGCTAGCTGATTGGTATATGTTTTGTCATGCAGGAGAGGCGATTCGCAGAGATTGCCCTGGATTAAACCGCAAGTATTCGGTCAATGATATTTTCTTAATACAGACTTCAGAGCGCCTTCAATTAAGAAAATTGAAGGCATTGGGGAGTTTCATTGTTAACGGAACTGATGCGGTATGGGAGTTGTGTTTTTAAAAAGTGAAGAGGGTTATGTGCAGGTGATTAGGAGAAGATTGAATGGCTGCATTTCTATTAACACCATTTCAGACTGGTTGCCTATGGGAGAGCCATTAACCATCCCGTTTTGTACGTATGTGTATTAAAGATTCCAATAGATTAAAGCTGGTTTTTTTATAAACAGCTTCTTGTTGAAAATCGTGAATATAGGTTATTCAAATGTAGAGAATATGATTACAACAGCGATTTAAAAGACTGTTCTAACAACCAAGAAAAACGACAACGGATAGGTTTTTTAGTGACATCGTTAAGATTTTATGGAGTGTTACAATGGCTACGGAAGAGACTCAATACGCTGTATCAGATGCCTTGAATTCGTCTTTGACTTTATCCCGTGAACCCCTTGCTATCGTTGGTATGGGCTGTAGGTATCCCGGTGGATCCACCAGCCCTGAAGCATTCTGGGAGATGCTTGGCAAGGGAGAGGACGCAATCTGTGATATCCCCCCTGAAAGATGGAACATGGAACGCTACTACAGTTCTGATGTTGGCACACCGGGAAAAATGTATATCAAGGAGGGCGGTTTCCTCAAAGAGCCTATCGATGGATTCGATGCCGGTTTCTTCGGTATTACACCCCGCGAAGCAATTTACATAGATCCCCAACAGCGTCTGTTACTGGAGGCGGCCTGGGAGGCCATGGAGGATTCCGGTGACTCTCCCACCGATCTTGCGGGATCGAATACCGGTGTCTATTGCGGCTGTTTCACCCTCGATAGCATGGTTTTGCAGATGAGTCCCTACAACCGCTCAACCAGCGGGACCAACTCGGCCACCGGCGCATCCATGACCATGGTCGCAAACAGGATCTCCTACTGTTTCGATCTGCGCGGGCCAAGTTTCACCCTGGATACCGCCTGCTCCTCCTCGCTGGTGGCCACCCATGAAGCCTGTCAGGCGATCTGGCGTGGTGAGATTACAGGTGCGTTGATCGGCGGCGCGAATATGATGATCTGTCCCGAATACCCCGTTCTGATGTGTAAAGGACACTTTCTCTCGCCTGACGGTCGCAGCAAGACCTTCGACTCCAGGGCTGATGGTTATTCACGGGGCGAGGGCGCCGGGGTCGTGTATATCAAGCCTCTCTCCGCGGCACAACGCGACGGCAATCATATCTACTCGCTCATCCGTGGTACTGGCGCCAACCAGGATGGGCGTACCGACGGTATCACAGTACCCAATCCCGAATCCCAGGAGGCATTAATCCGCACGGTTTATGAAAAGAACGCTATCCCGTTCGAAGATGTACGATATGTTGAATCCCATGGCACCGGCACCACAGTGGGCGACACGGTAGAGGCCAACGTTCTCGGAAAGACATTCGGTGCGGGGCGCAGCAACGGGGATGCGGTTCTCGTCGGCTCGGTCAAGTCGACCATCGGTCATCTGGAGGCGGGTGCCGGCATGGCGGGTCTGATCAAAGCCTCGCTCTGTCTGCAGCACAACGAGGTGCCTCCCCAGGCCAACCTGGTTGAACTCAATCCCACCATACCCTTCGATGACCTGGGACTGCGCGTTGTGCGTACCCGGGAGGAGCTGCCGGTGGATGAACGTCCGGTCTATGTGGGGGTCAACTCCTTCGGTTACGGTGGCACCAACGCCCATGTGATATTGGAACGCGCTCCGCGGCAGGATGCCAATGTGACCGATATCGGCTCCGCCAGGCATGCCGACCACCCGGAAATCCTCACCTTGTCTGCCAGGGATCCGGCGGCCTTGACCGAGCTGGCAAAAGCTTATGCCGAACTGCTGGAGAACGAGGATGCGCCGGATCTGCGAAATGTCTGTTACTCGGCAAGCGTACACCGGCCCCATCATGAACATCGGCTCGCCACCGTGGCGTCATCCGCTGTGGAGATGTCCCTGGAGTTGAGTGATTTCGCGGAATCGGGCGTCAGCGCCCAATCAAGCACAGGAACGACCCATGCCAAATCACGTCAGGATCCGGTCTTCGTCTTCAGTGGCATGGGGCCGCAGTGGTGGGGGATGGGACGGGAGCTGTTCGCCAATGAACCCGTCTTTGAAAAAAGCGCCAAGTCGGTGGACAGAATTTTTCGCGATATCGCCGGCTGGTCGATCCTCGAGGAGATGTTGGCGGAGGAGTCCGAGTCGCGTATGGAGGAGACTCAGATTGCCCAGCCCGCAAACTTCCTGTTACAGGTGGGTCTGGCCGATCTATTGAGTTCCTGGGGTGTGGTGCCCTCTGCCATCATCGGTCACAGTGTGGGTGAAGTGAGTGCCGCCTATGTTTCCGGTGCGCTCAGTCTCGAGGATGCGGTATGTGTCAGCTATCACCGCAGTCGTCTGCAGCAGAGCGCCGCCGGCAAGGGCAAGATGATGGCCGTTGGGCTTGGCGCCGAGGAGGCGCAAGCACTGATCAGTGATTACAGCGACCAGATATCGATCGCCGCCATCAATGGCGCAACAGCTGTCACCCTCTCCGGTGACTCGACTGCCCTGGAAGCCGTGGCTGAGTCGCTGACGGAGAAGGAGATCTTCAACCGCTTCCTGCGCGTCGAAGTGGCTTACCACAGTCCGCAGATGGAGCCGCTGAAGGCGGATATGATCGAAGCGCTGAAGGGGATCAAACCCCTGGTTCCCGCGATACCCCTCTACTCCACCGTCACCGGCGCACTGGTGGAGGATGCCGCTTACGATGCGCAATACTGGTGCGACAACATCCGTCAACCGGTTCTCTTCGCCAAGGCGATCGGTGAAATGCTGGCTGCCGGTTACGAGGGATTCCTCGAGGTCGGCCCCCATCCCGTGGTGGGTGGATCGATCAAGGAAGCGGTACGCAGCCAGGGTAAACAGGAGATCGTCATCCCTACCCTGAAGCGTGAGGCGAATGAGCAAAGCATGATGCGGCTCGCCCTTGGCGGACTCTATGTCAAGGGCTATGTAGTGGATTGGCGGGCCGTGTCAGGAGAGGGCGCCCATTATGTGAAACTCCCCACCTATCCCTGGCAGCGGGAGGTCTATTGGAACGAGACGATCGTATCGAAGCACGACCGGACCGGTAAAGTCGATCATCCCCTGCTCGGCCTGCGTTCGTTCGCGCCGACGCCCACATGGCAAAGCGAACTGAATCGTGAAATGTGCGCTTATGTGGATGACCATATCGTTGAAGGGACCGTGATCTTTCCGGCGGCGGCCTATATCGAGCAGGGGCTTGCCATCCAGGCGCTGCTCAACGACAACGAATCGGGAATCCTAGAAGAGATCGAGTTCCAGAGCGCCCTGGTGCTGCAGGGTAAACAAGAGCCCATTCTCAGGGCGACCTTTGATGAGGATACCAGCGAGTACCGGGTCTTTACCCGGCGCGAAGAGGATGGCTGGAACTGGACCCTGCACGCCAACGGCAGGATCATCAATGACCGCCCGGTGAGCCTGGCGCCAGTGGATATGGAGGAGCTCAGGCAGCGCTGCGACACCGCGGTCGATACGCAAAAACTCTATGCCCGCCTGGGCGAGCATGGCCTGCAATACGGGCCCGAGTTTCAACGCATCCGCAGCCTCTGGCGGGGAACGGGAGAGGTACTCTCCGAGATTGCCGGCGTGGACGAAGCGGACGGCAACTCCTCCTATCATCTCCATCCGGCGGTCCTCGATGCGGCCCTGCAGTCCCTCATCGCCGGGCTCGACTGGGACGCCTCGGACAAGCGTACCTTCGTCCCGGTGGGTATCAGGCGTATCTGTCACCATCAGCGACTCGAGGGAACCTGCTGGAGCCATGGTCGTGTTCTGGAGCAGTCGGATGATCGTATCACCGGTGAGATCCTGCTTTGTGACAGCAGCGGCAATGTGGCGGCGGAGATACAAGGGGTGCGCCTGCAGTCCCTGGTCTCGCTTAAAGAGCATCGCGCCAAATACCTGGAAAGCTGCTCCTATGTCATGACCTGGGAAGAGGGAGAGCCGGTGAAGGCCGGTGCGGCAGACGGTAACTGGCTGCTCTTTTCCGACGCCGCCGGGCACGGCGCCAATCTCGCAAAAAAATTGGCGGAGTCTGGCGCTACCGGGATTGTGGAGGTTTCGGCTGGATCGGTCCCCGGTCCGCAGAACGCGGATGGAACAGACGACGAACAGGAAGAGCTAAAACCCTTTGAGCAGCAGCTGACACAGGCAGGCGATCAATCCCGTGTGGTTTTTCTCTGGGGTGTTGACGAAGCTTCCGGGGACGACCCATCGGACGGCAGGGCCCATGTGGAATTTCTCCAGCTGACCCAGGCCATTGGCCGGCTCGAGCCGGAACAGGCGCCGAAACGTCTCTATGTGGTGACCCGTGGGGCGCAGCGGGTGAATGACGAAAAGGGCCCGGATCTGAGTCAGGCCTATCTTGTCGGCCTGGCAAGGACCGCGCTCAACGAGCTGCCCCATACCCGCTGTACCCTGATCGATCTCGATCCCGCCGCCACGCCCGATGAGGTCCAGGCGCTGACAGAGGAGATCCTCAGCGACAGCCAGGAGAGCGACCTGGCGTTTCGCGGTGAGACCAGGTATGTGCACAGACTGACCCCTCTCACCCGCATGAAGAAGGATGAGGGGGAGAAGCAGCAGGCCTTGCTCTCCGTGGAGGAGGCAGGCGATTTCACTCTGCGTATCGGTTCATTGGGACGTTTCGAGTCCCTCTACTACGAACAGATCCAGCGCCGTCCTCCGGGACCGGGAGAGATCGAGCTGCGCATGCACGCCGCGGCCCTCAACTTCAAGGATATCCTCAAGACCCTGGGCATGTTGCCGGAGGCGGCCCTCGAGTCGACCTTCCATCAGACCAGCCTCGGCATGGAGGGCACCGCTGAAATCGTCGCCGTGGGCGAAGGGGTGAGCGATTACAAGGTCGGCGATATGCTGGTGGGGGGCTTCCGTGACTCCTTCAGTATGTATGTGACGGTGGCGGTCAAGGATCTCTTTTCGGTTCCCGCCTCGCCACTGATGAGCATTACCGACAGCGCCAGCATCCCCACCATCTTTCTCACGGCCTACTATGCCCTGGTGGATGTGGCCCATCTGAAAAAAGGCGAGGCGGTGTTGATTCATGCCGCCGCGGGTGGTGTCGGACTGGCGGCGATCCAGGTTGCCCAGTGGCTGGGGGCAACCATCATCGCCACCGTCGGCAGTGATGAAAAGCGGGACTATCTCCGTTCCATCGGTGTGGAGCATATCTTCAACTCCAGGGCCCTCGATTTCGCCGACGGGATCAAGAAGGTGACCGGTGGCAAGGGGGTGAACGTGGTGCTCAACTCCCTCTCCAAGGAGACCATCATCAAGTCCCTTGAGGTGATGGCGCCACTGGGCCGCTTTGTGGAGATCGGTAAGCGCGACATTGTGCAGAACATCCGCATGCCGATGCTCGCCTTCAACCGCAACCTCAGTTATACCGCCATCGATCTCGACCGCTTCATGGGCGAGAGTCCGGAGGTGCTGGACGGCCTCTTCGACAAGGTCTGGAGTCTGTTCCACTCGCGGGATCTGAAACCGACACCAGTCAAGGTTTACCCGGCGGCGAAGATCGCCGATGCCTTCAAGTACATGGCCCAGTCGAAGCAGATCGGTAAGATCGTCGTCGATTTCGACGATCTCGAAGGCGTTGAAGTGGTGCCCCAGCGGGATGTGGGTCTGCTGCTCAAACCGAATGCAAGCTATCTGGTAACCGGTGGTCTGGGGGGCTTTGGCCTGGAGATCGCCAAGTGGATGGTGGCGGAGGGTGCCCGTCACCTGGCGCTGGTGGGACGCAGTGGCGCCAAGACCGACTCTGCAAAAGAGACCGTCAGGGAGTTGGAGAATCAGGGTGTTTCCGTCAACGTAATTTGTGCGGACATGGGTAAGGAGGATGACGTGGTCGCGATGCTTGACGACATCGCCAAGTCGATGCCTCCCCTGCGCGGTGTCATGCACGCCGCGGCGGTGCTCGACGATGCCCTGCTGGCCAACCTGGACGAGGCGAGACTGCGCAAGGTGGCCGCGCCCAAGGCCCGAGGCGCCTGGCTGCTGCACAAGCATACCCTCGACCTGCCCCTGGATCATTTCGTGCTCTTTTCGTCGGTTTCGGCGCTGATGGGCAATCCGGGTCAGGGCAACTATGTTGCCGCCAATGTCTTCCTCGATTCCCTGGCCGAGTACCGGCGGGCCCAAGGGCTTGCGGCCACCAGTGTCAACTGGGGCGCCCTCGCGGAAGTCGGCATGGTGGCTCAGGATGTGCTGGTCTTCGAGCAGTTGGCCCGGGCCGGTATCAATGCCATACGCCCGACAGACGCCTGTTCCGCCATGGCAGGGGCGTTGTGGGACGACAGGACCCAGTTGGGCTTCATGGATATGGACTGGACCAAGTGGGGTCAGATCAATCCCGCCGCTGCGGGGATTCCCAGTCTCTCCTACGTGGTCGGCGCCAGCTCCTCGGGCAAGAACGCGGAGGCGGGCAAGATACGTGCGGCCCTGCTTGCAGTGGATCAGGCGGATCGGGCGGAGATGATGGCCCTGATGGTGGTTGAGCTTGTGGCCGAGACCATGCACAAGCCGGCCAACAAGATCGATATCCAGATGCCCCTCTCTGAAATGGGCATAGACTCCCTGATGGCTGTGGAGTTGCAGTACGGTGTCTCCACCAAATTTGGGATCGATATTCCGGTGCTTGAACTGGTGCGCAGCGGTTGCATTCTCGAACTTGCGGGTAACCTGCTCGACCATATGAAGGTTCCCCATGAGGGAAGTGCAGCCAAGTCGAACGAAGGGTCCGCGGAACAGGCTGTCGCTTGATGCCATTGGGCGGGGGAAGCGTTTCCCCCGCCCGTTGCACCCTTTAAACAGCATCAGCATTACCGCAGAAGGACGCATCAATGAATACGACAACTGCCTTTGGTGGCCTGACACTTGACCAGAAACGGGCTGCAATCAAAAAACTGCTTGGTGGCGCCGATGAGGCTGAAAAGGATCGCAGCAGCGGTGTTTTCAATCCCTCTCGCACTGAACTCCTGAGGGCGTTTCGCCTCGACCGGCCCATGCTGCGCGGTATGGGTCACTACCTCTACGACTCCCAGGGGGTGGAGTACCTCGATTTCCTCTCCCAGTACGGCTCGGTCTCCCTGGGGCAGAACCATCCCGAACTCTGGCAGGCCTGCCAGGAGGTGCAGCAGGAAGCGCTGCCCAACATGATCCAGCCGTTGCTGCCGGTGGCCGCACAGGCGCTTGCGGAGAAACTCGCCGAGATCACCCCGGGCAACCTGGACCTCTGTGTCTTCACCAACAGCGGCGCGGAAGCGGTGGAGGCGGCGATCAAGCTGGCGCGCTCACGCACCGGCAGGCCGATCATCCTCTCAACCAGCAACGGTTTTCACGGCAAAACCCTGGGGGCCCTCTCGGCCACCGGCCGGGACCTCTATCAGGCCCCGTTCTATGCCCCGGTGGAGCATTTCGAACGCATTCCCTATGGTGACATCGATGCCCTGAAGAGACGCCTGCAGCAGGGGCAGGATGAGATTGCCGCCTTCATCGTCGAACCGATCCAGGGGGAGGGCGGCGTGATCACACCGCCTCCCGGCTATCTGGCCGAGGCCTTTGCGCTCTGTCGCCACTACGGCGTCCTCACCATCCTCGACGAGATCCAGACCGGACTGGGGCGGACCGGGCGCATGTTCGGCCTCCCCGAGGATGCCCAGGCTCCCGATATCATGACCCTTGCCAAGACCCTCAGCGGCGGTCTGGTTCCCATCGGCGCCTGTATCACCACCCCCGAGGTCTGGGATGAGGAGTTCGGCCAGCTCCACAGCTCCACCTTCGCCAACAACAATCTCGCCTGCCGGGTCGCCGCTAGGGTGATAGACATTCTGCAGCGGGACAATCAGCGCATGGTAAGGGAGGTGGCCGCCAATGGAGAATATCTCATCAGCCGACTGCTGGATCTGATGCAGAGCTATCCCGGAGTGATCAAAGCGGTACGTGGCAAGGGCTATATGACGGGGTTGGAATTTCATCCTTTTCTACCGGGGGAGGGCTCGGGCTCGATGGCCTTCTTCAGCATGAACGAGGGGCTGATCGCCGCGTTCAGTTCCTACCTCTTCAATGCCCACAGGATTGTTACCGCACCATCCTTCAACAGCTCCCATACCTTGCGTCTGCAACCCCCATTCACCGTGGGTCGCAAAGAGATCGATCGGGTCATTGGCGCCATCGACTGTCTCTGCGATGCCCTCAATCGCAGGGATTACCATCATGTGGTGCAGACCTTCCTCGGCAACCTGCTGCGGGTGACCAAGGGCGGCACCAGGTATCCCAGGCGGCAGGAGCAGCAATTGGCGCCATCCCGTGATTACGACCGCAGTAATCCCGGCAGTCAGTTTACCTTCGTGGTTCACTATATGTATGAACAGGATTTCATCGATGCCGATCCCTCGTTCGAGCAGTTCAGTTCGGATGAGATGGAGAAGTTGAGAAAGTGGTCCAGGGAGGTTGGTCCCGGTTTCGTGCATCACATCGAGGGTGTCGAATCGAAGACCGGAAGGGTATCCGAGGGGTGGTTGATGTTTCTGCCAATGATTCCCCGGGACATGGTCCACCTCGGTCGTAAAGAGGTTTTACAGATGCTGGAGAAGGCCAAGCTCATGGCGGTAAGGCGTGGTTCCTCCGTCGTTGGTCTGGGTGGCTTTACTTCAATTGTCAGTTCGGGCGGATCTGCCCTGACCGGCGAGGGTGCCTGGATAACCAGTGGAAACACCCTGACAACAACCATGGCCGTAGCCGGAATCGAAGAGATCACCCAGCGGGTAGGCATGGATCTGAGCAAGGCGAGTGTTGCCGTGGTAGGCGCCACCGGCGCCATTGGCCGTCTGGTATCGCTTATGCTTGCCGATCGGGTCGGTTCGTTGATTCTGGTGGGGAACGCCTCGAACAGTGATGCCATGGAGCGCTGTCAGAAGATAGCAGATGAGATCTACACTTCCTTACTGGTGGATGGCAAGCGTAACAAAGAGCCCAGTGGTGAACTTGCGCGGCAATTGATTCGCGAGGTCACGGCTGCGATGAACGAGAGCGCCAACAGTTCGGTCACGGCCGCAGTAAGACGGGTCTACAAGGATCTGCCCATCCGCTGCACCACGAACCTGGATGTTGCCCTGGCCGATGTGGACATAATCGTCGCGGCCACTAATTCGGATACCGCCGTTATCCAGGCTCATCATCTTAGAGACTGGTCAATCGTCTGCGATGTGGCGCGTCCGCCAAACGTTTCTGATGATGCAGGCCGCGACTCCAATGCCCTGGTCTTCGACGGTGGCCTGGTGGAGCTTCCCGACCCGGTTGAGTTCAGCAGGATGGGTCTGCCTCCAGGGGTTTGTTGGGGTTGCCTCGGTGAAACCATACTCCTGGCCCTGGAGTCAGCTGAAGGGGATCATAGCATCGGTCAGACGCTCTCTCTCGAGGAGGCCGCCTATATCACCGGGCTTGCTGAAAAGCACGGTTTTAAACCGGCTCAGCCGCATCGATTCGACTGTCTCATACCCGAGAAGGAATTGGATGGATTTGCTGAAGGTTACAAGCAATGGTGTGAACAACAATCTGTCTCACCAATTCAATGAGGTCTGCCTGTCTATATGCAGTAGTGTAAATCGGTAACCCAGAATGAAGTCTGAGTAGATTTTTCAGTTAGGTAGTTAGTATGACAGTGCGTTTTCTGGTTTCTTCTCTCGTCTTGATGCTGTTTAGCGGCTATCTCAATGCAGAGGATACAGTGGTTTCCGCGAAGGCGGCAGTTCAGCGCAGTGTGCAAGCGGGATTTACCCGTGCTCACACCCGGTTGATACTCTCCTCAGAACGATCGGGACGGGTGGTCGAGGTTAATGGAGATGTAGGAGATACTATTAAAAAAGGTATTCCCTTTGCCTGTCTGGATGATACCTATATCGGTCTGGAGCTACAGGCAAACAGGGCGGAGCGCGCGGCCCTTGAGATCGACAAGGATTACTTCACTAAAGAGAAGAAACGCTATAGCAAACTACTTAAGAAGAACAGTTCATCCGTGAGTCAACTGGATTCGGCGCGGCGTAACCTCAATAAGACGACCACAAGCCTCGAGGCCCTGGAGGTAGAAGCAAAAGTCCTGCGGGAGCATAAAAAAAGACTTTGTGTTTCAGCGCCTGCAGGATGGCAGGTCATCAAGCGCTTTGTCGAGCCGGGTGTCTGGGTGAATGTTGGAGAGCCGGTTGTCGAAATTGGAGACTATAAAAGTCTCTCCGTGCCTTTTGCTCTCAGCATGATCGAATATCAAAGCTTGAGAAATCAGGAGTCGACGGGTCTGCAAGTTACACTGCCTGATTTTGAAGCCGAAATACCTGCGCGATTGTTCCGCGTATCACCGGCATTTGATGAGTCCTCTCGAAAAATCCACGTGGAACTCGAGTTAGTGGATGAACTTCCCTCACACAGAGGTGGCATAAGGGTTGAGCTTGGGTTGAATCTACCAACCCAGTCAGGTGCGGTTCTGGTTCCGGAGCAGGCGCTTCAACAACACTATGAACAGCACTGGCTCAAACGTCATGACGGTACAGATGTTGCGGTCGTATACCTTGGTCGCTCACTCGGCGCAGACGATGGGTGGGTTCGTGTTGTTTCTCCAGATATCAAGCCAGGTGACAGATTTCTTCTGCATAGTGATTGAATATGCGTGACATTGTAGCCTTTTCACTAAAACAGAGGATTTTGTATAACCTGTTGTTTGTAATGTTGATGGTTGTAGGGTTTGTCACGCTGTTCGAACTTCCTGCCGAGCGTTACCCAAACTATGGCTTTGGTGAAGTCATTATATTTACCACCTATCCCGGCGCGTCTCCCGAAGAAGTTGAAAGTCTCGTTACACGAAAAATCGAAGATGCAATAGAGCTGGTGGACGACGTCGAATGGGTCAACTCCACCTCGTATAGCGGAAGTTCCAATATCCGTGTCAAGTTCATTGATGATTCTGACTACGAAAAGCTATTCAACGAAGTCAGGTTCGAAGTGATGAATATTATCAATGAACTTCCCGAGGCAGTCGATCCACCTGAGCTGCTTAGTATCAAGTTCCAGGACTGGCTGCCGGTAATCGCCGTGAACCTGGTGGGTGAGTTAGGTAATAGAACACTTTCACTGATGGGGGAGGAGATTAAGGCAAGGTTGCTTAAGATACCGGGGGTTCAGCAAATCGAGTTTTCCGGCAGGCAGACCCAGGAGTTTCAAATTGACCTGGATTCAAGAAAGCTGCGGGATTTCGGCATCAGTTTTGATCAGATTGCGCAGGCCATAATCGGGGCCAATCATACGATACCTGCGGGTAAATTCACTGATGAAAGCGGTGAGTTCTTAGTCAAGATGGATGAGCGGTTTCGCGGTCTCGAGCAGGTTCAGTCTTGTGTCGTTCGTCGTGATGCAGACGGCAGTTTGGTGCGGGTGATTGATCTGATATCGGGTATCGGCTTGGGTTACAGGGACCCTCTTGTTATTTCGTCCGTTAACGGCAAACCTTCAGTCGGTTTGAAGATTATAAAATCGGATACCGCCAATGCTATTGAGATTCGGGAGCAGGTGTTGGAGGTAATTGAAGAGTTCAGGTCGTCGTTCAATGCCCATGGCGTCGATTTCGTACTGACCCAGGATTCTACCGTCTACATCAAGGACGGACTGAATACCCTGGGTTTGAATATGCTTGTCGGTATTATCCTGGTCTCATTGATCATCTGGTATTTCATGGGTATACGCAACGCCGGGTTGGTGACCATCGGCATACCCTTCTCGTTCCTGATAACCATGTTGATCATGTATCTGACGGGTAACAGTCTCAACGAAATAACGCTGTTTTCCTTTGTCCTGGTCACCGGAATTGTGGTTGATGACGCCATTGTCGTGACCGAAAATATTTATCGCAAGGTGCAAAAAGGTTATCCGCTTCGAGACGCCATTATCATGGGTACAGCGGAAGTCGCAACGCCTGTCATCTCCGCCACCATGACGACCTTGGCGGCGTTTCTACCGATGCTGATCATGTCTGGCGCAATCGGTCAGTTTTTTGCATTAATACCTAAAGCCGTGTCCTTTGCCATAGGCGCTTCTTTAATAGAGTGTCTGTTGGTGCTCCCTATCCACTATCTTGATTTCGGACCGCGCGAGCAAAAAACCGTTAATCTCATCGAGAGTGATAATGCGATAATGCGTGTTGCCAGACACTATACGAAGTGGCTGTTGAGACGCACCATGAGAAATCGCGGGATGACCCTCGGTATCATATTTGCTCTTTTTTTAATATCAATTGTGATCATCACGCTTTCGATCAGTGGAAAAGTGCCCTTGGTACGCATTCAGTTTTTCCCCGATGATTACAAAATTTACTATGTTGATGTGGTAGGGCCCAGCAATACTTCCATACATGAGATAAATGACAAAGTGAAACAGATCTCCGGCCATATCATAGCCGAGGGGCCGGGTATGGCAACCGCGACATCGGGAATGGCGGGGATGTATTTCAATGAAGATTACGAGCCTGTATATGGTAACAATTATGGGTCAGTAACTGTCACCCTGCCCAGCCTGGATGATCAGGACTTTGACAACCCGCTGACCCATGTCGATCAGATGCGGGACAGACTCAAACAGCGCTTTGAGAAAGACGGCTATAAACTCCACATACATCCACAAAAAGACGGTCCGCCGAGTGGAAAGGATGTCAACGTCAGAATTGTCGGTACTAATGACAAATCGATCTCAGGTCTGGCCAGCGATCTTTTCAACTTCATGCGTGGTGCTGAAAAAATCGGACCTAACCTGATAGATCTCGTGGACGATCGCGGCATGCCAAAAAGGGTATTTCGCCTCGAAGTGGATCAAGACAAGGTTGCCGAATTTGGCCTAGACAACAGCCAGGCGGCCAGGCTTGCCGCCAGCGTGCTGGATGGGAGATACCTTGGTAAGTACCGACATATCGATGAGGAGATCGATCTGAAATTGCGCATCGATCCAGAGCTGTTGCCAACGCCGGATAACGCGCTCTATATACCTGTAGTGGAGCACTCAGGTCGGCCTGTATATCTCGGTGATCTGGTTAAGGTCAAGGCGTATAACGAAAGCGGTGAAATAAATCGCTATCAGGGACAGAGGGCAATCAGCCTTAAGGCGGATATTCGTGAAGGGGCTCCAACCTCAACGCCAGCCATTGTGAATATGGTCCGCGACTATTACGAGACCATACGTGAAAAATATCCGGGCGCGACAGTCACCTTCGGTGGTGAACATGAAGATACCAATCGATCCTTTCAGTCCCTGGGTAATGCGTTCATCATTGCCTTGCTCATCATGTACGTTATTCTTGCAACCCAGTTTCAATCCTATCTGCAACCTTTTATTATTCTCTCGGCGATTGTTTTTGCATTGATAGGTGTTGTATTGGGGAAATTCATTACCCAGTCCCTGTTTACTATAAACAGCTTTATAGCAGTGATAGGTGTTGCTGGTGTGGTGGTAAATGATGCACTGGTGCTTATTGATTTTATAAACAAGAGGTATCGCTCCGGTATGCCCCGACAACAGGCGATCAACATGGGTGTGCATATCCGCCTTCGTCCCATCCTGTTAACAACGCTGACCACTAGCCTGGGATTGTTGCCTATGGCAGTTGGTTTCCCCTACTACTCCCTGATTTGGGGCACAATGGCTACTACCTTTGTAACCGGACTGGCGACGGCGACCGCGCTTACATTGTTTGTCATACCCGTGTTATGGGATCTTGTTCAGGATTTAAAGGAGCGCCTGGAGAGTTAAAGGCGGGGGAAGACTATACTCAGTCTTCCCTTGGTTCCTGCAACTTGAACTGATCGCGAAAAAACGCCGTTACCAGCTTCGCCTTGGTGTGCGAGTCCAGATTTTCCGCCAACACTATCTTCCCTTTTTTGGTATGTGCTATTACGTGATAATTGATCTTATGGCTGTTGCCTGACTGGGTCGACGTCGAACCCTTCTTAAGCTCTATTTCCTGCAGTTCATCATAGCGGGCATTCCTCCAGCGTACCGTGATACCAAGCAGACGCCGAATGGTCACCAGTTGCCTGCCATCCCAGGCCACATAGAGGCTGTTGAGGGCCGTGTAGAGCCCTGCCAGTGCCGTAATGCTGCCCAAAAAGGTGAATATGCCACCCAGGAAGTAGAGTGGCATTCCCTCTTGCGCCGCTTTGCCCCAAAGCACCACCCCGGCGATGGCAAATACCCCGCCTATCACCGTGAACAGGGTGGAAAACAGCGGTTGTCGCAGCATTGGGTAGTAGAGCTCCTGCAGCGTTCCATTGCGGTGCAGTGGCAGCGCCATTTCAGCGCTCAGTTCAGGCATGCCCTGTGGCGACTCCCGCCCCGAGTCGAGATGCTGAAAACGGGACTTCTCCCCGGTGGCGTAGACCGGTATGGTGTAGGAGCGATCCAGATCTATCCCTGGCTGCTCCAGCTTGATAGTCAGCCGCCACAAATGGTAGTTCCCCGTCTCCTCCTCACTGGGATTGAGGCCCTCGGGCACGCTAAAGCGAAAACTCAGCCGTATCCCCCGTACCGACCGTTCCACCTGGGCATAGCCGCTGTCCTGCCACTTTACATCCTCACTGCGCGAACGGTTCTTGCCGCTGCCGGACTCATAGCTATAGAGGGAACTCAGAGTCACTTCACAGACCAGACCCATGGCATAGGGTATGTCGACCTCGATCTCGCCACCCACATCACCGCCGATTGCACCGGGAAAGGGATCCAGGGTCAGCGGGGTGTAGCCAAAGCGGCGCCACTCCAGGGTCTTTTTCACTGTCCAGTAGAGGAGCCCCATACCGATCAGGGGGAAGAGCAGCACCAATAGGGCCAGGGCGCCCTCCTTACGCCACACCTCCGGTACGGCAAACGCTGCCGGGATGCTCAGGGCATTCCAAAAGACGGTGAAACCCCAGAACGTATACATCCCAACACGGGCACCTGAGAGGATGCGGTTATCGGCCCACTCCGGGCGCGCCAGCCAGGGTTTCTCCGCCGCCTCCGGGGTATCGATGACACGCTTGCCGCGCAGACCGAAGATGATCAGGCCCAGTCCGGCGCCGCCAAACAACACGATGAAGATGGCGTTGAAACCGACCATGCCCCAGCGCAGGTCCCGATTGATCACCGCCTCATTGGGATTTGTGGGATTGTAGTAGACCGGCACAGGCTGTTGAGTGCGGTGGAGTCGTTTCAGTTTGCGGCCGAGCTGCTGCTGAAAGTCGCCGATGTTGTCGCTGCCGCCGTTGATTGCCACCCGATCGCCGGAATATTCGACCCCATCGACCTGATAGTTGTACTGGGCCTTGGCCTGGTAAGTGGTGGTGTCGTCTGATCGATGGTGGCTCAGCTCCGCCGATATCAGCGTCCCATGGGTTTGTTGCCAGGAGGCCATCTGCATGGCGTCTAAAACAGACAGTGCGGTTTTAAAAACAAAAAAAACACCAATGGCAAAAAAAGGCAGACCGAAGATTGCCAGAAGCCAGCTTCGTATACGTTTCTCTTTTCTCATCGCTCTCGTTAAACCGAACAGACGTTGTAAAAGCACCGCATTGATTACAGGAGACAGAGTGTATCCGATATTGCTCAGTCTGATCCTGTCAAATGACAACTATTTCATCGGCCGTCAGCTGGCACTGTTGAGGAAAATTCAGGTATTGTTCACCCTCTCCCCAACCCCTCTCCCATCAAGGGAGAGGGGCTTTGGTTCCGGCTGCCGGTGTACGGGAGAGTTGGTGAGCGAGGTTCTTGCTAAATAGTACAGAACGGTGGGGCACCCTACATTACTTTTGTACAGATCTTTGCATATCGCTACTTCGATTTAGGATTAATCGGTGCGGCTTGTCGCACCGGTACGACTACATACTGTTACAGAGCAATACCTTCGGTAACAGGCAGAACACCTGGACCGTGCTAATGTAGAGTTGGCATGGGATATTTCAGGAGTGAGGCGTTCAATGCAGAACAGTGCCGAGAACGGACCCGCCAGGGTCCTGCTGGTGGAGGATGATGTGGAGCTGGCCAAGCTGGTGCAGGAGTATCTCCAGCGCTACGAGTTCCAGGTGAGCCTGGAACATCGGGGTGACACCGCTGCGGACCGGGTGCGGGAGTCCCATCCCGATATCCTGGTGCTCGATCTAAATCTCCCCGGCCGGGACGGTCTCGATATCTGCCGCGATCTGCGGATGGAGTACCAGGGCCCGATCGTGATGTTCACCGCCCGGGACGAGGATGTGGATGAGGTGGTCGGTCTCGAGCTGGGCGCTGATGACTATCTCACCAAGCCGGTAGAGCCGAGGGTGCTGCTGGCCAGGTTGCGTTCCCTGCTGCGGCGTTTTCGACAGACAGAGAGTTCTGGTCAGGGTGATGATCAACTCAATTTCGGCAGCCTGCGTATCGATGCCAGCGCGCGGGCGGTCAGCATCAATGATGAGGAGGTGGAGCTCTCCACCGGGGAGTTCGATCTGCTCTGGTTGCTGGCGGGAATGGCCGGCAAGGTGGTCAACCGGGACAGCGCGCTGAAGACCCTGCGCGGCTTCGGCTACGACGGTCTCGACCGCTCGGTGGATATCGGCATCTCCAGACTGCGGCGCAAACTCGGTGATGATGCCAACCACCCCTACCGCATCAAGACCGTGCGCGGCCGGGGCTATCTTTTCGTGCCGGATGCCTGGGACTGATTCTCATGGCGCGGCTCTATATCACCCTCTACGGCGTACTCTTCATCACCATCAGCCTGTTCTTTGTCAGCCTGACCTGGATTCCCGATCTCGTCCTCCACGATACCGTAAAGCGCTATTATGAGCAGGCCATGCTCGGTGCCTACGAACTGGTTGAGATGCGATTGGCGCAACATCCCCCATCGCGCTGGCAGCAGGAGATTGCGAAATTGGAAAGCCATTTTCGTTATGGGCTCGAACTCTACACCCTCGACAATATCGATCTCTCCGAGAAGCAACAGCGAGGTGTCCAAGGGGGAGAGCTAGTGTTTCTCGAAGAGGGTGAGCAGACACGTTTCTTCAAACGGGTATTCGACTCCGACCAATATCTGATGATGGTGTTGGGGCCTAATCCGGAACAGGAAGAGCGGGATCAGGTGGAGGGTGTTGTCTACCTGATCGAATCGAGATTTCTCGAACATGACCCCGCGCAGTGGCAAACCGTGCTGCAACAGATGGACAGCGCCTTCGATATACCCCTGGCGATGCTTGCTCTCGACGACCCATCCCTACCGCAACAACGGTTGGGTGATATCAAATCGGGCGAGACCGTCGTCCTCGGACTGGAGGAGATGAACGAGACCTACTACAAACGCCTGGGAGACTCTGATCAGGTATTTCGCGCCGGTCCCTTTCCCACGCCGCCCCTGATACGCTACTTCAATCCTATTCTCTATCTTGTTCTCGCATTGCTGATTGCCCTGGCGGTCTACTTCTGGGTGCGTCCGGTGTGGCGTGATCTCACCCGCATCGATCGGGGTGTGCGGGAATTGGGTACCGGGGATCTGGATACCCGCCTGCTGGTGAGGCGCCGCTCGGCCCTGAAGCCCTTGGCGGACGCCTTCAACACCATGGCGGATCGCCTGCAACGTCTGATCCACTCCCATCGGGAGCTGACCGGCGCGGTCTCCCATGAACTGCGCACCCCCATCGCGCGCCTGCGCTTCCGGGTCGATATGTTGGAAGAGCCTCAGCACGAGGGTGACCGGGAGCGCCACATCACTGCCATGCGCAAGGATATCCAGGAGCTGGAAGAGCTGGTCAGTGAATCCTTAAGCTACTCCAGGCTCGATCGGGAGCGTCCCGAGCTGGTATTGGAAGCGTTCAATCTCAAGGAGTGGTTAAACGAGTTATTGATCGATCTGGAGGAGTCGTTGCCGACCCAGCACCTGGTTTGTGAACCTTCAGCAGATACGGTGGATCGCATCGTGAACCTGGACAGCCGCTTGATGGGGCGGGCGGTGAAGAACCTGTTACGCAACGCTTACCGCCATGCCACATCAAGGATCGTGCTGCGCGGTGACTGGCATGACGGTGAGGCGAGTATCGTGGTGGAGGATGATGGATCGGGGGTCCCCGAACAGGAGCGGGAGAGAATATTCGAGCCCTTCGCCCGCCTGGACAGCGCCCGGGATCGGGAGTCGGGGGGAGTCGGGCTTGGGCTAGCTATCGTTCGTCAGATCGCGCGCTGGCATGGGGGCAGGGTGTGGGTTGAGGATTCAGAGTTGGGGGGTGCCCGGTTTGTTATTGCCTGGCCTGAAGATGGTTCTGGGAACGTTTAGCAATAGTCGCAGTACACTGCTAATTTGCCCAAGATTGTTAGGAAAATGAGAAATAGACAGGGATAGGGTTCATGGAACAGGATTTCATTAGAGCAATTGGATTCGCGGTGCACTTTTTTGCTTAATGTTTCGTGTCTAAAAACTATTGGATCGATGTTATGAAGAAACAGATTCATCAATCATGCTTGCTTCTTGTCTCTATTCTTCTGTTGCCATCAGCAAGCTTTGCCGATTCATGGAGTTGTCACTATGCGGAGTTGACAAGGAATGTGGTTATCTTCTATCCCAATGAACCCGCCGTATTGCCCTGCAAGGTCTACTATACAAAGCCCAAAGAAAACGTCATGCCGCGTACCTTATGGAAGGCGGAAAATGATGAAACCTATTGTGAGCGGAAGGCGGTTGAGTTCGTTGAAATGCTAGAGTCAAAGGGTTGGAGTTGTTCTAGTGACGTTGAACAATAACTCATTACCTGGGACCGTCTCTGTGGGCTTGAGTTATCTAGGAAAGTCGCATGGTAATTCAACATTCATTGGAGTGGAAGGTGTTGTTGTGCCATACAAGGGCAATCTTCCTTTGCAGGGCAAATGAGCGTGGATTTTCAAGTGCAGAAACTAAGGTAAAGGTTTACAGCAATATAATAAATTCAATGCAGAAACTTATAAAATACAACGGACTATTTTTGTTAATAGTCATTCTTGCAATCGCTATTTACTATCTATATTCCATACATGAAGCAAGACAGTACACCCGTGAAATTGTCTTACCTGATCTTGCAAAAGACCAATGGAGATACCCATCAGGAGCAATACAAAAGCTCAATATATATCATTACGATTTAAGTGAGCGTCAAAAAGAGATGCTCATAAAAGTACAAGACCCGGGTTTTTACGACCACTATGGCATAGATCTGTCTACCCCTGGTGCCGGGCTAACAACGATAACGCAGGCAATTGTAAAGAAACTCTACTTCGATGATTTCAAGCCAGGCATCGCTAAAATAAAACAGTCTCTGATTGCGTATTTTGTTGTAAATGAGTTGATAACAAAGGATGAGCAGTTAACCCTATTCATCAACCTCATGTATTTAGGCAATGTAGACGGTGATTCCGTAGTTGGACTGGTACCTGCGGCAAATGCATACTACCAACTACCCGTGAGCAAGCTCTCTGTCGATCAGTATGTTTCTCTCGTTGCCATGCTTATCGCGCCGGCGACTTTTCACATTAAAGAGCATCCGGACTGGAATCTGGAGCGCGTCAATCGAATCAAAGCTTTGGTCGCCGGTGACTACAAGCCAAAGGGACTCATGGATCAATTCTATAGCGTGTTGCCTCAAGAGATAATCAATACCGGTCTGCCTGCAGCTTCCTATTTTAGCAATGCCTCAGATTAGTATTCAGTTTCATGATATCAATTACAGGGATGTGAATAGATGGTAACAAGTCAGGAAGGGTGTGATAATTCAGGGGAGCTGTTAGCCGAAAATTTCAACTAACAGGGCGTCGCAGGCCGCAACCAGGGAGAACCCGGTGTCGTCAGTTTAAAGTGCAGCCGCCCGATGCGCTTGCGGACTAACGCCCCTGACACGCTTGAATGCGGCGCTGAATGCAAACGGCGTTGCATAGCCAACCTTCGCGGCCACGCTGCTCACCGTCTCGTTCGGCTGACATAAGAGGTCGGCTGCCAAGGCCATGCGCCAATTTCTCAGGAAGGTCATCGGTGATTCGCCGACCAGTTCCTGGAAGCGGCGTGCAAGGGAAGAACGGGAGGCACCAACTTGCTGCGCCAATGTATCCATTGTCCAGGGATTGGCAGGATCGTCATGCATGATGCGCAGGGCGCTTTCGATGATTCGATCACCCTGGTAGCGCCACCATGCCGGCCTGCTGTTGTCCTGCTTGGCAAACCAGGCCTTGAGCACGGCGGTCAGTAGCAGGTCGAGCAGGCGATCCAGCACCGCGGCCTGTCCCGGCTCGTCTTTGATCACTTCGTCGCAAAGTAGCGCCACAAGTGGAGACTCCCAGTCCGTATGGGTCAGCGCTAGCACTGGCGGTAGAGCACGTAACAGGCGGTCACTGATATCGCTTAGATGCTCATAAGCCCCGACAAGAAACACGGTTGAACCTGCGGCATCATTACCCCAGGTTCTTACACCATGCATCATCTTCTCATGCAATGAATTTCCATTCAGGTCACAACAGTGTTGTCCCGGATGAATGATAACTTGCGGCGGTAAGGCCGGAGACCCCGCCAGGTTGTATTGTGTCGGCGCGCGAATGATAGCGATGTCACCGGGCCCGATCTGAACAGGACTACCGTCGTCGGGTTCCACCCAAACCTTCCCGGCCACACCAGCGATCAGCGTCAGCGGCGAACCCGCCAGGTCCCTCAATGACCACGGCGCGCTCATCACCGCTCTTAAAGCAAAGGCGCCGCGGGCACGCGGTGCATCCAATAATCCACCCAAAGTATCCATCGGGGAAATTATAGACGAATGCGTATGAATCTGAGCGTTCCATGAATGGCGCCTTCCGACCCTGTCTCATATGTTTATCTATAACGAAACCAACTGCACGGGCAGCACCGACTAAACCGATATAGGAGAAGGAAAAAATGTTCCAGAACAATGAATCGACAATGCGACGTTTTATCGGGCGGGTCATTAACAACGGGGATTACCCTGTATTGGATGAGGTCATTCACCCCAACTATATCTACCGTAGTCCCGATCAGGTATTTCAGGGTCCGCAAGCACTCAGAGATCTGTTAACAGCATACCGTACCGCTTTTCCCGATCTGCACCTGGAGATCGAGGAGCTGATCAGCGCGGGTAACAAGACTGCGATCTCCTTCACGCTAACCGGCACCCACGAAGGCGATCTCATGGAAATCGCGGCGACCGGCAGGCAGGTGAAGGTAAGCGGGATGATATTGAGTCGTTTTGAAAGCGGAAAGATTGTCGAGGAGTGGGAGCTTCTGGATCAACTAACCCTGTTCCGGCAGCTCGGCACGGTTTCAATTCACCCGCAAGCAGAGACCGACAACAATGAGGAGAGCACTATGTATACCAAGTCAAGCGATGATCAGGCATCCGAGGGCATTACCCTGGTAGTGGGAGGCACAGGAAAAACCGGTCGCCGTGTCGCAGAGAGACTGCAAGCACGCGGGGTTGAAACCCGCATTGCATCCCGTTCTGCAACCCCATCCTTTGACTGGAACGATCCGGGTACCTGGAGCCTGGCTCTCGAAGGGGTAAAGGCGGCCTACATCACCTATGCGCCGGACCTCGCAATACCGGGTGCCGCCGATTCGATCCGCCGCTTCGTTGACCAGGCGGTAACCCAGGGTGTCGAACGGCTGGTGTTGTTGTCGGGTCGTGGTGAAGAGGAGGCCCAGGCCTGTGAACAGATTGTGCAGCAAGCCGGTGTCGAATGGACGGTGGTGCGCTCGAGCTGGTTCATGCAGAACTTCTCCGAGGGTGAGTTCCTCGATATGGTCTTGGGTGGTGCCATTACCCTGCCGGCCGCGGATGTCCCCGAGCCCTTTATCGATGTCAACGACATCGCGGATGTGGTGGTTGCCGCTCTGACCGAGGAGGGGCATGCCGGGGAGATCTATGAAGTGACCGGCCCCCGCACCCTGACCTTTACCGAGGTGGCACAGGAGATCTCTCAAGCCGCTAGTCGCGAGGTGCAGTTTGTTCAGATCCCACAAGCTGCGTTTACTCAGGCTATCGCCGAATCCGCTGCACCGGATGAGATCGCCTGGCTGTTGAACTACCTGTTCGAAACGGTCCTCGATGGCCGCAATGCACACACCTGCGACGGCGTCCAGCGTGCGCTTGGACGAGAGCCTACAGACTTCGCGGATTATGCGAGTCGTATCGCCGCTCGAGGTGCCTGGAGTGTTGAAAATAAGGAGGGGGTGGCGGCCTGAGTCTGCTGGCCATGAGTGTGAGAGTCATCTTCACTTATGGCCATCAGCGCCTCGGATTGTAATCGAACGAAGGTCGAAATCGATATCCTTGAATAGGATGAACTGACGTATCCATTAAATATTGATTGCTCTGTCCTGTGACCGAAGTATTTCTGCCGATCTGTGATACGTGGTTGATCAAGTAGATGTGGTTTGCGAGGTTCTGCGGTCTGGTCTGATGGTTTGTCCTGCAAAATCCGTAGTTTGTCACTGTCACGATTTGCTGTGCATGTATAATGAGACAGCAGGAAGCTAAGTGATTGATGCTCTGTTGATTTGGGTGTTATATACAGGTCTTGCTATAAAATAGTAACGAGACACGCGGTCTCGTTAATAAAGCAGTTATATTGCTGGAAAACAATGAACATCATTCGAGAAAACAAAGACGATCGCGTAGATATAGCTAGACAGTTTTTCGAGGAAGGCTTTTCACCGGAAGAATGGGTGGCGCGCAGATCACATACAATAATGTGCTGGTCCCTAGATGAGGTTGATTACAACGATCCGGTACTAGAGCAATGGATTCTGGAGGTAACAAACTTAATGGGCTTGAATGGCCCTCCTAGGTCAGAGCTTCGAGAAAATATCTGACACCGGAAGAGATAAAGGAAATTGAAGATTACGAATCTGACATTTAGCCAATCGCAATATAAAAATGTATAACGTATATGGACTCCTCCTGCGACAAGATGCAGGCAAAAAGGCATAGAGATGAATTGCTATATATGATCGGATTCACGGCATTAGTTGGTTTTATTGTCGGGCTGCCAGTGTATATATTTGGAATTGCTATCAAAATTAGAAGTGGTTTGCCATTTAAATCGGCTTTCCTGGGCTTTCATCTTGGCGTACAGATCTATCTCACCTTGATTGGACCGCTTGTTATTACTCTAATGGTGAGAGTTTTAGACCCTATCCTATGAACACATACACCAATAATCGAGTCCAGCCGAAGCAAAATCAGCCACATGGTTTTCGTTATCTTGTTTTGGGGCGTTATGCATGAGAATGAAACGCTGGGATATCAATCAAAAGCCACCTTTGGATGAGTGCCCTCAAGAGTTTTGTTTTTGTTGGATCCCTGCTAGTGGATCTGCAGACCTTTCAGAGCAGTCGTATGATTCGTTCGAAGAGGCAGTAGTGGCAAGTAAAAATGGGGTTACCTTTCTGCACGGAGGTTGTGCATCACCGATCAGGCCGTGCCGTAGATGTTCCAAAGATTCCAATGACAGTGACAGTTATGAACCAGCTAATAGATTCCTGAGGCAGGCTAAACTGCCTCAATTGTATTTTTGTGACCCAAGTTCACTAGATCAGGAAGATCGTGAAGAATACGATATAATGACAAATGTTATTTGGAACAACAGTGCATAGTAATGATGGGAGTATCCATGTTTGGGTTTGCAAAAGAAAAGAGCGAAGTAAAAGTTAGATTTTACGAAGGAAAAAGTGAAACTCCATTTGCTGTTTCCAATGTCCCTGTTGATCAACTGCCCGATACCTTTGAAATCGATACCACCATGCATTTAGGCGAGGATGATTGGCGTGTCATAGGTGCTGAGCCATCGCAAAAAAGTCAGTTTGGAAAAAGTGGAAAATTAGATCTTTTTTTGCTTAAAAACGAAATAACCCAAATTGATCCGAATGAGCTGCTCTATAGCCTGCCTACAATCAGTAACGATATCGCTGGGGTTGAGAATGTGAAATCGTTAGATAATATTCTAGTGCTTGCAGAGGATGATTGGAGACAGTTTGAATTTATAGATCGAAAAAATGAACCACTGATAAATGAAGAGTTCGATGAGATTGAGAATATATATAAAAACTATAGGGAAGGAGTAGGTTTTAAAAACCTGCACCTAAGGAAAAAAATAGATTCTCCTTTAGAAGATATTGAGATAGCTCTCAATACTCTTGAGCAATCCTTTGAAGTAATAAAACAATATAACGGTGTCGCCTTCAGTAGTGCAGCGGCAACAATTGTGGGTGGATTTGCGCTACAAACCAAATCGGGCTGGTTGCTTTGGGGGCAGGTGAACGAGAAAGGTGATATTACGGTTTTAACTCTCTCGCATACTAAGGAGTCAAATATAAAAGGTATTGCAAACGAAATTGACACCTTTGTGGAAAAACACGGATTGTATCTTGTTGACTGGGTTAGGTTGTTCTGGTGTGGTCCGAGTAAGTTAAAATTTGCAGAATATGGTGAGTGATTTATAAATGATAATAACGAGATAAGGGCCTCATTAATGTATCAGCAAGACCTCTGTGAATATGCATAATAAACTCGAAGCAAAGCTATTTAAGCAGCCAGCGTATTGGGTGTCAGAGCTGTCAATCGATGGCTTGGAGTCGAGTGTGACTATGCAGCTCATAGCTAATCCTGGCACAAATGAAATAGAGTGTGATGTAGTATTTACTAAAGCAAATGACATTACCATTAGCTATCATGGTAGTGAAGAAGAAACAAAATCAAAATATTTATATTGCCTTTTTACATAACCCAGCACTCTGTTACATCCCGATACAAAACCAAACAACCCCACCACAGACGCCGCCGTCGTCTCTCCTTAAGCTGTAGTCAT
>JBEVVR010000148.1:0-38322 GCA_040507035.1 Candidatus Thiodiazotropha sp.
TTTTTACCACCACTTTCCCGACATCACCTGGTGGAGGGGGGAGGATTCGAACCTCCGAAGGCGGAGCCGTCAGATTTACAGTCTGATCCCTTTGGCCACTCGGGAACCCCTCCAAGCGAGAGCCGGGCATTCTGACGCCTTGACCGTTCAAAGTCAATACAACATTCGAAACATTTTCTTGTCTATTGCATAAGCCTGTATTCGCTCACCAGGCTAGAGCAAAATGGTGGCCATCTCCCTGGTGTTGGAGGAAAATCCGCTAAGAATTCCTCAAGCTGTCGAATTGAGAATGACCATCCGGCGGATGAATACTCGAATTTAATCTACAAGTGGCGCCAGACAACACTTGCAGTCAGGCTAAATTAGATTTAATACTACTAACCCTATGCACACCAACCGAAAACTCAAGCATCTCCCTATTCTTGTCAGTCTCTTGCTATCCGCCTGCGCCAGCGTTCAGACCAACAAACCAGGCACGACGACTTTCCAGGAAGCTGCCACAGCAAATTCAGCGCCAGCTCAATCCACGGATGGCCTCAGCGAGGATCTGATCTATAACACCCTGACCGGTGAAATCGCCGCCCAGCGCGGCCACAGCAAACTCGCCTTCGAACACGCGCTGCAGGCAGCCAAAGAATCACGGGACGAAAGCACCGCTGAGCGGGCCACCGGTCTGGGTCTACAGGCCAACATGCCCGATGCCGCTCTCTCCGCCGCAACCCTGTGGGTCGATATCTCACCTCAATCGCTGAAGGCCCACCAGATCACCGCTGTCCTCTACATACGCAAAAGTGACCTGAGCCAGGCAATTCACCACCTGCAACAGGTGGTGGAGATTGCTAACGAACAGGGCCTCTCCGGTTACCTCCAGGCCGCCGCAATTGCTGAAAAATCGGCAGAGCCCGAACAGGCACTGCTCATCATGCAGCAGTTGGTAGATGATGAGAGTCAGGATGCGCAGGCACTCTACGCCCTTGCCCTGACCGCCAATCATGCCAAGCAATACAATCTCGCTCTGCAGTATGTCGATCGCTCCCTCGCTCTCGAATCGACTTCCAATCAGGGGCTCATCCTGAAGACGCAGATTCTCATCAACATGGATCAAAAAGAGCAGGGGGTGGCATTCATTAAACAGGCCTATGAGAATTCCCCCGAAAATGCTCAGCTGAGCAAGGCTTACGCCCGGCTCCTGCTCGAGATGAGCAAACCGGAAGCAGCCCTCGAAATCTACCAGAAACTCTATCAAGAGGATCCTGAGGACAGCGACACCGCTTTCTCCATAGGCATCATCAATCTACAGCTGGAACGCTATCAAGATGCCAAGGAGTATCTTAAGAAACTGACTCACAGTCGGCAGAAGCGCAACCAGGCAAGTTTCTATCTGGGGATGATTGCCGAGGAGGAGAAGAGCCCCGAGCAGGCATTGGCTTGGTACAGTCGCGTGCAAGGTAAAAACCTGATCGACGCGCAAATACGAATTGCAAAGATCCTGGCGGACCAGGGAAATCTCAATCAAGCCCGCGAGACCCTGCAGAGATTACGCATCACCCAGAGCCCCCATGAAACGAAGTTCTACATCATTGAGGCCGAGCTGTTGCGTGAAGCAGGGGATTTCGAAACCGCCCATCAGGTCTACACCAAGGCCTTGGAGATATTTGAGGATAACATCGACCTGCTCTATGCCCGCGGGCTGAACGCGGCGGATCTGAAACGGATCGATCTGCTGGAAAATGACCTGCGAAAGATCCTTGCCACTGAACCCAAACACGCCGATGCCCTGAATGCGCTTGGCTATACCCTTGCCGATCAGACCGATCGCCTGCAAGAGGCCAAAGGTTACATTGCACAGGCCTTGGAATTAAAACCGGAAAGTCCCGCAATTCTCGATAGCATGGGCTGGGTGGAGTTCCGCTTGGGCAATCTTGAAACGGCCCTCGAGTTTCTCAGCAGGGCCGCCGAACTCAGTCCGGACGCCGAGATCGCATCACATCTGGGCGAAGTGTTATGGCATCTGGGGCAGCGGCAACGTGCCATCGAGGTCTGGAATGCGGCCAACGAGCGAGATCCCGATAACAGGTTTATCGAGCCTGTGATGAAGCGTTTGGGCGTGAAAAACTGACCTGCCCATGCGCTCCGATGGTTTGATTGACGAGACCATCGCCTTTCCGGCGCCGGCAAAATTGAACCTGATGCTGCGCATCGTAGGCAGGCGCGGCGATGGCTATCATCAGCTGCAGACTGTTTTCCAATTTCTCGACATTCACGATCGACTCTATTTTAAACCTCGCGACGACGGCCGGATTCTCCTCCACGACAACCTGAATGGCCTGCCACAAACCGAAAACCTCTGCTATCGGGCGGCCCAATCCCTACAACAGGCAAGTGGAAGCGATCTGGGCGTGGAGATCAGCTTGCAAAAAAAGCTCCCGATGGGCGCCGGCCTGGGTGGCGGCAGTTCGAATGCCGCCACCACACTGGTGGTTCTCAACCGACTCTGGAATCTCTCACTCAGGCGTTCGGCGCTGATGCAAATCGCCCTCGAACTTGGTGCGGATGTACCGGTTTTTGTCCACGGTCATGCCGCATGGGCCGAAGGCATCGGCGAGGAGTTGACCGATATCGAGATACCCGAGAACTGGTATCTGCTGCTGCAACCCGCATGTCATGTCTCCACAGCGGAGATTTTCAACCAGCCTGATTTGACACGCAACTCACCCCGGATCAAAATACGCGCCTTTCTGCAGGGTAACTGTCATAATGATTGCCTGCCTGTTGTACGCAGGCGCCACCCTGAAGTGGCACAGGCATTGGATTGGCTGAACCAGTATGCCGATGCCCGACTGACCGGCACCGGCGCCTGTGTGTTCGCCGCCTTTGCCGACCGGCAGTCGGCACTCGATCTGCTTGCGAAGAAGCCGGCGAGTCTGGATGGTATTGTTGCTCGCGGGGTTAACCGGTCCCCGCTGATGGAGTTACTCCGACCCGTAGAGGGTTAATTTGGGGCGTCGCCAAGCGGTAAGGCACTGGGTTTTGATCCCAGCATTCGTAGGTTCGAATCCTGCCGCCCCAGCCAATTTATTGCAATTCACTGCCTGATATAGGGGATCAAAAACCGTGTCTGCCACAGCCATGATGGTCTTCTCCGGAAACGCCAACCCGGAGCTGAGCGCTGAAATCGTAGCCCACCTCAGCCTTCCGCTTGGAAAGATGCAAGTCGGTCGCTTCAGCGACGGCGAGGTCATGGCGGAGATCCATGAGAATGTACGCGGCCGCGATGTCTTCATCGTCCAACCCACCTCTGCCCCTACCAATGAAAACCTGATGGAACTACTGGTGATGATCGATGCCATGCGCTGGTCATCAGTACGGCGTATCACCGCGGTCATCCCCTATTTCGGCTACGCACGACAGGACCGGCGACCCCGTTCCGCCCGGGTACCGATCACTGCCCGTCTGGCAGCTAAGATGATCGGTGCCGCAGGCGCAGACCGGGTCTTGACCGTCGATCTGCATGCCGACCAGATCCAGGGGTTTTTCGACATCCCGGTGGACAATGTCTATGCCTCACCCATCCTGCTTGGGGATGTGTGGCGTCAGAAACACCCCGACATCGTCGTCGTCTCCCCCGATGTGGGTGGCGTGGTGAGGGCACGGGCGCTGGCAAAACGGCTGGATGATGCCGAACTCGCGATTATCGACAAGCGCCGCCCAAGACCCAACGAAGCCAAGGTGATGCACATCATCGGCAAGGTGGAGGGACGCAGCTGCATCCTCATCGACGACCTGGTCGACACCGCAGGTACCCTGTGCCAGGCGGCAGCGGCACTGAAAGAGCACGGTGCCGCCAAGGTGGTGGCCTATTGTACCCATCCGGTGCTCTCCGGACCCGCGGTTGCCAATCTCAGCAACTCCCAACTCGACGAGTTGGTGGTCACCAATACGATTCCACTTTCGGAAGAGGCCAAGCAGTGCACCCCGATACGCCAGGTGAGCATTGCCGAGCTCCTGGCGGAGACCATGCGGCGTATCTCCAACGAAGAGTCGGTCAGCTCCCTGTTCATCGACTGACCCGGTTTCCACGCCGCGCAGCCCTGCCTGAGAAGCGAGGTTCCCGATCAAGATTACCGATTGGGGCTGGAAAAAATAGCCAATCCTGTTAGAATCGCGCGTCCGCTGCTGTAGAAGCAGCGACAAGAGTGCCGCTTTGGTCGCGGGGCGGCCCATCCAATTTAACCTATTCCACAGATACGGAGTCTGCCATGTCTGCCAATTTTGAAGTCAACGCTCAATCTCGGGACGATTCAGGGAAAGGTGCGAGCCGCCGCCTGCGTCGTGCCGGCCTGATACCGGGCATAGTCTACGGAGCCCATAAGGATCCGACTATGATCAGTGTACCCCACAATGAACTGGTCCATTCCCTGGAGAACGAGGGTTTCTATGCCAACCTGTTGAGCCTGAAGCTCGACGGCAAGAAAGAGACCGTGGTACTCAAGGACCTGCAGCGCCATCCGGCCAAACCCTTCATCCTCCACGTCGATTTTCAGCGTGTACAGGCTGACGAGAAGATCAGGCTCCATGTGCCGATCCATTTCATCAATGAATCGACCTGTCCCGGCATCAAAGCCGGCGGCCAGGCCAGTCACGTCATGAGTGACATGGAGATTAGCTGCCTGCCAAAAGACCTGCCGGAGTTCATCGAGGTCGATATGGCCAATCTGGAGATGGGTACCGTTCTCCATGCCTCGGAAGTAAAGCTGCCGAAGGGTGTCGATCTGATCACCCATGAAGGTAACGAGGATCCAATTGTACTCACCATCCACACAGCACACACCACCGAGGTCGAGCCTGAAGATGAAGCGCCCGAAGAGGGTGGAGAAGCGCCTGCTGAGGAGTAGGCTCAATCGAGGGGGCGATTCAGCGCCCCCTTGCCCTTTCTCACCATTGGATGGTACGACTTTTCAGCTACAAAGTGTGCTAAGCGAAACATAGCGTGGTACAGCCCATCAAACTCATCGTCGGCCTGGGCAATCCCGGAGCGGATTACGAAGCCACCCGCCACAACGCCGGTTTCTGGTTTGTGGATAGGCTGGCCCAACTACAACACCAATCCTTTCGCAACGAATCACGCCACCTCGGTTTTGTCTGCAAGCTGGCAGTCAACGGCAAAGAGATACGCCTGTTAAAACCCACGACCTTTATGAACCGAAGCGGTCAGGCGGTATCCAGTCTGGCCAACTATTTTCGTATCGATCCGGGGGAGATCCTCGTGGCTCATGATGAGTTGGATCTGGAACCGGGACAGATACGCCTCAAGACAGGTGGCGGACATGCGGGCCATAATGGATTGAGAGATATCATGAGCGCCCTCGGCAGTAGGGATTTCCATCGCTTACGCATCGGCATAGACCACCCGAACGACCGCAATGCGGTCACAAATTATGTCCTTGGAAGGCCCTCCAAAAGCGACCGTGAGGCAATCGACGGGGCCATTGACGATGCCATCGAATCGCTGGATGAGATCGTCAAAGGGGAGTTACAGAAGGCGATGAATCGGCTCCATAGCAGCCGGTAAAACCCACAACAGAAACCTTTTCACTCATTTCACCGCCCATCAGGTCTGCCTCCATGTTGCCGGTTCCCTCGCACCCCGTGGGAACCCATACCCTGCCCTGAGATTGCCTGGTTCCCATGCTGCTGCGTAGGAATGAGAGAAATTAAACCCACAGTTACCATTTTTTACATTCTACAGACCGCTCACTATACCCATAAATAGCTTACAATTACATATGGTTACATATCAAACAAGCGGATCCGCAACCCATCGAAACTGTGTCATTGAATGCCCTTGAACTAGTAATATATTAACAAATGCTTATAATCTAACCATCTGGATTTCCTACTACGGGTGTAAGTTATTCTATGAAAGGGCTATTTCGAGCATTCTGGCTTCTGCTCATCTGCAGTGGCACCAGCCTTGCCGGTGAATCAGAACCGAAGGCGGTAGCGCTGTTGCACAAGACCGAAGCGCTGATGCGCTCCAGCGCAACGTTGGCTGTCTACCAGGTCGATATCATCAGACCCGACTGGCAGCGCAGCATGTCGTTCCGCAGTCATGATGACATGGCCAACAACCGGTTCCGCATGGAGATCCTCAGCCCCCGCAAAACCAGGGGTACGGTCTACCTCAAGATTGACAATATCCTCTCGATGTATCTGCCCAAACTGCGCAGACAGATCAATATCTCACCGGCAATGATGCAGGACCCCTGGATGGGTTCGGACTTCAACAATCAGGATCTGCTGGAGACCGACTCGCTGATCAATCAATACAACCACCGTATAGTAAAGCGAGAAGGTCACGGGGATCAGGCCGTGGTGACTATAGAATCGACACCCTCTGCCACAGCCAAGGTCACTTGGAAGCGATTGATTCAGCGCATTCGTGGCGATGGCATACCGTTGGATATGGAGTATCAGTGCGATAAAAAGGCCAACAGACGCATGACATTCGATCAGGTCAAAGAGATGGACGGACGCATCATACCAACCCGCTGGACCATGATACCGCTTGACGAACCAGGCAAGCGCACTGTCATTAAGTTAGAGTCAATTCAATTCAATGTGCCGATTTCTGACGACATCTTTAATCCCGGTAAATCAAAATAGTTAGCCAATATTGATGCGGTTTGTGCGGAAAATGGATTATCCTTGATAACAGAGACCACTCTATTGATTTCCGGGTAAGCAGATGAGCCAGTCGACACCAACGGTCATTAATATCATCCTGACTGTATCCTTAAGAAATCTGCTTGCCCATCGTCGCCGAACATTTCTGACCACCGGCGCAATAGGCGTAGGCTTAGCCTCACTGATATTTCTCTGGGGATTCAACGAGGGCCTACATCGCAACATGCTTGGTAACTTTCAGCAAGCTATCATTGGCTCTATCCAGATCCATCATCAAGGCTTTTTTCAGCGCCCAGAACTCTCAAAGGCAATCACCAATCCGCAAAAGATCGTAACAGCACTGCAGCAGGCCGACCTATCCCGCTACAGTATGCGCTTGGAGAGTTTTGGTCTTGCCGCCTCTGACATCACTACCCAGGGTGTAATGTTGATCGGTATGGACCCAGAACATGAAGCCAAGGTAACCCAACTCAGTAAACGCATCGGCATCGGCCGCTTCCTGGTAGCTGAAGATGATTACTCGCTAATACTCGGCGCAACCACTGCCAACAACCTTCAGGTGAAACTTGGTGATGAAGTAATCATCATCGGATACGACCGTTATGGGGTGATGGTGGCTGAGTCATTTACCCTCATCGGCATCATCACCAGCGGCGAAATGGGACTGGACAAAGGTATGGCGATCACCTCGCTTTCCACGCTGCAGGAGATGTTGGATATGACGAATCGGGTGACCACGGTGGTCATCGGCAGCGATGAAAAACGCATCCCCCATCTGGCCACTGAACTCGAAGCGGCCCTGCAGGGTGAGAAGCTGGAAGTGATGCCATGGTATGCAATGTTCCCGGTGATGAAGGAGTGGGTTACACTCCACAATGGCTTTCTCTACCTGTTCCTTGGTGTGGTGCTGTTTATCGTATTGGCGGGTGAACTCAACACCATGCTGATCTCCATGCTGGAAAGGACCAGGGAGTTCGGTGTATTGATGGCGATTGGCACCTCGGGCAACCAGATTGCCGGCATCATGCTGGTGGAAGCGCTGGTAATTGGTGTTGTGGGAATACTCTTCGGTCTTCTGCTGGGATTTGTGATTGTACTTTTAACCGGCCATTACGGTATCGATCTCTCAATCCTGCTCGGCTCTACATCCCGGTTCTATGTTGACCCGTTAATCTATCCCCATCTCAAACTCGACCATTTAGGGATCACCAGCGGGGTTATACTTCTCGCCTCTATCTGCGCTGGAATCTATCCCGCATGGCGTGCAAGCCAGCTGCAACCCATCGAGGCAATAAGAAGTGGATAGCCCTCTCAGCCTCGGCCTCTCCACCTATCTGCAGCTTGCATCGCGCAACCTGGTGCGTAATCGGCGCCGTACCTTGATCACTCTGCTGACCATGATCTTCGGCATCGCCACTCTGACCCTACTCAGCGCGTTGAATGATGGCTGGCTCAGCCAGATGAAGACAAACTTCATCCTTAGCTATACCGGTCATTTACAGATTCACGCCACTGGCTTCGAGGCCTCGCAGAACCTCAATGACCGCATTCAGCAGCCGGAAGAGGTCTCTAAGTTGATGCAAAGCTATCCAGAAATAGTGGGCTGGACCCAGCGTATCAGAACTTCGGGTTTGGCCTCGGTGGGCAGCAGCAGCGCTGGGATTCAGATCATGGCGACCGACCCGGAACAGGAGACATGGGTGACCTCCATGGATCAGCGAGTCACAGAAGGCTCTTGGATGCGGCCAGGCATGAGCCGGGATCTGATTCTTGGTCGTACGGTTGCACAAAATCTGGGGGCGGAACTGGGCGACAGGGTCATATTGATGCTGCAACGGTTGAATGGCGAGATGGTCTCGGATGTCTTCTATCTACGTGGAATTCTTGAGACCGGCGCACCGCAAATAGACATGAGCTTAGCCTTGATCACCCTTAACAGCGCGCAACAATGGTTGCAGATGGGCGATGCTGTTACCGATATCGTTATCCGTGCTGATAGCCATGAGGATACCGATACTCTCTACCGTCTCTTTACCCAACAGTTATCAGAAAATGAATATGAAGTCATGCCATGGCAGGAACTGGATCCAATGGTCAGACAGTGGCTTGAATTCAGCGACGCCTACAGTTTCGTGATCTTACTCGTGGTGATTATTCTGGTAATCATTGAGATCTTGAACACCATGCTTATCTCCCTACACGAACGACAAAAAGAGCTTGGGGTCATCGCCGCTATAGGTACCACGAGGATACAGATCTTCTTCATGCTGCTGCTTGAGGCTGTTATGCTTATTTTCACCGGAGCGGTTTTGGGTTATCTGGCGGGTAGTCTTCTGGTCTACTCTCTCGCCGACAACGGAATCAATCTGACACGTTTTGCAAACGCTTTCGAATTTTTCTATATGGATCCGGTGATACATCCGGAGTTGACTCGGGATTCAGCCGTTAAAATCCTCAGTGCCACCTTAATTGCTGCGTTACTTGCAGGCCTCTATCCGGCGTGGAGAGCAACCCGCCTATCACTAAGTCAAGCACTACGTATTCAATAGACAAGGTAATAGTCAGCAAATGCCCGAGAATCAGGACTTGTCAATTATATCCCTACGCAACCTGCATAAATGCTACTGGGTCGGCAGCATGCCGTTTCCTGCGTTGCATGGGCTCAATCTCGACATTGCTACCGGCGAATTCGCGGTTGTTGCCGGACGCTCTGGTTCAGGCAAGAGCACCCTGCTAAATATCATTGGCGCGCTAGAATCCGCAGATAGCGGTAGCGTTGAGGTCTTTGGCCAGAACATCCTTGATATGAGCAACGATCAACGAACTCAGTTCCGGTTACGCCATATCGGTTTTGTATTCCAGGCATATAACCTGATTCGGGTATTCACCGCTCGTGAAAATGTAGCCTACGTATGTCAACTTCAGGGGAAAAGCAAAAAACAGAGCATGGAGATAGCAAATCACTGGCTGCACGAGGTGGAGATAGATCATCTTGGTTATCGTCGACCGGACCAACTCTCAGGAGGCCAACAACAACGTGTTGCTGTTGCACGAGCTCTAGCCTCTAACCCAAAACTAATCCTTGCCGATGAGCCGACGGCCAACCTGGACAGCATGACTGGCAAACACCTTATCCGTCTGATGCATAATTTGAATCAGCGATTTGGAACAACCTTCCTCATCTCATCTCATGATCCGGATGTAAAACAGGCAGCGGGACGTCTAATTAAACTGGCAGACGGTCAAATCGTCGACTCCTGGGACGAGGCACCGAAACCTCCTCAATCATTGAACTTAAGCTGTCCTGCCAGCCACCTCCCGATTGGCGAAAGAGTACGAAGCTACTTGAAGCGAAAAAAACAATCGCGCCTTAGTAAACCTCGTGATAACAATCATCGTCGCTCTTGATTACCTACGCTTGATGCTGGGCCTGGACAACCGCAGACAAGTCTAATTCGTTAACTCTTCTTTAGGGTCTACAGACAGCGGTGAATAGCCAATGATCGTTTATCTCCTTTGCTCCAATACATATCTCTATATCAACCTCTTTACCGTCGCTTCTTAGTCCAGTAACCCGTCCGGATTTACCGACAAATTTTCCAACTCCGCTTTCTATATAGTTCTGAATATGCAGATCATGATACTCTCTGGCTGGCGAAGCCATCAACATATTAACCTTATGACCCACAACATCTTCTTCGCGATAATCAAACAACTTACAGGCAGCAGGATTGAAGGTTTCGATTACACCCCTCTCATTAATTGTTATAATTGCATCAAACGCAGTGTTGACAATCTCACTGATTCGCTGCTCTTTCTCATGTAATTGCTTATCCGTTTCCAGCTTGAACAACCTAGCGCGACTCAATAACAGCGCAACCAAACCCCATATCACCAACAATACGGCGCTCACAGCAAGGTAACGTTCAGCCATAGCGTAGGCTTGTTTCTGGTGATCACTAATCGGTGTAAATTGCACCAATTTCCATAAACTACTTTGCTCCTTATCATATCCGGATAAGGATTCACCCACCTGCCCCATAGTCACCAAGATTTTATCTACAGTCACTGTAGTAAATGCAAAAAATCCATGCTCGTTGTTTAGCTGACCAGTATCGCTATCTATTATATTACGCCAGGCATCCGGGTAGCGAGCAGCCATAGTCAGCCCTTTCTTTTCCGTAAACATGAAACCCCACTCATCAGCTGACGTTTCACCTTTCAACCAGTAGCCGTCTCGATTCAGGAGCAATATCTTACCTCTATCTTTTTCAAGTTGTGTCGTGAGTGATGCTATGAGTTTTTCAGCCAGATAATTAATTATAACCATCCCAAGCTTACTACCCGATTCATCGTATATTGGGGTGGCCAATCGAATCACCGGTTTGTAGGGAACTTCGATTTTTCCATATTCAATATTCAGATCCATCGCTGACACGAAAATCTTCCCCGGGCCCTTGGACATGGTTTCAGTAAAATAGTATCTGCCGCTCTTGTCTTGCAGTTCATGCTGCGGAACACCAACAGCGATGCTATTGCGATAGTTCAAGCGAACTACCTCTTTACCTGAAAGATCTATTAATCTTATCTGATCATACAAACCTCTTCTCTCTGCAATCGATTTAAATCTCTGCGCCAGGATCCTCGAATGTCTCGTGGTGTGAGGCCGTTTCAGCACCAGCAATACCTCTTTGAAGTCGGCCAGGATTAGTAAATCCTGCATCGCATTGCGCAGATGACTCTCCACCAACTCTCTACTTTGTGTAACCCGCAATCTATCCGTCTGTTGCATCAGTACTTTGATTGCTGATATCTCACTCATATACAACCAGGTGGATATTCCGATCATTAAAACCATCGGAGGAATGAATATGATCGCGAAGATTTGACTAAATTTGAGTAAACTTGAATTTCTCACATGACCATCCTGTCTATTCCATGACACAACTCATATTGCCATTTTCTCAATCAAACGAAAAAAGGCGTCGACCACATCGGGGTCAAACTGTTTACCACGCTCACTCCGGATTTTGTCCAGCACCTTTTCGAGAGGCCATGCATCTCTGTAGGGCCTGATACTTGATAGCGCGTCGTATACATCCGCCAAGGCAGCAATTCTTCCACACAATGGAATCTCATCCCCACGAAGCTCGTTGGGATAACCAGCACCATCAAAACGCTCATGGTGTGTCATTGCAATTAAACGGGCAATTTCGAATTGCGTATGACCTGCCAATATTTTTTCGCCGTTCAAGGTATGTAACTTAACGGCTTCGAACTCATCTTCTGTCAGTTTGGTTGGTTTGAGTAAAATACTGTCGGCGACAGATAGTTTGCCGATATCATGCAAGGTTGCTGCTTGACCCATCTTCACCGCCTCTTCCTCTCCGACACCCAACTCGAGTGCCAACAATCGCGTGATCGACTCAATTCTTTTGATATGTTCTTTCGAATGTTCGTCTTTTGTCTCTGATGCAGTCGCTAATATGTTGATCGTTTCCTGATGCTCCTTCGATAGCAGCTCGTAGAGATCAATATTCTTGAATGCTGAGCTGGCTTGCATTGAGAGAATATTCAATAATCGTTTACTGTGCTCGCTTATATCTCCTAGATTTTCCAAAAAAATAGCAGCAACGATCTCGTTTTTGTCTTTGATAGGTATTGCGAAAGTTCCCTGCTCTACGTTAAAAACGCCTTGCATGGTATCGAGCTGAGGATGCAGCCTGTGTAAAATCATGGCTACTTTTGATTCATCTTCTTCCCAATCACCATGATTGTTTATTCCATGACACACCTTATACTCACCACCATGTGAAACTGGATAGGCAACAAATCCGGATAGATGATCAACTTTACCGTGACCTTCAGATATACCAAGCAAATCGATGGCAGAATTCAGAATTGAACGAAAAAAATTGTCAAACGTTGTAATCTTGAATATTGCAGGCGCGGCTTGAACGATATATTCCAGCGATCTTCTTTGACTGTTAAGGGACACGATGTCTACATATGACTTAAGCCCCATACGCACCGTTGTATACAACTTCTCCTGGGAAAGTTCGGTCTTTTCCTTATAATCATTGATATCAAAGTGATCAATAACATAATGTTCTGGTGCGCACCCTGGTTGCCCGGTACGCAGAATGATTCGGATATTGTTGTTACCCAGGGCATTTCGTATATATTCGACAACATCAAGACCCGCATTTTCCGTCTCCATTACCACATCAAGAAGGACGATAGCGATATCTCTATCTTTACGCAGAATTTCTTTCGCTTCATGTGCTGAAAAAGCGGATATGAATCTCAAGCCTCTATCATTGTATATAAAATGCTTCAAAGCCAGCTCAGTCACTTTATGCACACTCTCATCATCATCAACAACAAGAACCTTCCACCCCATACTACACTGCGGTTTACTTGTTGACTTCTTTGCAAAAGAGAGCTTAACCATAGTTCACCACCCTTGTTACCCTACAGCCAGTTTCAGATCAAAACGGCTTCCCTTGCCCGGACTGCTTTCAACACTTATCTCTCCGTCAAATCTCTGAGTAACCAGGTTATAGACTATATTCAGCCCCAAACCGCTTCCACCACTGCTGCGCATAGTAGTAACAAAAGGCTGAAATATTTTTGCTCTCAACTTCTCATCCATACCCTTACCCTGGTCAGAAAAAACCAAATGCAGAAAATAATTCTCTTTGTACAGTTGAATCTGCACGGCACCACACTCACCGGCCTGATATGCATGGTGCATAACGTTTAACAGCAAATTGTTCAATATCTGCGACAATGACCCTGGATATGTTCTAACCATTAATCCCTGTTCAGCTTGCAAGTCAACTGTAATATTTGTCTTTTTTAACTGGCTGTGAAAAGTTCTAATGACATCCTGCACATATTCATAGACATCGATCTCACGCATATCATCAATGTTCTGATCTACCGATATCTTCTTAAAACTATTTATTAGCTTTGCTGCCTGTTCAAGGCTAGACCTGGTAATCCGCATTGAATCGGCTGCTGTCTCCAGGAACATCTCCATATCATCTTCTGACAGTTCATCATTCTCATAAATATTTTTGATTCTATTCAGCTCTTCTCCACAGGCGGATATCGACGTTATTGCAACACCAATTGGTGTATTAACTTCGTGGGCCACCCCCGCAACTAAAGCGCCCAATGCAGCCATCTTCTCTTTCTCGACAAGTTCCTGCTGCATCTTTTTCAGCATCTCCAGATCCTTCTCTATGACTCTTTTACTCTGTTTAACCTCAAGGTCCTTTTGTTTCAATGTAGCAAGTGAATCCTGATAGCGTTTTCGTACCAGATCACTTTGTTGCGATGATTCCTTGAGTAGTTTTATTTGATGTTCGAGTTCTATGATTCTGGATTCAGATTCCGTAGGTGCTCCATTTGCCAGATGGGGATATATAATATCTGTGCCACACACCAACGATTCCAGGTAGCACAGTGCACTTTCAACATTGGCGGAATCGATAATCGATCCATGTTGTGGAAGAATCGCATCGATATGATAGTTTTGTAGTTTTTCCACATAACCTCGACAGGCAATATTCGAACCCATGTAATCCAGATGAAAAAGATCGAGAACAGATTTATGTTGTTCAAAGTCATCTACAATCAAGCGCCACTCAAGCTGAATCGCTGCCCAGATATCCCCTGACAATAAAAACTTGCTTGATTCATCAAAACTGGTAAATGCTCCTGCAAAATGCAGGAATGGGGCCTCGATAAAATGGATTTTTTTACCGCTCTTAAAACTATAAGTCGACTCATTAACCACATTATGCCAATGGTAATTTCTGGCTCCGTAATAGGGCAGCAAAACATTGGTCCGCGGTGAAGTTATAATTTTTGTTTCCGGATTTAAATCCAGCCACTGAGTAATCGATGCGGCGACATCAGGATCCTGATGGCAAATTATGAGTCCACTGACTCGCGCAGGATCCATGACCTGTTTTACCCGGCTTTGAATCTTTTCGAAATATGCCTGGTGTCCCGGATCGACTACGAGGGCCTCGTCTCCCGACTTGATCAAATAGATATTGCTGCGAAATGCCGTATGCTCAGGGATACCTAACCAATATATCTCATGCACTTCATCGCTATAGAGAAGAAGAGGTTTCTTGGTGTCGGGGTCGACATAACGGTATTCCGCAATATGATTTCCTTTCATTTCACGCCCCATGTGGCTGACATTGAGACAGGCGCGCAAATTTCAGCCGCATCCATATCTATTTATATAGAACTATTTTCGGCTTTAAACCAATTCACTGAAGCGTGATTAGTCGATTAATTCACTAGGTCATAACTATAGGAAATTAGTTAACTAGCGATTCTGTAAACCCTTTAATGAAAAAGAGATTGAAAAAAAAGCCGGCGTATAGCGCCGGCCTCAGTCTGAGCTGGGTACTATTCCAGTTCAGTTCGCTTTTCTTAGTTTTTATATCTTCCGAAGACAAACTTCGGCTTCATCCAAGCAACCATCATGGGCAGTATGGTAAGCGCAGTAACAACATCGATCAGGAGAGCTTGACTGATGTAGACACCCAGCCCCCATGTATTGGCAAGATCGGTATTAAGCAGGGGGATAAAACAACCCAGTAGCACAATCACCGAAATAATCACCGCCGATCCAGTTGTGTTCAGGGTGTTGATCAATGCCTGCTGCCAGTTACCTGCGGTAGCCTCCATCTCCTCTTTTAGCCTCGACATCATATAGATGCCATAATCGATGCCAAGTCCCATCGCGATACTCAATGCCACCTGAAGGTGAAATGCCAGATTGCCCGACCAGTTTTGGATGCTGGTCATGTAACCGCCAAGACCATACTGGGCATACAGGGTGATAAACAGCAGCACCATGAGGATGATCGGGACCACAAGGGAACGGAATATCAATGCGGCGATGACAAACACCGCGGCAGCCGTCAACAGCGGCCCCGTCAGCCAATTGTCCACTGCCACCTCACGGGTCGCCTCGGTGGCACCCAGAAAACCACCGACACCCGGCCTGACATAGTCGGGACCATCGACAGAAAGCTCGTTAGTGTCTCCGGAAAGGTCATCAACCGGACCAGAACGCAAACCGAAGTTGACCTTGCTGAAACCGGGATCGTTTTTGTGATCTTCGATATATTGTTGAATATCCATGGTGACCACATGGGCCTCAACCGGATCCATGGTATTGATGAAACCCATGACCACACCCTCATTCCAGTTCTTCATCACGAAGGAGTCCATGTCTCCCTCTTCAGTCATGGTCTCTAACAGGCCGTTATAGAGTTGTACAATATCATCGCCGCTCCTGTCGTCCTCGGGATCGATGGAACGCAGCTTTTCGGATGTGGGAATGTAGAGGTCTCCGATATCCGGCTGTTCCCCCGGTTCCGCGGTCAACAACATGTTTACCAGGCGGATATATTGCGCATAGGAGCCGGTGAAACCGATAAAGGGGTGGGCACGCATCCACTCCTCCATCGCCTCGATATCGGCGAGTACATCGGCCTCGTTGAAAATGCCCTGGGCGCCACAGGGATCAGGGTCCCAACAGGCCAGTTCCTGCTTCGCCTTTTCGCAGGCGGCGACCTTCTCCATCGGATCCTCGATATCGTAGATCTCCTCTGGAAAATAGTCATCAACACAGAGCTCGGCAACCGGCTGCTTGCCACGGATCGGGATCGATACCGAAATCACCCCGGGCATGATCGTGTTCAGGCGTTCGATATGCTGGATGGTGATCGATTTCTCCTTGAATGCCGCACGGGAGTAGTTGATCCCCTTTTCAACCCCCGGCATGATGTCGAACTCATCCTGAATACGAGCCACCTCGGGATCTTCTCTGCCGGCCTCACCGGCCATCATCCCGGAGACGCCCCTGCCGATTTCGGTGTAGTAGGTCGACCAGGCAAATATTCCGACAACAAAGAGAATGGGTATTGCCTTACCGGGGCCATTCAACATTCCCGTAATTACGCCGCCGACCTTGGTCTCCCAAGACCGTTCATGTCCCTCGGTCATGTCCACCTGGCTGCAGGGGAAGGTCATCATCAGCAACGGAATCAGGGTCGTGGTGGTAAACAGCAGGGTCAGCATGCCGAACATGCCGAAATAGGCATAGGCCTTGTAGAAAGAGATATCCACTGTCGCCAGGGTGGCAAAGCCGACCATGTCGGTGACGATGGAAAGTGTGGCAGGCACAATGGTATGGGAGATCGCAGTCCGCGCCGCCGATTCGCAATCTCCCGATTTTGCCTGCTCCTGCATAAACCGCCTGGTCACCTGAACCGAGTGACCGATACCGATCGCCAGCAGCAACATCGGTGTCAGCACCATCATCGTGGTCAGCTTGAAGGCGGAGAAACCCATCAACCCCAAGGTAAGAATGATGGTTGCGCTGACACCGATGATCGGAAACAGCGAACCGCGCCAATTACGGAACTCAAACCAGAGGGCGGCAATGACAATGGCGAATGAGATGACGAACAACCACCACTTGTTGACCAGGTCCGCCAGCATCCAGGCGAGGAAGTAGGGTTCCCCCGCGACCAACAGCTCGAACCTGTCGTCCTCGCCATACTCATCCATCATCCCCCGTATCTGCCTCACCCAGGGCAGATAGATCTCCTTCACCTCGTCGGTGTAGTCGCCGATGATATAGAGTGATTTGGCTATACAGTTCTTCTCATCCTTATCCTTAAACTCACACTTGTTCCCATCCGCATCTTCGAATCCCACCAGCATCGGGCCAATCACCGGGTTGGTCTCTATGCCCTCTCTTAAAAAAGCCAACTGCTGTTTCGCCTTTTCAGGGTCGCTGCTGATGCCCTCTGTGGGAATCAGGCGCTTGAAGACCAGACCGTTCTCATCGGCCCCCATATACTTGATCTTCTTCGCCGCAATATCGATAAAATTGGCCTCTCTTGCCTTTGGCAAGGCCACCAATCGATTGTGTATCTCCTGAATCTTGTTGATGAACCAACCTTTATAGACATCGCCCTCGTTTATGCGCAGCGTGAACACCATCAGGTTTCCCATGCCGAACTCGTACTCGGCATAGAGATTGGTCGCCACATAACGGTTGCTGGGAGGCAGCAGGGTATCCGGATCGTTACGCATATCCAGATATTTGATCTGCAGGGCGGCGAGTATGGTGGCCACCAGCAGAATCAACATCAGGGGCCAGCGAAATTTAATAACGAAGTCTGCATACGCCTCGGCCCAGGGATTGCCGGATGCATTGGATGACACAGAACCACTCATGGCTCACTCCGTAAAAGCGCAGTTAATGAGCTGCCCGGTATCACTACCGGACAGCCTCAACAGGTTAGAGTTAAATATATTGTTATAGTTATTCGAAGATCCACTTCAGACCGACCTGGAAGTTGGAACTGTTTTCGAACTGACCAAAGGTGGTGTCTTCATCACCCCAGTAGTTGTTCCACTCCACGGACCCGAGAATGGTGTCGGTAAAGGTGTACTCGATATCGAGCCGGTTCCATTTACCACCACCCTCTTCGTAGATGAAGATATTGTTCCAACGATGCTCCTGGGAATCGCCAAAGGGCTTGGAGAAAAACAGCGAGTAGAACTCCTTATCCTCATATCCCTTCATCATGCCATTGCTCAAACTCAAGGTGGGGAAGTCCGCGGTGTAGCGGCTGCAATCCACTGTCGCTCCGGTCTGGGTCATGCAGCTATCCTTCTCATCGATAAAGTCGAGATTGCGGAACTGGATAAACTGACCACTGATCAACAGGTTGGTGGCGACGGTGATGTCGGCGCCGAGGACATATTTGAAGTAGTCGGCGTCTTCCATCTTCAGGGCGTTTGTCAGATCACCGATCGAGAGCAGGAACTTATCGATGACCGGCTGCTTGTCACCCTCGTCATAGAGGAACTCACCCCTTAGCACCAAGGGGATATCACCCATATCGAGGGCATAGTCGAAAGATGCGCCCACGCTGTTTACCCGATGCAGCGATTCGGTGAAGCGCAAAGTCGGCGCCCCAGCACCCATCGCCATGGCATCATTGGTTAGATCACCATCCGCCAAGGCCGGCAATACTGCACTCGGATCGAGGGCACCATAATAGGATGTACCGGTACCATCATGGACCAGGATAGTGGTGGGGTTACCCATGTCCCAATTCGCCCTGGCTTGATCCCTGGTGAGACTGGTGGCCACATCCGGAACATAGGTATCGTCCTGCTGTGGACCGGCCGTGCCGTTGGTATCGAAGAACAGGGTCGGTGCAAGCTGTACCGTCAAATCATCCCCGGCAGAGTTGTGCCAGCTGAGATCGAGATCCGGGTTGGCGTTATAGTGATGGAAATAGTTAAAAGACCAGTTGAGCCCGCCTTCGGTGGAATTGCGGAAACGGAACCCCGCATTGACATCGGCATCGTCCGGATAGTCACGCACCCACTCGCTGCTGGTTCCGGTGAGGCCGGTCGGCGTGCTCGGCGAGAAACTGGTGAAGGTGTTGAAGGTGGCGAAGGTCGCGTTCGACATGTATTCGAAGGCCGATGTCGGATTCGCTGGCGCCCAGCTTACGTCTGTAGGGGTCGGTGGTGCATTGAACGCAGTGATCGGCATCAGGTTTGTCACCCCGAAATTCCCGTTGGGATCGTTAACGCCAGCGGGAAAACCGGGCTGCCCGGTAAAGCCAAACTGGGTAAAGGCGTTTAACAAAAACCAACCCGGGGCGGCGACAGGATCTGTGGGTACTGTTGGATTCAACAGCCCAGGGGTGGTCACCGCATCCCAGAAGTTACCGGCAAATCCATCCACGGTGAGACCTGCAAACAGATTGAGTCCTACGGGAAGCGGCATGCCGCTGGTAAAACCACCACCCATTGCAGCACCGTTGAAAGTTGCCGCCACATTACTCAGTGCAGGAGCGACATTGAAAAAGCCATTAACGCCACCGCTGATGGTCTCGACCCCTTTCATCAGGAAGGGATGACCGGCATCACCGTCGGGATTGAGCCCCGGGATCTTGTTCTCCTCCACCTGGGAGACAATGAGCTGAATATTGCTGTTGTCACCGATATTACGTTCCGCGTTGATCATCCAGATCGGAATCCGGGAGTCTTCCATGGCATTCTGATTGAGTTCGCGGAAATCGGTGGGATTGATGATATCCAACAGCTTGATACCATCAGCGGTACCCCAGACCACCTGCTGTTTACCCAGGCGAAGATCCCAGTCAAACAGCGAGGTATCGACATAGAGCTCCCTGACATAGTCGTGTTGGGTATAGAGCTCATGGCCCTTGTAGGTGTCATTGACCCCTTCGGAGTCGTAGATGAAATTCAGATCGGCGTGCCAGCTACTCTCTTCACCCAGATAGCCGTTAAGGAACAGACGCGCCGAGTTCTCGAACTTCAGCAGATCCCCCTTGTCGTGGCCGGTATCATCGACCATGGTATCCGCTTCACCAGTCACCTGACCGTCGCGGGTAAAGACGGATGTCTCGTTTTTCAGATAGCCGGTGATCTCGACTTCGGCAAAGGCGAAACTGGGTAGCAACAAGGCAACCAGGATCGATTGATGCAACTTACTGCGTTTGAACATGAACGGTTCCTCCCGGGTTCAACGAATCCAGCACCCCTTATTCTCTCTGTTTGCCGGCTTCGATGATGTGTTTGCCCACCGCTTGCCGGCAGGCACTATTTGGCTGGGTGCGCCCACTCTCGGGCACACCTATCTATCCCTAACGTTTTATTTTTCTCAAGGTCTTCTCAGACCAGAAGTCGGAATCCCATGCCTGGTTATACTGGACGATCTCCTTGGGGATTACAGCCCAGGTCTCGTGCCCACTGGCAAAGGTCTTGCCGTACCAGTAACCCCAGTATTGAGCACGTGGGTCATCCAATTCCAATGATCTCCAATCGCGGTCGATCACTTTTACCTTTTCATCACCCTTGAAATATTCGGTGCGGTAGTCGGCAAAGGTCTTGCTATCGACATAACTCACCCGATGGTCGTACCACCAGTTCTCACGCTTGGTTGTGCTCTTCAGCTTATAGACCTCTTTACCCTTATGGTCACAGGCCGCCTCGGGGGGTTTGGGCAGGTATTTGTTTTTCGATTCCTCCTGACCGATGGCACCAAGGCAGTCATTGAAGGTCTCGGTACCTATCAATTCGTGGGTCTCATCCTTGGGCTTACGCAGGACTACGTCGCCAAAGGTGAAGTCAGTGCCACCCCAGGCGTCGTCATGGGCCGGCTCAGCAAAGCGACGGATCTTGCGCAACGCAGGCAACCAGATGGAGTAGGATTGGCTCTTGTTGTCATCCACATAGTCGGTAATCAGCATGCCAGTGCCCTTCAGCTTGCCCGAGCGGAAGATGGCGATATCCTGAGCGTTGGTTGCGCCGTCGCTGTACTCGTTGTTGAGGTAGCGCTCTACGGTGATGGTGGTAGGCTTTTGGCCGGCCGATTTGTTGACAATCACGGTGATCTTGCCGGGAATCGCCCGGTTGCTCCGCTTGGGATCCTTGTTGGCGTTGGTAATACCGTAGTTTTTCAACGCATAGAAATGGTTGACGAAATAGACCTGATCCGCAATAGCATTGGCATCCGGGGTGCCGCTGGGCAGAGGCAGATCTTTGGAGACCCCAGCTATGGCGCCGCTGGAGACGAGCAGACCGCCGGCGATCGCCAGAGACAGAAACTTTTGCACCTGCATAGAGTGATCCTCCTGTTATTGGCGGTCACCTGGGATCGACCGCTCAAAATATTATTGAATTGGATATAGATAATTTTTATGGTCGTTTATTATTGCTCTAGATCACATTAATACCAGACTCACCGGTGATTTAGCAATCGGGGTTAACCTTAATTGTTATTGATGGTGATAGCTAATAGTTATGTCCAATGGCTAGGCCAATCATGGACATTCAATATTAAGGTTCGCTTAATGATAAACTGTATAGCTAACCACAGTCTATCCATAGCAGGCTGCACCAAAGTCGATTTAGCTTGAATTCAACCCCTTGATATAACAAAATTTCCCATCATTTTAGAAGCCACCAAACTATCGCATGTCGATAATCGCCCTCGGACTGAATCACAAAACCGCCCCCGTGGATATCCGCGAGAAGGTGACCTTTGGCCCCGACATCATCGTCGGCGCCTTGCGCAGCCTGCAGGAAAATCCGGCGATCGAAGAGACTGTCATCCTCTCGACATGCAATCGCACCGAACTCTATTGCTTCCTCAATCAGGAGGATCATGAACCCCTGGCGGATTGGGTCAGCCGCTTTCACGGCTTGTCCGAGGATCGGGTCACACCCTATCTCTATAGCCATTTCGGGCTCGATGCGGTGAAGCATCTGCTAAGGGTCTCCTGCGGCCTGGACTCCCTGGTACTGGGTGAACCCCAGATCCTTGGTCAGGTGAAATCGGCATTTCAAACCGCCACCGACACTGGAACCACGGGGAAGATGCTGTTCAAGCTCTTTCAACACGCCTTTAGCGCGGCAAAACAGATCCGCACCGACACCGCGATCGGCAACAGCCCCGTCTCGGTGGCATTTGCAGCGGTAAGCCTGGCCAAACAGATCTTCAGTGACCTCTCAGAGCAGACCGCACTCTTGATAGGAGCCGGAGAGACCGTGGAACTGGCTGCCAGGCACCTCAACCAAAATGGCATCGGGCGCATCATCGTCGCCAATCGAACCGTCGAGCGTGCCCACACCCTGGCATCGCAGTTTGATGGTTACGCCATCGCGCTGACCGAGCTGAGCGGTCACCTGGCGGAGGCCGATATCGTCATCTCATCCACAGCCAGCCCGCTACCGGTATTGGGAAAAGGCAGCGTGGAGAGTGCCCTCAAAGAGCGCAGGCATCGACCCATTTTCATGGTCGACATCGCTGTGCCGAGGGATATCGAACCCGAGGTTGCCGATCTCAGTGACATCTATCTCTACACCGTGGACGACCTGGATGAAGTGATCCAGGAGAACATGCGCTCCCGGGAAGAGGCAGCGGAACAGGCCGAGGAGATCATCGACCACTATGTGGGCGAGTACATGGGATGGCTGCGCTCACTGGATGCAGTGGGTTTAATTCAGGACTACCGCAGTTATGCCGAGGGGTTGCGCGACGAGGTGATGCACAAGGCGCTGCAGCAACTGGGCAAGGGTAAGTCTCCCGAGGAGGTGGTGCAGTTCATGGCCCATACCCTCACCAACAAGTTGCTGCACACCCCCAGCGCTCAGATGCGCCAGGCCGGCTTCAATGGTCAGGTGGAGTTGCTCGAAGCAGCCAATACGCTGTTTCAAATCAATAAAACCGACAATAAAACATGAAGCCTACACTGCGCGGAAAACTGGACCAGATCGCTGAACGCTTCGAAGAGATCACCGCACTCCTTGCCGATCCCGAGGTCCAGAGCAAGCAGACACAATTTCGCGATCTCGGGCGTGAATATGCGCAACTGGAGCCAGTGGTGGATGCCTACCGGGGCTATATCAGCGCCGAAGCGGATGTCACTGCAGCCCAGGAGATGATGGGTGATCCCGAAATGGCACCCCTCGCCAAGGAGGAGTTGGCAACGGCCCTGGCTACCAAGGAACGCCTGGAACCTGAACTTCAGCTGCTGTTGATTCCGGCCGACCCCAACGACCAGCGTAATGTCTTCCTCGAGGTACGAGCCGGCACCGGCGGTGCCGAGGCCGCACTCTTCGCCAATGACCTCTACCGCATGTATCTGCGTTATGCGGAGAACCAGAACTGGCAGACCGAAACCATCAGCGAGAGCCCGGGAGAACATGGCGGTTACAAGGAGGTGGTGTGCCGCATCAGCGGCAATGCCGTCTACTCGCGCCTGAAGTTCGAGTCAGGGACCCATCGCGTGCAACGGGTACCGGAGACCGAATCCCAGGGACGCATTCATACCTCCGCCTGCACCGTGGCTATCCTGCCCGAGGCGGAAGAGGTCGACGATGTGGAGATCAATAGCAACGACCTGCGCGTCGATACCTATCGTGCCTCCGGCGCTGGTGGCCAGCATGTCAACAAGACCGACTCCGCGGTGCGTCTGACCCACCTCCCCAGCGGTATCGTGGTGGAGTGTCAGGATGAGCGCTCACAGCACAAGAACAAGGCCCGTGCCATGTCGCTGTTACAAGCCAAACTCTTATCCCAGGCCCAGGAGAAGATCGTCAGCGAACAGGCCAGCTCGCGCAAACTTCAGGTCGGTAGTGGCGATCGCTCAGAACGCATTCGCACCTACAACTTTCCCCAGAACCGCCTCACCGACCACCGCATCAACCTCACCCTCTACAAGCTGGATGAAGTGATAACCGGATCCCTCGACCAGGTGATAGAACCCCTGTTGCGTGAACAACAGCTTGAAGCCCTGGCCGCAATGGGTGAAGCTTAAGCGGAGGAGGCTGCTCAGGCATGACCACTCTGCATCAAACTCTGAAATCAGCACAACAGGCCCTTGCCGCGCTACCCCATGCCAATCCAGAACTGGAGGCCGCGCTGTTGCTCGCGTATCTCCTCGACAAGCCGCGCAGCTATCTCTACGCCTGGCCAGAGAGAGAATTGACCACAGAACAACATGAGCGCTACTTGCAACTGCTGGAGCGGCGTCTCACCCAGGAACCGATCGCCTATATCCTTGGCCAAAGGGAGTTCTGGTCCCTGCCCCTGAAGGTCAATCCCCACACCCTGATCCCCCGCCCGGAGACCGAGCTGTTGGTAGAGCGATCGCTGCATCAGCTGCAGCAGCACTCACACCCGCGAATCGCCGACCTTGGCACTGGCAGCGGCGCTATTGCCCTGGCATTGGCAAGCGAGCTCCCGGGAGCAGAGATCCTTGCCACCGATATTTCCAGCGATGCCCTGACACAGGCCAGAGAGAACCGCAACCGTCTCGGATTCGCTCAGGTAAGCTTCTGCCAGGGGGACTGGTGCGAGGCGCTGCCACAGGGTGATCGTTTTGACCTGATCGTAAGCAATCCGCCCTACATCGAAGCCGACGACCCCCATCTGGATCAGGGTGACCTGCCCTTGGAGCCCGAGCTGGCCCTGGTCTCTGGAAAAGATGGACTCGATGCCATCCGCGCTATCATTCGCCAGGTCAGCGACAACAGATTGAACGCGGGAGGCTGGCTACTGCTCGAGCACGGTTATCAACAGGCCGAGGCGGTGCAGGGGTTGTTGAATGATGCGGGTTTCCTCCGCATCTCCACCCACAAGGACCTGGCGGGACAGCCACGGATCACCGAAGCCCAGGCCACCGGGGCAAAAGATCAACACAACTGGTATCTGACCCTGGCCAACCTCACTGCTTCCAATCGATAAAGGTGCGGCAAGCCGCAGCGCAAGCCCCATCGGCATAAGGACATGCCGTTGGGGCGTCGGAGAAAGAGATCCCTCTAGCGCCGGGTTCTTTAGCGACCAAAGCCAGGCCTCAATCGGAGAATTAGAAGCCACCCCCTCTGCTTGATTATTTCAGCGCATTCGTTAGGATTGCCTGATATGGGTGAAAGCCTTCACGACTTAGTGAAAAACCGGGACATTTACTTTGTCGATCTCCACCCGGACCCCAATCAGGCTGCGACGGCAGCATCGCTGCTGGCAGATGTGGAGGGTATTCTCGAGGCCACCCCTCACTCCGAAACCCATCTCCATGTGAGCTATCAGCTGATGAAGGTCTCACTGGAACAGATAGAGACCGGCCTCACTGCCATGGGGCTGCATATAGACAATCGTCTGCTCAATCGCCTCAAACGCGCCCTCTACCACTACACCGAGGAGACCGAACGGGTCAATCTGGGTTGCACCCGCGAGGACTCCAAATGCACCCGCATGATCTTCGCTGACCGCTATCAGCGTATGAATCATAAGCTCAGAGATCAGCGTCCGGAGCACTGGCGCAAATACCTCTGAGCGATAATTCCCCACGAAGTCACTGCTGAACTGGATTGTCGATGGATCAACTGACTATGAATGATGATCAATTGTTGCGCTACAGTCGGCAGATCATGCTGCCCTCGATCGGTATTGATGGCCAGGAGCGGTTGCTCAATGCCAGCGTACTGATCGTCGGCCTGGGAGGACTCGGATCACCCGCCGCCATGTATTTGGCGGCCGCTGGCGTGGGGACCCTGGTACTGGTGGATTTCGACCAGGTAGACCTGACCAACCTGCAACGCCAGATAGTCCACACCACTGCCCGCATCGGTGAGCTGAAGGTGGAATCGGCCCGCGAGACCCTGCTTGCCCTGAATCCGCAATGCAGGGTGAAGACCATTCCCCGCCAACTGGACGCGGCCGCCCTGCTGCAGCAGATAGAAGAGGCCGATCTGGTACTCGACGGCACCGACAACTTCGCCACCCGCTTCGCCATCAACAAGGCCTGCTACCAGTCGGGCACCCCCCTGGTCTCAGGTGCCGCGATCCGCATGGAGGGACAGATCACTGTCTTCACCGGAGAGCCGGGCGGCCCCTGTTACCACTGTCTCTACCCCGACGAGGGGGAGATGGATGAGACCTGCTCCGCCAACGGTGTCCTCGCCCCCCTGGTTGGAGTGATCGGCAGCCTGCAGGCCATAGAAGCGATCAAACAGCTCACCGGAGCGGGCAAGACCCTACAGGGCAGGCTGATGCTGTTCGATGCCTTGGCGATGGAGTGGCGTACCCTGCGTCTGACCCCGGACCCCGCCTGTCCGGTGTGCGGCAGTGCAGGTTGATTCGGGGTGAAGGCGGGTTCGTCTCCCTGGCATCTCCTGTGCCCTCTGTTGATCAGCCTTCTCTGTCTGTTGATCGCCCTGCTGCCCGACGCCTTGATTGCAGGCCTTCAGTATCATCGTATCTCCCTTGCCGAAGGTGCCTGGTGGCGTCTCTTCAGCGCGCATCTGACCCATCTGGGCTGGGGGCATCTGCTGATGAATCTCTGCGCGCTGTGGCTGATATGGTATCTCTTTCCCGCCGTTCAGCCTGCACTGCGTTGTCTGACCCTGCTGTTGCTGTTGATGCTGGGGACGTCCGTTGGCTTATGGTTGTTGTCACCCGAGGTCATCTGGTATCGAGGCCTGTCCGGCATACTCCACGGCTTGTTGATCTGGGCACTGCTCGACCAGCTGAGAAAACAACCACGGATTTCACTGTTCATTTTAACCGCTGTGGTGATCAAGCTGATATGGGAGCAGTGGCAGGGTCCGCTGCCGGGTAGTGAATCCCTTTCCCAAGGCTCGGTTATTGTTGACGCCCACCTTTACGGCGCGGTCATTGGCGTCATACTATGGAGCATAACGCAACTACGACCTGCATCCCCGAATGAGGAGAGCGAGTGAAGCCAACCATCTTATTATTCGTAACCACACTCTTGTTCAGCGCCTGCCAAGAGATGGAAACAATCGATATGAGTCAACTTTCACCCAAGGAGAAAAAGGCGGTTGAGTCTCTGCTCTGGCTGCAAGATGCGGATCCCGATAAACAGGCGGCACAGGCATTGGAAAAGGGCGACAAGCGTCTGCTGGCCATGGCCTCGCGAGCAACTCTATTACCCGGGATAGAACCGGAGCTGCATTCAAAAGCAAAGAGTATCTGCGGTATCCGTTATCTTGAAGGTTCCACTGACACGGTGTTTGGAGAGATCCATCTTCAACTCATTCAGCGCGCGACCGACTATGCAGCAGCCTACAACAAGATAGTCGTTAAACACTGTTTGGCGCAGTAAAATCCGAGCTCAAGGGTTAGAGTTTCTTCGCATAGACCCGCACCTCAGAGACAAAATAGGCACTCTTGTCGACAAACCGCCAGTTACGTCTTTGCAGAAGTGACTCTGACAACCCGGACTTCTCACCTGTGCCGACATAGATCTGACCATAGCCCAATCGCTTAGCCAAGGCTTCTACGCTTATGACAAGTTGCTCTCCAATCCCCCTGCCACGATAGGATTCTGCCACGACCAGCGCCGCGAGCCAGGGGGAGTATTCCTCAAAGTTGCTGACCGAGGTCTGCTTCAAGGCCGCGGTACCACAAATAATGTCATCATCGATTGCCACTAAGGCAATGGGTAATTCATGACGATTGGCCGATGCTCTGAGGTCACTCTCGGCATCTCCAGGTCCGGCCTCTCCGTAATAGGGAGCCCATTCCGATTCAAAAAGGATCGCAAGTGGGGAGATGGCTTGGGGGTGTTCTGCCAGAAGTTCAATTCTCAGTGCTGACATCAAAGAACTCCCTGTCTAATGAGCAATCTTAAACAACTATTTTTCTACTGTGCATCAGGTCTTGACTAGATAGTCGATCAGTAGACCGAGAAAAATTACCAGACCGAATGGGTTGTTGTTGAGAAAGGCCTGAAAGCAGGCATTGGGTTCCCGCTTGCGGATCAACCACTGTTGATAGACGAAAAGCGCAATGCCAGCGCTTACCCCAAGATAGTAGTAGTGACCAAGACCAAGCAGATAGCCGATAAGCAACAACAGCATGATCATGACCATCTGCAACAGAGCTATGATCAGCCTGTCGTGGCGACCAAAGAGAATCGCACTCGACTTGACCCCGATCTTGAGGTCGTCTTCCCGATCCACCATGGCATATTGGCTATCGTAGATCAGCGCCCAGATCATGGCGCTGCAGAAGAGCAACCAGGCCACCGGGGGTACGCTTTCGATCAGCGCCATGAAGGCCATCGGCACCGCCCAGCCGAAGGCGGCGCCCAACACCACCTGGGGCAGATGGGTATAGCGTTTCATGAAGGGATAGACAGCCGTCAAGAGCAGTGCCACCAACGACATGAAACGGGTCGGCCAGTTGAGAAAAAACAGCAGCGAGGCGGCGATCAGGGAGAGTACGAAAAAGACCCCCAGGGCCTCGGCCGGGGTCACCAGACCGCTGGCGATGGGCCGGGCCCGGGTACGTGCCACATGGGCATCAAAATCGCGATCGGCATAGTCGTTGATTGCACAACCCGCGGAACGCATCAAGGCCACCCCGGTTATGAACACCAGAACTATCTCCCAGGCAGGTGAACCCTCGCCTGCGATCCATAGCGCCCAGAGAGTTGGCCAGAGCAACAGCAGAATACCGATGGGGCGATTCAACCTTACCAAAAGGCCATATCGACGCAGGCGCTCCAGCCAGTCGACAGGACCTGCACCCGAGGGGTTCAGATCAGCCTGTTGTCCCGTCATCCTGGGCAATTTCCCTTGAGTGGCAGGTTGGGGAGAAATATCTCATTCACCAATAGAGGCCTCTTTTCCACATAGAACAGGGTACGCCTACCCCATAGATGATCCGGTTTCTTTTGCAAATTGTTACATGCCGCTTCGAAAAGCGGTTGTCTGGGTTGCAGTCTCGCCACCTGAGTTGCCCCCCGAATCACCTTTGGATCGGAGAAGAGTACCGCACCCAAGGGCTTTTCGCCCAGCTGGGTCAAGCGCTGCGCCGCTCCTTTCAGACTGGAGATGGGTATCAGCGTTCGTGCAAAGACCCAAGGCATCTGGTCACACAACAACTCCACGTCCCGCACCAGGGTCAGCATCCCCCGACGCATCCTTAATATACGGCACTCGGTGTTGAGAGGGGTTCCCCAGCCCTGATGCAAGAGTCGTACACGGAATTGACCCTCACCACAGTTTTGAATGACACGTTGAGTGAGGGATCCTCTGTCACCCAGCCAGGAGCCGACAAGCTGTGGTATCCGCAGATTCGAGCGCTGGCGCCAATCGTACCAATTTGGCTCAGGATTTGACCTGCTACTTAGCTGCTGACTCAAGCTCACTCATCCTAAAAAAAGGGCTATTATTGCACAGCCCGCTAGGCCTTGGCATAGTCGACACGCTCACCCAACCAGCGCTTGACCAGATACGCAGCCGCCTGGGGATCCTGGTGCAACAACTTCTCAGCCGCTCCACGCACCTCGTCGAGCATTCCCTGATCTCTGACCAAATCGGCGATACGCAGTTGCATCTCACCGGTCTGCCGGGTACCCAAGACCTCACCAGGCCCCCGCATCTCCAGGTCCTTTTGCGCAATGACAAAGCCATCGCCGGTCTCACGCAGGATCGCCAGGCGCTCTTTGGCATTCACCGATAGCGGTAACTGATACATCAACACGCAGTGACTCTCCGTGGTACCCCGCCCCACCCTGCCTCGTAATTGATGCAGTTGCGCCAGCCCAAGGCGTTCGGGATTCTCGATAATCATCAGGCTCGCATTCGGCACATCCACACCCACCTCGATCACCGTGGTGGCGACCAGCAGGTCGATGGCGCCACGCTGGAAGTCCTGCATCACACCCTCTTTCACCTCCTGTTTCACCCGACCGTGGACCAACGCCACCCTCAACTCAGGCAGGGCCTCGGCCAGCAGCCTTTCGGTATCCTCCGCGGCCTGGCACTGCAGCGCCTCCGACTCCTCAATCAAGGTACATACCCAGTAGGCCTGACGTCCCTGGGCACATGCCGCCCGAACCCGTTCCACCACCTCGTCCCGTCGCTGTTCGGAGATCACCGCGGTGGTAACCGGACGGCGACCGGGAGGTAGGCTATCGATAACCGACAGATCGAGATCGGCATAGGCGGTCATTGCCAGGGTGCGCGGGATAGGGGTGGCGGTCATAATCAACTGATGGGGTATATGCCCCGGTCTGTTTCCCTTTTCGCGCAGTGCCAGGCGTTGGTGGACACCGAAACGATGCTGCTCGTCGATGATTACCAGGCCGAGATCGTTGAACACCACATCCTGTTGAAACAGGGCATGGGTCCCAACCGCCAACCGGGTCTGTCCCGAGGCGATGGCCTCGATGACCTCCTCCCTGGGGCGCCCCTTGAGGCGACCCGTCAGCCAGCCGATCTCGATCCCCAAAGGCAGCAGCCATTGCGAGAAGTTACGCAGGTGCTGCTCTGCCAGTAGCTCTGTGGGTGCCATCAACGCCACCTGGCTGCCACCACCAATCACCTGCAGCGCCGCCAGGGCGCTGACCACGGTCTTCCCCGAACCCACATCCCCCTGCACCAGACGTTGCATCGGTGTCGATTGCTCAAGATCGCCCTCGATCTCCTCCACCACCCGGCCCTGGGCCGGTGTCAGCTCAAAAGGCAGTGCCGCCAGCAGTGATTGCTTGAGTCTGTTGTCCGCGGCAAAGGGCGAGGCTTGTATACGCTGATGCCGAGCCCGCATGCTGAGCAGGCTGATCTGATGGGCAAGCAACTCCTCAAAGGAGAGACGCTGCTGCGCCGGGTGGGTCCCCGCCAGCAACCGCTGTTGATCGACATCCGGCGGCGGAGCATGGAGAAAGCTGACTGCATCCGCCAGATTGGATTGGGGAAAACGCGCCAACAGGGAAGCCGGCAACCACTCCCTCAATCCCTCGGGCTCCCGAGCCAGCCACTCCAGGGCCTGGCGCATCAGGCCGCGCAGGGTCAACTGATGAACCCCCTCGGTGGTGGGATAGATAGGGGTCAGGGCGTCCTCCACGGCCAGGGGCTGGTCCGGGTCGACATGTTGATACTCCGGATGGACCATCTCCAGGCTGTTTGGACCGTTGCGCACCTCACCGAAACAGCGCAGGCGTACCCCCCGATGCAATCCCTGGCGCTGGGCATTGCTGAAATGGAAAAAGCGCAGAAACAGCCCCCCCGTTCCATCGGAGAGGTGGACCATCAGCGAGCGGCGACGGCCAAACTTGACCTCCGCCAGGTCGACCTCGCCCTCGATCACCACCTGATCCCCACGACGCAGGCTACCGATGGGCTGAATCCGGGTTCGGTCCTGGTAGCGCAACGGCAAGTGGAACAGCAGGTCCTGGAGACTGGCGATACCCAGCCTGGCGAGTTTTTCGGCAATCCTTGCCCCAACACCCTTCAATACCGTGACCGGCTGTTCATCCAGACTCTTTAACGAACTTTCCTTTATCAATACGGCTCGCTATGGTTGTTTATACGTTGATTCAAAGCATGCCAGAACAGACGGGAGAAAGGCAAAGATGGTGATCCAGGAAACGCTACAGATTCAGACCCGGGGTCGCAATACCTACAATATCACCCAGGAGGTGGTGGATGTAGTCAGCCGCAGCGGAGTGATGAGCGGAATCTGTCAGCTCTTCATCCAACACACCAGTGCTTCGCTTATCCTGTGCGAAAATGCAGATCCCAGCGTACGTACCGACCTGGAGCGAATCATCTCCCGGCTGGTGCCCGACGGTGATCCGCTGTTCGATCACACAATGGAAGGGCCGGACGACATGCCGGCCCATGTGCGTTCGATCCTGACCCATATGGACCTGAGTCTGCCGATCAGCAACGGCAGGCCCGCCTTGGGAACCTGGCAGGGGATCTATTTGTGGGAGCATCGCACCCATCCGCACCAGCGTAGGGTGATGATGACACTGTATGGGGATTGAGAAGTTTTGAGTTGATGGGTTCGCTGGGCTCACGAATTTTCAGTTACCCCTCTCCCTGGCCCTCTCCCGCAAGGGGAGAGGGGAAGCTCTTTTCCAGGGCATCAAGGGTTTCCTGGTATGTTGCAAAAACAAGCTGTCGGTCAATTCCTTTGTCCTTTCCGTGCATTCCCTCTCCCCTTGCGGGAGAGGGCCAGGGAGAGGGGGACATTAAACCCGTGAGCGCAGCGAACACTGTAACTAAAACTCAAAACTCTTCAGCAAGATCGGTGGGCTTGCCATCGATGCTGATTCGATTGCGTTTCTCCTGAAACTCCCTGACTCCCTTCTCTCCCTTCTTTTCCGCCCATTCAATCAGCAGATCGCGCTGTCCCTGATAGCTGAATAGCGGCACGCCGAATCCGCATGAACTGGCGACCAGCTCCACATCCATGAGAATGATCTGCCGCCCACCTGGCAACAGGGGAAAGCGACCGACATGGGCATCCCATACCTCACTGCCCTCGAGATGGCTGCTCGCCCTGCCATAGACCCGGAGTATCTTCGGCTCTCCCTCAAAGGCGCAGAACATCAGGGTCATGCGGCCATCCTCCAACAGATGGCTAGCGGTCTCGTTGCCGCTCCCGGTGAGATTCAGCCAGACGACCTGTTTCGGATTCACGATTCGCAGACTGTCCAGGCCCTTGGGCGAGAGATTGATACGCCCCTCCTTTGCTCCCGTGGCAACGAAGAAAAGATGTTGACGAATAATAAAATCGATATGCTCTTCGCTGATCCGGTCGTAGTGTTTGCCCATCTGGAATTTCTCTACAGTGCTATTTATCCATCTTCACCTTGCCACCGAAGAAACGACCGGTAAGGCTGTTTTTGGTTTTCATCAGCCACTCATCCCGCTCTTCCAACAGCTGTCGGGACAGGCTGATGAGGGAGCGCAGGGTTCGCGTGCGGGTGATATCCATGCGCACCTCTGTCTGCAAGGTGGCCGTGGACCAGGGCCCGCCGTTATGCTTGCGTATAAACTTACGCACCTGTTCATGAAGGGAGTTGCGCAGCAGGGCGACCACATCCTCTTCTGCCTTCTCCGGATCCCTTCCCACCAGCCCGTGCTTCAACTTCTTGGCCTGTTTCGGGGTAACAAGTTTGAGGGTCACGCAGTCGTTTAAAAGCAGATGTTCCATATCCGCACGGCGGTCCTTGAGACGTTCCGGCATCGATTTGGCTTCTGGGACATAGCCTGATGCCTTCTTGTCGGCATTCAATAGTTTGGGTTGTTGTGTCTCGCCATCACCCTCTTCTTTGAGTGCATTCGACGCAGCTTGCTGCGCTGTATTACTCACTTGACCTATCTCCTGCTCAAGCCATTCGGCCTGTTCGTTGAGCAGTTGTTGAAAGTCGGAGGGTTTACTCTCATCGGTCAGCATGGCGATGATCGCCTGCTGCAAGATCTCTGTGTAGTATCCGATGATAGTCGGGTCGGTAATGCCATGGGACTGACAGATGATAAACACCCGCCCCTGCACATTGACTTCAACCATCTTTTCGAACTGGCTGTCCATTTAACCTGCCTTAGCTCTGATCTCTCCTCAGCAAGCAGTTCAATTACCAAGCAACTCAGCGATCTGAAGAGGCTAAATGAACTGTTGCCGCATCATGCTAATCATAGGCGAAATTCACAAATCAGCACTTAAAATTGCATAACAGCATCCATCTCCACAGCCGCATCCTTGGGCAGAGCCGCCACACCGATCGCCGCGCGGGCGGGATAGGGTTGCGAAAAATAGTCGGCCATCACCTGATTGACCAGGGGAAAGTGATCCAGATTGGTGAGGAATACATTCAACTTTACGACATCGGCCAAACCACCTCCCGCAGCCCTCGCCACCGCCTGCAGGTTATCGAAAACACGACGGATCTGTTGTTCGATATCGCCATCCACCATCTCCATGGTCTCCGGCACCAAGGGTATCTGCCCGGAAAGATAGACCGTATCCCCTACCCTGACCCCCTGGGAATAGGTGCCTATGGCCTGGGGGGCTTGATCGGTGCGGATGATTTCGCGGCTCATATGTAAACTCCGGTGTTGTTAATGCCTATTTCACTCTACTGATACGCATCACCGATGGCAGGGAACGCACATGCCGTATTATCTTCGCCAGATGCTGTCTGTCCTTAACGGTGATGACAAAAACCAGGGTGGAGGATAACCCATCCCGTTCCTCTGAACCCACGTGCTCGATGTTCGAATCCTGTTGTGAAATGATTGAGGCAACGGAGGCCAATACTCCCCTTTGATTGCCGGATTCGACACGGATCATGGTGACGAACTCCCCTTTCACCTCATCCTCCCACTCCGCCTCGATCCATTTGTGGCCGTGCTTCTTGTAGTCCCCCAGATTTGGACAACCCTGACGGTGAATGACGATCCCGGTTCCCGGGTTGAAGACACCGACAATGGCATCGTCCGGTATCGGACGACAACACTTGGCGAAATTGACCACCATGCCTTCGGTACCTTTGATCGCCAACGATCCCGAAGGTGGCTCCTGCTGCTGATTCGACTCCCCTGTCTGTGGCGCCAACTCCTCTCCAGCCAGTCTACGGGCGACAAGCATCGGCATATGATTACCCAGTGCGATACCCGCGAGTAGATCATCCAGGTTTTGCAGACGGAATTCGACCAGGAGCTGATCTATCTGCTCCTGGTCGACCTGTTCGAGAGTCATTGAGATCAAATTGAGTTCACGCTCAAGCAGGCGCCTGCCCAGGCTGATAGCCTCTTGGGTCTTGAGATTCTTCAGATAGGAGCGGATAGTGGCCCGCGCCTTGCCGGTCACCACGAAGTTGAGCCAGGCCGGACTGGGTCCGGCGGTTTCCGAGTTTATGATCTCCACGGTCTGGCCATTGTGGAGACGGGTGCGCAAGGGTACCAAGCGCCGATCGACCCGCGCGGCAACGCAGGTATTACCCACATCGGTATGTACGCTGTAGGCAAAATCGACCACAGTGGCACCCTTGGGCAGGACCATGATCCTGCCCCGCGGCGTGAATACATAGACCTCATCGGGAAAGAGATCGACCTTGACATGTTCGAGAAACTCCACCGAGTCACCCACACCCTGTTGCATCTCCAGCAGATTCTGCAACCAGTCGGAGGCCCTGGACTTCACCCACTGACCGCTCGCCTCGCCGGTCTTGTACATCCAGTGGGCGGCAATTCCCGACTCCGCCAGCTTGTCCATCTCCTCGGTACGGATCTGGATCTCGATGGGGATGCCCTGGGGACCGAAGAGTACCGTATGCAGTGATTGATAACCATTGGCCTTGGGGATCGCAATATAGTCCTTGAAACGTCCCGGCATCGGTTTGTAGAGATTGTGTACCACACCCAGCGCCCGGTAACAGGCGTCCACCGCATCGACCACGATACGAAAGGCAAACACGTCAACCACCTCGGAAAAGCTCACCTTTTTGTTCAGCATCTTTTTATAGATGCTATAGAGATGCTTTTGCCTGCCGAAGACCTGCCCCCTCATATCTTCCTGTTCGATCCGGGTCCGGATCGCCGACTCCACATTCTCCACCAGCTCGCGATGATGGCCGCGGGCATCGGTAACCGCACTCCTCAAAGCCCGGTAACGCATCGGCCAATAGGCGGCAAAACCCAGCTCCTCCAACTCAATACGCATGCTGTTGATACCCAGACGGTTGGCGATAGGGGCGAAGATATCCAAGGTCTCCTTGGCGATGCGTCGCGACTTTTCCGGTTTCATCACACCCAGGGTGCGCATGTTGTGCAGACGATCCGCCAGCTTGATCAATATCACCCGAATATCCTTGGTCATCGCCAGCAGCATCTTACGCAGACTGGCGGCCTGGGCCTCTGCCTGTGAGTTGAAATCGATCTTTGAGAGTTTGCTTACGCCATCGACCAGCTCCGCGATCTCGCTGTCGAAGGTCTCCGCAAGCTGCTCCTTGGCGGTGGGGGTATCCTCGATAACATCGTGCAGGATGGCCGCCATCAGACACTTATGGTCCATGCGCATGTCGGCCAGAATGCGCGCTACCGCCACCGGATGGTAGATATAGGGTTCCCCTGTCTTGCGATGCTGTCCCACATGGGCTTCGGCGCCGAATAGATAGGCCCTGTAGACCTCACGGATATGCTCAGCGGAGAGGTAAGACTCAAGATAGGCACAGAGGTCGCTGATGAGGAAACGCGGGGCCTCCTGATCTTCTTCCAATTTGCCTAAGGGGTTGCTCATTCACCACTCCAATGTCGCTTAAACAATTCTGCACCGGCCTTAAAACCTGGTTCGGCTTGGCTACTGCCGGAATCGGTAATCGCTATAGCAATGAAGCTTCACCCATCAGCTGAAACGGGTCAAGAAACAGACTCAGGCAATAGGTGGAATTCTGTGCCTATTCAACCTTAGGTTGCAAGGGGTAGGCAGTGGTGTGACAGCCGGACCGCTGCCAATTGAGATTTGAGTTTCCGTGAACAGACCAGGGGTATCAGCTGCCGGGTTCAAGGGGGGTGATGTCGACGTCCATCATCGCCTCATCCACAACCATCTCCTCCTCAGCCTGTTTCTTGTCCATGTCGGCGTGGGAGATCAGACCTTCAGCTATCTCGCGCAGGGCCATCACGGTGGGTTTGTCGTTCTCCCAGGGAAGCAGCGGCTCGACACCGTTGACCAGTTGACGGGCGCGCTTGGTGGCCAGCAGAACCAGATCGAATCGGTTGTCCACATAATCCATGCAATCTTCTACTGTGACACGTGCCATAGATGCTCTCCACGGGAAGCCAAATTGGCTTGGCTTGAGAATAAAAAAGGAGGGAGATGATAAACCATGCATGAGATAAAGCCAACTCCAAGAATCGGTTAGCCACACCTAGTGCCAAAATCGGCAACAGGGGCATGGCTGCTCTCATTGAAAAACCGGGCCGGGGAAATACCCAGACTTTCCCGAAACATGGCGATGAAGGCGCTCGGGCTGGCATACCCCAGCTCGTATGCCACCTGGCTCACCGAGACCCCGTCAGCCAGCCGGTCCATGGCTTCGAGCAACCGCAGGCGACGACGCCAGTTGCCGAAACTCATTCCCAGATGCTTGAGAAACAACCGTCCAAGGGTGCGCTCGCTGGCCCCCACATGCAAAGCCCACTGGGCCAGGGTCTGATTGTCCGCGGGGTCTGCCACCAGGGCATCGATGATTTTGCGGATTCGCGGCTCTTGCGAAAACGGCAGATGGAAGGGGAAATGCTCGATCCTCTGCAGCTGATCGACAATCACCCGCATCAATCGCCAATCCCCACTATCCGCCGCATAGTGATTGCCGATCTGGCTCGCTTCAAGGATCAAAGCCCGCAATAAAGGGGTCATCCTCAACACACAGCAGTCTTGAGGCAGATCCTTCAAATAGGTCGGATCGATATAGATTGAACGCATCGACACCGACTGCGTCATCTCCACCTCATGCATCACCCCGGGAGGTATCCAGACCGCTTGCGCCGGCGGTACCAGCCAGGCCCCCTTGTCGGTGGTCGCTCGCATTACCCCGCGGATCGCATACAACAGCTGACCGCGCAGATGGGCGTGCCGGGTTACCAACTCCGATCCCCTCCTCTCCTCAGAGAGGGAAAGGACGGGACGCTGAGGATCGATGACATGGCCCACATGGGTGGCGGGATCAACTGTCTTTTTCTCGATATTCATTGTCATATTATAGCTATTACGCCAACAGAAAAGGGGGAGATAATCAGATGATGCAAAGTCTCTCTCTAGCAAAACTCAGGCGTCCCGATATCCTGCTGCTGTTGATGGCCATCGCGGTGCCACTCAGCTTCGCGGCCTGGCAGACCCTACTGAACAACTTTGCCATCGAGCGGGCGGCCTTCAGCGGCAGAGAGATAGGCATGCTGCAGAGCCTGCGTGAAATCCCCGGATTTCTCGCCTTTGCGGTGGTATTTCTGCTGTTGCTGATCCGTGAACAGCGGCTGGCCTATCTCTCTCTGGCGCTGCTGGGGATCGGCACTGCGGTCACCGGGCTTTTCCCCTCGGTAATCGGTCTCTATATCACCACCGTGATCATGTCCATCGGCTTTCACTACTATGAAACCCTTCAGACCTCCCTGGCCCTGCAGTGGATCGATAAATCCCGTGCCCCGGAGACCCTTGGGCGCCTGATCGCCGCGGGCTCATTCGCCTCCATCATCACCTTCGGCCTGATCTGG
>JBEVVR010000096.1:0-37692 GCA_040507035.1 Candidatus Thiodiazotropha sp.
GTGGATCGATAAATCCCGTGCCCCGGAGACCCTTGGGCGCCTGATCGCCGCGGGCTCATTCGCCTCCATCATCACCTTCGGCCTGATCTGGGTGTTCGACGATCTGCTGGGTCTCGACTACCCGTGGATCTACCTGATCATGGGCGGACTCACCCTGGTGATCGTATTGATCGCCTGGCTGGCCTTTCCACTCTTCCCGCAGAAAACCGAGCAGCATAAGCACATGGTGTTTCGTAAACGCTATTGGCTCTACTACACCCTGACCTTCATGTCAGGAGCAAGGCGGCAGATCTTTGTGGTCTTTGCCGGCTTCCTGATGGTGGAGAAGTTTGGTTACACTGTCTCTCAGATCGCCCTGCTATTTCTGCTCAACGCCGCCATCAATCTCTTCCTGGCCCCGCGCATCGGCCGCTTGATCGGCCGCATCGGTGAACACCGGGCCCTATTAATCGAATACGCGGGTCTGATCCTGGTGTTTTGCGGTTACGCCCTGGTGGAGACGGCCTGGATCGCCGCCGGTCTCTATATCATCGATCATCTCTTCTTCGCCATGGCCATCGCCCTGAAGACCTATTTTCAGAAGATCGCCGCCCCCGAGGATATCGCCTCCACCGCCGGGGTCAGCTTCTCCATCAACCATATAGCCGCAGTGGTCATACCCGCGCTGTTCGGTATCATCTGGCTCACCTCTCCCGCCCTTGTCTTCTACGCCGGGGCAGCCATGGCAGCCATCTCTTTCACCCTCTCCCTGCTGGTGCCCAGGGTGCCTGCCATGGGCCGGGAGAGCCGCCTGCTCTTCTCCACCCCGAACAGCAACTGAACCTCCCCATCGCCTCTAGCTCTTCCATGGCTGGATAGGGTAGGTTCACTCCCATAGTCTGGGGGCTACTTACAATAGAGCCTTCATCGGAACCCTGTTCAATCAGTGTTCTACAAACTCTGCACTAATCTCTGAAATACGGGGTTGTTACGCAGAGATTCACGCCCGGCATCGATCAGGTCATTCACCTGCGTATTGGTAAGTTTAAAACTGGTGGGAATCTGGTTGAAGTATTCTTGGCGCTGTTGCGGAAAAGAGCTCTTGAAACCGACCTCAATGAAGTGGAGTTTGGAAGGCCAACCTTGAGATGAAAGCTCAGCATGCCAACGCTGTATACTATCCTGCATAAGCTCCAGGGTTGATGCATTATAGCGATGCAGCTGAATATCAGTCATAGCGTTTATGACCTGCTCAAACGTAGGCTCTTCAACACGCTCAGCCATGTTGTTCACTGTATCAGTGGATGCGTCCACCACAATCACCACCGAGTTACTGACCTTTCTGTAGCCGATTCTATCCATGAAAGGTTTTATACCGCCGGATAATTCAGTGATTTCAAAAAATGAACGCAATCCCAGATTGTCCGTGATACCGCCATCCACCAAATGCAGGTAGCGATATTTCGCTTTATCGCTAACAAGCTTTTCCAGATCTTTCGCAGCCAGTTTCACCTGGGAATCAGCATGCTTGTTTTTTACCTGACTGAGTATCTGCTTGAATTCCCCGGTATCACAGCCCTGATGGTTCTCTATTACCACCGGATTGAATAACAGTGGTACGGCAGATGATGCAGTTACTGCCTTGGCTACTGAGAAACTACCGATGTCTGAGCAGATCAGGTTAAAAAACTCCTGCACAAAAGATATGCGTGATCCTGTGCTCAAATCCGAGGCATTTATCAACACCACCGGTGCATCTTTTCTGTGCATATCGGCAAAGGTGGCATTACCGAACAGTTTTTCCTGATAGTACTCCACCGCCATATCGGTGCGTTCTTTGCCGGATAGCCAACGGGTGGGGTTAAACAGGCCATGCACCAATCTGGCCTCTACATCAACTCGAAGGAATTTTTCTTCAAAATCAGTAAAGATTTTGTCGCCATAGAGCCCATAATAGGCAGCAGTAAAGCTGCCACCGGAAACCGAGCTGATGATGTTCACAAAATCCAACAGGCGTCGGTCCTTGCCATTTACTCTGACAATCGTATCGCGCAGCTCAAGCAACACGCCGTAAGCGAGTGCGGAGGCACGAGTACCGCCCCCTGAAAAGCTCATGATTATGCTCAACTCACCATTCGGCCGATCACGCAGCATATCGATCATGGAATAGCTGGCATGCGCAGGCTTACTAGATTGTGGCTGGTTTTGAATAACACTGTGACTGGAACATCCAACCAGTGCGTATATGAACAAAGACAATAAAATCAAACGCAACATTTACTTCGTCCAAACCATTACAACTGACACTTCTTTCATAGATAGACTACAAGCCGAAAGAAAAAGACATAGCACTGAACATTGAATTATTCGGCTTGCCACTTAACCCATTGGATGATGACAATAACAGAAATGTGGATGGATGTTTTGATTGATTAAATTTTGCCTGGGAAGAGTTATCCGTTATACCTCCTTTGCAGTAGCCTTGGATTTCTATAACTCACTGCATCAACCTGTATCTTTCAGTGAACAGCCAAAATCTGGTTGTAATACCGCTTTTTCATCACAACCTCCAAGCTCGGCACGACCGAGACCTATTCGATTCCACACCCGCTCATGCAGGTAATAGAGCACCATTTTGGTCACCACTTCGGTGAGGCCGATGGCCGCTGCAGTGGTCAAATTACCGGTGAAGAACCAGGAGAGCAGGATGGTGTCGATGGAACCCGTCACCCGCCATGAGATCGCCTTCGCCAGACTGCGAATGGGGCGATCCGAGGAAACGGCCTGCTGAGACCGCTTCTCGGCTTTTTTGTCCGCATATGTGAGAAACATCTAGCAACACCCGCCTCAGGCTTCGAGGGCGACTGGTTTGTAGCCCGCCTGCAACACACCCGCCGCATGCAGATAGGCCAACAACTGGTTCACTGCCTCCGCCACCGAGACCTCGCCGGCACGGATGTGCACCTCTGGCTTTTCCGGCACCTCGTAAGGGCTGTCGATACCGGTGAACTGTTTGATCTCGCCCCGATCGGCCTTGGCGTAGAGCCCCTTGGGATCACGTTCACGGCAAACCGAGAGGTCAGCATCGACAAAGACCTCGACAAACTGTCCCTCGGGCATGATCTCGCGTACCAGGCGACGATCGGCACGGAAGGGAGAGATGAAGGCGGCCAGGGTGATCAACCCGGCATCAGCAGTCAGCTTTGCCACCTCGCCCACCCGGCGGATATTCTCCTGGCGGTCATGGTCACTGAATCCCAGATCGCGGCAGAGACCGTGACGCACATTGTCGCCGTCCAGCAGGTAAGTGTGATAACCCTGCAGGGTGAGGATCTGCTCCAGGGCCCCGGCGATGGTCGACTTGCCGGAGGCGCTGAGGCCGGTAAACCAGATTACCAGTGGGCGCTGGAGTTTTTGCTCGGCGCGGGTTTGCTGATCAACCGGGTGGGAGTGCCAGACGATATTGCTGCTCATTTAACTTTACTCCTTAGCTTTAAAAATTAAAAAAAATCGTTGTGCACGGCTATTGCACGAGCAAGGTATAAACAATTTTTTAGTTTTGAGTTAATGAGTTCGCTTCGCTCACGGTTACTGGTTCCCCCTCTCCCTGGCCCTCTCCCGCAAGGGGAGAGGGGAAGCGCTTTTCGAGTGCATCGAAGGCTTCCTGTCAGGTCGTGGATACAAGTCATTTGTTTACACCGGCTCTTGATCCATACATCCCCTCTCCCCTCGCGGGAGAGGGCCAGGGAGAGGGGGGGTATATAAACCCGTGAGCGAAGCGAACTCATCAACTCAAAACTATTCATTCATGAATCCCGCACTCGCGCTTAAGCCCGAAGAAACGGGTCTCCTCCTCATGCATCCCCAGCTCCAATGGACGACTGGTATGCACATCACCGACGGAGACGTAACCCTGCTCCCAAAGCGGGTGGTAGGGGAGGCCGTGGCGCTGCAGATAGCGGTGTACATCCCGGCTGTGCCAGTCGATCACCGGATGGATCTTGAAGCGGCCTTCCTGGACACGCACCACAGGCAGGGCCGCCCTGCTCTGGGACTGTTGCCGTCGCAGCCCGGCGAACCAGCTGCCTGCATCATGTAGCTTCAGAGCACGCTGCAAGGGCTCTACTTTGTTGATTCGGTTATAGCGTTCGATACCGGCCAGGCCCTGCTCCCACAGGCGGCCATAGCGACTCTCCTGCCAGGCAGGCGACTCCTGGGAACGATAGACCTGCAGGTTGAGCTGCAGGCGTTCGCTCAGCTGATCGATGAAGCTGTAGGTCTCGGAAAAGAGATAACCGGTATCCACCAGCACCACCGGAATGTCGGGCAGGATGCGGGTAACCAGGTGGAGCATCAGGGCGCCCTGGATGCCGAAACTTGAGGTCATAATGTGGGCGCCCGGCAGGTAGTCGAGGGCCCACTCGACACGCTGTTCGGCTCTCATCCCCTCCAGCTTGCGGTTGATCTCCTCGAGGTCCTCCGCCAGCTCCCGCTGCTGCGGCTTAAGGACTTCAAGCGGACTCATGATACTCCTCCGCCGGATTGATCACCGGTTTCACCAGGCCGTAGCGGATGGCGAAATCGCCAAAGCGTTCCCGGTGCAGGCGCTCGGCTGTATAGAGACGGTAGAGCCCCTCCAGGGTCTCCAGCAACTCCGTCTCGTTGAGGTTTTTCCTGTAGAGACGATTGAGCCGTAGACCTATACCGTCGCCCCCCAGGTGCAGGTTGTAGCGTCCCGGCCCCTTACCGATCAGACCGATCTCCGCGACATAAGGACGGGCGCAGCCGTTGGGGCAACCGGTCATGCGCATCACAATGGCCTGGCGCTCGATACCCTGGCGAAACGCCATATCCTCTATCTTCTGCAGTAGCTCGGGGAGATAACGTTCCGCCTCGGCCATCGCCTGGGGACAGGTGGGCAGGGCGACACAGGCGATACTGGCGAGACGGGTCGGGCTACGATGGTCCACAAGCAGGCCGTGTTGCCGGGCCAGTGATTCGATGGCCGTCTTCTGATCCTCCGCCACCGCAGCGATGATCAGGTTCTGGTTGGGAGTGATGCGGAAGTCACCGCGGTGGATCCCGGCGATCTCCCGCAGACCGCTCATCAGGCTTGCGGCAGAGCTATCGGCCACTCGGCCGTTCTCGATATAGAGGGTCAGGTGCCAGCGACCCTCTCCATCCTCGACCCAGCCATAGCGGTCGCCCTGGCTGGTGAATCGGACGGGACGTTGGGATTCGAAACGCACCCCGGAACGCGCCTCGACCTTGGTCCTGAAGGCCTCCAGGCCGAGGCGTTCGATGGTGTACTTGAGACGGGCGTGGCGTCGGCTCACCCGGTCGCCGAAATCCCGCTGCACACTGACCACCGCCTCCGCCACCGCCAGGGTGTGCTCGGGGGCAATGAAACCCAGCTCATCGGCAAGGCGGGGAAAGGTGGTGGGGTCGTCATGGGTGGCCCCCATGCCACCGCCGGCCAGCACATTGAAACCCAGCAGTCGATCACCCTCGGCAATGGCCACGAAACCCAGATCGTTGGTATAGACGTCGACGTCGTTGTGGGGCGGGATGGCTACCGCGGTCTTGAACTTACGCGGCAGATAGGTCTCCCCATAGAGGGGTTCCGACTCGCCACCGGCCACCGGCTCGCCGTCGAGCCAGATCTCATGGTAGGCGCGGGTCTTGGGCAGCAGCTGTTCGCTGATCCGCTTCGCCCACTGATGGACCTCTCCATGCAGCGCCGAATGCTCCGGATTGGGATTGCAGAGCACATTGCGATTGACGTCACCGCAACCGCCGATGGAGTCGATCATCACCTGATTGATGCGCTGGATCAGGGGCTTGAGGTTGTTTTTCAGTATGCCGTGGTACTGGAAGGTCTGGCGGGTGGTAAGACGAATGGTGCCATTGCCCAGCTCCCTGCCCACCGCATCGATGGCCAGCCACTGCCGGGGGGTGCAGACACCCCCGGGCAAACGCGCCCGCAGCATAAAACTGTAGTAGGGCTCGAGAAACTGCTGTTGCCGCTGCAACCGCTGGTCGCGGTCATCCTGCTCATAGAAACCGTGGAACTTACTGATCTGGGCATCCTCCGCCGAAAGTGCTCCGCTTGCCTGGTCGGCCAAGCTCTTCCGCAGGGTACCGCGAAGATAACGGCTGTTCGCCTTGATCAGTTCATGGGGATTGGCCTTGATATCCATCAGTAGACGTCTCGCTGATAACGCCCCTGCTCGCGCAGCGACTCGATGTACTCAATTGCGGCCTCCTCATCGAGACCGCCCTGATCCTGGGCTACGCCCTGCAGTGCCTGGCGCACTCCCTGCTCCATCGCCACCCCACCACAGACATAGAGATGGGCCCCCTCCTGCAGCCAACGAAAGAGCTCGGCCCGCTCCTCGTAGAGCCGGGCCTGGACGTAGGTACGCTCCGCGTCATCCCGGGAGAAGGCGAGACTGATCCGTTCCAGCAAGCCGGCCTTGCGGTAGTTGAGCCAGTCGGTCTGATAGAGGAAGTCGCGATGGAAATGTCGGTTACCGAAGATCAGCCAGCCGGCGCCGGTGGCCCCCGTTGCTTCACGCTCCTGGAGAAAAGCGCGATAGGGCGCAATACCGGTACCGGCGCCGACCATGATGATGGAGGTGTCTGCGGACTCAGGCAGTCTAAAACCGGGATTCTCCGCCAGGTAGAGTCCCAAACGATCACCCTCGGCAAATCGCTGGGTAAGATAGCCGGAGGCACCACCCAGGTGTTCCCGTCCACGGTCACGATAACGCAGGGTGGAGACGGTGAGATGTACCTCGTCTTCATAGGCCCGCTGGCTCGAGGCAATGGAGTAGAGTCTGGGCTGCTGGGGATGGAGCAGATCCACCAGGTCCTGTGCAGCCAATTCGGCTGGGTAGGCCTGCAGTAGATCGACCAGTTGCAGGCCCTGGACGAAACGCCGCAACGCCCCAGCATCCTCGCTTAGGCTGACAAGCTCTTTGTCACCATTCAGAGCGCCCCAGCCCTTCACCACACTGGGATGGAGTTGGGTCAGCTCCAGCCTTTCAACCAGGGCCTGGGTGAGGCTCATGACATCATCCCCAAGCCTGACCTGGGTCTCCCCAGACAATTCGCCAAGGGAGGTGATCTCCTCGACCAGTGTGGCATCGTTACGGAAGAGGACGCCAAGGGCGTCGCCGGGTTGGTAACGGATCACCTGGGGATCGATCTCCAGGGCGAGATGGTGCACCTCGGCAAGGGCGTCATCGCTGGTGATGCGGCGTCGATCCAGCAGTTCGGCCTGATACGGGTGGTTGCGGTCAAACCTGACCCCGGCTATCGCCCCGCGCTGCAGCGGGATTACTCTGGCCTGGTCCGACGGTTGCAGCTGCTCAACCAGCTTCAGAATCCCCTCCTGCCAGGCGTTCGATTGTTGCTGGAAATCGATGTCGGCGTCGACGCGCTCGAGCAGGGTCTTGGCGCCACACCCTTGTAACAGACCATCCAGCTCCTTTGCAGCCTGGCAGAAGTGCTCATAGCTGGAGTCGCCCAATCCAAAGATTGCGTATTGCAGCCTGTCGAGCTGCGGCGCCTTGACCCCCTTGAGGTATTTGAAGAGTTCATAGGCGCTCTCCGGCGGTTCACCCTCACCCTGGGTGCTGATCACCACAACCAGCAGCTGCTCCTTGGTCAGGTCCCTGGCGCGGTAGGCCTCCGCCGAGACCAGTCGCGGCGCCAGCCCGCGAGACGTCGCCGCATCGGCCAGGGCCTCTGCAACGCTTCGGGCGTTCCCACCATGGGTGGCATAGATGACGGTGAATCGGGGGGCTTCATTGACCGCCTCTCCAGGCGCAGGTTGCACAGCCCCCAAACCGGCCAGATAGCCGCTGGCCCAGGTCAGCTGTTCGTTGTTCAAGCCCTCCACAGCCTGCTGCAGACGGCTGAGCTGCAAGCCATCCAGGGGGTGTGATGGAAATATCTGTCGGTTTTGGGCTGTGTTGTCCATGACGACACATCTCCGGATTGTTTGTTTAAGGGTCAATTGGCTAGCAATATTGGGTGAGGAGTTATATCTTGTGAAGTTATATATTTTGATAAATAATCTGGATATCTGATATGGAACTGCGTCAACTCAATTCACTGGTAGCCCTGGCGGAGTGCGGTTTCAACGTCACCCTGGCAGCGAAGCAGCTGTTTCTGGTGCAGTCGGCCGTCTCCCAGCACCTGGCCCAGCTCGAGAAGGAGCTCGGTACCCAACTCTTCGTACGCAAGGGGAAGCGCTTGATCGCGCTGACGGCAGCGGGGGAAGCGGTACTCAACTATGCCCGACAGGCCTTGGCGATACGTGAAAACATCCTCGCTGTCGGCCGCGACCATGTGGAGGAGAGCAGCGGTGTATTGCGTATCGGTACCACTCACACCCAAGCACGTTATGTACTGCCTGCAGTGATCCGCGCCTTTCGTCCAATCTTTCCCACCGTCAGCCTGCAGATTCACCAGGGCACACCCCAGGAGCTGGTGGAGATGGCAATCAACGATCGTGTCGACTTCTCCATCTGTACCGAGGAGTTGGGGGATCACTCATCTCTCAATGCCATTCCCTGCTATCGCTGGAACCGCAGCCTCATCGCCCTCAAGGGCCACCCGGTGTTGGCGGAGCGATCCCTCTCCCTGGAGCGAATCTGTGAATACCCTCTGATCACCTACACCTTCGGCTTTACCGGCGCCAGCCACATGCAGACCACCTTTGCCCGTGCCGGATTGCAGCCAAACGTTGTATTGACCGCCGCCGATACCGATGTCATCAAGACCTACGTGCGCGAGGGTTTTGGTGTCGGACTCATCGCCAGCATGGCTTATCTAAAAGGACAGGACAGGGATATGGAGATCAGGGATCTTGGCAACATGCTACCCTGGGAGACCACTTGGGTCGCTTACCATAAGGATAAATATCTGCGACGTTATCAACAGAAGTTCATCGATTTGATGGAGTCGATGGTGCTTGAGAACGGGGTGACCAAGGAGAGTTGAAGCGGCCGGGATCTACATTTTTCTATGTTTCTTATCGAATACTATTGAGATCCCGTCAATCGATTAGTTTTATATATTCCGCCTCAATCTCGCCTTCTGAGTGTGGTCCATCACCGTCGGTGTCTATCTGTGGCGTATCAAATTTAACCCAATAAAAAACAATCGATCCCTTCCTACTTTTTACAGTTCTTCTAGCACCTCTTCGAAGCTTCTGCTCGGGCAAGTGTTTGACTGGCGATTTAGGTGGCCTTGAAATAGTGCCAGTGCAGTCATTGGGAAAATTCCAATGGCCTTCTATAAGAACTCTATCACCAAGCTTTAACTTCATATTAAATCTTATCGCCGATGTCGAAACAGACCTATGATCAAGTTGCTTTCCTATCCACCAACCATCTTAAGATTCTTCCCCCATCCTGATAGCCTCTTCAAGTAATCCGGCAACTGGTTAGACGCTTAGTAATGTTTCCCTACCAGCAATCTTGCGGCCTTGTTTATAGGGTGAACAGGTGATTCATAGTTATCTAATTTTTCGCCAAACCATACTATATGAGATCTGAGTTGGGAACTGTAGTGCCTAGATCCCCTAACTTGAATTCAAAAGCCCATACTCTATGAATACTTTTTTCCACTGTTTTTGATTATTAAAGACCCTGGCTTTTGGATGATGAAATATCTTGATATGACTACCTGATACAACTTCTACCCTAACCTCCGGACCACCTCCTTCAACACTTGGCGCTTTCCCGTGATCAGTGTCTGCGCTAAAGATATTACCGGATTTATTTGCGAGATCCTGTCCGATTTCCAGTAGGGAGATTTGTGTACTGAATCCTGTTGTTGCACCACAATCTCTTTGAAACACCACTACATGCACATTTGCTTTGGGTAACTCATAGGTATCTATTATCTGATTTCCACACATTTTGTCTGCCGTGTAATTTGGAAATAGCCAGAACCCACCGATGGTAGCAACCGCTATAACAACCAACGCTGCTGTAATCCAAGCCAATTGTTTAGATAGTACTCTCATTGCTTGTTCATGAAGCTGACATTCTGTGTAGAGACACGACATTAACCAATATTCAGAAGTTAAACCACTCAATGACCTGGATGGATCAGCAGTTGTAGAATGGCGACCATTTTCGACCATAGACGCAGCATTCAGACAACTTGCTAGTATGCTAGGCTATTCCCCAGGATCTACCGATAGATGTGACAAGCAAATCAGCCATCGGCTTCACGATGATAAATAGAACTCAGTTAATTTACTTTCTGCTTATTAACCTCATGCTCATAACCATTCTGAGTGGTTGTGGAAAAGGGACGGAATCAACTGCGGATCTAAATCTGCTCAGGGTCTGGGCCCACGCCGGACAGGAGAGCGAACGAACCGTTCTGCAACAGCAGTTCGCCCGTTTCAACCAGGCTCACCCCGACACCAGGGTAGAACTCACCCTGATACCCGAGGGTAGCTACAACGCCCAGATCCAGGCCGCGGCCGTTGCCGGGGAGTTGCCTGACTTGATCGAGCTGGATGGACCCTTTCTCTCGTCCTACGCCTGGCAGGGACACTTGCAGCCACTGGATGATCTCCTCGACGACAAGCTTGTCGCTGACCTGCTTCCCTCGATCATCGCCCAGGGTAGCTATGCCGACCGGTTGTGGGCGGTCGGCGTCTTCGACTCGGGCCTCGGCCTCTATGCCGACCGCTCCAAGCTCAATCAGGCGAAACTGCGTATCCCCACCCTGCAACAACCCTGGACCCTGACTGAGTTCGAAACGGCACTCGAGCAGTTGGCCAAGGCGGACCCGGACGGGCAAGTGCTCGACCTCAAGCTCAACTATGCGGGGGAGTGGTATACCTACGGCCTGTCACCACTCTTGCAATCGGCGGGCGGCGATCTCATCGATCGAAACCGTCTGCGCAGCGCCGATGGGGTACTGAATGGGCAACAGAGCCTGGCCATACTGACGAGCCTGCAAGACTGGATCAGCGAAAACCGCATCGACCCCAATATCGACGATACCGCCTTTAGCAGCCGTCGTGTAGCCTTGGCTCTGGGCGGTCATTGGAACTATCAGCAATACAGTTCAAGCCTCGGTGAAGAGCTGCTGCTGTTGCCCCTTCCCGATTTCGGTAGCGGCAGCAAGACCGGCATGGGCTCCTGGTGTTGGGCGATCACCGCCCGCACCGAGAAACCCGAACTGGCCGCCGAATTCCTCGCCTTTCTGCTCACCACCGAAGAGGTGTTGGCGATGGCAAACGCCAACGGCGCCGTCCCCGCCACCCGTTCCGCCATCGATGCCTCACAGCTCTACCGCCCAGGAGGAGCGCTGCATCTCTTTTTCGAACAGCTCGACAAGGGCCATGGCATTCCGCGCCCGCGCACCCCGGCCTATCCGGTCATCACAGCAGAGTTCCAGGAGATTATCGATCGCATCCGCAGCGGAGGTGAGGTAGCGTCCGCACTCAACAATGCGGTTGAGAAGATCGATCGTGAAATCGCGGAAAACCGGGGCTATCCCCAATCCGGAGACCAACCTTGAGCAGACCCGGGCAGCTCAATGATCAGACCATGCCGGCCCTGCTGTTGGTCATGCCCGCCCTGATCGGCTTGCTGTTGTTTATCCTGATACCCTTCTCCACCGCCCTGGTGCTTGCATTCACCGACCTGCGGCTGGGCTCTCCACTGGCGGTGAGTTTTGTCGGTTTCGACCAGTTCCTCCATCTGTTCAACGATCCCGATTTCATGCGGGCACTGCTCAACAATCTCCTGTTTGCGGCTGTGGTGGTCCCTCTGCAGACGATACTTGCCCTTGCCCTGGCCCTTTTGCTGAACAGGGGCTTACCGGGGACAGTGGCCTTTCGCACCCTCTTCTTCATGCCTGTGGTCTTCCCCATGTCCCTGGTGGCGGTGATCTGGTCCTTGATCTACGCCCCCGGTCCGAACGGCATGATGAACGCCTTTCTCCACTGGGCGAGCCTCGGCCATTGGGAGGCCCGGGACTTTCTCCGCGACCCCCTGCTCGCGATGCCGGCGATCATGCTGCTGTCGATCTGGCAAGGGGTGGGATTTCAGATGGTGATACTCCTAGCCGGCCTGCAGGGCATCCCACAGACCCTCTACGAAGCCGCGGCACTGGATGGGGCGGATCGCTGGCGCCAGCTCTTGCACATTACCCTGCCCCAGCTGCGCAATCCCCTTATCTTCGTCATGCTGGTCACCACCATCCTCGCCTTTCGCCTCTTCGACCAGGTGCAGATCATGACCCGTGGCGGTCCCGAAAACGCTACCACCACGGTGATATACGAAACCGTGCAGGCAGCCTTTGCCCGCCAGCAGGTGGCACTGGCCAGCGCCATGACAGTGATCTTCTTTCTCCTCGTGCTCGCCGTCACCTGGTTGCAGCGCCGTTTCACTCATCAGCATCGGGAGGTTGCATGAAGCACAGAACAGGCTCGATGCTATTGAGTTATCTGTTGCTTATCATAATCACGACACTCTTCATCGCCCCCTTGATGATGATGCTCCTGGGCAGCTTCAAAGCAGATCACCGGGTGTTACTGGAGAGTGGTTCTGTGGCCGCATTGCTACCCCATGATCTGTCCCTGCAGAACTACAGCGACGTGTTTCGCCGCAGTGATTTCATGCGCTTCTTCTTCAATTCGCTGTTTATCACCAGCTGCATCGTGATCTGCGGCCTGCTAGTGAATTCACTGGCCGCCTATGCCTTCGCACGTCTGCAGTGGCGCGGTCGGGATCTGCTTTTCAACCTGGTTCTGGCGTTGATGATCCTGCCCTTCGAGGCAATCGCGGTGCCCCTCTTCTACGGCGCCTCCATGTTTGGCCTGCGCGATACCTACAGCGTGCAGATACTCCCTTTCATCGCCAACGCCTTCTCCATCTATCTCTTCTACAGCTTCTTTATCGGTATGCCCAAAGAACTCGAAGAGGCGGCCCGGATCGATGGCGCTTCCACCCTGCGCATCTTTTTCAGCATCATCACACCCAACGCCAAGCCGGTATTCGCCACTGTCGCCATTCTCACCTTTCTCACCTGGTGGGGCAGCTACCTCTGGCCCACCATGGTAACCATAGGTCCCGCGGTGCGGCCTTTACCGCTGGCTATCGCCAGTTTCTATACCCTGCCGCCCCTGCAGTGGGGGGACATCCTCGCCTTCGGGGTGATGATGGTGTCTCCGGTACTTTTGGTATTCGTCATCTTTCAGCGCTGGTTCGTCGCGGGTGTGGCAAGTTCGGCGATAAAGGGCTAAAGGGCATGGCGAGCATCGAGTTCAGCAAGGTCAGTAAACGCTATGGTGATGCAATCGATGTCATCCATGAACTCAATCTACGGGTCGAGGATGGGGGACTGATGGTGCTTGTCGGTCCCTCCGGGTGTGGCAAGTCAACGCTACTGCGCATGACGGCAGGATTGGAAGAGGTCACTTCAGGGGAGATCATGATCGACGATAGCCTGGTCAACCATATCCCACCACAACAGCGCAATCTTGCCATGGTGTTTCAGAACTACGCCCTCTACCCCCACATGACGGTACGCGGAAATCTCGAGTTTCCTCTGCGCATGCAGAAAGCGGCGGCCAGCGAAATCGAGGCCAGGGTGCAGCGTATCGCGGAGATGCTCGATCTCACACCACTCCTGCAACGCAAGCCCATGGCACTGTCGGGAGGACAGCGCCAGCGGGTGGCGATGGGACGGGCGATCATACGCGAGGCCGATATCTTTCTCATGGATGAACCCCTCTCCAACCTGGATGCCCGGCTGCGGGTGGAGATTCGCAGTGAAATCGCCCGACTGCAGCACGAACTGGCCATCACCACCCTCTACGTCACCCACGACCAGGCTGAGGCCATGACCCTGGGTCAACGGGTAGCGGTTATCGATAAAGGTCGATTGCAGCAGGTGGGATCACCTCAAGAGATCTATGAAAACCCTGCCAATGCCTTCGTGGCACGATTTATCGGCTCCCCAGGCATGAATCTGATTGAAACATCGCTCCACAGAGATAGCACTGAGACTCTGCTCCAGCTGGGTCCCACACGCCGGCCACTTCCACCGCGTGCATTGGCAAATCATCCAGGACTTGCATCTCGTGGTGATCAGAAATTATTGGTGGGAATCCGTCCCCATGCTATCCATCTCTCCGCTACAGACGACAAACAGAAACTAGCTGCCCGGGTATGCTCGGTTGAAGCGATGGGGCATGAGACAATCGTACATCTCGATACGCAACTGGTCATGCACGGCAATCATCCACCTGGTTTGGATAAGGCCGGGAGCAATCAAACTCAGTTACTGGCCCAATTGACCGGACACCATAACTTCAGGACGGGCGAACAACTCTATATTCAAATTGAGCTGGATGATCTTAGTTTTTTCGATCCCGATGGAGAGGCCATACACTAATCTCCAATCAGTCAAGTCAACTGTGCAAGCGAATAAACCATGTAGATGATATTGCGCAATGAACTCAACTGACATAGCGACTATATTGAAAATATCACAACTGCTAGGGCTTAGCGGTAGAGAGCTTATAGGGGAAGTTGTGACTCATTGTAATTCAAATTAAGGACTGTTTAAGAAGTTCAGGAAACAATAAAATGAAGCACCGCTCTCTTCTCTATCTTTCACTAGTGATCATTACCTTTGGCCAATTCGGCCCGGCACATGCGGGTAATCCGCTGCAGGCGGCCATGGAATTGGAAGGTGCCCTCCACCTCACACCGAACATAGAGAACGGTAAAAAAGTCTACCGCACCTGTGCAGTCTGTCATAAACCTGAAGCCTGGGGCGTTGAAAACGGCTACTATCCGCAAATAGCAGGCCAGATTAGAACCGTCATCATAAAACAATTGGCTGACATTCGCGCACGCAACAGGGACAACCCCACCATGTTACCTTTCACCAGCTTGGATATGCTCAGCTTGCAAGAAATCGCCGATGTCAGTGCCTATATAGAGAAGATGCCAATGACCCGCCACAACGGTGTCGGACCGGGATCGGATCTGACACATGGCAGAAAGGTCTATGAAAAAAACTGTGCCGAGTGTCACGGAGAACGGGCAGAAGGGGTGGAGGACGATCATATCCCCCTGCTCCAGGGGCAGCACTACCAATACCTCTATCGTCAGTTCCTCTGGATCAGGGATGGGCGCAGACGTAATGCCGACAAGAAGATGGTGAAGCAGATCCAGGGCTTCAATATCCGCGATATCAGCGCCGTGATGGACTATGTCTCTCGTCTCAAGGCTCCTGACGAGAAGCTCGCACCCGAAGACTGGCGCAATCCCGATTTTCCCAACTATAAGCGCAGCGACAAACAGCAACCTTGAGACCGATGGTCACCGCGACCTGACTTAAAGTTGCAGCTGCTCCCCCATCTCGGGTACAGATGACTTGAATCCCATCTTCGACTCGAGTAGATCACGCAAGTCACTCTTCGACTCGGGCTCTCCATGCACCACATGGATATGGGGTGAGCTGTTGCGGAAATTGCCCAGCCAGCGTTTCAGGTCATCCACATCCGCATGAGCCGAGAGACCGCCCACGGTGTGGACCTTCGCCTTGACCCGGTACTCGTCACCATGGATCCGCACCGTGGATTTACCATCAACCAGCGCCCGCCCCAGGGTGCCGTTGGCCTGATAGCCCACGATCATGATATGCGCCCCTGAGCGGGAGATATTGTGCTTGAGGTGATGGATGATCCTGCCACCGGTGAGCATGCCGCTGGCGGAGATGATGATCGCACCGCTCTTGATACGATTGATACCCATCGACTCCATCGGCGACTCGGTCAGCCGAAGATTCTGCAGATGGGGCATCTCGTGGATCTTCCTGCGCAGCTTGGTCGCCTCCTCGTCATAGAGGTGGGGATAGTCCCAATAGACCTTGCTCGCCCTGATCGCCATGGGACTGTCGAGAAAGACCTGCCAGCGCCCCAGCTCCCACTGATCGTAATATTTCCCCAGATAGTAGAGGATCTCCTGGGTGCGGCCAATGGAGAAGGCGGGGATCAACAGGTTCCCTTTCTGATGGGCCGCCTCGCGGATGATCTCGCCGATCTCATCGATGGTACTCTGACGATCCCGGTGGCGGCGGTTGCCATAGGTGCTCTCGACGATGACATGGTCGGCCTCGTTGATCGCCGCGGGATCGTTGAGGATGGGGGTGTCGTACTGTCCCAGATCACCACTGAAGACGATCTTGCGCTGTTTGCCCTTCTCATTCAGCCAGACCTCCACACTGGATGAGCCGAGGATATGACCCGCGTCCTGAAAACGGATCGAGACGCCGGGCAGGATCTCCCGCTTCTCCCGGTACTTCAGCCCCACAAAATTCTCCAGGGCATCCCGGGCATCGGTAACGGTATAGAGGGGATCGATGAAGGGCTTGCCCTTGCGCTTGCGCCACTTGTTCTCGTACTGGGCATCCTTCTCCTGCAGAAAGGCGGAGTCCTGGAGCATGATATCGCACAGCTCCATAGTGGCTTTCTGTGCATAGATAGGTCCCTGGTAACCCTGCTTCACCAGCAACGGGATACGTCCCGAGTGGTCGATATGGCCATGGCTGAGAACCACAGCGCTGATCTCATCCGGGGAGAAGGGAAAGGGTTCGCGGTTCTTCTCCATCACCTCCCTGCGTCCCTGAATCAGCCCGCAGTCGAGCAGTATAGTCATGTCATTGACACGCAGGATGTGACAGGAGCCGGTTATCCCGCTGGTTGCACCATAGAATTCAATCTGCATAGGAGTCTGCCCTTTTAAGGATCTTTTTAGTCACTGACCAATCGACATGGAAGTAAACCTGCAGCTTACCATGAAGGGACACCAAAGCGCCCTATAAACCGGTTAAAGCAACAAATTTATACATTCAATTTGTCATCAACGGCGTATACTTGATAACTGGATAGCAGACAAAGCCTGGCTGACGCCACAGCATTAACCAAACATTCCGGGTGGTCATGATGACAACGAGCACAGAGCAATTAGAAGGTCCGACGACCAAGCGCGGTCTGCGTGGTATCCATATCCTGTGGATTATACTGGCAACCATTCTGGTCACCGCCGCCATCACCTACTGGGCGCTACGCACCTACATCTATGCCAAGGACTTTACCCCGGTAGAGCTCAATCAAACCGAGCAGCAGGTACTCAACGACAAACTCAAGCAGTTGGGTTACCAGCCAGGCCCGGCTTCAGATTCAGCTCAGCAGAAGCCTGCAAAGGAGAGCGATGAGCAGTGGCTCAGAGCCGAGCGCTACAACGAAGCAGGCGCCAGGCGCGAGGTCAATTTCAGCGAAAGGGAACTCAACGCCATGGTGGCGAACAACCGGGACCTGGCGAAAAAACTCGCCATCGACCTGGGTGACGATCTTGTCAGCGCAAGACTGCTGGTACCCGTGGACAAGGATTTCCCCATCCTCGGCGGCAAGACCCTGCGGGTCTCCACCGGTGTGGAGATGGCATTCCGTGACGCCAAGCCGGTGGTGATTTTGAAGGGTGTCAGCATCATGGGCGTGCCCATTCCCAATGCCTGGCTGGGCGGCATCAAGAACATCGACCTGATCAGCGAGTTTGGCGATCAGCAGGGCTTTTGGGCCGGCTTTGCCGAGGGGGTGGAGAATATTCGTGTCGAAGAGGGCGAACTGAAGATCAAACTCAAAGAGTAGCCGGATCTCACACAACCCCGCTTATTTATCCCGCCCTATGCATGGGAGAGAGCAGTGTTGAGCTTGGCCAGACTTATGCTAAGTTACTCAGTATATTTGCATCACCCCTTGGATATCTAAAACTACAAGCTAATTTCGAACGACTTTGCAATTACCATGAAATGGAGTTCGCATGGACAGTCTAGAAGATGAACGCTTGCAAAGCGGAGCCGGTTTCGATTTCAATTACAACACCATAGGAATCTATGCTGAATGCGTCCGGGTTGTTTACCGCAACAGGGTACGCAGTCTTTTTTCCGTTTTCTTGGTCTCGCTGCTTCCCCTCGCCATTGGATGGCCAGAGCAGACGCGCACCATCACTTTTATCCTGGTTTCGCTACTTTGGATTTATACATTCGTCAATCTTTTCTTGTGTCGCAGATTCGACAAGTCGGACTTACCCGATCAGAAGACCGTTTTTTGGGGGAGGCTGTTCTATAGCCAGCTTGTTATTCTGGCGATACTGTTTAATGCCCTATTCTACTATCTGAATTCCCACGATGTGGCCGACGCACTGTTATACTCAATCGCGATAACAACAGGATTTTCCGCGGGCGCGGTCAGCGCATTTCACCAACTAAAATGGGCTGGCCCGCTGTTTGTCTTTTTCATGATCGTACCGCAATTGATCTATCACGCCACCCACCAAACCACCGCCAGCATCATATTGGCAATCATGCTGGTACTTTTTCTGATCTACATGGCAATTATCAGCCTGGAACAACACAGGCATTGGATAAAGACCCTCGCAATCAGCTTTGAACTGGAAGCCGCCAAGCAGGAAGCGGAAAGAATGGCACGTACCGATATTTTAACCGGACTCTATAACCGACGGGCCTTCTATGAAACAGCCCCAATCTTCCTCGGCAATGCCAAACGCCATAAGCACCCGGTGGCGATTGTGATGATGGATATCGACAACTTCAAACAGATCAATGACACCCTAGGACACTCGGCCGGAGATATTGTCCTGGAAGAGGTTGCTGCTATTTTGAAAAACTCTGTCAGGGAATCCGACATTGTCGGCCGCATGGGCGGTGAAGAGTTTGCTTTTTTGCTTTCAGAAACCGACCTAGACAGTGCTTTTCAGACTATTGAGAGACTGCGTGAAGATATTCAGGCTATAGATTTTTCAAAATACGATCTTGATATAAGAATCACATCGAGCTTCGGCATCGTCTCTTGTGAAGAGCACAGAGAATCGATTGATGAGCTATTGAAAAAGGCAGATGCTTCTCTGTATGAAGCCAAAAACCTGGGGAAAAACCGGACCATTGTCTATCAAATAGAAGCAGGAGCATGGGAGCGAAAAGTACTTATTGATTGATAGAACCATCCCTAGCCAATCAGCGCCTATAAATCCTCAGGGAAGTTGGCCTTGTTGCTCTTCTGACTGTATAAAATCCAAGGGAACCTCTCTTTCCATGCCGATTCGATCCTGTACACAATGACACCTGCCCCTCGAGCCGAAGCGCTCCAGGTTCATCCGCTCGCATGCAATCCGATCGCCCACCGCCGGTATCACAAGGGGCTGCTTGCTGAAGGGCGTGAAATCGTCAGGGGCATGGATGTGACATACCACTTCCCTGGCAAGAAGATGGGGGGAACTCCAGAGAACAATTGTAGCGGCGAGTAAACGCCATACCCTGTTCATTCGTAAGGCTTGACCTCTTCCGCCTCTAGCTGATAGCCAGCGGTCGCCAGATCGCTGTCAAAGGATTTGGCACTCAGCGTCCCGGTAACCCAGACAGTATCGAAGGCCTGCCGTATCTTGGCATCACCCTTGGGTACCTTGACATAGACGGTCTGATTGGCCGGCGGAGGTGGCACATGGATGCATGCACCATAGTAAGGTACCAACAGAAACTCGGTCAGCTTCTTGCCGTCACCCTCCAGGGGCACCACAAAGCCTGGAAGCTTGATCCGTTTTCCATCCAGACTCTCCACCACCGGCGCCTCTTTCCAGGCCGCCTCGAGCTGCTCCATTATCTGCTGTGCCCTGGGATCATCATCCGTTAGGGCATTGATATCGCCAAACTGCTGCATAATCTTGTCGGGCCGAAAGTCATCGGGGATCATTGCATCCCACTCCAGCTCCTGCGCCGGCTCGGCATACACTGGATTCAGGGATAGCAGTGATATAAACAACAACATAAACAAGCATTTCATCGAGAATCCTCTGAAGACCTATGCTCATGCCATCCGCAAGGGAGTAGCGATAGGCACGATAACCGGATATTAGGCCAATGACCAGGGCCGAAGTTCCAACCAATTCGAGGATTTGCCACGCCCGAATCGAGGCCGGTCCCGATTGACCATAACTACTCTTCGATCTTTTCAGCATACCCCTTCGGGGGGGGTGTCCAGCCGCGATCGGTACGATCGTGAAGTTGCACGCGATCGGTCTCCATGAGTTTCTTCAACGACTCACGGTGTTCACTGGCCCCGGCCAGATAGGCGCGGTTTCGCCCGATGTCGGTATCCACATCCCAGAATTCATACAGCTTGTCCACCCCGGCCTGATCGTGTCTGCGAAACGCTTGGGATAATTTCTCGACCTTGAACGGGTGCATGCCAACGGCTTTCAGGATCGCCTTGCCCGCCTCCATAGAGCCCTCGAACATCTCCCGTACCGCAATATCCACGCCGGCCTTTCGCAACAGGTAGAGATGGCGGACATCATAGGCCCGGGCCAGGGTCTTGACCTGCGGGTAGTGACGGCGCACGTGCTCCACCATCTCCACGGCGCGCTCCCGATCGTCGATGGCGATGACGATTGCGCTGGCTGAGTCGATACCTGCCGCCTCGAGCAATTCAGGGCGTGTTGCATCACCGTAATAGCTCTTCACACCGAACTTGCTCAACATGTCGATAATCCCCGCTTCATGATCGAGGACCACGGTCTTGACCCCGCTGGCCAGGAGCAATCGATTGACGATCTGACCGAAGCGCCCATTGCCGGCAATGATGACCTGGCCGGTTTCATCGATCTGGTCCGCCTGCTCTGCCGCGGATTCGCCTTCACCGGAGAGGATGAATCTGTCATAGAGGATAAACAGCGCGGGGGTCAATAACATCGACAGGGCGACAACCAGGGACAAGGTAGGCGCAAGATCAGGCGGGATCACATGACTCTGCAAAGCGAAGCTCAACAACACGAACCCGAACTCCCCGGCCTGGGCCAGTCCGAGGGTCAACAGCCAACGGCTTGTCACCTCGAGACGAAACAGTCGCGCCAGGGCATAGAGCACCAGGGCCTTGATGATCATCGCCCCGAGGGTCAGCCCGAGAATGGTGGCGAAATCCCCAAACAGCACAGTAAAGTCGATACCGGCACCAACGGTGATGAAGAACAGCCCCAGCAGGAGTCCCTTGAAGGGTTCGATATCGGATTCCAGCTCATGGCGAAACTCGCTGTTGGCCAATACCACCCCCGCGAGAAAGGTACCGAGGGCGGGTGAGAGATCGACCAGGGTCATCAGCAAGGATATGCCTATCACCAGAAACAGGGCGGTGGCGGTGAATATCTCGCGAAGTTTGGATTCGGCGATGAAGCGAAACAGCGGACGGGAGAGAAAATGCCCGCCAAGCAGCACACTGGCCACGGCCCCCAGCACGACCAGTGCATGGGCCCAACCAGGCAGTCCCGCCACCAGGCTGAAGGATTCATGGTGTCCCGCTTCGCCGGCATGAGATGCCGCGCCGGAGAGCGCACTCAACTCAGGTAACACAAGCAAGGGTATCAGGGCGAGCATGGGAATCACCGCGATGTCCTGAAACAGCAGTACCGAGAAGCTGGCCCGCCCCCCCTCTGTCTTGATCTGACCCTTCTCATTAAGGGTTTGTAAAACGATTGCGGTGGACGAGAGGGAGAAGATCAGGCCGATGGTCAAGGCCACACTCCAGTAGAGACCCAGCATCAGCGCGGCAGCGGCGATCAGCAGGGTGGTAATGCCGACCTGCAGTCCACCCAGCCCGATGAGGCGATTGCGCATCTGCCAGAGCATGCGCGGCTGCAGCTCCAGCCCCACCAGGAACAGCATCATGACCACGCCGAATTCGGCGAAGTGTTGAATCGTCGCGGTCTCCGAACCGACCAAGCCGATCACCGGCCCGATGATAATTCCCGCCAACAGATAGCCGAGCACCGAACCCAAGCCAAGTCGCCTGGCGATGGGTACGGCGATGACAGCGGCACAGAGGTAGATAAAGGCCTGGAACAGGAGTCCACCCATGATTCAGCCCTCCCGGATGATAGTGTCGAGATCCACATTGAGCCGGGGCAGATCCAGGGCAATCCCCGTATCCAGACGCTCATCCCGCAGCGCCTCCAGCAGCCGGACCCAGTCGGCCAGGTGTTGTGGCAGCCGCCCCTCCTCCACCGCGGTACGGGCACCGAACATGGCAAAGGGCGGCAGATAGGTCATGCCGCAGAGCAGCGCCATCTGCTCCAGGGGCCGCAGCAGTTCGCGGATGGTGAAGTGGTTGTATCCCTCGGCCCGATAGGCGGCCTCCAGCCCCCCGGCGGTGAGGGCATTGAAAAAGATCTTGCCCTGAAGCGCGGTACCCTCGGTTCCATAGGCAAAGCCGTGTTCCAGCACCAGATCCTGCCACTCCTTCAGGATCGCAGGTGTCGAGTACCAGTAGAGGGGATGGTGAAAAACGATCACATCGTGATCGCGCAGGCGTTGCTGTTCTCGATCGATATCGATCTGAAAGTCGGCATACTCGGCATACAGATCCACCAGGGTGACACCTTCGACAGTGCCGGCGGCCTCCGCCATGGGACGATTCACCTCCGAGAGCTCCTGGGAAGGGTGGGCGAAGAGCACCAGCACTTTGCAGATAGAGGTCATCTGCGAAGCTTCGTTTTGTCGCTTTTCAGGATTCTCTTTTTCCATCATCTATCCTCACCCCCGAGAACCATACGCCAGGCCATCTGTAAAAAGAGACAATAGCAAACCGATGGCCTTTGATTACCACACACTAGCTGGACTTTACTCCTGCTATGACTTTGGCAGTTGATCATCGATATCGATGATGCGTCGGTCATCACCACCTGGATTGAACCGCAGTCGCATTGCACCTGGTACTCATTGCTCATCATGAACCTCGATCTTGATGGGTGATTGCTCGGGTTGATTCGGGCTATACTGGGGTCACTGGTAACAAATTACAACCAGTATACAAAAAGTAACCTAGCCGACTTGGGACATTATCGATGAAGAGCTATGTAGAGACCGATCGCCAAGGCAGAAAGCGGGCCGTGAATGCCTGCAGCGAACCCTGCGCCGTGGAAAAGGGCATGCGGCTCATCGGCGGCAAGTGGAAGGCCTCGATCATCTACCACCTGAAAGACCGGCCGGTGCGTTTCAACGACCTGACCCGAATGTTGGGGGGCGCGAGCAAACGCATGGTGGATCAACGCCTCAAGGAGCTTGAAGGGGCAGGCATGGTGATGCGCAAGGTGATCAGTGAACGCCCAGTCGCGGTGACCTATGAGTTGACTGAATTCGGTCGCAGCGCCTTGAAGATTCTGCATGATTTGCGCATCTGGTCTGAGAAACATAATGTTTGAATAGATTGCTTTTAATCACACCTGATCCACAACAAGAACAAAAAACCAGCCATACAGTTCAATCACATAATCCATTCTTCTTAGCGATAGTCGTTTACTTCCTCCAGTTTTTTTTAAGGAACCAAGTTAAACACTAGATTCATGTAAAAACAGATAGAGCAATATTTTATTGAAACTCAACCTATGCCAGTTGATAATTCATCACAAAGGTATTTTTCTGCTGGATTGTTGACTATGAAAATATACTTGCTGTTAGCACTTCTATTCCTGTCATCAGTTACCATCGCTGGTGATATTTCTAAAAAAGTAACCGCTTGGCAAACCTCGGACTGGATTGCTTTCATGGATAGAGTCACAACAAAATATGTTGTTGAAGAGGCCATGGAAGATGCATTCAACTCTGTCGGCGGTTATTTCCCGTTGGCTGATATCTTATGGGAATTGAGCAATAGTGGAACGTCGGTAAAATCAGATTTACAGCATCATATTCGGCAGAGATTAAATATCAGGGGTCTTGATAACTATAAAAAATGGCGTTACGAGAAATTCCTTGATTGCCTGACATGGAGCCCGTGCGAGGAGGTTCGTGAACTTGAAAATAGTTACCTGGGCAAAGATATAGCATCGAAAAATGCATCCAATAGTGATGGGGATAAAGAGTCAGAAAAGAACGCCAACCCTAGTGAGGAAGATAGGTTTAAGACATCAAATTGGAAGATCCATCAATGGATCAAGTTCATCGATAAGGCAGCTTCAGACTCATTTGAGGCTGCATATGCCTCTGTAGGCGGTCGCTTCCCTCTGGCGGATTCGTTGTGGAGATTGAGCAACAGCGGCAGTCCGGTAAGCCGACATGTGCAGACACTCGTCAAACAGCGCCTGGCAACAAAAGGCTTGGAGAACTATAAAAAATGGATCTACCAACCTATTCTTGACTGCTTAAGTTGGTCTTCCTGCGAAGAGGTCACAGAAGCCGAAGACAGGCAGTCAAGGCGGTTGAGGCGTAAATAGACAAATATAACTCAGCAAGCCAGCCATTCAGTGACTGAGCAGTTAGTTTTTTATATAACGCCCTTCGTCCAGCATTTTTTTCAAATCGTGGTAACGCGCCTGGTACTTGTTCTTATTGATATCTTCCTTTTGAGCTTTGTAATTACTAATAAATTGTTCGTAGGTTTTAGCCGGGTCAGTCTCATGGAAGTATATGTCCGGCCGATTCTTCAGCTCCTTTGTGAAACAGGATTTATAGCTCTTGAGATTGCTTAACGCTGATTTTCGTCTCTGTTCCTTGTAATACGAGTTTTTGGCGGATTTAAATTCCTTAAGTTCTCTTTTATAGGTTCGCCAATAGTTTGAACACTTACCGTCTCGAATTGACTCACCGGTCTTTTTATAAAGTCTGAACATCCCGATTGTGGTCTTGATATTTCCCATTTCAAATTTGATTACATCTATGGGTAGCAGGTGCTCGTCTTTGGAAAAGCTTGTACCAGCCAAAAGCATTGTTAACAGGCCAAAGAGAATAGTTACTGTCTTGTTCACATTGGTCACTCTTTTAGTTGATCAGTGTCAATAAGAAGATTTATTAAACTTTGTTATATTAACTGAAAAAGCATAGACTTTGAATGCCTAATAATAACTACCGAGGGTTCAGCCATGAGGTTTGTTACAGTTGTATTAACAATAATCGCCACCACTCTGATTTTACCCGTCACCCTGCAAGCCGAACCCTATAGCTCGGAATACACCCGAAAATGGGCGGCACAGAGAGAAGCCGCCAAGAGAAGAGAGGAAGAGAGACAGCGCCGGGCAGAGCAAGCCAAACAAAACCGACAAAACATCAAAAAGCTATTTAATTTCAAACCGGAGAAGAGTGATGAAGATTTGTTGAACCAGCCTGTGGCGGGGACGCAGTCTTCCGAACCAGAATCAAAACCCGTATATACACAGCCTTCAATCAATCCCCTTTGCCATTGCAGAGATGAGGAAGGCAGAGCATTTTACGGTCGATGGGGTGACCCAAACTGTGACCTTCCAAGATCCATGAGGGTTTATGAAGACTGTGAGCCAGGTTTCTTAAAATAAGATCAAATACTGGAATTCGAACTTTTAAACATACGAATCTATACAACCATCTGTAACGGATCTTAGAGAGCGAGGGTTACTCTACAGAGAAAATACTATCCAATGTGAATTTCAGAAAAGTGACTGGGACATCACACACTGATTGCCCACTGTGTAATTTCAGGAAGCGAAGCTTCTGCATAAGAAATAGTGAAGTAGCAGATTGCATGTGAGATCTCAGCTACTTTCCCAAACAGCTAAAGTAACACATAACCTGTGCATTTGAGTTTTCGCTATCTGCCAAGTGAGTAAGAAACCAAATGTCATTATCTCTTTTTTGTACGAAGCATTCGAACGACGCACCTGGTGATGAGTTCTTTAGATTTATGCCGCTCTGAAAACAGAACTGGTACTTTTGCTCATATGTCAGTTTAGGGATGTATACATTACAACCATACTTGTCGATGACTCCCTCATAACGCATTAAAATACCCTTGTCATTTGAGAATCTCTCTACAAGTGCGCATTCACTCTTACTCATTGATGTGCTATTGAACATAGCAAACTGAAAGAGTTCGTTATCACTTTGTGCAGGTTTATGAAATACAAAAGTTGCATTCAAGAGAACTATTAAGCGAACAATTCTAATCATCCTTATATCAACTCATACATATCTTGTAATGCTGAATTATAAACCCACCGTGAATAATCAGATATATATTTTTCTAAATATTTTTTCGGTGAGTATGAAACAGTCACCTCGATGTAATTTTTTTATACCTCTTATATTGAAGACTTCATGAGGTTGGCTGGCAATACATTCAATTGACAGTTGAGTTGTTGGGTGGATCTAGATAACCGTTATTTACAAAGTTACCGATTGAATTTATCTGTCATGAGGTATGAATAATACGTAAACAAACAACTACCTATTTATAGGTAATTATTACTAAACCACAGGGCCAGATAAACACCATGAAGAAATCATCTCCTACACTTCATTAACTGCCAATTCGTGATCTAAATTCCACTTGCAGGATGATTACACAGAACCAATTTATGGGAAGATTATCATTACGTGTTTAGCTTAACGATGTTCAAATATACATGCCGATCATAGTCAAATCCTGACCAGCGCATAATCCTTCAATAACCACATCAATACTGATCATTTTTATTTATTGATTTGAGTGCATTTTTTCACACTAAATTAAATTTGCACATAATTTTATCGATAATTTTTTAAGCTGAACATTACGCCCCAAGCTCCACAATTGCATGTTAAATTCCCATAGAATTTCTGAATTTCACTGCTGTCAGCTCTATTAAAGAAAATCGAATTATCGCCGACATGACGATCAGTAAAAAATATCAACCCAACATAACGACCGAAAGATGTTCGATAAAACACAAGACCCAACAGGGATGGCAAAGGGCTTCGATTCAGAAAATCTTTCCACTGAGTTTCTAAGCCGAATTGAACTCCAACGCCTTGATAGCGAGTGCTTGCGATCCCTTGATCTGAGACCCCACGTCACTGATCCATGCAAACACTACTCCTACCGCGGGCGCTCGCTGTGGCTGAATCCAGAAGCGCAACAACTGTTCTCCAAAGGTCTGGATAACAATGCCGGCGTGTTTACCGTGGGTACTTACGAATCGATTCTGAGACATTTTTTCATCGATCTCGATCAGTCACAGCCAGATACAGATGGGGACCGAGAGGAAAACCCGGTCGACAGGCCACACAATTCAACATTGATTGTGTCATCCACCGTGTTAAAAACCGACCAGACAGGTAACAATCTTGCAATCGACCTCTCCTACTTTGAGCGGCGTGTTTACGATAGAATCAGGACATCTCTCATCCTCGGCCTGACCTGGAAAGGAGAAACCTATACCGCTGAGACCCGGGATATATCCCAGTCAGGACTGCAGTTACGTTTACGTACACCTGTTCAACTGGATGTGGATGATATCGTAAGAATTGATGTTACCCCTTTGGTCGATCGCGAACTGGAAAATCCTGTACTCGATTATCGTGTAATACGCGCACGTCGGCTTTTAAATGATACCCTCCTCGGGCTTCAGTGTATTGAGAAAGAAGCCAAGGACGGACTTTCTGCACTGACCGATTATATTACCGATATTTGCCATTCCATATATTATGACCGTGCAGATCCTGAAGACGCCTTACTGACTGCAAAGGCATTGTTGGCTGAACGTTTCTACATGCGCTCTACCTCCATGCTACCCTTCTTTATTTTCGAACATCAGGACGATCAACCGCCGCTTCGTATTATCTTCGGCAATTCAGTCAATAAACGTTTTCTCGACATATTTGAGAGGGCAGATGGTAGCTATGATTTCAGCTCTCTGGCTACTCCTAAACGCATCAAACTACTTACCAGGCTAGCACTGCGTGACAGCAAAGCAGACACCCTGATTGCCGTTTACCATTCCAGTCAAAGCTCTGCACCCAAGGTCATTGCTGATCTCGAATGCAAGAACTATAAACACTGGCAACGCTTGCTCATGCGATATGGTCTCCAATCGGGATTCAGAATTTTCAAGGTAGTTGCACGCATGGCCCGCAGGCCAGTCGAGATGAGAATCGAGGACGCATTGGAACCGCTTAACGGTAAGGATAACGAGTTCCTGGGCAATCTGCTCACGGAAGCGCAACATCTATCGATTGTTGGCGCCCTAATTGACGTAACCGACCACATTCGCAACTCTTGGCAAGCCATCAACGGATTCAAGCAAAACGCTCCTGAGCAACCAGCGATCTGTCACAATGATGAAGAGCCCTACATGCCTCCTCAGTTGGTACCGATCCACTATATTCAGGACAACCGAAGTGAACAGCGTTATCTGGGTCAGATGAAGGTCGAGGTCATCATTGCCGGCCTTATCTATCAAGGTGTGACCCGTGATGTATCTGCACATGGGCTATCTGTCGAACTGGAAGAACCCTATGTGGCATTCATCCACCATCGCCAGGCAACCGTCTCCTTTCCAAAATTGGAAACCTATACTTCAAGCCGGTTGCGTAACCAGCAGACATTTCGCAACATACCTGCAGACATTGTTGGTAAATCCGCCGAAGGAGAACAGGTGCTGCGCCTGAAAATAGGCGATACACCCAAGGGGCGCCAATTTTCAAAAACGTTCGCAGCCCTACTGTCAAAACGGGACTCAGATCTTTGTAGAGATTACTCACATTCGCTGCGTGCCGCCACGTCGCGTCTTTACTCATCGATCTTTATCGAAAGCACATCGACAATTCCTATATTCATCTATCACAGTGAAAACAAGGATTGGACCTTTCGTATCGGCCTGACCAACTCCCCAACGCCTCTTCTAGACTACTTCGAGGTTGCTGAAGGTATTTATAATTTCAGCGCTTTGACTATTCAAAGTCGCCTGCAGCAGCTGATGCGGGAAGTATCCGCTGACGGATCATCAGAGTTAACCCTTTACCTGAGTAAAGTACGCCGCAAAAACACACCGACATTTGTAATTCGCTCATTGGCGGATTTCGAAATATCAGATCTAAACACACGTGACAAATTCATTCATGACGCTTTGGATACAGATTTCCGCTGCCTAAAAATAAGAGCCAACCTGCCCATGATTCCGCCTAAAGCCGAGATCGACCAAGCCGTCGATCGACTGGTACAGCTATCTCAAGGTAAAAGTGAGCGCCTGAAGCGTGAATTCGACAATCTGATTGCCATCGGCGATGTAATCGATGTTACTGGACTGATCGCAGAAAACTTATCCAGCAACTAAACCGTGGCGTTGGTAAATATCAGCACCTTCAGGCGCAGGTGCCACTGATCAAACAGTGGCACCTAGAGAAGCTCAATATCACAGATCACGCACCAAACGAACAAAGTTGTAGATACGCGCAGCATCTCCCTGGGGGCTCATACCGAAATAGTAGCCGTCAGTCACATAGGTATATCGACTGAAGTCCGCCTCCTTGCCGTCACTGCGCTGTGCGCCTGCACCATGGACATCCATCCAGGTTGAGTTCATATAACCCATGGCGCGGCCGAAGCAGATATAGACTGCAGAGCCAGCGGAACCATCGGAACGGATATGGGTGGTGCCGGTCCAGAACCATGGGTAGTCCGTTTCACCTCCCTCATTGACGATCGATGTAATGTTGAACACCGGATCGATGGCCGCGCTACTGGTGGCGCCGGGGGCCCGTGAATAGTCGAGAATACTTTGCATCTCTTTCGCATTTGGCAGTCGCCAGTCACTGTAACCCAGGTGGTTCTCGGCGTTCTTCTGTTCGACCCAGGCGAGGGCGTCTGACCAGTCCATACCGCTGCCGCTGTCATTCTGAGACCACATCAAGCCTGTCGCGCTATCGCTGATGCTACCGTCACCATTGTCGGTAAAATCATTACCGCCATAGGCCGTGTTGCCCCTTACGAAGTAGACGTAGTTGGTTTTTACCATGCCACCGCCACCACTGGGATAGCCCTTGATCCTGCCGTCGGCGAGATTGAGACCGAATGTGGCCTGCTGATTGTTGAAGACATAATCCAGATAGATATTACTGGACCAGAACTGGGCATCGATAACCCGTTCACCGGCGGTCAGGTCACCGTAATCGAAAGCGAAATAGTCGGTATCGATGAAGGGAATCAACTGGCTGGTGTCGTCGCTCATGGGATCGGTGCCGTTGAAGTTCATCAACGAGTAGAGCTGTTTCATGGTCGGCAGACGCCAGTCATTGTAACCACCGAAATTCTCGGCATTCAAGGTCTCGGGGTAGCTTTGGGCATCAGTGAAGGTCAGTTTGTCGTCGGTATCGATATCACCGTCGCCATCCAGGTCAGCGCTTTGTGTCCATGTAAGCCCCGTCACATTATCATAGACAGTCAAACCATCGTCACTGAGGGTATAACTCGGTTGGTTGCCATCGAACTGGGCATCCTGCCCATAGAACACATCCCCTGCACCGGGCCTTGCTATCTGACTGCTGTTGCCGAAGAACTGCTGCTGCCCTGTATCAACGATCGGATAGGTCAGGGACTTGGTGACACCATCGGAGACCGTGACCGTCGCCGTATCTCTATCGATGTTTCCTGCATCATCAGTCACCTGTAAGCCAACAGTGAATGTACCGGCAACAGCCGCCGAATAGTCGGCAGTGATGCCGCTGGCATCGTCATACTCACCATCGTTATCCAGGTCCCAGGCGTAGCTGGCAATCCAGCCGTCGCCGTCCCGGGATGCCGAGCCATCCAGGGCGAGCATGGTGCCCAACTCGCCACTGTAGGGTCCCCCGGCATCGGCTTCAGGGGATTGGTTTCCGGTCTCATCATCCAGTGGCGTACCATCAAAGCCTGGATAGTCAGCGCTATACCGCTCAACCCTAAATACCGCCCCGCTGGACTGATAATCCCATACCGTTTCACCGGTTGAGGTGACCTCGAAAAAATAGGCGCTGGGGCCGTCGCAGATCAGGGTATTGCCGTTGGCCAGGCGCTGCTGGCCTGAGATATTCATGGCATAGAAGTCGGTAGGTGTTTCGGCCGTATAGTTCCATACCGCGTCATCGGGTCCAAAGGCTGCGCCGACAATGTTGGTATAGTTCCCATCAGCTTCGAGTGGTGGTGTAATCTCTTCGATGGAGGAGTAGTTGCCATCGGAACGTCCACCACCGTTATTGAAGATCAAAATATTCCCCTCGCCGGGATAGCCTGCCTCGATCCACTCTGCGTCATGGGGCACGAATAGCTGTTGATCATCGCTGTCCCCCGCGCCATAGGCCTGGGGATTGCCCCAACGATAGAGGAGATCGCCACCGCGGCCACTATTGCCTCCCGTGTGTCCGGCCGCCTCTGTGGTCGTGGTGCTGTGATCGATAATCCAGATCTCACTGAAGTTGTGCACCGTGAGCAGGATCTGATCCAGCTCGGCGTTATAGTCGATGGCGTTGATATGATGCCAGTCCGCATTTCCGTTCGTGGCATGGTTGAGATCGATCAACTCCGGATGGTCTGCGACCACGCCATAGTTGGACTTAGTGGGATCATACTCCTGCACCAGGTGATCCCAACTCTGCCACTGCCAGACGATCTCGCCTGAGTTTGCTCCCGTCGGTCGCACCTCGATCACGCTGTCTGGCCAGAGTTCGCCGTCGTTGAGCAGGGAGGGATCGCGACCCGCGGCAAGGGCCTCGGCTTCGCTCTTGACTTGCCAGGCGATCATCAGCAGATTGCCATTGGGCATCATCTCCACATCGTGATGCTGAAGGTAGCTACTGCTGGAGTAGCTATATTCCCAGGTCACCTCGCCATCCCAGCTAAGTGTCTGTACCACGCCACCCGCACCCCCGGCATCGAATCGGCTGTTACCGATGTTTCCCGTATGTAGCAGTTCACCATTTTCCAGCAGATAGATCCCATTACCCGGATGATAGTCGCTCACCCAGGAGTGAACCGTGCTCCCACTATTGTCCATCAGATAGGTTGTGGTTGAATCCAGTGAAGCGAACAGGTTATAGCCTTCCAGGGATGCGGCCTGCTCTTCAACAACAATATCGCTTTCCTCTTCACTACTACTCGATGAACCGCCACCGCAGCCTGTAATAAACAGTGTGAATAAATAGAAGATACACAATAGGTTTAGGTTAACTTTGCGCGGTTTCACTATTACCACCCCACTCTTTCCAATCCGATCTCAGACCAAGGATCTCATCTTGTCTTCACTACTGAATGAGATCTTACCAAGTGCTCAATGCCGTCTTCGCGGTCGCCCCGCCCGCTCATGCCAAAGCCGGTAGGCCTCAAGCTGCTCGACCTGTGCTTCACTCAACACCGCAGTGAGCTGCTCACGGGTCTCCGCGCGGTGCTGTTCCCGCTCATCGTGGTGTCGCTTGTGCATTAGCAAACGGCTCTGAAACCGTTCCTGCAACAGCGTCTCTACAGACTCCGCTTGTTCATCGCTAAGATCCAGTCGTTGTTGCAGGGTCTCGCCCCCTTGGCCCTCACAACTGCCGCCAAATGGAGGCATGGCAATGGCGGAACCCGTTATACAAAGAAATACAACCAGAGATGTGACGCGTACCCTATTCATCATCGAAGACTCCCAAATGGTTGTTGAGTGCTGATATCCAGCGAGCAGTCAAACCTGCCCCGCTCACTATTGAGTCTACGAAGGGAAAATGCAGGCAGAGAGGAGAAAATGTGGAGAAATTGCAGAGAACCCAACGGGGCTAACGAGAACAGGCATAGGGCCAAATCATTCGCGTATCGGTTGGGTATAGCTCGCCATTATTCAACATATAGGAGAGGGAAACAGCCTTCTCAGGCTTCGGCAGCGCCGCCATGGCCACAGAATCGACGGGCATTGATTTGCGAAACAGCGCATTGGGATCCATCCAATGGGCCTCGAAGGGGATCACCATAGTGCCGTTGTCATAGTACTTCTCACTGCTGGAGTAGAGGATATCGAAGTGAAGCAACGGCCTGCGGGTCTTTCGACAGATCTCTTGTTTCAGCTCACAGCCCCTCACGCCAGTGTTGCCGGTGGGGCCGATGACATCCCCCATCTTCAGGCGTTGCCCTACCTGGACATCGGGCATACGTTCGAAATGGGTGTAACGACTGTAGAGATAGAGGGGCAAGCCACTCTGCTTGGGGATATGCCGCATCACCACCTCGATACCACGGGGGCTGCCCTTACCCTCGTAGAGCGCGATCACCTCACCATCCATCACCGCATGAACGGGGGTGCCGAAGGGCGCAGGGATATCGATACCACCATGGTAGGCCTCTTTGGGGCGAAACTGGGAGTAGTCCATAGCGTACCAATGATCGATGTTACGGCATGTGACATCCTTGCCCCACACAGGATAGAGTCCGGTTTCGATCAAACCGCGAGCCTTCAGATCCTGCACACTGTCATGACGTCCTCGACGGATGGCGCTTATGGAGACAGGGTCCGGCAGTTCGACGCCACTTTCCGCATCAGGTCTCCTTTCACCCAAACGTATCTGCAATTCTTCAATGGATATGGCGCCGTCTCCATCCAGATCAACCGCGTCGAAAATCCGTTTCTTGCGCCACTCTTCTCGACTGATGACTGCGTCACCATTGCGATCCAGTTTCTTCATGATGCCTGCTGCGGATTTTTTTGCACTAACTTCCGCCGACATCAAAGCAAGAATAAAAACCACCAGACACCTGGCTGCAGATGAAGAGTAACAACCTAAGTTATTACGCCGTTGCATCATCTATTAACTCGGACCTTGTGAACCATAAGAGGCAGGGCACATATAAACCGCCTTACACCGATAAATTTCACTCTTGTGGGTTGACCGAGGCCTTGCTCCGCTCCATCACTTGCTGGGCCAGATAACTCTCGCCAAATCGCTTCACATTATCCCTTTCACTGTCGAACTGACCGAAGTGGCGCTCTTCATCCATCACCAGATCCTCGAACAGCTTTTTGGTCGCGGAGTCCGCATGCTTGGCGCACTCGAGGGCGAAGCCGTTGTACATCTTGATCGCCGACTGCTCTGAGTTATCGGCCCACTCCAACATCGCCATCACATCCTGGATCGGCTCTACCTTTTCCGCCGCCTCCATTACCACATCACCCTTGAGAAACAAGATCCGGTCGGCCAGACGCTCGATATGCATCATCTCCTCGATGGCGGTACGCTTAAACAGAGCTGACAGCAACTCGATCCCCTGATCATCACAATGGAAGTGGAAGTACATATATTGGTGAACCGCCGTCAGTTCATCAGCTACAGCTTGATTCAACAGTTCGATGCTCTTTTCGTACATTTGATTTCACTTCCTTCAAAAAAGTTTTTTAGCCAGAGAAGAGAATACATCATCTGCTCCAGGATGGAATGCCCGCGGTGATCTGACAAGCACATTTGATCGTATATTCCTATTGATACATTATATATAAACGATTTTACCAATCTTTTACCCATCACTAAAGTGAGGGTTAACAGAGAGGAACCCAACGATGACAGCACTGGTACAAAGCGTTCGCCACATCAGTACCGGGATAGGATTCAACCCTACCCCGGTCGTTCTCAGGCTTGCACCTTTGGCCTGCCTGGTGGCAATAGTCACAGTGGTACCGGGGGGGTGGGCCGGCACGCTCGAGGCGCTCAGTGAGGCCTACCTGGCTGTCTCCGTGTTTGTCGCCGGCACACTGGCGCTGATCTATGCGGCAGAGCGCGGATTCAAGACCGACCTCGGCACCTGGTTGATGCGCTATCGCCAATGGCAGGTTCCAGCTGCCGCCCTGCTGGGGGCCTTTCCCGGTTGCGGCGGCGCAATCGTGGCCATGACTCAATACACTCGGGGTTATCTCAGCTTTGGCGGTGTGGTTGCCACCCTGACAGCAACCATGGGAGACGCCATGTTCCTGCTGCTTGCCAGCGAACCCATGACCGGTTTGGGTGTGCTTGCCATGGGTGTCATCCTCGGCACCTTGAGTGGTTATCTTATCGATGCCTTTCATGGAGAAGGCTTTATGCGCCCTGAACGAACAGATATCAATCAGCCCACCTCGTCTGCTCACCCAATGAATAAGGCCAGGACCTCTATGGCGGATAGAATCTGGATAACCCTGATCATCCCAGGTTTCGTGATCGGTCTATTGGCTGCCTTTCAGATCGATTTCGACGACCTTATCAGCCCAATGATACCGGGTGCGCCAGGCCACTGGCTCGGTGTGGCAGGTGCAATCCTGGGGATAGCCATGTGGGCCAACCGTGGCAACAGCGAGGAAAAACTCAGCTGCAGCAACAATGATCGGTGTGACCCTCAAAACCGATCCATTACCCATCGCATCATCGACGACACCAATTTCATTACAACCTGGGTTGTGTTTGCCTTTGTCGGTTACGAGCTTGTTGTCACCGCATTTAATTTGGACCTGGGTAGCGCATTGGCCGTCTGGGCACCGCTGATACCGGCAGTGGCTGTTGCCATCGGCTTGATACCAGGGTGTGGCCCACAGATCCTGGTGACATCTCTCTATGTCTCAGGGGCGGTACCCCTTTCGGCCCAACTCGGCAACGCACTTGCCAATGATGGCGACGCACTTTTGCCTGCAATAGCGGTAGCCCCCAAGGCTGCTTTGGTTGCCACCCTCTACAGCGCCATCCCCGCAATCCTGGTAGCTTATACCTGGTATATCTTTGTGGAATGAAACCTTATGAGCATTGGCAAAACTATTTTCCTTAGACCCATGACAAGGGATGATCTGGAATCAGTCAACGCAATCATAGAGGTCTGCGTCATGGGCTGGGATCTGCCGCAGCGTGTCAAGCGCCTCTCTCTCGGCAGTTACCGCTACACAGAAGAAGATCTGGACCATCTTACAGCCATCGTAGCAGTCAATGCAGCGGATGAGATTATGGGAGTCACCACCTGGGAACCGGCAGACACCAATGATCTTCCGCAAAGCCAGCATAGCATGCTGCTGCATGGACTCTATGTCGCACCACTCCATCAAGGAATAGGCATCGGTGACCGCTTGATCAAGAGTGCACTGGAGGCGGTCCGCGAACAGGGGATGCAGGGTTTGCTGGTAAAGGCGCAGAGTGATGCGATAGGTTATTTTCAGTCCCGCGGATTCACCAAGCTACCGATTGAAAACACAAACAGGGATTATGCACACAGATGGTGGTTGAAGACATAATAGATTCAAGCCTCTTGTTACTCCATTGGGTATTGCGATACCTCAATTAGATTCCCGTCCGGGTCTCTGAAGTAGAATGACAGCATGGCACCCATAGCTCCTGTACGCCTTATAGGGCCTTGTATGATCTCAACACCTTTGGCTTTGACATGGACCATTGCCTCTTCAAGCTCTGTATGGGTAATGAAGCAGAGATCCTCAGAGCCAGGAGTCGGCATGTACGCCTTTGGCTCGTGCTCTTTTTTGAATTCATGGAGATTGATTTTCTGTTTGCCGAATCGCAACGCCACTCTTCCTTGCGCAAAAGTCTCTTTGGTCATGCCCAGCACTGACTCGTAGAACTCAACGGTTCTCTCCATATTCTTGACTGTCAACACGATGTGATCAATACGATCAAGCTTCATCATCTACTCGCCTCAATTGCCAGGGTCACACCCATCCAGTTCCGTGATCCACTGACGCATGACGGCTACTGCCTGGGTGTCGATCACACCGCTACCGAGGGGCGGCATACGCGTGCCATCCAGACTCTCCATCCGTTGCACCAGAATCGAATTGTCAGGATCACCCGGTTTGAGCAGGACCGGGTTATTCAATCCCAGATCACCCGCCAAGGGCGCCTGGTTGCAGAGACCGGTAGCCTCCAGATCTGCGCTCATGCGCATGTCGAGATCACCACCCCCGGTGCCACCAGGCTGATGGCACATAGCACAGTTGCTGTGCAGATAGCTGCGCGCACGGCGCTCCGCCGAGTAGGCCACGTCGTCGATGGCATAGAAGACTGTCGACTTCTGCTGCTCATTGAGTGAATTATCCAGCAGACCGATTGCCTCGTAGGTTATCAGCTGGTTGGCACTGAGTGCGTCATAGGGAAAATTCCGATTAAGCTGACCCAACTCCGGTCCCAGTGCGACACCGGCAATGGTGGTGTGGCAAAGTAGACACTCCGTGGGACTGGGGTAGTGCCAGGTCTGATTGCCGAAGGCCTTATCCTTGGCAGCGTCGAGCAGGACCGCATCGGTCAAGGTCTCGTTCCACTCATAGCTGTAGCCGCGCCAGCCACTGTTGGCGTGGCGCATCAGCAGACGAGTCTCGATCAACTCACCGTTGAGGCGAAAATGTTTGCCCAGCACACTGCCGGGCGGAAAGTCGAATCGTCCCTCGGCATCGATGAAGATAGTGCTGCCATCCGGGATCGCCATGAAGCGCTCCTTGGCGGCGAAATCTGTCCATAACAGGGCATTCATGTTGTAGGGGATGACACTGCCAGAGAAACTCTCCACATCATTGCTTTGAAAGCATCCCCAGGCCGAGAGCATCCTAGGGACGGAACCGCCACCATTTGAGGTTTCTGCCATCAGTTTATGGATACTGCCCCCCAAGTGCAGCACATAGAGTTCACCCAACTGGTCTTCGGCAAAGGAGACCACATTGAGATCCGTATCCAGAAGCTCCTCCGTGTTATAGCCGCCGCTTCCGTCATCCGCCAAGCCCCAAATCCGACCGGAGCCGTAGTCGCTATAGAGATAACGACCCTGCATCTGGGGCATGGCACTGCCACGATAGACATAACCGCCGGTCACCGAAATGCCCTGGCTGTGGTCATACTCCGCCACCGGCAGTG
>JBEVVR010000174.1:0-36022 GCA_040507035.1 Candidatus Thiodiazotropha sp.
TCGCAGGGGGGCAGCTCTTCCGAGATCACGTGATTCAGCAGGAAGCCCTTCTGGGACTCATTGGCCTTGGGCGACAGCCCCCAGGCGCCGGCGGCCTTGCCGATGGCGTTCCAGGTCCAGACCGTTCCCGGCTCCACCGCCTCTGAGAAGCGCGCCATACAGCGGACTTTATTGGTCGGCGACTCGACCCAGATCCAGTCCCCGTCCCCGAAGCCGTTGGCCTCGCCCAGCTTGGGATTGACGAACAGGTAGTTGTGGGTGTGGATCTGCCGCAGCCAGGCGTTCTGGGAGTCCCAGGAGTGGTACATGGCCATGGGCCGCTGGGTCAGGGCGTTGATCGGATACTGGTGGGTATCGACCAATTTGTGCTCCAGGGGCGCGGTGTAGAAGGGCAACGGATCGAAGTGCTCGGCTACACGCTTGCGCAGACGCTGCGGCGGCTGCTTGCCGGGCAGCTTGCCCTGGGCGGCGAGACGGAAACGTTGTAGCACCTCGGAGTAGAGATGCAGGGTGATCGGCTCCACGTAGCGGGTCATGCCGTGGTAGCGGGCCCACTCCAGGTAACCCTGGTTCCAGTTGCGCATGTACTGGTAGGACTTGGGCAGCTCATGATGGTAGACGCAGCCGTTCTCCTTGTACATCTCCCACTGGCGTGGGTTGGGCTCGCCCTTGAGAAACTTCTCGCCCCCCTTGCCGCGCCAGCCGGCGAGAAAGCCGATACCGGAACCCGGCGAGGTCTCGTAGTTGGTGACGAAGTCGGGGTAGTTGCGGAACTTGCGGCTGCCGTCCTCTTTGACGAAGGCGGGCAGGCCGAGTCGGCTGCCCATCTCAATCAGCACCTCCTGGAACGGCTTGCTCTCACCCCGTGGCTCCACCACCGGGATGCGCACCGAGTCCACCGGGCCGTCGAACTCGGAGATCGGCCGATCCAGCATCGACATGGCGTCGTGACGCTCCAGGTAGGTGGTATCCGGCAGCACCAGATCGGCGAAGGCGACGGTCTCCGACTGGAAGGCGTCGGCGACGATGAGGAAAGGAATCTTGTACTCCCCGTTCTCATCCTTGTCCCGCAGCATGTCGCGCACGTTCTCCGTGTTCATCGACGAGTTCCAGGCCATGTTGGCCATGAACAGCAGCAGGGTGTCGATCTTGTAGGGGTCGCCGCGCCAGGCGTTGGTGATGGCGTTGTGCATCAGACCGTGGACCGAGAGGGGATACTCCCAGGAGAAGGCCTTGTCGAGGCGTACCGCCTCGCCCTCCTCGTCCACAAAGAGATCGTCAGGCTTGGCCGGCCAGCCGAGGGGCATGCCGTCCAGGGGGGTGTTGGGTTGCACACCCTCAGGCCCTTTCGGCGGCTTGGGACAGGGCGGGATCGGTCGCGGGAAAGGCGCCTTATGCCTGAAACCACCAGGCCGGTCGATAGTCCCCAGGATGGTCATCAGGATACCCAGTGCACGAATGCTTTGAAAACCGTTGGAGTGGGCGGCCAGTCCGCGCATGGCGTGGAATGAGACCGGATTGCCGATGACGCTGTCGTGCTCGTTGCCCCAGGAGTCGGTCCACTGGATCGGCAGCTCGATCTTCTGGTCCCGGGCCACCACACCCATCTCGTGGGCCAGGCGACGGATGGTCTCGGCGGGAATGCCGGTGATGTCCTCAGCCCACTCCACGGTATACTCCTGCACCCGCTCTTTGAGCAGCTGCATGGCAGGCTTGACCGGGGTGCCGTCCTCCAGGGTAAATCTACCAAGCAGGCGCGGATCGGTACCTGGAGTGTGGGTGGAGATCTCCCGGTCGAGTTCCCTGTCCCACCAGAGTTTGTTCTCCGGGTCGAAGCAGCCCTCTTCAATGTGGGTCTCGAAGCGGCGGAAGAGACCATGATCGTCCCGTTGGGGATCGTCAACCACCAGCTCCGCGGCGTTGGTGTACTTGATCAGGAACTCCCGGTCATAGAGACCGGTATGGATCAATTCGCGAATGATTGCCAGCAACAGGGCACCATCGGTGCCCGGCTTGATCGGCACCCACTCGTCGGCAATGGCCGAGTAGCCGGTACGGATGGGATTGATGGAGATGAAGCGTCCACCCCTGCGCTTGAAATCGGCGAGTGCAATCTTCATCGGATTGGAGTGGTGATCCTCCGCGGTGCCGATCATGATGAAGAGCTTGGAGCGCTCCAGGTCGGGACCGCCGAACTCCCAGAAGGAGCCGCCGATGGTGTAGATCAGCCCGGCCGCCATGTTGACCGAACAGAAGCCGCCGTGGGCGGCGTAGTTGGGGGTGCCGAACTGCTTGGCGAACATGCCGGTGAGGGCCTGCATCTGATCACGGCCGGTGAACAGAGCGAACTTCTTTGGGTCCTCGGCGCGGATATGGCCCAGGCGCTCCTGCATGATCTCAAAGGCCCTCTCCCAGGAGATCTCCTCGAACTCGGAGCTACCCCGCTCCGCTCCCGACTTGCGCAGCAGGGGCTGGGTGAGGCGGGCCGGCGAGTACTGCTTCATGATCCCCGAAGAACCCTTGGCGCAGATCACACCCTTGTTCAAGGGGTGGTCCGGATTGCCTTCGATATAGCGCACCTCGCCGTCACGCAGGGTGACGCGGATGCCGCAACGGCAGGCGCACATGTAGCAGGTGGTCTCTTTGACTTCGATACGCCCCATATCGCTATCGGAATGGGCAGTGGGATCCAGCATCTGATATTAACCTTTGTAAATCTGTGCCTTATGCACGGCATTCGCTAATCTTCTTATATTAGTCTTTTCTGATTTACGCTACCAGACCTGACGCTATCACAATCCTTTGGGGGTGGAACATCTTGATTAATGACTTAGTGAATTAATGGGGATTAGTCTCGGTCCCTTGGGAATCGTCACCGACGCTGGTACTTAACCCGTTTAGACGTGGACTCACTCGTTGTGAGTCATTTTCAGCTGAAACATGCTTGTTCGGCTATTTTTCAAGATCCCCCGGTGATGCTCTGTATGAGGAACACGGCCTTGAGATAAATTACTGGCTGGTCTTGGAAAATTTTATGAGTTGAACGCCAGCCATGAGTAACACTTTGATGACGCCGGCAACAATACCGATGGAAACGAACCCAAGAATACTCAAGAGTAAAAACTGCAATTTGTCATTTACTCTGAATTCAATTGGCGTCTCGTTTATATGGCCTGTGATTAACACAACGGTATCGTCAAAAGTGGTATTTACCCAGGCGATTAATGCAGAATCCGTTGGCGACTGGATCAACTGAACAAGCAGGATCAGTATAAATACCAGAATCAATGCACTGCCGATGACAAGCACAACACCTATAAAATAGGTTACATCCTTCAAAGGAGTGTTCTTGTCTTGTTGCCTTGTTTCCATTCTTCTTTTGAAATGTCATAGCGATTGTAGGTTACTACATCAATAACACTATTCTGCTGTTTAATTCAAAATATTCTTTGAGGTCCTTTCCAGGCTATGGGTCAACGGCGTATTCAAACCGATCCCCAGTTCGTAGGAAAGATCATAGGCAGCCCGGTTGATCAGGTATTCCGCCTCGATGAGCCGGTAGGCGCTGTTGATCCGATAGGAGAGTCGCCATACCACCGCATGGTCGCCGTTCTCCACGATGCGCACTTTGGGTGGTCGCTCTTCGTTGATCAATGAACCGTCATCGGCGATCTGCTGCCAGACCTGGGTCAGGAACGATTCGATCTGCTCGCTGCTGAAACCGTAGCCGATCTTGAAATCCGCATTGCAATCGAGATTGTCGTTGGAGTTGCTGGTCAGGATCTCGATCTTGCAGGCACGAAATCGGGAATTGGGAAGGAGAATTTTGTACTTCCTGCGCAGATCCTTGAACACGGTCTGGGTAAGTGAAGTGCGCACCACCACGGCGAGCAGATCGATCTCTGTTACCTGCACCACCGATCCGGGCTCAACGTCATTATTGTAGAGCAGGATCAGGCCATTGATATTGTCCGGGGCCCAGACATCCTTGGTGGAGTAGACGATGAGCACCACCGCTCCCAGCACCGAGGTGGTGTGCAGCCAGCTGGTCATGTCCCAGACGTTGATGATGATGAGAAAGGAGATCAGGGCGGCCACCGCCCAACCGATGAGACCGATGACTTCCGACTGGTAGGTGTGGGACAACACCTCTGAACCGGCGATCTCCCGGGTACGGCCATAGCGCTTCAATGCCTGCAACTGAAACAGATGCGCCAGCAGATAAGAACAGAGCAGAGTCAAACCGGTGACCGACAGTGGGCGCGCCTTGTCGATGAAGAAGACCGCGAGAAAATAGAGCACGAACAGGGTCAGGTTGACGATGCGCAGCATCCAGACAGACGCGTTGTAGCGCTTGTCACTCTCTGAATAGCCCAGTTTCAAGACGATCTTCGAGGAGAAGAGAAAGATCAGGGCGTTGACGCCCAGCACGAAGTAGTCGAAGAACGAGTAGACGCTGTTGACTTTGCTCAGCAGCAGTTGGCCCAACTCAGCGATAGTCTGCTCCAAGATCCTTCCCTATCTTTGAAAACCTGATTTATTGAGCACCTTACTAGGCCATATATAAGACTTCAAGCAAGCGAATTGTGATGCCATGAATTGTAACTTTCACTCGCTTAGAAAGGATTCCCAGCCAGGTAGAGAGGCGATCCGTTCCAGCCAGGCACTCACGGCTGCATAGGGTTGCAACGAAACCTCCCCTTCCGAGGCCAGTGACACATAGGGATAGCAGGCGATATCGGCAATGGTGACTTGATCAGCCGCCAGCCAGTCGTTCTGCTTCAATCTAGTCTCCATCACCGCCAGGCCGGCGCGACCATCCTGCTGGCAGAGCTGCAGGTCGAAGGGCTTGCCGAACACCCGTACGGCACGGGCCCGGGCAAGTCCATAGAGCAGTTCATTCTCCGACACCGCCAGCCACTGCATCACCCGGGCCTCTCCCAGCGGGTCTGTCGGCAGCCAGTTGCCGGGTGCATAGCGTCTGGCGAGGTAGACCAATATCGCCATCGAATCCCAGATGACCAGATCCCCATCCAGCAAAACCGGCACCTGCCCGCGAGGATTGATCCGCTTAAACTCATCAGTTAACGACTCACCCTTTAGCAGATCGATATCGACCTGCTCATAGTCGAGGCCCAACATCGAGAGCAACAGGCGGACCTTGTAACAGTTACCCGATTTGGGGAAGTTGTAGAGTTTCAGACTGGCCATGGTTGAGATCCTGTTATTGATTGACTACGACGTTATAGTACGAAGAAGAGAGAAGGAAAACATAAAACATTGAGGTTCTCAGATGAACCAACAGTTCCACGCCGAAGACCCTCAAGCCCTGGTCGAACTGCTATCCGCAAGCGAGCGGCGGATGATGTTGTTCGGCCCCCCCGGGATCGGTAAAACCACCCTGGCGGGGATAGTGGCGCAACGGCTGAGCAAGCACAACAGGGTGGTCCATTGTCTGGCTGCCGACCCGGGGATGCCGGCATTCGGCCCCCCCGGCGCTATCAATCTTGGCGCGTGGCAGCAGGGTAAGTGGCAACTGGAGCGCTACGAGGCCCTCTGCAGCCTCGATGCCGCCCGTTTCCGACTACCCTTGATCGAAGCTGTCGGCAGGCTGGCGAGCAGTGTTCGCGAGGGCACCCTGCTGATCGACCCGCCCGGTGTGGTGCGGGGCGTGGCGGGCGCAGAGCTGCTGACTGCTATGGTTACCGCAGCTGACGTCGATCTGATCCTAGTGCTGCTGCGTGAGGATCAGAGTCCGCCCCTCCGCCAAGAGCTGCAGGCGGTCGGGATCGATCTCGTCGAGGTGGCCGCCTCGCCTCTGGCCAGGCGGCCGGGCAAAAACAGCCGCAACCGCGAGCGGACCCTCGCCTGGAATGCCTATCTGGCAGAGGCAAGGCAGCAGCAGATCGAGTTGAGTCGTGTCAAACGACTCGGCACACCGCCCCGTGAAGCACCCGAAGCCTGGATAGGCAAACAGGTCGCCTTTCTGCAGCATGGGGCCAGTGTCGGCCTGGGGGAGGTCGTCGCCATGGAGGGGGATTCACTGAGCGTGCGCTTACCACCCCGGGAGCGGGTGTCGTCATCGATACTGGTGCGTGATGCCGTCCGCGAGCCATCGGGTATGCTGGTAACCGGCAAGCGCTTTGCAGACAGTGTGGTGCGCTACCTTCCGCCCACCGATCTGGTTCCCGAGCATGCGCAAACACTGCAGGGCGGTTACCGCCCCATGGTACAGACCGGCAGCGCCTCCGCCCTGTTGATGAACGGTGTCTTCGGCGATCCCCAGCTCCACCTGCGCCTGGCCCATCAACGACGCAGCCTGCTCTTCGATCTCGGCGACGGCGCACGGCTGCCGGGACGTTTGGCCCATCAGGTCAGCGACGTCTTTATCACTCATGCCCATATGGACCACATCAGTGGTTTCCTCTGGCTGCTGCGTTCACGCATCGGCGAAAGGGAGAGCTGCCGCCTCTATGGTCCGCCGCAACTGGCCACACAGATCGATCACCTGATCAACGGCATCCATTGGGATCGCATCGGTGATCGGGGCCCCAGGTTCGAGGTTTTGGAACTGCACGGCACTCACCTAAGACCCTTTGTGCTACAGGCAGGGAAACCGGGCCTGAAAGCAGTTAGTACTGTACCCATCGAGAAAGGCGTGGTACTCGATGAAGATGGATTTCGCATACGTGCCGTGACTCTGGATCACGGCATCCCCGTTCTCGCCTATGCCTTCGAACCGGGGCTGCAGATCAATATCCGCAAGGATAGGCTCAAGCTGCATGGCCTGGAACCAGGCCCATGGCTGACGGAGTTGAAACAGCGGATTTCAATGCAGCAGTTGGAGAGCCGGTTAACACTGCCGGACGGAAACAGCGAAACGGTAAGACATCTGGCCGATGAGTTCAGTCTGATCACTCCCGGCAGCAAAATCGTCTATGCCACCGACCTGGCCGACAGCCGTGAAAACCGCGAGTCTCTTATCGGCCTTGCCGAGGATGCCCATACCCTGTTTTGTGAATCGACCTTCAAGGAGCAGGATGCACCCCAGGCCCGGCGCAGCGGTCACCTGACGACCAAAGCCTGCGCGGAGATCGCCAGCAGGGCCGGTGTGCGCCACCTGATCCCCTTCCATTTTTCCCGTCGATACGAGGACGCCCCATGGCAGGTCTATGATGAGATCGCGGCGGGATGTTCCCAACTGGTGACACCAAGCCCACCGCAAACAACAGGTTAAAAAAATCACTCAGCCTCGGCGCTCTATCCAGACTTCACATCAGCAACCAGGTTATGGCACTTTGCTTATCACGAAACACTCGGGTGGAGTACCCCGTATTCACCATAACGGTCTCAAAGAAATTGTGGGACTGATCCTCAGGATCCACCAGCAACGCTCCCCGATGATTGCGCGGCATGTTGAGATGTTTCATGTCCTGATGTGCAAAGTGGTAATCATGGGCAGCCTGAATAAGGCTTGGCGCACCCCTGAGATCGATCAGAAAACGATTGATATTATTCTCCCGGCAGAGGGTGGCAATCCCCTCACCACAGCGGCGGGCCAACTCTATGGTCATAGGACGCTTCACATCGATGCATAGATAGTTGCTCTGCTCTGACATCGAAAAAATCAAATCTTCGCCTTCCATGTAAGTTTCCATTTGTTTTTGCAAGCTTGGATTCAGTCAAATTAGTTAAGCCTAATTTTAGCATGTCAATTGAATCACCTTGCGAGCAAGGCAAAGGGGATTGCCAATGGCCCGAATAACGCCCCCAGCAAACCCCATAAAACAGGATTGAGGCCTCTGGATTTGGCAATATGGTAGCAGATGAATATGCTGGCGATGTTCATCGCGAGTAGAAGGTAGATCATCACCATCACCCAGAGGACTACTCTTTTCTCAAGCAGAAATAGGTGAACAGTTGCTCCTTGCCTGACGGTGTAATGTGGTGTTCGTCCATCGCTTCCAACAATTGGAACCCCTCCCCCAATTCACCCAGCAATTTGGTTGCATCATATTGCACGATATCCAAACCACTGCACTTCTCGGGACCGCCAATGGCGAATGCCGCAAGAATCAGATGCCCCTTTGGACGCAGCGCCCTGTTCAATGTCTCGATATATTTTTCTCTATCCGGTTTATCGGTCAGAAAGTGGAATACCGCGCGGTCATGCCATAGAGAATATTGCTGCGGAGGGGTGAACTCGATTACATCGATCTCGTACCAATCTATGCCTTTAGCCCCATCACCCAATCTCTGTTTGGCGAATGCCAGCGCATGCCCGGAGATATCCAGTACCGCGAGATTGCTGTACCCCACACTGCAGAGGTGATCCACCAGCAGGGATGTACCACCACCCACATCGATCAGCGCCTCTTCCCTGCCGATCCCGCAACGATGAATAAGCTGCAGCGAAAGGGTCGGTTCGGACTGATGCCAACTGACCTCAGTCGGCACCCTGTCCCGGTAGATATTCTGCCAGTGAGCTTTTTTGTCAATCACGCCAACAATACCTCACTATGATATGCGTACTGTTTTGTAACTAAGGGACGGTCTTAATGTTACCTGATTACCCGCCAGACTCAGCTATCGATGCAGCGCTTGATTTAAGCACAGTAGTCTCTGTGGACTTGAGTTGTATAGGAAAGCGTCGGCCGCAGGGACGCGGCCGTCGAGCGCCCAGGGATGGGTTTACAGCGACTTTCCTATACAACTCAAGTCCACAGAGACGGCCCCGGATTTAGAGTGATCCAGTAAACACAATAGATTAGCGTATCGTTCGCCTGCCGACTATTTTATGCGCTATTTTGAGCAATCGGCCATGCTCTGCCATGCGAATAGGATCAATACCGCAACGACTCCACCACCTCGTAGCCAAACTCCGGCTTCCATCCCCAGGAGTAGTTGCGCAGATCGTAGAGGGCCGCCTGTTCCGCCTCCCGGGCTGAACGGGGGCTGTAGCCGCAGCCATAGCTGCTGCGGTTGCGTCCGGTGAGGGTGGTATAGGTGGTCTTGACGATCACCATGTAGGCGTGGCGTAGTCCTGAGCTCGCCTGGGTGTGCACGTCCTGGCCCTTTCTTCTGTAGCCCTGATCGAGGAGTTTCTGCTTCGCTTTGGAGATGGCCGACTCGACACTCTCATTCGCCCCGGCCACCCACTCGATGGCCAGGGAATCGCCAAGCCGCTTGGCGATGGCGCAGCTGGCCCCCGCCATTGCTTCGGTTGTCCACAACAGTGTGCTCAGCGCAAACATCAGCAGTGGCAGCGCACCCCGCTCAACTCCCCGCCTGCATCGATTCCAATTGTTCCCAACGTTCATAGGACTGATCCAGTTGCTGTTGCACCTCGGACATCTGTTGCTGGAGTTCTGCCACCCGCTCACCCTCGGTGCGATAGAGTTCCGGGTCTCCCAGTTGGGTCTGCAACTCACCGAGCTGCGCCTCGAGTTGCTCTATTTTCTGGGGCAGCGCTTCGAGTTCCCGCTGGTCTTTGTAACTCAGCTTCTCACTCCTCTTTTTCGGCTTGCCGGCGTCAGACTTGATCACCGCCTTCTGCTTCGGCTTCGATTCCAACCCCTGCCGGCTACGTGAATAGGCCTCCCAGTCGCTATAGCCGCCGATATGTTCCGCCACCCTGCCATCGCCTTCGAAGACCAGGCAGCTGGTCACCGCGTTGTCGAGAAATTCACGATCGTGACTCACCAGCAGCAGGGTCCCCGGGTAGTCGGCGAGCAGCTCCTCGAGCAGCTCCAGGGTCTCCACATCGAGATCGTTGGTGGGCTCGTCGAGCACCAGCACATTGGCCGGCCTGGTAAAGAGCTTGGCCAGCAGCAGGCGGTTGCGTTCGCCCCCGGAGAGGGCCTTCACCGGACTCCTCGCCCGTGCCGGGGTGAAGAGGAAATCCTGCAGATAGCCGATGATGTGCTTGCTCCTGCCGCCAATCTCCACCTTGTCGCTGCCGCCGCCCACATTGTCCTGCACCGAGCGCTCCTCATCGAGTTGGCTGCGCAGCTGGTCGAAATAGGCCAGCTGCAGATTGGTGCCGAGCTTGACCCGGCCGCTATCGGGTTCCAGTTGCCCGAGCAGCAGATTGAGCAGGGTGGTCTTGCCCGACCCGTTGGGGCCGATGATGCCGACCCGGTCGCCGCGCAGGATGGTGGTGGAGAGGTCGCGGACGATGGGTTTGTCATCCCAGGCGTAGCTGATCTTCTCCACCTCCACCACCAGCTTGCCGGAGCGCTCCCCCGTGGTGATCTGCATCTGCGCCCTGCCGCTCTGTTCCCGGCGCTGCCGGCGCTCCTCGCGCATCGCCTTGAGCGCCCGCACCCGGCCCTCGTTGCGGGTACGCCGCGCCTTGATGCCCTGGCGAATCCACACCTCCTCCTGGGCGAGTTTTTTGTCGAAACGCTGGTTGGCCTGCTCCTCCGCATGGAGCATCTCCTGCTTGCGGCGCAGAAAGTTGGCGTAGTCCCCCGGCCAGTCGGTGAGCCTGCCCCGATCCAGCTCCAGAATTCGGGTGGCGATGCGGCGCAGGAAGGCCCGGTCGTGGGTAACGAAGAGGATGGCCCCGGCGTAGCCGAGGAGGAACTCCTCCATCCAGCGGATCGCCTCGATATCGAGGTGGTTGGTGGGCTCATCCAGGAGCAGCAGTTCTGGCTCTGTCACCAGGGCCTGGGCCAGCAGCACACGCCGTTTCAGCCCGCCGGATAGGGCACTGAATGGCGCATCCGCGTCCAGACCGAAGCGGGAGATGACCGTCTCCACCCGCTGCTCCAGTTGCCAGCCGTGAACTGCCTCGAGTTCATGCTGCGCCTGGGCCAGGGATGAGAGCAGGCTCTCGTCGCCTGTTTCCGCCAGGTGGTGGCTGATACGGTGGTAGGTTTTGATCTTTTCCGCCAACTCGCCAACCGCGTCCGCCACCACATCGAAGACGCTCCCCAGGGCCGCGTCAGGCACCTCCTGGATCAGGTGGGCTATCCCCACCCCGCTGCCCACCAGGCGCTCCCCGTCATCGGCGACGACACTCCCCTGAATCACCCGCATCAGGGTCGATTTACCCGCACCGTTACGCCCGAGCAGGGCAATCCTCTCCCCTTTCTCGATGCTGAGATCGACCTCATCCAGCAGAGGCCTATCGCCATAGCTGAGTTGCAGCTTGCGCAGGGTAATCAGCGGCATTGAAAGTTCCTATGATTCATGATTTATCTCAAGCAAAAAGGTCGTCACAGATGGCAAAATGCCTCATCAATAGAGACTTGCATCAGGGATGGGCTATCAAATCACTATTCAGGACTCGGGCCAAGTAGCGCAAGAGAATAATCGATGAAGACAAAGATACTACTGCAAGAGGCAGAGATGCCGACCCACTGGTACAACATCGTCGCCGACATGCCAAACCCACCTGCCCCCATCCTCGCCCCCGATGGGTCACCGCTAACCCCCGATGCCCTCAGCGCCATATTCCCAGACGCCATTATCGCCCAGGAGGTGAGCGCGGAACGCTGGATCCCCATCCCCGAGGAGGTCCGTGACGTGTTGCGCCTGTGGCGCCCCTCCCCCCTCTATCGCGCGGAGCGTCTGGAGATGGCGCTGAAGACACCGGCCAAGATCTATTTCAAGAACGAAGCGGTAAGCCCGGCGGGATCGCACAAACCGAATACCGCAGTCGCCCAGGCCTACTACAACAAGATGCAGGGTATCAATCGGCTGACCACCGAGACCGGGGCGGGCCAGTGGGGCTGCTCCCTGGCCCTCGCCGGGCAGATGTTCGGCATGGAGGTGCGGGTCTATATGGTCAAGGTGAGCTATCAGCAAAAGCCCTATCGGCGCTCCATGATGCAGACCTGGGGCGCCGAGGTCTTCGCCAGCCCCACCGAGATGACCCAATCGGGGCGGCATATCCTGCAGAAGGATCCCGACTCCCCGGGCTCCCTGGGCATCGCCATCTCCGAGGCTGTCGAGGAAGCCGCCGGCCGGGCGGATACCAACTACTCCCTGGGTTCGGTACTCAACCATGTACTGCTGCACCAGACCATCATCGGCGAAGAGGCGAAAAAGCAGCTGCAGCTGGTGGGGGACTACCCGGATGCGATCTACGCCCCCTGTGGTGGCGGATCCAACTTCGGTGGCATCGCCTTCCCTTTCTTTGCCGACAAGGCGGCAGGCAAGGAGATCGAGCTGGTGGCCGTCGAACCGAGCTCCTGTCCGACCCTGACCAAGGGCGTCTACGCCTATGACTTCGGCGATACAGAAGGCCTCACACCCTTGACCAAGATGTACACCCTGGGCCACGATTTCATGCCTCCCGGGATCCATGCCGGCGGTCTGCGCTATCACGGTGAATCCGCCCTGGTGAGTCAACTCTATGACGAGGGCCTGTTGAGCGCCGTGGCCATTCCCCAGCTGGAGACCTTCCAGGCCGGGGAGCTCTTTGCCAAGACTCAAGGGATTATACCCGCCCCTGAATCCTGTCATGCGGTGGCGGCGATGATCCGCGAGGCGAAGCGCTGCGCAGAGACGGGGCAGGCGAAGACCCTGCTGTTCAACCTATCCGGGCATGGCCATTTCGACATGAGTGCCTATGACCGCTATTTCAAGGGTGAGCTGGAGGACTTCGACTATCCGGATGAGGCGATCCAGGCATCGCTGGCCCATCTGCCGAAGGTCGGCTGAACCAGCCACCAATGTGGTTGTCACAGCTGTTGTGACTCCCAGGCCATGCGTAATCGATTCAGGTCATGGCAAGCCTGATCCCAGTTGAGTTCGTTACCCGCCACCTGCAGTTGCTCTATCAGCTGGTGAATACCCCCGATCAGGGGTTGCAGGCTCTCGCGCTCTTTTTGTCTGTTGCCCTTGTGCTGCAGATTGTCGATGCGGCTGTTTAACACCTCAACCAGCAGTTTCAGGTTGTCGCGCCAGCGCTGGTAGCGGGCATCGTCGTGCAACGGCATATTGCGCACCAGCACCGAGACAAATTTGGCATTTATCAGGGTACGGTGACCGAAATCGATGATATTCCCTTTTTCGTAGAGACTCTCCATCATCTCCTGGTCCAAGACACCGACCTCACCGGCATGGGAAAAGTAGTGACCGCTCTCCACCAACCTGACTATCACCCTCAGCCCAAAGCGATCAAAGGTATCCAGCAGCCGGTCACCGAGGGTTCTCAGATCATCGCAATCGAGGCTGCGATGGAAAAAATCGGCCAGCAGATTCAATTCGGTGCAGGCCGCGAGAGACGTCTCCATCTCCTCCTGCGCCAGGATGGTTCGCCCCTGAGCCGCCTCGAGATCGTGACGATTGTTGAGTGCTATGCGAATCTTTACCAGTAGCTCTTCAACATCATAGGGCTTGGCGACATAGTCATCCGCACCGGCATGATAGCCGGCGAGACGTTCACTCAGACGAGAGAGGGCAGAGACAAATATAACTGGGATCAGGGATGTAGCCGGGTCCGCCTTGAGCCGGCGACAGACAGTCAGTCCGTCCATGACCGGCATATCCACATCGAGCAGGATCAGATCGGGAGGATCCTGCGCCGCCACAAGCTCGAGACAGGACTGGCCGTTGGCCGCCAATGAGACTTGATAGTTGTAGAGCAGTATCTGTTCCAGGCTTTTCAGATTCTCCGGTTGGTCATCGACTACCAGGATACGCTGGGGCCCAGCCTTTTCATCTTCGGATTCCATTACCCTCCTCCATATTGACATCCCTGTCAGACAAATTATGAGTCGTTTGAAGCTTCACGCATTGAAAGGTGATCCAAATCTGCACGACCATGATATATATACATCTTGTCATAAATAGATCGGCAACCCCAACTCTAAAAAACCGGGGTAAATTGTCAAGCTCAGCTACCATTCTCGGATCAATCTGGTATTGTTGACTGAACTACCCTGTTAATCAGGAAACGGATGGATAATAATAGGTCATCCACTTTAGGACGCAACACTGCAATGGTAAAAAATGTCTCTTTCAAGGAGGCCAGGGATGGTGTGGCCGACTGCTTGAACTGCTCCCTGCGCGAGTCTGTGCTGTTTGCCAAGTTAGAAGAGAAGGATTTTGAAAAACTCCACGATCCCATAGATCAATACACGCTTCCGGTTGGTGCAACTCTCTACCATACGGGTGACAGGGGGGATCGTCTCTACACAATACGCACCGGCATCCTGAAACTGGTGCAATATCTGCCTGATGGCAGCCAACGTATCGTACGCCTGATACGTTCCACCGACATCACCGGGCTTGAGTGCATTGTCGGCGAAGCCTATCAGCATGACGCCGTGGTTCTTCAAGAGACCGAAGTCTGTGCCCTGCCGGTGCGCGTAGTGGATAACCTAAGCAAGGAGAATCCAGAACTTCACCGTGAACTGCTCAACCGCTGGCAACGCGCCCTGAAAGAAGCCGATGCCTGGCTCACCGAACTCTCCACGGGTTCTGCCAAGCAGCGTGTCGCCCGCCTCCTGTTGCGCCTGGTCAAAGATACCGAAGAGAGTAGCTGCAGTCTGTTTGCCCGGGAAGATATGGGCGCCATGCTTGGGATCACCACCGAAACGGCAAGCCGGACCATTGCGGAATTCAAAAGACAGAGCCTACTGGTCGAAACCAACATCAACCAATTTCTACTCGATATCCCAAACCTGCAGCGAATCGCTGAAGATTGACCATTTTCAATGCCAAAAGCGCACCTCCCCCCTAGGCTACTGATTTAACTGGCCGCACAATCCAGGCAGGGGAGAGGCAACTTGAAACAGGTCGTCAAGGAGATTGCTTTACCGATCTTCAGTATCGAAATGGAGCCTGCGAAGTGCAGGTTCGATAGCATCGAAGATATCGTCAGCTATTTCGAGGAGCAGGTGCAAAAGCACAGGGCGGCTCGCTATATCGCCACCTTCGACCACCTGCAGCACACCACCGAACTGCCGGAAGGTATGGTCGCGGAAGATATAGAAGCCGCCTACAATGTCGTCTTCTGTTTTGGGTTCAGCCTGCAGGATGCTGAGCAATTGGCTACCAGGCCCCGCTCGATCGGCATCTGTCAATGCAACGGCCAGATTACCATCTCCTTTGTCGAGGCACCTATGCCGGTTGCCAACGCACTCATGGAGCAATGGGCTAAATCCCTCATCCTCGATGAGGATCACCGCATTAAAAGCCCTGGTAAGTCAGAGCAGAAGGACGACAGGGCACAGGTCTAGCACTTGCGGTGCTGGTGGTTACATCTCCATTTCCAGATCATCGATGATTGTATCTATGCCGGCCTGTGCGCACTCCTCATCGGTCTCTCCAGACGGTGCACCGCTAACCCCCACCGCACCGAGCAGTTGACCACCAGCCTCTACCGGTAGACCACCCGCGGACATGACCAAGCCATCGATACGGCCGATTGGTGTATTGGCACGACTCTTCAATGCGGATGTGGCGGCATTGAAGTTGGCAGCGGTGAATGCCTTCATGCGGCTGATGGGCACCGTGATCTGGGCAGCGATGGTGTCACGCATTACTGCCTGAACCGTACCATCCCGATCCACCACGGTGACCCCGATCTGAATCCCTTTTTTACGGCATGCCGCTACCGCACCCAAGGCGATTCTGTTAGCGGACTCCAGTGACAGGCGTTTCAAGCTCACACTGGGAGCGGCGTCCTCCGCCACTGCCCAACTCGATATAGCCGCTATTAGGATAGCGCTTATAATTTTCTGCTTCATTAGCTCCTCCTCCGGTGTGTTTGTTTTAGAGTCGATCCTATCCCATGGATTGAGAAGTTACCAAACCTGTTATCTTCGTTTTTTCGGGTTTTGCAGCAACCACTCAGTAGTTTTCTTTGACATAACCATCCACCAATCTCATGAACTGATCCGTGATGTCACCACCTTTGAGCGTAGTCACCTTTTCACCATCCATGTAGACAGGTGCCGAAGGAGACTCGCCGCTTCCAGGCAGGCTGATACCGATATTGGCCTGTTTGCTCTCACCAGGCCCGTTAACCACACACCCCATCACGGCCACAGACATCGATTCTACACCGGGATGCTCTCTCTTCCACGCCGGCATCATCTGCCGCAGATGGCTTTGCACATCCATTGCCAATTGCTGGAAGTAACTGCTGGTGGTGCGGCCGCAACCGGGACAGGCGACAACCATTGGGGAGAATGCGCGAATCCCCATCGACTGCAACAGCTCCTGGGCGACAACCACCTCCTGGGTTCTCGATCCGCCGGGCTCGGGGGTCAATGAGATGCGTATCGTATCGCCTATTCCCTCCTGCAGCAGAACCGCGAGGGCTGCACTTGAAGCGACTATGCCCTTGGAACCCATTCCCGCCTCGGTCAATCCCAGATGCAGCGCATAGTCACAGCGTTGTGCCAGGGTGCGGTAGACCGCAATCAGATCCTGAACACCGCTCATCTTACACGAGAGGACTATCTTCTCCTCGGCAAGACCCACATCCTGCGCCCGCTGGGCACTCTCCAGGGCGGAGACCACCATCACCTCCCTGGTCATCCGATCCGCATCCAGCGGATTGGCCGAACGGGCGTTTTCATCCATCATTCTCGCCACCAGCGCCTTGTCCAGGCTACCCCAGTTGACCCCTATCCTCACCGGTTTCTGGTAGCGGCAGGCGATCTCTATCATGCTGGAGAACTGACTATCGCGTTTGGCTCCGCTGCCCACGTTGCCCGGGTTGATACGGTATTTGGCAAGGGCTTGGGCACAGGCGGGAAAATCACTCAACAATCTATGTCCGTTATAGTGAAAATCCCCCACCAGCGGCACCTCGAGCCCCATGCCATCGAGGCGGTCACGGATCTTCGGCACTGCCTTGGCCGCGGCTTCGGTATTCACCGTAATACGCACCAGTTCCGAGCCTGCCCTGGCAAGCTCCGCCACCTGCTCTGCCGTGGCGTCACTATCCGCGGTGTCGGTGTTGGTCATCGACTGCACCACCACCGGTGCATCGCCGCCGATCTGTACCCCATCCACCGCTACGCCACGGGTTTTGTGTCTTGCTATTGCCACGCCTCTCTCTGCCTCGAATTGTCAAACGGATGTGAAGGATACCAAAAGCGTCTTAATCTAATTAGATTTTCAGATATCGGCTGGTTTTCCAACAGCTTATCCCGCTCATTTGCTGGGGTTGGATCTAATCTGCTGATGCCAGAACTCATACCCAAGAATACTGGTGGGGCAGGGCCCCACCGAACCACTCATCTACCGCATTTAGGTGAATATATCCTATGGTCAATTATTTTCTGTATTGACCGAGGCAGACTGTGAAGCACTGGGTCCGTTGAGTGAGAAATATTAGGTATAAATCCGAAAAGCACTGACCGTTCAAGAGCCGGGTTTTTAAGGTTCTCAATGTATGCCTATTTGAGTTTACCTATACCCAGCATCTTGAGGATATATTTTTCATAGATCGGCTCTGCAGTCCCTTTTTTCATCTTGCGGATAAAGTACTTCTCAAAGGCGATTTTCGCCATATGTACCCATTTACCCTTCTTGAACCAAGCCACATTGCGGGGCGGTATCTGTGGCAGAGCGACAAACGCCGCACCGGTATCACCCATATCGGCAAGACAGACGGCGTTCCAGGTGGCCAGGGTCGTGCCCTCCCTGCCCGCAAGCTCATCCGCGATATTGTGTACGATAGCGGTTACCATCGATTCGATCATATAGCCGGTTTTTGGAGCCCCAGTTGGAACGGCCGTAGCCTCCACCGGGGGTATCGCAATACAGACACCGGCGGCAAATATATTGGGATATTTCGGGTTACGCTGGTGATCATCCACAAAAACGAAGCCACGGGGATTGCACAGCCCTTCCACATCGGCGACGGCGCTAACGCCCTTGAATGCCGGCAGCACCATGGAGTAGTTGAACTCCAGCTCATGATCCTTCAGTTTATGCCCCGAATCGTCATACTGCTCGACGAACATCTTGCCCTGTTCAACCTTGATTATCTTGGCATTGGTGATCCAGTTGATATGGTGATTGCGAAATTCGCTCTCGAGAAAGCCCTTCGAGTCCCCCACACCTCCCAGGCCTAGGTGCCCGATATAGGGTTCGGATGTGACAAAGGTCATCGGTACCTTGTCGCGCATCTTGCGCTTGCGCAGATCCGAATCCATGATAAAAGCAAATTCATAGGCGGGGCCGAAACAACTGGCGAAAGGTGATGCGCCAATAACCACATGACCGGGGCTTTGCAGCAGTTTCTGATAGGCGCCATAGGCCCTTTCCGCATGATCCACGGTGCAGATCGATTCGGTAAAACCCTTCGGGCCTGTCCCCTCCACCTCCTCGAAAGCGAGCCGGGGACCGGTTGCAATAACGAGATAGTCGTAATCGACGGTGTCACCGTCATCGAGGGTCAATTGATTGGCCTCAGGATCGATTTTATCGACACGCTTGGCGATAAAATTGATCCCCTTGCGCTCCAGGTGGGGACGGATGTCAAAAGTGATGTGGGATCGATCACGCCAGCCCACAGCCAGCCAGGGGTTGGATGGAACGAACTGGAAGTAGTCACGCTCATTGATCATGGTGACCTCATGCTCTCGCCCCAGCTCCATTCGCAACTCATAGGCACAGGGCATACCCCCAGTTCCTGCACCCATTATGACGATATGCGCCATTCACTAAACCTCCATCCTCTCCTGATATTATTAGATTGCGGTAGCGCCAGGAGAGGTGGCAGAACCGCGTCTTCAAAGAGCGGTAGTGTATACTCAACTACCTGAAATTTAAAATTATTTAAGTAATTTGTAATTTATTGATATGCCAATTTTAAGGCCCATTTCATGGCCCCAATTGAAACCAGTCAGTGGCGCTATGCTGGGTTGCAATGGACAATCGATCATTCAAATCAGGCAATTGCTGAAACATCAGCTGTGCCACCAGTTCGGGTGAATTGTTCTTCTCACTGAGGTGTGAGGCGACAATCTGCTGCAGTCGCGATGTCTGCAGCCGCTTCAACAGAGCAATTGCCTGATGGTTGTTCAAATGGCCATGGGATCCACCCACTCTGGTGCGCAGACTGGGGGGATAAGGTCCATTGGCCAGCATCTGTGGATCGTGGTTGAATTCCAGAATCAAGCTGTCGCAGGCCTGCAAGATACCAGCGATATGGGGTGTGATGTAACCTGTGTCGGTGAGCAAACCCAGGGTGCCGCCAGTGGTGCGGAAGAGAAACTGGCAGGGTTCCCTGGAGTCATGGGGTACCGGATAGGGCGCTATGGCCAGGTCACCGATACTCCACCACCCCCCATGGCAGTCGATCATGTGCACTAGCGGCAACTTGCCGTAGTTGGCGCCATGAAATGTACCGGGGGTCATCCACACCGGGATCCCGTGACGCCTCGCCAGGGGCCCCACCCCACGGACATGATCTGTGTGTTCATGGGTGACAAGGATCGCCGAGAGGGACTCCGCATCGATATTCAAACCGCTCAGGCGCTGTTCGATAACGCGGGCGGGAAACCCGCAATCCACCAACACCCTGACCGATGGGGTTTCGATGATCAGCGCATTTCCCTGACTGCCGCTGCCAAGGAGGGCGAAACTCAGAGTCACGCTTCAGCGAATCTGTTCATGTATCAGGGTCAGTATCCTTGCCGCCGACTCAGCATCGACCTCCACACCATCCTGGTCTCTTATCACCACCTGGGTTTTTTGATCGAGTTCCGAGAGCCTGACCTGGTATTGAGTCTCCTTATCGATACCCGCTTCATCGTCTCGCCAGAAGGCTAGTTTCGAGAAGAAGCCCTTGCTCTCATCGCTTGCCGACAATTCGCTGTATTTAACGAAATAGATGCCGGATGAGCGATCCCTGTCTTCCACTGCAAACCCGACCCTGTCGAGGGCAACCCCCGTCAACCGCCAAGCGCGGGCAAAGCCTTCATTGATCCAGAGCTCTGAGCGCTCAGCGGTCTTCACCAGCTGAGAGCGCTTCACCCTCTGCTCATCCTGAGCCAGGGCTGTTTCCGCCTTTTCCTGGGCCATACCAAGATAGACCATGAGGCTGCGCAGCATTGCCGCCTCGATACCAGGATCGTTGGGGCGTGGAGTCCAATATGTGGTGTCTGCATTTCCGCTGACATCCTCTTTCAGCTTCTCTTCCATGCCGCGATGGGTCAGATAGAGCTCCGTGGTTCCCGATTCGAGCCCCTGCTCCAGACGCACCCGGAACTGATCGCGGGTGGCGGAGCTGTAGATACTGCCAAGGGTCTTGCGGAAAAACTCGGTAATCACTCCCTGTTTGATATCCGCCCGACTCTCCAGCCAGTCTGTTTTCATCACCCCGATGGTGGGATCCTGCTCCACCAACAACAGTCCGTTGTTTCTCCAGAAGGCAACGACCTTGGGCCATACCGACTGGGGTTCCGCGTTGATCACCAACCAACGCTGATCGCCATCACGCTCAACCCTGATATTCTCAAATGCCGGCAATACCTCATCAGATGGGCTCACCGTGCTCCCCCTGTTGTTCTCCCGCTTATTGGCATACTCCTCATAGGAGGCACCGCCGGCGTCTGGTATGACCATTGCGTCCTGAATTGTGGAACGGGTGAGATCGGGTGGTATTTCGAGATCGTCAACCGTCTCCTTCTGGGATCGGTAAACACGCTCGGAATCTGAAAAGTAACCGCCGCCAGAGCTACAACCAATCAAGGTCAAGGGCAGCAGGGTGATCAAGAGAAAAACTAAAGCTGATTGCATATCAAATAAATCGTGAGATATTTATGTGTTGCCTATGACACTGGAACCAAGTGATAAGTTTGATGTGAAGTCACACTACACCAAAAAAGCAGTGCCGGTGAGCCGCCCGGGAACAAAAACGAGTGGACTGATACAACCTCGGTAGATCAGTCATAGAATCCCGGCCTGGCGCATCGCCTGCACTACCTCTTCCTCCGCTGACGGACTCAACCATGTCAGCGGCAAACGGATACCGCGTGTGGCCAAGCCCAGTTTCATCATTGCCCATTTGACAGGGATTGGGTTGGATTCCACAAACAGGGCACGATGCAGGCCGGACAATTTAGCATCGATCGCCCTTGCATCTTCGTCTCTGCCCGCGAGTGCCGCGACGGTCATCTCATGCATCAGCTTGGGGGCTGCATTTGCGGTCACTGAGATGACCCCATGACCACCCTGTAACAGAAAGTCGCAACCCGTCGCATCATCGCCACTGAGCAAACTAAACGAAGCGTCGCACAACTCACGCAGCCGATGCAGGCGAGAGAGATCTCCTGTCGCCTCCTTGACGCCGACTATATTCGGAATTTCGGCCAATCTCGCTATTGTCTCCGGCAGCATGTCGCATGCCGTTCGACCGGGGACATTATAGAGAATCTGTGAAATATCCACTGCTTCGGCAACCGCCTTGTGGTGCAGATAGAGCCCTTCCTGCGTGGGCTTGTTGTAATAGGGTGTCACCAGCAGGCAGGCATCGGCACCCGAGGCCTTGGCACACTGGGTCAGGGTAACGGCTTCACGGGTCGAGTTTGCACCGGTACCGGCAATCACCGGCATCCTGCCGTTGACATAGTCGACAACTCGTCGGATCACCTCGCAGTGTTCATCTTCATCCAGGGTAGCGGATTCGCCCGTGGTGCCCACCGCAACAATTGCGTCACTCCCCTGCTCGACGTGAAACTCCACCAGGGATCGCAATGCGGCGTCGTCCAGGCTGCCGTCCTCCCCCATGGGAGTGATCATTGCTACCATACTGCCTTGAAACATCGTCACCCACCCCGATTTACTGATTAATCGGCAATGGTATCCTGTGGCTTGCAATGATGACAAGGGGCACGAAATGCGCGCTGGGCCAGGGGTGCAAAAATATCGCTTGACAGAGATAACAGATGTTACACTCTTGATTAAATTCACCCTCTAACACAAGACAAAGCGAATTTTATGTCTACACCGAAGAATTACCTGGTTATCTCAGCACTTGGAAAGGACCAACCCGGCATCGTTAAAAACCTCTCGAAGAAGGTTCTTGATGAAGGCTGTAATATTACCGACAGCAGAATGACAGTATTGGGAGGTGAATTCGCAATCCTGTTGTTGATAGAAGGGCCCTGGAACACCCTGGCGAAGCTTGAGGCAGCCGTTCCCGAGCTTCAGGAAGAGCTGGGACTCACCATCATTTGTAAGCGGACCGAGGGAAGGATTCGCAGTAGCAACATGCTGCCTTACATGGTCGAAGTCGTCGCCTTGGACCACCCGGGAATCGTCAATCAGCTGGCGGAATTTTTTTCCGAACGCAACATCAACATAGAAGATATGGTAACCGCAAGCTACTCTGCAGCTCACACCGGTACCCCCATGTTTTCAGTACACATGAGTGTCGGTATCCCCTCGGAAAGCCATATCGCGGCATTACGGGAGGAGTTTATGGACTACTGCGATGCTCTCAATTTGGATGCCGTTATTGAACCCATCAAGGGTTAAGGAGAAATCGACAAACCATGCCCGCTATTTCCATCGGCAAGGCCGTGCCTAAGATTGAGCTACTCGCCACCGGTGACAAAAAGATTAAGCTCACCGATTTTCACGGCAAACCTATTGTTCTCTACTTCTACCCCAAAGCGAGCACCCCGGGATGCACCCAGGAGGGTCTAGATTTCACGGCGGCCATAGCAAAGTTTCGACGCCAGTCGGCGGTGATCCTTGGAGTCTCCCGGGACAGCCTCAAGGCCCAGGAAAACTTCAAGAAAAAACAGGGCTTTCCCTTCGATTTGATCGCCGACACAGAGGAGAAACTGTGCCAAGCTTTCGACGTCATTAAAATGAAATCGATGTATGGCAAACAGGTTCGTGGTATCGAACGCAGCACCTTTTTGATCGATGAGGCGGGATTTCTGCGCTGGGAGTGGCGCAAGGTCAAAGTCAAGGGACACGTAGATGAGGTCCTGGAATCACTGAAGGCGATGCGCGCCGGTAAACTAGCCTGAATATCATCGACTCCTTGCTTAACTTCAAACAACACCCTCGCAATGGGGAGGTAAACCTCCTTTTCGCTGCCTGTGCTGCAGATTGTGGTTCAAATAAAACAAGCCGAAATTAGCATATGTCAGAAAAACGATCCGTCCAAACCCGTCTCTTCGTCCTCGATACTAACGTGCTCATGCACGATCCCTCAGCGCTGTTCCGATTCAAGGAGCATGATATCTACCTGCCCATGGTGGTGTTGGAGGAGTTGGACAAAGGGAAAAAAGGTATGTCTGAAGTTGCCAGGAATGTACGCCAGACCAGTCGCTTCCTCGATGAATTAATGAGCAACGTGCCACAGAGCGCGATCTGCGACGGCATTCCCCTCAACACCCTGCAGCTGAACGGTGGTATCGAGACCCTCACCGGACATCTCTTTTTCCAGACCAAACCACTGAGCGGGGATCTGCCCTCTAGCTTGCCCGGTAATACACCGGACAACACCATACTCGCAACCGCCCTCAGCCTGCAGGCAGAGTATCCCGACAGGCAGATCATCCTGGTCTCCAAGGATATCAATCTGCGAATCAAGGCCGCCGTGGTTGGCATTCATGCCGAAGACTACTCCAATGACAAGGTCCTGGAGGACGTCAACCTGCTCTATAGCGGTATAGAGAGTATGGCCGCGGATTTCTGGGAACAACACACCAGGGAGTTAGAGTCCTGGCAGGAGGAGGGGCGGACCTTCTATCGAGTCGCCGGACCCGATACCGAGAGCTGGTACCCCAGTCAGTGCCTGCACCTACCGGGAGAAGATGGATTCCATGCCATCGTCAGAAAAAAGGAGGAACAGAGCGCCACGATTGAGCTGGTGGAAGATTACACAAATCCCAAGCACTCGGTGTGGGGGATCACCGCACGCAATCAGGAACAGAATTTTGCCCTCAATCTCCTGCTCGATCCTGATCTCGATTTTGTCTCCCTGCTGGGAACGGCAGGTACCGGAAAGACCCTTCTCACCCTGGCGGCCGGATTGGTACAGACCCTGGATCTGAATCTCTATCGCGAGATTATCATGACCCGGGTGACTGTTCCGGTGGGTGAGGATATAGGCTTTCTCCCCGGCACCGAAGAGGAGAAGATGACGCCCTGGATGGGGGCGCTGATGGACAACCTGGAAGTTCTGACCCAGACAGAAGGTGGCGAGTGGGGCCGGGCCGCTACCGAAGACCTGTTGCGCAGCCGAATCCGCATTCACTCCCTAAACTTCATGCGCGGCCGCACCTTCCTCAACAAATTCATTATCCTTGACGAAGCCCAGAACCTGACTCCGAAACAGATGAAAACCCTGGTCACCCGCGCCGGGCCCGGGACCAAGATCGTCTGTCTGGGCAATGTGGCACAGATCGATACGCCCTATCTGACAGAAACCACATCGGGCCTGACCTATGCCGTCGACCGGTTCAAAAACTGGCCCCACAGTGGACATATCACCCTACAAAGGGGTGAACGCTCGCGGCTTGCGGATTATGCCTCGGAGAATCTCTAAGCCAATGTTGTTGCAGGGAGTTACAGCAATAGGTTGTTCTCTAACAAGACCTGTATTGGTGGGGCAGGGCCCCACCAATCCGGATCGCTTTGGTCAGTGGCTGTTCGAATTGGAGAGGATGAGCCTGGACAGACCCTAGTGAATACTGCCCCGGTCGACGATGGTCTTCAGTTCGGCAATGGTGCGACGATAGACATCAGCCGCCTGATTGTAGCTGCTCACCAGACCTGAACCATCATTCTGCCGCCCTTTGAATTCCAGTTCGCGGGCAAGGATCGAGAGTTCCATAGCCCCCACGTTTGCACTGGACGATTTTAACGGATGGGCAGATTTCACCAGGGCATCCATGTCTCGATCCTTCACGGCATCACGTATTCCATGCATGAGTCCCGGAGCGCTCTTTAAATAACTCTCAAGTACGGAAACGAACTCATCCTCCATAATCTCATACAACTCTTCCAGAACGCTGCGGTCTATCATGCCGCCTGCAGACATATTTGCGTCTCCTGAACTCTCTAGATCTTCACTTGAAATGATGCCTGATGGCGACGCCAGATCCTCATGGCCGCTCTCCTCCACCAGCGTACTCGCATCGCCCTGACTAATCATCTCTTCCATAGGCAGCCACTGACGTAGCATATTCTCAAGCTGTGCCGGTTTCACGGGTTTCGAGAGGTAGTCATCCATGCCAACCGCCAAGCAGCGTTCCCGGTCACCAGCCATCGCATTGGCTGTCATCGCGATTACCGGGGTGCGCATCAATCCCTGGGTCACTTCCCGGTCCCTGATCGCCTCCGTGGCTTCATATCCATCCATTCGCGGCATCTGACAATCCATCAGGACCACATCAAACTGCTCGTCATGCATGGCATCCATCGCTTCTACGCCATCATTTGCTGTTATCGGCGAGAGCCCCGCTTTTTCCAACATTTTTTTCACCACCGCCTGATTGACGGGGTTGTCCTCAACCACCAGAACCCGCCCCGCAAGCCTGGTATGCCGATTGGCCACCTCGCGGTCTTCTGCGCGTTCGCTACCGGGAAGCTGACTCTCACTCTCTCCCTGTTTATCAAGCCAGTTCATATGGTCGTCGGGTAATCGGGGCACCGGAGCCTCTTCAGGTGTAGTTGATACACCTTGAGCCTGCTCAACATCGAAGATTCTGTTGAGACGCTGCGTGATCTCTTTGCTCCTGCCACCGCCGCTGAGGCATTCGATGGACAATGCCTCGAGGGTTTCAATGCTCTCTTCGGGCACATTGATCGCCAAGACATGAACCCCACTCATGTGTGGGATCTCACGGGCGGAATTGACAACCTGCAGCAGATTGACACTGGAGAAATCAGCATCGATCACAATCAGCTCATAACGCCAGCTGGCACCAAGATTGGCGGATGTCTTTAGTTTGGAAAGCGCGTCGTACTGATCGTCGGTCTGCTCCAGAATCATCCCCTGCTCTTTGAGAGAGTTCGCCAGATTCGCAATCTCGGGACTATTCTTCGCCGCCAGCAACAGGGTGCGGATGTCGTTGAGGTTTCGCCGGCTGGATGGAATCTCCTGCAGTGATTTTCGCATCGGCAGGATGAACCAGAAATAGGATCCTTTTCCCAGCTGAGACTTGACACCAATCCGGCCACCCATCAATTCGGTCAGGCGCTTGCAGATCACCAGCCCCAGCCCGGTACCACCGTGTTTGCGGGTGGTGGACGCATCGGCCTGGGAAAAGGGCTCGAAGAGCCGGCTCACATGCTCCTCCGACATCCCCATCCCGGTATCCCTGACCGCAAACAACAACTCCACTTCGGTACGGGTCGACTGGCGCGAGGAGACCTCCACGGAGACCTCCCCCTTCTCGGTGAACTTCACCGCATTGCTTACCAGGTTGGTGAGAATCTGGCGTACCCTAATGGGGTCTCCACGCACAACTCTCGGCACGTCCCGTGCAATGTTGTAATTGAGTTTCAAACCACGGCGCTCAGCGGCATTTTTCATCAATGAGGTCACCTGGGAGACAACGTCCTTCAATGTGACATCGATAAACTCCAAATCGAGCTTGCCTGCCTCGATCTTCGAGAAATCAAGGATATCGTTGATGATACTAAGCAGAACTTGAGACGAATTGAGCGCGGTGGCGACAAACTGCTTCTGTTCTGTATCCAGTTTGGTTTCCAACAACATATCGAGAATCGGCAGGATACCATTGAGTGGTGTCCTGATCTCATGGCTCATGGTTGCCAAAAACTCCGATTTGGCCAGATTGGCACTCTCTGCCGCCTCTTTTGCCAGAAACAGCTCCTGCTCTACAGATTGTCGCTGGTCATTTTCGACAATCAGTCGACTCCGCATTTCGCTGAGTTCTGTCTCAGAAGCAACCATGCGCTCATGTAACAACACTCGGTTCGCGGCGAGGAGCAGATAGCCCTGCTGGTAGACCATCATCCATGCCGACAGGATCAACAGCGCCAGGGCATAGGCGATCATGCCAATGAGAAACTCACTGGATACCAAATCCTTATCACCGGAGATACTGAAAACCACCAGTGCGGTGGCCGCCAATACGAAAACGATACTGAAAAAGGTATCGATGGTCAGTAACAGGGCGGTGAGCAGGAACACAGTACCGATGAGAACCAGGTCGATGACCAGGTAATCGGTATCCATGGTGTTGGTCAACAAATGGATGAGTGCGGCAGCCCACAGCAAGCCGAGCAAGGATATGCCGGGTAGTAGCGCATAACGCCACATCTGGATGCGTTCCAAACTACTTTTTCGGACAATAATGGTGAGCGCGCTCTGACCAACCAGAACCACTGCAAGCAAGCCACCCCAAATTGCACCCAGGGGCGTTTCCCATACCCTATTCAGATAGAAGAAAATGACACCGGCAATCAGGTTGGCAATAATCAGCGTGGTGCCGTTTGCATAGAGCAAACGTACCCGCTCTTTTCTTATTTTTACCGCCTCTTCATTTGGATCAGTCATGCCCGATACCCGGCCTATAAACCCCCACAAACCCTGCCTAAATTAACACATTAACCCTGCAAAAGTGTAGCAAAGTTGTACTATTTCCACACCCAGGAGAAGCCACCCTTCTGACGACACCGTGTGCGACATCTTATTATGCGACACAGCAATTTATAGTAGACTCGACAGTAAACTTAGTCTTCGAACCTGGACAGTCGAACCCAAGCAACGTGATATCCGACCCAAACATTATCGACCGGCTAACCACCCAGTTTCGTTTCTTACAGTATGCCGACGCAGATTTCGTTCGTAATTTCTTCAACACTAGCACAATCGTGCAGCTGGCATCCGATCAAGCGATATGTCAGCAGGGGATGCACTGCAGTCACTTGGCTCTGGTCATCGAAGGTACGGCACGAGTCTATAAGATCGGTGAAAACGGACGCGAAATAACCCTCTATCGGATTGGCCCGGGAGAGAGCTGCATTCTCACTGCCTCATGTATCATGAGCAATAAGCCCTTCCCCGCTTTCGCGGTCAGTGAAGAACCGATAAAGGCCTTGATCGTATCCACCGCAGACGTGGTACGCTGGTCGAACCAGGAAGCAGCCTGGAGAGACTATCTGTTCCAACTCATCAGCGATCGCCTCAGCGATGTAATCAGCGTAGTCGAGGAGGTCGCATTCAGGCGGGTAGATCGCAGGCTTGCCAATTACCTTTTACAGCACACAGACCATGGCAATCGACGTATGCAGGTCACTCACCAGTCGATCGCATCCGACCTTGGCACTTCCCGCGAAGTGGTGAGTCGAATATTAAAGGACTTTGAACAACAGCAAATGATCTCAACCTCCCGCGGCACAATAACCCTGGAGGATAGAGATCGCCTGAGTGAGAAGCTCGCCGAATAACTGGCGGGTTTGGATAGACTGTTGCCCTCCATCCTCTGTGACTTAGTCACATACTTGTCAGCTAGTTGCAGGTATGTTGCCTCCCAAGAGCGCCGTTTCTCGGGGAGAAAAGCCACTCAAGTGGAGGCGTTTTACGATTTACCATTATTGTAATTAGGAGAGAATCATGACACAGAATGTAGGTGGTATAGAACGCATAATCCGGATAATTCTAGGGCTGGCAATTCTTGCCTGGGGATTCCTGTTGAGCGACCCGATCAACTGGTGGGGCGCAATCGGCGCCGTACCTCTGGTTACCGGTCTCGTCTCCTTTTGCCCGCTTTGGACAATTTTCGGCATCAATACGAAAAAGACAGCCTGAGTATCAGCTATTTCAAGATAATGAAACACCCCGGCAACCTGATTGATCAATCGATTCAGGTTGCCGGGGTGCTAGGCTTCAGCTTCAATCTCTTCCTCCTCGCTGCTCTTCGGCCATGCCACTAGTACGGCTTGCACCAGAGTAGCCAAGGGGATTGCGAAAAAAACGCCCCAAAATCCCCAGAAACCACCAAATACCAAAATCGCGACAATGATGGCCACCGGGTGAAGATTCACCACCTCGGAAAAGAGCAAGGGCACAAGTACATTGCCATCCAACGCCTGGATGATGAAATAGGCGACCGTAAGCCAGGCAAAATCGCTGCTCCAACCCCACTGAAACCAGGCGATAAAAAGTACCGGGATGGTAACAACTGCTGCACCGATATAGGGAATGATCACAGAGAGACCCACCAACATCGACAGCAGCAGAGCATAATTCAGTCCGAGCAGCCTGAAAGTAACGAAGCTGGCCGCCCAAATAATCACAATCTCCCAGAACTTCCCCCGCACATAGTTGGCGATCTGCTTGTCCACATCTCTCCAAACCGTACCGGCAAAGCGCCTATGCTTAGGCAGGTACGTGACAAACCAATCGATGATCAGGCGCTTGTCCTTCAAAAAGAAGAATACCAGGAGCGGCATCAGGATAAGATAGACGATCAATGTGATCACACCGACAACCGATGCAAGCGACCAGGTTACGGCCTGCTGAGCGAATGAGGCTATCTCGTTGCGTATCTGCTGGATCAGTTGGTCAACCTGCTCCTGGGGGATCAGATCCGGATAGCGTTCGGGTAACTGCATCAATGCCTGCTGTCCCATGGAGATCATCACCGGCAGTTGTTGTAAAAAGTCGGTCACCTGTCGCGACAACAGCGGCAGCAACCCCAGCAGCAGCATCGCCACAAAGAACAAAAACAGGATAAAAACGATCACCACTGAAAGCGTTCTTGGCCATGACCGCTTTCTCAGCAGGGCAACGAGGCCCTCTAAAAGATAGGCGATAACGATACTCGCCAGCACCGGAGCGAGCATGTCTCCCATGGTGATGACGATACCAAAAAACAGCAGAAGAAAAAGCGTTAGGAAGACGATCTGGGGATCGGAAAAATAACGTTTGAACCAGTTTGTAACTACCTGCATAGAACTACCTATCAGCGATCATCCAGATAGTTCTGGTAATGATGGGCAAACAGTGCCTCCAACTCATCGATCACCGACTCCGCAGCACGTCCCTGCAGCATATGGGCCATCATCAATGATGACGTCTCATCCAATAGAAGCTCTTTTTCGAGCATAAAATAGCTTTTCGAGAGGCGCTTGATCGCCTTAACTACAGACTCCTGCTGCGGGCGTTCTATCTGCCTGGGTTGATGAACCTTCTCCGCTTCGGCCTCTTTCTCAGTACTCTCCTGGCTCGATAAAAATGCCGCAAATGAGAGCAGAGTTTGCTGCTGTTGGGAGTCGAGCCGAGCGAAGAGTTCGAGCAGCCGCTGCTGCTCCGTGCCTAGCTTTTTTTGTGTAGGAACAAATTGCACAATACACTCACCTAAAGATATTCTGCTCGAAGTCCCAGCCAACTGCTGGCAAAGGGATAGCTATCAGAGCTTCTCCTCGGCATGATCCTCACAATAGCCTCTGGCAAAGTCGAGCAGCTCTTCCATGGCGCGCAGCCTGAACTTCTGCTTTTGGTGCACAAACGAGAAGGGACGCTCCATTTGCGGTTCCAGGTTGACCGCCCGCAGGGTATCCAGCTTCAGCTCTTTCTGGATGGTTGCACGGGAGACCACGGAGACACCCATACCTGCCTCAACCGCCCCCTTGACCGCTTCGGGGCTACCCAACTCCATGGATATATTCAAGGCTGTTTCACAGGAGTTGGTTTCCAGATACTCATTGATCACCTCACGGGTACCGGATCCCTCTTCGCGACAAATGAAGGGGTATTCGAGAAGACGTCCGATCTCAACCGATTCCTCGTTGGCGAGATCGTGGTTTGGGGGCACAATCGCCACCAGGTGGTCCTCACGACACATCTCCACCACCAGGTTCTTATTTCCCACCGGCGCTTCGACAACCCCTAAATCGATGGTGTTGTTCTCGACCATCGAGACAATGCCTTCTGAGTTGGAGACACGTAAATGGATCGTCACCTCGGGAAAACGGGCTCCGAAATCACCCAACAGCGCGGGTAGCATATATTCGGCGATTGTGGTGCTGGCTCCAATGGTCAGGGCGCCCCTTATCTCACCGGTCATCTCACGAACCGAATTCTCCATATCGGCGTAGAGGTCGAAAATCCTATCAGCATAGCCGTAGACCCGTTCCCCCGCCTCTGTCAGGCTTATCCTGTTATGGGTGCGATCAAAGAGGCGGGTATTGAAATACTCCTCCAACTGCCTGACTTGGAAGGTCACAGCCGGCTGAGTCATATGCAGCGTTTCCGCGGCCTTGGTGAAACTGAGTAGACGTGCAACCGTATGAAAAACTTGTAATCTTCGATCCGCCATTGTATTTATGGGTCCAATCAACCAGTCTTTAATAGAGATAAACTCAATTTATACCATAACTCAACAGGCTATGGGAGCGGTTAAACAAAACGGAAAAAAGACTCATCATGCAACTACTTGCCCGGAAAAATGGCATTTTGATGAAAAATCCTCTAGCCTCACAGAAAATGAGCCTCTTTGGACTCAATGGGGAGTCAGATTCGCAATCTATCCAGTCTGGCCCGGCAACCAAACTCTTGGAACACAAGGGGCAGGTTTTTAAAAAATATAATCGATAATTACGGCGGAGGAAATATGCCGATGCATTTGAATAAGACGCTTCAACTTTCCCGACTCGCGCTGGCATGCAGCGCGGCCCTGTTGACAATGAATCAGACCGCTCAGGCATCGGGTTTTGCGGTACCCGAGTTGAACATTACCGGTCTTGCCCTCTCCAATGCCCTGGTCGCCAATCCGGATAGCCTCTCAGCCGTCGCCTACAATCCAGCAGCGATGTCATTTCACGAAGGCAGTACCATCGAGCTCGGCCTACTCCTGGTTGAACCCGATTTGAGTGTCAATACAGGTTCCGGCACCGTCGACAGCGAGGCAAACGATGCGGTAGCGATCCCAGCCTTCACTGCCTTTACACGACTTAACGAGACCTGGTCACTGGGTGTCTCTGTCAACGCCCCGTTTGGCTTGGAGACCGACTGGCCTGTGGGAACCTTCGACGCCCAGTATCCTCCAGCGGCGACCATCCCTACTCAGAGCAAATTGGAGATCGTCGCCTTTTCCCCCAGTGTGGCCTACAAAATCAACGACAAAGCCAGTGTCTCGGGTGGCGTCGACTACTACTGGATGCGCGAAGTTATCTTCAACGGCGATATCAATGCAGGCATGCCGGGCTCCAATCCCGCTGCCGATCTGGAGGGTGATGGACGAGGAGTCGGTTTCAACCTGGGACTGATGGTAGATCAGGGTGAATGGAGCTTCGGAGCCAGCTACCACTCGGAGGCGAACATCCCGGTAGAGGGTAGAGTCGACCTCCCCGCCGGCGCTCTGCCATCGTTCTTTTCCAACCGGGTCGATGCAGAGCTCAGATTACCCTGGCGTCTACAGGTCGGGGTAAGAAACCAAGCCACTCAGAAGCTGGCAGTTGAGTTCGATATCACCCGCACGGGTTGGAGTTCCTTTGACCAGCTTTTGGTCGATCATGACCAGTACGATGTCAATATCGTTACCAGTAATAACAAGTGGGAGGACGCCAATGCCTACCGCATCGGCATCAGCTACGACTTCACCCAGGCCACCCAACTGCGCATCGGATACACCCTCGATGAAACACCCCAGGACGACAAGTACTACAGCCCGCGCATACCCGATGCGGATCGCCAGTTATTCAGCCTGGGTGTGGGACATACCCTGAATAACGGCTGGACCATCGATGCCGGCTACATGTATGTGAAGTTCGACGACAGAACCCTGGATATCGATCCCACATTCGTCCATGCGGCACCCAATGCTGAGGAGACCAACGGCACCAGTGCCGTCAACGGCGACTATGAATCGAGCGTCCACCTGTTCGGTATAGGCGTCAAGAGAAGCTTCATGTAAACAACCAGGTTTTTGTAGACAACTAAAAACCCCGAGCGCCCACTCGGGGTTTTTTTTAGCGTTTTCACACACTGCCTGATGGTAAAAAAATGAGTCCGCAAATGAACGCTAATAAACGCAAATAGGATTGAATTATAGTAAATGATCGGAAAGATCAATGAACTGCACAGATAAAACTATCGATGGATGCAGGTAAATTACACCGCAGAGGTGCTGTATTAATCCAGTACAGCAGTAACTTTAAAAACATTTGCGTTCATTTGCGGACTTAATAATCTTTTTACCACTTCTCCACGAAATATAGATATCACCTATACAGTTTTTTTAGAGCAAAAAAAACGCCGCCCTTGTGGGGCGGCGCCGTGACTGCATTTTACAAAGGGTTAGATGTAAAGGCAGATATCACTGGTGCCGGCAAATTCAAAGAAGCGCGCGGCACCTGCATATTCGATACCATCGATGAACTCGCTGGTATTCATCTCAAACAGATCAACTGTCATCTGACAGGCAATCAATTTAACCTCTGCTTCCTGGCAGAGCTCACGTAACTCGGCAAGATCAGCCACCCCTTTGGAGGCCATCTTTTTCTTCATCATACCGGTCATCATGCCCTGCATACCCGGTAGCGCCAAACCCAATACCGGAAACCACTTATCCATTCCCATGGGCATGGGCATGCCCGGATTTCCCAGTGGTGTCACTTCAAGATCCAGATTCCTTTTCAATAGCTGCAGGCCATAGAAAGTGAAGAAAATCTCCGTTTCATAGCCAAGGGCAGCAGCGGTGGAGGCCAGTATGAATGGGGGATAAGCCCAGTCAAGGGAGCCTTTTGTGGCGATAATGGCAAGCTTTTTTTCGTCTGACATAATAACGTCTCCTGAAAAAACTCCAATCAGGCCTTCTTGATCAGAAATTCAAATTTACCGCCAACTTCTTTAGATTCCATCAGCTCGTTACCGGTCTGGTTGGCGAACGCCTCGAAATCCTTCACTGAACCGGGATCGGTAGCGATGATGTGCAGCACTTTTCCGGATTCCATACCATTCAGGGTTTTCTTAGCACGCAAAATAGGCAGTGGACAGTTAAGCCCGCTTGCGTCCAGTTCTTGATCAAAATCTGCCATGGTATGACCTCCAGCTATTTAATTTCGTGTGATTTTGTATGCCGTAAAAATAGACGGACCTTTATATGTCATGCGTCTGATAAACGCAAGTCGATAACCCTTGTCGATCAGCTCGCCATTTTGGCGGCCAATTGGAAACCCGATCTTGCCCAGCCCAATATGCCACCGCGCAGATTGATCGCGTTCTCTATGCCCTGCTGCGCCAGATAGGCACAGGCATGGTAGGAACGTGCACCGCTGTGACAATAGAGTATGATCTCTTTGTCTTTTGGCAATTCACTGATTCTCAAGGGAATTAGATGCATGGGCATATGTACCGCGTTAGGCAGTACGCCTTGTGCGATTTCTCCTGCACTGCGAATATCGAGGAGCAGAAAATTATCGCCCTCACTGAGACGGGTCTGAAGATCGTGCGCATCAATTTCCTTTATCATCACTTGCTGGGTCGCCTTTTAAAAATTCAGTTTACGGAATATATTAGTATATTAATGCGTTTAAATATTGCAAGCTGGATTAGCTCAATCAGCCTTTGGTTTATCGGGGTGATTGAGTCATGATAGAGTCATTCACGGCAACAAACGCCTCAGAGTCAAACTAGATAACAAATTGATATTATATGGATTTTTTCCCAATCTTCCTCGATTTAAAGAACCGTCCCTGCCTGGTTGTGGGCGGTGGCCCCATCGCTGAGAGAAAAACCGCCCTGCTACTCAGATCGGGTGCCGAGGTGACCTTGATCTCCCCGGATCTGTGCCAGAACCTCGTCACATGGCGCGATATGGGGCGCTATACCCACCTGGAAAGAGTATTTCGGGAGGAGGATCTGAGCGGACAGACTCTCGCCATCGCGGCCACCAACGACCCGGCGGTGAACCGGCGTGTTGCCGAGCTCGCAAGCAGCCAGCGCATCCCGGTCAATGTGGTCGATCAACCAGAGCTCTGCAGCTTCATCGTCCCCTCCATCATCGACCGCTCCCCGGTAGTCGCAGCGATCTCCACCGGCGGGGCCTCCCCCGTACTGGCTCGCCTGATACGCTCCCGTCTCGAGTCCTTGATTCCCGCCGGATACGGTCGCCTGGCCGAACTCTGTAACCGTTTTCGCCAGCGGGTCAAAGAGCGCTTCGCCGAGCCCGTCGACAGACGATTGTTTTGGGATCGGGTGCTCCAGGGCGGCGTCGCCGAACGGGTATTTTCCGGTCACGTGGATGAAGCCGATCAGCTGATGGAGCAGATCCTCAGCACCCCGCTTTCGCAACAGAAGATGGGTGAGGTCTACCTGGTCGGCGCCGGCCCGGGCGATCCGGATCTGTTGACCTTCCGCGCGCTTAGGCTAATGCAGCAGGCCGATGTGGTGATCTACGATCGCCTGGTGGCCAAGCCGATCCTGGATATGACCCGTCACGACGCCGAGCACATCTATGTGGGCAAGGAGCGGGACAGGCACACCATGCGCCAGGAGGAGATCAATCAGCTACTGGCGAAACTCGCCAAGCAGGGAAAACGGGTATTGCGGCTGAAGGGCGGTGATCCCTTCATCTTCGGGCGCGGCGGCGAGGAGATCGACACCCTGGCCGCTGAGGGGGTTCCCTTCCAGGTAATTCCGGGGGTAACCGCCGCCTCGGGTTGCGCCTCCTATGCGGGCATACCCCTGACCCACAGGGATTATGCCCAGTCGGTAACCTTCGTCACCGGCCATCTCAAGGATGGCACCATGAACCTGAACTGGGAGATGCTGGCACAGCCGAACCAGACCATCGTCTTCTATATGGGATTGGTCGGCCTGGCCGTAATCTGCAGGGAGTTGAAGCGTCACGGTGTCCCCGGTGATATGCCGATTGCCTTGATTCAGCAGGGTACTACCCATATGCAGCGGGTATTCACCGGCACCCTGGAGACGATCCTCGACCTGGTCGAACAGGAACGTCCAAAACCGCCGACCCTGATCATCGTCGGCCGTGTGGTCGAGCTGCAGGAGAAACTCTCATGGTTTGAGGCCCCGCTCCATTCCGAGCAGGGGGCCACTTCGCCGGTCGACTATTAATCGACAAACGAAAAAATCTTCCTC
>JBEVVR010000146.1:0-33722 GCA_040507035.1 Candidatus Thiodiazotropha sp.
GATTGCGCTAGATTCCAGGCAGTTGATGAAACCTGCTGTGACCGCCGTTCCGCTTTGGGTTATCTGACGCCGTGAATAAGGGTATAGGGAGGAATCGGGATGGGTAACTGCTTGAAATAGAGTAGGGTGCCTGACTCACTGCGCATAACCATCTTGCCCTCCTCGAGGTGATAATCATAGGCCTGCACCAGGTTCGTTTCCGGGTCGAGCATAAACAGCTTGTTGCCAACGATTCGATAGCGACCATCACGATAGCGTTTGGAACTGGCGTAGATTCGGAAATGGCCATACATAACCAGGACGATTTCACCTCCCCGGCCGACCCAGATGCCATCAACGACCGATTTGTGGGTAGCTGGGCTTGCAGCGTATGGTGAAAGTGGAGCCGAGCCATAACCAGGGCCGCCGTCGAATCCAGGCATTGAATAGGTGTAGGGATTGTCTCCCAATAGTGATGGTGGGTAGTGTGGATAGTGCCAACCAGGGGATCCCCAGGGTGAACCGCCCCGGCCATACCAACTGCTGGAAGGCGATGTGTTGAAATCAAAATCCCAATCCGTTTCACCTTTAAATCTGTGTGCAAGATCACCCATGGTGTCCATCATGGCGATCATAGCCCGGCTCATTATCGTGGAAGGTGATGTGGTGGCAAAGCTGGCTGATGGCATGATATAGAGCAGTGTTATCAGCCAAATCCATGGATGGGTAATACGGCTTAATCGATACATATCGAGGGGTTTCCGAATTTGCAGCTGTCCGGCGGGGCCATTGTGAGCCTAATGATAGCCGAATATGGGGTTAGGTAGCGACTCTTGCCATATCTGTTGGATGATGGTTAGCTTGTGAATGACTTTTGCTTCATAGGGTTATAGAATTTATTTCTTAATATCCTGAAATGGCAAAGCGTTAGAAAAATAGAATCCTGGTTTGTGGGAGGGTCCTGATGAGTTCTCAAAAGGGGAGTGTGGAGGAGCGCAGAACAGTCACGCAAGAGCTGATAGACAAGCTATTGGCTGAGCGGCAGGAGATGCTCGTTCGTTTTTGTGAGGTCGCGGGGCTCGAACCCTATAATCGTTCTGCATCAGTCGACCAGCAGCTGCAGGGTTTCTGCCAAGTGCTGATCGACTATACGGCGTTTGGCCATTTCGAGGTCTTTGGCCGCATCAGCAACGGCAGCGAGAGGCGTAGTGGTGTCATCAAGATAGCCGAAAAGATCTACCCTGAGTTCGTGAAAGCAAGTGAAGTGGCGGTTAATTTTAACGATAAATATGATCTCTCCGATCATCAGCTGGTGTTGGATCACCTGGCTGACGATCTGTCTCAGCTCGGGGAGGAGCTGGCGGTACGTATCGAACTGGAAGATCAATTACTGTCGGCGATGCTAGATAGGTAGTATACCCAACCCACAGATCTATTAAATTTTCTTCAACACTGATCACAGTTCTATATTTTTGTGGTCCAGATTTGTATCAAAAAGTTTAACTGTGACTGATCATCTACTAGACTCAAGTATTGTAACATCCTGAGTTACAACAGACTTTTCTTAAATGGATCTATAGCTGAGCCGGAATGCTGTCAGGGTCTGAAGAGGGTAGGATGGCTGATGGTCTTAATTTATGGTTACAAAGGTCAGTAGACTATTGCATATTCAACCGGATGTCGGGGAGTTCATGGCACCGCTACGACGTAGTGCCGCGCCCCATTGCCAGCTAGACCTTTTTCAGATTGGTATAGATAACCACCACATTGACGTTGCTCTAAGTCATCAGTTTCGCTCTACCCTTGCCAACTTCGTCAAGAAGATTGTCTATGAGGACCTCAACAAGCATGGTTGGGTGAAAATGGATGCGCCCCCCTCAGGTAGCGATGTCGAAACATTCAAGTCGATGTACCGAAGTATGATGCAGGGAGCGCTGGAGCAAGTGCATAGGGATGCAGCGGTGCGGGATTTGCTGAAATTGCTCCATCTGGTTCTATTGAAGCTGCTGCTTGAGTCCCCTGGCATCGTTATCGCGGAACTGCGTGATAAGCTGGACCAGGATGGGAATCTGCCCGTGGGTGCACACGGTGGACGCGCGCTGGAACTACATGAGCGTATTGTCACATTGGCTCGATTGGAACCTGGTATTCGCTATCGCACTCTGCGTAGAGTTTTCAAGATCGTGCAGCGACTCGAATCAAAAGAGCTACGTAAACTGAGGAAGTCCGTGGTGGGTAGCTCATGGATGCTATCCAAGCAGCTTCTCTTCAATCCGCTGCTGCATCTTCCCAATCTCTCTACAGAAGAGTTCATCATGAATCACTATCCCCTGTTGTGTGTGGATAGAGACAGTGATAACTACTTTGACATTAGTAACCGAATAATCACCAACACCTATCGAGACTATTTGCCAAATTGGGCACAAGCCCCGAGTCGTAATACGGAGATCAAGGACGGTTTGGATGGTAAGGGCTTTCAGATAAGAAATCGCGAATTGCATAGCGGTTTTTCGGAATTTCTGGAAGGACAACGGATGTTGGAAAGGTGTCTCTCTGAAGCCGAGTTCAAACAGATCGATGTCTCCTGGCTGGATGTGCCTAGAAATATAGATATTCTCCTGCAACGTCCAGCTGGGGAGAATGGGGGGTGGTTCTCACGTAATAAGCGTGGCAAGGGAAAGCCATCTCCCTGGAAGAATTCAGATTGTGAAACTACCCGGCGCGAGCTACAGTCTCAACTTTTAAAACAGCTCGATAGGGCTGGTGTGGTGCAGCGCGCTATTGCGGCCTATCGTACACCCAGGCTGCATCGACAGTTGAACGGGCAGATTTCAATCAAAGATATCTATCGATTCCTAACTGGAGACTTAGCGCGTCGAAACCTGGTAAAAAGACTGGCGAGTACACCTGACAAGGGTAGCGCGGCTCTAAAGGCGATGGATGTTGTGCTGGGGTACATTCGCCGTATGCCGTCGAACAAACAGCAGGATTATGCGATTCGTTATGTCAAGGATTTCCTGACCTTTCGCCGCGATCTCAAACTTGCTTACTATACCTATCAGCAGATGAGCCATCTGCGCATCTTGCAGGATGGAGAGAGTATCAAGCTCTCCCGAGATAACGGTAGTCTTTATGAATTCCGGCTTGGCCGTGATACTGACAGCCAGGATCAGATCAAGGCACATGTCATATTGAAGGCCGATATTCGAGGTTCTACTGAGATTACGCGCCAATTGATTGAAAAAAGGCTCAATCCGGCTACTCATTTCAGCATGAACTTTTTCGGTCCAATCACAAAACTGCTCGAGCGTTTTGGTGCGCAAAAGGTGTTTGTTGAAGGGGATGCGCTGATCCTCGCCGTCATGGAGACAGGTAGAATTACCACCCAAGCCTTGACCGTCGCCAATGCCTGTGGTTTGGCACGCAAGATGCTATCTGTCATGGATGCACAAAACAGCCAAAATAGAGTGCATAACCTGCCAAAGCTCGAGTTGGGGCTCGGTATCGCTTTCAGTGATGATGCGCCAGCCTATCTATATGACGAGCAACAGAAGATCATGATATCTCCGGCTATCAACGAGGCTGACAGACTCTCTTCTTGTTCCTCGGAGCTACGTCAGGATACGAGTTGGCGGCGTAGTAAGCGTCATCGGGTGGAAGTCTTGAAAGACTATAGTCAGGATAGCAAAACGGATGCGCCAATACGTCTGCGCTACAACATCAACGGCATAGAGTTGACTGAGGCGGCGTTTATCAAGCTCAAATCCGAAGTGGTGTTGCATAAGTTGAAGATTCACAGTCGCTCTGGAGAGTCGCACTACTACCATGTGGGACGATTCGTCGACAGACAGGGTAGTTCCCATTGGTTGGTGGTTAGGCAGGGTTTGGTAAAGGCCTGGAATGCGGGTGACATAGAGGAGAGAAAAGATAGTTCAGACGACTATTTTTATGAGATTGTCACAGATACAAATCTGATCGGACGGGTTAAAGATAGACTGCACTCCCGTCGCTCACAGCACAAGCGGGATGACGATGCGAATGGTGAATCGCAGTTATCGCTGGAGTCAGACATCTGAGCCGGTAGCTACTCGTTTGTCCTGTGGTGATTTCTTGGCCTCGATAGGGCGTAGCCACTCAATAGGTAGTGCGATCGGCAAGTCCCCCAAGCGGTAGCTATAGATAACGGTATAGGCTAGCACCCGTTTCAGGTACTCCCTGGTTTCTCTAAAGGGTACTGTTTCGATCCAGACATCACTTGCTTGAGGCTTTTCGGGTAACCAGCTGATCACCCGATGGGGACCCGCATTGTATGCCGCGGTGGCAAGTACCGGACTCTCCTGCAGCTGGCGGTAGATCATATTCAGATAACCTGCGCCAAGCTTTATGTTGAGTTCGGGTTGATAGAGATCCTCGGGTTTAGCGAGAGACTGTTTCAACTCTTTAGCCATCTGCTTCGCGGTTTTAGGCATCAATTGCATCAAACCCCGAGCGCCCGCGGATGATTTGGCATCGCTGATGAACGCGCTCTCCTGGCGTAGGATTGCATAGATCCAGGCACTATCGATGCCGTGATCCTTTGCCTGATCGGCGATTGCTTCCCGGTGGGCCAGGGGGAATCGTAGCTCCAAGTCGTTCCATTGGCGCAATCGGGCAAGGGTGAGGATGCTCTGGGATGGCCATTGCCATTTTTCGGCTAAGCGAGCGGCGGCCTTCAACTCATCTGGTAGCGCGCCTTGAAGGGCGAGATTCCACTCCTGGCGGGCCAGTAAGGGACGATCGAGTCGAATCAATTCACGGGCGCGCATGAGGCCGGTTCGCTTTGCCAGGGCGGCGACGAGTTTTTGGTCAGCCCGCAGCGCTGTATGGGAGAGCTTAGGTTTGCCGCCGAGGCGTTGTGCGGCGAGAAAGCCATAATAGCTGCGTTCCTCTGCCAGGCTCAGTAAGAGTTCTTTCCCCTCCTTTTCCCGGTCCAGTTCGATTAGAGCCCGAGATTGCCAGTAACGCCACTGCTCCTGAAGGGCTTCCTCTGGCGACAGTCTTTCAACGATCTGTAAAACCCATTGCCAATCGTTCTCCTGAAGTGCGGCCTGCAACTGTTTTTCTGAGAGCTTGCTATCCAGCAGGAGATGCGCCGGAAGTAGCGAAATGAGCCGCTGGTTATGCTTTTTATCGGGGTCTCGTGCCAGGCTGCTTGCCAAGGTATAGACGATCTTGCGCTGTTGAGTATTGGAGAAGACATCACGATCATGGAACTTTTCCCAGGCGATAAGGGCGCTTTCAAGGTCACTCCAGGCGAGTCTTCGAATCCCCTGCATTGCCATTTCATCACGCATCGGATGAGTGCTGTTGAGCAGTGTCATCACCTGTTGCGGCTGACGGTAGAGCTTGAGCCAGCGTTCAACCACATCGGCCTCGTCTTCAGGCAGATAGCGTTTAAGATAGCGTGCGAGTCGGGTTTTACCGGCGGACATGGCGAGACCGATCCGTTGCCAAACCAGTGAGCTATTGAGATTGCCGGCAGCAATCCAGTCTGAGAACACGGGATCACAGGCCTTTGGTTGTGAGCGGCCAGTCAACCATATCGGAGTGACCGCTTTGAAGGCTTTATCTTTCCTCCCCGTCTCAATCAATGCCTGGAGGCGGTTGCATTGCTGTTCGATAGAGCCGCCATCCTGGGAAAACTTAAGATAGCTGGCCCACAGGCGTTCTTTGGCCAAGAGGGCCAGCCAGTGCGATCTCAACTTTCTTCTGAGTGGAGTCCCCTCTAGCCACTTGAGTCGGTTGGTTATGCTTTGAATCGATTGTTGATCCAGCGTCGCCAGGGTTTCCTGATAGTCGAGATAGGGGAGCAGAGGGTAGTCGAGCAACTCATCCTTGAGCTCCAGATAGGTTTCACTATCCTGGTCTTTCAGCGCCTCTTCAGCGGCGAGAAAAAGTGCTCTCTGTCGCTGCAGACGGGACTCATCTTGGGGTATTGCAGCAGCGCCCACGGAAGGGTTGACAAGCGTCCAAGATAACAGGATCAAGAACAAGCTAGGTAAAGGATAGTGCATCTGTGTGGTATATCTGATCAGGTATAGAAAAGGTCAAATTAGTCGCTTTGGATTGTTACCCAGGTCCTGCATCGTCTGCTTACAGGTCTTAGCAGAATAGTAGCAGCTACTCTGTGTTTATGGGGTGGGTTGAAGCTTCTTTGCCGGACTACAATTCGCCACCGTTTAAAAGTTCTATCCAATGTACCACGGGCTGTGAGGTATGTTTTTGCAAGTGAATGAGACACCCGATATTTGCTGTGGCAATGATGTCGGGTTGTTGCGCCTCTAGCGATCGGCTTTTGGCTCGCCCCAACTCGTTTGCGAGTCTGGGTTGCAGCACTGAGTAGGTACCCGCCGAACCGCAGCAGAGATGGGCGTCTTCAACCAGAGTCAGCTGATAACCAAGTCGCTGTAGAATATTTTCCACACATCCTCCAAGGCCTTGACCATGCTGCAGGGTACAGGAGGAGTGAAAGGCGACTCTGGTGCCTTTGCTAACGCCCTTTTTCAGTTGCTCATACTCCTCTTTCTCGATTAATTCCGCGATATCCAGGGTACGTGCCGCCAGGTGCCTGGCGGCCTCTGCGTAGTCGGGATCATTCGCCAGAAGCTGGCCATAGTCCTTGATCATCTGTGCGCATCCACTGGCGGTCACGATCAGGGCCTCTGCGCCAGCCTGCAACTGCGGCCACCAGATATCTATGTTGTGTCTGGCGGCGCGTTTGGCTGCCTCCTCATCATCCAGGTGATAGGTCACAGCGCCGCAGCAGCCAGCCGATGGGGTGCGAATCAGGCTGATCCCCAGGCGATCGAGCACCTGAGCCGTGGTTAGGTTGATAGAGGGTGCCAGTGAGGGTTGTACGCAACCATCAAGGATGAGCATCTTGCGTGTGTGGTGTGATGTAGGCCAAGTGGTTGAAATATTTTGCTTATTTGGAATATTACGACCGAGCTTTGCAGGCAGCAGGGGTTTAACTGATCGACCTAGCCTCAGGAAGATGGAGAAGACATTCCTGTTGGGTATGAGTTTGCGCAGTAACCAACGCTGAACTCTATCAGCCAAAGGTCTGCGAAAGTTATCCGCCATATGAAGCCGCCCGATCTCCAGTAAGCGGCCATATTCAACCCCTGAAGGGCAGGTTGTTTCGCAACTTCGGCAAAGCAGGCAACGATCCAGGTGCAACTGAACTCTGGATGAGGGCTGCTCTCCCTCAAGAAGCTGTTTTATCTGGTAGATTCGACCACGTGGACTGTCCAGTTCATCGCTCAACAGCTGATAGGTAGGACAAGTGGCGGTGCAGAAACCGCAATGGACGCAATTGCGCAGAATTGATTCTGCTTCGCGTCCCGCATCAGTCGATAATATTTGCTTGCTTATCTTGGTCTGCATGGAAATTCAATGATTCGGTTTTTTGCTATTGTGATGAGATTCATCGGGAAAACCAACATATTCCATGAGATCCCCAAGGGAGTTAAATATTCGGTGAAATGATATAAGATCTTGCAATATCATAGTGCGAAAAGCGTCTGAGGCAAGGTGGAGTATATGAATGATTCAACGAACGAGGTGGAATTTGAACTGAGCAGTGGTGTCGCCGCTTTCGAAGGAAAGAATTTCTCCCGTGCCGCCACGCTACTCTCTCCATTGGCAGAAAAAGGTAACACCGAGGCCCAATATCGGATGGCCATCATGGCCCAGGGGGGGCTCGGAATGGTTGTCAATGAGTTGCTGGCGTACAAATATATGAAAGCTGCTGCGGAAGCGGGTCATCCAATGGCTCAACACGGTCTCGGCTTCATGTATCTGGAAGGGGAGTGTATTGAGCAGAATCTTAGCAAAGCGGTGGATTGGTTCAAAAAGGCGGCCGCGCAGGGATTGGCAGGATCACAAACTACCCTTGCCATGATGTATGAAGAGGGGCGGGGCGTGGAAAAAGACTTGGATGAAGCCAAACGTTGGTATGAGAAAGCCGGATTCTAATCTGCCATCCCCAGCCCTGTAGAAGCAGCTCAAGTCAGGGTTGACCAGAGACTGTCAAAATCGGAATCGTCTCCACTTTCATCATCTTTTTCCCCGGCTGCCGCAGGGTCATCGAGGTAGATGAACTGGAATTGGGATATAGAACCACTCGATTCGAGCAGTCGCGTCAATTTGATCTTTTTGCTATTTTCACCGTCGCTTATCGACACCACCTTGCCTACTTCGAATGCTTGGGCTGCGCAGATGAAGCTGGTAGGCTGACCCGATGTGCCGACTTCAGGTAGCAGCAGGCACTCATCGCTTGTTTTTTCCTTATGATCCGGGCCAGTTGCCGTTATCGCGAGGGCATTGGGTGCAATCATCTGTACACCCACCTTCATCGAGTCCTGTTCGGAGCTGCGCATCCAGCGCACAATACCTACACCAAATTGGCTGGCAGACATGGCAGACTGTACGCCAATCAACTCTCCAACCTGTATCTTGGGAATCTTGTTGCCGCGCCAATCCAGGCAGTAGCCCCCCGCACTTTCGTTAATGGTGTGGAACAGGCTGGTGGCGGTATCAATCTGGCTCTTATCATTATCCTCCCAGATCTTAATCTCATCCTCATTGGGGGCTTCGAAACTGCTGAATTCTGTGGAATTCGGTCCGAACTCCTCAAAGTCACCTCGACGGGGATTATAGGCCGCCACATCCATCGGCATCAGTGAGAAATGCTCTGATACCTTGAGTTCGCTGCCATGGGCAAACTGTGTTTCGATCCAAGTGCCGTCTTCCACCGACTTGTCTTCAGTTTGAGTGGGTTCGTCCCCTAGCATGATGAGTTTGAAGACAGAGCGGATGCCGACCGCGATGCGCAGCTCAAAATTGAGTTTTGTACGCACAAATGCCCGCTTCTGAGCCTTTGACCAGAGCATGATCAACTGACGTATCAAATTCTTGCTGAGCTCATTGGTGCCGTAGAGAGTGGGTGACTCCTCAGCATTGTCGATAAATAGATCCCGCAGGCTCGATAACAGGGGTGACACATCCAGTATCTGCAGATATTTGGTATCGTTTTGCTCAATCCTCGTCTCATGGCTGGGTGCCATGTCCGCATTCTGATGAATGGTGATGGTGTACTCTTCCGGGGCGTCATCATAAGGGCGGATGAGTGTGTATCGACCCCACTCGAGCAGGGTGTCAAACAGTTGTAGGTTCTCCAGCTGACGCATCTTGTAGGGAGAAGACAAGGAAAACAGCAGACAGCGCCGATACATCTCATCTATGCTGGAACGTGCCGCGCTTGTTTCAAGGTTGTCTTCAATGGTGAAAGAGCCTAAGCCGTAGCGGCTGGCCAGTCGATGTAGGGTGTGGAGTTCACGCCAAGTGCGCTTGGGATAGCTGTCATATACCACGACCGAGAGCAGGATGACTCTCGACAGGTAGCTGATACAACGGTGAATTGCCAGGGTTAGCTGGTTCTTGTCCACCTTGCCATTACTCTCCATCAGCAGATCGACGATGGCTGCTTTATAGGCGGTTGCCATGCCGCTATGGAGTTCCCGGTTGAGGCTGGCGATTTTGTGGGCCTTTTCACTGAGGGGAAAACGAACCCCCATATAGTGTTTGTTCAAATTTGAGCTGACATAACTCAGGGGTTGCCTAAGTTGTTCAGTGCAGAGGATACGTTTGGCGCTGGCAAGCTCGGTTTTGTTGAAAGAGCGCAATGTCTGAAATAACTTACGCGAGGTCTCTCCCACGTTGGCAACCGGCAGTTCCTTGGCCCACTTTGCAAGCTGCTTTTCATCAAGAAAATAGGAGTTGCCGGACGCAGGGGCCTGTTCAGGAATCCTTAAGCCGGTTGGATTGGTGGTTGCCATATCGATTGTACTGCCAAGGCTTTTTAGTTACTCACATTAAATTAGAGAATAGTCATTTTTCCAATCAGTACTACCGTAATATTTCCCAATCTGGGTCAAATACGCGACAAACGGTAGTGGTGATAAAACTTCAACTGCAACGGATCCATTCCACCACATGGGTGGCCTTGGATGGCTTAGAACTCTGTCCATTCGCTGAGGGTCGTAGCGAGAGCATGTTGCTGAAGGAGGTATATCACATCATGTGATCCAAGCTGCATGAACGTCCATGGTTATGTAGACTACTGATTCAACAACAAAATACAGAAATTGTGACGAATTGTAAAATACCCTGCAAATTATGCCTTTACTGCCTAATGGATGTTAACTTGAATTCTCCATTCGGCATTTTTAACTACTTGAAAATTTTGCGAAAATAAACCGTACGAGTCAGAGGCCTTGGTCTGTTTTGGTAGCGGGAATCGCTGTAAACTGTGCGTTTATTTCCTGGGATCAAGCCTCATGACCAGAACAAAAAGCAGCAAAGGAGAGACGGACCAGGAGAGTGGAATCAAGCTGGTCAGTTTTCTTCTCTGTCCCTATGTTCAGCGCTCCGTGATTCTACTGCTGTTGAAGCGGATTCAATATCGCCTCGAGTATATCGACCTGGATCGTCCGCCACCCTGGTTCCAACAAATCTCACCCTTGGGTAAGGTACCGCTGTTGCTTGTCGATGGAGAAGTGCTTTTCGAGTCCGCTGTGATTCTCGACTATCTCGATGAGAGCTTTTCACCCAGGCTTCATCCGCAAGATACTCTGAAAAGAGCGCAGCACAAGGCTTGGATTGAGTTCGGTTCCACTCTGCTGATTCTGCAACACGAATTGGCCATGGCGACGGATCCTGCGGGGTTAGCGGAAAAAAGGAGAGATCTGGAAACCAAGCTGAGCTATTTGGTGCCTCCTCTCGAAGCGGGATTGTTTGGTGATCCCGCCCATTTTTCCCTGGTTGATGCCGCCTATGCGCCTCTCTTTATGCGTCTCGATCTGTTAACCTGCTTCAATACTCAGGCAAGGATCGATTACCCGCAGGTTGTAGCGGAGTGGGCAGAGAGGCTAGCCTCTCTGCCCTGTGTCAAAGACTCGGTTGTTGCAGACTTTCCCCAGCGCTTTAGATCCTACTTGGAGGAAAAGGGAAGCTGGTTGGTTAGTGCCAGCTAATGGAGCTATGGAGCCGCTTCAATCTCCTTGTCTACCAAATGAGAGACAATCTCGAACATTCGGCTGTAGTTGCCGGCTAAACTGCCGCTGGTTTTGTACTTTCCGTTGATGCCAATGGCCGGAACGCCGTCCAATTGATAGCGTTGTCCTAACTTTCTTGCATTTTGCACCTTCACATAGACGCCGAAAGAGTTTAAGGCATCGACGAATTTCTGCCGTTCAACACCCTGTTCTACGGCGAACTCGATCAAAGACTCCTTGTCATATAGCCTTCTTTTTTTATCGTGAAGTGCTTCAAAGAGGGGAATGTGTAGTTTATCGGTCAGTCCCAATATTTCAGCGGCATAATAGAACTGGGCGTGGATTGTCCACTTGTTGTTCAAGGGTGCGGGCACTCTAAGGAACGATACATTCTCCGGTTTGTTTTCCAGCCAAGTCTCGAGTTGGGGTTCCATCTGGTAACAGTGAGGGCATCCGTACCAGAAAAACTCTATCACCTCTACCTTGCCATCAGCAGCGGTGGTAGCGACAGGGGGATCGATCGGGTCCCAGCCTTCACCCCACTCGGCATAGGCTGTTTGAAATATCAACAAGGGCAGAAGTATTAAGATTTTATGGTTCCAGGGCATTTTATGTCCTTCTGTCAGTGATCAAAATCGTTATGGATTGAATCCTATTGGAACCTATTAGAAAATTGAATAGCATTATGGTTCCCGGTAGTGTATATCGGATTCAAATCATATATTGCATGGCATATAGTAACTCAGATTTGTAACAAGTCTATGCGAAACAGTCTGATAGAGCAGCAGGTCGAGGCGATCTGTGAAAAAGGGTGCAGATCGGTGCGAGAGGATATTCGACTACTCAGTCGAGGTGTCGTGCTGCCGGAGTTGAAAGATCTGGACGAGCCAAGCCGACAGATGGTGCTCAAGGAGTTACGTTCAATCATGGCTGTGTATGGTGACGGATGCCCTGTTACACAACCCTCGCTGAGTGAAGAAGGCAGCCTGGAGCATGAGCGTAGAAAGAAATAAAAGTCTCAATAATATTGTCTATAAAGCCCCATCTAAAATCCACGGTAACGGACTCTTCGCCAAGGTTGCAATTGGCAGGGGAGACTTTATTGGCACTTATCAGGGCCCAACCGCAAGACGGGATGGTACCTACGTCCTTTGGGTGTTCGAGGATGGCAAGCAAGCTGTGGGCCGTAGCGGCCGTAACCTGCTGCGCTATTTGAACCATCAGGACGAGGGTAATGCGGAATTTGACGGCTTCGATCTCTATGCATTGAGTGACATCGAGCCCCACGAAGAGATCACCTTCGACTATGGCGACTGGGAAGAGGCGTAGTTGGCAACCCCGTCCCAGACAACTAACAACCTATAACTCAAAACTCTTCAGCGATAATGGGGCTCTAGGGATTCAACGGTACTAGACCGTCAGTCTGCTTAGCTGCTGTTTGTTCCCGAGGTGTTTGCTCGATCAGCATGCGAATCTCATAGTCTGTCCACTCAGGTTCGTCTTGAGGGCTGTAGATGGCCCGTTCGAGGCTGAGGACCGCTTGCGAAACCCCTTTGTCGCAACGGGAAGCCAGGCGGGTCAGGTTTTGTGGTGGATTCTCTGGCCACTGCAACTGCGCCCACTGCAACCAGGCAGATCTGGCGGCAACGGCATCCTTTTCCAGGTATGCAGTTTCCAGGTGGGTTAATGCCTCTGCAAGGGCCAGTTTTCCTGGGTCGATGGTTTTTACAGTCTCCTCTCTTGATTGGTGCTGCGGGGATTGCGCGGGGGCTTTGCGGCGTGTGTACCACCAGGCAAAGAGGGTCGCTAACCAGGCAGTGGCGAATAGCCATACCAGCCAGTGAAGGTTCGGGTTTGAACTCTGCGCGACAGCTTGATCGCTGCTTGAGATTGTTTCGGTAGTATCCGGGGTTGCTTGCTCCGTGCCCAATGGCGGCTGTCGCGGCTGAGGGTCGGAACCCGCTGTGGGATTCGGTAGCACTTCAAAGGAGAGTGCGGCCAGGCGAGCTGTCTCCTGGCGGTCGGTCTCGGTGTTCCACCAAGGGATCTCCACGGCAGGTAGTTGGTATCGCCCGGGATCGGTGGCGATCAAGGTCATTTCACTCTGGCGATTGCTGCTGATGCCACTTCTCGCGCGTGTCTCCTTGAGTTGTGGTCTCTCCTGGTAGAGTTTCAGGCCTTCGGGCATTGTCTGCTCGATCGGTGGCAGTTGATTCGCAGTCAGGCCGTCCGCAATCATCATGATTCGCCTGACGATGGGTTTGCCGGCGATAATGGCTGTCTGCTGGGCAAGGCCATTCTCCACTACCTGGAGGTTCTTTGCGGGCAACCATCGATCACCGGTAAATGCTTGTGGTATCGGCATCACCTCCAGTTCGACCCTGTTCGACTCACTTCTGAAGTGGCGAATCTCCGGTTGTGAGCTGCTGAAGGGGTCGTTGAGAAGAGAGAAAATCCTATCCTTACCGCTGCGACCGCGGTATTTCACCCCGCCGATCTCCAGGGTACCGCTCTGATAGGCGTACAACCCATAGGTTCGCTCAATGACAAGATAATTGGTGCCATCGCGTTCGCTACGATAACTCTCCTCATGCAGCAGACGCATCTGGGTGTCGGGCATTGAGGCTTGGGGTTCTGTGAGAGACTCAGCCCTTATCCCGGGTGCTTGAAAGAGCCGGAGTGTGAGGATCACCTCCTCCTCGATATAGGCCTTGGGCGTGCTTAGGCTCAGCTCCAGCAGCACCTGTTTGCTATCCGCCTCTATCTGCTGTTGGGTGTGTTTCGTCACCTCCAATACCAATGCCTGGGTCGACTCCTGGCCGATTCTGATAGGGGGAATTTCGATAGTCCCGCTCTGTTTTGGCATCAGGGTGAGGATGAGAGAGCGTTTCGCCGACATCTTGCCATTGATGATTGAGATACTCTGTTGTGTGGAACGTCCGAGTATCTCGAATAGGCCCTCCAATTCACTGAGATCGGGATGCATCTCTTCCTCCCCCTCCATCTGCAGGGTGAGCCGGACAGTCTGGTCCGGGCCGACACTGTTACTCGAAAGCAGGGCGCTTACCTTGGCGGAAGCGGGGGACGAAAGTAGCAGAAGGGTGATCAAGAGACCACTCAAGGGTGATATTAGAAATCGTTTTATCTGGCGCATCGTATTCAACAGCATCTGACTATGCTTCAGTTTTATAGCACTACTTGGCCTGTATAATGAGCCATCCCATTAGATGGGGGCAACAAGCATAAGTTTCCAGGGGTAATCGCGATTGTGAAGATCCAACGGCGTCCGCTTCCCGCCGAACCGGGTTTGATGATGGACGGCCTGCATCCGGTGATGCAGCGAATCTACGGCGCCAGAGGGCTGACCAGCAAGAGTGAACTCGAGCTCGAGCTGACCCATTTGGCGCCGGTGAGCCAAATGAAGGGGATCATGGACGCTGCCGATCTGCTGCTACAGGCACTGCGGGATAAGCGATCGATACTGATTGTCGGCGATTACGATGCAGACGGCGCCACCAGTACCGCATTGGCCATGCTTGCCCTGGGGGCCTATGGGGCGGAGAGGGTCTCCTATCTGGTGCCGAATCGATTTGAATTCGGTTATGGCCTGACCCCTGAGCTGGTCGAACTGGCTGCCGGCCATGAGCCCGGGCTGATCATCACCGTCGATAACGGCATCTCCAGCCTGTCAGGAATTGAACGGGCAAACGAGTTTTCCATCCCTGTGCTGGTCACCGATCACCATCTTCCTGCCGAAGAGTTGCCTGCCGCGACCGTGATCGTCAATCCAAATCAACCGGATGACCCCTTTCCCAGTAAACATCTCGCGGGGGTGGGGGTGATTTTTTATGTCATGGCGGCACTTGCCAGACGTCTGAGGGCTGCCGGATGGTTCGAACAGCAGGGTCTGGCGGAGCCCAATCCCGCACAGTGGCTCGATCTGGTGGCAATCGGCACGATCTGTGATCTTGTGCCCCTTGACTATAACAACCGGGTTTTGGTTGCCCAGGGTCTCAGGCGGATTCGAGCCGGCCGTTGCCGCCCAGGTATTCAAGCCATGGCGGAAGTCGCCAAACGACCACTACCCAATCTAGTGGCCTCGGATATCGGCTATGCACTCGGTCCTCGTCTGAATGCGGCTGGGCGACTGGATGACATGGGGCTGGGTATTGAATGTCTGCTCACCGACTCGAGCGCTGAGGCACGACAGATGGCAAACCGGCTGGATCTGCTCAACCAGGAGCGGCGCTCGATTGAACAATCGATGAAATCCCAGGCCGACTCGATAATGGTGAATCTGCATCCGCGTGATACTGGGGAGTTGCCCGCTGGGCTCTGTCTCTACGATGCGGCTTGGCACCAGGGGGTGGTGGGAATCCTGGCTTCACGCATGAAGACGCAGTACCACCGTCCTGTAGTGGCCTTCGCCCAGGGTGACGGAGGGGTACTCAAGGGGTCCGCTCGCTCCATCAGCGGGTTGCATATGCGAGATCTTTTGGCGGCTATCGCAACCCGTAACCCCGGCCTGATAAGCCGTTTCGGTGGCCATGCGATGGCAGCTGGATTGACCCTTGCTGAAGCGGACTATCCCCGTTTCAAGCAGGCCTTCGAACAGCAGACCGCAGCACAATTGAGTGCGGAGATGTTGGAGCAGGTGGTGTTGACCGACGGCGAGTTATTGGTTGAAGAGATCAACCTGGAGATGGCGGAGATCCTCCGCGAAGGAGGCCCCTGGGGCCAGGGGTTCCCGGAGCCACTGTTTGAGGGTCGTTTCGATCTCCAGCAACAGCGCGTGGTGGGGGAGAATCATTTGAAACTCGAGTTGTCATCAGCCGACAGCAGATGCAGAATCGATGCCATCGCCTTCAATCAACCGCCGTTGTCCGACGAAGAACGACGGGTCCGGCTTACCTACCGGCTGGATGTGAATGAGTTTCGCGGCAGGCGATCGGCGCAATTGATAGTGGAGACAATTCAATCGACAGTATAGATGAGCATGAAGCGCGTGCTGAAGAACCAAGCAAGAGCGAAATAAAACGCGAGATGCTGGCCCTGCAGCAGCTTGGGGAGCGCCTTACCAGGCTCTCTGCCAAGGAGCTGGCACGCATGACCCTGAGCGATAATCTGCTGCAGGCGCTGGACGAGAGCAGACGCATCAAATCATTGAACGCCCTGCGCCGCCACTATCGGCGTCTGGGTAAGCTGTTGCGCCAGGAGGATCTCGACTCGATCAGGGGAGTGATAAGTGATATCGACAGGCGACACCAGGGCGATATCGACCGCTTTCATGCCCTGGAGCGCTGGCGTGATCGGCTGCTGGAGGAGGAGAGCGAGGCATTTGGAGAATTCATGCAGGCCTATCCCGCCGCGGATCGTCAGCAGTTGAGGCAGCTGATACAGGCAACACGCCGAGAGCGTGAGCAGCAGCGGCCCCCCACCGCCTATCGAAAACTGTTCAAGTTCCTGCGTGATGTGGCGGGGATCTGAAGCTCTGCTGGAACCCTGGCCAGAGACCAGCTCGATATCGCCCATTCCCAGAAGGATTCGAGGCTCTCCGGAAGCTGGGGCGGTAGCGGTTGATTGAGAAAATCGAGGGCCTGCGTCAGGGCCTCGACCGGCCTTCTCGAATCGACCGGGGCATCCTTGTACTGTTTACTCAATTTGCGGCCGTGATTGTCCACGGCAAGGGGGAGGTGGGCGTATCCCGGATGGGGGAGTTGCAGCAGCTGTTGCAGATAGTATTGCCTCGGGGTGGAGCTGAGCAGATCCACACCGCGGATGATATCGGTTATCCCCTGCCAGGCATCATCGATTACCACCGCCAGTTGATAGGCGTGATAGCCATCGGCTCGCCGAATCACGAAATCGCCTATCTCTCTATTCAGCTGCTGACTTATCAGGCCCTGCACCGAATCCTCAATAGTGATGGTCTGATCGGTGGTCAGCAGGCGAATGCTGCGTTGGGTGATTCCTTTCCCCAGGCCGCCGCGACAGGTCCCCGGATAGATCGCCCCCTCGGCGCCGTTTTTGGCATCCCTTTCGATCAGTTTGCGGGAGCAGCCACATGGATAGGCGAGTCGGGCTTTGAGCAGTCGCTCGACAGCATCGGCATAGGCATAGGTGCGCCGGCTTTGATAGATGACCTCGCCATCCCACTGAAACCCTAGTTTTTCCAGGGTTAGGAGGATCGATGCAGCTGCCCCTTTCACCTCCCGGGTTCGATCCAGGTCCTCCATGCGAAGATACCACTCTCCCCGGTGGCTGCGGGCCTCCAGATAGCTTCCCACTGCCGCCACCAGCGAACCGAAATGGAGCTCTCCGCTGGGAGTGGGGGCAAAACGGCCTCGATAACAGCTGTTTTCGTCATGATCAGGCATGCTTGGCTCAACTATCCCCTAACCCCTTGGCAAAAATAGAAAAACCGGCAATTGCCGGTTTTTCTTGTGAAAACTGTGAAGAGGGTGCTATCCCATCTGCTTTTCGCGTATCTCATCGAGGGTTTTGCAATCGATGCACTGGGTCGCGGTGGGACGGGCCTCGAGTCGTCTGATGCCGATCTCGACGCCACAGGACTCGCAATAGCCATAATCATGGTTATCCAGCTTTTCCAGGGCCTCATCGATCTTTTTGATCAGTTTGCGCTCACGATCCCGGGTACGCAGTTCCAGGCTGAATTCCGACTCTTGGGTGGCGCGGTCGTTGGGGTCGGGAAAGTTGGCGGCCTCGTCCTGCATATGGTGTACGGTACGGTCGACCTCCTGCATCAGGTTGGATTTCCATGCAGCCAGGATGGCGCGGAAATGAGCCTCCTGATTGTCGCTCATGTACTCTTCGCCCTTAGCGGACTTATAGGGCTCAATTCCGAAGGATTGTGCCCCTTGTTTGGTGGCTTTCTTCTGGGCCATTCATGGTACCTCTTCAGTGAAGGCGCATATCTATACCAGAAAGGAAAGATCGAAACAACAAATCGGGGTCAGCCCTGTTAATCGTCTTCCCATTCATAAGATTGGTCCATATCGACTGAATTTAAAGGTGAATTTCGCCATATTGGTTGTCTCAGCGCATGAATTTTGCCGATTTTACCTATCCTGGCGACTTTGCACGCCCGTCTCCTCTAGGTATGCTTGTGCGCCTTCACCTTAAAATGGTCAATACAAGGCCATTAGCGGTGGTGCGAGAACGCTATAAATTAGCGTCAAGGTTGGCGAATACCTTAATTTATTTTAATTTTTATCATGGGCTGTTGGTGTCTATCCATGGTCTTGAGTTTTGGTGGAGTAATGGCTGAATTAGAGGCATTGATATTTGATGTGGACGGTACCCTTGCCGATACCGAGCGTGACGGACACCGGGTGGCGTTCAACCGGGCCTTTAGGGAGGCCGGGCTCGACTGGGAGTGGTCGGTCGCCCTCTATGGCAAACTCTTGGCGGTCACCGGTGGCAAGGAGCGAATCCGCCACTACCTGGATCACTACAACCAGGACTATCCAAGGCCCGACGATCTCGATGGCTTTATTGCCGGACTCCATGCCAGCAAAACTGAGCACTACACCCGTATGCTCTCCCAGGGACTGATCCCCATGCGCAGCGGTGTGAAGCGCCTGCTGCAGGAGGCGCGTCAAGCGGGGCTGCGCCTTGCGATTGCGACCACCACCACACCGGCGAATGTCAGCGCCCTGCTGCAACACAGTCTTCACCCTGATGCGGAGGCTTGGTTCGAGGTGATTGCGGCGGGGGATATCGTGGCGGCAAAAAAGCCAGCCCCCGACATCTATCTCTGGGCGATGCAGCAGATGGGTCTCGAGGCAGATGCCTGCCTCGCCTTCGAAGACTCCCACAATGGGGTACAATCCGCCCAGCGTGCCGCGATCGACACGATTCTGGTGACCACCAATGGCTACACCGCTGAGGATGACTTTGCTGGCGCCACGCTGGTGATCGACCAGTTTGGTGAACCCGACCAGCCCTTCCATGTCAGCTGCGGCGAGGCGAACGGTCACAGCTATGTCGATATCGCCCTGTTGCAGGCCCTGCACGGAAGATCCGACCCATGACCGCCATTGCCGGGCGAATGCAGCGCATCGCTCCATTCTATGTTATGGATCTGTTGGCACAGGCGCGCCGCATGGAGGCCGAGGGCCGATCGGTCATTCATATGGAGATTGGCGAACCCGACTTCGACACGCCGCCACCGGTAGTTGCCGCGGGGCAGGCCGCCCTGGCGACGGGGGCGGTCCACTACACCCCGGCGAAAGGCCTGGAGGCCCTGCGCCAGGCCATTGCCGGTCACTATCGGGAGCGTTATGCCACTGCAGTAGATTCGCAGCGGGTGGTAGTCACCCCAGGCTCTTCCGGTGCACTGCAATTGATCATGAGCGTGCTGATCAATCCTGGGGACTCGGTGTTGTTGGCGGATCCCGGCTACCCTTGCAACCGCCACTTCGTGGAGCTGGTCGATGGTGTGCCTGTGGCTGTCGACGTGGGCCCGGAAACCGCCTACCAATTGACAGCCGAGCTGGTTGAGAAGGCTTGGCGGGACGATACCAAGGCGGTAGTGGTGGCATCGCCCTCCAATCCGACGGGTACCTTGATCAGTGATCACGAGATGCGAAAACTGCATGCCACGGTTGAGCGCCTGGGAGGCGTGTTGATCGTCGACGAGATCTACCAGGGATTGATCTATGATGAGGCAGGGGGGACGGCACTTCGATTTGCCGACAATCTCTTCGTCATCAACAGCTTTTCCAAATTTTTCGGCATGACCGGCTGGCGCCTGGGTTGGCTGGTAGCGCCCCAGGCCTTCATCGACCCCATCGACCGCCTGGCGCAAAATATTTTCCTATCGGCACCAACCCTCTCCCAGCATGCCGCCTTGGGTGCCTTTACCCCGAAGGTGATGGATATACTTGAGCAGCGTCGCCAGGCATTTCAGGCGCGCCGTGATTTTCTCCTACCCGCCCTGCGAGAGATGGGTTTCTCTATCCCGGTGACCCCGCAGGGGGCCTTCTATCTCTATGCTGGTTGTGGCGATTTGTGTGACGACAGCCAGGTGTTTGCTCAGCAGTTGCTGCAGCAGGCAGGTGTGGCTGTCACCCCCGGTCTGGACTTCGGTTTCAACCAACCCAAATCCCACCTGCGCTTCGCCTACACCACCGACCTGGAGCGCCTGCAGGAGGGTGTGGAACGAATCAGGGGATTTCTCGCTAGCTGAGAGTCCGATAATACGACCACAAGCAAGAGCAATTAAGAGTTAACTGCCTGCGACTAGGTATTTAAGCAAAGAACTAACCTGATTACCTATGCCGTAACCAAAGGATCAGTTGTGAGCAGCTGTTTTGAATGCTGAGTCGTTTAATTCTGAGTGGATGAGTTTGTTACCTTTTCAGTTATTTTTCCCCCTCTCCCTGGCCCTCTCCCGCGAGGGGAGAGGGGATTCATGGATCAAAAGCCGGAGTGAACACACGGCTTGAGTCCACAATCTGACAGGAAGCATTCGACCCACTCGAAAAGCGCTTTCCCTCTCCCCTCGCGGGAGAGGGCCAGGGAGAGGGGGGTATTAAACCGGTGAGCGCAGCGAACACCCCAACTTAGAGACCCAGAGATATTCAAACCGTTACTCAATCCTCGTAGCTGCCACCTCATGGCCGATCATGGTGGGTAAACAAGTATACTAATCACATCCTCAACTCTTGATATGCCGCAGTCGTTCATGCCAGAACAGGGTAGCGCCGGCGACGGCGGCGGGCATGGCGACGAAGTTGAGAATCGGTACCATCATCATCAGGGTAAGACCGCCGCCGAAGGATAGGGATGAGAGGCGGGCCTGTTTCAGCCGCTTGTGCTGTTGCTTGAAGGCCAAGTCGTGATTGGCCATTGGATAGTCGCCATACTCCAGGGCCAGGAACCATGCGCTGAACGCCATCCAAAGAAAGGGGGCGGCGATATTGAGTCCGGGTATCAGGAAGAGGATCAACAGGGGAATCGCGCGCAGCAGAAAATAGAGCAGCTTGCGTAACTCCGAGAGCAGTGCCGGTACCACATCCTTGACCATCTGCTTGGCACCGGTCGGCTGTTTGGCTATCTCCCCCCCCAGATAGCGTTCCACCTTTTCCGCGAGAAGCCCGTTGAAGGGGGCCGCGATCAGGTTGGCGATGACGGTAAAGGTGTAGAAGATGATCAATAGCAGGGTGATGGCGAACAGGGGCCAGAGCAGCCAGCGAAGCCAGGAGAGCCAGCTCTCGTCGTTGGGCAGAAATCGATCCATCAGTGCTTCGAACTGATCGATGCCGAGCCAGATCAGCAGACTGAAGACGACGACGTTGATGATCAGCGGAATCAGCACGAATCGTCTCAGCCCGGGTTTGCCCAAAAGACCTAAACCCCGGAACAGATAGCCTGCGCCGGTGAGGGGGTTGTTCGCCATGTTGAAATCCTAAACACCAAAGACCATGAATCAGGCATTCGACTATAACCTAATTCTGTTGGCTGATGCGCGACCTTGGTGAGGGTTTGACCAAAGTTCACCTCACCGATCTGTGTTCAGTGGTAGACAAGGGTATAGTTGCAGCAACCTGGAGAGTGTTAGGGCCTGTTAACACTAATCCGATACGCCCTGTTGCGTCAGAAAAAGCGCCAATCAAGGCGCGAGGAGTGAAGTTTGGTTGTTCCAAATGAGCGACGAGCAACGCCGAGTGGGGCTTTTTCTGGCGCAACCCGGAGGGCTGGGGCTGTTTTTGCGCCCAGCGGCGTTATCATTCGCTCATGTAGCCGGGCTACACTACGCTCATTCTGCCTTGCAGGACACAAAAACAGTCCCAGCAGGACGTATTGGATTAGTGTTAACAGGCCCTAAACCGATTATGTTGGAAAACCTGCTAGCACTGTTCTTTACCGCAGTGGTTCTGGCCCTGGTCCCGGGACCGGACAATCTCTTTGTACTGACCCAGTCAGCGCTCCATGGCAGGCAGACAGGTTGGTATGCAACCCTGGGCTTTTGCACGGGTCTGATCGTACACACCGCGGCTGTCTCCCTGGGTGTTGCCGCCCTGTTTCAGACTTCCGATGTGGCATTCAATCTGCTTAGACTGATTGGAGCGCTCTATCTCTTCTATTTGGCCTGGCGCTTTGTGCAGCGATCAAACAGTCGAATCCCGTTACAGGAACTGCCGAATCTCACCCCCTGGTTGATCTATAAACGGGGTATCATCATGAATGTAACCAATCCCAAGGTGTCACTCTTTTTCCTTGCCCTGCTGCCTCAATTCGCGCTATCGGATGGCGGCCCCATGGCGTTGCAAATGATCGGTTTCGGTTTGATCTTCATTCTGGCCACACTGTTAGTGTTTGGGGGTATCGCTGAACTGGCGGGGATTATCAGTCCCTGGCTCAAGCGCTCGAATTCGGCACAACGGATCATGCATCGAGTGGCTGCATTGATATTTTGCCTGCTCGCCCTGAAGCTGCTGTTGGCGGAACAGTTTTGATGTGGCATTGATCGATTTGTGATTCCTGGTGGTTTGATGTAGAAGGTGGCTGATCCTTTTGATTAGAGTCAGGACTATCCCTATGAAATTTGTTGGTGCCCATGTCAGCGCATCGGGCGGGGTGGAAAATGCGCCGATGAATGCGCAGCAGATCGGTGCCAGGGCGTTTGCCCTGTTTACAAAAAATCAACGCCAGTGGCAGGCGAAACCCTTGAGTGAAGCATCGATTTCGGCCTTCAAGGCTAATCTCGAGAGGGTCGGCATCACCACCGAACATGTGCTGCCCCATGATAGCTATTTGATCAATCTGGGACACCCCGAAACCGAGGGTTTGGAAAAATCGAGAGCCGCTTTCATCGATGAGATGCAGCGCTGTGAACAGCTTGGTCTTTCGTTACTTAACTTTCATCCGGGGGCAACCTTGAGGAAGATCAGCGAGGAGGAGAGCCTGCAACGGGTTGCTGAATCGATCAACCTGGCGCTTGAGCGCACCCAAGGCGTGACCGCTGTGATCGAAAACACCGCGGGCCAGGGGAGTACCCTGGGCTACCGTTTCGAACATCTGGCAACAATCATCGATGCGGTGGAGGACAAAAGCCGCATCGGTGTCTGTCTCGATACCTGTCATACCTTTGTCTCTGGCTACGATCTCAGAACCAATGCGGCCTGTGACAAGACATTCGACGAATTCGATCGCAGCGTCGGTTTCTCTTATCTGCGTGGCATGCATCTCAACGACAGCAAACCCGACTTGGGCGCCAGGGTCGATCGTCACCATAGCCTGGGTAAGGGCAAGCTTGGCTGGGATGTGTTTCGCTATATCATGCGGGATCCCCGATTCGACAACATACCCCTGGTACTGGAGACTATCGACGATAGCCTATGGCAGGAAGAGATCGCCGCCCTCTATGCCATGTGAATCTAATTCAGGTTGTCTTGTCAGCAAGTGGGAATTCACATAATCTCACTGCATGGCAACGTTTCAGCATAACCACAAATTATTGCTGTGTATCATTTTTCTTCTGACACTCTTCGTTACGCCACTGCAGGCCGAACCGGAAGAGGTGCGTATCGGTGTGTTGAGTCATCGCGGCGATAAGGCCACCTTGAGAAGTTGGAGTCCCACCGCCCACTACCTCACCTACCACATACCGACACACAAGTTTGTCATCCGGCCCTTGAAGTTCGATGAAGTCAATCCAGCGGTGGAACAGGGGAAGATCGATTTTGTTCTGGTCAATCCCGGCATCTATGTCAATCTCGAGGTCAAGTACCGGGTCTCCCGAATCGCAACCCTCTACAACCGGCGCAACGACGTGCCCTACAAGATCTTTGGCGGTGTCATCTTCACCCGCAAGGATCACCCCGAGATCAATGCCCTGGAGGATCTGCGCGGTCACACCATGATGGCGGTCGATGCCACCTCTCTGGGCGGCTTTCAGATGGCGATGCGGGAGATGGTGGAGCAGGGTATAGACCCCTACAGCGATCTGGAGGCGCTGCGCTTCGGCGGTATACACGACCGGGTGGTGATGGCTGTGCTCAATGGCGAGGTCGATGTGGGTACCGTGCGTACCGATATCCTGGAACGTATGGCCACCGCCGGTACCATCGACCTGGAAGATTTTCACATCGTCAATCCTCAGGATGTGGCTGAGTTCCCTTTTGCCCTGAGCACCCGTCTCTATCCGGAGTGGCCGTTTAGTAAAGTGGCCCATACCGCGGACAGCCTGGCGCAGAAGGTGGCGGTGGCGCTGCTGAATATGCATCATGATCATGCCGCCGCCCTCGCCGGTAACTATGCCGGCTGGACCATACCCCTCGACTACCAACCGGTACATGATCTGTTCATGACTCTCAAGCTCCCGCCCTACCAATATTTGGGCAAGTTCACCCTGTCGGATGCAATCAGTCGCTATTGGTATTGGTTCCTGGGGGGGGTAATAATGCTGCTCTTCATGATTGTCATGACGCTCTGGGTGATGCGTCTCAACCAGGCGATCAAGCAGGCCAAGGAGCGCCTGGAGATGCAGCATGAGCTGATACTCGATTCGGTGGTGGATGGTATCTACGGTGTCGATCTGCAGGGTCGTTCCACCTTTTTCAACCGCGCGGCGGAGCGGATCACCGGTTGGAAGGCCGATGATGTCATCGGCCGCAATCAACACGAGATTCTCCATCATACCCATGCGGATGGCTCGCCCCACAAAGCGGAGGAGTGTCCGGTCTACCTGACGTTCCGGGAGAACCAGGCCCGTTATATCTCCGACGATGTCTTCTGGCGCAAGGACGGCAGCAGTTTTCCGGTGGAGTACAGCAGTACCCCTATCTGGGACGGCAGTGGCAAAACCGTGGGTAGCGTGGTGGTGTTCCGCGATACCACAAGGCGCAAACGCGCGGAGGAGGAGGCGCGTCAGCACCAGATCGAGTTGGCCAGGGCAGGGCGCCTCAGCACCTTGGGGGAGATGGCCTCGGGTATCGCCCATGAACTCAACCAGCCCCTGACCGCAATCTCAACCAATGCCCAGGCGAGCATCCGTATCCTGGAATCCGACAGCTCCAATACCAATGTCTGCATCGATGTCATGGAGCGCATAGCTTCACAGGCGGATCGTGCCGGTGAGATCATAAGACAACTGCGCCGGCTGGTTCGCAAGGAACCCCTCGAGCGCAGTGCAGGCAATGTCAATGACCTGGTGAATGCGGTGGCGGTGTTGGTCTGGCCCGATGCCAAAAGGGCCTCGGTAAAACTGGAACTCGATCTCGACAAGACACTACCCTCGATCCCGCTGCAACCGATTCAGATTGAACAGGTGATCCTGAATCTGGCACGCAACGCCATCGAGGCCCTGCAGGAGAAGCGCAACGGAGAGCGCCAGCTCTATATCGGCACCCAGAACAAGGCGGGCAGATCGATTGCCGTGATCGTGCGCGACAACGGCCCCGGGGTGAAACCGGAGCTGGCCAGCACCCTGTTTGATCCCTTTGTCACCGGCAAAACCCAAGGCATGGGGTTGGGCCTCTCCATCAGCTACGGGATCATTGAGGCCCACGGTGGTAAACTCACCCTCAACCCGGCCTATGAGGAGGGCGCAGAGTTCGATTTCTACCTGCCATTTACGGAGGCGAGTTAGTGGATAAGTCCAAACCGACGGTATTCGTTGTCGATGACGATGAAGAGGTGCGTGGCGCCCTGAAACTGCTCTTCGAATCGGTCGGTCTACCGGTCATCTGCTACCCTTCGGCGGTCGACTATTTGCAGCAGTTCGACGACTCATTGCCGGGTTGCCTGGTTGTGGACATCCGCATGCCGGGGATGAGCGGACTCGATATGCAGGAGAAGCTCGCGGAGCAGCCGATCCATCCCCCGGTGATCATCATCACCGGGCATGGGGACGTGCCGATGGCGGTGCGTGCGGTGCAGGCGGGAGCGGTGAATTTCATCGAAAAGCCCTTTCGCGACCAGATCCTTCTCGACAGTGTCCATCGTGCCATTGAGATGGATGCGGAGCGGCGGGGCGAGGCCTCGCGCCTGTCGGAGATTCACGAACACCTCAATCAGCTGACACCAAGGGAGCGGGAGGTTCTCGATCTGGTCATCAGTGGCATGCGCAACAAGAATATTTCGGAGCAGCTGGGAATCACCCTATCCACTGTGGAGGCCCATCGCTCCCGGGTGATGGAGAAGATGCAGGCCGACACTCTGTCCCATCTGATGCGAATGATGCTTACCCTGGAAAAGGATTAAGGAAAACCTTAACCAACACTCGAGTATGTCGGGATTTTCATGCCCCCACAAAGAGTTAGATAATTACGCCTCCCCATACCCTGTGCCCAGCTAGGCAATGGGGATCGGCCAGCTGGATGGCCGGGAGGTAGTGAAAAACAGGCGCCTTCCGGCAATTCAACTGGTTTTTTATTGCAGTGTCGGAATCCGCAGAGAAACAGCCAAACTATTATAAAAAACCGGGAACCCGGCCCTTCACCGAACGGCATAAGTCCGGCGACCAACAACTGGAGGATGAGAGAATGACGATATCAAGACGCGAATTTCTTCGCCTGATGGGCATGGCGGGTGCCGCCGGCATGATGCCTTCATCCATCTTCGCCGCGGCGAAGCAGCCTGCCGACCTCTACGAGGCGCCGAAGTTCGGCAATCTGTCTCTGCTGCATATCACCGATACCCATGCCCAGCTGAATCCGATCTACTTCCGTGAGCCGAGCGTCAACCTGGGCATAGACCAGGCCTTCAACAAGGCGCCCCACCTGGTCGGCAAGCGTCTCCTCGACCATTTCGGCATCGCCCCCGGCAGCATCGAGGCCCATGCCTTCAGCTATCTCGATTTCGACACCGCTGCAAACAAATACGGCAGGGTGGGAGGCTTTGCCCACCTCAAGACCCTGGTGCAGCGCATCCGCGATGACAGGGGGCCGGGCAACAGCCTGCTCCTCGACGGCGGTGACACCTGGCAGGGTTCGGGCACCGCCTACTGGACCCGGGGTAAGGATATGGTTGGCGCCTGCAACCGCTTGGGCGTCGATGTCATGACCGGGCACTGGGAGTTCACCTACCTGGATGAGGAGGTGGTCTCCAACATCGCCGATTTCAAGGGCGATTTCGTGGCGCAGAATGTGATGGTCCGCGAAGAGGCGCTGTTCGACTACAAGTTCGCCGACTTCGAGGGTTTCAACGAGGATGAGGGCAACGCCTTCAAGCCCTATGTGATAAAAAATGTGGGTGGTGCCAGGGTGGCGGTAATTGGCCAGGCCTTTCCCTACACCCCCATCGCCAATCCCCAGCGTTTTATCCCCGACTGGACCTTCGGCATCCAGGATGAGCTGATGCAGGGCGTGGTGGATGCCGTGCGGGAGAACGAAAAGCCCGACCTGGTGGTGGTGATCTCCCACAACGGCATGGACGTGGATCTGAAGATGGCCTCACGGGTAGCCGGTATCGATGTCATCTTCGGTGGCCATACCCACGACGGCATGCCGGCACCCACCCTGGTGAAGAATCCCGGTGGCAAGACCCTGGTCACCAATGCGGGCTCCAACGGCAAGTTCCTCGGTGTCATGGACCTCGATGTGAAGGGCGGCAAGCTGCGGGATTTCCGCTATCGTCTGCTGCCCATCTTCTCCAACCTGCTGCCGGCGGACAAGGCGATGCAGGCCTATATCGACGAGGTGCGCGCGCCCTACAAGGCGAAGTTGGAGGAGAAGCTGGCGGTGGCCGAGGAGACCCTCTATCGTCGTGGTAATTTCAACGGCACCTTCGATCAGGTGATTTGCGATGCCCTGACCACGGTCAACGATGCCCAGATCTCCCTCTCACCAGGCTTTCGCTGGGGCACCACGGTGCTGCCTGGCCAGACCATCACCATGGACAATGTCATGGACCAGACCTGCATCACCTATCCCGAGACCTATCGCCGGGAGATGAAGGGCAGCGATATCAAGGCGATACTCGAGGATGTGGGGGACAACCTTTTCAACAAGGATCCCTACTACCAGCAGGGTGGTGACATGGTGCGGGTCGGTGGCCTCGACTATGTCTGCGAGCCCGGCGCCGGCTTTGGCAAACGCATCACCAACATGACCCTGAATGACGGCACCAAGATCGAGGCGGATAAGAACTACGTGGTTGCCGGCTGGGCCACGGTAGGCTCCAAGGCCCCCGGCGAACCGATTTGGGATACCGTGGCGAAATATCTTCGCGACCAGAAGACGGTGAAGATCAAGAAGCTCAATACGCCGAAACTTGTCGGTGTGAAGGACAATCCGGGACTGGCCGACTATCCTGGATAAAGAAGTCCGCAAATGAACACGAATGAACGTAAATAAACTATTTTGGTACCTCTGTGTGGATGCTTGCATAATGGTGCGGCAAGCCTCACCCTACGCATGAAATAGATATTTGCGTTTATTCGCGTTCATTTGCGGACTATTGGAATGTGGTTAAAGCGTTACTCAGCGCACTGGCGATTGCGCTAACCTTTATCGCCTTTATTCCCTATATACGCTCCATCCTCAAAGGGCGGACCAAGCCCCATGTCTTCTCCTGGGTCATCTGGGGCAGCACCACGTTTATTGTATTTCTTGCCCAGCTTGAGGATGGTGGCGGGGTGGGTGCCTGGCCTATTGGCCTATCAGGTGTGATCACGCTCTTTATCGCCTTCCTCGCCTATCTGAAAAAATCGGATATCACAATCACAAGGCTCGATTGGTCCTTTTTTGCCGCAGCCATGTCATCCATACCTGTCTGGTATGTCACGTCTGATCCCACCTGGGCTGTTATACTGTTAACCGTCATCGATGTCATCGGATTCGGTCCTACCATAAGGAAGGCGTTTGCCCATCCCTACGACGAGGACTTGACTTTCTTTGCACTCTTCGCGGTGCGTAATGGTTTGGTGATTGCGGCGTTGGAAAATTACACCTTGGCGACATTACTGTTTCCTGCGGTAATAGCGGCGGTATGCCTTGTTTTTGTTTCAATGATTGTCTATAGAAGACGATCAATTGGATAGAGATTATCGGAAGCAGGCTTTATGGTTTTTACTGCTTCGAGGTTATATCTGTCTATCAAGAATCTTCAGCAACAATTGATTATTGGAACGTTGTAATATTGAGTAGGAACTGTTTTTTGCGTATACGGAATAATCTACTTGTTGTATCTGTCAGGGTGGAAGCGGTTTATGGTATATATTGAAGTACGTGTATCTCTTTCACGAGATATTTATAAGTCTGTAACAGTTTATATATTGAGTTTCAGTTTATAAAGTGGTTAGAATAAAGATTGAAAGGTTTGTAGAGGGAGCTGGGTTCAAGGATAGAACAAACGTTTCATGGATTGATTTCTTTTGATATTGCGTTTTATCTTCTAGTTTCTCGATCTGTTTTTCACCTGTTCTCGTGGCTTTCTGCTTAACGAGCCGGGACAGTGTGTCTTGTGAAAATTAAAGTATTGGTTTCAGGTTGAGTATCGTTGGTCCTGGATATGGCGGCTGACTGAATAGATGGCCGTAATCTAAATCAGATATATTGCAATAGGATTTTGTCATGAATAGGGATGTTCGCAGTCGATCAAACGCTTTTTGTAAAAATATCTTTTTTCGAATTCCCCTTTTCCTAACTCTATTTCTATACTACATATCCTTATTCGCAGACTATCAGTGTAACTATGAAGATGTTTCTGTGGATCCCACTGAAAGCTACGATGTGTGTGTCTGATCATGCATGGCTGATCTCTGGAATGACATGGCCTGTACCGCCCCCCATCAGGCAAATTGGTGTGCGAAATATTGCGCGGGGGATGAGGAGGATGTCTGTGAAGGCAATCCCATTCAGCTTTCCAGCGGAACAAAGCTCCATGCTGAAACAGATTTCCAGGGTCTTGGTGAATTTCCGCTGGTGCTTCGTCGCCACTTCAGCACGGCATGGGACGTGCCTTCAGGAAACTGGGGTGAGCATTGGCTTGGTACGGATTCCGCCAGACTGAGTCTCGTCAATACCAGTACTGAGGGCGATACCTATACTGCCGTGCGGCCCAATGGGGAGTATATAAAATTCACCTGGATCTCGGGCGGTGGTGGAGAAACACGGCCTTTAAAGCCGGATACCAAAGAGACACTCACCCTCTACAATCACGAAGACGGTTATATCTGGGTACTGCGTTTCCCGGATGGCACGGACGAGATCTATGATTTCGACCTGCAAGCGTTTACGGATGACCAGCGCTTCGAATCAAAATTGCAATGGCGCAAATACCTGGGAGGTCTGCGACACACCTATGCCTATGACGACGAGGGTCGACTAGAGACCATCACCCATTCAAACGGACAGCAACTGAGCTTCAACTACAACCCAGATGGCAAGATAGACCGGGTTGTTGCGCCCACTGACCAAACGTATAACTATGGCTATGACGCTATCGGTAATCTGGTCAGTGTCACCTATCCGGCGGCGGCGTCGGAAAATCCCAATGACACAGCCACCAGAGAGTATCTTTATGAGGATTCCCGTCATCCCCATCACATAACCGGGATCATCGATGAAACGGGCGAGCGCTATGCCAGCTATGCCTACGATGACGAGGGTCGTACCATACTCAGTGAACACGGTGACGGTGGGGAGCGTGTAGAAGTCCTGGGGTACGGTGATAGTGTGCGCACACGCAATGCCTTGGGCAAAGAGACGGTCTACCAATTCGGAACAAGCGGTAGCGACGCAGGGATGATGCGCCAACTGCTCAGCGTGGACGGTGAGGCAAGCGCCAGCTGCATCGCGTCGAACAGCAGCTACAGCTACGACCAGAACGGTTTCGAGGATCTGATCCAGGGCGAGAACGGCTACTACACCGACCTCGATTACGACAGTCGGGGCCAGCTCATCCGGCGTACCGAGCCCTTACAGATGGTGGGTGACACGCTGCAGCCCGTCGCTGAGACCCGGGTCATAGAAACCGACTGGCTGGATGAGCCGGCGATTTTAATGCCCCGCGAGCGCCGTGAACCCGGTAAAACGACCAACTACAGCTACGAGAACGATCGACTTGCCGATTTAACGGAAACCGATACCACGGAGCACACAGCGCCATACAGCACCAATGGCAGCACTCGCACCTGGCGTAATAGCTATACCTATCACGATGTTGATCAGCGACTCGTTGCCACCCTCTCCATCGACGGGCCCTTGGCGGGTGAGCAGGACACCACGCAATTTGCCTTTGATACCCTGGGGAACCTGGTCACAACTACCAACCCTTTGCAGCATACAATCAGCTACGAAAATTACACAGCTCAGGGTCTGCCGGGCCGAGTGACCGCTGCCAACGGCCTGGTCACGGAGATGGCATACAATGATCTGGGGTTGTTGGTCGAAACCCGCAACCTCTCCCAGCAGGGCACAGCCACCACGCACTACGACTACCACCCGAATCGTCTGATCAGCCGCGTGACCCTGCCGGACCAAAGCTATCTTGAATTTGAATATAACACCGCCCGTCATCTGACGGCGATCGCCAACAACCTGGGTGAGCGCATCGAATATAGCCCCAGCCTGTTGAATGGAGAGTGGCTATCACAGACCGTTCGCTCCGGCGATGGAACCATCACCCAAACCAAACAGCGTGTTTTCGATGAACTGGGTCGAGTTATCCAGTTGTTGGGTACGCAGACCCAGCAGACCGACTATGAATACGATGCGGCCGGAAACCGCATAGCAGATACGGAACATGGCGACACGGCATTGGCGGAGACACTGCATAGCCACGATGGGTTGAATCGACTTGCCCTCATCACCGATCCGCTGCAGCACCTCATTCGCTATGAGTACGATGCCCAGGGCAATATCAGTGCCGTGACCGACCAACGAGCCAACACCACCAACTACGTCTATGACGGTTTCGGCAATCTGATCCAACTGGTCAGCCCGGATAGCGGGACGACCGTCTACCACTACGACGAGGCGGGCAATCGTATCCGGCAGGTGGATGCCAGGGGAGTGGAAACGGACTATGACTACGACCTGTTGAACCGGCTGGCCGCCATCCGCTATCCTGCGGACCCGGAACAAAACGTCACCTTCACCTATGATCAGGGTGACAATGGCCTGGGGCGCCTGACCGCTATCGAAGATCCCAGCGGTGTCACCGATCTGGCCTACGATGATCGGGGAAACCTTATCAGTCAAACCCATACCCGATCGGGAGAAACCCTCAGTCTGGGGTATGCCTACGACCTGGCCAACAACCTGATCCAGCAGAGCTACCCCAGCGGTCGCATCGTCAATTACCAGCGGGATGCACAAGGGCGCATCGCGGCCATAACCACCCAAGCCGATGACACCGCTGCGCCACAGGAGGTTGTGACCGAAGTGAGCTATCAGCCCTATGGCCCGCTGGACGGCCTCAACTACGGTAACGGGCTGGCGCTAACCATCGGCTACGACCTGGATGGCCGGATAAGCGCCATGGAGACCCGTAACGCTATGCTGCTGCAGACCCAGCTCAGCTACGACTACAACCGGGTCAACGACATCAGCGGCATCCTCGAACAGCTCACCCAGGAGAGCCAGACCTTCGACTACGATCTGCTGCACCGGCTCACCCAGGCAAGCGGGCGTTACGGTACCGAGGGATTCGACTACGACCCGGTACACAACCGCACCAGCTGGCAGCAGGACGCGGTCGCTACAAACTACGACTATGCCACAGACAGCAACCGCCTGACCGAGATCGACGGCAACCCCGTTGCTCATGATGAGGCGGGCAATCGGATCTCGCAAGACAACAAAACCTTCCACTATGCCAGCAATGGCCGCCTCAGCGAGGTCAAGGCCGCCGGCGTCCGCCTGGGAAGCTACCGCTATGACGCCCTCGGCCAACGCCGGGAGAAGACCCTGGGCACCGGGCCGCAAACCCGCTTTGTCTACGACTGGCAGGGCCGCCTGATAAGCGAGATCCGCGAGGGCCGCGTCACCGACTACCTTTTCCTGGAACAGCAGCCGATAGCGGTCGTCAGCGGCGGATTCATTGGCAGCGACGGGGACCGGGACAACGACGGCATCGCCGACAGCCAAGACAACTGCAGCCTGCATGCAAACCCGGATCAGCTCGACAGCGACAGTGATGGCTACGGCAACCGCTGCGACATGGATTTCAACAACGATGGCGTCACTGGTAAACTCGATCTATTGCTCTTTCTCAAAACCCTCTTTACCCAAGCCGATGGCGACAACCCGAACGGCAGGCAGTACAACCCGATGATGGACTTCAACGGAGACCAGATCATCAACCTGTTGGACCTGGGGTTATTCAAGCTCTGGTACTACGGCAGTGCAGGGGCAGGGCCGGGGGCGATAGATCAGACCAACGATCCGCAGTTGGCCTATATCCATTTTGAGCATAGAGGTGCGCCGGTGGCGGTCAGCGATCAGTCCGGAGATATCCTCTGGCAGGGCCATTATCAACCGTTTGGTGAGATGGAAGAGCTGGCGGATGTGGATGGTGATGGGGAGGGGTTTGTTTTAAATTTGCGGTATCCCGGCCAGTACTACGACCAGGAAACGAATAACTATTACAACTACTTCCGGGATTATGATCCTGCAACGGGGCGTTACCTACAAAGTGATCCCATTGGTCTACAAGGTGGACTAAATACTTTTG
>JBEVVR010000141.1:0-21166 GCA_040507035.1 Candidatus Thiodiazotropha sp.
CGGTTGCTATCGATCCTGTGTCAGGTAACCCAGTCTATACCCCGAATGCGGACTTTAATGGTACGGATACTTTTACCTATACCGTTGATGACGGCAATGGCGGTACCGATACCGCCACGGTAACCGTTACTGTTGGTGCAGTGAATGATGCACCGGTTGCTGCCGATGACGCGGTGGGTACTGATGAAGATACACCGGTCACTATAGATGTGCTGCCGAACGATAGCGATCCTGATGGCGATACCTTGTCTGTCCTTTCTGTCACCCAAGGTACTAACGGGTCGGTTGTGATTGATCCTGTCTCCGGTAATCCGGTCTATACTCCGAACCCGGACTTTAACGGTACTGATACCTTCACCTATACCGTTGATGACGGTAACGGTGGTACAGATACCGCTACGGTAACTGTCACTGTAGGCGCTGTGAATGATGTGCCGGTTGCAGCCGATGACGCGGTTGGTACCGACGAAGATACGCCGGTAACAGTTGACGTGCTACCGAATGACAACGACCCAGACGGCGACACCTTGTCTGTCCTTACTGTCACCCAAGGTACAAACGGGTCGGTTGCGATTGATCCTGTCTCCGGTAACCCGGTCTATACTCCGAACCCGGACTTCAATGGTACGGATACTTTCACCTACACCGTGGATGATGGCAATGGTGGTGTTGATACTGCCACCGTTACAGTGACAGTCGGCGCGGTGAACGACGCACCAGTAGCGACTGATGATTCGGTTGGTACGGATGAAGACACGCCAGTTACTGTCGACGTACTGCCGAATGATAGTGACCCAGACGGTGATACCCTATCAGTCCTATCTGTCACTCAAGGTGCGAATGGTAGCGTTGCGATTGATCCAATCAGTGGTAACCCGGTTTATACACCGAATCCAGATTTCAATGGCACCGATACCTTCACCTATACCGTCGATGACGGCAATGGTGGTGTTGATACTGCCACCGTTACAGTGACAGTCGGTGCGGTGAACGACGCACCAGTAGCGACTGATGATTCGGTTGGTACGGATGAAGACACGCCAGTTACTGTCGACGTACTGCCGAATGACAGTGACCCTGACGGTGATACCCTATCTGTCCTATCTGTTACTCAAGGTAGCAACGGTAGTGTTGCGATCGATCCTGTTTCTGGTAACCCGGTTTATACCCCTAACCCAGACTTCAACGGTACAGACACTTTCACCTATACGGTTGATGACGGTAATGGTGGCACTGATACGGCTACCGTTACAGTGACAGTCGGCGCGGTGAATGATGCACCGGTAGCCACCGATGATTCGGTTGGAACGGATGAAGATACCCCAGTTACTGTTGATGTGCTGCCAAATGACAGCGATCCTGATGGCGATACGTTGTCTGTCCTGTCAGTCACACAGGGCACAAATGGATCGGTAGCAATCGATCCTGTATCAGGCAACCCGGTTTATACTCCGAATTCGGACTTCAACGGTACCGATACTTTTACCTATACCGTCGATGACGGCAATGGTGGCACTGATACGGCTACCGTGACTGTCACCGTTGGTGCGGTGAATGATGCTCCAGTAGCCACTGATGATTCGGTTGGAACGGATGAAGATACGCCAGTTACTGTTGATGTGCTGCCCAACGACAGTGACCCGGACGGTGATACCCTGTCTGTCCTATCAGTCACGCAGGGTACAAATGGATCGGTAGCGATTGATCCTGTTTCGGGTAACCCGGTTTATACACCGAATCCTGATTTCAATGGCACCGATACCTTTACCTACACCGTTGATGACGGTAATGGTGGTGTTGATACTGCCACCGTTACAGTGACAGTCGGCGCAGTGAATGATGCGCCTGTGGCTACTGACGATACCATTGGAACGGATGAAGATACACCTGTCACGGTTGACGTCTTACCCAACGACAGTGACCCAGACGGTGATACACTGTCTGTCCTATCAGTCACGCAGGGTACTAATGGATCGGTAGCAATCGATCCCGTATCAGGCAACCCGGTTTATACTCCGAACCCTGACTTCAACGGTACAGATACTTTTACCTATACCGTCGATGATGGTAACGGTGGCACGGATACCGCCACAGTAACCGTTACAGTAGGTGCAGTGAATGATGCGCCGGAAGCGACTGACGATACCATTGGAACGGATGAAGATACGCCAGTTACTGTTGATGTACTGCCAAATGACAGCGACCCAGACGGTGATACCCTGTCAGTTCTATCTGTCACTCAAGGTACGAATGGTAGTGTTGGTATCGATCCAGTCAGTGGTAACCCGGTTTATACACCGAACCCAGACTTCAACGGTACCGATACCTTTACCTACACCGTTGATGACGGCAACGGCGGTACTGATACCGCCACAGTAACCGTGACTGTGGGTGCTGTGAACGATGCGCCAGTGGCTGCCGACGACTCGATTGGAACTAGTGAAGATACCCCGGTCACCATAGATGTGCTGCCGAATGACACCGATCCTGATGGCGACATCCTGTCGATTGCGGCTTTCACTCAAGGCACAAACGGTACAGTCAGTATTGATCCTGTATCGGGTAACCCTGTTTACACCCCGAATGCGGACTTTAATGGCACTGATACCTTTACCTACACAGTTGATGACGGCAATGGCGGTACCGATACTGCAACGGTAACCGTGACTGTTGGTGCAGTGAATGACGCACCAGTTGCTGCTGATGACGCTATCGGGACTGACGAAGATACACCTGTTACTGTGGATGTACTGCCGAATGACAGTGATCCAGACGGCGACGCCTTGTCTGTCCTTTCTGTCACTCAGGGCACTAACGGATCAGTTGTGATTGATCCAGTTAGTGGTAATCCTGTTTATACCCCGAACCCGGACTTCAACGGTACCGATACTTTTACCTATACCATTGATGACGGAAACGGTGGCACTGATACCGCTACAGTGACTGTCACTGTGGCTGCAGTGAACGATGCACCGGTTGCTGCTGATGATGCGGTGGGTACTGATGAGGATGCACCTGTCACTGTTGATGTGCTGCCCAATGACAGCGACCCAGATGGCGACACCTTGTCTGTCCTTTCTGTTACACAGGGTAGTAACGGATCGGTTGCTATCGATCCTGTATCGGGCAATCCGATCTATACTCCGGATCCCGATTTCAATGGCACTGATTCCTTCACCTATACCGTGGATGATGGTAATGGTGGTACAGATACCGCCACAGTTACCGTTACTGTTGGTGCAGTGAATGATGCGCCGGTCGCTGCCGATGATTCGGTTGGAACGGATGAAGATACGCCAGTTACTGTTGATGTGCTGCCAAATGACAGCGATCCTGATGGCGATACGTTGTCTGTCCTGTCAGTCACACAGGGTACAAATGGATCGGTAGCAATCGATCCCGTATCAGGCAACCCGGTTTATACGCCGAATCCTGACTTCAATGGTACCGATACCTTTACCTATACCGTTGATGACGGTAATGGTGGTGTTGATACTGCCACCGTTACAGTGACAGTCGGTGCGGTGAACGATGCACCTGTGGCTACTGATGATTCAATCGGGACTGATGAAGATACACCTGTCACGGTTGACGTCTTACCAAATGACAGTGATCCGGATGGCGACACCCTGTCTGTTCTTTCAGTCACTCAAGGCACAAATGGTACAGTCAGTATCGATCCTGTATCGGGTAACCCTGTTTATACCCCGAATCCTGATTTCAATGGCACCGATACCTTTACCTACACTGTTGATGACGGCAATGGTGGTACTGATACCGCCACGGTAACCGTGACTGTGGGTGCTGTGAATGATGCGCCGGTCGCTGCCGATGACGCGGTTGGTACTGATGAAGATACACCTGTCACTGTGGACGTGTTGCCGAATGACAGTGATCCCGATGGCGATACCCTGTCGATCGCATCTTTCACCCAAGGTGCAAACGGAACTGTCAGTATCGATCCTGTCTCCGGTAATCCGGTATACACACCGAATGCTGATTTTAATGGCACCGATACCTTTACCTACACCGTTGATGACGGCAATGGAGGTACTGACACGGCGACTGTTACAGTAACTGTAGGTGCTGTAAATGACGCACCAATTGCTGCTGATGATACCATCGGTACCGACGAAGATACGCCGGTAACGGTTGATGTGCTACCTAATGACAGCGACCCGGACGGCGACACCCTGTCTGTCCTTTCTGTCACTCAGGGTGCAAACGGATCGGTTGTGATAGACCCGGTTAGTGGTAATCCTGTTTATACTCCGAACCCTGACTTCAACGGCACTGACACCTTCACCTATACCGTCGATGATGGTAATGGTGGCACTGATACTGCCACCGTTACGGTTACCGTCAGCGCGGTAAACGATGCACCTGTGGCGTCGGATGACTCAGTGGATACGGATGAAGATGTTGCAGTCACAGTGGAGGTGTTGACCAACGACAACGACCCGGATGGCGATTCTCTGTCGATCACATCATTTACTCAAGGTGAAAACGGATCTGTTGACCTTGATCCTGTCACGGGTAATCCTGTTTACACGCCGAACCCGGACTTCAATGGCACCGACACCTTCACCTACACCATCGATGATGGCAATGGTGGTAGTGACACCGCAACGGTAACAGTTACTGTTAATGCAGTGAACGATCTCCCCGAAATAACGCCTGCAACAGCAGTTGTGTCCGAGGAAGGCCTGGTCAACGGTGTGCCAGATAGTTCGGGTTTACCTAGTGACAATACAGATAGTGTCAATGACAGCGGCACTATGTCCGTGACGGATCTGGATGAAGACGCACTGACGGTAACACTGACCGAGCCTGGATTCCTTATGACATCATATGGTAACCCGGTGACATGGGTGGGTGATGGCACCGATACGCTGATTGGTTCAGCTGGTGGTTCAGAGGTTATTCGCATATCCATCGATCAGACGGGCAACTATTCGGTTGCACTGTCGAATCGAGTGGACCACCCGGTTGTTGGTCAGGAGGATGTTCTCTCCTTCGATGTGGATGTTACGGTAAATGACGGCACTGAATCTGTGTCTGCTCCGCTTACAATTCAGATCGAGGACGATGCCCCAAGTGTTAACAGCGTGACCGCCAATATACATGTCGGCGTCGATTCTCTGTCGATACAAAACCTTGCTGCAGGCTGGACCAATCCTGTGTTCATCGATGGTACGAGGTATGTAACCCAGCAGGATACAGACTCAGATAGCTATACTGACAATCTGCTGTGGGGGCGCGTGCCTCGTGGTGGGTCTCAATCAGGTTATACATTGGTAGACAACTCAGCCTATACAGGGTCTGGGCAGAGTGTGCAGATTGGAGAGACATTCAAACTGGCGGATTTCTCTCACAACAACTTCCCTATCTATAGCGGTTCTTCAACGCTGGATCAGGTCACGCTGACTATCGAAATGGATGTGGTCGTCAACGGAATTCCCACCACTGTTCAGTTTGATGTCTTGATGGATCACAACGAGACGCCAAACGATGGCGCCGATCCAAGAGATATCATTACCCTGCCGACACAGGCGGTAACGATCTCCATAGGTGGCCAGGAGTATGAGGTCAGGGTGGATGGATTCAGGGACAGCAGTGGACAGATCGTTTCGACCATCCTTACTGACGAAAATGCCGTGAACCCATTTGAGATCATGGGCAGTATCGTGTCTACCGATCCTCTTCCGGTGGTGAATGGTAGCGTTTCAAACGCTACAGGTGGTGATGGTTCGTCAACCGTTGTTGTCTGGGAGGATACTTCAAGTCCGTATGGTGATCTAACGGTCAACTCCAACGGTGACTACTCATTCCAGTTGAATCGTGAGACAAAGGATGGTTTGGACCCGGGAGAGACGATTACGGAGAGCTTCGCTTACTCGATCACCGATGAGGATGGCGACGTATCGAGTGCCACTTTGACGATCACCATCGGTGGATACGAAAGCATCGATGGCTCGGCACTTGCCGATGTTCTGAGAGGCAGTAACGCAGATGAATATCTGGCCGGTTATGAGGGTAATGACAGCCTGGATGGTCGCGGTGGTGATGATCTCCTGGATGGTGGTGCTGGCAGTGATGATCTGAGCGGAGGCAGAGGAAATGATACGCTGATCTTTGACTCTGCTGATTCATCAATCTCCGGTGATGCTGGGTTCGACACGTTAATTGCCCCGGATAACGATGATCTCGATTTCAGCAGTATATCCAGCATTAGCAATATCGAGCGGATCGATCTCACGGTCGGCGATCACGACATCCTCAACCTGAGTGTCGATGACGTGCTGACGATGACCGACAACGACAATCTGCTGGAGATTCTGGGTGACAATTCAGACAGTGTGGCGCTGACAAACGACTGGCATGCGTCCGGAAACACGGTTACCCAGAACGGCCATACCTTCAGCGAATATCTAAATGCTGACGACAGCGTTACCCTGCTGATCGAGGATCAGGTAAACGTGACCATAGTCTAAGCAAAACCCACATAGTATATGTGCATAACTTGGGGCCCCGGATGGGGCCCTTTTTTGTGGCATATATTTCACATTGATTTACCATAGATTGCTTGATTCTTGCTCGTTGCTGTGTGTTAAAATCACGCAGTATTTCTAACTGACTGTAATCCCGATTAAAAACAGATGTGGCGCCAGCTGCGAAATACCAGGTCGGTTGACATGATGTCAGACTGGCCTGTTTGGTGGTTGTGGTGAACGATATACGGTCTGAACCCGTCTCTACCGGGTGATGATCGAGTGATTATTGGGTTTAAGTTAGCTGCCGATATGCCGATATTGAATGATAACCGGTTCACAATAATCAAAAAGCTGTATTAGTTTAAGGTACCCGATGGTTGGCAATTTGCTAGTAAAATTAGGATTAACGGCCCTATTTGTTGTTGTTTTCAGCCACGCAAACGCTTTGAGTCTGCGTGATGCTGTCGAACATGCAATCAAAACCAATCCTGAGGTCCAGGTTGAGTCCAATCAACACCTCTCCCGACTTGAAGAGCTGACCCAGGCACGAGCCGGCTACAAGCCCTCAATAGACTTGAATGCGGCTACCGGCTATGAGAGGACTGACAATAATTCAACCCGGGCAAGCGGTGAGGACCATCGCTCACTGACACGCAAAGAGGCCAGCCTGACCCTGAGTCAAATGCTGTTTGACGGTTTTGCCACCCAAAGCGAGGTGGAACGCCAAAATGCCAGGGTAAATGCTCAGCGAAGAGTGCTCGAGAGTACCAGTGAACAACTTGGGCTCAAGGCGGTAGATACCTATATCAAGGTTCTTCTGCACCGCGACTTGATGGCGCTCTCTTCGGAAAACCTCCAGGCCCATGCAAGAATCTACGACCAAGTGGAACTGCGCAGCAATTCTGGTGTTGGCAGATCTTCAGACCTGTCCCAGATCACCGGTCGTCGTGCATCCGCCTCTGCGAATATGCTCTCCGACGAGGTGAACCTGAAAGATGCGGAGACCAATTTTCTGCGTGTGGTCGGACTGCTTCCCCGATCCCTCGAGCCCATGGAGTCTGTCAACGGAAAGCTACCGAAGACCCAGGACGAGGCCATACAGCTAGCGCTTGAGAATCACCCCACATTGAGATCGGCCAATGCCGATGTGATGGCCGCCATGGCTCAGTACAAGGCGTCGAAGAGCGCTCTCTATCCACGCCTGGACCTGGAGCTAGGGGCAAGATACGGCGATGATCTTGATGGTGTCGAAGGGCGTGATGACGATCTTACCGCGATGCTGCGCTTACGCTACAATCTCTTTGCCGGTGGTAAGGACAAGGCGCGCAATTCACAGAATGCCCATCTGATCAATGAGGCGAAAGAGATCCGCAACAACACCTATCGCCAGGTGGTAGAGAGCATCCGGTTGTCCTGGGCGGCCTATGATGTCACGCAAAAGCAGTTGCAATTTCAGCAGCAGCATGTGTTGGCCAGTGAAAAGACCCGGGATGCCTATGCCAAGCAGTTCAATCTTCGCAAGCGATCCTTGCTCGATTTACTCGATACCGAGAATGAGCTGTATGAGGCAAGGCGGGAAAAAACCAAAACCTGGTATGATCATCAGCTATCCCAGTATCGTCTTCTTGTCGGTATCAATAAGCTAAAACAGCACCTTGGTATTGCCCTTCAGGAATCCCCAGGCAATGCGGAAGAAATCCATAGATCATATAGTGATATGGCTGACAAGAGCGCGGTGATGGATGAGGTGGCGCCATTGAGGTCGGTCCTGCAACAACCTGTTTCACTGCAAAAGGGAAGCGCTGATTAACCCCGGATTTATAGGGACACCCTTTTCATTGCTTCGTCTGTTCGAGCTTGTCTTTTAAACGGGCAAGTAGCTAACATCTGTCACATTCATCCCGGTTTTAACCTACCCTGATGCATCCATCTGCTAGGATTGTGCGTAGATCAAGAAAAATGCACAACGTCCAATAAGGTAGCGACTCATGAACTCCCGTAAACTGATCGTCCTGCTGGTGGTGGCACTGCTGGTGTTCATCTTTTTTCTGTTTGATCTGGATAAGGTCTTAACCCTCGACTACTTCAAGGCACAGAGGGATGGCATAATCGCCTGGAAGGACTCCCATCCACTCCTGGCCACGCTTGTTTTCTTTATTGTCTATGTGGCAGTCACAGCGCTATCCCTGCCCGGTGCCGCAGTCATGACCTTGGCGATTGGCGCGGTGTTTGGATTGCTCTGGGGATTTGTGTTGGTATCCTTCGCCTCAACCATTGGCGCCACCCTGGCCTTTCTGATTGCGCGTTTTCTGCTCAGGGATATGGTGCAGGATCGCTATGGCGATCGCCTGAAAGCGATCAACGAGGGGATGCGCAAGGATGGGGCCTTCTATCTTTTTACCCTCAGGCTGGTTCCCATATTCCCCTTTTTCATTATCAATCTGTTGATGGGACTGACACCTATTCGAACCTGGACCTTCTACTGGGTCAGTCAGGTTGGCATGTTGGCGGGGACATTGGTCTACGTCAATGCCGGTACCCAGCTCGCCACCCTTGAATCCGCTTCCGGTATTCTTTCGCCGGGATTGATCGGCTCCTTTGTCCTGCTCGGGATCTTTCCCCTATTGGCCAAGCGGGTCGTTACCCTCTTGAAACAGCAGAAAGCACTACAGGGCTGGGAGCGTCCTGACTCCTTTGATTGCAATCTGGTGGTGATCGGAGGCGGTTCAGCGGGGCTGGTCTCCGCCTATATCGCCGCGGCGGTGAAATCGGAAGTGACGCTGATCGAGAAGCACAAGATGGGAGGGGACTGCCTGAACACCGGTTGCGTACCCTCCAAGGCGTTGATCCGCAGTGCGCGCATTCTCAGCCAGAGTCAGCGGGCAGAAGAGTGGGGGTTCGATGCCATCGATGTCAAATACAGCTTCCGCAATATCATGGAGCGGGTGCAGCGGGTGGTCAAGGAGGTTGAACCTCATGACTCAGTGGATCGCTATACCGGATTGGGTGTGGATGTGATCGAAGGTGAGGCAAGGATAACTTCACCTTACAGTGTGGAGGTGAATGGTGTTGAATTGCGCACGCCCCATATCATAGTTGCCACTGGTGCATCACCCTTTGTACCTCCGATTACCGGTATTGATCAGCTCGACTACCTGACCTCGGACAATCTATGGCAGCTCAGGGAGCTACCACAACGCCTGTTGGTTTTAGGTGGAGGTCCCATTGGCTGTGAGTTGGCGCAGGCATTCGCCCGCTTCGGCAGTCATGTCTCCATTGTGGAGATGATGCCCAGGTTGATGATCAGGGAAGATGAGGATGTGGCGGATCTGGTGGCCCAGCGCTTCAAGCAAGAGGGGATCAATCTGCTGCTCGGACACAAGGCGGTGGAGTTTACCAAGGGGGAGGCGTCGAATCTGTTACTCTGCGAATATCGGGGGGAGCAGAAGGAGGTGGCGTTTGACCAGGTTCTGGTCGCGGTGGGTCGAAAGGCGAACAGCAGTGGATTCGGCCTCGAGGATCTCAATGTCGCACTCAATCCAAATGGCACCATCGAGACTGACGACTATCTGCAGTCGTCCATTCCCACCATCTATGCCTGTGGCGATGTCGCCGGTCCCTACCAGTTTACCCATACCGCCGGACATCAGGCATGGTATGCGGCGGTGAACAGCCTGTTTGGGATATTTCGTCGTTTCAGCGTCGACTATTCGGTCATTCCGTTTGCGACCTTTACCGATCCTGAAGTGGCGCGAGTGGGGCTCAATGAGCAGGAGGCCAGGGAGCAGGGTGTCGACTATGAGGTCACCAGATTTGATCTCTCTGAACTGGATCGGGCGATCGCGGAGGGCGAGGCCCATGGTCTGGTGAAGGTGTTGACACCCCCCGGGAAGGATCGCGTGCTTGGCGCCACCATCGTGGGTGAGAATGCGGGGGAACTGATTGGTGAATTCACCGCGGCAATGAAACACGGTTTTGGATTGAACAAAATACTCGGCACAATCCATATCTATCCAACACTCTTCGAAGCCAACAAATATGTTGCAGGTGCATGGAAACGTGCCCATGCGCCGGAAACGGTTTTGTCATGGGTGGAACGTTATCATACCTGGCGGCGGGGATAGCATCGATCGCGGGTGGTATGGCTCAGTTTATGTTGATGACTTATGCTATTATCTGCCGCCGAGATTGATGTGATATCCAGGGTAAGAGTATGCTGTTTCGCCACATAAACATCGTTTTGTTAATCCTGCCCCTGACATTAGTTGCCGACACCTCCTGGCAAGGTCAATTGCAGGATGGCAGTCATGTCTCCATCGACCCCACAACCAACAAAGTCACTCGTAGTGCTGATGGAGAGAGAACTCCGCTGTGGGATGGTGTGCACAAGCTCGAGAATGGTGCGGTAATCATCGTGCGCGATGGCGTCGTAGTGAAGGATCGGATGATTATCGAGGCCCAGCATGAGCAGGAGCGTGATCGCCTCAACGCCGCATGCATGCAATTGGTAAAGAAGGTGTGTGGAATTCACAACGAGTGTGATGCCAGTCCAGCCTGCGATCCCGCCCGTCAATTGATGGCGATGGAGCAGAGCGAGCTCAATAGCAGTTGGTCTGGCGAGATTCTTCAAAGCTCGACTCAGTGTCTCGAGGCTCTGGGCAACGAGGGTTATTTTCAGCCCTGTAGAAAACGTCTGCCAGGGCGTTTGACACCCTGCGAAAAACTAAGCAATAAGGTCTGTGGCAGTGACAATCAATGCGCCACCAGTGAGGCCTGCGACGCCGCCCGTCAGCTCATCTCAATGGAGCAACAGGATATGCACAGTGCGCCCGAGGGGTTCACCTATGCCAGTGCCCAATGCCGTGATGCATTGGCCAACAATAGCGACTACTTCAGCTCCTGTAACTAGCTTAGCGGCGAAACAACCAGAGAATGGCTGAGATCAAGGCACTCACCAGCAACATGCTGGTAAGCGGCAGGTAGAAACGAAAATTCTCCCGTTCCACCACGATATCCCCCGGCAGCCGGCCGATGGGGAATTTACCTATCCAAGGCCAGAGCAGGCCGAGTAGAAGTGCGGCAATAGCCAAGCCAAAGAGAAACTTTTGCATGGCCCTTAGTCTACCTCCTGGTTAGGCACTTTCTCTAATTCAACTGCTTGCAACCACTCCCGGTGTCGATATGTTTGACAGCCAATAACCGAAACAAGCTGCATAATAATCAACAACATAGACAACTCTTGTTGAATATTACCGAAGCTCGTTATTTTTTTGACGTTGAGGCCGTCGATTATTTTTACAGGAATAGGATCGGATAGGATAAAACCCATATAAATCCACTGATAATCAATGTATTAACTTATTCTGGCAACCTTATTGCAAGTAATTTAGTAAGGATTTGAAACGGAGAAGTAAAATGCGTCGAGTGAGACAACAAGGGAACGCCTGGCCTGAAGATCCAGCCTGGCCGGATCCGTTTGACAGTGACCCCTACGACCTGACCTGCTAACGATTTCCAAGCAGACCCTCCCAGCCTGATTTTTGGCCACCGGCGAGACGTTTCCATTTACGGAAATCACTCCTCGCTTACTGTCTGAGTCAATAGCCATCCGGCTTGCCATCGCCAGTGGCGCTTGGTCAGACTCTGAACCGACACGGTTTACAGAAAAAAAACCCGGCAAGAGATGCCGGGTATAAGCGATTACTTTTAAGGGAGAAGTGATTCGATTAGTGGATAAACAGACCGCCATTCACCGGCAGGTTGGCGCCGGTGATATAGGTGCTGCTTTCGTCGGCGAGGAAGGCGACCGCATGGGCGATCTCTTCCGGTTGACCCATACGGCGCATGGGTATTCCGCTGATGATGGCATCGCGAACGTCATCCCGCATCGCGGCAGTCATGGCTGTCTCAATATAGCCTGGGGAGACGGTGTTGATGGTTACACCCTTAGCGGCGCCTTCATAGGCCAGTGCCATGGTGAAGCCATGCAGCCCCGCCTTTGCCGCGGAGTAGTTGGCTTGACCGAATTGTCCCCGCTGGCCGTTGACAGAGGAGATGTTGATGACACGGCCGAAACCGCGTTCAATCATGCTGTTCCAGACAGGGCTGGTGACATAGAAGGCGCTGCTCAGGTTGGTGTCGATGACGGCGTCCCATTGATCCACGCTCATCTTCTTCATGGTGCTATCGCGGGTGATGCCCGCACAGTTGACCAGAATATCCACATCACCATACTGCTCGACGATCGCATTCATCAGGGCTTCACCACCTTCCGCGGTGGAGACATCGCCAGCGACAACAGCAGCCTCGACGCCCTTGGATTTCATATCACCAATCCAGGCATCGATCTTGTCGGTTTCCGAGGGATGGCAGGTGGCGATCACCTTGGCACCCTCATTGGCAAGGCGCAAACAGACTGCGGTTCCTATTCCACCCATACCACCGGTTACGACAGCGACTCTATCTTTACAACACATGCTTAAACATTCCTCCGGATATCGCATAAATCAATCCTGTCAGTCATCCTTGGGCAGGGATGGCTGACAGGATTGATTTATGGGGAGACCGGCGGCAATGCGCCGGTACTCACCCCAACCCGAGCTGAACTTAGGCAGCCTTTTCGACAGCCTTGGTGACCTGCTCGTTGACAGAAGAGAGGCTGCTCTCGAACCAGGCCCGTACCTCTTCACCGGTCTTCTGGCCAAGCTCAACCGCATCACGGGCGTTGGAGACCATCTCTTCACCGATCTTACGGGTCAGGTCCATCTGGCCGCGAACCACCTCTTGGTAGTCTTTGGCTTCGGAGACCAGTTTAATCTGCTCCATGCTGGAGTTCATCAGGCCGGTGTAGGCTGCGATCTGGTTGTCCACTGCGGTGTTCCAGGCCTTCAGGGTGATATCGGAGAGCTGACGGAAGCTGTCATAGCCCTTGCTGTTGATCTCGCTGATCATCTCGATGTTTTCTTTCGCCTTGGTCATGGTCGTGTGCTCCTTGAGAGTTGATTGTGCAATGCAACATTGTTGCGTTGCAGCATAGGACGCCTGAAGGGCGTTGTCAAGGAAAAATTTGTGCGGCGCACAAAAAATAGGGATCAGTCAGACCGGTAAAGCGTGCTTGTGTTGTGAAAAAACTGGATTTAGTTAAAAATAACCAGTAAAAACAATATGATAGTTTGTGTGTGTCAATTGGGGATAGGTACGGGGGTCAGCTCTCGTCGGATTTCCCCGTCTTCATGCCTGCCGCGCTGAAGAAGCTTTTTTGCAGATCTGTCCACATTTTCATGTTCTGTTGGGCCATATTGGTCATGGCGCTGAAGGGGTCCTCTCCCAAATTTTGACGGAACTGCTCCTGCTGCTGGGTGAAGAGGCTGAGGCTCTGTTCCAGATAACGCCCGAAGATGCCCTGGAGAGTGCCGCCGTAGAAGCGGATGATTTGCGAAAGCATGTTGGCGGTGAACAGGGGCTCACCCCCGGATTCCGACTCGAGAATGATCTGCAGCAGGATATTGCGGGTGATATCCTCCTCAGAGGTGGAGTCGATCACCTTTATCGCAGCACCGCTGATTATCAGTTGGCGCAGCTGGGTGAGAGTGATGTATTTGCTCTCTTCGGTATCGTAGAGCCGGCGGTTGGGGTATTTCTTGATGATGCGCTCGGACATGGGAATTCGCTAACTTTTTTACTGTGACTACCGGCCAGTGTACCCCATTCCGGGGTGGGAACTGAAACGGATTGAGTGTTCGTTGGTGGGAATAGGGGAGTGATTCTGAGTTTGTGTAGGGGGCAACAGGTGCTGATTGTTCCCCCTCTCCCTGGCCCTCTCCCGCGAGGGGAGAGGGTAATTGCCTGGCGAGTTGGGTGCCTCCGAAAGCCCCTCTCCCCTTGCGGGAGAGGGGGAATCAAAAAGCCAAACAGGGTGGGGCAGGGAGCCACAAAGCTAGGGTTCAGGTCAAACCTTCTCCACCGCCAGGGCAACACCCTGACCACCGCCGATGCAAAGCGTGGCCAGACCCTTCTGAGCACCGCTGTGCTGCATGCCGTGGAGCAGGGTGACCAGTACCCGGGCGCCAGAGGCGCCGATGGGGTGACCCAGGGCGATGGCGCCGCCGTGGACGTTGACCTTCTCCATGTCCCAGCCCATCTCTTTATTCACGCACATTGCCTGGGCGGCGAAGGCCTCGTTGGCCTCGATGCGGTCAAGATCGTCCACCGACCAGCCGGCCTTCTCCAGGCACTTGCTGGAGGCGGGGATAGGGCCGGTACCCATGATGGCCGGATCGACCCCGGCAGAGGAGAAGGCGACGATCTTGGCCATGGGGGTCAGGCCCAGCTCGCTGGCCTTGCTCTCGGACATCACCATCACCACCGCGGCGCCGTCGTTGATGCCGGAGGCGTTACCGGCGGTGACAGTACCCTCTTTGGAGAAGGCGGGACGCAGTTTGCCCAGCTTCTCGGCGGTGGTGCCGGCGCGGGGGAACTCGTCCTTGTCGAAGACGATGGGATCGCCCCGGCGCTGGGGGATCTCGATGGGAATGATCTCGTTGGCGAAGACATTGTCGTTCAGCGCCGCTTCCGCCTTCTGCTGGGAGCCGGCGGCGAACTCATCCTGCTGCTCACGGCTGAAACCGAATTGGGTGGCGATGTTCTCCGCGGTGGTACCCATGTGGTAGTTGTTGAAGGCGTCCCACAGACCGTCGACGATCATGGTGTCGACCAGCTTCCAGTCCCCCATCTTGGCGCCGTTGCGGGAGTTGGGCAGTACGTGGGGGGAGCGGCTCATGTTCTCCTGGCCGCCGGCGATGACGATCTCGGCGTCGCCGCAGGCCACCGCCTGCATCGCCAGGTGGACTGCCTTGAGGCCGCTGCCACAGACCTTGTTGATGGTCATGGCCGGGGTCTCCACCGGCAGGCCAGCGGCGAGGGTGGCCTGACGGGCAGGATTCTGGCCGGAACCGGCGGTGAGCACCTGGCCGAGGATCACCTCGTCCACCTGCTCCGGTTTGACGCCGGTCTTCTGCAGCAGGCCGGTAATTACCTTGGCCCCCAGTTCATGCGCGGCAATGCCCGCCAGGCTGCCTCCAAAGGTACCTATAGCGCTGCGTGCGGCAGCGACGATGACGATATTCTCACTCACGATCTGAAATCCTCACTAGATTGATGGTTGGTTAGTTGTTTCTGCGCTTTATCGTGATCCGCTTATACAACCTGTGGAGCTGGGTTGTTTGGGTATTCTGATGCGGCTCGATGCATGTTTTAACAAAAAATGTTGCAGCGCACAAATTTTATTGCTAGCTTAATAAAAGACAGCATCGAGAAGCCGTTGCAAATCCCCTTCGTGAGCGTCTTTTGATTGGGATTTGGGCAGGCTGGTTAAGCATAGCAATTGACACCACAACAGGACCACACCCAATGAGTGATTCAACATTCTGGAACGAGGACTGGATGAAGACCCAGCAGAAGTACTGGGAGAACTGGAGCGAAATGAGCCGCAAGGCGATGGGCCTCGAGAAACCTGCCAAATCGCCTTTGGAGAGCGCGATGGAGCACTGGTGGCAGGGTGTCGCCCCCGGCACCACCGACTTCAACCAGGATTTCATGAATAAGATGATGGCGCAGAGCAAAAGCTTCTTTCGCATGGCCGAGAGCTACTACCAGAATGCGGGGGAGAGTCAGAGCTGGCTCGACGCGGCCAATCGCACCATCAACGACCTGCAGCAGATGTTCTCGGGCAGCCTGGAGAATCTCTTCAGCGGTGCGGAGAATGCCGGCGACGATGCCCTGCACAAGATGATGGCTTTCTGGGAGATGCCCTTTGACAACTGGCAGCGGATGGTCTCTTCACTCTCTCTGGTGCCCGGCGATCTGCTACGCAACATGCCCCATAACGACGGCATGGAGCGCTTTCTCAGCGCTCCCGGTCTTGGATACATGCGCGAGGAGGAGGGGCAGTACAAGCAACTGATGCAACGGGCGGTGACCTATCAACGGGCCCTGACCGAGTATATGCGCTTCTTCTCCAATCTCGGCATGCTGTCGGCCAACCGACTTCGTGAAAAGGTGCAGCAGCTGGTCGATGATGGCAAACAGATCGATTCCGCTCGCGGTCTCTACGATCTCTGGGTAAGCAGCAGTGAGGAGGTCTATGGTGAACAGGTAATGACCCCTGAGTATGCGCAGATCCACGGCAAGTTGGTCAACGCATTGATGGCGATGAAGCAGAAGTTGAGCCACCTGGTTGACGAGAGTCTTGGCGGCCTCAACATGCCGACCCGTCGCGAACTGCGCACGCTGCAGGATCGACTGCAGGAGTCCCGTCGTGAGTACAAGGCATTGAAGGCTGAAATGGCGCTGCTGAAAGAGCAGATGCTGGAGCTGCGCAAGCCGGTACCCGAGAAGAGCAAGTCGAGTCAAGCCTCAACAGCTGCGAAGAAGCCGGCAAAGAAAAAGGTCAGCAAGAAGAAGGTCGCAACCAAAGGCGGTAAAAGCTGATCTTAAAGCCAGGCTCAATTGTAAACAGAACACATATACCCCAATGACGTTTGGAATCGAGGAGAACAGACGTGCAACCATTTAATCTACGCCCCGACCAGCTTGCCGAAGAGATGCTCGACTACAGCCGCAAGCTCGGTAAGGGTTGCCAAAACCTGATGAACGCGGAGAAGATCGACACCGGGGTAACACCCAAGGTCGAGGTCTATGCAGAAGACAAGCTGCGACTCTATCGCTACGAGGCGCCCGCCGATGTGGTTCAGAACAGTGTCCCCACCCTGATCGTCTACGCCCTGGTAAACCGTCCCTACATGACCGACCTGCAGGAGAATCGCTCCACCGTGGCCAACCTGTTGGCAGCGGGACAGGATGTCTACCTGATCGACTGGGGATATCCCGACGAGGCGGACCGTTCATTGACCATGGATGACTATATCAACGGCTACATGGACCGCTGTGTTGATGTGATTCGTAAACGCCACAAGCTCAAAAAGATCAATATCCTGGGGATCTGTCAGGGTGGTTCGTTCAGTCTCTGCTATACCTCGCTGCACCCCGACAAGGTAGAGAATCTGATTACCATGGTCACCCCGGTCGACTTCAAGACCCCTGACAATATGCTCTCCGCCTGGGCGCAGGATATCGATATCGACATGATGATCGATACCATAGGCAACGTGCCGGGTGAGTTGCTCAACTGGACCTTTCTCTCCCTCAAGCCCTTCAGCCTGACCGGACAGAAATACCTCAGCATGGTCGATGTGCTGGAGGACGAGGATAAGCTGAAGAATTTCCTGCGCATGGAGAAGTGGATCTTCGACAGCCCGGACCAGGCCGGTGAGACCTTCCGCCAGTTCATCAAGGATTTCTATCAGAACAACGGTTTTCTCAATGGGGATGTGCAGATCGGCGGCCGCACCATCGATCTGAAGAATATCACCTGCCCGGTGCTCAATATCTATGCCGAGCAGGACCACCTGGTTCCCCCCGATGCCTCCCGCGCCCTGCGTGATCTGACTGGCACCAAGGACTATACCGAGCTCTCATTTCCCGGTGGACATATCGGTATCTATGTCAGCGGCAAGGCGCAGAAGCAGGTGCCACCGGCAATCGGCAAGTGGCTGGATGAGCGCACTTGAGCGGCATAACAGAATGATCCTCCGCCGGTAGTTTCTACCGGTTTCTTAGGGGTGCCGCTCGGCACCCCTTTTTTTTATGTTGGATTCTTGTCGAGCGTTTTTTTCTGATCTTCCATTAATCCCACTCAGGGTAAAATGGGATTTACTTAAGAGGATTTGATACCTAGTAAGAGTATTCGCTGCAGTTAACAAGCTGTATTGGTGGGGCCCTGCCCCACCAAATGCTGCTGGAGAGACAAGTGCGTTCTATAACTCAAAACTCAAAACTTATAACTTAAAACTCATCCAGCTCACTCTGACTTGGATGTTTGCTAGGATGTACCCTAGAGCACGAAAAGCCCGGAAACATCAATACATGCAAAAAGAGACAGAGTATTCAAACGAAATATCGAAGTGGCTGCAGGATTTCATGCGCCAGGACTCCTCCAGTGGAATCCTGCTGATTGTTGCCGCTGTCTTGGCAATGGTGCTGGAGAACTCGCCACTCAGCGGGTTTTACGATGCACTGCTGGATACCCCGGTTGAGATTCGCATTGGTGAACTCCAATTGGCCAAGCCGTTACTGTTGTGGATCAATGATGGTTTGATGGCGGTCTTCTTCATGTTGATCGGCCTGGAGGTCAAACGGGAATTTCTGGAGGGAGAGCTCTCCAGCCTGGATCAGGTAATATTGCCCGGCCTCGGTGCCATCGGCGGCATGCTGGTACCTGCGGCCATCTACTACACATTGAATCAGGGTGATGCGATAGCGCTCAACGGCTGGGCGATTCCCGCCGCCACCGATATCGCCTTCGCGCTTGGGGTCATAGCGTTGCTCGGGAAAAGGGTGCCCATCTCCCTGCGGGTCTTCCTCATGGCCCTGGCGATCTTCGATGACCTGGGGGCGATCGTCATCATCGCTATCTTTTATACCGCGGATCTCTCGGTTACCAGTCTGGTGATTGCCATGGCCGCGATCGCGGTTCTGGTCGGCTTGAACCTGTTTCGCGTCTCCCGAATCTCGGCCTATGTGGTGGTGGGTGTGATTCTCTGGATCGCGGTGTTGAAGTCGGGGGTTCACGCTACCTTGGCCGGGGTGATAATCGGTTTCGCGATTCCCCTCAGAGATGCCAATAACAGTGAGCGCTCCCCGCTGCGCGAAGTGGAGCATGGCTTGCATCAGTGGGTGGCACTGTTGATCGTACCGGTTTTTGCCTTCGCCAATGCAGGGGTCTCACTCTCCGGCCTGAGTATCGATACCCTGCTCGAGCCCATTCCCCTGGGAATAGCCGCCGGTCTTTTTCTCGGTAAGCAGATCGGCATTATGCTGTTTTGCGGTGTTGCCATCCTGCTCGGTTTTGCCAAGTTGCCGAACGGCGCCAGTTGGTCGGGTTTTTATGCCACCACGCTGCTCTGCGGTATCGGTTTCACCATGAGTCTCTTTATTGCTTCGCTGGCCTTTGAACAGGGGGGCGACAGCTCCATTATCATGGGCGATCGTATCGGCATTCTGTTGGGTTCCAGCCTCTCCGCGGTGGCAGGCTATCTTATCTTGAGACTCTTCAATCCCGCGGCCGCAAACAGGGAGAGACAAACCTCCGACACAGGTTGAGCAGTACCATTGAATATTTTGAGCAGCGGTTCTGTGCGGGTTCCTGCTTGATACAGAGCGTTGAGTTTGAGTCAAGCATCGCCTGGTGTCAGTCGGCGGTGATGTAACGCAGTGCCTCCTCGTCGAAGTTGTGTGCTTCTACCCTGCACAGTTTGAAGATCTTCTCACCGCTGCAGACATTGCCTTTGAGCAACATGCTTATCTGATCCCGGCTGATGGGAAACCAGGGAAATCGGTCGAAGATGGCGGCGGCGGTGGCGGGTGCGAACACAGGTACCGGCAGCATGAGCTTATTCCGGCCGAGGGTATTGGCGATGGTTGTAAGGATCTCTTTCCAGGAGAGGTTTCGCGGGCCGCCCAGGGTATAGATTCCGGCAAAGGTCTCAGGCATATCGAGTGCAGAGACAAAGCACTGCGCCACATCCTCAACATGCACGGGAGAGAGTTGAAAACCACCGGGATTGTTGGGCAGCAGGCCTTCGTAAAAGAGCGGAGCGGGGAGGGGGGAGTCGATGATGTCACGCTTCAGCATGGTGACGAACTCAAGCCTTCCATGGGGATCGCCGAAGATTACCGAGGGGCGAAAAACTGTCCAGTCGAGGCCGCTGCCGAGGAGGTGTTGTTCGGCGGCCGCTTTTGTCTTCTGGTAGGGCGTCAAACCCAGCTCGACACCATTGGCACTCATCAGCAGCAGACGCTTGACGCCGAGCTCTTTGGCCACAGAGACGGTCTTGACCAACCCCTCGTACTGCAGCCCTTCGAAGGTTATTGCCTTCGATGGGTATTCCCTGAGTATGCCGATGTTGTAGATCACCGCATCGGCGCCGCTCAACAGTTGGCGTAACGAGTCGTTGGATTCTATATCCCCGCTTACCCACTCAAAGGGTGGATTGTGTTTTGGCGTATGGGGAGAGCCCTGTCTGATCAGGAGTTTGGGTGTATGGCCATGATGCAACAGCTTCTCGGTCAAGTAGTGACCGACAAAGCCGGTGCCGCCCAAGAGTGCCACTTTCATGTCGCTTCCCCCTATATGGATCCGGGTTTTAGGTTTATTGTAATAGAGATTCTTCTATGAAATAACCCAGAACGATGGATTTTGAATCTGCTATCTGCGTCGCTGTTGTTTCAGACACTGTTTTATTTAAATCGTCACGAGCTCCGTTGTCACAGGATCTATAGTTGGCCTTTTGATTATAAAGGTATATGGTTCGTATTAGGGCCAGTTAACCTTGGAAAAGCGATAGACCATGCCCAACCGCTCACTTCTTTTTCCTCTTGTTTCGGGGCTATTCTCGTTTACACGAGAGGCAACACAACTGGATGTCGGCATCCCGGCACCAGCGTTCAGACTGCCCGACCAGAGGGGTAAAATCCATGACCTTGGCGCATACCGGGGACGTTGGCTGGTACTCTACTTCTACCCAAAAGACGACACCCCGGGCTGCCGGGTGGAG
>JBEVVR010000141.1:21266-29243 GCA_040507035.1 Candidatus Thiodiazotropha sp.
GGGTAAAATCCATGACCTTGGCGCATACCGGGGACGTTGGCTGGTACTCTACTTCTACCCAAAAGACGACACCCCGGGCTGCCGGGTGGAGGCTTGTCATTTTGAGCAGGACCTGAGTCGTTTGATCGAGATGGAGGTGGCACTACTGGGGATCAGTACCGACTCTACTTCAAGCCATCTGAAATTCGCCGACAAGTTCCAGCTCAGCTTTCCCCTGCTGGCGGATGTGAGCGGAGAGGTCGCGGCAAGCTACGGCTCACTCATCAAACTGGGTCCGTTGAAGATTGCCAGGCGACAAACCTTTGTTATCGATCCCGAAGGGAAGATCGCGAAGATTTATCGTAAGGTGGATCCCAAACTACACAGTGGTGAGGTGATTGATGCATTGTTGAAACTGGATGATTCACTATAGCTTTTTGCATTCGCGAAAGCTGATCTGTTGTCTGCTCAGGACCTCTTGCAGCGCGCTGAACGCCTTGGAGATATCGCCTCTGCCCCTGACTCCCAGTTCCACGTAGCTGTCATCGCCAAGCCTGGGGAGACTGTATACTTTGACCTGCGGAAACTGCTCGTTGAGAAGCTGCATGATGTCGACAAGCCGGCTCTCGGGGGTGTCGATGACCTGCACTGAACAGTCGCTCAATCCTTCATCAATTGAAGCATAGAACCGTTCGACCACCCACTCGGCCATAGGCCAGGCCATCTCCGGAAAGCCCGGTAGAAAGTAGTGTCTATTGATGAAGAATCCGGGAATCCGGTTGTAGGGGTTGGGGATGATATCGGCACCCTCGGGCAATACCGCCATCTGAATACGGGTCGGATAGGCCGCCTCGCCAAAGCGCTCCTCGATCAGTGCCACTGCCTTCGGGTGGGCCTTCAGCGGCACCCCGGCAGCCTCGGCGGCGCAGCTTCGAGTGAGATCGTCAGGGGTGGCGCCGATACCGCCGCAGACGAAGACGGGCAACGACTGTCCCATGGAGAACCTCAGGTGTTCAACAAGAGCGTTGCGTTCGTCGGGCAGGAACCAGCAGCGCTGTAACTCTTTTCCCCTTCGTCCCAATAGTTGACGAAAATGGCAGAGGTGCTTGTCCTCCCGGTCACCCAGGAGGAGTTCATCACCGATAATGATCAGACCGAAAGAGTTGTTCACGGCAGTACCGGTTCAGTTTGTACGCTGTTTTTTAAATACTGAAGCTAGTATACAGATGTTGTGAAGATTGTTTCATTATCTCCCGGCCTGGTTTCATTCCAAGGGACAATATCTCGTCTATCCTATGGGATAATAGAGAGAGCAAGCTGATGCAATAGGAATAGATATAACTAAATCAGTATAAACAAGAGGGTGGAGCATGCTGGAAAGCAGACTGCGAATTCTTCAAGCAATGCCGATCTTCGGTGCTGTGAATGAAGCAACCCTGGAGCTGATCCTCGACAAGGCCAAGACAGTGGAGGTCGAGAAGGATGGTTACTATTTCCGCGAAGGTGACATGGATAATTCGATCTACATACTTGAGCGGGGCAGGGTTGCCGTCTACAGACACTGGGAGGGAAAGCGCTATAAACTCAGGGAACTCATGCAGGGTGATTGTTTCGGTGAAATGGCGTTGATGGATTTTCAGCCGCGCAGTGCGGAAGTCGTGGCATTGGAGGAGAGCTCGGCAATCCAGGTGACAGCAGCGCAACTGAGAGAGCTCTATAAAACCAGCTCGGAGCAATTTACCTTGATCTACATGAATCTTGGCAGAGAGGTGTGCAGGCGCCTCAGAGATGCCGATTCAAGACTCTTTATTCACGAGATAAATGAACAGGAGGATCGCTCGTCAGGATAGAGGCGTCTTCTCTGTGGTTGATCAGATAGCGTTCCTCAACCCCAGGGAGTCGGGATGGGGATTGAGGTAGACCTGTCTCAACATATAGTCATCCGGGTGGTGTCTGAAATAGTGCCTGAACAGGGTGATCGGCACGATCAACGGTGTTTCACCCCGCCGATAGGCTTCGATGCTGGCGGACAACTCCTTTTTATCATCACTGTCGATGCGTTTTTTCAGATAGCCCATCACGTGTTGCAGTACATTGACATGCCGTTTGCGTGCCACGCGCCGTTTCAAAGTCGGCATCAGCTCCTCTATATACGCCTTGGCAATCCTCTCCATATCGCTGGCAGAGAGGTTGGAAAGAAGTCTTCCCAGGCGCTGGTAGGCGGCCTGGGAGTGGGCCATGACCAGGTACTTGTGATCGGTGTGAAAGGCGATCAGCTTGGCGGCTGTGAGGCCGGAATCGAGCAGTTGATGCCAACGTTGATAGACATAGACACGATTGATGAAATTCTCCCTGAGCACGGCATCGTTCAAGCGTCCCTCCTCTTCAACGGGGAGCAGGGGCATTTGCTCCAGGAGTATACCGGCGAATGTGCCTCTACCCTTCCTCACGCTGTGGTTTCCATTATCCGCATAGACCTTGACCCGCTCCATACCGCAGCTGGGTGAGTCCTTTTTCAAGATATAACCGCTGATTTGCTGCAGTTGCTTCACCTGTTCCAATGCATAGGCCTGCATGCGTTGAGTCAGGTCCATATCGGGATCTTTGACCCCCACCAGCCGCGGCTGCTGCGGATCGCCGACAAGGTGAATGATCGGCCTCGGAACGCCGAGGCCGATTCCAGCTTCAGGGCAGATAGGCAGGAACTCGAACGCTCTGCCCAATGTGTCGGTTATAAAGCTGTCCCGTTTATGGCCGCCGTCGTAGCGGACGTTGTGGCCTAGGAGGCAGGCGCTGATGCCGAGTGTTGGTTGTTGTCTAGGTAGCGTACTATTGGTCATGACTGATCTTTGGTGTAAACAACTTACATTATATCACTGCTGGGAATAGTAGTTTCAGTTATTGGATAACTACCCGGTTCACTATTTTTTAATTTTGCTGTTTTAAAAATAGTATGGCATTAAATCAGTATGGAGATTATTAAGAGAGAGTAATTCCCAGATGTGGATCCTATTAAGCTAGGACTCAAGCAGGAGCAGTACGTCTACGGTCACACCCCAGTATCATGGGACGATCAGACAACTGGTAACAATTATGATAATTCCATTTAATAGGTAGGTGTCTTGGGGTTGATTGTTGAGTTTGTTTACTAAGCAGTAGTTGTAACCTATTGATATCAAGATGATTGCCGAGCATATCACATATCTGGACATGATTTATGTCAATAAATACAGGGAAAATGACCTGATAAACATTGATTAAAGAATTCGTAATAGGATAGGCTGCGCGGCATCCAATGGTATGTTACTCGTAATGGATTGACCGTGGTGAATAAACAAGGAAGTATCCACTTCAAATTTCATCTGAATAGCCCAGTAGTTTCAGGCTGGGATCTACTAGTTAAGCCAATTTATTTACTCTCCTCTATTTTGCGCTGGTGAGTGTTTATCGTTACCAGTTGGTATTGTATTGGAAGGGACGTGACTAGCTGTTTCCAGTTAGCACTAATGATGAAAAGGAAGAGATAGATAATTATCTAGGAGTATATGTCGTGCGTAGATTGTGCAGTTTTCATTACTTAATCGTGTTAATCATGTTTGCCTCAGAATCAGTATTAGCTACAGAGTGGTTGCCACCTGTACAAACATATGAGTGTGAAGATGCTAGTAACTATCGAACTGGTAAGTGGTTGAGTTGGGCCGAGGCATTTGACAAGGTTCTAGTGGATCAACCTTATGATTGGCACTTTACAATCACTAGTGTGTACTATGACACTAGCACACGTGACTATGATGGTAGAGTGTTTCATTACTGCATGCTCCCAGGATATAGCCACATCGATGGCGATCACAGCCATATGTTGATGTATGCAATAAATGTTGATTCTTGTTTTTACAATTTGGGGAATGAATTTATAACAATAGGTCAGCCACACACTGTTGATGGTGAAAGGAAGTGTTTGGCAGATAAAGCATGTGCCTGTAACGAAAACTTAGAAGGCAGTGACTGTGTCGAAATGGAGAAATCAACTTGGGTTAAACATGAACCAAATATCACATTAGTGTATGAGTACCGAGTCAACAACCAAGGACAACTCTGCCCTCCTAAGGAAGTACCCGAAAAGGATTGTAAGGAAAGTAATACGCCTTTATCAAATCCAATCGATTGCGCAACCGGTCAGAAGATCCAGACCGAAACCGACTATCAGGGTGTCGGTACCGATCCACTACACTATAGCCGCGTCTATCAATCCCCATTAAGTGATGATCCGAACAGCAACCCTACCAGCGGCATGCCTTGGCTGAATGTAAGTCAACCGGGTTTTTCAATAGAGACCTTTGAAGATGGCGCCCAACTCGGCCTGTTTACACTTGGTCACAAGGTCATGCGGACACTGTTTAGTCCTAGCGGCGGCGGTGGCTGGTCATCCAACCCCTATATGGATCCCATCGGCATGGTCGCTGGTACGGGAGGTGGGCGTAGTATCAGCTATAAAAGCAAAGTCTATCAACTGAATGCTGCTGGTCAGACCGTGGCCAAAGAGGAAAGCGGTATTCAACGTTATACCTATAGTTACAATGCGGCAGGGTTGGTGAGCGAAATCCGTAATCGTTTCGGTGCATTTTTACAATTCACCTACAATGCCGATGATCGTTTGATCCTCTTGACCGACCAGGCGGGTAGTGAAATTCACTACACCTACGATGCGCTAGGTAACCTGCATGAGGTTATCTATCCAGATGCTACTCCTGGCAATTTAAGCGACAATCCGCGCAGGATCTATCAATATGAAAACAGTGGATTACCCTATCACCTCACCGGCATAATCGATGAAAGTGGTTTGCAGGTTGCAAGCTTTGATTATGACGCCAGTGGCCGTGGTGTTCTATCCGAGCATGCCGATGGAGCCGAACGGGTAGTCTTCAGCTATCCCCGTGAAGGTCAAGCGATTGTCCGTTTCTACCGTAATAATGATGCCGATATTTATCGGGAAGAGGCCTATACCTATGGTAAGTTCCGTGGGGCCTATCAGTTGACCAGTCGTACAATTCAAATATGTAACGATTGTGCTCTCGGTAACGAAACTTGGGTATATGACTATCAGGGTTCGTTAATAAAACACACAAACATGGGAGGTAAGGTAACTGTCTATGGTTATGACAGGGATGGCCGCAAACTGACTCAGACTGTCGGACATGGCAGCCCGGGATCGCAGAGAACAAGCTATACATGGGATACGGACCTGGAAAAGATACTGACGGAAACAACCAGCAGTACGGTAACAACCTACAACTATGACGCAAACGGATTACTTTTGAGCAAGTCCGTTACACCAGTCCAGTAATGTGAAAAGGAATTTAACAATGAAACAGATAAGAAATCACATTGCTGTATATTCAATCCTAAGTCTAAGCTTAATCTCGATTCCAGGAACTGTCACCGCCGATCGTACTACCAGCTACACATACAACAGTCTGGGACTTGTGGAAACCATAGACGGACCGCGACTCGATGTGAGTGATATCACCACCTATGGCTATGATGCTCAAGGTAATAGAGACAGCACTACAAATGCCTTAGGCCACCAGACTCGCGTTACTGCTTATGATGCATCCAATCGACCATTGACCATTGTCGATCCCAATGGGCTCTTCATAACGCTGGATTACGATCCAAGAGGCCGATTGACGCAACAGACCCAAAGCGATGGAGCCACATCACGCGCTACACAGTTCGGTTATGATCCCGTGGGCAATCTAACACGGATCACGCAACCGGACGGCAGCTATATATCTTATGAGTACGATGAGGCAAACCGTCTCACAGCTATCACAGACAGTCAGGGTAATCGCATTGATTATACCCTGGATGCCATGGGTAACCGACTCAGCGAACAGGTGCGTGATTCACTAGGTTTGCTGACTCGCAGCCAGCAGAAGGTCTACGATGACTTGAGCCAGGTCAGGCAGCTGATTGATAGTAGAAGCAACGTTACCAACTACGCCTACGATGCCAATGGTAACCTGACGGAGTCGATTGACGCTAATCTAAATCCTAGTAATCAGACTTACAATGTTCTTGACAGGATTACTGAACACACCAATGCCCTCGATGGTGAGACACAATATGGCTACGATGATAAGGGCAATCTTATATCAGTAAAAGCCCCCAATAATCTCACCACATACTATAGCTATGATGCATACGGCAATCTGACTCAACTGAGAAGCCCGGACACGGGCACGACAAACTATACTTATGATGAAGCAGGAAACCGACTCACCCAGACAGATGCAAGAAACATCACTGTCAACTATAGCTACGATGCGTTAAACCGCTTGGCCCATACCAGCTACCCCGATGCAAGCTTAAACGTCACCTATAACTACGATCAGGGTGCAAATGGTATCGGCAGACTCACCAGTATGAGCGATGCCAATGGCACAACCAACTACGTCTACAATGCCTATGGTGATCTGATAAATCTGTCCCGCACCAGCAATGATGGCATCGTCACTAGCTTCGCCTACGGTTATGACTCTCATGGCCGCTTGATAGATCTTACCTATCCCTCAGGTAATAGTGTTCACTATGCATATGATGCCTATGGGCAGCTTGCCAGCCTTGACTACGAATGGAGTGACGGAACAACGCAATCCTTGGTGAGCAATCTTCAGACGCTGCCATTTGGGCCTGTAGCATCTCTAGTTTACGGTAACGGCCTGACCCTGACTCGTACATTCGACCAGGACTATCGCCTCACGGATCAAACGATACCCGGTGTAATGCAAAGCAGCTATCAGCATGACCCGGTAGGCAATATCATCGATTGGATGGATCTACTGGATACAGGGCGAGATCAACAGTTTGGTTACGATTTCCTTGACCGTCTTACAGCCGCGATTGGAGAGTATGGCTCTCTCAGTTATACCTATGATGCTATCGGTAATCGTAGCTCCATAACGATAGACGGTACAAGTGAAACATATAGATATGCCGGCGGCACCAACTGGTTGCAATATATCTACAGCAATATCACTGACACCAGGGATTACGATGCCGTAGGTAATACCATACAGAGCCACATTGGTAGTTACACATACGATGACACCAATCGTATGGTTAGCTTTACCAGGACAGGTGTTTCTGCCAGTTATGCCTACAACGGCAAAGGTGAACGCATACGAAAAACAGTCAATGATTCAACAGTTCGTTTTCGCTACGCCCCTTCAGGAGAGTTGTTGGGTGAGTATGATGCTGGTGGTCAGGCTATCCGTGAATATGTCTACCTGGAAGGGCAGCCATTGGCGCAAATTTGGGGTGAGAGTGGCGGTGACAATTCACCAACCGTCCTACAATTCACAGAAGCTGATGTATTGAGCTATGGCGGCTCATTCAACGACAAGACAGGCACGATGACTGTCGAGGCGGACGGTACAGCCTTGCGCTTGATCGGTAACCTCTGGAAACGCATCAGTTTTCCCTACACCATTACGGCTGAGACTGTTCTTGAATTTGACTTTGAGAGTGGTATTCAAGGAGAGATCCACGGTATCGGTTTTGAAACCAACGATTCGCTAAGCAGCAACAGAGTCTTTAAGCTGTATGGCACCCAGAGATGGGGGATCCGAGACTATGCTACATACAACGGTGATGGTACGATGCACTTCAAAATACCGGTGGGTGAGCATTTTACTGGCACCTTTGGCTGGCTGGTTTTTGTCAATGATCAAGATATCAGCAATCCAACGGCTGAGAGCCTGTTTAGCAACATACAAGTCTATGAAGACAATGGTTTGCCTCCTGCTGATAGTATTGCACCACCTGCAGCCGGTAGTGGTGGACTCTATTATCTGCATACAGACCACCTGGGATCGGTAGTCAAAGCTACGGATAGTACTCAGTCCTTGGTATGGGATGTGGTTCGGAAGCCATTTGGGGAGCGTATGGTAGTCACTGAGCAGATTCAGATGCCGTTGGGGTTTCCCGGCCAGTATT
>JBEVVR010000104.1:0-28842 GCA_040507035.1 Candidatus Thiodiazotropha sp.
GCCCCCTCCTTGATGCGGGGTGGAGCAGTCTGGTAGCTCGTCGGGCTCATAACCCGAAGGTCGTTGGTTCAAATCCAGCCCCCGCTACCAACTCTACAGACGGCTCAGATAGATTGTCATTACTGGCAACTTGTCTGAGCCGTTTTTCATTTCTGTAGTTCATAGATGTCTCCTGAGAGGCAATGGATAGAATTCCGGCCAGAGACCCGTGCAGGTCGATGGTGAGCTCATCTGTCTCTGGCGCAGGGGTGAGGACAATCTTCTCAATCAAGCCTCTTAAGGCTTCATGCGCCTCGCCGCGTGTCTCTTCCTGATTGAGCGCGTTTCGCAAGTCACTGATTTCCCTGCGGTAGCGCTCAGCCATGGATGGATGCAGCAAGGGACGGGCCTTTGGCTTAGTCTTGAGCAGGGTTTCCAGCTCTTCAAGCCGATCCGATAGGGCTTTCAGCTCATCCTTGATCATATCGGCAGGCACCCCGTCCTTGATGGCCTGAATCATATTCTCCCGTTCCTTAGCCAGTTTGGCCTGTTCGCTTTGATAGGCTTTCAGGGCCTGGTCCTGCTGATTTTGCAGCGCATTGAAGTGCCGCGTGTATTCCTCACAAAAGACCTTCAGCAGGTCATCTCGCATAAGCCGTGTTTGCAGGGCGTTCAGGACCAAGGATTCGATGGTCTCCTTCTTGATGGTGCGCTTATTGGCACACACGCTTTCGCCCTTGTTACGGGCCTGAGAGCAGCCATAGCGCTCTGCATTGATCTTGGCAAAGCCACCCCCGCAACAACCGCATTTGAGCAGGCCTGAGAGCAGGTAGCGCGGGCGGTTATTCTTATGCAGGTTTTGAAGGCCCGCATCCAAAACCTTCTGCCGCGCCTTGGCCGCATCCCATAGCTCTTGGCTCACAATGCGAAGATCCGGCATAGATTGCCTGATCCACTGGCTTTCATCATTCAGGCGGGTGACGCGCTTGCCAGTACTCGGGTCCTTGATGAAACGCTGGCGGTTCCAGATCAATTCCCCAATATAGAGAGGGTTATTCAGGATGCCGGTCCCACGACGCCTGTTGCCATTAATCGTGCTTTGCCCCCAGCTTTTCCCGGATGGGGCCGGGATGCCTTCCTTATTCAGGGCATCAGCAATGGCTTTGGGTGATTTGTTCTTGAGCGCATACTCCTCAAAGATGCGCCGGATAATCACGGCTTGCTCTTTAACGACCTCACGTTCGCCTTTTTGCGCTTCGCCGTCGGCATTAAATTTCTTCACGACCGCATAGCCATAAGCCAGGCCGCCCCCAGATTTGCCGTTCTCGACACGGCCTCGCAAACCTCGGCGCGTTTTGTCAGCCAGATCTTTCAGGAACATCGCATTCATCGTGCCTTTCAGGCCGATATGCAAGGAGGAGATCTCACCCTCGGACAGGGTGATAATTTGAACTCCAGCAAATTCCATGCGTTTGAATATGCCTGCAATGTCTTCCTGATCGCGGCTCAAGCGGTCCAGAGCTTCGGCCAGCAGAACATCAAACTCGCCATTCATAGCGGCTTGCATCAGGGCCTGAATGCCTGGGCGCATGAGGGACGCGCCGGAGATACCGGCATCGGTATAGCAATTCACGATCTCCCAGCCTTGAGATTTAGCTTTTTCTGAAGCCAGTCTGATCTGATCTTCTATCGAGGCATCGCTTTGAAGATCACTGGAATAGCGTGCATATATGCAGGCGCGTTTCTTTATCATTGTTCTTCACCATCTCTGTTCGGATTGTCTTCGCGCTTGGCTAACTTTCTAAAATCTATCTCAGCCGCGCGGCGGGCCAGAAGTTTTACAAGCGCTCTGATCTGTGAGTCTGGATTATGACTCTCATCATTCCGACTCTTCAAGCGGGCTTGCTTATTCTGACCGGCAGACTTGTTCATCTGCCTCCCCCAAAGAGAGGGCGGGAAGGAGCGAAGCTTCCACACCCTCCAAAATGGCCTCGCGCATGGTCTAGGGGATGATGGCAAAATACGCACTGGGTGATCGATGCGTTTGCCATTTCACGCGCGGACATAAAAAAAGGGAACACATCACCTAGATGAGATGTCCCCCGACACTTCATCATAGGCACTTCTAGATTAACAAAAAGTAAAGACAATCCTCTGAACGTGGCTCTCAGAGCCATATTCGAGCGGGTGTTCAGCAGGGCTTTAGCGTCCATGATGCTCATAGACGCTCCTGCAGGATGTGCCGGACCGGCTTATCTTTTGGAAAATTATTTTTGTGATACGGGCTTTTTGCCGCGCGAGAGCGCCAGGGCTCAATTTGAAAGTAAGCCAATTTCTCAGCCCTGATCACCGGCTTGCCATCAATGGCAATGAGCTGATAACCCATATTCATCCGCCCGATGGCATCGGTTGGTAAGACCGGAGCGCTCCGTTCATTCACGCTTAAACGCCAGGGTGAGGACGGATTCTGAGGGTCACGGGACAGAGACCGCGCCTTCTTGGTCTCATGACCCGTCCGATTACTCCAGGCTTTCCGATCCAGCTCACCCCGGATGCTCCAGGATTGCACCATGCTGGATTGTTCCTCGATCAAGCCCGCCATTTGCTGGCCATAGATCTCGACAGGCTGGCGGCGGCTCTGAAAGACCATCCAGAGACGCACACCTTTACCGGGCAGCAAGGACAGTGCTTTGGAGAGATTGGGCAGTTTTCCGATATTGCCCATCTCTTCGAGCAGCATCATGATGGGTGTGGGCTGATCTAGACCTGCGATTTGCTCTAACAGCAATGTCGTGATTAGTCCCAGGGCCGAGCCGTGGGTCTCTAACTTGGATTCCGGCAAGATCAGGTACAGTGTGGTCTTGCCATCCAGCATGTCTTTGAGGGAAAAATCGGAAGCCCCGACAGCTTTGCCTAAAGGGGAATGCGCCTCATAAATCTCCAGCGCACTCATCGCATTATCTCGATACCCGCCATAGGTTTTCACATATTCAGGCAAAAGCATCTCTTGCAGCGCATTGCCGAAATCATTGAGCACCCCAGACAGAAAATCGCTTTCCTGCATCTGCTCCGCGATGTCTCTTTTTTCTTCGCTTGTGGACCAGACCAATTTGCGAAGCGTGGGCAGAGTGCAGCGATCTGGCATAAAGACGGCCATATATAAAAGAAGCGCTCTGATGAGCCGCCGCGCGCCGTTACGAAAGTAGACACCATCGCCAATATCATTCGGGCGATCAGCCACAAGCTGGTAGGCAATCATCTTTGTCAGATCTGAGAGATCACGCCCTTGGTTGTGCATGATGTCTTCTGGCAAAACGCGGAGCGGGTTGAAGCACGCGCCCTTGATCCCAAGGACATAAAAGGGGTTAAAGATAATGATGTTCTGACCCATGGCCTTCCGAAAGGCAGCCGTGATCGCCATCAGCTCTCCCTTCACATCTGTGACAAACATGCTCCCTGAAAACCAATGCATGAGCGCTGGGATGATGACCGAAATGGTTTTACCTGTTCGCGAGGGGGCATAGGTCAGCATATGACCATTACCGCTCTCAAACGGATCGTAAAAGAGCGGTGTTTGACCCAGCGTGCCGATGTAAAAACCTCTATAGGTTTGGCTCAATTTCTGAACAAAAGAGTCTGTCTCTTGGGCCAGGCGCGCTTGGCCATAGTCATGAGAAAGCGTTCGGCTTTCATGGAGGAATAGAATTTGTTGTGCGCTTTGGAAGGATTGGAACAGATAGGACACAATGCTCTTGATAAAGACAATAAACGCGAAGCCCATGGCCACCATGCCCCAGACATACCAGCCCTCCAGCGTGGCCAGCCAGAACGCCAAGCCAAGCAGGAGGAAGGACAGGAGCAATGTTTTAAGGGCGGAGAGCATAGGCGTCCTAAATTGGAATTCGTATGCGTTGAAGGCCTGAAATGGAAACACCAAGCGTTTGGAAGAAGCGATCCAGCTCTTGTCTCACATCTTTGCCAGAGACAAATTCCAGATCAGCCAGGCCGTTTAGATATCTTTTCTTGTAATTACCGACCCAAAACACAAAGAGCCGGGAGTTGGTGTTTTTCTTCAGCTCTCTTAAGGCAGAAAGCTTTGGCCCCTGCGAAGATGTATTCACCCCATCCGTCACAATGATTGTGATATTGGGAAAGCCAGAAGCCGGGTCTGCAGGGCTGGAGGTGAATCCGGTTTCTATGGCTTTATAGAGAGCAGTCCCGCCACCCGCTTTTAAGGGAGCCTCAAGTGCGGAGAGGGACGTATTGCAGTTTTTGCGGATCGCTGTCAGCTTCGTGATCTCATCATCAAAGCGATAGAGCTGACATTCGCTTGATGCGGGAAGCGCGCCCATGAAGTCCCTGGTCGCGCTCATCACATCGCTCAAATGCCCTGCCATGGACCCACTTGTATCGAGGGCGATGGACACAGGGATCTTGTACCCTGAGGGTGATGTGACAGGGTTATAATCGAAGGCGACCGGCTTGAGGTTTTTATCAAAAACAGCGACATCACCTTGCGCAGGCGCAATGATCTGATGATCAGCGCCATAAAAGAGAACCGAAAGATCATAACTATCCAATTTTCCGGTGATCTTTGCCGCAATGCTCACATGCGTAACATCGCCCCCAGCAATGACAATCTTCCCAAGGCCTTTATGAACGCCAAAGGCTGTGAATTTGCGGCCATCTTTTAGACGTAGGTCAGAGTGCCGCACCCTATGAGCGAGTAAATCGTCATGCGCAGCAGAGAGATCGATACGGAAAGACACCGTCCCTAACGTGCGCACATGTCGATCAGGATCGGTGATCTGGATGGATGCGCTGTGGCTGTCTTGAGGCGTGCGGATCTCAATCGCATCAGAGGAGAGAGATACAAACCCAAGGCATGTGAACGCCATCATGAATTTGTTCATTATTTCTCCTCCAGAGTGAGCCCTTGAGAAATCTCATATTTGCTGCGCTCCATATCCATGAGGGTGAAGGTGCGGCGATAGATGGAAAAGCTCTTGAAGCTGGGCTTCAGATATTCCTCCCAGAGGCGTTTTTGATGTGGTGAAACCCAATAAAAACGAATGGAGCGAATATGGGAGGACGATTGCAGAGCCTCGTTGATATCACCGCCAAGAGGCGGGGCTTGTGGCAGGGTGATCTGCGTATCCTCAGCGCAAGGCACTGGCGTGTGGATCAGGGAAGAAAACACAATAACGTAGATTTTCTTGTAATCCTGACGCTCCAGAGCAGCGATATTGCTTTTGAGCTCAATGAACGCGCCGCTCAAATTGTTACAGCGCGCAGGGTCGGCTTTGATGCTTTCGACCAAAGCAAGAGACCGTGCTTTATTGCGCTTGAGATCTCCTGGCGTGCCGGACCAGACAGTGCGCCCAAGAGTGGTGCTAATCACATCAATATGGGCTTTCGCAAACTCACGCTTGCGGGTGAGCCCCTTAAGCGAGCCGAGAATGGCGAGCTTGTAGTCATACGCTGTTTCTGCCTCAACAAGCACGCCGCTATCATCCATGATGAGTTGAATCGTGGTCTCTGATCGATTTGCGGCAAGAGCCTGTGAGGCGGTGCTCAAGGCTAGACAAAGAAGGAGGATCTTGTTCATGGCTTAGGCTCCTTTGATGGCTTTCTTGGTGGAGCGCAAAATATGCGCAGTCGCGAGCCCCATCGCGGCATTGGTGATGATGAGCGCAATACTCATAATCAGCATGGGCCAGAAATGCGTTTCACTGCCCTGTAAGGAGGGAATAGGAGAGGGGGCGGTCTCTTCGAGAACGCGCATATAAAGGCTTGCGAACTCGGTGACGATGACGAAGAGATAGAGCAGGGCCAGGAGGGCGGTCACGATCATATTCATGCCATTGCGAAAAAACCCCCTTGCATCGGCAAAGATATCCTCATGGCGATCCAGCAATTGCCCGAAGAGAAAGATCGGCGTGGCGACAGCCGCTAGGCCTAGGACGCCATTGATCAGGATTCCGACAGATAGACTGGAGAGGAAGGGGATATCTGGCAGGCCCAGCACATCCAGGACAAAGAGGTCAGACCCGACTGTATTGACCAGGGCATAATTGCTGGTATGAAGCAGCCAGTTTCCGCCCTCAGCCAGAAAGATCAGGAACACCTTCCCGAAAAGCCAGAGCTTGTCTCCAGGCTCTAAGGGCTGACTGTAGGCACTATCGCTGGCTGGCTGCCAGCTCTCAAACTTGTCGCTATGATTGCTCATATAAGCCTCCACCCCGCAATGGGGTAAAATTGAACTGGCCAGTTCGCTTCAAAGAGGCTTTGATCAAAGCTTTGAGAAAAGCTTATGTGAGGAAATGAATGTTCGTCAAAAGAGCTGGTCAAGAATAGCGCTGAACTTTGAGCGCTATGGAGCTTTTAACTCGTTGATCGGTCGATAGTTATATGGAGCAACCAAAAAAGAAAAATTTCAAAAACAAGCTCTGGTATGGCTCCAAAATATCGCAGTACAAACTCGAAAAAGTGCTGCGGTATTTTGCGCATAACGTGCCTGCGAAGCAGGCATCGGCGCAAACAGGGATCAGTATCGCGACGATCCGAAATTGTTATTCAGAATTTAGAAACGCCATGTTCTTTGCCGCCGTCCTCTATGGCCGGCTCTTTAACGGGGCGGGATATATCATGCTGTTTGGCTGCCCGCCTAATAAAGACCAACTCTTCAAGCTGGTCAATAAGAGAAGGCTTGGAAAAAGTAAGCATGGAGATCGCTTTCTAGAGGAAGTAGCGGTTCGTTGGTATTGCGGATACTACTTTAATGAAGCAGAGCTGGCTGTCTTTGCACAGCTAGCGTTTGTGCTCAAGGCGAAGTTTCATGGTGTCTATCTCAAAGACCATGAGAAGACAATCAAATTTCTTGAATTGGCTCCGGAAGAGACCAAGCACGTTATGACGGACCAAGAATTTAGGGAGAGTGAATATGTGCGGATGTACACAGCCGAATATGTCTCGAAGATATGGAATGAGACCTATTACGGGAGATTTAAAGTGCCTGACTTTATCTGGTATCTGGTAAATAACAGAAAAGAATATCGCTACGCGTCAGAAACGATCTACCGGGATTTGAGATGGTATCTGCTTAAACATCCTATCAATGGAAAGAGAAGAAAACCGACACATCACAGTGAAGGATATCCTTACCCTCCAATCGATAAGCTGAAAAATGCCGGTGTGGAAATGTTCACGATGTTGAAGCCTTTTTATAATCCAGATAAGAAAACTGAATAAGATTGGATAGTATGTACTAACTCATGCACGATCTGACATATTTGAAAACATGTCACGACCTGATCGTACAAAGCGGTCAGTCAGTGGTGATACTCTGTACTTCTGCTGTTAGGTTAAAGCTGCCATATATCTTTTCGACAGGTTATTTTCTTTTTAACAATCCTAAAACTGTATCAGTCAAAATATCTGCAACCTGATTAATGTCTTTGGGCATTGAAAGAGCAGTAATTGAGTAACCTTCAACATAGGGGATTATGATGGATACAGCTTCAGATAATGTGTTTTCATTTGTAGCTAGAGGACGCAGCTTGTCAGCCAATACAGCAGACAGTGAAACGTAATAGTCTCTCAGGTAACGCTGAATTTCCTCATTTCTTGTTGCTATAGCCCAGTATTCCCTGAAGATATGGCACATTTCAGATATCTCCAACCCATGAGAGAGAAAACTCTTAAGCATTTTTGACAGTGCTTGTTTTTGCTTTTTATTTGAGGCTATAGAGTCTAAACCCTCAACATCTTCAATACAGGCATTAAAGTACCTGTCTGCCATAGCCTTCAGTAACTCATCTTTATTTTTAAAATAATACTGTACGTTGCTTAAAGACATTTCAGCTTTAACAGCAACTTGCCTCATTGTGACTCCATAGTCACCCTCTGTTTTCAAGAGTAACAGTCCACAATCAACAATTTTTTCTATTTTTGGGTTTTGTTTCATAGCAAAACTTTATCACTAAAAAATATTCCATTCTGATGTTGACACTATAGGTCACGTGACCTATAGTGTCAATCAGTAGGTCAAATGACCTAATTTGCATTAGAGGAAAAACCAATGATTGAGTATTTGAGAACTCCTGATGAAAACTTTGAAAATTTGGTTGGTTACGATTTTAACCCCAACTATCTGAGCAACCTTAATGGTTGTGACGACATGAGGTTGCACTATCTTGACGAAGGGCCACCAGCATCAGATGAAACTTTCCTGTGTTTGCATGGTGAACCGACATGGAGTTATCTCTATAGAAAAATGATTCCAGTTTTTGTCAAAACAGGGGCGAGAGTCATAGCCCCAGACCTCATAGGATTTGGGAAGTCAGATAAACCTATTCACGAGGATACTTATACTTTTGAGTTTCATCGAAACTACCTGATTGATCTGATTATAAAATTAGACTTAAACAATATAACGCTGGTATGCCAAGACTGGGGTGGTTTATTAGGTTTAACATTACCTCAAGCCATGCCTGAACGTTTTAAAAGACTCTTAATAATGAATACTGGTTTGTTAGTTGAGCCTGTAAAAGATCCAGCATTTCTTGAATGGAAAAAAGACATTACGGAGCCAGAGGAACTTCAACTTAATACTTTTATGCAAAAATATGCTCCTACATTAAGTGAACAAGAGGCCTTAGCTTATTCAGCACCTTTCCCTGACGGTACTTATCAAGCTGGAGTTCGTAAATTTCCTAAAATAGTCGCGAATCCTGATCAGGTTTGTATTGATGTTTCTAGTAAAGCGTTTCCATTTTGGAGCGATCAATGGAATGGAGAATCTTTCATGGCTATTGGTATGAAAGACAAAATGTTAGGTCCCAGTATTATGAACTATATGAAAGATGTAATTAAGGGATGTCCAGAGCCTTTAGAGGTACCAGATGCTGGACATTTTGTTCAGGAATTTGGTGATCTAGTAGCCAACGCAGCATTAAAGCAGTTCAAGTTGACTAAATAAAAAGAATGTAGAAATGAAAATTCTAAATTTAGTTTTTCACCCAAACTTAGATGATTCTCGTGTGAACAAAACATGGAAAAACCTACTAGATAAATCTGGAAAAATTACAATAAGCCGAGACATGTATGCGGAATATCCTGAGTTTTCTATAGACGTAAAAAAAGAACAGGAGTTACTAACGGAACATGATCGAATAATTTTTCAGTTTCCTCTGTACTGGTATTCAGTTCCGCCCTTACTTAAAAAATGGCTAGATGACGTGTTGACCTTTGGTTTCGCATACGGCTCAAATGGTGACAAATTAAAGGGTAAGGACTTACAGGTGATTATATCTGTTGGAGGAAGGCAGAAATTCTATTCGGGCTTCGATATTTTCACATCTATCCCTGATCTTATGAGACCTTTTCAATTAACCGCAAATTTATTACAAATGAATTATCTTGAACCAAAGTGGATGCATGAAGCTGATAGAGCTAATCAGGATACTATCGAAAACTATGGTAACGAATTGATTAAAATAATTGATGATCCCAAACGGTCTAACCCCAGACAGTATCTATATGATGAAATGAATTCTGACACTGATGAGGTATATGAAATAATGAAAAGTTAAGTTCTAACTAGAATACTTTGCTTGTTACAAAAAACCGATTGACTGCTTATCAGTATTTGCACTCATTCAACTTGTGAGAAATTATGTCCGCTTCTGTCAGATCAGGTCTAATCCTGCCTGTCGAACTGTCAAATGAAATCAGAACTACTATAAACGAGAGATATTTGTTAATTTTCTCTTGTAGAGTATAGAGATGTTCCATTTTTTCATCCCATTCCAAGTGGTCGGATATTGTGAGACAAACATTTCCATTTTTTTCCTTACTGATGAAATCTACTACGTCTGTTTGTTTAATTGTCATTCTTACAGTTAACAGTTATTTATGCATAACGAAGAAATTATCACTGGAAATTTAAGGCGTTAAACTCATAACAAACCGCTAGCTTTCACGCGTTCACGTAGTACGTCTAGAGTAGGAATATCCGTAAGAGACTTGCAGCCGACGATTTGATCAAGGATAAATTCCCAAACTTTTGCGGCACGTTGTTTCTCAAAATCATAAGAATACTGAACGTAAACCTCACCAGTGACATCTCGTTCTCCATCACTGTGGTTTAGCATGAGTCTAGCGTAAAGCTTTGGTAGCCCAACAGCAGTAATCCAGGTCGCCGCTGTACGACGCAGATCGTGAGGACAGAAATCTTCAATTTCTAGTAGTTTACGATTTCTTCTTATTGCCTGTGCCATTGCCGACTTTCCTAAGGGTTCGAGACTGGTTTCTAGCTTCTTAGGAGGGCTAAGAGCCCTTGTAGCACCAAAAACATAAGGTGAGGAAGATGTATATGAAGAAACTTCATCAATCAGGTTCAGCGCGTATCTATTCAATGGAACACGATGCATGGTCCTGTTTTTGGTCTCATGCATCTCCATCTGCCATACAGACTCTCCTAACTTCAGGGAGTCATATCGGAGATTGCGTACCTCAATACTGCGTTGCATGGTGACCAGTGCAAATTTTAGGGCTTTGGCTGTAACTGGGGGAGTCCCAACGGCCTCAATGCGGTTCCAAAACTTCCAAATCTCTTCAAAATTTAGAACTCTATTTCGAGTTCCTGAAACACCTAGTGAATGGATTTCTGTTACTGGATTAGTTTTAATGAGGTTTTTCTTTTTAGCGTAATTAAATAATTGTCGTGTATATGCCAATGAATGTTTTACAGCCACTCTTCCACTTCGGGAGGCGGTAGCTGTTTTTTTTGCTCTTTTTAAGATTCTTGATTGAATTGTTTCAATATCATTGGAGGTTACTTCAATTATGTTCTTGTCTCCGATAAGAGGGATCACGTCTAAATCAAAAACGCGTATTTCCTCTTTAATAGAGGATTTCCCTTTGAGCTTCGAAAACTTAATGTAAAGTTTTACCAGCTCAGAGACTGTATAAGTCTCTCGTATCATTTTTTCTTCAGCTTTGCGTTCTGCGACAGGGTCTCGACCGTAGGAATGCACCTGATCGTAAAGTCGATCATATTCCCGTCTTGCACGACGAATAGTCCATTCCGGGTATCGACCTATGGAGATCCAACGGCTTTTTTCTTTGTTTTTGCCACTCATATACTTGAAGACAAAGACTTTAGAGCCGCTCGGATTAACACGAAGACCAAATCCTGGGCAACCATCACACCAAAATGTTTGCCGTTTACTTTGTGGTTTGAGATTGCGAATAACTGTGTCTATGAATTTTAAGGTATTTGACATCCATATCCTTTCTGGCTACTTGGCTGGCTACTTGAGATATGTTTCCAAAATGGACAGAATGAGCAGATATGTGCAAGAAGAAAATTCTGTAACTATTGCTCAGTAAGGGTTTTGGAGAGCCTGGCTTGACGATATAGGAATTTAAGGAAAGTAAATTACTTCAATCGTCTGTAACCCTTATTCAGTCTACGTTACAGCGATTAATTAATAGTTAAAGCCACTGGCTACGGATCAGGAGGTCAAGGGTTCGAATCCTTTCGGGCGCGCCACTATTCTTCAAATTATTCCAATGTGTTAGACGAGTGTTTCAAAAATAGAGAATTTGATGAATTTGCTCTGGCTACTTGGCTGGCTACTTGAGAAAAATATAGAGAAATACTCTGACTTATCGAGTTTATGAATTTTGTGGATAGTTTGGGCTAGTCTTCTTGGCGATACATGTGCGGGTTTTTAATCCATTCATGGATATCTTTGAGGTAGAAGGCCTTTCGCACGGCTTTCTTTCTACTAGATAGTTTTCTTGGTTTTGGAAATGTGCCGCGAGCTATGCGGCGGTTGATCTCTTGCCTGGATATGCCACATAACCGAACAACAAGTTTCATTGGGATTAACGCGTTCGATTGGATCATCAGGGCGGCAGTGACCTGTGCTTCGAATGTTTCTTTGAGGCTGAGGCCTCTAAAAAGAATATTTTCCATTGGGTAATTCCTTTCGTGGACCAGTAACGAAATTGCTACCAATCTGTGTTTCACCCATGATTAAAGATTATGACGACCCCAGCGCTCCCGATCTGGTCTGCCTATGGCAGATGGTATCGCCATACATCTATTACACGCCTGATTGTTTAACATTTCGTTAATACACGCTCTGAAACCCGCTCTGAGAGCCGGTTTTTATTTGTTGCAAGGCAGCATCAATAAAGATCAAAGTTCTGCCACTACTGGCAGTCCTTAGCACCACCGTCATTGTGTGAGCAGGTCCATATCAAAATAGGAGCTAAATGCTGTGATGCATGAAAGTTCCGGTATTGGTGCGGGCTTACGATGACCGCAAGATGTCGGTTGTATTACAAATTTCTACCGAATTTGTCCTCCAACCGCAATCTTGAGAAGGACGTTCCCCCGTCCGTTCTATCCTCAGGGGACGCACTAACCTCAAATCTTGCCCCAAAGACCTGGGCAAGATTTTCGCTAAGTGCTTATGTGGCGCATGATCGGCATCGAGCCAGAACAATGCGCCAGTGAACGTGTGGCCGTTCAATCACCACTTATGGGAGCCTCCAAGCTACCCCTAAGAACCCCATGGCCAAGGGAGACTTCGCTCTCCCTTTGGATACCCATCGAGCCAAGGGCCTTCGTGCCCCTCGCGACCCAGACCAGGTTTTCGCCCCTGGAGACGAGCAAAGGGAGATGTCTGCTCTCCCTTATGCAATCCCTTCGACCAACCGTCCGCCGATTGGATACCGCCACCGTTTCAGACGGTGGATCTCTACCAGCGTTTGCCCGCTGGGCCAGGGCAAAGAGCTGCCCTTGGACACCGTATCATTCTCAGGTTGAATAATTTCCAGATTTTGGCCATTATGGCTCAAATGGCTATTTGGAGCATTAGTTCATGAAATCCATATCTGCAAAAGACGCCAAGAATGGATTCGGACGGCTGTTGGATACCGCACGTGCTGAACCGGTGACAATCGAAAAACACGGGCGGGCGGTAGTTGTTGTTATTGCGATAGAAGAATACGAACGCCTGAGGGGATTACAGAATGAGCAAGCCACACCAGTCTCGCAGCCAGGGAATGCTTAGCACTGAAACCCAAAACTTGGGCTCATTTGTCTGGTCGATTGCAGAATTACTGCGCGGTGATTTTAAGCAGTCGGAATACGGCAAAGTTATCTTGCCTTTGGTAGTGATGCGTCGTCTTGATTGTATCCTGGAAACATCAAAGTCTGCCGTCTTAGAAGCTGAGAAAGGACTGCCCAAAGGCGTAGATGATGCGACACGCGATATGATCCTTTTTGGCGCGGTTGGAGACAATGTGAAGGTCTATAATCTGTCGCGTTTCACCTTCGACTCCCTGAAAGGCCAGGACCCCGGTCAGCTTCACCAGAACCTAATCGACTATATCACCAGGTTTTCGACTAATGTCCGAGACATCTTCATCGACAAATTCCTTATCACCGACCAGCTCAAACGACTGAATGATGGCGGCATTCTCTGGCAGGTCTTTGAGAAGTTTTGCGAGATTGATCTGCATCCCGAGCAGGTCTCAAACATCGAGATGGGCTATCTGTTCGAAGATTTGATTCGTCGCTTCTCAGAAATCTCTAACGAAACTGCTGGGGAACATTTCACGCCTCGCGAGGTAATTCGTCTAATTGTTGATCTAATGATTGCCAATGATGATGCAAAGCTAACTGGTAAAGGAATTATCAGGCAGGTTTATGACCCAGCTTGCGGTACGGGGGGAATGCTGGCCCTAACTGAAGAGGCACTAAAAGACTTTAATCCCTCAATCCGTGTCGAACTCTTCGGCCAGGAGCTAAATGGAGAATCCTTTGGCATTTGCAAATCTGACATGTTAGTAACAGGCCACGATCCTGAGCAGATTGCGTTCGGAAATACGCTGACGCAAGATGCGCATAAAGACAAAAAATTCCACTACATGCTCTCAAATCCGCCATATGGCGTCGATTGGAAAAAATACCAGGCCCCTATCAAGCAAGAAGCAGAGACCATGGGCTTCGACGGTCGCTTCGGCGCTGGCACGCCACGCATCTCAGACGGCCAATTGCTCTTTTTACAGCACATGATCTCAAAAATGCGTGATGACGAGACCGGATCGCGAATTGGCATTGTCATGAACGGCTCACCACTTTTTACCGGCGGAGCATCCTCTGGCGAGAGCGAAATACGCCGCTGGATGCTGGAAAATGATTGGGTTGAGGCCATCGTCGCTCTCCCGACTGATCTGTTTTATAACACGGGCATCCAGACTTATGTTTGGCTACTGACGAACCGTAAATCGGTGGATCGGAAAAGCCGAGTTCAGTTGATCGACGCTACTGGCGAAAATTTCTGGAAATCAATGCGAAGGTCGCTTGGCTCTAAGCGACGTGAAATACCCGAAGAAGCGCGGCACAAGATTGTGCGCATCTACGCAGACTACCTAAACGGCGACAGTGGCGAGTCTGAGGTCTCGAAAATCTTCGATGCTGCAGACTTCGGTTATCGAGAAATCCGGGTTGAGCGCCCATTGAAACTGAACTGTCTGGCGAACGAAGAACGTATCGCGCAGCTCGACGATGAAAAAGCCTTTAAGAAGCTTTTCGAAAATGATCGCGAAGCGATCACAGCAGTCCTACGTGGCATAGGAGATGAACTCTTTACCAGCCGTGATGAATTTGTGAAAACGCTAAATAAGGCACTCAAAGTCGCCGGGATCAAGGTCGGAGCGCCAGTGAAAAAGGCAATTCTCTCCGCACTGTCCGAGAGGGACGAGGACGCTGAAATCTGCACCGACAAGCACGGTAACCCAGAGCCTGACACCGAACTGCGCGACCATGAGCTTGTGCCGTTAAGAGAAGATTGGCGCGAATACATGGCACGGGAGATAAAACCTTTTGTTCCCGATGCGTGGGTTGACGAGGGCTATCGAGACGCGCATGACGGCGAGGTTGGGCGCATTGGGTTCGAAATCAACTTCAACAAGTATTTTTATAAATACGTCCCAACGCGCCCTCTTGACGAGGTAGATGCCGAGCTTAAGGCGCTTGAAATTGAGATCGCTGGCCTTCTGGATGAGGTGGCGGCGTGAGAAATTTCTTGCTCCTAAATGTTCCTAGTCAATGGCAAATATCGCCTATTGGGCATTTCTTCTCAGAGCGATCAGAGAAAGTTAGCGATAAAGATTATCCTCCACTATCTGTTACTTATGATGGGGTAGTGCCTCAGCTTTCACATGTTGCAAAGACTGAGGATCGTGAAAATCGTAAGAAAGTGATGATTGGTGATCTGGTTATCAACAGCAGGTCAGATAGGCGGGGTGCAAGCGGAATTTCTGATCACAATGGTTCGGTGTCTCTGATCAATATTGTACTACGGCCTAGAGTAGGCTATAGCCGATTTTTTCATTATCTTATTAGGAGTAAGACGTTCCAAGAAGAGTTTTATAGACGTGGGCGGGGTATCGTTGATGATCTCTGGACTACTCGGTTCTCCGATTTAAAATCGATCGAGGTCGCGCTTCCCAATGAAGAGGAGCAGAAGCTTATTGCTCTCTACCTTGATCGAATCACAGAAAAAATACGATCTCTAAGATACGCTAAGAACAAGCAAATTGTCTCAATTCGCGAGCGAGAAAACATTGTAACAATCGGCCAAGGAGACATTGAATCCAGACAGTTCGTCAATGTGGACGCAAAATTGCCTTGGCTATCAAGAATTCCACATGGTTGGCAAGTAAAGAGAGCAAAATACCTTTTCAAGAATGTTAATCGCCCACCCTTAGAGGCAGACGAAATAGTCACAGTGTTTCGCGACGGAGAAGTAACTCTTAGGAAAAATAGACGCGAAACAGGATATACCTTTGCCGATAAGGAGGTTGGATATCAACATATTCAACAAGGCGATCTTGTTATCCATACGATGGATGCGTTTGCAGGTGCAATCGGTGTCTCTGACTCTGATGGTAAAGCAACAGGAGAATATGCGGTTTGTGTACCGCGAGGAGATGAAGTTATTCCGGATTACTATGCGCAAGTTCTTAGATTCATGGCAGAGGTTGGCTATGTGTACGTATTGTGCCCGTCTGTTCGAGAAAGGGCACCAAGATTTCGGTTCTCTAAATTATCTCCCGTCTTTCTTCCAGTTCCACCAAAGAATGAGCAAAAAAGTATTTCTGATTTCATTAATCGTTCAAGATTTATTCGCAGGAAGATCACAGATTCAATTAATAAGTTAAAGGAGCTTGAGGAAAGTATTATTGATGCTGCTGTTCTTGGCAGAATTGATGTAACCCGCTTGGAACACTTAGGTAGGCCGGACTATCTCCTTGATAAGGTCGAGGAGGTGATGCAGGCATGACAGTTTCCGCACACAACGTCCACAAGGAACAGGTGCTTCAAGATCACCTGATCGACCAGCTCGTGAGCGGCGAAAGTTACGAACGACGTGATGCGACGACCGACTATGACTGCACGCTCGCGATGGATAAAGAGCTTGTACTGCGCTTTATTAAGACCACACAGTCAGCCGACTGGGAAAAGCTGTCTTCCCATTACACCGCGGCCGCCGAAGACACATTCTTTACGCAACTTGCGAAGGCACTGAAGGATCGCGGTCTACTTGATGTGTTGCGACAGGGTATAAAGATTGTCCCCGGTATCAAATTCGCACTGTGCTACTTCCGGCCAGCAAGTGGTTTGGAGCCAAAGCGCGTTGCCGAATACCAGGCGAATATTCTCTCAGTCATGAAAGAAGTGGAATACAGCCAAAAGCATGGCAACCGGCTTGACATTGTTCTGTTTCTGAATGGCCTGCCCATCACGACGATTGAGGCCAAGAACCTGCTGACCGGATCGACATTCCGCCATGCCGAAAAGCAGTACAGGAAGGATCGCTCTCCAGCGGGCGAGCCTCTGCTGACTTTCAAGCGCGGTGCTTTGGTGCATTTCGCGCTGGACGAAGACAACGTGTCGATGACAACACGGCTTCAGAACGGCAGGACACGATTTTTACCATTTAATCGCGGTCGCGCCGGCGGGGCTGGAAATCTCGATGTTGAGGACGAGTTTCGCGTCGCTTACCTGTATCGCTCAGGACCTTGGGGTGAGGCGATCTTCTCGCGCCCAGTGCTGATCGACGTGATCGGGCAGTTCATGCACCTGGAGGTAAGTGGCAAGAGTGAAGTAATGATCTTCCCGCGTTTTCAACAGCTAGATGCTGTACGCAAGCTTATAGCTAATGCGCGGGACCATGGCCCTGGTAATAACTACCTAATTCAACACTCGGCTGGGTCCGGAAAGTCAAACACTATTGGCTGGCTCGCCCATCATGCGATCAAGTTACATGATGCTGAAGACATGCCTGTCTTTAACACGGCAATTATTGTCACCGACCGGATCGTGCTTGACCGCCAGTTACAAAACACAGTGTCCCAGTTTGAGCAGACACAAGGTGTCGTCAAAAAGATTGATGGCACCTCGAAGCAACTCAAGGAAGCGATCGCTAAGGGTGCACGCATCATCGTCACGACGATCCAGAAATTTTCGACCGATCACCTAAAGGAGATTTCGGGTCAGGGCAGACGAAGTTTTGCAGTGATCGTGGATGAGGCGCACTCCAGCCAGTCTGGTAAGTCTGCACAGGCGATGTCGGACGCACTCACACGAGAGGCGGAATCGAGTGATGATATCGAAGATATGATTGCAGCCTACCAAAAAGCACGAGGACCGCAGGCTAATATCAGCTTCTTCGCTTTTACGGCTACGCCTCGGAACGTGACTCTAGAGCGCTTCGGAATCAAAGGACCAGATGGGTTGCCGCATCCTTTCCATCTTTACTCTATGCGCCAAGCGATCGAGGAAGGGTTCATTCTAGACGTACTCCAGAACTACATGACCTACAAAGCCTATTATGAGCTGGAAAAAACAATCGAAGACGATCCGGTTCTTAGTGGTCGGCGCGGCCAACGTAAAGTCGCTCGCTACGCAAATCTCCATCCGACTGCCATTGGCCAGAAGGTTGAGATCATCGTCGAGCACTTTCGCCGTCACGTGATGGAGATGCTGAATGGCCAGGCAAAAGCAATGATTGTAACTAGCAGCCGAGACCATGCGCTTCGCTACTATTTCGGCGTCCGTGATTACATAGATGCACAGGGCCACACCGATATGAAGGCGCTTGTCGCTTTCTCCGGTGATCTTAAGTATGAAGGCGAGACATATACCGAAGCCGATCTAAACGAGTTTTCTGAAACTGAGCTGCCGAGCCGTTTCGATGGTTTTAAACCTGATGGGTCGCCTTACCCCGATCAATATCAAATCCTGATTGTTGCCGAGAAATACCAGACAGGCTTCGATCAACCCAAGCTCTGCGCAATGTATGTAGACCGCAAGCTCGCCGGGCTTCAAGCAGTTCAAACACTCTCTCGCTTGAACCGCACCATGCACGGTAAAGATCGGACCTATATTCTCGATTTCCAGAATACGATTGAGGACATCCAGACCGCTTTCCGGCCCTATTTTGAGGTTACGGAGCTGGAGGCCAACTCAGACCCTAATCTCGTCTACGATCTAGAAGGCCGCCTGTTCAAATTTGGCTACCTCGACAAGGATGAGATCGAGCGCTTTGCCCAGACCTATTACAAAGGACCGCTTGACGGTAGCGATCGTGCGCGGCTTGAAGGGTTAGTCCGCGAGGCAGTCGCTCGGTTTGAGTCAGACGAGGACGAAGGCCGACAAGAAGAGTTTCGGCAGCTCCTCAAGAGCTACATGCGCTTTTACAGCTTCATCGCTCAAGTGATGAAGCTCGATGATACCACCCTTGAGAAGCTTTATTCATACGGTGCGTGGCTCGCTCGTTTGCTCCCAAATCGCGAAGTACCACCTGAGATTGAGATCACGGAAGATATGCTACGTCTACAAGCATTTAAGGTCGAGCACAAGGAACAGGGCAGCGCTTCGCTATCGCCTGGTGACCGTGCATCGCTTAAAGCAATTAGTGAATTTGGTGCGAAGCCATACACTGAGGATGAGCAAAAGGAACTTTCTGAGATCGTTAAAGCGTTCAATGAACGCCACGGCACGAACTTCACTGAAGAGGATATGATCCGCTTCGAGCAAGTGAATCGTGAAATTCTTGACGATGATATGACTGAAATGCTCCGCAACAATCCGCCTGATGTTGTGTATGCGGCTTTTCGTGATGCATTCTTTCAAGGAGCCATTCGAATGTTTCAGCGAGATAACGAAATGAGGAATATCGTGCTGACCGACGCTGAAGCGCGCGATAAAGCAACCCGACACTTTTTTGGTCGGGCTTTACGTGAAGCTAGAGAGCCTGTAAGAGATTAGATATAAGAACTTAGGATGTTAAGGCCCTAGATAGTGACAGATAATACATCAGACAGCATAAGGATTGATCTTGAGGAAATCCCCGAGCCGGTAGCGAGTGGTCAGTGCAATGCTGCGCAAGTGATTCATGGACGGCCAATTCCGCCTCAGCAACAGATACTATTATATTCAGCAGATGAATGGGAATTATTTATAGAAGAATGGGCGCATTTCCAAAGGACTCAATATAAACAAGTATTTCGGCTATCTGGGTCGGCTGATATGGGCATAGATGTAGCAGGGTTACGAGACGATGTCGGGCTAAAGGGGGCATGGGATAATTTTCAATGCAAGCATTACGATAATGCTTTGACGCCTGGAACCGCTATACCAGAAATCGGCAAAGTTTTGTGGCATTCCTTTGAAGGCCACTATGCTGCTCCACAGCACTATTTCTTTATGGCTCCCAAGGACTGCGGAATGAGCTTGAAGAAACTTTTACTCAATCCTGAAGAATTAAAAAACAAAGTAATAGAAAAGTGGGATGACTGGTGTGCTAAGTCCATAACTTCAACGAAGACAATTGTGTTGCAGGGTGATTTCTTTGACTACGTAAAAAACTTTGACTACTCGATATTCAAATTCAAGACAGCTTTAGATGTCATCGACGAGCATCGTCAAACTCCATTCTATGCAACTCGATTTGGTGGTGGGCTTCCGGGTCGTCCTGAAGTAACACCTCCACCCGAAGATCCCGCGCCAGGAGAAAGCCGTTATTTAGAGCAGCTTTTAGATGCTTATGGTGATAACAAGAAAACGACAATTGAAAATATAGTCGCTCTTAGTTCCTGGCCTGATCTAGAAGAACATTATCATCGCCAGAGGGAGTTTTTTTATCACGCTGAATCTTTACGAAATTTCGCTAGGGATACCGTGCCTCTGGGGACTTTCGAAGGGTTGCAGGATGAAGTGCATGCAGGAGTAAAAGACCTAGAGGCATCGCCACATCCGGATGCGCTGGCGCGGCTCAATACGGTTACTCAAGCCGCTGCACAGCTTCCACTGACAGCTAACGGACTGATATCTGTGGTTAAAGTACAGGATAAGCGTGGAATATGCCACCAGCTTGCTAACGAAGATCGTCTACTGTGGAGGAAGTCCTAATGCCAGATCAGGATGCGCTTCTTCCATTCAATAGTGCACTGGAAACCGGTATCCGCTGCGTGGGAATTCTAGTCGCTGCATATCCCCAAACCCTAGATTTACAGCGCCTCGTAGCATTCGATTATATAGTCGTGCACACCGGTGATGTCGATGGACCAGATAGTCTTCATCCCAGTTTGCCTATGCGTTCAGCAGAGTTGCTCGTTCGCAGGCAGTTTGTAGAGCGCGGACTACTACTAATGATTAGCCGTGGCCTCGTTGAGAGACATGCGACGGATGAGGGTATAACTTATCGTGCAGGAGAATTTGCTGATACCTTCTTGACAAGTTTAACAGCCCCGTACCTAAAGAAATTGCGTGAAAGAGCGGCGTGGGTTGTTGAGATGTTTGGGAATCTAGATGAAGAGTCTCTCAGAGAGACCATGAGTGGATTTTTCGATCGATGGATTGAAGAATTCCATGTTGTGCAGCAAAGTTTGGCTGGTGAAATATGAGTAGCTCAACATTAACACTTCGCCATCTATGCTTCACCGGTCCAGACAAAGAACCGGCATTGCTGACGTTTGGCCCAGGGCTGAATGTTGTCTATGGTGCCTCTGAGACTGGAAAATCATTTTTACTTGAGTCTCTAGACTTTATGCTCGGCTCCGGTAAGGCGCTTCGTGATATCCCCGAACGCGTTGGTTATGACCGTATCTGGCTTGGGCTGGAGAAAGACGACGGTGAGGCATTCACGTTAGAGCGTAGCTCTAATGGAGGGAATTTTAGATTCTATGAGGGACTGCATACTGAGCCACCCGAACATATCGAACCTATTAGTCTAGCCCAGAAGCACAATCCGACTAGAGAAGACAACCTTTCGACATATCTTCTAAAGGCCATCGGTCTGAGCGGAAAGAAGGTTAAAAAAAATGCGCGCGGTGAAACCAATAATCTGACATTTCGCTACCTTTCTCATTTATGCCTTGTAGGGGAAGGGTCCATTCAGAAAGAAGGCTCGCCGTTTGAAACCGATCAATTTACAAGCCGTACGGCTGAAATGTCAGTGCTGAAGTTACTCCTAACCGGGGTTGACGACAGCGCCCTGCAGGCAGCGGTTCCCAGCGAAAAAGAAACTCTATCTAAAACGGCGAAACTTGAAGTTATTGATGAGCTTATAAGCGAACATAAAGATAGGCTCACCAGCTTAGTCGGTGATGAAGACGATCCTCAGGAACTTTCGTCTCAATTGGAGCGTCTGGAAGGTAGCCTTACCAAAGAGAGATCGTCGATACAGGAATCAGAGGCAGAATACAGAGAATTATTGCAAAGGAGAAATGAGCTGCGAAGGAAACTTGAAAGTGCGAGTGATAGACAAACGGAAATTGCTGAATTGCAGGCGCGCTTTTCACTGCTAGATCAGCACTATCAATCAGACCTTGAAAGGCTTGAAGGAGTACAAGAAGCTGGATCATTGGTATCAGCACTAAGTCCACAGACCTGCCCTCTATGTGGCGCCATTCCTGAACAACAGAACCATGAAGGCAATTGCGATGGAAACGTGGAGCTGGTAGTCAAAGCTGCGGATGCAGAAAGCAAAAAAATTATCCGCCTACGCAAAGAACTGCAAGAAACAGTGGGGCATTTGAATAGCGAGGCAGACGGTTTCGTATCGCTTGTGCCACAATTGAAAGACAGGTTAGAAGCATTAAATTCTGATCTCAAAGAAAAGGCTCCATCTCTTTCTGATCAGAGGGGCTTTTATTCAGATTTAATTGATAAGAAGTCAACAGTACAAAATGCGCTGAATCTTTTGTCCTCAATAAGCGAATTGGAAGACCGGAAGATCATGATCGAGGACGTGAAAACGCCTAAAGAAGATGCGGACGTTACTTCATCTGAACTGTCGACGAGCACACTAGATAAATTTTCAAAGCTCTATGAAGATGTGCTTAAAAGTTGGAATTTTCCAGATGCGGAGCGAGTGCACTTCGATCGAACTACCAGAGACTTCGTTATTTCTGGAAAGCCACGTGGAAGCAGAGGCAAGGGCATGCGAGCTATCACGTATTCCGCTTTTACAGTAAGTCTGCTTGAGTACACAAGGAAGAACAAATTGCCTCATCCTGGGTTTGTTGTTTTGGATACACCGCTACTAGCCTATCGAGAGCCAGAAGGAGAAGAAGACGATCTGTCCGGAACCGACGTACAAGACCGCTTTTATGAATACCTAGACTCCATGAATGACCGACAGACCATAATTTTGGAGAACGTAGATCCTCCAGAAAGCATCAAAGCTCACTCGCAGTCGACATTCTTCGGCAAAAATCCACACCAAGGACGTTACGGGTTTTTCCCAATTTAGCAGATGAGTGACAGTTCAGACACAGATGTTAGAAGAAGAGTTGAAGAGATCATAGCCGCCTTTATAGAAAAGGAAGCAGATCTACTGATAAACAATTCATCCGAGCAAGCTATAACGCATCGGCTTGCGGTCATGCTTGAACATGAATTCGGAGAATGGCACGTAGACTGTGAATACAACCGTGATCAGGACGCAGTAAAACGGTTAAAATATGCAATCTCGCCAGAACACCCAGTTGAAGAAAAAGATGTTGTGCCAGACATAATTATTCATGAACGGATGTCACCCAATAATTTTATCGTTTTTGAAGTAAAAAAGAGCACAAACCCTGAGCCAGACGAAAAAGATTTAGCCAAACTTCTCGCCTTCAAGGAGCAACTCGGGTATCAAAACGCATGTTTCGTACGTTTTGTGGTTGGCCCCCCAAGCCCTGCGATACAGCGCTTGGAGTGGGTTTAGAGCTTTTGCGTGTCAGCCCCATCGCAGGTGCTCTGCCCCTGAATCCCGCCCGGTTGTGGTGTTTAGGGGGTGGTGAGGTTTGGGTGGGCGATCCAGCCTTCTAGCGGATCGGCTGATCTCGGTATTCCGTAATTCTTGTCTTTTTGTGTATAGGCCCAGCCAGCCTGGATGGCACAGAGCAGCGCATCCAGCGTGTCTGCGCCCGGATCGTCGATCAGGGTCTCAGGTGCTTCCACGGTGATGCCGTGTATGCTTTGGAGCGCTCCGTCTTTGATGGCTTTGAGCAGGTCCGCTCTCGCCTGAAACTGCTCTCTCGTCTGTTTGGCTTTCGTATCCTGCTTATAGCTGCGCCGTCCAATCAAATCTCTAGCCAGGATTCCCGGATAGGCTTCAACGATGATGCGGTTCAGATCGCCTTGTTGGAGGAGGGGGATGGTGGCCCCAGAGTTTTGGATGCGCGGTGCGCCTTCATAAAACATCAGTCCAACCGGTGTGCCGTAGAGTTTTTGCGGGCTAATCGATCCGGCTGCCATATCGGTTTGTCGTCTATGTTCCTTATCGCCCTTGGGGCGGGGCGCGCGATAATCATCCAGTGCTTGCCGGAATTCCTTCCTGGTCAGTTGGCCGACGTGGCTGACATAGCCCGCCCAGATTTCTGGCCAACCGATGGTTTCAATAAAACGTCTCGCCTGGCCAAACGGAAAATCGATCCCGGCAATCCAAGGTCCTGGTTGCTGTAGTGCCGCTTCGAAGCCTGCAAAATTGTGCCATTCCTGCAAGTCTCCTGCTTGAAGATGCTTATCCTCAAGGGTGCAGGCCAGGCAGGTGATGGGCTTGCGGCGTTTGGGGCTGCTGGTGAAGTCGATGCCATAGACAATCATTCGTCTAATTTGACATGGCTGCCTGGTCTCTTCCAGTCCTTTATCGCCGTGCTGGAGCGCTCTTTCTTCTGCCTGTTTGTTGTTTTTAGGCGGTGTTGGTTTCTTTAGCTGTTGTGCGCATGGTCTGTGAGAGAAGGGGCGTTGCTGGGGCTTCAGTCATCCCTCCTGCTTTTCTTGTGAAATTTATCAGTGGCGAGGCTGGCGCGGCGCGTCGTCACTGCAAGCCTGACCCGTTCGGCTTCGCCCATGAACCGTGTCCTCAGTTTCACTTGCGGGCCGCACCCTTCATGGGCTTCGGGCTCTTCCGTTCCTCCTGCTTACCGCGCTTTTCGCATAGCCACGATTTCACTTAAAAGCAGGAGAGAAAATAATGACCGAATTCCACGCACAACCTTATTCCCTCGATCACATCGGCTTCTATTTTGACAGCATCGAAACATTCCAAGCCGGGATGGAAAAACTGAACAAGCGGGGATGTGAAGAAGTCGAAATCCAGTTCATCGACGGCGAGGATCATCTGGTCGATCTGGCCAAGGCCGCAGCCATCCATCAGGGCAATGTCGATTTCTGGTACGAGCAGCTTGAAGACTTGGATGAAACCCAGGCCGTGCAGCTCACCTTCCTCCTGGATCTGGGTTACAGCCTCGAAGACGCGCTAGATCGCTACGAAGATGTTTATCTGCATGAAGGCACAGCAGAAGATTACGCCTACGAGTTGATCAACGACACGACCGAGGTGCCTGAGAGCCTTCGTTTCTATATCGATTACGAAGCCATCGCCCGTGACATGAAGGCCAATGGTGAGATTGTCGAGATCGAGCGTGAGTTGATCGTCACCAACGCGTATGAGTTCTAGCGCGTTTTATGGCCGCCATAGGGCGGCCTTCTTCTTCTAGTTGGTTTTGAACATGCTATAAGGCCCATAGCGGACATCAAAAATCTAGTAGATGCGCGTTTATCTTTAATTATGTGTAATTTAAATAACCGCAAGTATACTGGAACTTAAATACCACCATCATGTTCTAGTGTCTCAGTGTGGCCAGAGCCTTTTGTAACTTTATCTGGATTAAAACCAAGGGCTTTTTCTTTGCCTCCTGCTCCAAGAGCAAGAACATTAAATTTAACTGTAGCCATTAAACGATCTAAACCTCTCATATGAGTAGGGTTTATGTGACCATTAGTCATCCAATCACTTGATGATTTTGATGAAGATTCGATAAAGAGAGCTTGAAGCTCGCTGCCATTAGCAGGCGCATTAGCAGCATTCCTTAATGTGTCAAGAAACTCTGGCGTCACTGGAACTGAGTGCAGGCTTCCTCTTTCCTCTGCTAAGTTCTTTAAAGCATCTAGAAAATCTGGTCCATTCTCATCTACAAGTGAAATATCCGGATTACGAAGTCTTAATCGCAAAACAGCTGAGGAAACATCCTCATAACTAGAACCTGTTTCTAAAGCGTGTAAAATATTACGAACAAGTTTTCTTTCTTCTCCTGCAGTAAGAGTATCACGTCCTTCTCTAGCACTTAACATTGCCGCGTGTTCAATAAGGATTATATCGGCATCTTCATTATTTCTTAGATAAGGATTGTCTATAAACAAGCTTGACTGTAACACTCCAGATAAGAAATCTTCATTAATAGGTGAATTATTTTGTTCAGTGGATTCTGCCAACCTATCCATAACAGAATTTATTGGTCTGCTTGCGTGTCGCTCTGCTATGAGTTCATCATGAGCAAATTGCAAGGACAATATAACTGAATCATTTGATGCGCCGGCATTTAAAGCGTTTTCAATAAGCCCATGTAATTGTACAGTAGATTCAACATCCATAATTCCGCTTTCCGGAAGCGTACTTCTGAAATCTTCGATTTGTCTTAGAAAGAATTCTGGATTTTGTTGGTTTTGTGTTTCTTCAACCATTACTTTCACACCTTGTTTATTATTTTTTTATACATAATTAATATCACTTAAAATTATTAAAAAACAAGAAAAAAATTAATTTTTTGCATTTATTATTTGTTTGAAATCTGCCAATGACGGAAATCAGAAAATCAAGGGCTTGGAGCCCTTGATGCTAATTCGACTTGAATATTTTCGATAGATGCCAGAGCGTTTCTGCGTTGATATCTATCAGGCTCACTTCTGGCTAGTTCATTAAAAGCTTCTCTTAGCAAGGCATAAAGCTCATTTTCATTTCTTGCTGCCAATTCAAATTTTGTAAGCAGTTTCATCTTAACCTCCTGATGTCGGAGGCCGCGCCTATCGCGACCTTTCGTAAGGCCGCTTAAGCTGCGTAAGGGCATGAACTGCACCTGTGGTCAAAACATGTGGAGAAGCGTGCGCATTCACGCTTGCTGTTTCAATGTCCTGACGTGGTTATGAATCCTGTGTTAGAAAGGTTGCAGGAAGCGCCTATGATTCAGGCGGTTGGTGTAGCTGCTAGAAAAGAATGGCAGGTGAAATGACTGCTTTTGCTGAGTGAACCAGGCTTTTAATGATCGCGCTCAGATAATGCCTGCTTAAGTTCTTCAACGCTTGAATACTGACAAACTTCATCCATGATTTGTGCGAGTTTTTCCCTCGTTTCTTTTGATAATCGTTGATCGCCTACAATCACGGCAAAGTAGATTGGCCAGTCTGTTGGGTGGGCCTCAATGATTGCGAGCAAGGCGGGTTCGATTTCGATGTTAAGAATTTTTGTCATATTTCTTTCCTTTCTATGGTGAGTCTAAATCTCCGGTTCAATGTCAGGACCGGAAGGCTCAAAGCCGATGTCATGACTTTGTTGCCTTCTTTTTTGTTTGCTATGCGCAGGCCTCTGGCGTTTCTTTTTCGTAAGGGTTTTCATGCGAGATAGATCACGGATCAGATCGCTGCGTTCTTCTTCCTGTTTTTCGTTCAATAGCTTGATTTGAACTTGCAGGTTCTGACGCATCTCTAACTGTTTGCGGATTAAGTCATCGTGTTCCCGCTGATCACGTTGAAGGCAGGCGAACGTCTCTTTTTCGTTTTGTTTCCTGGTTTTCCAGTAACGCCCAGAGAGCTTGTCCCAGATTCCCTTCAGTCCTTTGCGCACCCGTGCAGCACGCTTGTTTTCTTCGCGGGTCCAGCGTTCCGCCTGAAAGGCTTTTTGGCGCTTGCGATCCAGCCGGTGCTGGCGCGTCATCGCCGCTTTTGTTTTCTGGAGAGGCTGTAAGGCTTTTTGATGGTCTTTGTTCAGCTCGCCCAGGAACTTCTTAGAGACCTTCGAGACTTCCCCAGAGATGTTCTCCTTGACCGTCTCGACGGAAGGAAGGGCATTCGCATTTCCAAGACGCCTCTCAACATCCTTCTTCTTTATGCCCAACTGGCGGGGCAGGGCATAGACTTCCCCAAAGATATCGATTGCCACGAAGCCGCGCCGGTCACCTTTGGCCAGATAAAACCCGCGCTCAGCCAGAGCATGCTCGAAGGATGTCCTGTTATCAGAAGTCGCCCAGCTTTCCTGCAAGGCGGCCTTGATGGCTTTGGGGTTGCGCCCTGTTCTAGCCGCTTGTTGCCATTCGGCCCGAGTAAAGTTGAGTGGGTTCTTTTGGCTCTTATCGATCAGCCCTGCGGGAAGTTTCCAGCCATGTTGGATGTAGATCTCCTTCGAAACATCCTTGAGCTTGTTCTTGAAGAAAGGCAGATCAATGGCCCTCATCTCCTCATTGATCCGGGACCAGACACAATGCGCATGACGCCTGCCTTTCTTTTCGTGGAAGACAATGATGCGTGGCTGGTTCTCCATGCCTAATTTTTGTTCGATTTTGGCCAGGGCATCCTCAAACGCAGCCACGGGAACCTGCTTGTCTTGCGGCGGATTCAAGGAAAGAGAAAACATGAAGCGGGAGCATTTTGTGCCCTGGCTGATTGCGTAAATCTCATTCAAGGCCTCGCTCACAGTTTCACCGGCAAACCCCGAGACCTCATGGACGGTGACGTGCTCGTTTTTCTCGCCATTCATCAGGTGGCGGGCAAGCTGCTTGGCCCCACCGCGTTTACTGGCTTTCAGGATCATCGTTTTTCTCTGAGCCTGCTGGTTTGAGCCCCAGAGCCTTGATCAGGGTTTGCCGTATCCACTGGATGGAGCTTGTCGCCTCATTGAGGGCCTGGAGCACATCCATATTCACTGGCAGGGAGCCGGAATTGGCGGCCTTGGCGAGCTGGTTGATGTTCTGTGAGAGGCGAGATTTGCCCAAGGCCGAGAGCAGTTTGGCCAGTTCCTGATGGTCCTTGACCGGTTTCTTGCCCCGCGTGCGGGCAGGCGGGAGTTCCTTGCCGAAGATCAGGAACCGGATATAGGCGGCTAAAGGGCGATTTCCGGCAGCCAGTTCCAGAGTTTTACGCTCATCTTCGGTAAAACGCATGCAAAACGGCGCAGGGTACTTGTTGTGTTTATTTTTCGGAGAGTTATCAGACATCTGTCCGCCCTCCGCTTGCTTTTGATGATCTTTGGCTGCTACAATCCGCCGCCAGATCGGGTGTGGCGGTCGCTTTCGAGTAAAGTAATGCCCCCGATGTAGCGGAAATATCTCTGGCTGTGATCAGTAGATCGAGTTGGCAGCCAGCCCCCGCTACCAAATGCAAAATAGGAAAGCCAGGTACTAACCAGTTCCTGGCTTTTTTATTCTCTATGGTAGATCCTCTGGTTTCCG
>JBEVVR010000027.1:0-28023 GCA_040507035.1 Candidatus Thiodiazotropha sp.
TGACCTCCGGCAAGAAGGCACTGCTCACCGTCGATGTCTGGGAGCACGCTTACTACATCGACTACCGCAATGCCAGACCCGCCTATCTTGAGGCATTCTGGAAAGTGGTCAACTGGGACTTTGTCGCCGGCAACATGAGCTAATTCCTTAACCCGCCAGTATCACTGTGTACTGGCGGGTTAAGCGAACGACATAACCACCATTGCGGCCCTCAAGATCCACCCCGCACAATCAGACATTGTGATAGTCGGGTCAGGGTCTTTTCGAAAAACCTTCTCAAAAGCGACACAAAAAAGCATAGTCACGCAACCACCAATATCCTTGCCACTCCCCTGGCCGCCAAATGCTCCGAACCCTTCGTTCCAGCCGTGATCGATCCCAACAGCGGTGAAGTGGTGTCAAAAGCAAGCGCCAAATGCTGTACCAGCGATATCACCCTCGAGGAGTTCAAATCATTGCAAGGAAAGATGGATGCAGCTAATTCTGCTGCGACCAGCGTTGAAGAGTACTTGGACGGAACCCCCAGTTGGCGTACCGATCTCTACACCGGAAACGGTACCCTCATGACCCACGCCGAGAGTATCGAACTGTTCCTGAATCTGAATACAAAAATGACTCCCGAGTTGAAGTCACCCAGCGTGGATATGCCTTTCGAGGGTGACTATACACAACAGGATTATGCGCAACAGATGATCGATGAGTACAAGGCGGCCGGCGTCAAGCCAAAACATGTTTTTGCACAGTCCTTCAATCTCGATGATGTACTCTACTGGATTGAGCACGAGCCAATGTTCGGGAAACAGGCTGTCTACCTCGATGGCAGCAACAACCCGGAAGAAGCTGCAGAGACTATCGACATGATGGCGGAACTCAATGCCATGGGCGTCAACTACCTGGCTCCCGCCATGTGGGCCCTGGTTACAGAAGAGAATGGCGAGATCGTACCTTCGGAATACGCCCTGTCCGCTCAAGCCCACGGCCTCAAGCTGATCACCTGGACACTCGAGCGCTCCGGTCTGCTTGCATCTGGTGGCGGTTGGTACTATCAGACCATCAACAATATCACTGATAACGATGGTGATATGATGGTGCTACTGGATGTCCTGGCTCAGGATGTAGGCGTCAAAGGTATCTTTTCAGATTGGCCGGCCACGGTCTCCTACTACGCAAACTGCAAAGGCTTGTAGTTTACTATAACTCACTCCTGTTGCCTCATGGATGAGGCAACAACACCAATAATAATTAATGCACGATGAATAACTGGATCAAACCTGATTTAAAACCGCACTGCCACAAAGATGACTGGGCTAGTCGACGCTAGATATAATTGCTTCACTCCATAATACGAATCCTCTAGCAGATAATAAGAACTTCTGCTTCTTCTATTCTCTTTGAATCTATTTCGTTATATATATGGAGCACTCCCTGTATCCACTTCTTGATGGCGAAATTCCGTATGGCACGGACAACATCCAAAGTTATCCCACAGAGTTGTACATTTTCTCATCAACAGATTATATAGGTCTGCGAATCCTAGATAGTTTTAATCTCATCTATAAACCATTTTGCGGAACAAGTGTAGCTCAAACGTCTATTTGTGTTACCAAAACCGGACATGACAGGCAGTACTTTAAAACTATAAATATCCAGCTAAACTGTAGAGTCTACAGATACCATAGTTATTTTAGGAATTGGCTAAAAGGAAAAAATTGATTTAATCATTCACCAAATACACCCACTCGAGGGTCTATAGATGAAATTTCCAACTTTAGTTGCACTTGTAGCTCTATCAACTACCGCTGTTTCCGCTGATACACCCGACGCTCATCCACCGATGGATCACAGCAAAGTATTTCAACATGCAGATAAATCCACTCCTGATATCGAATCAATGCGTCATGCTGAAGTCAGGGAAGTTATAAATACATCTGGTTACACTTATATTGAGATCACCCAGAAAGACAAACCTGTTTGGTTAGCAGTACCCTCAACAGAGGTTAAAGTAGGGGATACGGTTCACTACACTGATAGCCTGCCAGTAGAGCACCACACCAGTCGAACGCTCAAAAGAACATTTGAGTCTGTCATTTTTCTTAATAAGGTTGTTATTAACAGCGATAAATAGCTGAATAGAAATTCAAACAAATGGGATGCCTTGAGTAAAAGTCTGAATTGACATTGTCAGAGCTTTTTCAACAAATATAAAATTGGCCGTTTGAATGCCTGTTGTTTCAACTTAATCCAAATAAAAATATGTGTTACTTATAAGTAACAAACTATAGTTTTGCATTTTTTATAGTTATTAAAAGACTGCTTAAAAAGATCAATGCTAATTAATCTAATTATCCTGAAACACCAAAGGCAACTATTTACTACTCTTTAGTTTCAACATAATTACTACTATTAAACAATCTGTTGAGATGACATCCAGCAGTTAACAAGATCCCGCTTATCTATACATAATCATTTCTTATGGTTATGATCAGTTAAATTTATTTGACAAATTCGCTAAAAAAAACCTTACTGATTATAAAGTTTAATGCTTTAAATGGGCGTATAAGTATATTTAATGTCGCTTATTGGCTAATAAAAATACTAGCAGTATTGAGCCATCTGATAATCGGAGAGAAATGGCATTTACTGTTTTGGGCTGAAGACTCGAACCCACTAGTTGTTCGAGCATCGAGTAGCAACCCTAAGAACATCATGTTGCTCATTCATATTCAAGCCCTATATTGAAACCAATCGATCGGGTGGTACCAAGTTTTAATCGTGCTCTTAGGCGTAGTTATGCATAAGGCAGAGTAACGGAGCTGTCAACGCATGTGACTGTGCCGATTGGTACGCATATTGTCGTCAGTACTACCGCTTTGCCGTGCACAGTTAGACAGCGTCTAAATTGTATGAACGGAATAATATTTTTAGAGGTTTGAACAATATATCAATTGGGGAGAGGAGCCGTTCATAGAAGGCATGACCTGTGTAGGTGATGTTGTATTGAATGGAGTGTTAAACATGTCAGAGGACTACCTATGCCATCTGCGAATTCACGCACGCCTCATGGTGAGGGATATTGCAGATTAGTAACCCTCTTCGCATTACTAGTGTGTACGTTACCAGTTACGGCTACAATCATTGGCAGCGTACATGACCTTACGGGAAGCGGTGTTACAACTGAAATATGCAATGTTTGCCATACTCCACATGGCTCATCCGGCATTCCGCAACCGCCGCTTTGGAACCACGAATCATCAACCGCTAATTATACGCTATATAGCAGTCCGACCATGGATGTACAGGTTGAGCAGCCAGGTCCTGGCAGTCCTTCACGTCTATGTCTCTCTTGTCATGATGGCACCATCTCTATCGATTCATTTGGCGGTAACCCAGGCACCCCAAACAATACACTTAGCGGATTAGCTTCAAAGGGAACCGATTTAAGTGATGACCATCCGATTGGTATTCAATGGAGACACCAGACACAGGGAGGTGCAACTTCGGCTGGGTGCATTAACTGTCACGATATTCACAATATCACTGCACCGCCAGGAAAAGAGTTGAAATTCTTTTCCGGTAGAGTTGAGTGTCCTTCCTGTCATGACGTACATAACAGCCAAGTAATGGATGTCAAGCTACTGCGCAAACCACTTGCTGACTCTGAACTATGTTTACACTGTCATGCAAAATGAAAGGTAATTCTTGAATGGTAAGAATTATTAAATACACCATACCCAGCAAATTAGTGATGTTTATCATTAGTTTGATTGACACAAAGCTTGTATAAACCCATTTATGCATGACTACACCTAACAAGCACAAGGAAGAAGATAAAGGAGTTAAAGTGGAGAATTCAATAGATAGCAAAGGAGATGTCTCAAGGAAATTATGTCTTGTAGAAGATGACGAAATAATGCGCGAATCTCTCTGCCAGCGATTTGAAATTGAGAATATTACATGTGATTGCTTTTGCAACTCGAATGAAGCATTGGAATCGTTGCTGGCTAAAGAGTATGCCGTATTAATCACTGATGTACGTCTACCGGATTTTAGCGGTGAAAAGTTATTTAACTGCATACTCGAAGCAAACAAGATACCACCGCCAACTATTTTCATTAGTGGATTTGGTGATATCAATCAAGCAGTAAGACTACTTAAGATTGGAGCTGTCGACTACCTGACAAAACCGTTTGACCTTGATGAGTTAATAGACAAACTAAGGGAAGTGAGCCCTATTCTTTTCGGTAAAGATAAGGAAGATAGCACTGTATTGGGTGTTTCCCCCAAGATGAGGGAAATAAAGGTCATGCTTGATCGATTGGCTGACCATAATTGTGATATTTTGATCACTGGTGAATCCGGCGTCGGTAAAGAGTATGCCGCGAGATACTTCGCAGGCAAACTCAACAACGGTGAAGAGAAACCATTTGTTGCGCTAAATTGCGCTGCACTTCCAGAGGACCTTCTCGAAGCGGAATTGTTCGGACATGCTGAAGGCGCTTTCACCGGTGCTATAAAATCTCGGAAAGGTGTTTTTGAACTCGCAGATGGTGGCGTACTTTTTCTAGATGAGATAGGTGAAACATCGGCCAGAATGCAGGCAAAACTCCTACGCACCATTCAGGAGCGAGTTGTTCACCGACTTGGCCAGGAAAATCCAATCTCTGTAAATCTTCGTCTTATCTATGCTACCAATCGGGATTTGAAGAAGATGGTGGCAAGTGGCGAGTTTCGCGAAGACCTCTACTTCAGAATCAATACTGTACATCTTCATATACCACCCTTACGCGAACGCAGGGAGGATATCTACTGGTTATCGAACCGTATAATTCAAAAATTTTTCAATGAACACAAAAAACGCAGACTGTTATTACCTTTAACGGTTCGATACCTTGAAAGACAGCTATGGCCAGGAAACCTTAGAGAACTTGCGAACGCAGTTGAACGTGCCTGTATCTTGTCTCCACAGGAGATTCTTGGACCTAGAGAGTTCGGCGCCCCAAACGAGGACCGCCAGATTCCATGCTGCGAAAAGAAACTGAAGCAATCGATTGAAGATTATGAAAAATGCTTCCTTATCGAGAAATTAGAATCGCACTATTGGAAGATTTCTGAAACAGCCTCATGCCTCGGGATCAGTCGGAAAAGTTTGTGGGAAAAAATGAAGCGATACGAGATTTCTAATACTGATAACTAATCTCAAAATATTCTAATTAAACAAGTGTCGCTTTTTTTAAGTCAACCGGTACATCCTGACAGCCCAGAGGCATGTCAGGTGTGGCTATACAATGAAAAACATAAGGATATCTACCACAGCAAGCTGACTCCACCTACAAGGAATACTCTTTGTTCTTCTTTTGCTGCCGCTTTTGACCTGGCTACATACTTATAAACGCTCATAGAGACATTACTAAACAGTAACGACTCTCTGCATTGTTGCTCTGAGCATGATGATGCATATAGCTCCTATCACTTTAATAGTAAACATTGGATGAAACCTTAGCATTGACAAACCCTATCATCTATTTTTCTTGTACTTTTGCAATAGCCAACAAAGTTAACTATTAAATTGACAAATCAATGATTTAGATTGTTTGTTAATTTTATATAGAAACGAAAATATCTCTTTTAAATACTGTATTAGAAAGGCGCTAATGGGCTGCAAAATAGTCACGATGAATTTCCACTCTTGTTACTTGAACGTTACATACACGTCACTGAATCAACAAGTAAGATTTTTTTCTAAATAACAGGTAGTTACTCACTATTTCACATTTTAATGGTTACACGTACGTAACATGATATTGGTATCGGGGGATACCGATTAATTGGTAGTTCATTTTAGATCCGGATTATTTAACGACAAAACAGTTGGTTACGCGCAAGGACCGGGATGTGGCACTGTTCATGCAGATTAATTTAAGTAGGGACAGTCATTACCAGGACTCAAAATGCCGTCTCTCTTCTGACGAAATCTGATTGTGTCGTTTAAGGGGAGACTCAAATTAAGTGGAGCGACGTTGGTAGGCAACTTTGATGAGGCAGGGACGCCTTCTTGGTTAGAGTCTCTTGGCTTAACCAACTAGATATCCGTACAGGGTTTGATCTAGTTGCAATGTCAGGATGAATAGATGCCAGGTTCGTGGCGACCTAAACAGGACCCCACGAACAACAGGTTAACTGATCTAGCCAAGTATTTAAGAACTCTCTCAGAAAACGAGGTAGTTGATGGTGCCGTTTACTGGGTGTGTTTGAACCAAACATGACTGGTATCGATAACACCATCAACCTAGGCATTACCGTACGACTTGTTAACAGGGTAGATGCCTACTCTTGCCAATTGGAGGAAATATGAAGAGAAACAAATTTGTTAAACCACCGATGAGATCGATACTTGCCGGCATTGTAGGCTCGGTATGCGGCTTGACAGCTATCTCTGCATCAGCGGGAATCGTAGGCTCCGCACATGATTTGAGGACCTTTCTTGGCCTCACATCGCCGGAGATCTGTGTCGTCTGCCATACCCCTCATGATGCTGACAATACAACGACAGCACCTCTGTGGAACCACACACTGACCACAGCAACCTTTTCCATGTATACCAGTGGCGGATCCACGACCATTGACGGTACAGAGGACCCTGAACCGTCCGGTGCAAGCAAATTGTGCCTATCCTGTCACGACGGTACAGTCGGTCTAGACGATTTTGGGGGTGGTCCTAACACCTTCGGAGTTATGGATCCGGCATCCCTGGTTTATGTTGGAACTGACTTGACAAACCAGCACCCGATATCAATTACCTATGAGCCTGCGCTTGACCCGGGTTTGAATCCGACAGATACACCTGTGACGATTGGTGGTTACACAGTCGGTACGACGACCTTTCCCACAAGAGACGGTGATATAGCCAGCCTGTTGGTGCCTGACGGAAAAGTACAGTGCAGTTCGTGCCACGATGTTCACAATACGTTTGTCGCGACCACGAATCTACTGCGTCTGCCAATGACTGACAGCACTCTCTGTCTAACCTGCCACGCTAAATAGTCGAGGTAAACGTCACCCTAGGGTTTGTCTAACCCTGGGGGGATTTGACTTTTCTACACTCTACCTTGTTAGAGATTATCTAAACCAGAGGCTGATCATCGCCTCTTCAACGACCAATTACCAATAAAGACGATGATATACAACATAAATCGAGTAGGTTTACATTCTATAGTGAGTACAATATCCCACTATCTATTACAAATTACTTTTGTTGCCTTCTTTTCACTATATCTGAGCGGCTGTGCAACAGGCCCTTCTGAACAGGGATATCTCTACTACCCCTCTTTGCCCAATCCACCGAGAATACAGCACTTACATACCTTCTCAAATGAAAACGATGTCAAGGGTGCATTGGGTGGTTTCGGTAAATTTATTCTGGGCGGTAGTGAAAATGATTCGAGCATCAGTAAGCCATATGGTTTAGCTGTCCATGGAGGGAAGATCTATGTCGTTGATACCGATACCGGTGGTTATGCAATCTTTGATCTGATCAATAAAGATTTCAAATTTATCATAGGTTCTGGAGGGGGGGCCCTACAAAAGCCGATCAATATCGAGATCGATGAGGATGGCACAAAATATATTACGGACACGAAACGAATGCAGATTGTGGTATTTGATGAGGATGATACTTACGTGCGTTCATTTGGTATAGAAGGACAATTCAAACCATCAGATATTGCATTAGATCGGGATCGCATATATGTTGCTGATCTCAAAGATAGCAAAATACATGTTCTTGATAAAAGTAGTGGTGAAACTCTATTTACTTTTCCACCAAAGGATAAATCTTCTCCCGCACACCTTGCTCACCCGACCAATATTACCTTGCATGATGGTTACATTTATGTAGCTGACTCTACTCAAGCACAAGTTAACAAATATTCTACATCTGGTGAGTATGTAACAACGATTGGTCAAATGGGAACAAATATTGGTCAATTCGCGAGACCTAAAGGTGTTGCCATTGACAAGTCAGGTAATATATTTGTCGTTGATGCTGCATTTGAGAATGTCCAAATATTTTCAGAAGATGGTGAGTTGCTACTGTTTTTCGGCGAATCTGGCTATGAACGTAGGAACATTAATCTTCCCACAACTGTTGTTATTGATTATGACAACGTCCCTTACTTCCAGCAATATGTCGCTCCTGAATTTAAACTCGATTATATAATCCTTGTGGCTAGTCAATATGGCAAAGGTAAGGTAAATGCTTTTGGATTTGGGCACATGGATGGTATGGACTATTCAACAAATAAATAGTCAGGCTAGTATATTTTTTCTATATATTTATCGGTTTATTTTACTAGAAGCAAGAGATTAACATTGATTGACTGATTGAATCAGTCGCTATCATATCAACCAGGTAACATTTGTGTATTGGTCATATGACAAAAAGATACATATTTATAGTGCTGGATGCTCTGGTGAAGCCAGGAAGATGGCTCAGATCGGAGTCATCTTTACCAGATCACAAAGATTTTGTTTCATATGCTGCCTTTTTACTATTTATTTATCCTCCGAATCTGTTTTTAGTGCAGAACTGGATGCATTCAGGATATATGAGATTGACGGTTCCCTTGAATTTGGTCACTCGGTGCAGGATGTTGAGGTGACAAGAGTGGACGGTATTTCTACCAAGCAACAACGTACAATTTCGTCACAAGAGCTGGAACTTGATACACAGGGTTACATATACCACCCTAATTTGGTCGACATGGAATTAGGTGTTGGCGTTCGTTTTCAGAATAATGAATTTGAAACAGATACAGGCTCTAATCTGTCTGAAGAAACGCTATACAGTTTTTTTGGAAACTTTAACTTATTGAGGCACAAACCATACCCTGTATACTTACATTACTCTCAACGGAATCCTACCGTATCGATCGATTTGGCAGATTCACTAACAGTAGAACACAAGGACTATGGCGCACTTTTCTCCTTCAACAAACCATTAGTTTCTTACCCAATAAAGCTAAGAGTCAATCATTCTGAATCCTACGGTAAAAGCAGGGGTACCTTGATAGACAGCAATATCGACAATATTCAGTTCAATCTATATGCCGAACCATCTAGCAATTTTTCTGGTTCTTTCGGTCTTTTTCAATCTAGAAAAAAGTCAGGAAGCGGCAGTCTTGATCTACCGATACAGAATACATTAATTGAGGAGCTTGGTTTAAATGCCACCACATCATATCTATTTGGCAAAGAGAATGAACATAGGTTCGACAACATCCTCAATTATACATCTGTTGAAAGTGGTCATCTCGATACAAGAAAAGACTCGCACTTCTCCTCCTACTTGGAAATTGGCCACAGTAAAGATATCAATTCATTCTATCGCTACAATTTAAACAGCACAGAATACAGTGAAACAGGCACCAAAACCAGTAATGAGAATTTCTCTGCCGATATATTAGCTAATTTAACAAAACAAATTACACTCAGCGGCGGCGTCAGTATATCTGATGAAAATAATGAAGGTTTTGAAAGAAACGTCTATGGTGCCGATTCAACAATACGTTACATAAACAATTACACAGATCTACTTTCTTATAACACTACCTATTCACTTGCATATAAATTCAGCAATCAGGATAGTGAAGTACTTCAAATAAACAAAATAGGAGAAAGTCACGTCCTTGACGGTTTGTCACCTATCGTTTTACAAAATGAATTCGTGGTACCGGGATCTATCATTGTTAGTAATTTGCCCAGGACACAAACATACGTTGAAGGAATAGACTACCTACTAACTATAGTAGGCGTTGAAACCAGACTTGAACGTCTGATAACAGGTAATATTCAGGATGGTGACACAGTCTTACTTGACTATGGTTTTGAAACCGGCGGGACATTTGACTATTCACTACTAAAACAAAAAGTCGGCGCTGGTTTTAAATACGATGATATCTACAACGTAAGTCTAGCTTTTACAAAAAACGAAGAGTCACTCGAGGATGGCCGACCACTTCGTCCTCTCTACACCAGAGAAAAAGCAACTGCCTCAATAGATGCCCGTTATCGGTTGAGCAATAATTCCAGCCTAACCTGGGGTATAGAGCTAGAAAAAGAGAGTGGAAATTTCAGGCCCTACAAACGTGAACGAGCTGACATTAGTTTAGTTTTTGCCGTACCAATTTTTACCAGTTTTCTAGATATACGTTCTATATACGAAAATATTGATAACGAACTTTCTGATGAGGACGTTGACCTTAGGCATCATGCTGCTACGTTATTTACTCGATATGGATATAGGAGCAATTCCAGACTTGAGGTTTCCACTGAAGAAGATACCGGTGGAACAATACACCGAGAGACAACACGAGTAAATCTGGAATATATGTGGCGCTGGCGCCTTTTATCATTCTCATTGGAAGGAAGATATAGGCAGGACGCGCAAGGGACTATTAATCGAGATGATAGCGCTCTCTGCCTAACTTTAACCAGAGACTTTTAATGGCGCTATTAAAGCTACAACTATCTATAGTTTTGGTTTTTACCACGATAGCGAGTTGCGGTTTTGTTGGCTGTTCTCTTGAGAGCAAGTCCAATATCAAACGTGATCCGGATTTTGTCTTAACTTGGCCTCCCGCTCCGTCTGAGCCACGCATCAAGTATATCGGAGTACTGTCACATCCTAAGGACCTGGGGATATCAAAAGGTTTTCTCACTATGCTGTCTGAGTTTGCCATTGGTAAAGAAGATAATGGCATGGTACTGCCTATGGCAGTCGTCGAAAACAATCAAAATCAGCTTTTTGTTGCTGATCCAGGGATTAATGCAATTCATATGTTTGACCGTGATCGGGGCATGTACAAAATCATTAAACGTAAAGACGGTAAAGACTTTGACTCACCCGTTGGTCTCGCTGCTGACAAAAACGGTAACGTCTATATTGCCGATTCTGTGCTTGGCCTGGTTTTCGTTATCGGAGTTAATGATGACGAGGCTGAGCAAGTAGATTTTGAAGCGAATTTTAACAGACCTACCAGCATCGCTGTAGACAGTGAAAATGGATGGATATATATAGTAGATACCGGGTTACATAAAATATCTATCTTTAATTCCAACAAAACTCTTCTAAAAAACTTTGGCTCCAGGGGCGTTGGCAAAGGTCAATTCAACTTCCCGACGCACATATGGAAGAACAAAAATGGCGAGATATTAGTCACTGACAGTCTCAATTTTCGGATTCAAAGATTCGATCGTCATGGTAACTATATTGAAGAGTTCGGGAAACCAGGCAATGCGATTGGCAGTTTTTCCAGGCCAAAAGGAGTTGCCGAGGATCGTTATGGGCATGTCTATGTTGTCGATTCTCTGTTTCATAATGTACAACTTTTCGATACCACTGGTTACCAATTAATGGATTTCGGTAATCAAGGAAGTAAGCTGGGTCAATTTTGGTTGCCTGTAGGCATTTTCATCACGGAAGACGACACTATCTATCTCTGTGATTCTTATAATCAACGAGTACAAGTCTTCAAATACATTGGCACAGAGCAATGAGCATTGAACGATTCATTTTGTTTTCAATTCTGAACACTCTTCTTACTGTTTCTACAGCTATTGCTGGCGTTGCAACGACAAAACATAATCTTGCTATTAGTGGTAAAGGTGATATCCGTGCAGTGAGTGAACGGGGCATCTGTATCTTCTGTCACATCCCACATGGAAGTTCACCCGGTGTATCTCGTTGGAATAGAGACACACGAGGTGGCTACTATATACCCTATACAAGCTCCACAGCGGTATCATTTGCCGGCCAGCCAAATGGATCCTCAGTTTTGTGCCTTAGTTGCCATGACGGAACGATTGCACTTGGCGACTTACTTGATCGTGATGTAGAAATAAACATGCTTGGTGGTATCACTACTATGCCATTAGGTCCATCACATCTAGGTACGGATCTCTCAGATGATCATCCCATCTCTATCGAATATTCTACTCATACTGCATTGCAACAAGGCGATCTCGTCGATCCTAATACACTGACAGGTAATGTAAAACTCGATCGTTTAGGCAGAATGCAATGCACCGCGTGTCACGACCCGCACAATGATGTATACGGTAAATTTCTTACCCAAGACAATCGCGGCGGGAATTTATGTACCACCTGTCACAATAATGCTTACTGGTTCCAATCATCACACAACAAGTCTGCTGCCGCTTGGAATACTCTACCTCCGGATCCGTGGCCGGAAAGCTCGCTAACCACAGTAAATGAAAATGCTTGCGCCAATTGCCATAGAACACATAACGCTGGTGGTCGTGAACGCATTCTTAACTATGAAGCAGAAGAACAAAACTGTTTACCTTGTCATAACGGAAACGTAGCCACGATTGACATGGAAATGACATTTCAAAAAATGTCGTCTCATCCGATCAGAAACACAACTGGTGTGCATGACCCTGCAGAGCCTGTGATAATTGAAGCCCGTCATGTTGAGTGTGAGGACTGCCATAATCCACATGCTGCGAATTCTAATACTGGTATAATCCCTGGTTCTATCTTAGGTGTACGAGGGGTTTCACTTTCTGGTCTTGAAGTAGAATCAGTGAGTCGTGAATATGAAATATGCTTGCGCTGTCACGGGGACAGTTTTAATAAGCCTCCAGCAAGAACTGCCAGACAAATAGAACAATTAAATGTACGTGAAGAGTTTTCACTTGTAAATCCGTCCTATCATCCGATTGCTGGAGTTGGGAAAAATCAATATGTCCCGAGTCTAGTAAACCCCTACACAGAGAACAGTATCATTGACTGTATTGATTGTCATGATAATGATAACAGCAGTGCTATAGGTGGTTCTGGTCCTGAAGGTCCTCATGGATCCAATTATCCACCTATATTGCAGATGAAATATGAAACACTCGACAACACACCAGAAAGCCCGGCTGCCTACGCTTTATGTTACAAATGCCATGATAGAAACAGTATCCTGGGTGATGAAAGCTTTCCTACACACCGCTTGCATGTCGCCGATCATAGAACACCTTGTAATGCATGCCATGACCCACATGGCGTATCTGCCACACAAGGCAATACACTCAACAATACAAACCTGATTAATTTCGACCTTGCTATTGTTCAACCCAATAGTTTAGGAAACCTAAGATTCGAATCTACTGGTCGATTTTCCGGTAACTGCTATTTACTGTGCCATGGGAGTGATCATGCACCTCAGAGTTATTGATCATAAATTCTGTTTGATTGTTATACAACCATTATTCAGATAAGTATGGAATTGGACCGTATGATTACAACAATAATTATTTTTGCCTTTTTTCTCATTCTACATGCACGTATGAATGATGCGCAGAGTAATAGTATCAATGGAAGCCTTAATGTAATTGTCGCACTTGATTCTATCGATGATGATTCATCAGATGATCAAATCAAAAAACATGATCTTGCGATTAAGTCTCGTATTACATCTTCAGAAAACCCACATTGGGACAAATCGAAGTGCAATCTATGTCATGACGGAAGCAAAGATATAACTATAAGTAACAATTTCAGTCATTCAGGTGAGTATAAAAATATATGCATGAGTTGTCATGAAGAAGATATTACTCATTTGTATATACATCCAGTAGACTTACCCATTACTAATGAGTACAAGTCTAAAATAGAAGAAAACTGGAATGGTGACTTGCGCTTAACCAAAAATGGAACCATGGCATGTCAAACCTGTCATGACATTCTTGATCAATGCTTACCAACTAGATCTCATCAAAAAACACGAAATCCCAGTTTCCTACGCGGCGGCCCTTTTCCAGATAGATATACGCTTTGTTATCGATGTCACGATGCGACAAAGTATGAACGTGTCAACTCCCATGACCAGATTAGCGATACCGGTTATCTGAAATTAGACAAATGTCGTCTTTGCCATGAGGTCGATCTTACCAAACAAATTAAGCACGGTATAACACGGGACGTTGACCAATATCCACTATTAGAAGACATGAATGCTGACCGCACGCAATTGTGTGTCCGTTGTCATCGTAAAATTGATCATCCTTCAAGCGCATTTTCCATAAAATCTTCAAAAAAATATCGCCACTTAGTCCGTCTAGACAGTAGTAAAAAAAGAACACTTGATAATATGCATGTTGAAACCGGAATAAAATTGCCAATCGAACCTGACACTGAACGAGTATATTGCGGTACTTGTCACCAGCCCCATCAACCTGGGGTATTTGCCGGTGAAAATGCTACAGGCGTGAAAATGGACAATCATAGGTTAAGGGACACACCTATATGTAAATATTGTCATGAGATCTATCGTACAGCAGATGACAGTGGATATATCAAATAATGAACCATAACCACATATTTCACTACTGTGTCATGAGCTCTCTTATGTTTAGCGTCATTCTATATGCAAGCAAAATTAATGCCACATCATTTGAGGACGATGAAGCATGCCTGATGTGTCATAAGTATATTCGAATGGCAAGAATAACCGAGGAGGGAGTATTCCGCTCTTATTATGTTCCCCCTGACACTTTTTCCAAAACTGTTCACCGAAACGTTCCTTGCCGTGACTGTCACAGTTACATAAAACAGCTGCCTCATCGAAAGGTTGAAGAAGGCGTGCGTTGTGACCAAGAGTGTCATTCCAAAAAGAATCCTGCCACCGGGAAACCCTTCAGCCATAAAACAATATACAATCTTTATTCTGAGAGCGTACACGCGCGTGATAAAAATGCAAATGGACTTGATCAAGACAAACCCTACTGTATAACCTGCCATACCAATCCCGTTTACAATCCCAATGAAACTGAACCACCAAAAGAGATACTTGATCGATGTGAGCTTTGCCACGAAAAGAGAGGGTTTGTAAAACAGTGGTATTTTCATACTAGTCGCAGGGTATTGGACGTCAAACGTACAGGACAGGAAATAGTACAAATATGTATCCGTTGTCATGCCAATGAAGATTTGGTTACTCGCCACAAAAATGCTGCTGACGAAGAAGGTCGCCCCCTAGGTGAAAAGTTTACAATTGCCGCCACATCCTACCAAAAGAGTTTTCACGGTAAGGTAACACGCTATGGCCTTGCAGGGGCCGCCACCTGTCTAGATTGTCATGCAGACAGCTCTCAATATTATGAAGGTGTCCACAAGATACTGCCTTCACGTGATCCTAAGTCCCCTGTGAGTAAACAGAACAGAGTCAACACCTGCAAACGTTGCCACAAAAATGCTGATGAGAAATATGCAGTGGTTGATCCTCACCCATCATTCGACAAAGAATTTAATCCCATACTTTACAAAGCCGAGAAAATCTACAGCATAGTGGGAGAGATCATTGTAGCTGCCCTACTTGGATTGGCACTCTTTGAAACTATTGGTAGAAGACGTGATGGAGCCGGATGGCGTCTACGTAAAGGATCGACATGGTGGAGACAAAGCCGTCGCAGTAAGAAACGAATTCTATCTTTCTAAACTAAATATTTTGTATATATCTGTTTAAGATTGAAATATATTTAAATATGCTTGAGACAAACATATGATACTCTCAGATGAAGCAAATAAAGTACTACAAGACTCAATGCGGTCAAACAAGATATCGCAGGATGAGCAAACAGATATATTACGGCTTATAGAACGCCTTCCTGACGATCGCGTTTATTTGTACAAAAATGTAATCTCTAATCCTATTGGTGATCTTCCTCGCTATTCAATCCATATACGCTTTCAACATCTATTGACTTTTACAACGTTTTTACTACTAGCCTTTACAGGCTTACCTGTCTATTTCATTGATGCCTTTTGGGCACAACCTTTTAGTCACATGCTCGGTGGTATTGATGTTACACGTGTTATTCATCGCACACTGGCTACGATTATGATCTTTTCTATGATTTATCATTTAATAACGATACTTGGCGGGACGATACATAAATTAGTTGTAGGTAAATTTGATATAAGGCGTACAGTAATCCCCACCTTTAAAGATATACGAGATTTCAAGAATGACCTGCTATATTTTTCAGGTCGCAGAGCCCAGCGACCTGAAATGGACAAGTTCATGTATAAGCAGAAGATACACTATTTCGCTGCTGCCTTTGGCAACTTTGTGATGATTTTTTCAGGATCTGCTTTTTTGTTTCCTGATATATGGGCCGGATTGCTACCACAAGGTTGGGCATTCTATTTTCAAAATATTATGCGCCTGGCACATTCACATGAAGCTCTACTTGCGCTGGTAGTTATCGCTTTCTGGCACTGGTACAACGTTCATCTAGCACCCGGGAGATTTCCCATGCAGTGGACCTTTCTAACCGGGAAAATTACGCGAGAGCATCAGATAGAGGAGCATTTTCTGGAATATTTAAGGAATTTAGTTGAGTTACCAGAAGAAAGAGTTTTTCTTAACAAGCTCTTAACACTTATTGATTTTAATAAACTAGAAAACCAAACATCAAATACTGATCCCGTAATCGCAACAGAAGGATAAAATAACATGATTAGACGAATGACATTATTTCAAAAACTCGTTTCATACAGCTCACTAATTTTTGTCCTTGCTTGGGTTGTTTATTTCACACTATTGTTTTTGTCATTACACAATAACGTTTAGATTGTTGATCATTCTATACGTTTACTGTGGAGCATAATAGACATGCAGATTACATCAACAACAGGAATTGTAGTAATCGCCACAACAGTAATAATATTCGTACTGTTCCTGATGATGCTTGTTGTCGTTCTTGACAGCAAGGCGCGCATACCTGGAAAGTTGAGGATTGATTTTTATGGAATTACAGGATCTCGCCAAGACCATCCAATTTGGTCATACTTTATCGGTTCTATAGTTTTACTTGTTATCTGCTCTATTGGTGTGCAGTTTATCATCTCTTTAAGCACTCATATTCCAGTCGATGTAAAGGAAAAGCCATCTGCTTTACTCAAGTCATTAGAAGACAGGAGTGCGTTAGAAGAGGCGCGACATTTCCACAACCCTGCTAACACATTAGCTTTGGAGGGAAAAAAGAGTGTCTGCTTTTATTGTCATGGTGATTTTCCGCATTTTCAGGAGCGCATGATAAGAACCCTGCTAAACATGCATACACAGTTTCTAGGCTGTATGACATGTCATACCGATCCAAAAAAAATAGAGGAAAATTCCTTGATTTTGAAGTGGCTAAACTTTTCAGGAATTGAAGTAACTGGACCTCTTTTTGGGACTGACTATGATGCCGATACTGGTTTCCTGATTCCTACTGATGACTTTTTTTCCAAGATAGTGCCCTATAAAGTTATTGATAATGAAGAAAAGCTTCTTGAGATAACAGAAGATGACCCAATGGCAATTGACTTCGTAAAAGTACAGGACAAATTGAAAGGTCGTGATCGTGCCGCTGTAAAAAAGAGCCTACATGAACTCGTAGCCCCTGTCGGTCGATTTTGCACTAAGTGCCATACACAGGAAGAGGATAGTTATATACCTTTTGCAAATCTTGGGTTTTCTCAAAACAGAATTGATGAACTGACAAACCTCAACATCATCGGTCTGGTTCAAAAATATAAACAGTTTTATATGCCGGACATTATGGAACGAGACGTCGAACCTATAGATATTGATTACCCAATAGTTCCCGATGCCGACAGCGATCAATGATAATAGGTTTTTGTGACCTGCTATATGTCTTTTATTTATTACATAGCAACCATCTATAAAAATAATACTATTCTAAACGACCACATTTCGTATAAATACTTTTTTATACGTCAATTGTTATTCAGATAGTAACTTGTACAAGGAGATAACATGCATGTGTTTTGAACGCTCAAACAAAACCTGCGAAAGCTACAATTTTGATATTTTTGATGCCAATACAAAGAGAATACTATTTGCATCCATTTTATCAATACTTCCCGGTTTAGGACAGGTGTATACAGGAAGACTATTGCGTGGACTTATAGGTCTGACAGGGCTTGTTCTAATATCTTGGGTCTCTGCCATCCTTTTCCTTTTTATTGAATCGAGAACTTTAAGTTTATGTATCTTATCTATCCCTTTTATCTATGCTCTTGGACTAGCTGTGGATGCCGCATTTTGTGCTATCTGTAATCCTTCAAAGATTCATAACCAGAAGAACAAAATACGTCTCCATCTCGCTTTATATGTTTTTCTCTTTATATTTGTCACTTTATTGATGGATCAGCTGATTGGCACTAATGTTGTAAGAGCATTTGTGGTTACCTCTGAGAGTATGCATCCAAAGATTCTTAAACTAGACATAATACTCGTTGATAAAATTACCGATCCCAATCTAAACGACATAGTCTTAATTGATTTTAATAACAGCAACAACAACGAGTCTATTTCAAACATAATTATAAATGAGACATTGCGTAGAATCATTGCGAGTGAGGGAGACACTGTCGAGATTCGGGGAAAACAACTTTATATAAATAATCAACCAGTCGTCGAGAAATATGCTATCTACGGAGACTCTAAGAGTCTCAATATTTATACACAAAGCAGTTACCGCTGGGGCCCGGATGTTGTACCTGATAACTCATTTTTCGTACTTGCCGATTCCCGTCATTACGGTTTTGACAGCCGCTCACTTGGCTTTATTGAAAGAAATTATATTAATGGTATTGCTTCAAAGATTCTCTGGTCATGGAATCTTGATAACGGACATTTTAAGTGGGATAGAACAGCCTTAAACATCCAATGAGTATCAGAATGTCGTATATCACAAAATATAACATTTTAATAACTGCTTTTGTTCTTATCTGTCTTTGTCCTAATGCTTATGTTTTTGCAGCGGACGAGCTCAACTGTGTACTTTGTCATAAGTATAGAGGACTGAGCCGAATTGATGAAGCCGGCAATTTTAGGCTCTATTACATAAATCAAGGACTTTTCAAAAAAGGCCCGCATAAGCGCGTACAGTGTAAAGATTGCCACGTTGATATAGAAAAGATCCCGCATGACCCGTCAAAAAATGTCGACTGTACGGTCGAATGTCATTTAACAGAACCCTCTGGTGATGAAATATTCACCCACAAACCAGTTGCAGAGATTTTAGCTAAAAGTGTACACGGTACCGAGGGTGACGATAGTATAAGTATCGAGTATCCTGATGATTATCCGTATTGTACAGACTGCCACGACCAACCTCTATATAGACCGCTCTCTTTCTTTAAAGGTCACGCAGCAGGCGTATCTAAACGAGGTCTAAGTCGTTGTAAAACCTGTCACCAGACAGGTGACTTTGCCGAAGATTTTTATAATCACGTCACCTCTAGACTTCAGAAAATGAGGGTCTCATCAGAGATTGTTACTTTATGTGCAAAGTGTCATGGTGATAATAAATTCCAGGAACGACATCAATTACAAGCCAATATTGTTACCTCTTATCGTGAAACCTTTCATGGTAAGGCAACATATTTCGGTTCTGATGAGACACCTGATTGTATAGATTGCCATGTTGTCTATGGTGAAAATGTACACTCTATTGAAAGTAAATCCTCAAAATCTTCTGCCACGCATACGTCAAATATTAGCGCTACTTGTAGATCTTCTGACTGTCACAAAAATGCAGGAGAGCACATATCAGGCTATCAAGTACACACTGACTACGATGATCCTGAAAAATATCCTCTACAGTACCACATGCTTAAGTTCTTCAAATTCTTAATGGCTGGGGTAATGTACTTCTTTATTACCATCATATTCCTCGAATTGTTACGCAGGCTTTTCCCTAACTTCTCCTTTATTAAATATAACGATACAAAAGCTTAATAACACTAATCGCCAACCTACGTTATTCGAGGAACATGTTATGCAGCGTTATCCAATAATTACCACCAGAAATGGAAAACGATACTTCTTTAGATTCTCACTAATGCAGCGTGTACAACATATAGTATTGTTCACAACAGTGATAATTTTAGCGTTAACAGGATTTCCTCTTAGATACTATGACCAGCCCTGGGCCAAGCCACTATATAGCTTTTTCGGTGGCATTGATACAGCACCTTGGATACATCGTATAACTGGTCTTATTCTACTTGCCTTGTTTTTATTTCATACGGGTTATTGGTTGTATCTATTTTTTAAATACCGCATTGGGCGTCTAATTCGAGAAAAACAGTTGTCGATACGAAATTTTTTTAAAGAATTTTTCTCCATGGAAATGATCCCCAATAAGAAAGACATCTATGATCTTATCGATATGTTCAAATACCTACTCTATTTAAGTAATAAGCGGCCACACTATGCCCGCATATCATGGAAAGAGAAATTTGATTATTTTGCACCCTACTGGGGGATACCCATTCTTGGTCCTGCCGGCGTTGCTCTATGGTTTAGGGATGAAATAACCCATTATGTTCCAGGCATATTTTTAAATGCGTTCTATATCATGCATACCGACGAAGCCTTGCTGGCTGCTATATTTCTCTTTTTTGTACATTGGTACAACGTACATTACTCACCTGAAAAATTCCCAATGGCTACTGTTTTTCTAACCGGATATCTCAGTGAGGATGAAATGATTCATGAACATTATGATGAATATAAGCGCGTAATGATTGAGGAAGGACTTGAATCAGATATCGCCACCCTCAATCACTAGGTACCGAGGTATATATGTTTACAGTGCTCAAAAGAATCATACGCGTTTTTTACATCTTAGTACTAATGATATTTACAGTCTGGTATGGGTATTTCCTATATCCTGTTATTTTCCCTACCACTGATAGTGAACAGGCAATTGATTTGGCTGACAAAGAAATTGATGCATTTTTTGGCGAAGGAACCACCGAAGAAGAGAAAGAGTTTCTCAAGTCACTAAAACAACAACAAAGCATCTCCACTACCGACCTCGGGTACATGGTGATTGAGGAACAATACGTCCAGGGCCATTTTCACCACGTCGGGATGAAGGTTGAAACAGATAACAATAGCACCTGCATCAGATGCCACGGAGCAGTACCACATGATCGTGCAAAAACGATTCGAGCCTTTCTGAATATGCATGCATTCTATTTGGCATGTGAAACATGTCATATACGCCCTACAGACAACAATAACAATTTTACATTTCGATGGTATGACAAGGAAACCGGAAGCATTACCTCGAACCCTCCTGGCCTAAATACTCTTGATGAATCTATGTACGGCAATTATGCCGCAAAAATATCACCTGGAGAATTAGATAAAAACGCTGTTTTTAGTTTTATCAATGGCGCTAAAGAGCTCGATTTCGTGGAGCGGTACTTAAAACAAGAGAGTCGTTTGAACGATACACAAAAATCAAAAATGAAAAAAATAATACACCGCAATGTCAACGAAGATCCACTCATCTGTGACGGTTGCCACACCATCAAGGATAAACCTTACCTTCCGTTCCTAGAACTTGGATATCCAAAACGCAGATTACATGAACTTACCAGTACAGAAGTAGTTGGAATGATAAATAAATATCAGAAATTCTATATTCCTAATTTACTTAAAGGTGGCGGGGTCGATAAAGATGATGAATCTTGAATCACCCACATAAGTTGAACCGTACTTTATCTATCTCAACAAATGTGGCTACTGTTATGGTGATTACCACATGGATACCTTAAAAGCATACTCTGCATATACGACTGATCATGATTCAGTTGGATTCTTCGCCACATCCCTCCAGCGCGACTCATTTAACATCCATCTAAATATTTATTCTCTTTTTACTCTGTTTTGCTTTTGTGTATTGTCATGCTTCTCACCGACAATTTCCCATGCCAGCGATGACGAAAACTGCCTTATGTGCCATAGCATGCCAGGCCTTGGCATCTATACTAAAGACGAGAATGAGAATGCAGTTAAACGAATTTTCTATATTAATGAAGAATTATTCAAGGCTTCCTATCACGGAAGACTGTTGTGCTCCAGTTGTCATCTGGGAATAGACGAAGTTCCTCATGATGATATTTCTAAAGTCGACTGTGCTAGCGATTGTCATATCAGAGATCCATCTACTAATAGAAAATTCAGCCATTCAGATATTGTTAATGAATTTTCGCAGAGCGCGCATGGGAGCCAGAAAGAGTTAAACGGACCTGCAGAAGACTTGCCAAATTGTAAATACTGTCATTCCAACAAACCTTACCAAATTATTGCATCAAATGAACAAGAGACAGTCATGTTTCTCAAGATTTGCATGCAGTGTCATGAATCTGTTGTCTGGGCAGAACGTTTTTTTAAACACATCAATTACCGAACTCTTACCAGGAGGTCGTCAAAACAGATTGTTGAGCTATGCAGTCAATGTCATGCAGATCAGGCCATGATGGACAGCCATGACCTCGATGTGGTCGTAGGATTTAATGACACCTTTCACGGCAAAGCGATCCGTTACGGCAATACAGATGTAGCGAATTGCCTCAACTGCCATGCGCCGTACCAATCCGGTTTTTCTCCTCATAGTATCGCTTCACAACAAGAGGCATCATCCCCAGTATCACGGGACAACAAAATCGAGACATGCCGGCAGTCAGGTTGTCATACGGAAGCAAAAGAAGCGTTTGCGACAAGCGGCAGGATACACCCTTCATCTTTAACACCCGCAAAAATGGCGAACCGCAAGTCTAATCCTCGTAATGGACCAGATGTTGTCGACACTGAATTCCAAGAGTGGGTTTTACAATTGATAGCACTATTCTACAAGATCCTAATTATAGTTGTCGTAGGCGGTCTCGCACTACACCAGATACTTGAGTTATTGACTTTACGCAGGGAAAGAAAACTAAGAGGTGGCTTATGAATACCGATACACGCCCCAAGCTCAATGGCGTTGTCAGACTAACAAAAAACCAGCGGATCCAACATGCTGTACTTTTCATATCAACCGGGTTATTGATAATAACAGGTTTCATGTTGCAAGGAGAAAAGTGGGTCATTGAAATGTTTGGCTCCGCTGGCGATACAATTTTTTGGTGGCGAAGTTTAATCCATCGAATAGCCGGCGTTACCGTAACCATCATCTGCATATATCACATCTTCTATATTGCTTTTATTCCTGAAGGACGTTCATGGATTCAAGATATGCTTCCAACATGGAAGGATTTCTCTGATCTCTATCAAAATCTAGGATATATGCTTGGTTTCAAAGATGTCAAACCAGCTATGGACCGTTTTACCTATCTTGAAAAGTTAGAGTATTTTTCTGTTTGGTTCGGCATGTTTATCGTTATTACCACGGGGGTAATGATGTGGACGGAGTACATGTGGCCTAAATTCTATCTAGACATTGCAAATGCATTTCATCTGGGAGAGGCCACTCTTGCCGCCTTAGCCATTATTGCCGGCCATATATTTACAGTCCACTACCATCCTCACGTTTACCCTATGAATCGCGCTTTCATCAATGGTTATATTGATGAAGAACTTGCCCAAGCAGAGTATCCACTATGGTACAAAAAACTTAAAAAACAGTGAGGGCTATGGCAATAGCAAATTATAAGGAAATTAGCTATGACTCTTAAAAAGAGCAATACTTCTCCTATAAAGATGCTTCTGACTGATCTGTTAATGGGATCAATTTTTTTACTCCTATTCGGTTTCGCCATTTGGTTGGTGTGGATCACCTATTTTCGTGAGTATTTTGACACCGGTATAATCGACAAAAGCAAAACAAGTATGTTAGAACAGCTAACTGTGAGTGGAATGGATACTAAACAACATTTCCACAATCTTGATGAAACTGTTTTTAAAACTGCAAAATCACCTTCTGTATGTATGAAGTGCCATGGTAGCTATCCCCACTCCAAATCCAAACAAGTACGAGCATTTTTGAACGCCCATGCATATTTTATGGCCTGCGAAGTATGCCATCTTGAAGAGAAAAAAAGAAAGCATGCCGGATTTATGTGGCTTGACGACAAGACCGGGAAATCCATGAAATTCTATCCTACAAAATTCAGGGCAAAAATTATTCCAGTCGATGAAACCAGCGGTAGCATTAAACGTCTGGATGAATCAAGTGACCGTCAATTCGTAGAACACTATTTAGAACATAGAAATTCCCTCGACGCCGATCAGGAAGCAGCAGCAAAGGTCAGAATACATCGTAATGTCTCCGACTCCGCTATTGAGTGCAGCGATTGTCATACAACCGAGGACAGGCCTTTCCTACCTTATAAAGAACTAAACTATACACAACAAAGAATAGATGAGCTTTCAGGTACCGATATCGTTGGTATGGTAAACAAATACAATAATTTTTATATACCTAATCTGCTCAAGGAGCATGATCTATAAACCTAAGGATATTCAAATTTAATACACCTGAATATCAGCTGTTTTTACATAGATATCTTACTGGAGGCAAACAATATGATGATCTATATTATCTTCTTTCTTCTACTGCCTATCCAGCTACTTGCTGCCGATTCGACCATGCCTTTAGTCAGCTACAAAAAAGTCATGGTACTTACTGGTGACTCTGCCGGAGGCATGGTCATGCCCACGGATATTGCAATCGGTAAAGATCAAAGAGCCTATATTGTTGATAGCGGGAACAACAGGATCCAGGTTTATGCCAAAAATGGTTCCTATCTTTTTTCCTTTGGATCAAAAGGCAAGGGAAATAACCAGTTTAGCTCTCCAGTTGGAATAACGACAGCTGAGGATGGTCGTATTTTGGTCACGGACCGCGGAAACAAACGCATTCAGATCTTTAACTCAGATGGCAGCTTTATAAAATCGATACCTACGATCGCCGGCAAGTCAACAATAACGCCTGTTGATGTAGCTACGGACCATAAGGGTAAAAGAATCCTGGTAACCGCATCCGGACCCCATCATCGTATATTAGTATACAATAATAGTGGCGATATCAAAGCTGTATGGGGCAAACCTGGAAACAACCAAGGTGAATTTCGCTACCCTGCTACGATTACAGTAAACAACGAGAATGAAACCTATGTTGTTGATGTCTTCAATACCCGAGTTCAGGTTCTAAATCAGAAAGGTAACTTTCTTGTCTCCGTCGGATCCTGGGGGGTAACGCCAGGTCATCTGTTTCGGCCTAAAGGTGTGGCAATCGAAAATGATGGGCAAATCCTCGTAAGCGACAGTTATCTCGGCGTTGTCCAACTCTATAACAGCGATACCCGGTTCAATGCTGTTATAGGTATCAATGGCAAGATTGCAAGATTTGACACTCCAGCCGGCATGGATGTGGACGACCAGGATAGAGTTTATATCGCTGAGGTCATGTCTAACCGGGTCACTGTTTTAAAGCCTGTTGGTTCTGAGTAGGATCATGCAAAAGCCAATACCTCATTTAAGCAGATTGAATCAACGCTTATCTTGGCTTGTTCTTATCCATACTGCACTATTACTCACTATCCTGTCGTTTGAATCTTTCGCAGCGCGCGTAGTCGCAGAAAAACGCGAATGTGCGACATGCCACATCGCCTGGATGGCCGACTTCAAACGCGACGATGTTTTGACACTGATCCCTAATAACCCAAGACCTGAGGAAAAGACCGGTCGGCAAGACATTGTCAGTACTGAACGCATGTGTTTTTCTTGTCATGACGGATTTGTTCTCGACTCCCGTTTTCTATGGCAGGAGGGGCACAACCATCCTGTTGGTGTTAAGCCTTCCGACAAGGTTAAAATACCAACTGAAGAAGGAAAAATGATTTTCCCCCTAAATGATGCCGGAAACATCTATTGCGGCACCTGCCATAGCGCACATGGTATTGAGTGGGGTGATCAGCTATCACCTGTATTCCTCAGAGCCAGAAACATTGATTCATCCCTTTGCATCATGTGCCATGGCGATCGAAAAGAGGATAAACAGGGACAACACAACCACCCAATCCTTAAAGAGGCACCGGCAGATGCCCAGCGTCTCCTGGAACAAGGCGCACAGTTCGGCCAGGACAACAAGGTTATATGTCAAAGTTGTCACAGAATCCATAGCGCAGCGGAAGACAAACTACTGGTTAAGAACAACCGTAGTTCACAACTCTGCTCAACATGCCACACTGACAAGGTACCACAGCACACCCCGAATGCCAGGCATTTCACACACCCTGTCAACACTATCCCCAGATCAGCAACTCTCCCCGAAATATTTTTTGATGCAGACTCCAAGTTAGGCCCCAACAGGGAGATAATTTGTGAGACTTGCCACCAGGTACATCACGCGGCCTCTGAAAAGCTGGTCATACTCGAGCAAGCTAGCCTTGAAGATGGTATCTGCGTCACCTGCCACAAGGATAAACGCGACATCCTGAACAACGGCCACAATATGTTTATATCTCGTAAGCGACAGGTGAAAGAGGTAAATACATCACAAATCCTCGGCGCTTGTGGTACCTGTCACAACATACACGGCGGAAATGGCCCGAAGATGTGGGCTAAAAAACTCGACAGCTATGGAGACCGTACAGCCAGTTTATGCCTAAGCTGTCACAAAAAAGGGCGTTTAGCAGAAGATTTCACAATAGGCAAACACAGCCATCCAGTAGGCAAAACACTACCCAAAGGTGCTGACATATCTTCGGAACTGCCACTCTTCAACCCGGCGGGTGAACGCACAACATCACAAAAATTTGGTCGCGTCTCCTGTCCGACATGTCATGATATCCACGCAAAGCAATCGGGCGGAAATAAATCGTTATTCTTCGCAAATGACAGTAGCAACAGTGGAAAATATTTACGCATCGGTGAGCAGGATCGCCTTATACTCTGCAAAAACTGCCATCAAGACAAGTGGTCTATAACTGAAACGAAACACAACATCGAAGCGCAGAAAGAAAGTGGAAGCTCCAGCAATTTAGGGGTCTGTGGCAGCTGCCATCTAGTACATAACGGCCAAGGCCCACGCATCTGGGCACGAGACAATCTATCCAATGACGCACCCACCACAAGCTTATGTTTGAATTGCCACACAAAAGGTTCTTTAGCAGAAGACAAAACAATTGGTGAGCATTCGCATCCTATCGATATTTCTATAGAAGCCGCAGACATTCAAGTTACCGATGATGGCTGGATTGATAAGAAAGGTAGCAGCGAAGTACCTCTCCCAGCCACCCTACCGCTCTATGATAAAACCGGCCATAAACAGGCTAATGGAGAGCTAGTCGGTTGTGGTACTTGTCATGACCCCCACCGTTGGAGTGCTACCGATACAAATAGCTCTACCTCCAACAAGGATGAGGAAGGTGATTCAACTACCAGTTTTCTACGCAAAGCAGCAGCGCCAAATGGCCAACTCTGTTCGATCTGTCATCGATCAAAAGCCACTATTCGGGCCACAGATCACGACATGGCGGTAACCGCGCCAAAAACAAGCAACAATTTACAAGCAAACCCCGCTCAATCCGGAGTCTGCGGGCAATGCCATGCTGTCCATAACGCCACTCAGGCGTTGGCTCTCTGGGCTCGCACTCCCGGTCCCGGACGGGATGTCGCGGAAAAACTCTGTCGCAGTTGCCATAGCAACGGTAAAGTCGCAGAGGCCAAAGATCCTAAAAAGGCCCACCACCCGAGTTATGTAAGAGCCTGGTCAAGCGAACTTCGTAAAAGTATAAATCCGGACGCAGAGACAATCCCGATGTTTTCCACTAGCGGGCGTCAGAGTGATGTCGGTTTTATCAGCTGCCCAACATGTCACAACGCACATCAGTGGGAAGCTAGCAAGGAGCAGATGGGGAGTGGTAAAAACGAGGAAGGTGATGTCCTGAGCAGTTTCTTGAGATTGAATTCCACTGAGCGCTTCATATGTGCTGATTGCCATGGTCTCGATTCAATTTTTCGCTACAAATATTTTCATGGTGCAAATCGCACACCAGAGCAATGACAGGGTTAATCAGGCTATAATCTCAGCACACAGCGGCATTCTCAATCAGGTGGGCATTATGGCAACCCCATTAACAAAAAAAGAGATCGAGCAGCTTCCAGTGCAGCCCTATGACGCCATGCGTCAGGAGTTACAGAC
>JBEVVR010000075.1:0-24796 GCA_040507035.1 Candidatus Thiodiazotropha sp.
AAAGATAAAGGACACCCGAAAAAATATTGCGCACACGCCACAGATAGGATAGCCTTCAAGACGAGCATCTAAACACAACATGGAGGTTGTAATGACGCGCGCTCGCGAAACCCTAATCAGCCTTGAGGCTACCCCTTACTATCATTGTATTTCCCGCTGCGTACGCCGTGCCTGGCTATGTGGAGAAGATCCCTATACCGGTCACAGCTTTGAGCATCGGCGCCAGTGGGTGCTGGATCGATTGCGGGAACTGGTGGATATCTTTGCAATCGATGTCTGCGCTTACGCCATTCTTTCAAACCATTATCATGTGGTGCTGCATGTGGATGCGGACAAGGCCAAGGGCTGGACGGAACAGCAAGTAATCGACCAATGGATGCGGTTGTACAAAGGCCATATGCTGGCAGATCGATATCTGGCCGGTGAGATCATGAGCAAAGCAGAATTGTCGGCACTCTCAGAACTAATAGAAGAGTGGCGCTCACGTCTCTATGACATCAGTTGGTTTATGCGTTGCATGAATGAATACCTGGCACAGCGCGCCAATGCTGAGGATCAGTGTAAAGGTAGGTTTTGGGAGGGTCGCTTCAAGAGTCAGGCCCTGCTGGATGAGGGTGCGTTGTTGACCTGTATGAGTTATGTGGATCTCAATCCCATCCGAGCCGGCTTGGCAAAGACACCGGAGCGATCGGATTTCACCTCGATACAGGAACGTATCGCAATCTATGCTAAGTGGCAAAACAAGCGCAAAGTCAAACAGGTACCAAGACAACACTCGACGAAACTCCATCCGTTTAAGTGCGCGACTGAGAATGAATCCGAAAAGCAAATTGATTTTGAACTCAATGACTATCTGCGCCTTGTGGATTGGACAGGGCGAGCCTTACGAGAGGATAAGAAAGGCGCGATACCCAGTGATCTCGCGCCAATCTTGGAAAGAATCGGTTTGAATCCGGATGCCTGGCTGAAGAGCATCAGTTACTATAATCGAAACTACTTCTCAGTACTGGGTGCAATTGACCTAATCAAAGCCTTTGCCCGGGAGCAGAAAAAAAGTTGGCACAGAGGTCAGGGCGCTGCACTACGTAGTTACCGGCTCGCCATAGCTTAGTGGGTATCAACAGAGCTACTGCAAATAATAGAGAGCCTTGAATTGACGGAATTAATGAGCGTAATTAATGGGTGCCTCTGAGTCCTTCTGAGTTCTCTCTGAGTCTCTCTGAAGCTCTCCTCCCTGAAGCTCTTAATCAGGAAACAGAAAAGGAGTTATCATGAGTCGACTTAATGTGACCAATGACGAACAAACAATTACGCTCAGTATTGACAACATGAGTCAGCCAATGGTGCACCGCCAGGCGCTTGAAGTAACTTTCCAATTGGGGAAAATGTGGGGTGATATGTCGCTGAGAGGAAGCACCGAAATGACATTGCAGGTGGGTGAAATTCATGGCGCTAAAGTTTCACGCCGCGAACTTGCCGAGGGCGTACTAGCGCTTACGCACGCCACATATGAGGTGGGGAAAATGGTCCTGGAGAAGGGGTGGAACGATCCGTCCAACCAGCAGTTGCTTCATTTTATGCTTGAAGGCGCAGAGTCGATAATCCAGTCAGAGTCGCTCAGAGACGTCGCCGATGACATGTTGAAGGATTTATACTCGGCAATGGAGACAAGCTGATAGCTTTGAGGGGAGAAATAGAGAGCCTGGAAATGCTCAGAATTTATGAGCACATTCCTTTTAATGGCTCAATTAATGGGTGTCCCTGGAGCTCCTTGGTGTCCCTGGAGCTCCCTGGAGCTCCTGGAGCTCCTCTGGAGCTCTCTGGAGCTCTGGTGGAGCTTCCCTGGAGCTTCCCCTGGAGCTTCCCGGAGCTTCCCGGAGCTTCCCGGAGCTTCCCGGAGCTTCCCGGAGCTCTTTTTGGAGCTCGAGGGGGTTTCACGAGAAGAAATCTGCAAAGGGCCAATAGGGTCTAAGCGGCAAAAGCGGGCTTTTAAGCATGACCTACATAATCATTCTATTTGGGTTGCTGATCCTTTTAACAGGAGTGATCATCTTAATAACTCCGGAAGTCATAATCAGACCGCTTCGGGATTATTCAGATAAGCTTTCTCTACATATTGTCGCGGTAGCAGCGCGATTGATCCTTGGTGTCTTACTGGTATCTGAATCTGAAGCATCCAGATATCCGATATTAATTGAGATTCTCGGTTGGTTGTCAATTATTGCCGCTGTTGTTCTGGCATTGATCGGGCGCACCAATTTCAAGCGTTTGATGACATGGGCGCTTTCATTGGTGGACACATATGGCCGTGCAGGAGGTGTTCTGGCGTCATTATTCGGAGTATTTATTGTTTATGCCTTCATTTAGTCTTGAACGGCGTAAGCATAACAGAGTGTAGAGGAGTGCTATGGCCGCATACATACCCGCAGTAGTATGGCTTGTCAGCGCTATTGTTTGTCTCTACATCGCAAGAATACGTCATCTAAAACCATCTTTTCTGCGCAATCTTATTGTTGTTCTGTTGGGGCCACTTGCAATACCCCTGGTGTTCTTGATGAAACCAGAGACAACAGTGGAGTCAAATGAATAGTATTCGCAGACCCTAGCCATGCCTTTCAAGGTTTAATGCTATTTTCTTTAGCATGGAGTCTTGTGTAGGTTGACAATCATATCATCATGCAAAACGCCGAACCGAGCCCATACCACCATCCACGGCCAGGATCTGACCGGTAATCCAAGCGGCATCTGCAGAGAGCAGATATTTAACCGCCGAAGCAATGTCATCTTGCTGGCCGATACGGCCAAGTGGGTGACGCGCTGCGGCGTTTTCCCGCTGCCTCTCGGTACGCAGCAGGTTGGCAGCGAGTGGGGTATCGGTCAATGACGGTGCCACCGCATTCACTCGAATTCCAGGGGCCAGTTCAGCGGCCAGGGCACGGGTCAGTCCTTCAATACCTCCTTTGGCTGCGGCAATGGAGGCGTGCATCGGCATGCCGGTGTTTACCGCGATAGTGGAGAAGAGCACCACTGAGGCCTGCTCTGCATTTTGCAGTGCCGGCAGTGCGGCCTGAAGCACTCGCACCGCCCCGAACAGGTTGATCTCCATGTCTTCCAAGAAGGTGGAGATTTTGGTTCTGTGAAAGGGTTGCAGGGAGATGGTCCCGGGACAATAGACCATACAGGCCAGGGTATTCGGCAGGGCGTCAATCGGAAACTCGGTATTGGCCTCCCAACAAATATGATGGGTTTGTAACGGGTGCTGGGGACTTCGTGATGTGGTCCATACTTCATGGCCATCCGCGACCAGGGATTCAGCTAGTCTCAAGCCCACGCCGCTGCCTGCACCGACAATGAGTGTGTTTGTCATCATCCTCTCGAGTCCACAAAATTGTTGAAACAGAGACGCCCGCCGGACGACTTTACAATCGCTCGTATGGCGCTTTCCAAATCTGCATACCTAAAGTTAAAGCCCGCCTCCTGAAGACGTTCTGAGACGATACACTGGCCCGATGTCATTACCTCCGCGCCCTCTCCATAAGCCAGTTTCAGCAGCATGGCTGGGATGCGAAACCGGGTTGGCCGATTCAATGCCGTGCCCAGGATGCGCGTGAACGCCAGGTTGTTTTGCGGATTGGGGGCGGCAAGATGATAGATGCCTCTGAATCTTGGATTGTCCAATGCCTGCAGATAGGCATTGATCAGGTCGTCGATGTGGATCCAGGAAAAGTGCTGTTTGCCAGTTGCGATTGGCCCCCCCAATCCCAGACGGAAAGGGGTCAGAACCTGTTTCATCAAACCGCCCTGCTGGCCGAGTACCAGGGAGAGCCTGAATACAATCACCCGCATGCCCAGGGTTTCACCCTCCCAGGCGGCGGTTTCCCAGTCGAACGTAAGTTCTCCCAGAAAGTCTGTGGCATTGGCTACATCGCTTTCGGTGTAACGACCTTTGGTATCGAAAGCACCCATGCCCGAGGTGGAGATGAATGTCTTCGGTGATTTGCTCATTTGTGCTATTGCCGCAACCAGCATACGGGTGGTTTCGACACGACTGGCGACGATGGTGCGCTTATAGGCTCGCGTCCAGCGGCGGTTGATGGGCGCACCCGCCAGATTGACGACAGCATCACAGCCTTCGAGCATTGTTGACAGATGGCGGGTGCCGCGGTTGAAATCCCGACGTCCAATGGGCACCACGGCATGGCCTTTGTTGCCAAGGGTACGGGCAAGCTGGGTACCGATGAAACCGGTCGAACCACTGATGGCGATTCTCATCTCGTTCTCCTCAAATATATAACCAACAAACGAATAAAAATGTGCTTACCAAGATGCTCAGTCTGGTTCTCAGCTGTCTAAACCAATCCATCTCAAGGTAGAGATTACGATCGAAAAACAGCAGCATGACAAAGGCAATGGCGGTTAACGGAACTCCCTCGTAGGGTTCCAGGAAAAGGCTGCACCAGGCTATAAGTGATGGAATCACCGAAAAGCTCATCAGCGTGGTATCGCCATTGTTGAGTGCACGTCCCCAGTGAATGGCACCAACGAAGGTGAGGATGATCGCGGCATAGTTATGAATTGCCTGGGCCACAAGCCGTGTATCATCGAGCAGAATCATCAATGCCATACCTGAGACAAAAGGGACCAGACCCAGGTAGCCCAGCCATTGGGCGCGTTCGATTACGCTTGCTGATGGATGGCTCATGGCAGGCTCACAACAGACCTTCTATGGCGTTGATCAGCTTGTCGCTTTCAGGTGCGACAAAACTGTTGTAACTGCCGGCAAACTTACCGTCACGGTCGATCAGGTATTTATGGAAGTTCCAGCTGGGTGGGGTGCCCGCGGCTTCTGTCAGGGCGCGGTAGAAGGGATCCGCGTTGTTACCTGTGACTCGGGACTTGGCATACATGGGGAACTGCACCCCATAGGTAAGCCGGCAGAATTTCTTGATGCTCTCTTCGCTGCCTGGTTCCTGGTTAGCGAAATCATTGGAAGGGAAGCCGATTACCACCAATCCACGTTCCCGGTAACGGGAATAGAGCTTCTCCAATCCCTCGTATTGATCGGTAAAGGCGCATCGGCTGGCCGTGTTGACCACCAGCATTACCTTGCCCCTGTGCGTCTCGCACAGATTATCTACCTGGTCGCTGTTGAGTTGTCTCTTTGTATAGTCATTCTCTGCATGGCAGATTGCATGGTCTCCGCTCATGGCATGGCTGGATGTTGGAATCAGCAGCAACAAAGCAAGCGTGATCAGGGCCGAATAGCCAAGTGTTCTGTAAATCAGGGTTTCTATATTCATAACTCGTTACCTTCAAAATCGGCGGCAGGTTCCTGCCCAACGCCGCTCTCTTTTCTTTACCCCTCGTCTATCCCTTCATTGAGCGGGTTGTTAATGATTTCGTAAAGCCGGCTGCCAGGTACCACGGAGTGGAGCAGATTCGTATCCTTCTTTTTCAGTGGGTCGCAGCGGCGTTCGGTTTCAAGAATCTCTATTTCGCAGGCTGAGATGCCACTCATTTGTACTGTACACACAGGGCCGAAATGGCCGTAGTGATTCCAATTTTAGGCAAAAAGGGAAAAATGTCTAGTACAAAATATTGATTTTTTATTTTTATCCGCTATATTTCGCATTTATGTATAGTACAAATATTGGCGGATCGTTATGAAAATAGCAGTAATCGGAAGCGGGATCAGTGGCTTATCGGCAGCCTGGTTGTTGCACCAGAAGCACCAGATCACCCTCTATGAGGCGGCGGACTACCTTGGTGGGCATACCCACACTGTGGACGTTACCCTGGACGGCGCCACCCATCCGGTGGATACAGGGTTTCTTGTCTACAACGATCTCACCTATCCCAACCTGATCAAGCTTTTCGATCATCTGGGCATAGAGACCCATGAGACAGAGATGTCCTTCAGTGTCTCTGTTCCCGAGGCTGATCTGGAGTGGGCCGGGGCCAATCTGGGGACCCTGTTTGCCCAGCGGCGTAATCTCATTCGCCTCAACTATTGGCGCATGTTGCAGGAGATTGTCCACTTTAACAGCAGGGCCCAAACGTTGCTGGATTGGTCCGAGCAACGCCGGGTGACCCTGGGCGGCCTGCTGGACCGGCAGGGCTATTCAGCGTGGTTTCGCAGCTGGTATCTGCTGCCGATGGCGGCGGCGATCTGGTCCTCATCCCCCGACGAAATTCTTGGATTTCCCGCCGCCACCTTTCTCAGATTCTGTATCAATCATCGCCTGCTGCAGATCAAGGGGCGGCCACAGTGGCGCAGCTTGATCAATGGGGGAAGAAGTTATGTAGAGAAGTTGGCGCAACCTCTGGATGTCAGGCTCAATGCTGCGGTCGATAGTGTGACCCGGGAGGGTGACAGAGTGGTGGTGGCGTCGAATCAGTCGCATACCCTCTACGATGCGGTGATCTTTGCCACCCACGCCCCCGACACCCTGCGTATGCTCAAGGATGCCGATCCCCGGGAGAGGGCGCTGTTGGGTGCATTCGACTATCAACCCAATACCGCGGTGCTGCATACAGACCGCCGCTTTCTGCCCACCCGGGAGTCCCTATGGTCGGCGTGGAACTACCTCTCCCTGGGTGAAACGGGGCATACGGTTTGTGTCTCCTATCTCCTCAACCGGCTGCAACGCTTGCCCTTTGAGACACCGCTGATGGTCACCCTGAATCCCGATGCGCAGCGAATGCCTCGGGACCCGATCGCAACCTATCAATACGACCACCCGATTTTCAATCAATCCGCCATCGATGCTCAAGGGGTGCTGAAGAGCATACAGGGCCGTAACCGCGCTTGGTTTTGTGGTGCCTGGTGCGGCTACGGATTCCATGAGGATGGTCTCAAGTCGGCGTTGCGCATCATCGGTGATTTCAACGTGGAGGCACCATGGAAAGCAGTGATTTGAGCCGGGTTGTCATTGGCCGGGTGATGCATCGGCGCCACTTGCCGGTGGAGAACCGATTCATCTATCCGGTCTTTTTTTTACTCATCAACCTCGATCGAGTTGAGCGGCATGGCTCCTGGCTGTTTGGCATCAATCGCTGGCGGCCGCTGGCATTTCATTACCAGGACTATGGTGATGGTCGCGACCCACGCCTCTGGGTGGGCGAACGCCTCGCCGAGGCGGGCATCCATGACTGCAATGCCGGACTTTGGCTACAGACCTTTCCCAGGCTATTTGGCTATCTCTTCAACCCGGTGAGTTTCTGGTACTGCCAGCGTGAAGACGGCAGGGTCGGCGCCATTGTCGCCGAGGTCAACAATACCTTCGGTGAGCGCCACTGCTATGTGTTGCGGGCGGGCGCGGATGGATCCTTCAGCGAAATCGAAGCGGAAAAGCGGCTCTATGTCTCCCCATTTTATCCGCTCAGTGGTGGTTACAGATTCCACTTCCGGATCGATCATCAGGCGCCCAGGGTGCAGATCGACTACTACGACCAGGGGCAGTTACAGCTGAATACAGCCATCTGGGGCAGCTCAAAGCCACTGAATAACAGAACCCTATTGAGCGCTCTCTTGAGACAGCCGTTTTTGACCCTGGGTGTGATCTTACGCATCCATTGGCAGGCCCTGCGCTTGTGGCTCAAGGGGGTGTCATTAACTACTCGAACACCATCATCGATGGAGGAGACTGCAAAGTGAATAGTATCACCACCGTCCTCGATCCCCAGGCGCTACCCTGGCGGATCAGACCCCTTATCGCCGTGTTGAGCAAGATCCGTGAAGGCACGCTGACACTGACCACCCCCGAGGGCTATCAACTCCGTTTCGGCGACGGCAGTGCTCCCCATGCCGATATCCAGTTCCACAGATGGCATGCCCTCAGACGCATCTTCCGTGGCGGCGATGTGGGGTTGGCTGAATGCTATCGGGACGGGGATCTGAGTTGCAGTGATCTGAGTGCACTGTTGCGACTCGCATTGCGTAACAAGACAGCCTTGGAGAGGGCCTTTAAACGTAACCGTTTGTTAAATCTCTTCTACCGCATGCGTCATCTGTTGCGGCCCAACAGTCGGCGGGGAAGTTCGCGCAATATCGAGGCCCACTACGATCTGGGCAACGATTTCTATGGGGCATGGTTGGATGAGACCATGACCTACTCCAGTGCACGTTTCCCGGACGGGCTTGATGGCGACCTGGCCCAGGCCCAGGGACACAAATACCGGCGCATGATCGAGATGACAGGTGCCAAATGCGGTGACCGAATATTGGAGATCGGCTGTGGTTGGGGCGGTTTTGCCGAACATGCAGCGAGGGCGGGCATAGATGTGGAAGGTGTAACCCTATCACCTAGCCAGCTTGGTTATGCCAGGGACCGTGTTGCCGAAGCCGGCCTGGAAGGACGGGTGACTCTGCATCTTAAGGATTATCGCGCACTCAGTGGCAGACACGATCATATTGTCTCCATCGAAATGTTTGAGGCCGTAGGAGAGGCCTATTGGGAGCGCTATTTCGGCAAGCTGAACGAACTGCTGAACCTGGGAGGCAGGGCTGCGATACAGACCATCGTCATCCGCAACGATCTGTTCGAGAGGTATCGACGCCGCAGCGACTTTATTCAGCAGTATATCTTTCCCGGCGGCATGCTGCCGTCCCCTGAACGCCTGGAGGATCTTGCAAACAGCAACGGATTTATCATCGAGACAGCAGAGTCCTTCGCTGCCGACTATGCCGAGACCCTGCGTCGTTGGCGATCCGCATTCCTTGCCAAGCGGGACCAGCTCCTCGCATTGGGTTTCGATATGGCATTCGTGCGCCTATGGGAGTTCTATCTCACCTACTGCGAGGTCGGTTTCGATGAGGCAAGGATCGATGTCATGCAATGTGCCCTGGTGAAGGTAAGGGAAGCATGAAATCCTTAACCGCCATCCTGTGTCTCTTACTCTGCCTGGTAACCGGGAACATACATGCAAGGTTAAGCCCGCTACATGACTATCCCTCATTACAGTCAGTTGGCAGTGGCGAACTGACCTGGTTGGGTTTCAAGGTCTACCAAGCGACCCTCTATGCACCACTCGGGCAATATGGATCGAATCGCCCTCATGCCTTGGAGATCGTCTACAACATGTCGATCAGCCGGGAACAGCTGGCAAAGACCTCCCTCAAAGAGATCGAAAAGCTACGCGGTGCTCCCCTGGTGGATAGAGAGGGGGTGCTGGATCAATTTGAGCAGGTCTTCCGCGACGTATCCGATGGTGACTCGATTGTCGGTCTTCATCTTCCCGGTGAGGGTGCACGTTTCTATAGCGGCAGTGACTATCTGGGGCGCATCGACGACCCAGAACTGGCGGCCGCTTTTTTCGACATCTGGCTCAGTCCGGCCACCTCAAAACCCGAGTTGCGCAGTGGGCTCTTGGGAGCGGCCGAGTGACCCCCATGCAGCGACTCGCCTATGGTCTGCTGGGTGCGCCTTTGGCAATGGCGGCCCTCCCAGTCTATATCCATACACCCAAGCTATACGGTGATGAACTGGGCCTGGGATTGGCCCTGACCGGTGCTATCCTGTTGGGTTCGCGGGCCCTGGACACCTTGCAGGATCCCTGGCTGGGCAGGTTGGCCGACATGATGCAGCGGCAACCCAAAGGCTGGGCGCTGCTGGCCGCTGTGGCAGCGGCGGTCCTGGTGCTTGCCTATGGGGCACTGTTCAATCCACCGGAGATGCTGCAGTGGCAGCTCGCCCTCTGGTTCGGCGCCGCATTGGTCCTGGTCTATACCGCCCACAGTGCCCTCAATATCACCTATCTCGCCTGGGGAGCGAATGCCAGTCACGACAGCCATGAACGTACCCGGCTGGTGGCCTTTCGCGAGGGGTTCGGGCTGCTCGGGGTGATCCTCGCCAGCCTCCTGCCCATGCTCTTCTCCTACTGGTTTCAAGGCGTCACCCGTTGGCTGCCCTACAGTTTTGTCTTCGCCCTGTTTCTGCTCCTGGCGGTCTGGTTGTTGCTGCGGCAGTTTCCCTTGCCGAGCAGTCAACCGTTAAGTGCCAGCGGCTTATTTCGCCCCTTGCGACAATCTCCGTTTCGTCGCCTGGCGATTCTGTTTCTGCTCAATGGCCTCGCGGTTGCCATCGCTGCAACCCTTGCGCTCTTCTATATTGCGGATGTTCTCAAGCTGGAAGCCTATAGCGGCCTCTTTCTTGCCACCTATTTTGTCAGCGGCGCCCTCTCGCTGCCTCTCTGGCTGAGACTTTCTCGCCGTTTCGGCAAGAGCCTTACCTGGGCCCTGGGTACCCTGGTTGCCGTGGTTGGATTTGTCTGGGCGGTACAGTTGGGGGCCAACGATCTGCTGCCCTACCTTTTCATCTGCCTGATGTCCGGTGCCGCCCTGGGGGCCGATCTTGCGCTGCCCGCGGCCATCGCCGCCGATATCATCCCCGAGGAGGATCGCGGCAGCACCGGCAGTTACTTTGGTATCTGGAGCCTGATCAACAAGGGTGTACTGGCCTTGGCGGCGGGATTCGGCCTGCCCCTGCTGGCAGGGTTGGGATATCAGCCAGGAGGTGAAGGTGGCTTGACCGCCCTTGCCGTGATTTATGCCGGTATACCCTGTTTGATCAAACTTCTCTCTGCTGCGCTGTTGATTCGTTGGCGCAGATCCTTGGAGGTTCACTATGCTGTTTAAACCCATGGCACTGCTTACCGCAATAACCTTGACCGGTTGCGCCGGAGTCGATGTCTCCACCTATCGAAGTGAACGTCCGCTATTGAAGCTGGAGGAGTACTTCAATGGCACCATAGATGGCTGGGGCATGTTCCAGAAAAGGGATGGTACCGTGGTCAAGCGTTTCAAGGTCGTGGTCGAGGCCAGTTGGGAGGGCGATGAGGGTGTATTGGATGAATGGTTCACCTATAGCGACGGCAGCAAGCAACAGCGTATCTGGCGCCTGACCAAGATCGGGGAGGATGAGTACACTGGTACCGCCGATGATGTGGTAGGGCTTGCCCAGGGCCGTGTTTCGGGCAACGCACTGCAGTGGGCCTACAGCCTCAGACTACCGGTCGGTGAGAAGGTGTATGAGGTCTATTTCGACGATTGGATGTACCTGCAGGAGGAGGGCGTTTTACTCAACCGTTCAGTGATGAAGAAGTTCGGATTTCGCCTGGGTGAAGTCATTCTGTTCTTCAAGAGGCGCGACTCATGAGTCTCAATCCACGACTGACCAATTGGCATCACAAGCGGGTCTGGATAATCGGCGCCAGCAGTGGAATCGGAGCGGCCCTAGTGAGTCTGCTGAGGCAAAAAGGCGCCCGCTTGGCGATCAGTGCAAGAAGTAAAGCCACACTGCAAAAGATCGCAGTAGAGGGCACGCTTGTGATGCCTCTCGATGTTACCCAAGCGGATGCCCTGAAACGGGTGCAGGATGAACTGCTGATTCAGTGGAACGGTATCGACTTGGTTATCTATTGCGCCGGTGTCTACACACCGATGCGAAGCTGGAACATGGATTTGACTGTTGTGCGTCAGAGTCTCGAGATCAATCTGCAGGGTGCTTACAATCTATTGGATGCCATATTGCCCTGTTATCTCAAGCAGGCAAAAGGTAGTCTCTGTCTGGTGGCAAGTGTTGCTGGCTATACGGGTTTGCCAAAGGCGCTCTCCTATGGGCCCAGCAAGGCAGCCTTGATCAACCTGGCGCAGATTCTCTATACCGACCTTTCTGCAAAAGGAATCGGTGTCTACCTGGTCAATCCCGGTTTCGTTGAAACCCGCCTGACCGAGCAGAACGATTTTGCTATGCCGGCGCTGATAAGTACGGAAGAAGCGGCTGCGGAGATAGTGAAAGGCATGGGGCAGGGGCGATTCGAAATCCACTTTCCAAAACGCTTCACACTCTGGATGAAGCTGTTGAGTCGGTTGCCTGACAGCCTCAGGTTCCTGTTATTGAAGAGGGCGGTGGAGTGATGAAAATCGAGCAATTAGTGGAGTGGTACCAGAACCTCACACCCACCACTTTGAGGGGCATCGATCAGCTCTACCATGAGTCGGCACGCTTTCAGGATCCATTCAATCATGTGCAGGGAGTGGCGCAGATTAGCGCCATTTTTCAACACATGTTCGCTACCACGAACAACCCAGCTTTCGCTGTGGAGCAGGTCCAAGTCGATGGCGATGTCGCCTGGATCAGCTGGATCTTCAGCTGTAACCTGCGGGGCAGGGAGCTATCCATTGAAGGGGTTTCACAACTGATGTTCGCCAATGATGGACGGGTAATACAGCACCGCGACTACTGGGATTCAAACGATCTTTACCAACAATTGCCGTTGCTGGGTAGAATAGTCCGCATGTTGAAGCGAAGATTCAAGGTGCCAACATCATACCCCGGGGCCAAGGGAACAGAAACATGAACGGTACTCACACCATCAGCGATGTATCCCGCATCTCGGGTATTCCGAAGGATTTGCTGCGAATGTGGGAGAGACGGTATAAATATCCCCAACCGGCCCGCGACGGTAATGGAGATCGGGTATATAGCAATGAAGAGCTAAACAAGCTTGTGTTGATCAGGCAGTTGCTGGATCAAGGGCGTAGACCTGGAAAACTGATGGCACTCGATGTCAAGGAACTTACTGACCTGCTGAAAACCCCGAAGGTCGAGTTTGATTTCGAGCATTTGATCGATCTCCTAAAGGCTGGAGATGCCGCTGACCTTCACCAATGGCTCTATCAACAACTACAGACTCTGGGTTTGAGGGCTTTTATACACAGAGTTATGGTGCCGGCCAACCAGAAAGTGGGTGAGGCTTGGAGCAGTGGTGATCTGGCAATATACGAAGAGCATCTCTACACCGAACTGATCAAGAATATGGTACGTCAATCCCTGGCAGAGAATGGACGCCTGGACGCTGGTCCGAGGGTAATGCTGACAACCCTTCCGGGTGAGATACACAGTCTTGGGTTGTTGATGGTGGAGGCATTGTTGAGGCTTGGCGGAGCGGATGTCATCTCCTTCGGTATCGAAATGCCCTTCCGTGATATCAGGGAGGCGGCTCAACACCACCAGGTGGATGTCATTGGCCTCTCCTTTAGTGGCAGTTTTAAGCTTGATGACGCCATTGTCATGTTGAGTGGCTTACGCCAGATGATCGATTCAAAAACGGAAATCTGGGTTGGCGGTGCAGCATTCAATCAAGCTGCAGAATTGCCAGAAGGTATTGACCTGCTTGATGGCTTGCATGGGGTTGAACATGCCTTGGCGCGTTGGAATCGGCACCTGAGCAAGCCTACCTGACAGTGATTGACGGGAGGGCTTTAGCCAAACAGCTCTTCCCCGTAGAACATATCCGAGTCTCGGAACAGCGGTTCTTTTATTGCCATGGTTGCATATGAAGAGAGACCCTCCTTGATCTCTCGTTCCAGTCTATCCAACAACTCATAGCGATTGCGATACATAGATCTTTTTTTCGCAAGGATTCGGCTTAAAGGTTTTCTTTTAGGGGTAACAGGCAATTCATAAAAGGCGTCGCTGTAGCGAATACCGTTGCGCTCTGACCAGACTTCATCGTAGTTGAGTACCAGCTGGCGTCGTTTATTCTTCAAGAAATAGAAGTGATGATTCTGCTGCCTGTGAGACTCTGCAATAGCGTAGATTTTTGTGATCCCAGACAATTTACATACAACCTGAAACACCTCAACCATCAGGTCACGGGGCCTTATGCCGTAGGTCTTTTTCGTCATATCCCGATAGAGCTCGGTAATGTTGCTCATTCTTCGGCCCTGTATTGCCCCGGCAATAGCACAGATCCTATGCATGTTGTCTTTACACACCGAAAATGCAATGGTGAAGACACGTTGATCTTTTACATAGAGATTTAGCGTGATCATGCCCTCTCTTAAGAATAAGCCGTGTTGATCGGCTACTATTCGGAGCCCGGGATAGATGTCATCAATATCAGCGATGATACGTTGATGGTTAGGGCTGCAATCAACCTGGTAGTTGAGAGCTGGCAGAGTCAAAAAGTGATTGTAGAGGAGATTGATACGCGTCGATGTATTCCAACTCCTGCATTGATAGGGCCAGAGAATGTTTGGGATCACCTCTGGATGTTCGTCAACCAAATTCCTGAAATGAGTCACTGTTTGGCGCTTCATGCGGATGATATCCTTGGCGTTGAGCAGAGCCATGAGAAAGAAGAAAAAACGGCCCTTTACAGGACCATACTTGTGGGGGCTCAGTTTCTCTTGCCGGTGTTGTGGCTCACAGGTGATCTTTGTCGATGATTTCAGGATTAGGGAGAGTCTCTCGAGCATCTTCAGTTTCCTTTCCAAGGCGGCTGTTCTTCCCTCCTTCCCTTATATCATGTTTTTACCTGATGTACCGCAACGTCGATGAAGTATTGCGAAAAATCTAACGGGTTCCTATTTTTTTATCTAACAGGTTGTTATCTGACAACTGTTTAAATTACACTGATCAATTATGCTCCCCTGCCAAGCTTATGGTGACAACAGATCAGGCTATTGGATTTGGGCTATGGATGAAGACTTGTCGTACTAGCCTTAGCAGCAGCATGCGAGGTGACAGATTCCTTGAGCACTTTAACCCTGTTCTTGTCTAAGTGACCCTTTGCGGAGATGTATTGATGGGCAGTGACTGGACATGTGAATGGAAAATGTTAAGAATCCCCACTTCTTGGAGCTTGAAATGATGAAGTATGACTGGGTTTGTTGCTTTAAGTTTGCCGTCGAGTTGCGTGCCCGGTTTGCTCTTAGGCTAAGCCTGATTGATCAAGTCTGAATATGTAGAAGCTGTTTGATGGGTAGAGATCATCACAGGAGATCTTTAATGTTATCTGAGACCACGCGGATAGTACCGCTTATCTCCGCATGCCTACTGATAGGTATTTGCCAAACCAGGTCGGTATTCGCCATTGATCCCGGCTACATAGCGGCCGTTGAGGCCGATGTGGCTGAGTTTTCAAGCAATGAGTTCAAACCTCCAGAGAACTCTTCCTGGCTTGGCAGTACCGATCATGAAGCGCTTCAGATGATGGATGTGGAAGGTTTCTCTGACTATTTACAAACCAACTCTCCAGGTAGTTATATCTTCTATAAGAAGCTGTCCCAGGAGTACAAAGAACGACTCCATAAAGACTATCTCTCCACTGGGGACATCGATCGCGTCAAGCAGGATATCTTCAAGTACACACGTGAGTTGAAGCAGTAGGTTTTAGCCACGAGTAATGCTATGGCTGGAGGAGATAATTATGAATAAGTTAGATAGGTTACAAAAGATCACTATCTGTTTGGCGCTCTTGGTCGGTGTATACAGCTTTGATATCCAGGCAGGAGTCGGTCGTGGACTTGCTTATCCGCCGCCTGACGCGGTACCCACTGCAGATGAAATTGCAAACCAGGTCTATTTTGCCAATCATTTCTATGCCTTCGATAACTTTTCAATCAAGCGTCGTGGAAAGACACTTAGTGTTCTGGTCAATAAATCTGAAGGCGGCTCTCCAATCACCACGGCACTGGAGCGTCATCTGAATAATAACTATGAAGAAGATAGTGCTCTGCGTTCCCGTGATCTTGCGATATTTCATTCCGGCAATCTACGTGGTACCGGCATGCTGGTCACAGAATACAAGGATGACGAGAAGAATAAGGACTACATGGTGTGGTTGCCAAGATTACGCAAAATAAGACGCTTTGCACAACCGAAGCATGACGATGCCTGGGGCGGCAGTGTTTTCACCTTTGGAGATGTTACACTGCGAAAACCAAATGACGAAACCCATGAATTATTGGGGCAGAAAAAGATGCGTACCTGCCTCGGTATGATTGCAGAGTTGGAGGGTAAGCTGTATCGCTTCACCGGGAGAGTGCCAGAACGCAGTTGCCGGCAATTGGATAGGGAGGTCTACGGTCTGAAGAGTACAACGAAGTTCGATAATTGGTGGTATGACTATCGCATAAGCTATGTCGATACGGAAAGCTTCGCTGACTATAGAACCCTCTACTATAAACAGGATAAGCTGATAAAAATCATCGATAGGGACTGGGGTTTGGTCAATACCGAAGGCGAGGGCGACCCAAGGGCGTTGTTCTGGAAATATTGGTATGGTCTCGATCTGCGAACCGGCCAGGAGAGCCTGGCTGTGATTCCACGCAAGGTGGTCGATTTTAACAGTGATCTTAGAAACAGTTTCTGGACCGAGAGAACGCTACGAAAGATTAAACGATAAGACCCTGTTTTTCATGCAGAAATGCCATTCAACTGAAGACCATGGTCAGGCACAGTATCAGTCACTGAATACCCCCTGTGTTTAGAAAAAAAGATTTTTGGCGCTATAACTGTATGTATAGGTTCATCTCTTTCCTGGGGTACTACATGAATAACCTTATGGCTCCCATAGTCTCCCTGACTAATCTGCTTACCTACAGAGTTAAGTTTGCCCTGGTAATTGTACTGTTCTTGGTCACCATTGGTTATCTCAGCTTTGAGCTTTATGCGGCAGGACAGTTTTTCCTACGACACTATGTGATGGTAGGTACTGCATCTGTTATCTTGCTGCTGTTTTCCACCGGCGTCTATTTAAGCCTTACTGGCAATCTAGAGCACTTGCGAAACGCTTCAGATCAGATGTCAGAGGGCGATCTTACCCAACGCCTAGACCTCGACACCCGTGATGAGTTGAACCAAATAGGTACATCATTTAAAGAGATAAACGATGGCTTTTCTCTTGCTGTTTCGGGCGTGGTCAGGTCATCCCAACATCTAGGTACAGTTACCCTGCAGATGGTTGATACTGGACGCAAAACAGCAGTGGACATACAACGCCAGGCCGATGAGATCGCCCAGGCTGTAGACGCGGTAGATACACTGGCAGATTCCATCCAAGGAGTCGCTGTGACAAGTAATCAAGCGGCGGAGCATGCTGAAAGTGCCAATCAAGCGGTGATTAATGGTCAGCAAGAGGTTGGTAAAACTATTACTTCAATAAACAGTCTGGCCAAGGAGCTTGAACTGGTTGCGACAGCGGTTAAAAAACTTGAAGATGATAGCGCTAATATTGGTGGCATTCTTGAAGCTATCCGTGGTATTGCTGATCAAACCAATCTATTGGCATTGAATGCAGCAATCGAAGCAGCCAGGGCCGGTGAGCAGGGGCGAGGTTTTGCCGTGGTTGCCGACGAAGTGAGATCTTTAGCGCGGCGTACCCAGGACGAGACAGTGCGTATAAACAACATGATCGACCAGCTCCAATCGGGTTCTCACCAGGCAGTGGAAGTAATGGAACGCAGTAGTCTACGGACTGTGGAAACCATTGATCAGGCAGCAAGTGCAGGAGATATGTTGAATGCAATCCAGGAAGCCGTAAGCAGTATCAATTCAATGAACGTTCAAATCGCGGATGGTGCAAATCATCAAAATGCAGTCTCTGAAACCATCCGCCAGAATATCGCGCAATTGGACAACCTGTCGCAGAAATCAGCCAATGATTCTGGTCGCTTGACTGCCTCCACGGTGCAGGTGGCTGCTTTGGCGAATGAAGTCAATGCTTGGTTGAATCGCTTTACCGTCGATTACGATCAACTTGCTTTGACCCGCCAAGAGCGTGAAAAAAATGCAGCATTCATATGGGATGATAAATTCAGTGTCGGTAGTGCGGAGATAGATCGCCAACATAAAGCCTTGATGGATATGGCCAACGAGTTGAAGTATGAGTTGGATGGTAAAAGAAGCATTAAGACAGCTAGAAGAATTCTTAAAGGGCTTGTCGATTACACCGCAACCCATTTCAGTTATGAAGAGCAGCTTATGGATCAGACGGGCTACTCTGATGCAGAGGCTCATAAGGAATTACACAGAAAATTGGTTAAGGATGTCATGGAATACAATGAGAGGATTGAGCAAGGCGATGAGCAGGTCTTGGGTGAACTGATGACATTCCTTAAAGGTTGGCTTATCGAACATATTCAGAAAACTGACAAGCAGCTCGGCAAGCATCTACAGCAAACAGGGCTGGCGTAGAGAGTTTTTAAAGTTGTTATTTATTTTGGGAAGAGAATCACCTCGACCCGCCTCACCTCCTGTTTGGCATCAATGCTCTCCAACCAAGGCTCACTGCTGCCTACGGAGCCGAGGGCCGCCATCTGCAATCGGTCTTCAGCGATACCACGAAATACAAAAAAATCCTTGACCTCTTTGGCGCGTTTCAACGAGAGGCGGTAGTTATAGGTGCTGTTGCCCTGTGAATCCGCGTAGCCTGTAATCTGCAGATAGCTTTCTTCTTCGAGAAGCATCTTGTCCCGTATCGATTTCAGAAGAGACTTGGATTGACGGGGTATGCTCGATTTATTGAAATCGAAATGCACAACATACCGGGTCGCCAATTCGATATTTTCGAAGGAATCGATCTCAGGATCGTCAATGACAGGAGGTATATTGCTGACTGTTGATTCGGACTCTTTTTCTGACGCCACTTCTTGCCGATCAGTAGCCACCCCCTGGGAGACAGGAGGTGTTGAAAGCGGCTCTTTTATGTCACTCGTCACGGTTGCGGGATTTTTAACGGGATCCTCAGGAATATGTGTATCGTGATCACTCTCAGAATGCGGTGGGGGTGCTATTTCTCGTGCAATATTGTCTTTGTTTAAGAGATGGGGTTCTATGATTCGTTGAACCTGATCGTAATTATCCAAGAGATATCGAATGGCTAACATCGCCGTCACTCCAATGGCGACAAAGGTAAAAACATGGCCTAGCGAACGCAATAGCGATTTTTTTTTGGTATGTCGACGGTGGAAAGTTGGACTGTGCTCCGGAGTGGAAGGGTTGACCTCTGAGCGGCCGTCAATCCAGAGCGATGGCATGGCCAGGTTCTCATCGACCGCGATATTGTTGTTAGGGGTGAGTTTTAGAGTGGAAGCGGGAGCTGGCTTATTGTCCATTTCCCTGGTGTCAGTGCCATGGGGAGTCAAACCGGATTGACTGGAACTGTTTTCACTAGACATGAACCAGACTCCGCCCCAGCTATGTTCCCGGTCCATTACAACAGGCTTCACGACAGGCTTGCTCTCGGTGCGAATCTTGGGTGAATCGCTGTGTTTGGGTGCCTTCGGGGCTTCAAACAGGCCTGCCATATCCATGGATGACATGGTGCCATGCCAGATATCATCGGCATTGGGCAGTAAGGTGCCGGATCGCCTGTTCACCTCAGCAGGCTGATCCGTCTCCTGGTCAAGAGGTAAAGGTTCCTCATTGATTGCTTGGTCTTTACCGCTATCGAAAGCGGGTTCGGTGGAACTATCTATAGCTGTCTCATTGCGCCAGAGGAACCAGCCTGAATCGGGTTCTTCCAGCTCCAGACTATTCTCTTCGTCAGCATGTTCATTGACAGGGTGATTATGGTCGTCCTGACTCTCTGTGTCAGCTGGCTTGGTGAGTGCTTGTTCGCGACTGGGTGGGTGAGTCGCGTCGGGCAGTGGGGCGGCGACTGATTGGCCGCCCACGGCTAGCCGGATTAAGCGGTGTTCACTTTGAGCTCTGTAGCGGCTGACAAAACCTTCGAAATCACACTCCCCAGGCAATGTAATGCGTTGCTGATCGACCAGTTCTTCTATGACGGTTAAAGCGTCTTCGTCAGTGAGGTCATGTTTCTCTTCAATGGAGGCAAAGAGTAATAGATGACTCATCAAATGATTGATGTTTCTCGGTACTCCTTGGGCGGCTTCATGGATAAGATGAAAAACCTCATCTTGAATCATGGGGTCCTGTCGCCAACCGACCTGTTCAAGGCGATGGGTGATGTATCCCTGGGTTTGCGCAAGCGACATTGGCTCGATGCGGCAAGTCGCAACCAATCTTTGCTGAATATGTTCCATGCCCGGGCTCAACAACAGCCGGCGCAGCTCTTCGTGACCAGCCAACACAATCTGTAGCAGGGAGTGTTTTCCCTCTTGCAGGTTGGACAACAGACGTAACTCCTCCAGCCCTGTCGTAGAGAGATTTTGCGCCTCGTCAAGAAACAGGATCGAATGTTTTCCCTGTGTATGCAACATATTGAGATGTTTGTGAATGTTGGTCAGCAGCGTCGCCTTGTTGTAGGTCTCTGCGGGCAGGCCATACTCCAGCGCCATCTTTCTCAATAGTTCTTCAGCATGCAGTTGGCTGGTCACCAGGTTGAGTGTGTGGTATTTCGTGCTGTCGAGCTCGGAGATTACATCTCTGATCAGGGTAGTTTTACCGGATCCCGGTTTGCCGGTAATCATCACCAATCCCTCACCCTGCTGCAGGGCATAGGCGAGGTACGCGGAAGCGCGCAGGTAGTTTTTGTGAGCGTAGCGGAACTTCTCGTCCGCGCTCAATCTGAAAGGCGTATCCTTGAATCCAAAAAAAGTCTCATACATTTCAGTGGATTCCCACGAATGTTCCATCACTCTGCCAAAACTTGAGTCTACGTCATTCTATTCATCGATATTACTGCGGGGGGGGATGCGGGATTGAAAGGGTCTAAAAATGTGACCGCGTGCACATTTAGTTCGGTCTCGTTCTATGTGGACGGTGATCCGATCTCGATCTAGGCCGGGCTATCGTTACTGCCGAAACGAAAATTGGGAATGGTTGTGTGTAGTGCTTTGATCCTCAAGCACTTTCCTTGCTATCGACTTCACCGGCGTGGTCGAATTGTTGAATAACCCGTTGCAGGTTTTCACGTGCCTCACCGGGCGGGACCTCCATAACCTTGCGTGCATGCGGAAATCTCTGCTCCAGGATCGACAGGGCCTCGAAGCTGTTCCAGGGCGCGGTGTATTCATCGATATTACAGATTTCCATCCATTCAGCCTCGATAAATGAAAGGTGTTCGTCAGAGAGTCCGCGGTTGGTGTGGAGATGGAAGTGGAGTCGTTTGCCGCTGCGCTCGAGATCGGCGAGAAAATCGAACCAGGCATGCAGCGGATGCATCGACCAGACCTTGGCGTGTCCGAAGTCGAAGCAGAAGTGGAGTTGATCGAGATTTTCCCGGTTGATCGCTAGGAATATGCGCCGATAGAGGTCGATATCGTGATAGGTATTTTCGATATAGATAGGGAAGCAGTACTCTTTACAGACACGGTTCAGGATCTGCAGGTGCTGCAACAGCTTCTGCTCCAGCGCCGGCTGCATTTCAGGTCTTCTAGTGAGGGTAAAGGCAGAGAGATGGTTGATGCCGTAACTGGCGCCCCAGTGCAGTGAGTTTTCGATCTGTCTGCGCAGCAGATCCACCAAGTCGCTGTCATCGAGGGCAAAGAGATTCAGTCGACGGTGATCCAGGTGTGTATTGAGCCGACAACCGCTTGCCGGTAGTTCTCTGTTCAGGCAGTCATGGGTCGCCGGATCGTGGAAGTAGAGTCCCACCTCCAACGAGCGTCCCTCTTCAAGGGCCTGCAGCAGTAGTGGTTCCACCTCGTTGAGACGGCGGTCGAAGACCTTGTATCCCCAGTTAGGATATGTCGTTGAGCTGTTCATACCACATACTCTAACGAGCTGATATGACGAGAAAATGAATAACTACCCAATAGTATCTCGGCGATCCTGTTAGATACCGCCGGTAACGCTCTTTGCTGGCTCGAGGTTATCGGATTCACACTATTTTTGTAGGTATTTATGCCCAGGTAGGTGTCAGTAAAAGACTCCGAAAAAAGTCATTTCTATTAAAGGTTCAGCGCCTCGAGTCGAACTAATAGGTTGTAGCATGTGTTTGCCTCTGTGCCGTCAGACATAAATGTCGGCTCCAGGTAGGGGGAATTGATCACAGCGAAGTGACGGCCGGTGTCAAGAGCAAATTGGTAGCCTTCACTATTTCGCTATTAGGTGATCAAAAATGTCATTTCTTAATAACCTTCCTATAAAACTCCGTCTCTATATCATGGTCGGCTTGGTGCTGTTTGTGGCTTTCTTCGTGGGGCTGATGGGTCTCAATGGGATGCGCAACGCCGACCATGCCATCGATGAGCTCTATCACCAAGACATGGCGCATATACATTCACTGGGGGTGATTCTGGAAGCTGCGGAGGATAGCCGATCCCAGGTCCTACTTGCGTTGCAGCACGACCCAAAATCATCTTTTTCCTCGATGCATGACCATGCCGTAACGGTGCATATCGAAAGAATCGACCACAACATCGAAACGATCGATGAGCATTGGGCGGAGTTCATGAACTCGCACCTGGATGCCGAAGAGCGCAAGCTGGCCTCAACCTTTCAGGCTGAGCTGGAAAGATTTGAAAAGCAGGCGATAGAGAAGATCGAGGAAGGTATCAAGACAGGGCACTATCATGAAGCGGAAAGCCTGGTTTTGAGCGTGGTCAATCCGGTGATGGAGGAGATGAAGGGGACTATCGATTCCCTGATCGAGCTCCAGGAAAAAGAGGCCGAGTTATTTTTTACCGAGACGGATGAGGCCTACCACTCGATGATTGTCTGGGTCATTGTCTGTTTGAGTGTCGGTGCGATCGTCAGTCTGGTGCTGGCCTATCTCACGATTACCTCTATATCAAAGGGCGTCGACGAGATAGAGCAGACGGCAAGAAAGCTCTCCGAAGGCGACCTGGAGGCCAGGGTGGTTTATGACAGTAAGGATGAACTTGGGCATATAGCCAATGCCTTCAATAAGATGGCGGACAAATTCCATGACGCCATCAATGAGGTCAAGGATTCAGTGTCTCAGCTCGCGGCGGCGGCAGAGGAGACCTCCACGGTGACCACCCAGACCACGCAGGGTATCAATCAGCAGTTGACCGAGACCAGCCAGGTGGCCACTGCAATGAACGAGATGAGCGCCACGGTGCAGGAGGTGGCGCGCAATGCAGTCGAGGCGGCTGAGGCGGCCCGCGAGGCAGACGGCACTTTCCACCAGGGCAAACAGGTGATCGATAAGGTGATCGATGCCATCGGTGAGTTGGCCAAAGAGGTGGAAGAGGCTGCCGGTGTGATCCAGCAGCTCGAATCCGAGAGTATGAATATCGGTTCGGTGCTCGATGTGATCAAGAGTATTGCCGAGCAGACCAACCTGCTGGCCCTCAACGCGGCGATCGAGGCTGCCCGAGCAGGCGAACAGGGTCGCGGTTTCGCCGTGGTGGCGGACGAGGTCCGTACCCTGGCCGGACGCACTCAGGAGTCGACCCAGGAGATCGAGGAGATGATCAGTAATCTTCAGTCCGGTGCCAACAATGCAGTGAAAGTGATGGCAGAAGGTAAGGCGATGACACAGGTCGGTGTGGAGCAGGCCGCTGCCGCCGGCGAGGCGCTACAGACTATCAATACCGCTGTCGAACAGATCTCCAATATGAACACCCAGATCGCCAGTGCAGCCGAGGAGCAGAGCTCGGTCACCGAAGAGATCAACCGCAGTATCGTCAGCATCAACCAGGTGGCGGAGCAGTCCGCGACCGGTGCCGAGCAGACTTCTCAGGCCAGTGACGATCTGGCCAGGTTGGCCGATCAGTTGAAGGGGCTGGTGGCGCGTTTCAAGGTCTGATCACTTTTTTGGCTGCATCTGTGATCACGGATGCAGCCATAGCTTGACTTCAGCATGCGCTCTATTCGGTTGCATCAATCATCGTCATCGTAGTAGAGATCATTACCATAGACGATACTGCGTTTGTCCTTTCTGTCCTCATAATAAAAAAAGCTCGGTATGTTTCCAGCCATTGTCATGGTTTAAGGTGATGGAGTAGTCATCATTCATGGGTTGTCTTAGGGCCTGTTGACACTAATCCAATACGCCCTGTTGCGTCAGAAAAAGCGCCAATCAAGGCGTGAGGAGCGTAGTTTGGCTGTTCCAAATGAGTGACGAGCAACGCTGAGTGGCGCTTTTTCTGGCGCAACCCGGAGGGCTGGGTCTGTTTTTGCGCCCAGCGGCGTTATCATACGCTCATGTAGAATAACTACACGACGCTCATTCTGCTTTGCTGGACACAAAAATAGCCCCAGCAGGGCGTATTGGATTAGTGTTAACAGGCCCTAGAATGACTGAACTGAATATCACGCTATCCATAGAGCTAAGTGCAATCAATCAACTAACCGAAGAGCTCAAATATGAACTCACAATCCTTTAATACCATTAATCTGGATTTGGTCGAACAGGGAACTTACCTACTGACCATCAATAGACCCGCAAGCCTGAATGCCCTCAATAGCGAGATCTTCGTTGAGTTTGTTATCGCATTGGAGACCATTGCGGCAGATAGCGAAGCCAGGGTGCTGTTGATCACCGGGGCGGGGGAGAAGGCGTTTGTCGCCGGGGCCGATATCAGTGAAATGCAGGAGATGACGGCAGTGGAGGGTATGGATCTGTCGCAGACCGCGTTGCGGGTGTTTCGCCAGCTTGAATTGTTGCCGATACCGGTGATTGCCCTGGTCAATGGCTACTGTCTCGGTGGCGGTTGCGAACTGGCCCTGGCCTGCGACTGGATCATCGCCTCGGAAAATGCGGTGTTCGGCCAGCCGGAGGTGAACCTGGGGATTACCCCCGGCTTCGGCGGCACCCAGCGGCTCTCCAGGCTCATTGGTCCCGCCAGGGCGATGGAGATGATCGTCAGCGGTCGTCATGTCAAGGCGGACGAGGCCTTGGCCTGGGGACTGGTCAACCATCTCTATCCCCAGGATCGGTTGCTCGAGGAGGCCCTCTCCATGGTAGAGATAATTCTGCAAAAAGGTCCATTGGCGATTGGTTTGAGCAAGCAGGCCATCGTCAGAGGGCAGGGCCTAGACCTGGATAGCGCCTGCCAGATCGAGAGCCAGGCCTTCGGTCTCTGCTTCTCCTCGGAAGACCAGAAAGAGGGCATGGCGGCGTTTCTTGA
>JBEVVR010000139.1:0-24717 GCA_040507035.1 Candidatus Thiodiazotropha sp.
TATTGCTGCCGTCATTCGCCACCAGTGAGCTGAAAACCGGTTTCCAGATTGGTTTTCTGCTGTTCATACCTTTTTTGATTATCGACATCGTAGTGGCAAGTATTCTGATGTCGATGGGCATGATGATGCTCTCTCCAATGATTATCTCATTGCCTTTCAAAATTATGTTGTTTGTGTTGATCGATGGCTGGGCGTTGGTGTTCGGCACCCTGGCGGCCAGTTTTCAGTTTTGATGGGGAGAAATGATGAGTCCGGATACCGTGATGTCGATTGGCCAGAACGCCCTCGAGGTGATCGGCGTACTGTCAGGCCTGGTGCTGTTGCCGGCGCTCGCAGTGGGGTTGATTATCGCCATGTTTCAAGCGGCAACACAGATCAACGAAATGACATTGACCTTTATCCCCAAGCTGGTCGTTGTCGGTGTGGTGCTGATGTTTGCCGGCAACTGGATGTTGCAGTTGCTGATGAATTTTTCTCTGAATCTGATCGAGAGTATTCCGGAACTGCTTTTTTAAAGCCGTCTAATCAAATCCCTGTTATGAGGCATCTGTGGAAAGGCCATGATCTTCAACGAAGCGCAGCTCAACACCTGGTTAGGGGCCTATCTATGGCCGATGGTGCGAATCAGCGCGATGCTGCTGATGATGCCACTGTTCAGCTCACGTCAGGTACCAGCGCGGTTTCGGCTCATTCTTGTGCTTGTGATCACCTTGATCCTGGCGCCCACCCTACCACCGCAACCACAAGCAGATGTCCTGAGCCATGCCGGATTTACCATCATGCTGCAGCAGATCCTGATCGGTGTGTTGATGGGGTTTATTTTACAGATGGTATTTGGCGCCCTGGTCTTCGGTGGTCAAGTGATCGCATATAGCATGGGGCTTGGATTTGCTTCAATGGTCGATCCGGCTAATGGCGTGCAGGTGCCGGTGATAGCGCAATTTTATCTTATCCTCGCTACCTTGTTGTTCCTGATATTCAATGGCCACCTGTTATCCATCGAGTTGATCGCCGACAGTTTCACCACCATGCCGGTGGCGGTGGACGGGATTACCCGAAACAGCGTGCTAGACGTAGTCGCCTGGGGAAGCCGGCTATTTACCGGTGGTCTGCTGATAGCGTTGCCCATCGTTGGGGCGATGCTGATGGCCAACATGGGGATGGGGGTGGTAATGCGTGCTGCGCCCCAGCTCAACATCTTTTCAATTGGCTTTCCGATCACCATGCTGCTCGGTTTTGCCTTGATCTGGGTGACCCTGCCAAACGTCTTTAGTGTCTTCAATGAACTCCTGGATGAGGCCTTCCAGCATCTGATGCTGACCTTGCGGGTGACGAGGTGAACCATGGCTGAAAACGAAAACGGCCAGGAAAAAACAGAACAACCGTCAGCGAAAAGACTGCTGGATGCCAAGCGCAAGGGCCAGGTGCCACGCTCCCGCGAACTCAACAGTATGGCCGTCACCTTGATTGGTGTGACCACCTTGGTGGTGATGAGCCAAGGGCTTGGAAATGGCTTTTCCGAGATGATGAGTCAGAGCTTTGTCCTTACCCGTGAGCAGATCTTTGATATCAATACCATGATGATTCAACTGGGAGAGCGCTTGTTGGATGTGCTGTTGGCGTTGATACCCTATTTTATCCTGGTTGTGCTGGCGGCAATCTTCAGCTCCATCGCTCTGGGTGGGTTCTCCATCAGCGCTGAGGCGTTGACCCCGAAGCTGAGCAAGTTGAGCCCAATTAAAGGCATGAAGAAGGTCTTTTCCGCCCGTGGTTTGGTGGAGATGTTGAAGGCCCTGGTTAAATTCATCTTTATCGGCGGCGTCACCATCCTTCTGCTTTGGTTCTCATTGGATAAATTTCTTTCACTGCACGGTATGGAGATCGCCCAGGCCTTGCAGCGCCTTAACAGTCTGATCGGTTGGTCGGTGATCCTGATGACATCGACCATGATTCTGATTGCGGCACTTGATGTGCCTTTTCAGTTGTGGGACCACAAGCGCCAACTGAAGATGACACGCCAGGAACTGCGTGACGAGCTCAAGGAGACCGAGGGTAAACCCGAGGTCAAGAGTCGTATACGCCAGTTGCAGCGTGAGATGGCACAACGGCGAATGATGCAGGAGGTGCCGAAGGCGGATGTCATCGTCACCAACCCGACCCACTATGCGGTTGCTCTGCAATACGATCCACAAACCATGCATGCACCGAAACTGCTGGCGAAGGGTGCCGACCTGGTGGCAGCCACCATTCGTGAGGTGGGTAGCGAGGCCAAGGTGCCTGTTGTGGAGTCACCGATGCTGGCGCGTGCGATCTATTTCCATACTGAACTGAACGCCTTTATTCCTGCCGGGCTCTATCTCGCCGTGGCGCGACTCCTGGCCTATGTATTCCAGCTAAGGGCCTATAAGAGCGAAGGTGGAGAGTATCCGGAACTGCCGGATGATCTGTCGATTCCGCAGGAGTACCAGCATGATTAGGAATTTTGAATTTTTAATTTTGAATTTTGAATTGAATGTGTGCGCTTCGCGCGCTGGTTTGTTTTCCTACTGTTCGATGCGCTCTCAGCATCAAAGGGAGTTGCATCATCGACCCTATCTTCGCGTGGATGATGCCTTCATAAAACAAGCGCGAGCTAAGCGAGCACGTCAATTCATAATTCATAATTCATAATTCGTAATTCAGGGTTAAAACAAATGAACGCCACAATGATCCTCGACAATGTAAAACAGGCAGGCGCCCGCGGCTTGGGTGCGCCGTTGATGTTGTTGATGTTGTTGACGATGATTGTGATTCCGCTGCCGCCCATCGCTCTGGATATGTTCTTTACCTTCAACATCACCCTCTCTCTAGTGGTAATGTTGGTGGTTGTCTACACTCGCCGGCCCCTCGAATTCTCGGTCTTCCCCAGCATGTTGCTGATAGCCACCCTATTGCGGCTGGCCCTCAATGTGGCCTCCACCCGGGTGGTGCTGTTGGAGGGTCACACAGGTGGTGATGCGGCGGGTAAGGTGATCGAGGCCTTTGGTGCCTTTGTCATCGGCGGTAACTACGCAGTCGGTCTGGTGGTCTTTCTGATCCTGGTGATTATCAATTTCGTCGTCGTCACCAAAGGTGCGGGGCGGGTCTCCGAAGTCAGTGCGCGCTTTACCCTGGATGCGATGCCGGGCAAGCAGATGGCGATCGACGCTGATCTCAACTCCGGCCTGATCGATCAGGATGAGGCCAGGACCCGGCGCGAGGATATCGCTCGCGAAGCCGATTTCTACGGCGCCATGGACGGTGCAAGTAAATTCGTACGTGGTGATGCGATAGCCGGTATTCTGATTCTGTTCATCAATATCATCGGTGGGCTCTCCATCGGTATGGCCCAGCACAACCTCGACTTCTCCACCGCACTGCAGAACTATGTCCTGTTGACCATCGGTGACGGCCTGGTAGCTCAGATCCCATCCCTGCTGCTCTCAACCTCGGCGGCAATCATCGTCACCCGGGTAGCCAGTACCCAGGATGTGGGCGGGCAGATCATCAGCCAGCTCTTTACCAGCCCCAAGGCACTGGCGGTTGCCGCAGCGGTGTTGTTCCTGATGGGCATAATTCCCGGAATGCCCAATTTTGCCTTTCTTACCCTCGCAGCGGCCGCGGCGGGGGGGGCCTGGATGATCTGGCAGCGTCAGATGGAACCGGCCGAGGAGCCTGTTATCGAAGAGCCCGCTGAACAACCTGAACAGCGTGAGCTGAGCTGGGACGACGTACAGCCGGTCGACCTGATAGGACTCGAAGTGGGTTACCGGCTGATCCCGCTGGTGGATCGTAACCAGGGCGGGCAGCTAATGAATCGCATCAAGGGTGTCAGGCGTAAGCTCTCTCAGGAGATCGGGTTCCTTATACCCTCGGTGCATATTCGTGACAATCTGGATCTTAATCCCAATAGCTATCGCATCTCGATCAACGGTGTTGCCGTGGCCCAGGCGGATATCTTTCCGGATCGTGAATTGGCGATCAATCCCGGTCAGGTGTTTGGTGAACTCCAGGGCACAGCCACCAAGGATCCCACCTTCGGTCTCGATGCTGTCTGGATCGATCCCGATCAGAAGGATCATGCGCAGACCTTGGGTTATACCGTTGTCGATGCCAGTACTGTGGTGGCAACCCATCTGAGTGAGATTCTGCAGAGTCATGCCAATGAATTGCTAGGTCATGAGGAGACCCAGCAACTCCTGGATATGTTGGCCAGAGGCGCGCCTAAGCTGGTGGAAGACCTGGTGCCCAAGGCGCTCTCTTTGAGCGTGGTGACCAAAATATTGCAGAATCTGCTGACTGAACATGTGCCGATCCGCGATTTTCGCACCATTGCGGAAACCCTGGCTGAACAGTCGCAAAGGACCCAGGATCCAGGGGCCTTGACGGCAGCTGTGCGGGTCGCGCTGTCTCGGGGAATTGTACAGCAGCTGATAGGGGCCTCTGAGGAGATACCGGTATCGGTACTCGACCCAACCCTGGAACAGTTGCTGCAAAGAACCTTGCAGGCGACAGAAGAGGGGCAGGCAGGGTTTGAGCCAGGACTTGCAGAGCGCTTGCAGAATGCCCTGGCAGAGACATCAGCGGCGATGGAGGCCCAGGGACAGGAGAGCGTACTTCTGGTAGCGGCACCGATCAGATCCTGGATGGCGCGTTTCGCCAAACATGCGGCTCCCGGTATGCATATTCTCTCCTACAACGAGATACCCGATAATCGTCAGATCAAGGTGGTCTCAACCATCGGTAATACGGCAAATGGTGAATAATGGCGAATGTTTGCCGAATGTGAGATAGTGTCGCGCGTTTTTGTGTAAGAGGTGGCGTTTTGAAAAAGGCAACGCATGATCAACCTCATCAAGGACCTAACTAAATGATCAAGCTATTGGTAAAAGAATGGTCGAACGAGTCTGCATGGATGGGCGATGATCGCTGGTCGCACTACGATTATTGCCAACGACTCGCTTATTGCACCTATCTAAAGGGTGTGGCGTTAAACAGTGCAGCCACAGCATTGATGAACAAGGAGCGCCTGGCTTTGGAGCTGGTGAACAGGGAGCGGGCGGATGCCCTTATTTTCACCCTGGAGTCACTGGGAGCGCAGTTCGAAATCAAACAGCTGCGAACGCAAAAAGTGATATCTCTCGAACTGTTCCGTCACAACGCGGGTGAACGGACACCTGCCCGGTCCGTGGCCGGCGCCAGATAGACGCCCAACACTGAAGATCTCTCTGCTTGGGATCGCCCTATGCTTGCCTAAAACCGCAGGCAGCATATTTCCGTACAACCCGCCTATCGCGACATCATGGGTGCCGAAACCTTGGCGGATCGCTGCTAATAGTCAAGAGACTGGCGTCCGCAACGGCCCACACCCATCACGACCGCTAAGGCTTGTTGATACTCAACATGTTGTATTAAAAGAAAAATTATTTTCCGGCCTAGTGTTAAAGATATTGGAACGGTTATTGCAGTTATTGTGATGAGCACCCGATATGGGTCGATTGGCCAAGGTGCTGGGCTGGCAGTAAACAACAGCCAATAACTAAGCCGGAGAGTGGATAAGCAGGTTGAAAGGCGAAAGCTCGATCCCGAGCGAGCGCCGGAGTTTGCGGACTATGAAGATAAGACGTTTTTTTGCCTCAGACATGCGACAAGCACTGCGCCAGGTACGTGAAGCGTTGGGAGCGGATGCTGTTATTCTCTCCAACAAGAGCGTACAAGGGGGTATCGAGTTGGTGGCGGCCGTGGATTATGACGAATCCGCATTCAATGCCAGCCAACCAACCAGCATCGATACAGAACCTCAGCCCCTGACGGATGATAGCACCGTGCTTTCAACCGCAGCCAAGCGTGCTTATGCAGACAACTATGCCGAAAACGAGAGCTCGGCAGAGAGCAAACGGGAGTATCACGAGTCCAAACCGCAACAGGAGCAGGAGCAACCCCGTGTCGAATGGAGTCAGGATCCCGTATTGAGAGAGATGCGCAGGGAGATGCAGGCACTGCGTCGAATGATGGAGAATGAGCTTTCCGAACTCACCTGGCGCGATCTAGGGCATCGTCGGCCGCAGACCCAGGATTTAATCCGCAGACTGATGGGACTGGGCTTGGATGCCAATCACTGCAAGGAACTTGCCTACCGCGTGGAAGATGCAGAGACTCCGGAACAGGCCTGGCATCTGGTATTGAATCAACTCAACAGGGAAATCCCTATTGTCGAGGGTGATCTTCTTGATCAAGGCGGAACCCTGGCCCTGGTTGGGCCCACGGGTGTCGGCAAGACGACTACCATCGCCAAATTGGCAGCGAGGTTCTGTCTACGCCATGGCAATCGTCATCTCGCACTGATATCCGCCGACAGTTATCGGATTGGTGCCCAGGAGCAGTTGCAAAACTATGGTCGAATCCTGGATGTGCCGGTTCGCAACGTAACCTCGGCAGAGGAGCTCAACACAGCCCTGCACGCCTTTGCCGAGAAGCGTCTGGTATTGATCGATACCGCCGGTATGGGGCAAAGAGATCTCAAGTTGACTGAGCGTTTGGCACTGCTGAAGAAAGGGAATCACCCGGTGAAATCTCTGCTTACCCTCTCGGCGACGACACAACGCTCAGCGCTGACCCATGCAATTCGCGCATTCGGTCTGGTAAAACCGATTGGCGTGGTTTTGACCAAGATGGACGAAGCTGCTTCCCTGGGAGGTGTCTTTTCGTCGCTTCTGGAGGCAAAGCTTCCGCTGGCATTCGTTACCGATGGCCAACGGGTGCCGGAAGATATAAAGATCGCCCATGCCGGCAGGGTGACTAGACAGCTGGTGGAGCTGTCCGAGCTGATGGGTGACCGACCGGATGAGGAGTATCTGGCGATGGCTTTCGGGGGAATGAATGAACATGCACATGTCTGAACAGATCGAAGATCAGGCGACAGGGTTGCGTAGGATGATCAATCCCGAACCGGTAAGGGTGATCGCCATCACCGGTGGCAAGGGCGGGGTTGGCAAGACCAATATCTCCGCCAATCTTGGTGTCGCACTTGCCGAGATCGGACGCCGGGTGATGCTGCTCGACGCCGACTTGGGTCTGGCGAACCTGGATGTGATTCTCGGTTTACATGCGGAGCGCAATCTCTCCCATGTCATGAATGGGGAGTGCACTCTGGAAGATGTACTGGTAAGCGGTCCCAAGGGTATGAAAATCGTGCCCGGTGCCTCCGGTATCCAGCATATGGCCGAGATGACTCCCGCTGAGAATGCAGGCTTGATCCATGCCTTCAGCGAAGTGGCCAACAATGTGGATGTGTTACTTATCGATACGGCTGCCGGTATTTCAGACGTGGTGATCAGTTTCAGCCGCGCAGCTCAAGAACAGATTGTAGTCGTCTGTGACGAACCCGCTTCCATCACAGACGCCTATGCCATTATCAAGTTGCTCAATCGCGAGCACGGAATCAGCAGATTCCGAATCTTGGCTAATATGGTAAAAAGTGTGCAAGAGGGGCGGGACCTCTACAATAAAATGTGCCGGGTAACCGATCAGTACCTGGACGTTATGCTGAACTATATGGGCAGCATCCCTTATGACGAGCAATTGCGCAAGGCTGTAAGAAGTCAAAAACCGGTGGTCGAGGCGTTTCCTCGGTCTCGAGTGGCACAGGCATTCAAGAATTTGGCCAAAAAGGCCGATAACTGGCCTATACCCTCCGGAGTGAGTGGTGATTTGCAGTTTTTCGTCGAACGTCTGATCCAATTTTCAAGCCAATACGGGGAGGTATGACGGTGAGTGGTTTAGCAACATACACCGCCATGCAAGAGCAACAGAACTATGATGATCTGGTGGATCAGCATGCCGGGCTGGTGAAAAGGATTGCCTATCACCTGATGAACCGGCTGCCACCGAATGTTCAGGCGGATGATCTTATTCAGGCTGGGATGTTGGGACTGCTCGAGGCGAGCAGAAACTACGACCCAACTCAGGGCGCCAGTTTCGAGACCTATGCGGGTATCCGCATTCGCGGCGCCATGCTGGATGAAATTCGACGCAGTGACTGGACGCCACGTTCTGTTCATCGCAAGGCGCGCATGGTGGCGGAAGCCATGCGGGAGATAGAAAACAGTGAAGGCCGCGATGCCCGAGACGTTGAGGTGGCACAAGCCCTGGGCATGAGTCTGGAGGATTATCACCAGATCCTGCGGGATTCGACAGGTTGCCGTATCTTCAGTCTGGATGAGTTGACCGCAGTGAGCGACGGTTTTCCTGTCTCTCGAGAGGGACCGGCAGATACCCCGTTTGACGGCTTGCAGAAAGATGCCTTTAAAAAGGCGTTGGCGGATGCGATTGCCGGTCTGCCTGATCGCGAACGTTTGGTAATCGCGATGTATTACGATGACGAGATGAATCTGCGGGAAATTGGGCATGTATTGGGTGTCAGCGAATCCCGGGTTTGCCAAATTCACAGCCAGGCGACACTGCGTCTACGTTCACGCCTGTCGGAATGGCTATCATTGGTACATGACGAAGAGTAAATGGTTGGCCTGTGACCCGCTGTTAGGACGAACAGTGCAAGCAGGATGGAGGTAGCATTGGACAAGAATATGAAGATCCTCATTGTGGACGACTTTTCCACCATGCGGCGCATTATCAAGAATCTTTTGCGTGATCTTGGGTTCAACAACACCCAGGAAGCAGATGATGGTCTTACCGCCTTACCCATGCTGCAGAGCGGAAATTTCGATTTTCTTGTTTCAGACTGGAATATGCCGGGTATGACCGGTATCGATCTGTTGAAGGCCGTCAGGGCAGATGAAAAGTTGGCTTCACTGCCGGTATTGATGGTTACAGCGGAATCAAAACGCGAGCAGATCATTGAAGCGGCACAAGCTGGGGTCAATGGTTATGTGGTCAAGCCATTCACCGCCACCACCCTCGAAGAGAAGATCAACAAGATTTTCGAACGCGTGGGTTGAGTCAATGCTGTTTCAGGAGTAGACAATGGGACAACAAGATAACCAACAGCGATTAGAGCTTGCTAAGTCCCTCGTTATCAGCTTGGAAGCCGGTGATGATGAGGAATCCGAGCGTTTGATCACAAGTTTGGCGCCAAAACCCCAAAAAGATGATCTGTTTTTAGAGGTGGGCCGTCTCACCCGAGAGCTGCACGATGCAATCAACGGTTTCCTCCTCGATGCCCGTATCTCCGATATGACCAATGTGGAGATTCCGGATGCCAAGGAGCGACTCAGCTATGTCATTACCATGACCGAGCAATCCGCAAATCGTACCCTCAGTGCGGTGGAACAGAGCCTCCCTCTGGTCGAGAAGATAGAAAAGCAATCGGCTGAACTCGCCCAAGAGTGGGAGAAGCTGCGCTCCCGAATGCTAAATAAAGATGATTTCAAAGAACTCAGTGTCGCGCTTTCAAGTTTTCTGAACAGCACCAAGACGGACGCCGGCGAGCTGCACAAAAACCTGTCAGAAGTGCTGATGGCTCAGGATTTTCAAGACCTCACGGGTCAAATTATCCGCAAGGTTATCACCCTGGTTCATGATGTGGAGGAGAAGCTTGTCATGCTGGTGCGCATCACCGGTGACAAGTTGGATGATCCAAATCAGAAAAAAGAACAAAAAGAGGAACTTGCAGGACCGGCTATTCCAGGTCTGGATCAGGGAGACCAAGTGACAAGTCAGGACGATGTTGACGATCTACTCTCCAGCCTGGGATTTTAGTTATACAGGTATAGACCGATATAGATTTCAATAACAATCGGTAAAGTTCGGTGACCCACCGGGAGCATTAGATGAGCATCGATATCAACGATGAAATCTTGCAAGATTTTCTGGTAGAAGCTGGGGAGATCCTCGAATTGCTGAGTGAGCAGTTGGTGGATCTGGAACAGCAACCTGACGATTTCGACCTGCTGAATGCGGTATTTCGCGGTTTTCACACCATCAAGGGTGGTGCGGGATTTCTTTCCATAGATCCCCTGGTTGAAGTCTGCCACCGCGCCGAGGATGTATTCAACATCCTGCGCCAGGGTCAGCGTAGCGTAAGCCCCGACTTGATGGACTCCGTGTTAGAGGTGCTGGATGTCGTCAATGAGATGTTCGAGCAGGTACGGGAAGGTATCATGCCGGAGAATGCGGAGCGGAGTCTGATTGAACGGCTGAATGGATTTGCCGTACCTGAAGCAGAAGACGAGGAAGCCGAGAGTGAGGACGATGCAGAACCTGCAGAAGCCGAAGTCGTTGAGGAAACGGAAGAGCCCGCTCAACAAGTGACAGAATCTGCAGCGATCGAAACAGCGCCGGAGAGCGGATCGGCCGGGTCGGAAGATTTGAGCGATAATGAGTTTGAAAACCTGCTGGATGCGATTCAGGAACCCGACTCAGGCGCTAAAGACGACAACATCACAGAAGATGAGTTCGAAGCCCTGCTGGATGAGTTGCATGGTGAGGGTAAGTTCTCCGGTGCACCGAATCAAAAGACAGAGCAAGAGAAGCCCAAGCAGGGTAAAGCTGCCGCTTCAGACGATATTACCGAGGATGAATTTGATGCCCTGCTCGATGAGATTCATGGCGAGGGTAAATTCGATCCCGGGAAACTGAAACCAGAGCAAGCGCCAGCGAAGAAGGTTGCTAAAAAGGGCAAACCGGCAGCCGCGGATGATGAAATCACCGAAGATGAATTTGATGCCCTGCTCGATGAGATTCACGGGTCAGGGAAGTTCGATCCGAAAAAAGTAAAAACCGCTGACAAGGCCGAACAGAGTGCGGCAAAACAGCCTGCTCAAGCGCCAGCCAGCAAGAGTGCGGCAAAGCCTGCAGCCAAGGCAGCGCCAAAACCCAAAGCCAAGGCAAAATCCAAGCCAGAGGCAAAAGCGAAACCGGCAGCCGAGACAAAGGGTAAAAAAGCCCCTGCAGCCAAACAACCCAAGGCGGCAGCCAACAAACCGCCCGCCGAGACCTCGGTGCGAGTGGATACCCAGCGCCTCGACGACATCATGAACATGGTGGGTGAGCTGGTGCTGGTGCGTAACCGGTTGGCTACCCTGAAGGCCACCATGAATGACGAGGATGTGGCCAACGCAGTGAGTAATTTGGATGTCGTGACTTCCGATCTGCAGTTGGCAGTGATGAAGACGCGGATGCAGCCGATTAAAAAGGTTTTTGGCCGCTTTCCCCGGGTGGTGCGTGACCTGGCGAGGAGTCTTAAGAAAGAGATCGATCTTGAGATGGTGGGTGAGGAGACAGATCTTGATAAAAACCTGGTTGAGGCATTGGCGGATCCCCTGGTGCATCTGGTACGCAATTCGGTTGATCACGGTATAGAACTGCCGGATGAGCGCGAAGCAAAAGGTAAACCCAGGCGGGGTCGGGTAGTGCTTTCAGCGGCCCAAGAGGGCGACCATATACTGCTTTCGATCGCCGACGATGGTAAGGGCATGGATCCCGAAGTGTTGCGTAAGAAGGCGGTAGAGAAAGGCATGATGGACACTGAAGCCGCTGCCCGTCTGGATGACAAAGAGTGCTTCAACCTGATTTTTGCTCCGGGATTTTCCACCAAAACTGAAATATCCGACGTCTCCGGGCGCGGTGTCGGCATGGACGTGGTAAAGACTAGGATTGCTCAGATGAACGGTTCGGTTGAGATAGATTCCGAATGGGGAGCGGGTAGTCTGATTACCATTAAACTACCCTTGACCCTGGCTATCCTTCCCACATTGATGGTGGTATTGGGCGAGCAACCATTCGCCCTGCCTCTTGCCAGTGTGGTGGAGATCTTCAATCTCAATCTAAAACGCACCAATGTGGTAGACGGTCAGTTGACTATCATGGTTCGCGAGCGAGCCATGCCCCTGTTTTACCTACGTAAATGGCTGATTCCAGACAATCCGTTGAGCGATGAAGATAGGGCCAAGGGGCATGTGGTAATAGTAAATGTGGGAAATATTCAGGTCGGTCTGGTTGTCGATCATCTGATAGGCCAGGAAGAGGTCGTGATCAAGCCGCTCGGTGCATTACTTCAGGGTTTGGACGGCATGGCAGGTGCTACCATCACAGGAGATGGAAAGATAGCCCTGATCGTGGATGTTCCCGGTTTGATGCGGAAATACGCCAAGAAATTTTAACCACGGCCTAACTACTTTTTATTTTGCATAGAGGGAAAATGCAACATGGTTGGCGGCCCCGATAGCAGACAATGCAAGAGGAGTGATAGTCGATAATGGGCGCCAGGTTGAAAGTACTGATTGTTGACGATTCGGCCTTCTTTCGAAACCGAATCAGTGCCGCGCTGTCGCAAGCGGATGATATCGAGATTGTCGGCATGGCATCAGACGGTAGGGAGGCCATTGAGCGTACACGGCAACTAAAACCCGATGTGATTACCATGGATGTTGAGATGCCGATAGTGGATGGTATCTCAGCGGTACGTACCATCATGAGCGAGATGCCGACACGCATCTTGATGTTCTCCGCCCTTACCAAGGAAGGGGCTCGGGAGACTCTGGATGCCCTGGATGCGGGTGCCATGGACTTCCTGCCCAAGGATATGAACAACCTGGGTAGTGGTGTCGAAGAGGCCAACAGACAGTTGCTTGAACGTGTCAGGGCTGTTGGAAATTCAAGGCTTGCCGGGGTGCGAAGCATGGTTGGGGGCTATCGTCCGCAGCTGAGTCGTGCAGCATCATCACCTCAGGCAAGGAGCAGAAAAGCCGGTAGACTCGAACTGCTGGCGATCGGGGCATCCACCGGTGGCCCGGTCGCGCTACGCCAAGTGTTGAGCGCGCTACCTCGTCACTATCCGCTGCCGGTAGTGGTCGCAGTGCATATGCCCGGCAGTTTCACCGGCGCCTACGCGGAACGTTTGAATAACGTCTGCTCAATAAAAGTCAAGGAAGCGGTTGATAGAGATAGGCTGACACCAGGTGAATGTCTGGTTGCACCCGGTGGTAAGCAGATGCAAGTGGAACGAGGGCCATCCAGCTACCATGTGAGAATCACCGATCCGCTTCCCGGTCAGATCTATCATCCCAGCGTGGATATGATGCTCGCTTCGGTTGCCCAGGCCTACAAAGACAAGGCATTGGGGGTGATTCTGACGGGCATGGGCGCAGATGGTTTGCAGGGTGCAAGACAGTTGAAACAGGCCGGTTCGGATTTGTGGAGCCAGGATCAACAGAGTTGTGTGGTCTACGGCATGCCCCAGGCTGTTGAAAAGGCCGGTTTGTCCAATCGGGTTTTGTCACTGGATGAGATAGGGCCGATCCTGGCCAGAATCTCCTAGCGGAAGCGAGGGCAACGAGCATTGATATGCAGGGTAAATAATAGGAATTTCGTGCCGATGAGAGTGTTATGAGACTCGATTTTCTTAGCTTTATCGGAATTCTGATCGCATTTCTCGCGATCCTGGGCGGCAATTGGCTGGAGGGTGGTCATATCGACTCCCTGGTCAATGGTCCTGCCATGGTGATTGTGATAGGCGGCACCGTTGGCGCCATCCTGTTACAGACACCGGTGCCGGTATTTCTCCACGCATTGCGGCTCTCTGGCCGTGTTTTCCTCCCCGCGAAGCTGGACATGCGCAGCACAATCGACAAGTTGGTGTCATGGAGCAATATCGCCAGGAAGGAGGGTCTGCTGGGGCTGGAGACCATTGCGGACGAAGAGCCCGATCCCTTCATACGCAAGGGTATGCAGCTGCTCGTTGATGGCAGCGAACCGGAGAGTTTACGTGACATTCTGGAAATGGAGGTGGATGCCAGCGAACAGCATGACATCCAGGCCTCCAAGGTCTATGAAGGTATGGGGGGTTATTCGCCGACCATTGGTATTATCGGTGCGGTAATGGGCCTGATCCATGTGATGCAAAATCTGGCCGACCCGAGTAAATTGGGCAGCGGTATAGCCACCGCCTTCGTGGCCACCATCTACGGTGTCGGTCTGGCGAACCTCTTTCTCTTACCCATCGCGGCCAAACTCAAGACCCAGTCGGAAAATATCGCCAAATTTCGTGAAATGGTCATAGAGGGCGTGATTGGTATTGCCGAAGGTGACAATCCACGCAGTATCGAGACCAAGCTCAAGGGTTTCCTGCAGTGAGCAGAAGACGCAAGCGCAAACCGGAACATGTCAATCACGAGCGCTGGATCGTCTCCTACGCCGATTTTATAACCCTGCTGTTTGCTTTTTTCGTGGTCATGTACTCGGTATCTTCAGTCAACGAGGGAAAATACCGGGTGCTTTCGCAGACCCTCACCGATGCCTTTCAAGAGACCCGCCGCAGTTTAGAGCCGATTCAGGTAGGCGAACTCAGCCGTAGTCCAGGTAACACTATGGGTACCGAGCAAGAGAGCGCATTGATAGAGACCGAACAGATCCAGGGTCCCGGCAGTTATCAGGAGCAGGGGCTTAACATGGATAAGTTGACGACGATGCCGAATGACGAGCAACAGCGGCTCAGTTTTCTCGCCGCGACCATCGAGGACATGTTGAGCGAATATGTCGAGCAGGAGTTGGTCGATGTCTCTTTCACCGAGGACCGGGTAATCGTCAATATGAAGGACAAGATGCTCTTCCCCAGTGCCAGCGCCCATCTCTCCAGAGAGGCCGTGACCGCACTCAGAAGTATCAGCCGAGTGTTGAAGACCGTACCCAATCAGCTTCAGGTAGAAGGCAACACCGACAACCGTCCCATCAATAATGAGCAGTTTGCATCGAACTGGGAGCTGTCCGCTGCACGTGCGGCAAGTGTGGTCCACCTGATGAGTAGAATGGGGATCAAACCGCAACGGATGTCGGCTGTCGGCTATGCGGAACACCGACCGGTCGCCGATAACAAGACCGAGAAGGGCAGGGCGAAAAACCGTCGTGTATCCCTGATCATCATGGGAATGAATGGAAACGAAGACCGTGTCATCGATCTCCCCACGGGTGGCCAATGAAAGTCTGGACTGTCGCCAATCAGAAGGGTGGGGTGGGTAAGACAACCACCACAGTCGCCCTCGGTGGGTTGCTCTCGAAGTGGGGGATGCGCACGCTGTTGGTCGATATCGACCCGCACGGTTCACTGACCAGCTATTTTCGTTATGATCCGGATGCATTGGATGAGAGCGTCTACAGTCTGTTTAGAGGCGTGGCGCAACAGCGTCATGTGGATCCCCTTTCGCTGATCTATCCAACAGGCACCGAGGGTATCGACCTGATGCCTGCGGAGATGGCATTGGCTACCCTCGATCGCCAGGCAGGTAAATTGGATGGCATGGGACTGGTGATCAAGCAGGCCCTCGGCCAACTGCAGAGTCGATACGACCATGTGATACTCGATTGTCCGCCGATCCTCGGGGTATTGATGATCAATGCCATGGCGGCCTGCGAGCAACTGATTATTCCCGTGCAAACAGAATTTCTTGCGCTTAAGGGATTGGAGCGGATGATCCATACCCTGGAGATGGTGACAAAATCGAGGCATGTGCCGCTGCCCTATCTGGTGGTGCCGACCATGTTCGATCGACGCACCCGTGCCTCCATAGACAGCCTCAGAGTGATGCGGGAGAGCCACCAAGGACATGTATGGCACAGTCTGATCCCGGTGGATACGTTATTTAGAGAGGCAAGCAAGGCCGGCATACCCCCGGCGTTGTTTGCGCCGCAGAGCCGCGGTGTCGCCGCCTATGAAAAACTGCTGCATGACCTTCTGGGCGAGGGCGAGCAGCAGGTATTCCAGGCGGGCGCGGCAACATGATACGCCGTTCCGAACAGACACGGTCAACAGCGCCCACTAGCAAGATCGCAGAACCCGATACTGCGCTGAAAAGCTACCTCGATACCCTGTTGTCGGAGATAGATGATCTTCCCGTGGCGGTTGTGTCGACAGAGGTTAAAGAGGCACTTCCCGATGCCGATATTAAGTGTGATGCGGTTGTTGATGCTAGAGTTGATGTAGAGGCTCAAACAACGGTCGATGCAGAGGAGTCAAGGCCACAAACCGTTATTCCGGAATGGGTTGATGAGGCCTTTCAGGTGTTGCTGTTCGAAGTGAACGGTATCAAACTGGGGATACCGCTCTCTTCATTGATGGGAATTCTGAGTTATACGGGGGCAGGGAGTCAGCTGCCCGGACAACCAGGATGGTCATTGGGAGTCATCGTCAACAGGGACGAGAAGGTGGTGGTCATCAACAGCGCCAAGCTGTTAATGCCGGAGCGATTGCATGACGACGCCCCGGTTTCACCCCAGCATCTGCTGTTGATCGGTGATGGAAACAGAGCGCTTGCGGTGGACAAAATCTGCAGTACGTTGCTGGTGGAAAAGGAGGCGATACGCTGGCGTAGCGGTACTGGGATACGACCCTGGTATGCAGGTATCATCATTGATGAGTTGAGTGTTTTGCTTGATGTTGACGGGATCATGAAGATGCTTGCCGAGTGATCTGAGTGGGCGGAAGAGTAACCCGGTCATCGTACAAGAGAGATAATATGATGAGGTGTAAGCATGACGATTGAAGAAGACGAAGAGGCTGGCGGTGGTCCACTGATCCAGTTTGTTACCTTCATATTGATGGATGAGGTCTACGGCATCAATGTAATGCAGGTACAGGAGGTACTTCGAATTACAGAGATCGCTCCCGTGCCTGGCGCACCTCCCTACGTGTTGGGCATTATAAATCTGCGCGGAAATGTGGTGACCGTCATCGATACCCGCACCCGCTTTGGATTACCTACCACCGAAGTGGACGATGCCAGCCGTATCATCGTCATAGAGTCGGAAAAACAGGTCGTAGGAATCCTGGTGGATGCCGTGGCCGAAGTCGTCGAACTTCGAGAGACCGATATCGATGTCGCGCCGAATGTGGGTACCGAGGAGAGTTCCCGCTATATCCAGGGGGTTGCGACGCAGGAAGATAGTCTGTTGATCCTGGTGGATCTGAATAAATTATTGACTGACGAGGAGTGGAAAGAGATCAGCATGTATTGATCTCATGATTTCTCCTGGGTCTAACATCCTGAAACAAAAGGCGACAGGAGCCCTTGCCATGCCCTGCGGGAGCGGCAGCTGCAGGGCTGACCGAGTGTGTGTCATTTAAAGGATTTTTTGTGTCTGACGCGGTTTTTCAGCTATTCTACTTATAAATCAACAAGACAGGACAGGCGAAACCAGAGTCATCAAAGAAAAGGAAGCCAAGCATGCCCGAGATTGGTGGTGAAAATCCGCTCACTCCACTGACACCGGTTAAACCGTCAAAACCGCCGCTTCGCCGTGAACGACCCAAGCCTGTGGAAGAGCGTAAACAGAGACAGCAGAGGAAACCGAAAGAGAATGAGGACGATGGTAAGCCGCACATCGATGAGTATGCTTGAGCTCCTCCTCTCTCTCGACGCGGATCACAGCAATGATGGGTAGCGGTGCGACGCTGTTTTGGTTTGGACTGTTGCCGATAGTCTTGCTGCTGGTTGTACTACTGGCGGTCTTTTTTATCTTCGAACGCAATCGACGTGATGCTTCCGATCAGCTTCAGCGGGAGGTCGAAACCCTCAAACAGACAGTTAGCGCACTCTGTTCGAGTGCTGTCGGTGTCGACAAACGGGTAAATCGCCTGGAGCGCCATGGCCGGGATCTTGAAGAGCGGCAGGAGAACATCGAACAGAGCAGTCATCAGGGTGAACCCCCGTATAGCGATGCCATTCGCATGGTGCGCGCAGGCGCCGGTCCGGAACAGCTTGTCTCAGAACTGGGTATCAGCCGGGATGCCGCCGACTTGATCATCATGATCCATGGCATGAAACGCGAGGATGCCTAGGTCCAACCGACAATCATCCGTTCTGCCTCTCCAGCCTATGTCGTCGTTTCCCCTCCCACTGCTTGGTTTCGCCGCCTACAGCGGCACAGGCAAGACCACCCTGCTCAAGCAGTTGATCCCCCTCTTGAAGGGAGCTGGATTGAGGCTTGGTGTCATCAAACATGCCCATCACCGGGTCGAGGTCGACCATCCGGGAAAAGACAGCTATGAATTGCGTAAAGCCGGCGCCGGACAGGTACTGCTTGCCAGTTCCAGACACTGGGCACTGATGGTGGATGAGGCGCAGGAGAGTGAACCGACGCTCCCCGAGCTGCTGCAGAGACTCGATCACGCTAGGCTCGATCTGGTGCTTGTTGAGGGATTCAGGCACCTCACATTCCCCAAGATAGAACTGCACAGGGGCTCGTTGCACAAACCACTGCTCTTTCCCCATGACAGTTCGATCATTGCCATCGCCAGCGACAGTGGCATAGACACAAACAGCGAGCTGCCCCAACTCAATCTAAACCACCCGCAGGAGATAGCCGAGTTCATCCAGGACTTCTGCAGGCGGTTCAGGGTCAGTTGAGATGATTGTTACTTTTCGGCGGTGATATAGCAGATCCAACCGGCATCCGCTTCACCCTCGGTGACAGGCTCAAACTCCCCGTCTGGTTCCCCGTCCTTATCGAAACCCTGCCAATAGATGGTAACCTTGCTGAACCCGGCCTCTTTCAGCAACTCGTTGATTTCAGGCAAACTCCAGAGGCGCCAGTCATAACTGAAAGCACGCTCTAGCCGGGAGCCGTCGGCAAAGTCGAAGTGTATGTGACAGATCAGCGTGCCGCTGATGGGATCGTACTTCTCCTGCTCCCAGGTGTAGGTGAAACTGCCTTCGCCAACCTCGATTTCCCGCTCTTCTTCGATCTCTTTATAGGAGTCATAACCGCCATAGGCATCCATGAAAAGGATGCCGTCATCCGCCAGCTGCCGATGGACTTGCTGAAAGTAGCTCTTGAGTTGTTCCCGCTCCTTGAACAACCAATAACTGAAGTTCATGGCCGAGATGATCTCCATGGGCTCGGTCTCTACCCTGAGCACATTCTCCTCGATCAGTCTGATCCGCTTGCGCTGTGAGGATTTCAGTTTGCTTAACTGGTTTTCTCTACCCCAATCAAGCACTTCAGCATCGAGGTCAACACCAATGGCGGTATTGGTTTTGCGCCGTTTCACCCATTCGCAGCAGACATTCGCTGTGCCACAGAAATCCTCCCTGAGTCGCTTTGCCCGTCTGCCACGTATCTTTTTGTAGGTGTCGTCGACGAAATCTATCTCTGCCTCTGAACACTGTACAGAGAGTTCGTAGAGGTAGTGGCGATCGGCCAGTTCTGCCAAAGAGGGGGATTTTTTCTTTCTTTTTGCCATGGTAACCAATGAAAATTTGAGTTAACGAAAGGGTTTAAACAGAGCCATTTCCGATTCATACGTCAATAGTCTTGAGCGGCGAACTATACTCCTAATTAGGTTCCTAAAAAACAGACTGGACGTGGATTGATTTAAGACTTACAACACACCGTCTATTTCAAATCCCTGCATCCCGTTTCGGAGTCGCGGGAGGACTATGCCAGGTCATTGTCGCAGAATCGATTGGTGACGCTACTTTTTTTTGAGGCGGCATAACTCAAAGGAGAGGTAGCTGGAGGTAAGGATATGGCGATAGCAATTACACTCAAAGAGTACCTACAAAATCATGGTGTCAGTTATGAGGTTATTGATCATCGGCGCACTGATTCAACCTTAAATACAGCGGAAGCGGCCCATATACCGGGCGATAGAATGGCCAAATCGGTTCTGCTAGGGGATGATGAGAGCTACCTGCTTGCGGTTATCCCGGCGACACATCGGCTGCAACTGGACCAGCTGAAACTGCTTACCGGACGCAAACTAAATCTGATCACGGAAGATGAGTTGCAGCAGGCCTTCGCCGATTGTGAAACCGGTGCCGTCCCCCCCACTGGACTGCCTTACGGCATCGAGACCCTGGTCGATGCGAGCCTGCTGAAACAACCCGATCTCTACTTCGAATCCGGGGACCATGGGAAATTGATTCACATCAGCGCCGAAAAGTTTAGAGAACTGGAGTCAGACGCAATCGTGGCGGAGTTCAGCAAGCACCTATAACAATCAGGGGTATTCCAGGCGCTGTCGAGACAGCAATAGGTAAATAGAGCGCAATACAGCCCAGGCAAATCCTGGACGCAAAACCTCTGATCCAATCAGGGGTAACTTAGCTATTTGATTCTGTAGAGAAACTAGTTTAACCTTGCGCCTCCAAAAATTCTGGAGAGATGTCCGAGTGGCTGAAGGAGCACGCCTGGAAAGTGTGTATACGTTAATAGCGTATCGAGGGTTCGAATCCCTCTCTCTCCGCCAAATAAATAGGGGCCCACAGGGCCCCTATTTATTTGGCGGATAGGGGAGGTCTTGATTCGAACCCTTCGTTCGACAAGGCGCGCAGCGCCGCAGGACGCCGAGCGCAGCGAAGGCGCCCCGAAGGGGTGAGCCGAAGGCGAATCAATCCCTCCCATCAGCTAGCACCCAAGCCAAGGAGTCCCTCAGCCCCTATTTATTTGGCGGATAGGGGAGGTCTTGATTCGAACCCTTCGTTCGACAAGGAGCGAAGCGACGCAGGACGCCTGAGCATCGCGAAGGCGCCCGAAGGGGCGAGTCTGCGTAGCAGACGAGTCAATCCCTCCCCTCAGTTGGCACCCAAGCAATGGAGACCCTCAGCCCCACCTAGATCAAATAGGTATGGGAAATACCCCGCACATCGATTTTTGCCTGGAGTCTGGAGAACAACAGATAGAGCCCCCCAAGCTTGCGGTGGAGAAAGAGTATATCCATCGGCGGCAAACGGTTGTAACGGTTCTTAAGACGTAATTCCAAGACGATCTCAGCCATGCGTTGCGGTAGATCGCTGCTGGCAAAGTCATAATTCGATCTGCAGCGGGCAGGTTCCGTGGCGGCACGCAAAAGTTGCAGTACGAAGCTGCGGTAGTCAGCAGGATCGTCATCCCCGAGGTATCCGACCTGCTTGGCGGCAGCGATGATGTCTCCATCATCACCCTCCAGGCAGGCACTGAAGAGTTGCATCAGGGCGCTCCTCACACCGGGCTCATAGCGGCGGGTGGCACCAAAGTCGAGTAACTGAATAGACTCCGACGCTGCATGAAACAGGTAGTTGGAAAAATTGGGGTCCGTTTGTACGGCTCCCCAGTGGAACAGCTCCTTGAAGGCGATCTCCAGCAAGATGCTCGCGGTTTGATTTCGCAACGGCTGTGCCATCTCTGCCAAGGCATCGATGGGTTCTCCATCGAGGTATTCCATGGCCAATACCTCGGTGGTCGTCATCTCTTCAGCCACGGATGGAACGGTGATACGGTGATCACCCCGCAGCTGTTGTTGAAAATCCGCGATTGCCTGCGCTTCGTGGAGATAATCCGCCTCCAGGTGGAGTTGCTTTTTCGTCTCGGACAAGAGTAATTCCAGATCGAGTCCTTGCGGCAACAGATCGAATAGCTTCAACAGCGTGCCGACATTCTCCACGTCGCTATCTATGCTTTGCTTAACCCCGGGATACTGAATCTTGATCGCCAGCCGTCGGCCGTCTTTGAGCTCTGCTCTGTGTACCTGGCCGATTGATGCTGCGGCGATGGGGGTAAACTCGAAGCGGGATAGTCTTTTTTCCCAGCCCTTGCCCCAGTTATTCTCAAGAACCCCGGCCAGTTGCAGCATAGGCATGGTGTAGGCGTCTTCCCGCAACCGAGCGAGCAGGTCGGAGAGCTGTGACGGTATCAGGTGACCGCTATCCATGGAGATCAGCTGTCCCACCTTCATGGCGGCGCCACGCATCTCTGCAAGGCGGTTCGCGATCCGCTTCATATTGCTCGAGGTAAGCAGCATGTCACTGAGTCGGGGACGCTCTCCCCTGGCTAGCTGTCGTGCCCCCTCCGATGCCATACCGCTTGCGATACCGCCCGCCAGCTGGCCCATTTGGCTGAGTCGACTGAGTCGTGAAGTGGGAACAGGCTTTTCCATGGTCTGAATACTCTTGCTCTTTCAGTGGGTTGTCGTCTTAAACTGTATAAAAGGTACAGAAGACACATCGGTCGTTATCTAAAACCTATACAAAAAACTTGTACAAGTCAAAAAATATTGTACAATTTTCTGATAAGGACTCTCAAGAAAAGCTAAAGAACGGGCAGTAGATATGATGACTAGGCAATCGACCCATGCTCAACGACAGGCCGTCTACACGGATGGCTTTCCCATCAGGGTGCTGGCGGAACGCACGGGTGTGGGCGCCTCCACCCTGAGGGCGTGGGAGCGCCGCTACAACCTGCTGACACCCCAGCGTACACCCAAGGGGCACCGGGTCTACAGTGACAAGGATGAACGTATCGTTGAACGGGTGGTTGAATTGCTGCACGAAGGCCACTCGCTACCGGCAATCGCCAAATTGATACGCCAACCGGAGCGACCCATAGCCAGTTGGCAGCCGGGTATGGAGCTGAGGGGAGTATGGCAGGATTATCTGCAGGATACCTTGCATGCCATCAGTGATTTCAGCCATGAGCGTATCGAGGCTGTTTTCAACGAGGCCTCATCCCTCTATCCTCTTGACATGGTGACGGAGCGACTGATCGAGCCGGCACTCATGACCCTGGGGGAGAACTGGCAAAGCAACCCGACAGGGGTAGCCGAGGAACACTTTTACAGCAGCTGGGTGCGCAATCGATTGGGGGCCCGGTTCCATCATGGCTATAGCCAAGCCAAAGGGGCGCGCATAGTCTGCGCCTGCATGCCTGGAGACAATCATGATATTGGTATGCTGCTGTTTGCCCTGTCTGCCCAGTCTCGGGGTTACAGGGTCCTCTATTTCGGTCAGGACCTGCCGCTGGAGCAGATTCCACTGATCGTGGAGAGCTCGGGTGCGCGGGCAGTGGTATTGTCCGCCAGGACGCCCTTGACCGAGGATCAGGAGAGGGAGCTGGCGACACTGACCGAGGAGTCGAATCTTCCCGTGTTGTTGGGGGGGCAGGCCAGCGACAAGCGGCTGGCGGTTTTCGAGGCGGCGGGGGGTCTTCGCCTGGGCTCGCGGATTTTAGCGGCGTTGCAGGTACTCTCCTCACAGGTGGAGGTGCACAGTGGAGCTCGCGGCTGGAAAAGGGTCTCCCATGGCGACTGAGGGCCCGCACTCCCTGGTCTGGTTTCGCCGCGACTTGCGGTTGCAGGACAACCCGGCGCTGAATGCCGCACTGGAGAGCGGCCTGCCTGTAGTTGCCCTCTACATACACGATCCACAGCCTAAGGATGGTTGGGCCCAAGGTGGTGCGAGCCGCTGGTATCTGCACCATAGCCTGCTTGCCTTGCAGCAGGAACTCGCGGAGATCGGTGTGCCACTGATCTGTCAACGGGGTGATGCAGCTGAACAGATAAAGAGATCTCTCAAAGCGAGAGGGATTAAAAAACTATTCTTCAACCGGGTCATGGAACCTGGTCAGGTGGAGTTGGAAAGCGATATCTCTGCTCTCATGGAAAACCGTGGCATAGTAGGAGAGAACTTTCATGAAGATAGTCTGTTACCCGCTGACAGGGTGGCAAAGCGGGACGGGTCGCCATTCAAGGTATTCACCCCATTTTGGCGCCATGCCTCGGAAGTCCTTACACATGAAGGTGTTGAGCATCGCCTGTTTGCCACACCGAAACCCTGCAGTAGACCCTTGGCGGCGGATTCTCGCGAGGTGGATAAACTGGGATTGCTGGACACTCAGCCTTGGCATGGGAAACTCCACGCCTACTGGTCACCGGGCGAGGATTCGGCCCAGCAGATGCTATCTCTCTTTTTAGAGGAGAGAATCGACGCTTACGAGGTTTTCCGCGATCTCCCCGCTCAGCTGGGGACGAGCAAACTTTCAGCGGCCCTCCATTTTGGCGAACTGAGTGTGGCGCGTCTCTACGCTGTCTGCCAAGGACGCCTGGCCCATGAAGCAGACGACGGCGTACGGGCAGCTATGCGGCGATTTCTTGCCCAGATCGGATGGCGCGAGTTTTCACGTCATGTACTCACTGCCTTTCCCCATACGCCGACCCTCTCCTTGAACAGACGTTACGAGCACCCGGGCGCGTGGGAGGCGTATGGGGACGACCACCAGCTCAAGGCGTGGCAGCGTGGGGAAACGGGCATCCCCTTGGTGGACGCCGGTATGCGCGAGCTCTGGGAGAGCGGCTGGATGCACAACCGGGTGCGCATGGTCGTTGCCTCATTCCTCACCAAGAATCTGGGCATCCATTGGCTTCAGGGTGCGCGCTGGTTCTGGGATACCCTGGTGGATGCGGACTTGGCCAATAACACCCTGGGTTGGCAATGGGTCGCGGGTTGTGGCACCGATGCGGCGCCTTACTACCGTATCTTCAATCCCCAGCTGCAGGCCAAAAAGTTCGACCCAGAGGGGGAGTATATTCACCGCTGGTTAGGTGATGATGGTATGGGCAATACACCGCTTGTGGACTTAGGGGCCAGCCGCGCCCAGGCATTGAAACGCTATCAGTCCACCATACGGAAGATTAACAACTGAAAGTTGAGGCTCAGATTGGATTCAGAAGGGTGTTTTCCGCACCTCTCACCCAGACGATCTCAGCACACAGGCCTGCACCATATGCCATTGACAAAAGAGCAATAAATCTTCAGAATTCGCGTTCCACAAAAAGCGCCCGTAGCTCAGCTGGATAGAGTACCTGGCTACGAACTAGGGGGTCGGAGGTTCGAATCCTTCCGGGCGCGCCATATTCAAAAAGGGGGTCTGCGTAGCAGGCCCCCTTTTTTAATATGTTGTCCAGAGAGCTTCGAACCTCCGACTTCAAACAGCCGG
>JBEVVR010000094.1:0-22722 GCA_040507035.1 Candidatus Thiodiazotropha sp.
CAAGAGTGCAGGTAAAGCCACCAGCAGCTCCGCCATCGCGGCACCAAACTGCCTTCTGAACAAACGGCTCAAGTTCCCTTTGATCTTCATCTTGCTCTCCTAAGCTATCGCATTCCCTGTTCTATCTCGTTGTAACATCAGTAGCGGATAAGACCCTTTGCTGGTGACGGCAGATCACTGATCGGTTTATAGATGATTCCCTGGAGCTTATTAAGCTTGTCTTCAATCGCTATCCACTCGTGGCTAGATTTCTCCGCCAGACTCTGCGCTCTCTTCAATGACTGGTGCGCCATCATCAAATACGCTTCAGCCAGGTTGTGATGAGGCTTTGGTTGCCTTGGATCACGCTGTAGTGAAGACTCATAGGCATGAATTGCCGCTTCGATATTGCCTTGATGCAGGCGTGAATTACCAAGCCTGAACCAGGCATAGAAATCACTTGAAGCCACTTGTGTAATTGCATGGTAGTGTTGTTCCGCCTCAACCCATCTACCCTGATCGTAGGCCGCGTCTGCCATCTCGAGATGAGTAAATGTCTTCTGTTTCGGAGCCGTACTTCCACAAGCTGAAAGTAGTACGAATAGTATTAGAATCTGGATATGATTAAGTGTCTTGTTTAACACAGCGACCTCTTCTTAGATGAATTCCAGCTTGAATTGATCATCAACTGAAATTCCCTGTTTCCTAATCACTCCATTGTTCAATTCCAGCGTATAATAGGCACCAGGTGCTGATGCAGCACGGAATGGTTTAACCCTCTCTTGACATTTCAAGACCAAACCCTTTTTGTCCATAAATACCAAATCTATTGCATAGCGCATACCAACGGTATGAACAGAAGCACAACGCTTTAACAAGAGTCCATCATTATCTGCGAGTTGTTTCTTTCCCAACAGCCCTCGTAGTCGGCTGATATAAGTATCTGCCAATCTTGCGTCAAGTTGTTGAGCGTTTTGACTTCCACCATTCGACATGTGCTTTGTCAATCTAACTCGTTTCATACTGAACTCACTCTTCTATAACCTCTTCGGACTCTTCAACATCTTGTATATCCTGAGTATTGATCGACATTGTGCCGTACCCATCTCCAGCATAAGCATTCAGAGTTGCGAGATAACCACCACATGAGGTATTCGTTCTGACTATCATTGATTTTGTACCGTGATATTTTTCTGTTTCCGTTATATATATTATCGATTCACCGGACCCACTGACCAACTCCTGAGGATGATCAACGACACCGTTATTGTTTAGGTCATCGTAGAGGTGGAAGATATGCAGGTTGTCAGGTTGAGGTGGTGAAGTTGAGTTTGAGGGTGACAGGTAGATTTGCAGTTCCATTTCTCCAATCGGTCTGTCATTTTCATCTTTTACAGTAATAACTATGAAGTTGTCTTGATAATCGTCAGATGAAAATATACATCTACCCGTTTCGTCAAGAGCCTCAGTTACTGTCCATGTAAAGGATTCGGGTGCGATTGTAACTAATGTGCCAGGGGGAAATTGATCGTTATTGTTGTTACATGCTGATAACAAGACATATAGAAAAAGTATCGACAGCGAATCGAGCACCGATCTCATTTTTCTTTTAATTGAAATAATCATTGACTTCATACAAATACACCTAGCCCGGCCAGTTAAATGCCCAAATCAGTGGTTGAAAGACAGACCATGTCAATACACCTTTCTGTATCGCGCTGCTTAAAATTACAAAGATGATAATTAAGAAGGTATTGGGGAAAATAAACATAATCAGAGGACCAAGGAGTTTAACAGGTGCCTCCATAGCCTGTTTTTCTGCCTTTTGAAATCGCATCGATCTCAACTGGTCTGCTTGTGCCTTGAGAACCGGACCCAAGCTGGATCCGGTCTTTTCTGCTTGGATTATACTGCTGACTACATTTCTTACACTTTCGGTATCGATTCTCTCTCCGAGATCCCTAAGTGCGTCGGCTCTGGGTTTACCTGCCCTTACATCCCTGAGTACACGACCAAATTCCTGTCTCAATGGGCCATCTGTTGCTTTGTTGATAGCCTGTTGCAAACCACCAGTAAAATTCGTACCAGCCTCTACAGCCAAAATAATAATATCGAGGTAAAATGGCAGTTCACGAAAGATACTTTTGTTACGTGCTTCTGTGGCCTCTCGCAGCCATAGTTCCGGATAGAAGAAGCCACCTACCATTCCCAACAACACCATATACCAGGCGCTTGAATCTAACATGTGTAACAGCAGATAAATGAACATTGAAAAAAGAATGGCAGCGATCACTTTTCCAGCAAAAAACTGATCAGGACTTAACATGTAATCAAGCCCTGCCTTCCGTAGTCGAAGAAGAGTTACAACACGATAGTTTTGTGTAACAAGAGAGCCAAAATAGTGCACAAATGCATTAACGAGCGGCCACGTCAAACGATATCCCAGTGGTGGCCTATCAAGATATGATCTGTCCTGGTCTGGCACCAGCGCGAATATGCGGTATGCGTTCCAGACAATCATGGCGAATACCACGCCAAACATAATACTAATAATGAAAAAGTCCATTTTAGATATCTATATTGACAATTTTTCGAATCATTAATCCGCCAACTATTTCAAGAATGATTATGACTGAAAGAAAAATCCATCCGAGCAGGTTCGAAAATATTGGAGATATATTTTCGTGATCGACATAATAGAGAGCAAGAATAATAAAAAAAGGTAGCAAGCCTACAACCCAACCTTGAAGTATTCCCTGTGAGGTAAGTGCCTTGATCTTGCCTTCCATCTCCATCTTTTTTCTTAGGCTGTCTGCCAAGCGTTTGAAAATCTCAGACAGATTACCACCAACCTCGCTTGCTATCTGGGTTGCTGTTACTATCAGATCCATCTCTTCTGCCTGTACCCTTTCTGCAAGATTATCCATTGCTTCGTTGAGAGACATTCCAAGACGTTGCTCTCTTAGTACCAACGAGAACTCCTGACTGACCGGACCTTTCGTCTCTTTTACCATTGTTTCAACGGCCGAGAGAAAAGTCTGACCAGCACTCATTCCACCTGCTATTTGGATCAATGCATCTGGTAATGAACTGATAAGCTTCTCTTTACGTCTAACCTCCAGTCTCAAAAGAAGTATTTTTGGTAAGACGATTAGCATCATCAACGAGAGAATGACATAAAACAGTGAGCCAGTCGTAAAATAAATCGTCACCGGCAAGACAACCAGTAGCAAAATATTTAAAAGAAACATTTGTTTGGCGTCGATGAAAAGAAACAGGTTTTCCAGCTTACTTTCAGTATGCTCTGTAAATACTGTTTGGTACCTTTCGTAGCCATGTATGCTAAATGACAATAACACCCATATCATGACACTAACACCAATGAAAAGCAGAATAAAAATGATATAAAGCTCGTTCACTAGTAATTGTCCTTGCTATTGTCAAATATAGTAAGATCGACAGAGACACCTATATTGTTGAGTGTCTCATAGAACGATGGTACAAATCCGGTTGCATCAAAACCACCCCATACCTTGCCTGCCTCATTGAACCCACGCTGTTTGAATTCAAAGATATCCTGTAGCTGGATAGTATTACTCTCGATTCCTGTAACCTCAGTTATTTTTGTAATCTTTCTAGATCCACATGCATAGCGTGTTTGCTGCACGATGATATTGACCGCAGATGAGACCTGTTCTCGAATTGCTGATACCGGTAACTCCATACCCGCCATCAACACCATGACTTCCAATCTTGACAGTGCATCCCTTGGACTATTCGCATGCACAGTAGTCAGGGAACCATCATGTCCTGTGTTCATGGCCTGGAGCATATCCAAAGCCTCTCCACCACGGCACTCACCAACGACAATCCGATCTGGTCTCATGCGAAGTGTATTCTTTACTAATTCTCTGATAGTGACTGCTCCGCGACCTTCAAGGTTCGGAGGTTTTGCCTCTAGAGAAACGAGATTCGGCTGATAGAGTCTCAATTCGGCAGCATCTTCGACAGTGATGATGCGTTCACTATCCGGTATGAAGTTTGAAAGAACATTTAGCAGTGTTGTTTTTCCTGAACCGGTACCACCAGAGACTACAATGTTCTTTCTCTGCTCTACACAGACTTTGAGAAAATCTACCATTTCCTGGCTTATCGAGCCAAAATTAATAATATCGTTAAAAGTCAGGCGCTGTTTGGCAAACTTCCTTATGGTAAGACTTGGGCCTTTGATTGCTAAAGGAGGTATTATTGCATTTACCCTGGACCCATCTTTCAGTCGCGCATCCACCATTGGACTGCTTTCATCAATACGTCTACCCAATGGGGTTATGATACGCTCTATCACTGACAATACAGCTTGATCACTGCTAAAACTTTCACCGCTGTTATCCAATGTTCCTGCACGCTCAACAAAGACCTCTTTATGGTTATTGACCATAATCTCAGTTATTGAATCGTCCTCAATAAACCGCTCGAGGGGTCCCAGTCCTACTGCTTCGTTAAGCACGCTTGTTCTTAACTTCACAATATCGACCTGCCCGGGAAGCTCTGACTTCATTCGCGTAAGGATCTGATCGATTAAGTTTTCTGCTTCGGTTCTTAACTGCTCATCTGACATGCTATGTACATCTTTTCGTCGAAGATCCATCTCCGAAATCAATTGGTCATGTACAATTCTTGTCCAATACAGTATGACCTTCTGTGCCTCTACAGATTCATCTTCCTTTAGGCTTCCCTTATCTACTTTGTATTCGTCGATATGGCCCAACGAATTAGCTGTTTTCTCAGTTTCCTGTTTGAATAATGTCTGCACAGGACTTTGATCATGGTCAATTCTGAGACTGACATCGCCAATTGTAATCTCATCTTGATTATTTAATGGACCATAGTTGATTACACGCTCTCTATTTACCCAGGTACCGGTTATACTGCCATGGTCTTCTATATGTATTTGGTTATCCCTTGCGTAAAGAGTGGCATGCCTTTTTGCGATATGACGATGCTTGAATACCAGGTCACTATGTCTTGCACTGCCAATCACACAACTGTCTCCTTTGACAGTGTGTCGGCTTCTGCGTTTTCTACCTTGTTGATATAGAATCTCAAACATAGCTGTTTAGTCCAAAATACTGTATTCCAATTTTTTGTCGATGTATTCTACTGTTGAACTCCTGATATTCATCATTCGCTCAGCTCTCTGATCATAGGTTTGCTCGATTTCTACAACCTCTGGGGTCAAGAATACGACCATCTCAGACATTTCATGTTGAACATCGTCTGTTCTAAACAATCCTCCGACTACCGGCAAATCGCCAAGACCTGGAATCTTACTTTTACCTCTACCCTGCTTTGCCTTCAGAAGGCCGGAAATCACAATAGTCTGTCCTGAGTGGACATTGACTATCGTTTCCGTTTCATTTTTTAAAATACCCGGCACTTCCAGCACTATTGTAGAGTGATCTATTTCGCTAACTTCCGCCTTGATTGTTGTGTAGATCTGTTTATCACTGTTTGCTCTAGGTGATATATCCATCTTTATGCCGTATTGTTTGAACTCAACACTAACACTACCGTTTGCATTGGATATAGGTATCGGATATTCGCCACCGGATATAAATTTTGCTGTTCCCCCATTTACACAACTCAAAACAGGCTCTGATAAAATAACTGCATCGCCATCTGATGCAAGAAGATTTATTCTTGAGGTCAGTGCCGTTGCAATTCCGAAATAGGATGTAAACGGTTTGACGTTAAGCGGCAGAGTACTGCCATCTATTGCTGTTGCGGGTGATCTAAACAGAGAATTACTTGCAAAATCTCCAACCGTCGCAAAGGTGGGTCCGTCAATGTCCTTGGCCCAATCGATTCCAAGCTTTGATAGCGCACTCTTCCGGAACTCTACCATTTTCACACTTATGCGAATCATGCTATCCATGCGCACCCGCTTTTCTGGGTCATTCTCATAGACTCTGATATTGTAATGTGTATAGCTTCCGTCTTTATTCCATAAACGAATAGTTGTACTACCTGGTTGTTGGCCAATTACAAGTAACTCGTCTGTACTCAATATTTCCAGCTTTACGATTCCATCACGACCAATTGCAACACGATCGACATATACTTTACCTAGTATTTTTACTTCCCCGACGAATAGATCTATATTGTTTGCAGTTGCTTGAGTTGCCATCATCAACAGGATTAAACAAATACCTGCTTTCAAGGTTGTTTTTATCACTTTATCTCTATCCTAACTATTGCTTTCACCTATTTAACCCCTTCCGCCTATTATGTACTCTATGCCTTTAACTTTTTTTACTATCCTTTTCTTTGGTTTCTTTTTCGGTAATGGTTTGTTGAATAAACGCGCTATTGTCATTGGTTCATCGCTTATAGGTTTATCATCTTTTGGCGACCTCAAAAGAGCAGTTAATTTACCTATGCTTTTTGCAAGGGTTATTCTTTCAGCTACTTCTGGCGTAACTTCAACAGTAATAGTTCGAAATGATTCATCAATTTGCCTACCTGTTTTATCTATTTGCGTTTGGCCACCGGTTGCTAACACATGTAGATTTTGAATAATGGGCAGTATTTGGTCTTTATAATCAAGAAGCAGATCGATTCTATCATTTGGCTGAAGAAAGCCTGATATTGAATTGATTTTGTCCACTGTAAACGCCATTGCCCTTGTTCCAGGTTTCAGCTTTCCTGAAAATGTCGGAAACAAGCCCCCATCTAAATGGGCCCATAGAAGCGGTCGTCCTTTTGATAAATCGAAGCTTATACGTTGCCCGTTTGCGGTATTAAATGTTTTTTGTGTGACTGCGTTTTTGTGAGCATATTTCAGGGGTATCTGACGTACCGAGAAGTCTTGAAGCCTTACAATGGTACCTCGTGGTATATTCCTCTTGGGAACCACAAGCGAAACCATCTTTTCTGTCTTTTCTAACTGACTCTTGTAGTAGTTTACTTTGTTCTCAATAAAATCCTTTGTCAGATAGACACCACCAATCCCCACCGCCAAAGAAATCACTAACATGATGACATTTTTATTGAGAATTTTCGGTTTTTTACGCTGACTGAGAAACTCTTGAGCTTTATTCGTATCCATAAACGATTCTATCCCTTAAGGTAATGAATAGAGTAGCGACCTGTTTCTGTCGTAATCTCTTATTGCATCCATGAATATACCCATTATCGATTGATTATCATCTGTAATAGGAGTAAACAGGAACATCACCAGGATAAATGTCACAAGAACGTACTCTAGTGCAACATGTCCCAGCTGAAACCTATAGTTATTATTTTTAACTGTTTTCATTCAACTCTACCAAGTTTGCAAATATCACTGTTTTTCCATCGTCTGCCATAGTCACAGTCATATCACACTGCCAGTTATCCTTCACAAAATGTAACATTGACACACCCGCATTGACTCCTCCACGTGAATAACTCCAACCTTCTGCTTCCATATTCGATCGGTAGTAGTCATTGTTTTCAGATATCGAGCTATCGTTAACAAGAATCAGGGTAAATGCCTGCCTTCCATTGTCATTGGATTCCGTATTTGATAAGAGTTGCGTACCACTTATCCTGGGAAAATCTGTCTCCCATGTATTGGGTTTCTTCCTTTTCGACAAATCAGATACTGAAATCAAACCTTCAACATAACCATCACCTGATTCCTTTACCTGTACAACTACACTACTGGATGATTCGATTTTCGTTAACACCCACCAGTCTCCTACTCGTTTCTCTATATAAGATGGAATATTTTCATCGTGAGCAGTCACATCAGACCAACGTTGTTTATAATAATTTAGAACCTCAGCCGCAGTGGAAGAGACCTTGAATTTCTTCATCTGTAGCGGCAATCCATTCTGAACTACGTCACCCACATAGGTGACATTTGCATCAACCGGATCAGCAACATTATCAATAGTAAAGGCATAGAGTTCGCCGACCATGCCCAGAATAGATACCAGACATATCGGCTTAAGCAGTTTAGAATATGATCTTTCTTGACTAGTCACCAGCATATCGATCCATTGGCAATACATTCGGATTCACATACCCAAACCCACCATCATTATCTGACTCGAGCCCCCTAATATCTGCGAAAAAGGGTATTGCACCAACAAAAGTGGCTATGACATCTCCAACCGGCTCAAGAACACCGGCAGGCACAAATGTCCTTGAGCGTTCTCCAGCCATAGCCGCATTACCAGCATCCCAGCTATCGACAAATATGGTATTGGATCTAGTGATGCAAGAGGATACTGTTTCCGATTCCTGCGTACTGCAGTCTGAACCCGCCACAAGATAGGCATTACTTGCCACGTCCAGTGAGACATTGGCTGTATATAAGCCGTTGGCTTCCAGTTGCCAATCACCACCGGTAATTCTTGCCATACCTCTACCAATAGTAACAATACCCTCAGAAAGTGTTCCCGCTAGACTATCCGGTGAATCGTTATTCAGTCCTACACCTGGACCATCCCCATAGGAAATAAGTCTATTTACCTCACCCTCGTCATTAAATCCGTATCCAGCCCAGAATGGGTTAACACCCTCTTCCTCAGAAAGTTGCTGCCGATCTGTTCGTATTTGCAAGTCTGGATCAGCATAAAACCTGGCACGAAGCTCTTCTTCTAACACTTGTGCCGACTTATAATTCGGACCGGCAATTGTTTGTTCCCACGCAACATATCGACTTGATTGCGTGACAGTGTTGTTTATATCTGAAATCTTACCCAGCAGAGGTAAGCCGGTTAATAGCGGCACCATGACAGTTCCAATCAAGATTGTCTCAACTGTCGCGTTGCCGTATTGATTAAGTTTCCTGCTTATTCGTTCTGAAGACATTCTACTAATCCTGTGTGATTTCAGGTGCGCTTATTACCAACCATGAACACATAGCCTAAATAGATCATGAGCTCAAAATATAGATGACAGAGCGTTTTCCACTGCATCCTCTACCGCTTGCTCAAGAGCTTGCTGTAGCTGGTCTGTAACCTGATCAACAATCTCATCCCGAAAGTCATTGGCCAACTCCTCACTCTGCTCATTTGCATAACTTTCAAGTTGCTGCTCATATTGATCTACATGGTTTTGAGCTACCGTCTGCATACCGCTGGACATTTCTTGCTGCAGTTGACTGGCTATTGCATCTGTTATTTGGTCAGATGAATGAATTTGAGAAATCTGGGCAGACACATCGGCGAGCTGACTCTCGATTTCCGCTCTCATAGCCGCATCCACGGTCTCTTCCAATTGACTCTCCAGCGATTCTTGTAACTGCAATAATTGCTGCAGCTCTTCCGCCCTTTGATTGATATAGATATCAATTCCCGTAGCCACACCGGAGGCACCCTCAACAAACAGATCTGCATCTCTTAAAGCCCATGCCATGAATTTTCGTTCAACCGGTGTGTCGATTAAATGAACCTCCCAGTAAGGGCTAAACAGACTTGCTATCTCATATCTACCTCTTCTTCTCTCTGGGCTGTAGTCATCCGGTGGATGAAAAAATAGCTCACCGCTTGCGATTGTTGTCATTCCATCACTTGCCATCTGATCTTCAGTGCCAAACATTCCCGCACCGATACCGCTTCTCAATTCTTCACTTGGCACAGTATCCGATCCCAATCCATCAATTTTTGATGCGGTGCGCACATTGTTTTCCGGCAATTCAACCTCTATTCGCAGGGCAAGTCTTGGATCTCTGTTCTCACTACTTAAGTCGCTTAAATCGTAATAAGCACGTAAGCCATTGTATTCGGCATCAAGTTCCTCGAGTGTCATGTTTGCCATCATCTCCGCACGACGATTCTCTTGCATGTATCTCGGACATCCATCGTTTGCAAACCAAATCCACAAAATGCTACTACCTTCGTTTTCTTCGCATTCAAAATCACCATTTACATGACGCGCGGCCCAAGCGAGTGGTATTTCTTCATGGTCCCAGCCACATCCAGGATCACAGTTGAATGTTTCTATATGAAATGAGAGGGTATCCTTACCTTTCCATTCAAACTCTAGATTGTCGTCACCTTCATCCCCCTCTTCTATCACTAGATTGGTTCTGCCCTCTTTTTTTACCCAGACTCGCATATTCCCAAGGTACAACTTGTTCGGGGCACCGGGAATGACATCTCCAGGACTAAGATCTCTTGATTCAGTGAACTCGTCCTTTGAACGATTTACTACATCTGCCTTACGCAGCAACCCTTCTCTGTCATCATACTGGGTAGTAAACCCCCTCCAACCGACTATATTTTCCCCCATTCCTATTATCGAATATGTAGTGTTAACATTGTAACGTTCGTCATTTCGCTCTACGACCTCTCTTACAATCGCAGGTGTTGCGATGAAACTCGCCATATAGATCGCTTGCTGAGATCTGCTCAAAACATTATTCACACCATCAACAATAGGGATAAAGACTTCCGCTATCTGTACAACAACGTCGTCAATGGTCTCTGTTATCGATTCAGCCATCGATGTATAAGGTTTAATAATAGGAAAAAAGTTACCGACAAAATCTATATTCCTGGCAACTATATATGCGTATTTTGTCCAGGATGTCAGGCTTACCATCTGGCCAATAGAGACCTGATTAGCGATCATGGCCCTGTTGGTATATGCCTGGTAGTTTAACGCTCGCGCCTGCCATATAAGGCCACTGTAGACTGCTGCATCCGCTGCATTGATCAGTCGCGACTTTTCTGATGCCGTCTGGCCGGTATTGAAGAAAACGAGACCTAGTAGAATAGTGGACATGAGAAAAGCTATCCCTAACGGAAGCGCCTGTCCTGTTTCCTTTTTTGAATGCATTGCCGAGTCCTTTTGCCATTGCCACCGGGTTCCTTCTGCCTTTAATCAGAAGGAACCCGGATCTACGTGGTTATTACAGGCAGAAACAGTTGCTGATCAACCATTCAAACTATGATTAACCGCCATCTCCACCACTGTTGTTATCTGTATACTGTTCCATGGTGTTATTATCGGATTCTGCAAATGTCGCAGATGTATCACCCAAAGTGCCAGCGGCTTCTCTGGTCTCTGTAGCATCGACACCACCGAGCTCTTGACCTACGCTCGCAATCTGGGTCTCTACAATCTGGCCGAAATATCCAAATGCACCAATTGCCGCAATCGCAATTACCGCGACGATGATGATATATTCAGTCATTCCCTGGCCTAAATATTTTCTCTTCTCTCTGTTTCCAGATGTTTTAAACATATCAATGTCTCCTTTTATCAATGTATCCTAACTGTTGTTTACTTCCAATGGTTACCTTTTTCTATACAAGTAAAACATGATCGTTGATTGTTTGGTTTAGGTTATCCTCCTGCTATAAAGATCGATAACTTCAGACTATTGCAATAACATCATTCAACATAGTCAGGGAGTGCTTGACTCCCAACAATGAACTCAGTCAATGAAATTTTGCTGAACCCTGGAGAAGGTTGAAATAGATTGCTTGTGTTTTCTACAAGCGCAATATCCTGTAATTCACTTATTAGGCCGCTCTGCGTTTCCTGCCGAATCACAACACCCAGGAGCGTGCTGTAGTGCTGGAGATAGACTCGCCCTTTCTGATCAGTACAGCGCCAAGTACTTATCTCCGTCTCATTGACGGATGGTAACGATGATTGTTGTTCTCCAGTCATGCCAAGACAGGGTCTGTTTGCCAAGACACCCATTAGCTGTAACCCGTCCTCTACACTGCTCTCACTACTATTAACCTTCTTTCCCTTGGGCAATTCACTAAATGCCTGCCTATCAAGATCCGCCAACCACTCCTGACCCGTATGATAATTTTTAATCAGCACCAAATTTGATACACCCTGCTGTGGGGAGAGGTGTATTGAGCGCATTCCATGTTCACTCAGAACGAGTTGTGTTTTCCTTGCTACACCACTATTTTGCTTGTTGTACTCAACCAGAAGAGCACTAAATGCTCGTGCAGGTACAAAAACGCTACGCTCTTGTGCACTTGTATTTGCATCCACGAAAAAGACCGAAAGAATCACAAATAGTGTTAATGAAAGAACCTTTTGAATCCTTTTTTCTCTTTCCATGATCACTCGTACAATGCACTACTTAACTGCACGTGTAGTTGCGTTATGTATCCTTATTAAGAATTACCAACTATATGTAGTGGCCGTTCCACTACTGGTTGTGACTACATATTCATCACAACTGATAAACTCTATGCTACCCGATGTTTGATTTGCTCCAGCAAAACTCAATCTACCCGCACCAGGACGGTCATTGGGACAATTCAGGGTAAAAGGTATTTCTGTGGTTACATCTATATAACCGTGAGTCGGATCGTACACCCTGCCAGAGACAGAATAGGTTGAGGCTGTCACTTCAGTTACTGCAACATCAGTTTCTTGGTATTGACGGCCGTCGTAACCTAGAAATTCAGAAATTGCGCTGCAATTGAAAACCGATTCACAACTTATAGTCTTATTGATCTCTTTTGTTGAACCATCAGAATATGAGACAGAAACAGAGTAGACATCGGTAAAGGCACTCGATGTTTTGGAATATGTATGACGAACGGTACCAGTGATAACATGGGCATAGATGCCTTCATTCTGCGCACAGTTATCGAAAACAAAAACATTTAACCAGCTATCTGTGTACTCTTCTATGGTTTCAACGATAGCTTCACCACCTTGAGGACAGAGATCGGCAGAAACATCTTGGGGTGTTTCTGCAAATCCCAAAATCTGGTCGATTGAATATGATTTAGAAGCCCTTGCTGCCGTTTGGAAGGGAAGCGTTATTCCATTTTCATCAACCGCCTGTTTTACACCAGATGCAGCGCTTACCGCGAGATCTTTGGCGTTACTGTCACTCACCACAGCCTGGTCTTCGCTGCCAGAGTAGCCGTCTGAGGTTGTATCAAGGGGATTATCTGTGGTGTTTGGACTGTCGGAAGAACCGCCACCGCCGCCGCATCCTTGCATTATCAGTAGGATAGTTAAAAGCAGCATCCATAACTTAGCGGATCTCTTCATGTCCCTTCTTCCTTATACTTATTCCGTTAAGAATTAGATTAACAGGGACGAGATTAACCTTTTAGCACTATCCAATGAAATAGAGATTTGTCACTTCGATATTCATTTTCGATAACAACCATGCGGATATGTGAACAGACTCACACAATCATTGAAAATTAATGTTCTGATTTGTATAAATAATTCTCAAGATAGGTCGCTAACCTAAAGTTAGGCCAACCAAATTGATCTCCGTTTAATTTTTTAATACCTGTATTATCACTCCTCTCCTGTCCCTTCATCCAAGCGACGCAAAAATGCCAGCTTTTCGGCTATTTTTATCTCCATGCCTCTATCGACCGGATAGTAGTAACGTTGGCCTATTAACTGTTCCGGCATATAGTTTTCACCGGCAGCATATCCATTAGGTTCATCGTGTGCGTAGCGGTAGGCCTTGCCGTAGTCGAGCTCCTTCATCAGCTTGGTGGGTGCGTTGCGCAGATGCAGCGGGACTTCAAGGGAGCCTGAACTCCTTGCTTCGTCCAAGGCCGCGTTCCATGCCTGATAGACCGCATTGCTCTTTGGGGCGCAGGCCATATAGACCACGGCCTGGGCGATCGCCAGTTCACCCTCCGGACTGCCGAGCCGTTGTTGTGTGTCCCAGGCATTGAGGGCCAGTTGCAGCGCTCTCGGGTCTGCATTGCCGATATCTTCAGAGGCCATGCGCACCACTCTGCGGGCTATATAGAGAGGATCGCAGCCACCGTCGACCATGCGCGCCAACCAGTAGAGGGCGGCATCCGGGGCGGATCCCCTGACCGATTTGTGTAGTGCCGATATCTGATCGTAAAAGGCCTCACCGCCCTTATCAAAACGTCGCAGGGTGCCGCTGGCGACCTCCTCCACGACTGTTTGAGGGATCTCTCCCGACTCACTCAGGTCGGCGGCGATCTCCAATAGATTCAGTGCCCTTCTGGCATCGCCATCCGCGGTTTCCGCGAGCAGGCTTCGGGCCTCGCTGTTGATAGTGAGCCCCCGCTTTCCCAGCCCGTTGCTGTTATCACGCAACGCCAGATCGATAATCCGTTCCAGCTCCTCCCAGGTCAGCGATTTCAATACGTAAGTGCGTGCACGGGAGAGCAGTGCATTGTTGAGTTCGAATGAGGGATTTTCGGTAGTGGCACCGATGAAGACTACAGTGCCGTCCTCCACATGGGGTAAAAAGGCATCCTGCTGCGACTTATTGAAACGGTGCACCTCATCGATAAAGAGAACGGTGGGTCGTTGCGCCTGCTGTTTGTAGAGCTTCGCCTGCTCCACCGCGGCGCGAATGTCCTTTACTCCGGACAACACCGCCGAGAGACTGAGAAACTGGGCACCTGAGTGGTGCGCAATCAATCTTGCCAGGGTCGTTTTACCTGTGCCTGGGGGACCCCAGAATATCATTGAATGGAGGCGATCCTCTTCGATGGCACTGCGTAAGGGTTTGCCTTCAGCAATAATATGGGACTGTCCGACAAACTGCTCCAGGGTCCTGGGACGCATGCGGTCAGCGAGTGGACGGTTCTCTCCGCCCCCATGCTGGGCAAAGAGATCCTGCTCGTTCATAGGTCGCCGATCAGATCGACCAGCGGCGGCGGTTGAAACTCAAACAGAGCTGCGTCGAGTTGGGGATTGCGCTGCATATTTTCGAACACGAAACCGGTGATCTGGCCGAAGTTGTCGGTCATCTCCATGCGCTGCAGCTGATTGTCGTCGAGAGCAAAACGCAGACTGCTGAACTGTGCCTCCTTCTCTTTAGGTCGCAGCTCAACCCAGACGAGCCCCCCCTCCTCGCCCAAATCTTCAACAGTGAAGTGATCATTGATCGGTGCTTGGCCACTCAGCAGTTGTGCCGGTGTACCCACCAACGCCGCCTGCTGGCTGCGGTGGGAGACCTGTTCCAGCTCGATGTCGTAGAGCCAGATGCGGTCACCGTCGGCAACAATCAGCTGTTCGTTGGGGGTATCGTACTCCCAGCGCAATAGGCCCGGCCTTTTCAGATAGAAGACACCGTTACTGGTGTAGACCTGGTCGTCATCCTGCTGCTGAAGGGTCTGTTCGAAATCGGCTTGCAGGGTACTAAGGTCTTTCAGAAACGCATCGAGCTGCTGTGGACCATTCATTGCCCAAAGTGGTTGAATCAAACTTAATGACAGCAGGAAAAAAAGTGTTTTCAGCATTAAATGCATGTAAGCAAAAACCCTCGATCAATCTTTAGGTGGTGGCGGTGCCAGTACTGTGCGGCTACCGTTACTCTCCGCAGCTCCAACGATACCTGTCCTCTCCATCTCCTCGATCATCCGTGCAGCCCGGTTGTAGCCGATCTTCAAACGCCGCTGCACGCCAGAGATGGATGCCCGGCGTGTCTCTGTGACAATGCGAACCGCTTCGTCGTACAGGGGATCACTATCCTCAACATCGCCGTTCTCCACGGGAAAACCGGGAACAGCCTCGGTGGCCTCCTGCAGTATCTCCTCCAGATAGTCGGGTTGTCCCGATCTTTTCAGGTGATTAACCACACGGTGAACTTCATTGTCATCCACGAAGGCACCGTGCATGCGCTGCGGAATGTTACTACCGGTACCCAGATAGAGCATGTCGCCATGGCCCAGCAGGTGTTCCGCGCCCATCTGGTCAAGAATGGTTCGGGAATCGACCCTGGAGGAGACCTGGAAGGCGATACGGGTGGGTATATTCGCCTTGATCAGACCGGTGATCACATCCACCGAGGGCCGCTGGGTGGCCAAAACCAGATGTATCCCTGAAGCACGGGCCTTCTGCGCCAGCCTTGCGATCAGCTCCTCGACCTTCTTCCTTGCCATCATCATCATATCGGCAAGCTCGTCGATAATGACCACGATATAGGGGAGAGGTTCCAGGGTGGGATGCTCCATGGCCTCGATGATCTCATTCGGTTCCGGCTGAAACAGCGGATCCTTGATCGGTTCGCCCTTTTTGATCGCCTCTTTAACCTTGCGGTTGTAGCCGACGATATTTCTCACCCCGAGGCTGGCCATCAGTCTGTAGCGTCGCTCCATCTCACCCACACACCAGCGTAGTGCGTTGGCCGCCTCCTGCATATCGGTCACCACCGGGGTCAAAAGGTGCGGAATACCTTCGTAGACCGAGAGTTCCAGCATCTTGGGATCGACCATGATCATCCGCACCTCATCAGGCTTGGACTTGTAGAGCAGGCTGAGGATCATGGCATTGATCGCCACCGACTTACCGGAGCCGGTGGTACCGGCAATCAGTGCATGGGGCATCCTTGCCAGATCGGCGCACATCGGATTTCCGGCGATGTCCTTGCCCAGCGCGAGGGTAAGGGGCGACTTGGCTGATTCATAGGTTTCCGACTGCAGAATCTCGCTGAGAAAGACCATCTCCCGATACTCGTTGGGAATCTCCAGACCAATTACAGATTTTCCGGGGATGACCTCGACGACACGCACCGCAATGGTTGAGAGCGCGCGGGCAAGGTCTTTGGACAGGCCGCTGATCTTACTCACCTTGGTACCGGCGGCAAGCTGCAGCTCAAACAGGGTCACCACGGGTCCGGGATGGACAGCTACCACCTGAACCTCGATATCGAAATCGGCAAATTTCAACTCGACCTGGCGCGACATCGCCTGCAACGCCTCAGAGGAGTAGCCCTGCACGGTCTGCTTCGCCGGATCGAGCAAGGAGAGAGGTGGCAGTTCGCTGTTGGGATCGGCTTCGAACAGCGGCACCTGTCGCTCTTTCTCCACCCGTTCGCTGACTTTGGGCGCATTGATCACCGGTTCGATGCGGGGTTGTTTGCGCGTAACCGATCGCTTCTGCTCTTTTTTGATCAGCTCCACTCGCTCCTGACGAGCACGCTTCGCTGCCAGGCTTTCCCGCCAAGCTCTATAGAAATGGAGTGTCTTGCGCAGGGTACCAAGCACCAATCCCCCAAGAAAATCCATCACCGTAAACCAGGAGACACCGGTGAAGAGGGTAAACCCACTGAGGAACAGCGCCAACATCAGAAGTGAACTACCGGTTCGGCTGAAGTTGACTTCAAAATGGCTCCCTAGGAAATTACCCAGCGCGCCCCCTGTACCGGTGGGCAGTGTAGTCCCCAGATGACCCGTGTGGAGCGCCGCTAAAGCACACCCGGATGCCAGGGTGATGAAAAAACCGAGCCATCGCACCAACACCAGATTGAGATTCACCGAATCATCCGGATTGCGGCGGCGAAACACCAGCACCGCGCTCCAGCTCAACATGACCGGAAAAAGATAGGCAAAAAACCCGAACAGATAGAGAAAGACATCGGCAAACCAGGCACCGGCCGGGCCGCCGGAGTTCATCACCTGCATTGCAGGACCTGTATAGGACCAGCCAGGATCCAGGGGAGAATAACTGAATAGAGACAGGAGCAGATAACCACTGAGGCAAAACAGGCTCCACATGATCCCCTCGCGCATGGCGTGGCTGACATGGCTCTGAAATGCACTCTGATCTGATGTCTGTTGGCTTTTAGCCTGTGCTGGCATAATAATAATCTTTTTAAATTAAAATGTTACAGTTATTAATTATTGTAGTTTCATAGGTACTGCTCGCGCAAGGCCGGATAGATCAATTCACCCTCACTGAGATTGACCGCAGCACTCAACTGGGGGTCATCCCGCCACCCCTCGAGCAGCCGCTTGAGATAGGGCATCATGGCTGCAGAGAGGGCCTGGCTGGCACTTCTGGGGACCGCACCCGGCATATTGGTGACACAGAAATGGGTCACCCCATCCACCTCATAGGTCGGTTCCCTGTAAGTGGTTGGCCGGGTGGTTTCGATGCAGCCTCCCTGGTCGACGGATATATCCACAACCACACTACCCGATTTCATACTCGAGATCTGCTGCCTGGAGACGATCTTCGGTGCCTTGGTACCTGGTATCAACACGGCACCGATCAGCAGGTCGGCATCGGCAACCGCCTCGCTGACAGCATCCTGATAGGGATAGAGGGCGGTGACACTGTTTCCCAGCTCGCGCATTGCCCCCATCTTCTCTCTCAGACGATCGAAGACGGTTACCCTGGCACCCATGGCGGCTGCCAGCTGGGCAGCGTTGCCCCCGGCCTCGCCCGCACCCAGGATCACCACGTGCCCCCTCTCCGCGGCAGGCAACCCCCCAAGCAAGAGCCCCCTGCCCCCCTGCTGGTAGTGCAACAGGGTAGCGCCATTCTGTACCGCGATGCGACCGGCGATATCGCTCATTGGGGCCAGGATCGGTAATCCGCCACGATCTGCCACTGTCTCAAAGGCAATGCCGGTGACGCCGGAATTCAGCAGGCGTCGGGTCAACCCCTCGTCCGCCGCCAAGTGCAGAAAACAGAACAGCTGCTGCCCCTGGTGTAGCATCTCAGGCTCATTGTCATAGGGCTCTTTGACCTTGACCACCAGCTCTGCCTGATCGTATAGGGCCTGAGCGTCGGCAACGATCTCAACGCCCACCTCCAAGTAGCGCTGATCCTGATATCCGCTGGCACTGCCTGCTCCCTGCTGCAGCAACACCTGGTGCCCTGTCTTGACCAATTCGCCACAGGCCTCCGGCACCAGACCAACCCTAGCTTCCAGAGGTTTAATCTCTCTCGGTACTCCGATTTTCATTCACAGATTCTCTCGATTCTTTACCCCGAAGGGATGATTCCGTAGTATTCCCGCATTCCCGATTTAAGACTTGGATGCGGATCACCGATTGAAGATACCCCAGGCCAAGTCCATCTATCGATATATGTTGGGTCGGTCTGGCTTCAAGCCAGGCAGACCAGAGTTGGAGTAAGTATACATGAGCGAAACCAAGCATTGCCGTCTGTTGATCCTGGGTTCAGGCCCCGCCGGCTATACTGCGGCGGTCTACGCCGCCCGTGCCAACCTCAACCCGGTGCTGGTAACCGGCATGGAACAGGGTGGACAACTGATGACCACCACCGAAGTGGACAATTGGCCAGGAGACAATGCCGGTGTACAGGGACCGGATCTGATGGAACGCATGCGCCTGCACGCGGAACGATTCGACACAGAGATCATCTTCGATCACATCAACAAGGCGGAGCTTGGCGAGCGCCCCTTCCGCCTCACCGGCGACCAGGCCGTCTACACATGCGACGCCCTGATCATCTGTACAGGCGCCTCCGCCAAATACCTCGGCTTGGAGTCGGAACAGGCCTTTCGCGGGCGCGGGGTCTCCGCCTGCGCCACCTGTGACGGTTTTTTCTATAAAAACCAGAAGGTGGCTGTCATCGGCGGCGGCAACACCGCGGTGGAAGAGGCGCTCTATCTGTCGCATATCGCATCCGAGGTGGTGGTGGTACACCGTCGCGATCAGTTCCGTTCGGAGAAGATACTCTCCAACAAATTGAAGAAGAAGGCCGAGGACGGCAATGTCACCATCGAATGGGATCACGTACTGGATGAAGTACTCGGCGACCAGAGCGGGGTCACCGGCATGCGGATTAAAAACGTTAACAGCGACAACACCAAGGAGATCGACCTGCAGGGTGTCTTCATCGCCATCGGCCACCACCCCAACACTGCCCTCTTCGAGGGCCAGCTCGAGATGACCAACGGTTATCTCCATGTTGCCGGCGGTATGGAGGGTAATGCCACCGAGACTTCGATTCCTGGTATCTTCGCCGCCGGTGATGTGATGGACCATGTCTATCGACAGGCAATCACCTCCGCCGGCACCGGTTGCCAGGCGGCGCTGGACGCAGAGCGCTTTCTCGATGCCTTGGAGGAGGAATCCTCTTAAAAGATTAAGAGGTCCGCAAATGAACGCTAATGAACGCAAATGTTTTTAGTGTTGGGGTGAGATTCAGCTTAGGGTGTAGAGTTGCTTTATTGGTTGTTGTCATCTCGCTGCTTGGCTGCACGCAATTACCACAAGGCATACAGCCGGTAACCGGGTTCGAGATCGAACGTTATCTGGGCACCTGGTACGAAATCGCACGCCTGGACCACCGATTCGAAAGGGGTCTGGAGAGGGTCACTGCAGACTACGCATTGCGCAGCGATGGCGGCATCGATGTCATCAATAGAGGATTCTCAAGCAGGGATCAGGCCTGGAAGGAGGCTCAAGGCAAGGCCTACTTTGTAGATAACCAAACCCAGGGTCACTTGAAGGTCTCGTTTTTCGGTCCATTCTATAGCTCTTATGTGGTCTTCGAATTGGATAAGAGCGATTACCAATACGCTTTTATCAGCGGTTACAATCGAGACTATCTCTGGCTCCTGGCAAGAGAACCAAACATTGATGATGCGATTGTCGAACGCTTTCTCAAACGTTCAAACGCATTAGGTTTCAATACCGGCGAGATCATATTTGTCCCCCATGATCCAATCACCAAATCACAGCAATCCGATCAATAAAATTATTTAAACATAATCCACCACCTTATCTTTGAGCCAATTCGCTTGTGCTAATAATTCCGAGTGGCTTTGACTGTAAACTTAACCAATAGCCATATTGTTATAGCTTCCCGGTGGATCTGTTTTGCTGCATAAATGTGAAAATCTCACATAATCAATGAGAATCCTTTCACTGGCTCAATAATCTGCAATGTATAAATTTAGAACCACGAATGACATGTCATTCGGAACTATTAATACATGGAGGCAGATCATGAAGAGAACGTTATCGTATTTAGCAGTATGTTGTTGCCTGGCTTTAAGTCAACAGAGCCTGGCGGATGAGCTGAACACCGAACCTTGTGTCAACGGCGATGTTTCCACCTCTGGATACTTCGCCTCACAGATAGAAGAGGACAACTTTGTGGCTGCACTGGAAGAACCCTGTATCCACGGAGACTAACTTTCATTGGATGAATAGCGAGGGGAATTAGCAATAAAAAAAGCCCCGGTACAGACCGGGGCTTTGATTTAGATACTAGTACCTATGTTGCTGGTTTCAGCTTGCGCGATAGCCCCAAACCCGCAAGCCCCATCAGCAGCAGAGTTAAAGTACCTGGTTCCGGTACAGAGATAACATCATCTGTCTCGATGACGAGCCTTGAATAGTCCAACACCCAGCCATCATAAGGACTAGCAACATCGATTCTGACGCTATTCGAACCGTCTAACAGAGACACATAGGGCGTCAAGTCGAAGATATCCAGCCTTGCTATATTCTGTCCATCGACTTCGTTGATTGCTGTATCCCAAGTATCACCATCAGTCAGGTTACCTACAAACTGACTATCGAAATAGAGCCGTGACAAGCCGTAATAGCCCTGACCGCCGGTGAAGATCTCTAGCGAAGCCGAGAGTATGTTCCCAAGCCCAGTCAAATCGTAACTGTGGATTACGCTGGTATCACCGTGTCGCCAATAGTCAGTGCCGTCACCATCACCTGATCCCACGTCACTCCATTCAAAGGATGATCCGTTGGTTATTCCAAGGCCAAAACCATCCATATCACCAACCATACTCGTTATTACTGCTGCAGATCCTGTGGTCGATGCAGTCAGGAGTAAAATACCAAGGAAAAATCTTTTCATGCTCACCCTCTACCCTTTTAATTTGGTAACAATTCAATACTGCAATTAACTTACAAATCCCATGCCAAAAATAATATTACATGTAATTACATGTAGTTATGAATTTACCCTGGAATATTTCACTACAATGTGTAAGTCTCATCGACGGAATTAATTTCTTTTGCTTGCCGCTATTAAGAATTAATTTTCTATCGCCGAGTCATCTTTATTATTTGCTTATTATTTTATTGGTATTAAGGTAACTACCACCTGCCGATCACCCCTCGGCCCGTCGAACTCACAGAAGAAGATGTTCTGCCAACGAGAGAGACCCAGTTTGCCATCGATAATCGGGATGGTCTCTGATGGCCCAACCAAACCCGCCTTGAGATGACTGTCACCATTGCCATCCTGGACATCGTGGAGCCAGACGCCCTGGGGTATTAGTTTGGCTAACAGATTAACCACGTCGCTCTGCACACTCTGATCCCAGTTCTCCTGGATCATGATTGCTGCCGTGGCCCCCTGAGCGTATACATTGACCATACCCTGCTGAATACCGCTTTTAGCAAGTACCTCTTCAACATCACTGGTTATGTCCACCAGGGTCTCCCGTCTGTCTGTTTCCAATCCTATTGTCTCTCTCATATTGGATCCTGTATCACGCTGTTTGCGGTTTGATGAAACTCAATGCCTGGTTTGTATCTCTCTGTTTGAATGCTGCTTCTATCTTAAGGAGGCACTATGTACGAATTTAACACTGAAATCGATTTGCCATTCGATCAGGCAGCGGAGAAAGTAAGGCTACTCCTGCTGGAGCAGCATTTAAGCATCGTCAGCGATATCGATGTCCAGGCCATCTTCAAGAGCAAGCTGGACAAAACCATCCCCCCCTATCATATCTTTGGCGCCTGCAATCCCAAACTGGCAGAGCGAGTTTTAACCAGTGAGCCCAACGCGGGCACCCTGCTTCCCTGCAACTTTGTACTACGGGAAAATGAAAGCGGCAGGGTGACACTAAGCTTCATGGATCCGAAGACGGTGTTGCAGCACTGCACTACGGATGAACCGAAGAAGGTCGCCAGCGAAGCCAAACAGATGCTACAGCGCGTAGTTATTAAATTGACTGCGTAACGGACCGTAGGGTAGGGCCCTGCCCCACCGAATAGGATTATTCCTCAATTCCTC
>JBEVVR010000130.1:0-22292 GCA_040507035.1 Candidatus Thiodiazotropha sp.
TCCCACTCAATGGTAGCTGGCGGCTTGCTGGAGATATCGTAAGCCACCCGCGAAATACCATGCACCTCGTTGATGATCCTTCTTGATACCTCTTCCAGAAATTCGAAAGGCAGGTGGGCGAACTTGGCGGTCATGAAATCCACTGTCTTGACCGCCCGCAGCGAGACCACATACTCATAGCGGCGGGCATCCCCCACTACGCCGACCGAACGCACCGGCAGGAACACGGCAAAGGCCTGGCTGACCTCGTCGTAGAGGTTGTGCTTGCGCAGCTCTTCGATATAGATATGATCGGCCTGGCGCAGCAGGTCGGCATACTCCTTGGTGACCTCGCCGAGGATGCGCACCCCGAGGCCCGGTCCGGGGAAGGGGTGACGATAGATCATCTCGTAGGGCAGACCCAGTTCGACACCGATCTTGCGCACTTCGTCCTTGAACAGCTCGCGCAGGGGCTCCACCAGTTCCAGCTTCATATACTCCGGCAACCCGCCCACGTTGTGATGGGACTTGATGACATGGGCCTTGCCCGATTTGGCACCGGCGGATTCGATGACATCGGGGTAGATGGTACCCTGGGCGAGAAAGGAGACATCCTCCAGCTTGCTCGCCTCCTCCTCGAAGATATCGATAAAGAGATTGCCGATGATCTTACGCTTCTGCTCCGGATCCTCGATCCCACTCAGTGCCTTGAGAAAGCGGTCCTCGGCATCGATCCGAATCACCTTGACACCCATGTGCTCGGCGAAAGTGGCCATCACCTGGTCACCCTCGTTGAGACGCAGTAGACCGTTATCGACGAAGACACAGACCAATTGGTCACCGATGGCTCGATGCAGCATCGCCGCCACCACGGAGGAGTCGACACCACCGGAGAGTCCCAAAAGAACCTTTTTGTCGCCCACCTCTTGGCGCACATGGCTGACCGTGTCCTCGATGATCTTGCCTGGCGTCCACAACACCTCGCAGCCACAGATCTCAAACAGAAAGCGCTCGATAATACGTTTTCCCTGGCGGGTATGGGTGACCTCCGGGTGGAACTGCAGGCCATAGTAGCTGCGCGACTCGTCGGCGATGCCGGCAATGGGTGCATTCTCCGTCTCGCAGATCACCTTGAAACCCTCGGGAAGGGATTCGACCCGATCGCCATGGCTCATCCAGACATCCAGCAGACCATACCCCTCCTTGCTGGTGTGGTCTTCGATATCCTTGAGCAGCCGGGAGTGACCCCTGGCGCGGACCTGGGCATAGCCATATTCATGTTTATCCGAGGAGACCACACCGCCACCCAGCTGCGCCGCCATGGTCTGCATGCCATAGCAGATCCCCAACACCGGCACACCGAGATCGAAAACTGCTTGCGGAGCAACTGGCGCCTCATCGGCAGTCACCGTCTCCGGCCCTCCTGAGAGGATAACGCCAGCGGGTTTTACCCCGGCAAGTCCCTGATCAGGATTATCATAGGGATAGATTTCGCAATAGACCCCTGCCTCACGTATGCGGCGGGCGATCAGTTGGGTGTATTGAGAGCCGAAATCGAGGATCAGGATCCGATGCGCATGGATGTCAGTGTTCATGTCAATCGCGCCGGTAGTTGGGGGCTTCTTTGGTGATGGTGACATCGTGGACATGGGATTCGGTGACACCGGCGTTGGTGACCCGTACGAACTTCGGCTTGGTACGCATCTCGTCGATAGTGGCACAACCGGTATAGCCCATGCTGGAGCGAATGCCACCGATGATCTGGTAGATGACACCGATCACCGGCCCCTTGTAGGGAACCCGACCCTCGATCCCTTCGGGTACCAGTTTCTCTTTCTCGCTGGTCTCCTGGAAGTAGCGGTCGCTTGAACCGTCCTTGCCCGACATGGCGCCCAGGGAACCCATGCCCCGATAGGATTTGTAGGAGCGACCCTGATAGATCTCCACCTCGCCGGGGGCCTCGTCGGTGCCGGCGAACATGCCGCCGATCATCACCGAATAGGCACCGGCGGCAAGAACCTTGGCAATATCTCCGGAGTAGCGCAGACCACCATCGGCGATCAATGGCACATCGGTACCCTCAAGGGCCTTGGCCACATTGGAGACCGCACTCACCTGAGGCACACCCACGCCTGCCACCATACGTGTGGTGCATATGGAGCCGGGACCTATTCCCACCTTGACCGCATCCGCCCCTGACTTGACCAGGTCTTTGGCTGCCTCCGCCGTGGCGATGTTGCCACCGATCACCTCTACCTCAGGATACTGCTTCTTTACCCAGGCGACCCGGTCGAGCACACCCTGGGAGTGACCGTGGGCGGTATCCACCACCACCACATCGACCCCGGCCTTGACCAGGGAATCGACCCGCTCCTCGGTACCGGCACCGACCCCCACTGCGGCGCCCACCCGTAACCGTTCATGCTCATCGCGGCTGGCATGGGGGTAGTCTTTGGCCTTTTGAATATCCTTTGCGGTGATCATGCCGCGAAGGGCGAAATCGTCATCTACCACCAATACCTTTTCGATGCGGTGTTTATGCAGCAACTGCAACACCTCGTCACTACTGGCTCCCTCCTTGACGGTGACCAGTTTCTCCTTCTTGGTCATGATATTGCGTACCGGATCGTCCATCTTGCGTTCGAAACGTAGATCCCGGCCGGTGACGATCCCGACCAGTTCCTCCCCATCCACCACCGGCACACCGGAGATATTTCTCGCTCGGGTCAGCTCCACCACCTCACCGATACTGACATAGGGCCCAACCGTAATGGGTTCACGAATGACACCGCTCTCATACTTCTTGACCTTGGCGACCTCGGCGGCCTGTTGTTCGGGGGTCATATTTTTGTGCACGATGCCGATGCCCCCTTCGAGGGCGATGGCGATGGCAAAACGGGACTCGGTTACTGTATCCATGGCAGCAGAAACCAGGGGGATTCTGAGGTCGATCCCACGTGTCAGCTTGGTCCGCAGATCAACATCTTTGGGTAGCACCTGAGAGTGGGCCGGTACCAGGAGTACATCGTCGAATGTAAGGGCTTCCTCGATTACGCGCATAGTAGCTATTCCGGCTGGTGGGGTGAAATAAACCGGGCATTATAGGAGGTGCCGGTTAGCCGGTAAACCGCTAACCAAAAACAGCTTTTAAAACAACAAGATACTCTACTGCTCATGACTCCATGAAAGGGGCACCCCACCCCGATCGGTACTTTGCTAAAAACCGACCCTGTGACCTGTAGCGCTGTTTGCGATGGGGAAGAGTGCCAGAACATGGGGTAATACCCAACAATCAGCGCTTAAGGCGCTATGCTTCTAGTAGGGAAAATTTAGCCTGGACACGCTAATATGCGGAGACGAGTAGCCAGTAACATTGGATGTTACCTCCTGCTTTTTACACTATTTATTGTCGGTATCGTCTCGGCAGAGCAGCCTAGATCCCCGTTAATAGTCGGCATCTACAACAACCCCCCTTTGGTCACATCCAACCAGACAGGAAACCCTGGCGGCCTGTTCATCGATATACTCCGTGAGATCGCCTTACAAGAGGGCTGGAAACTGCGCTATGTATCCGGCACCTGGAGCGATAGTCTGAATCGTCTGTTAACAGGTAAGATCGACCTTTTGCCCGCCATTGCAATCAATGATGCCAGACAAGGCCAATTCCTCTTCACAGAGCAGAGCGTGGTCAGTAACTGGGCACAGGTATTCATTCCAGAAGAGTCGACCATCCAATCGCTCCCGGACCTTGATGGTAAGCGCATAGCCGTATTACTGGATGACATCTATATCACCGGTGATGACGGCCTGGCGGCACTCTGTGAATCCTTCGCCATTACCTGTCATCTCATCGAATACAGCACCTATGATCAGGTGATGCGCGCAGTCGCTCAGGAAGAGACGGATGCCGGCTTGGTCAATCGTCTGTTTGGCGCCAACCGTGGGCATCTCTACCCTGTGATGGCCAGTCCCATCGTCTTAATGCCACAGGACATGCGCCTGGCAATATCACGAAATATCCCAAGCGCCGCCTATATAAAAAAGCGCCTCGATCACCACTTGGCGATGATGAAGATCGATGATCTCTCCGCCTATCAACAGAGCTTGAGGAATCTGTTTGAACCCAAGACTCATAGGACAGAGACGCCGACATGGGTATTGAAGGTTCTGTTGATTGGCAGCCTGGCTATTGTCACCCTACTGATCGTTGCTCAGATCCTGATCCTGAAGCATAGCCGTAAGAGCCAAAAGCTGATCTTTCAGGAGGCACAATATCGCCACTACTTCAATGGTGTTGCTATCGCCCTCTGTGAAGGCGACAGTTCCCGGGCACTGCTCAAGCTGCATCAGCTCATCGACTCCGGGATCAAGGATATAGCCACGCATTTCCATAACCATCCGCAGGAGCTTGCGGAGTATGTGAAACTGATCCGCATCGTGAATGCCAACCCGGCCACCCTGAAACTGTTTGGTGTAAATGATCTAAAGGAACTGCAAAGCTGGCTACCTGGCAACTATACACCCGACATCTTCAAGGCCATCAAGGAGTGGATTATCGCCAGCAGCGAGCATCAACAGACATTCACCACCGAGATCTCCATGCTCACCGCTGATGGGAGACAGATCCAGTTGATCGTCGCCTTCCCCCTCTCCACAAATCTGGATAGCGCACGCCATATCCCTGTTTCGATTCTTGATGTGACCTTACAACGGGAAACCGAACGACAGCTCTCCCTGGTGATCAAGGGTGCCTCGCTGGGATTCTGGGATTGGAACCTGACCACCAACGAGTTGACGGTAAACGATCGCTGGCTGGAGATTCTGGGTCTGGAAGCGAGCGACTTGCGAGGCAATATCGACGATTGGCGCAGACGCCTGCACCCCGCGGACAGAGAACGGGTGATGCCAATCATCATGCAGCACATTGAGGATGGAATTCCCTATAACGTTGAGTTTCGTATGCGCCACGGTGATGGCCATTGGATCTGGATCGAGGGTTCCGGCGGCGTCGTTGAACACGAACCCCACACTCATCTTCCGATTCGTGCCTGTGGCACCCACCAGGATATCTCGGAACGCAAGCGTGCAGCGGAAACCCTGCATACCTTGGTACAGAGTATGGTGGGTATCACTGGCGGCGACTTTTTCAAGCATGTGGCGCTTGAGCTCTGCTACTGGTTCGACGCCGATAGCGTCAATATCGGAGAACTGGTCGATAAAAACCGTATCAACGCCCTGGCCACCATCATCAACAACGAGAGCATCGATGAGTATAGCTATACCCTGTCCGGCACACCTTGCGAAATTGTGATCAATGGGGGTGCACAACTCTATCCGCAAGGTGTACAGGATATATTTCCCAGTAGTGAAAACCTGGCCATTCAAAAGGCCCAAGGTTATGCGGGCACACCGATAACGGACCTCTCCGGCAAGGTGATCGGTATCGTCTGGGTCACCTCCAGCAAACCCCTGTTCATGGAGCCCGAGTGGGTGTCGGTAATGAATATTATCGCCGCCCGTATCAGCGCCGAGATCGAGCGCATGCGCGCGATGGACAAACTGGAACATCAGGCCACATTCGATGCCCTCACCGAACTGCCCAACAGGCGCATGTTGATCGATCGCCTCAGTCAGGCCAGAGCCCGCTGTCTGCGACACGACCATCGGGGCGCGGTGATGTTCATGGACCTTGACCACTTCAAAACCATCAATGATTCCCTGGGTCACAATATAGGTGATCTACTGCTGCAGGAAGTGGCCCACAGACTGACACAACAGATCCGTGACGAAGACACCGCATCCCGACTCGGTGGCGACGAGTTTGTGGTGTTGTTTTCGGAATTGAGCGGTGATCCCCAGCAAGCCGCGCAACATGCCCAGCAGGCGGCGCGCAAGATCCTGCAAACCATCTCCCAACCCTATACGATCCACGGCAACGAGTTACATGTAACGCTTAGCATAGGAATCGTGGTATTCCCCATGACCGACGAAAGCGCGGAGGACATTCTCAAGTTTGCCGATACCGCCATGTACCGCGCCAAAGAGGCCGGACGCGACGCCATCCGCTTCTTTCTCCCCGGAATGCAGCAGGCCGCCGAGGAACACCTCAGCCTACAGCAAGACTTGCAACTGGCGATTGAGGAGGACCAGCTGCAACTCTATTTTCAACCTATTGTCGACAGTGAGGATAATCCGGTGGGTGCCGAGGCACTGATCCACTGGGAGCATCCTTATCAAGGGATCATCAAACCGAAGACCATCATCACAATAGCCGAGGAGTCAGGCCAGATACTGCAACTCGGTGAGTGGTCGTTGGGGCAGGCATTGAAACTGAGCAAACCATGGATGGGCAATGTCTACAATCTCAAGTGTGTTTCTGTCAACATCAACACCGTGCAATTCCGTCAGGCTGGTTTTGTCGAGAAGGTTGATCGCAGCTTGCGAGAGAGCGCATTTGATCCTCATCACTTGACCCTGGAGATCCACGAAAACACCCTCTCGGAAAACCTCGAGGATGCAAAGCGGAAGATTACTGCATTGAAGGAACTTGGGGTAAGGATCTCTATCGACAGCTTCGGTATCGGCTATGCATCAATCGCCTATTTGCGACAGCTCCCGCTGGATGAATTGAAGATTGACCGCAGCTTTGTCAGGGATATCACCAGCGACCCCAAGGATGCCAAGCTGGTGAAGACCATTATCACCATGGCCCGCCAGATGGAGATCGATGCCGTGGCCACGGGGGTGGAAACTGATCCCCAACTGCAATTTCTACGTGACAACGGCTGTGAGATATTTCAAGGTTACTACTTCAACCCCCCGTTACCAGCGGAAGACTTTGAATCCATCCTGAAGAAACAGACAGCTTGAAGACGACAACCAACGACACTCAACAGAAAGAGATCTATACGGTTTCCCGCCTGGTGCGTGAAACCCGCGCGGTACTCGAGGGCAGTTTCCCCCTGATCTGGATCAGTGGCGAGATCTCAAATCTGGCGCAGCCTGCCTCTGGGCATATCTATTTCAGCCTCAAGGATGAGATCGCCCAGGTTCGCTGTGCCATGTTTCGCATGAAACGCCAGAGACTGCGTTTTCGACCAGAGAATGGCCAGCAGGTGCTGATTCGCGCCCGGGTCAGCCTCTATGAGGCACGGGGTGAATTCCAACTGATCGCCGAACACATGGAGCCGGCTGGTGAAGGGGCGCTACGCCTCGCCTTCGAACAGCTCAAGCAGAAGCTCGCGGCGGAAGGGCTATTCGATACCCAGCATAAACAGACCCTTCCCGCGATACCGCAGCAGCTCGGCATCATCACCTCTCCCAGCGGCGCCGCGATTCGGGATTTGCTGACGGTCCTGAAAAGGCGCTTTCCCGGGCTGCCGGTGATTATCTATCCGGTCCAGGTACAGGGCGAAGGGGCCGCCGAGCAGATCACGGCGATGCTGCGCCTGGCCAACCGGCGCAACGAGTGTGATCTGTTAATCCTGAGTCGCGGCGGTGGATCCCTGGAGGATCTGCAGGCATTCAACGACGAGGGGCTTGCCCGCGAGATCCATGCCTCCAGAATACCGGTGGTAACCGGCATCGGCCACGAGATCGACTTCACCATCGCCGATTTTGTCGCTGATCAGCGCGCAGCCACCCCATCCGCCGCCGCTGAACTGGTATCACCCGATCAATCCGCCTGGTTGCGGCAGCTTAAGCAACTGGGGCAACGACTCGGCCTGGGTCAGCAACGACATATGCAGCAGCTGCGGGAGCGGCTTACAGTGCTTCGAGGGCGTCTTTTCAGGCAACACCCGAGGCAACGCCTGCAACAACGCAGCCAACGCTTCGACGAGCTGAGTCAGCGCCTGAGACAGGCTCAACAACTCCAGCTCGTGACCCTGAAACATCGACTTGAAAAACTCCATTCCCGCCTCTCCCTGCTCTCCCCACAACAGCGCATTGAGCGGCAGTATCATCGCTACCGACTCAACACTGAGAGGCTGCAACAGGCGATGGAGGGCCGTCTCAAGGAGCAACAGAGCAGGCTGAGCCAGCTGGCGAGGGACCTTCACACCCTCAGCCCGCTGAATACCCTGAACAGGGGTTATGCCATCGTAAGCCGTGAAGAGGATAAGCACATCATTCGCGCCAGCAGTGAGGCGAACAGAGGTGACAGGGTCAGAGTCAGACTCAGCCAAGGTGGGCTGCTGTGCCGGGTTGAAGATATTGACCCGAAATGAACACGAATATACGCGATTTTTTATTTCAACATCTAGGGTGTGGCTTGCCGCACCCTACATATTTTACCCAATCAAAGGTCCTGCATGATGTGGATTGCCACGGACCACCCTGCTAGTTAGGGAAGGCATTTGCGTTTATTTGCGTTCATTTGCAGACTCAATTAAGGCTATAGCTCATCGGAGCGGATCACCACCATCTTTTCGATCTGCATGTCGCGCATGGTGTGGGGTATGCCGCCGACACCCATGCCCGACTGGCGCAAACCGGCAAAGGGCATCCAGTCGACACGAAAGGCGGTGAAATCGTTGACCATCACCGCCGAGGCATGCAGACGCTTGTAGCAGCGGAGGATACGCTGCAGATTATTGCTGAAGACCGCCGCCTGAAAGGCGAACGGGAGTCCATTGGCCTGGCCGATAGCGTGGTCCATATCCTCGTAGGGGTAGACGCAAACCACGGGACCAAAGACCTCCTGGGTACTCACCTTGGCATCCGCCGGTGGATTGTAGAGCACGGTGGGTGCATAGCAGGTGGCGGATAAGGCTTCCCCACCCGAGATCAGTTCGCCCCCCTGCTTCAGGGCTTCGCTGACCCAGGCATGGATCCGCTCCACTTCGCGGGGACGGATCAGTGGTCCAATTGCGGTCTCCTCCAGGGTCGGGTCTCCCACCCGCATCCGCTTCCCTTCGGCGCCCAGCTCCTGGGCCACCTTGCGTGCAATGGACTGGTCGGCGAATACCCGCTGCACAGAGACACAGACCTGACCCGCATGGTAGAAGGCACCCTTTGCCAGCAATGGCAGGGCATCCTGCAGAGCGGCATCGGCCTCGACGATCACAGGTGCCGCGCCGCCATGCTCGAGGGCGCATCGGGTTCCCGGCGCGAGACGGGAACGCAACTGCCAACCGACTCTCGCACTACCGATAAAGCTGAAAAAATCGACCCGTGGGTCGGTCACCAGTGAACCCGCCACCTCGAGATCCCGGGTCAGCAGGGCCTGAGCCCAACCCGCCGGCAACCCCGCCTCTCTGAGTATCTCGATGAAGCGCATACAGGAGAGTGGCGTATCCTCGGCAGGCTTGACGATAACCGGACAACCTGTGGCAACAGCAGGCGCGACTTGGTGCACAATGAGGTTCAACGGATGGTTGAAGGCACTGACCGCCACCACCACCCCGATCGGTTCCCGATGGGTGAACGCCAGTCGCCCCTGGGAAGCGGGATTGACCCCCATCGGAATCTCCTCACCGGCTTCGGTGCGCAGCGTCTCAATGCAGATCGCGATGCCGTCAATGGCGCGGGCGACTTCAATGCGAGAGTCGATGAGGGGCTTGCCGCCCTCCCTGGCTGCTTCAACCGCCAACTGCTCGGCCCTCTCACTCATCAGCTCAGCGCTGCGCTTGAGGATCGCAATCCGATCCGAGAGGGGTAACCAGGCGTCACGGTTATCGAACAGTTGCCGCGCCACCGACAATGCCTGATCCACACCATGTTGATCAACCGTATCGACACTCGCTATCGGACCCTGGTCGAAGGGCGCGGTCACTTGCAACCGATCCACTGCCTCGATCTCGGCCGCGATCATATGGGGGTAGTGGATCAATTCAGCCATCTATCACTCCTTGCTCTTTGCATTCGCTTATCCGGCCATCAACTCCTTGGCCTGCTCCACCCAACCCTCGCGCTCGATTCTGCCTTTGAAGTTGAGTCTTTGGGAAAACTCCTCTATCTCCTTGCTCCCCCAGGCAGCGATCTGGGCATAACTGTTGACACCTGAATCATGCAGCTTCTTTTCGATCACTGTGCCGATGCCTTTGATCATCTGAAGATTGTCCGCTGTTGCTGCTGATTTTCGAGGCGCCCTGGTTTTTTTCACCGCGGGCTTGTTTACGGTTCGCCTTTTTGTTGCCGGAGAAGCCTTTCTTTTTCCCTCGTCAAGCATCTTGCGCAGCTTTTTCAACTCCTTTTCCACTGCCGCCACCCTGGCCTTGAGGGCCTTGTGGCTTTCGCTCTTTGCAAATTTTTTCTTCAAACTTTGCTGGATCTTGTCCTCGATAGACTTGCTCGATTTACGCTTCTTGGGCATCTACTTTCCCCTTAAATCTGACTATTATTGTTTGAGCCTAAGTCGTTAGTATGGAACAAATTTACGCTTTTTTCAGGATTTTGAAATCAGTTTTTATGGCTAACTGTTTCTTGCTAGGCGCCAGCCCAACCCAAACGGGATTCACCTGTCACCAGGGCCGGCGAGGGACCACCCGGGCTGGAATCCATTCGAGCTCATTTTAAAGCCGGGCGTTTATCGTCTACATTTCAATTAGGATTCACACCTTCTGCCATATGGAAGGGCATAATAACTAATTCGATGAGGAGAATTCGATGCTGGTAAGCGACTATATGAGCCCCTCACCCGTGACCGTGCAGCAAGACGACAACTATGACCTTGCCTTTGAGATCATGGAAGAGAAAAACATGCACCACCTGCCGGTTGTCGACAGGCAGAACCAGGTTGTCGGCATCATCACAAGACGGGACCTGCAACTGGCGGCACGTTACTTCAAGGAAGCGCCGGTGGAGATCGCAGAAGTCATGCACACCCCAGTCTACACCACCTCAGCGAGCACCCCCCTTGCCTCGGCTGCACGACAGATGAATGACAATCGGATTGGCTGTCTCCCGGTCATCGGCGATGACAGACATGTGGCTGGCATGTTGACCGAAACCGATCTTTTTCGTGCCTTGACTGATCTACTGGATAGCTAACAGACCTTCGAGTGATCAATCATCACATTGCAGAAACAGGTTCATCACCTTTTTGAAGTAACCGCCCGGGGCAATGGTGATCTGCGCATTGTCATGGTTGATCTCTTGCAAGGCATAACTGGTTACCTCAACCCCGGCTTCGCGGTACATTTCGCTGGAGAGCTTGATATCATCGGCCCAGCGGGAGAGGAAATCTTCACTGGGTGTTATGTAGACTATCCGCGCCACCTCCTCCTGAATCAGCTTTGAGGCGCAGCGGGGACAGGGCGGATGGGTTACATAAACAGTGCAGTCGGTAAGGCCACGCTTGGCGAAGATCATCGCATTCTCTTCGGCATGGATGGTCAGGTTGAGCTTGCAGTCACGATCGTCCAAGCGCTCCTGCTTATCTTCCACACCCGCGGCAAACCCGTTATAGCCCAGCGACACAATACGATTGCCGTCGGTGATGACGGCACCGACCTGGGAGGAGGGATCCTTGCTCCAGGCTGAAATATAGGCCGCCAGCCCGAGGAAGCGGGTATCCCACTTGGTCATACAGCTTGATCGTCTCCCGTCGGTGCGACCTTGGCTGCCGCCTCCTCCATCATCTGCTTCAACTCACCGTTCTGGTGCATCTCCAGGGTGATGTCACAACCACCAATCAACTCACCGTCGATGTAGATCTGTGGAAAGGTCGGCCAGTCGGCGTAGCGGGGCAGGTTCTCGAAGATCTCCGGATCCGCGAGTACATTGACATAGGCGAACGGCACCCCGCAATCCTGTAACGCAGCGGCTGCGCGTGAAGAGAAGCCACACATGGGAAATTGCGGCGTCCCCTTCATGTAGATGACGACCGGGTTATTCTCCACCTGTTCTTTGATTCTTTCCAAGACATCCATCATGCATACCTCAAAATAGGGTTATCGTGTCTATATGGGGGGCTGACCAGATCTTTCAAACACGATTGTAATGAGGGAATTCTATCCATTTGTGCAGGGATAAAAAACCCGTAGTTATCAAAGCTTCCTTTTGGACCCGGCCTGAGCGGAAAAGTTGTCGAATCAGGCAGGGGTAACCCTGCGCATGCCACCAGGCCTTTTCTCCCTGTTGATCAGCAGCATCCTCGATGACAATGACAACAAGCACGACGACTTTCGTCGACAAGCGAATAACCCTATTTTACATACCGTTAATAAGAGAATTAAATGACTGGATTACAGCTGGATTGGCATAAAATCTGAAGTTTTATCGCTGCATGTCGATAACATGGTTCACGCGACTCTGGCAGAAAATCGTGATAGAAGCGGAAGATTACACTGATTTCAAGAAAAGAGTTTCACTGCTCGAGGACCACATCGGGTTTAAAGTGGAATCGATTCTTCACTATGCGCTCAGCGCAAGGGACAGCTATACCCTGGAGCACTGCAACCGGGTGGTCTCATTCTCTGAGGTGATCGGCACCCATCTGAACCTGGGCAAGCGTGAGATGGAGGTGCTCCTGCTGGCCGCCAGTTTCCACGACATCGGAAAGATAGGTATCCCCGACCATATCCTGCTCAAACCCGGCAATCTCACCCATGAGGAGTACGAAGGGATCAAGGCCCACTCCAGTATCGGTGCAAATATGCTTCGCACCCTCGGCCATCCACTCCTCGACGAAGTCGCCAACTGTGTTCTGCATCATCACGAGCAATGGAACGGAAAGGGTTATCCAGATGGCCTCAAAGGTGAGGAGATACCGATCACTTCCCGAATTATTGCCGTGGTCGACACATTTGACGCCCTGACCACCACTCGAAGTTACCGCAAAGAGATCAATAAACAAGACGCAATGAAGATGATCGAATCGGAGAGCGGGAGACAGTTTTGTCCACATGCGGTGGAGGTGGCCTTGGAGATTTGCAGATCGGGCAAATTTCCCTGTGAGCTCTGAATACTCCAAAATTTACGGCTTTTGCTACTTTTGCATCTGCTCCTCGCAGTAGGCCTTGGCCTGCATATTTGCAGCCACCGGATCCGTCCCCTGATCGATATACACCTCGGTCATCTCCCTGCGGCACCCCTGATAACTGAAGAATTCAACATCGACCGGCTTTGAACAACCGGCCATGAAAAGCACTAGGATCAAGATGGCTTGCTTCATGCCCCACTCCCTACTGGCTGAAGATTACGTTGCAACCAAAACTCAAACAGCGCGATATGCCACAGCTTGCTGCCGCGGATTCGAGTATGGTGCATCTCGGGTGCAGACATCAACATATCGATGTAGGGCTGTTGAAAGATACCTCTCTCCCTAGCGGCCCGGGTATCGAGAATATCGCGCATGAATTCGAGGAAATCGCCACGGACATATTTCAGTGCCGGCATCGGGAAATAGCCCTTGGGTCGATCGATCACCAGATCGGGCAGAATACCCCTGGCCATCGCCTTCAGCGGGTATTTTCCCCCTTCACGCAGTTTCAGCTCTGGTGGACAGCGGGCGGCCAGCTCAACCAGATAATGGTCGAGAAAGGGCACCCTCGCCTCCAGACCCCAGGCCATGGTCATGTTGTCCACCCTTTTCACCGGATCATCGACGATCAGCATGGTCTGATCCATATGCAGCACGGCATCGATCAGACTATCCGACTCCGATTGCGCGAGGCGTTCGGCAATCAACTCCCGAGTGTAATCGGTGCCCTGGTACTCTGCGTTGACCATGCGCAGATACTCATCGTGATCGCGGTCGAAATAGTGCCTGGCGAAGCGATCCACGGCTTCGCCCTCTTGCTCCTGCATGATCCGCGGATACCAGAAGTAGCCGCCAAACACCTCGTCCGCCCCCTGCCCCGACTGCACCACCTTGATCTGTCGCGAAACCTGTTCACCGAGCAGATAGAAGGCCACCGCATCCTGGCCAAACATCGGCTCTGCCATATTCTCCACCGCCTCCGGCAAGCGATTGAGCACCTCACTGTTGGGCACCAGGAACTTTTGATGCTGAGTGTCGTACATCTCAGCCACAGGATCGGAGTACTCGAATTCATTGCCTTTCTCCTCCGGCTGGTCCTCGAAACCCACCGAGAAGGTCCTCAGGTCACTGACACCCGCCTCCGCCAGCAATGCCACCAGCAGGCTTGAGTCGAGCCCCCCTGAAAGCAGCACACCGACCGCGACGTCAGCGATCTCATTGCGCTTGCGCACCGCTTCGCGCAGGCTATCGTGGATCGCATCCAGCCACTCCCCTTCCGACAACGGCATCGCCGGACGGGTGGCGGGATAATCCCAATATGAGCGAATGCGCTGGCTACCATTCGACTCGATCACCATGCAGTGCCCCGGGGCCAATTTTCGAATACCGCGAAAGATTGTCAGCGGGGCCGGTACCACACCGTGCAAGGTAAACTGGTGATGCAAGGCAACCGGATCGATTGCGGTATCGACACCACCGGCCGCCAGCAGCGCCTGGGTATTGGAGGCGAAGCGCAGGCGTAGACTGTCCTGGGTATAGTAAAGAGGCTTGATACCGAATCTGTCTCTGGCCAGAAACAGACGCCGCCGATGGCAATCCCAGATCGCAAAGGCAAACATGCCATGTAGGTGATCAACACACGCTTCCCCCCAGGCATGGTATGCCTTGAGTATCACCTCGGTATCACCGCTGGAGAAGAACTGGTAGCCGAGGCCTTTGAGGGTTGCCCTGAGATCCTTGTAGTTATAGATGGTGCCGTTGAATACCAGGGCCAAGTTCAGCTTCTGATCCAACATCGGCTGATGCGCATGTTCCGAGAGATCGATGATGGATAGGCGCCGATGACCGAACCCCAATGCGCCATCACTGTAACTGCCCCCATGATCGGGACCCCGCCGACGCAACCTATCATTCATGCGTTCGATGGCGGCCAGGTCGGCCGGCGCGCCATCAAACCGAAGCTCACCACAGAGTCCGCACATAATAATGAATCCAGATACCGTTCCTCTGTTTGAGACTACACCATGCCCTTTTTTCTGTCATGCCGATATCAACGAGATTTACATAGCCGAAAAACCCAATATACTGGGCATACTAACAACTGACATAACACCCAAAGGACTGGATAATGTCATGGATGACTAATACCCTGCGATTAACACCCGATATGGTGTACGCACGCGAAGTGCTGCAGCATACCTTCGGCTTTACCGACTTCCGCGGCTCCCAAGAGCGGATCATCAACCATCTGATCGGTGGCGGAGACGCCCTGGTACTGATGCCCACCGGCGGCGGGAAATCCCTCTGTTATCAGATTCCGGCCATCGTCAGAGAGGGTACCGGTATTGTCATCTCACCGCTGATCGCGTTGATGCAGGACCAGGTCAACAGCCTGCTTCAATCCGGTGTCCGCGCCGCCTACCTCAACTCCTCATTGAGCCCTGAGCAGGCCGCTCTGGTTGAAGGGCAACTCATTGAAGGTAAACTCGATCTCCTCTATGTCGCGCCTGAGCGCCTGCTGGCACCGCGAACCCTCGATCTGATTCAAAACTCACAAATCGCGCTGTTCGCCATTGACGAGGCCCACTGCGTCTCCCAATGGGGACACGACTTCCGTCCCGAGTATATTCAGCTTTCACTGTTGCATGAGCGTTTTCCGCAAACACCGAGGATAGCGCTAACCGCCACAGCGGATGCACCCACGCGCAGAGAGATCATAGAACGCCTCTCACTGCAGCGGGCCGCCGAGTTCATCGCCAGCTTCGACAGACCCAATATCCGCTACCAGATCAACGAAAATGACGGCAACGCCAGGGAGCGCCTGTTGCGATTCATACGCGACGAGCACCCGGGTGAATCGGGTATCGTCTACTGCCTTTCGCGCAAACGGGTGGAAGAGATCGCCAACTGGCTGCGCGGCAAGGATATCGACGCTCTCCCCTATCACGCCGGCATGGACAATCAGACCCGGCAAGATCACCAAAACCGTTTTCGCCGTGATGAAGGTATTGTGATCGTCGCCACTATCGCCTTCGGCATGGGCATAGACAAGCCCGATGTCCGTTTTGTCGCCCATCTCAATCTACCCAAAAGCATTGAAGCCTATTACCAGGAGACAGGACGCGCCGGACGTGATGGAGAGGCCGCCGATGCCTGGATGGTCTATGGTCTGCAAGATGTGATCACCCTACGGCAAATGCAGACCGCTTCCGAGGCCGATGAAAACCACAAGCGGATTGAACGCCACAAACTCGATGCGATGCTCGCTTTTTGCGAGATAACCAGCTGCCGGCGCCAGGCTCTGCTTGCCTATTTCGACGATCATCTAGAACAGCCCTGCGGCAACTGCGATGTCTGCCTCCAGCCTCCACAAACCTGGGATGCCACCATCGCGGCACAAATGGCCCTCTCCTGTGTCCATCGCACCGGCCAGCGCTTCGGCGTCAACTATCTGGTCGATGTCCTGCTCGGAAGAGAGAACGACCGTATCAATCGATTCGGCCACCATCGGGCCAGTACCTATGGCATAGGTGGCGATCTCAGCGCCGCTGAATGGCGCAGTGTCTATCGCCAGCTCATCGCACGCGGCTTGTTGAGCGTCGATCTGGAGGGCTACGGCGGCCTACAACTAACCCAGGCAAGCCGTCCGGTGCTGCGGGGTGAGACTCAGCTCATGCTGCGAAAAACGCGAAAACTGAAGCCAAAGAAGCAGCCAAGGCAGATACGCACAGGGGAGATCAGCGATGACAATCAATCCCTATGGCAGGCTCTGAGAACGCTTCGCCTCGAACTTGCGCAAGCACAGGGTGTACCCGCATATGTGGTGTTTCACGATGCAACCTTGATCGAGATGGCAGAGACAAGACCCCAGGACAAGCAGCAGCTTGCGATGATATCAGGTGTGGGTGATCGTAAGCTTGAGCGATATGGTGATGCCTTTTTAAAGCTTTTAAGAAACATCCCTGATGACGGCGGCCTAGCTTGAGTTGATTTGAAACCAGCCGGCATGAATAACGAATAAGCCTGCTGCTCTAAGGTCGACTATAATGTCAACCAGTTCACATTTTCTGGCAAGACCTATGATAATCAGCAAATAACCATAAATACTATAGGCTTAATTAGGAACCATTAGTTAGTGGGCTATGATACCAAAAACCAATAATCCGAGGTGTACGCACAATGGATCCCAAATCGCTCGTCAAAGACCTAGACCAGTTGGTCTCCCTGCCCGATATCTGCATCAAAGTGAACCGATTGATGGCAAGCGGGAACTACTCGTCATCCCAAGTCGCCGACATCATCATTCAGGATACAGACATCTCAGCCCGTCTTTTGAGACTGGTCAACAGCTCTTTCTACGGTCTGCCAACCAAGGTTGAAACGCTCTCCAGGGCGGTGACGATTATCGGCGCCGACGAATTACGCAATCTGGTCATGGCGGCCACCGCATTGCGCACCTTTACCGGGATACCAAAGCAGTTGGTGGACATGACCGAATATTGGCAACACTCGGTTACCACCGGTGTTATGGCGCAATCGCTGGCCGGTCACTGCAACATTCTGCACAGCGAAAGGCTCTTCGTGATGGGACTGTTGCACGATGTGGGCAGGCTGGTTATCTATCTCACCTTGCCGGAAAAAGCCACGGATATCCTCTATATAACGGGAGGAGACAACTGGATTCTGGCGGAAACAGAAGCCGATATCCTCGGTTTCACCCACTTGGATGTGGGCGCCGAGCTGATGCGCGCCTGGGAACTACCTGAGAGCTTCGCCTCGGTGGCCGGATACCATAACAATCCACAACAGGCGGGCGACTACCAACTGGAAACATCCCTGGTACATATCGCCAAAGCCATTGCCAATGGGGAGATGGTCGGCCTCAGCGTGGAAGAGATGCTGTGGGCCATCACACCCTTTGCCTGGAAGATTACAGGCCTGACGCCGGAGACCCTATCGCCCATGATCGATGAAATGGTCGTTAAGAGTCATGAGGCATTGGGTATGATCACCACGCAACACAAACAGGCTTCGGCATAGCGGCTAGGCCCCCCCTCAGAAGTCGGGGCCACGCTAAAAAACACCGAATTGTCGGAGACTACAGCTCACTCTCCCCGCCAAATCAGGCTGTCGCGGGCCTGTGGCTGTCCTGGTGGGGAAATTATCAATCGACTTCTATTGACTTAAATTCCTTGACCTAAATCAACGTCGCAATATAAATCTGTAGACAGAAAACCCCTTCTCACCGGATATTTCTACCCTCGCTGTTTCTGATGTGGGCATAAGGCGAACAAATCGACTATCGCTTAGCCTGTCACCAAATCGCATCGAATTTCATGAAGGAGATTTATTCATGGGTTGGAGCAACCCAGGGCTCACTAGCCGCACTCATTTGAGCCCAGGACCTAGATGTTTGATCGACCGCCAGCGGTGGGAATCGTTAAACGCTATCGGACTCACCGGGAGCACGCTTGCCTATGCATGAAACAACCTGGCAACTCCTCCCGGCAGAGCTGAACGACGATGAGTTGTTCAAGCGGGCCCTGATCGAGGTTCATCAGGAGATCTACAATGAACACTTCTCCGATGATCCACTGAGCAACAGTGAGTTGGGATTTCACCTTCACGCCTACAGACGAACCAGTGGCTGGCGGGTGGTGCTGATCCTGACCCCTTGGATGTTGTCGCGCCTGTTGTTCCCAGAAAACAATCCCCATATCCTGATACCTGAAGGGTGGAGTGGCGAAGAGCGTTACGGTACGGATTACCAGGCACTGGGCCCCTCTCTACGTCTTGGCTGGAGCGGTAACTATATGCAATCCCACCTCAATTTCCATGCCAGACTCGGCCACTATCTGTTACAGCCGATCCTGATGAAGATGCAAAACTACGGCTCGCCGCAAGAGGCATTTGAGGCTTGGAACGGCAAGATCAAGACCCGGGATGAGAACATGAAACGCATGCAGCGCGAATGCCCCTGGCAGGAAGAGGTCTCGCGCCGGGATCTTTTAAATAATTACCTGGGTTGATCTACTCACCCGAGGCTCAATCCCTTTCACCGACAGAGCAGCAAGCCCCATCATTTACGGTTTCATGGTGGTGATTTAACTCATCACGTGCCTGGTGAATAATGAGCCTCGCGGAATGCAGAAAGAGTAACGACATCAGCGTGGCAACCAGCAGGTCCGGCCAATGGCTTTGGGTCATGAAGACGGCACCGGCAGCAACCATAACCGCAATATTCCCTATCGCATCGTTACGACTGCAGAGCCATACCGAACGTACATTGGCATCGCCATCCCGGTATTTGAGCAGCAGTAGGACACTGACCATATTGGCCGTAAAAGCTAGCAGCGCCACCGAACCCATGATTACCTCATTGGGGAGTCCGAGCACGAACACCCGGTAGAGGGTGGAGCCCAATACCCATAGCCCCATGCAGATCAGGGTGACCCCCTTGAAAATTGCCGCGGATGCCCGCCAGTGCAGCGAGCGGCCTATGGCCAGGAGGGTAATACCATAGGTCAGGGAATCACCGAGGAAATCGAGGGCATCGGCACGCAAGGCCATGGAGTTCGAAACCACGCTGGCACCTGTTTCGAAGAGAAACATCAGGGCATTGATGGCGATGACCAACCAGAGTATCCGCTTGTAGCCCGCTGAGACTCCATCAAACTTCAGCTCGCTACCACAATCGCAACCGGCCATTACACCCCCTCACGTTGGCCCCACATTACAGATAGTAGCTGAGAAGCAATGATGATTAATCCCGGACAGGTTAAGGATATTGCATCATGTAAGTTATCAATCTTCTATTTATGCCTCTGTGCTTGATGCATCACCCCAGCCTCCCCCACCTGGGGTATCGATGGCAATCTCATCTCCCACCTCGACTTCCAGTGTGACCTTGGCAGGAAGAGTTTCTCCGTTAAGGCGGTTTATCCCTGCCATACCGGGTTCACCATCGGTGCATCCCCAGGGTCGATGCGTCCGCCTCTCAGTCAACAGCGTGACCTGGGTCGGCGCGAGAAACTCAAAGCGCCTGACCAGGCCATCGCCTCCAGGCCTGATCCCCTTGCCACCCGATCCGCGACGCAGGCTGTAGTTCACCACGCGAACCGGAAAACGCGTCTCAATGACCTCTATGGGGGTGTTCAGGGTGTTGGTCATATGGGTCTGCACCCCATGCAACCCACCGCCATGTTTCCCCGCTCCCATACCGCCACCGACGGTTTCGTAGTAGTCCCAAGGCTGCTCTCCGCCAACACTCCCCATCGCCAGGTTATTCATACTGCCGTGGCTGGCGGCGGGAATCTCATCAGGCAACACCTGGGCAAGGGCCCCCAACACCGCATCCACCACCCGGGTGCTGGTCTCAACATTACCCGCGGCAACGGCCGCGGGGCGTCTGGCATTCAACAGACAACCGGGGGGAACATGGAGCTCAATGGATCTGAAACTGCCGGCGCAGGCCGGTGTCTGGGGTGGCATCAGACAACGGAAGACATAGAACACAGCGGCAGCGGCCACCGACAAGGGGGCATTGATATTGCCGGGGACCTGATCAGCCGTGCCGCTGAAGTCGACCAGAATACGCTCGGGCTGCACAACCAGTTTGACCCGAATGGGGATGTCGCAGTTACCCTGTCCGTCGTCATCCATCAGCTCAGTGAAACCATACTCACCCGGGGGTATCCGCTTCAACGCCTCCCTCGCCAGACGTTCGGCATAGGCGTTGAGTGCCTTCAAACCGGCCAGGAAGGAGTCCCCGCCCCACTCTTCGATCAACTGGGAGAGACGTTTGAGACCGCTGCGGTTGGCACTTATCTGGGCGGCAAAGTCTCCCTCCGATTCGGCGGGGTTACGGTTATCACCAATGATCGATGCGAGAAAGTCGGCATCGACGCTCCCCCCCCTGACCAGCTTGCCCGGCGGTATGACTCGTCCCTCCTGATCAAGGGTATGGGAGACCGGCATTGAACCCGGAGAGGTCGCGCCGATATCGGCATGGTGGGCACGATTGACCAAGAATGCGATCACGTCTCCTGTATGAAACAGCGGTGCGATCAGGGTTACATCGGGCAGATGAGTCCCTCCCATGAAGGGATCGTTCAACACCACCATATCTCCCTCGTGCCACTCGACCTTGGCGACAATCTCCGCCATCGCATAGGCCATGCTGCCAAGATGGACCGGGATATGGGCGGCCTGGGCACAGAGCTCTCCCTCGGCATCGAACACCGCACAGGAGAAATCGAGCCGGTCGCGAATGTTGGGGGAGAAGGCGGCGTTACGCAACACCGCTCCCATCTCATCACAGACCGCCTCCAGGCGCGAGGCGAAGATACTGAGCTCGATCGCGTTCATATCCCTTCTGCAAGCTCACTGAGATCTGGGCTGATCACACAAAAGTAAATGATATGTTTCATGTAAATTACATGCTCCAACGAAGAAACTTGAAATTCAACCCAAGCGGAAACACTAACCTGAGGCAGGCGCCTGACGGGTATCTTTCGCAGCAGCGGCAGGGATGCCGCGCAAGCCCCGTCAGCACAGGGAAGTGCTGTCGGGGCGTCGAACAAAGATACCCGTCAGGCACCGGATTGTGGCAGCCGACTTTAAGTAATCAAACCGCATTATATTTCAAACATCTTAGCGCAATAATAAAAGCCAAGTTTCAACCCAATCCCAACTACAAAATCCCCACAAGAGTGGTACTATTTCCCCCACAACACCCCTTGTTGCATCCCGGCAACAGCATCGCTAGAATAGCTGACCATTCTACTAGGTTATAGCCCGGATCCCGCTACAACGAGGATCAGAACAAGAATTCATATCAAACGAAGGAGTACCATTCCATGGCCCACGAACTACCCGCTCTGCCCTATGCCATCGATGCACTGGAACCTGTTATATCGAAAGAGACCCTGGAGTTTCATCACGGAAAGCATCACAACACCTATGTCACCAACCTCAACAATCTGATACCCGGTACCGAGTTTGAGAACGCCTCCCTGGAAGATACCATCATGAAATCTTCCGGCGGTGTATTCAACAATGCGGCACAGATCTGGAATCACACCTTCTATTGGAACTGTCTGCGCAGCCCGAGCGATGACAATGCACCCGGCGGCGCCCTGGCGGATGCCATCAACTCGACCTTTGGCTCTTTCGACGAGTTTAAGAAACAGTTCGCCGGCTCTGGCGCAACCAACTTCGGCTCCGGCTGGACCTGGTTGGTACAGAATGACGACGGCAGCCTGGAGATCTTCAACACCTCCAATGCAGGGACGCCAATGACCTCCGGCAAGAAGGCACTGCTCACCGTCGATGTCTGGGAGCACGCTTACTACATCGACTACCGCAATGCCAGACCCGCCTATCTTGA
>JBEVVR010000093.1:0-21518 GCA_040507035.1 Candidatus Thiodiazotropha sp.
AGATGCTGGTGGAAGAGCTGGCGGCGCTGGGCTACGAACTCGAACCCAGAAGTGAGCGCAACAGCGGCCACTGGAAACGGGAGGCCGAATTGGAGGCCGCGGCGGGTCTGGTTAGCTAGAATTTTCAGTCCGCAAATGAACGCTAATGAACGCAAATATTACAAACCCAGGGTGCCGAAGGAGGTGTCCCTGGGGTGCACCGAAAGATCTGAACATCGAGGCACTGGTTAATCAGATTGATTAGTCCGCAAATGAACGCGAATTAACGCAAATGTTTTTTAAATCTAGGATGCGGCAAGCCGCACCTACATCTGGTACGAACCGAATGTCTGTGTTTGACGATCGATCAACTGACCCTAACTGCATCAAGGCAAAAATCTTATTTGCGTTAATTCGCGTTCATTTGCGGACTCATTCATAAACGAGGAAACAACAATGTGCGTAGGCATCCCTGCCCAGGTGATCGAGGCTGGTGATTTTGTCGCCCGCTGCCGCACCCGTAACGGCGAGGAGCAGATCAATATGATGCTGACCGGGCCCCAACCCGAGGGGACCTGGCTGTTGACCTTTCTCGGCTCTGCCCGGGAGGTGATCACTGAACAGGACGCCCGCCAGATCGACCAGGCCCTGGATGGGCTCAGCGCCATCATGAGCGGTGAAGAGGAGATCGATGTGGATCACTACTTCCCGGATATGAAGCAGGCCTGAGCCAATTTGAAATGTAGGGTGCGGCAAGCCGCACCCTACACAGGAATGGACGATTTTATTACACAGGGCAGGGAGCCCAAAACGACCCACAACGAGAGCTGATATGACCGACCTGAAAGCACTAACCCAACAGATCGAAGCTGTTTTCCTCGACATCGAGCAGCAGCAGATGCAGGGCATTCCCCTGCTCAATCCCATGCTGAAAGTAGAGACCGTGGGCTTTCAGGAGTTCGAGGGGCGTATTGTCGGCACCATCATCACTCCCTGGATGATGAACCTGATCCTCTTCCCCGCGGAAAACGAGGATTGGAGCGAGATGAAACTGGGTGATAAGCAACCACACCGTTTTCCCGCCAACCAATACAAGTTCATGGTCAACGAGATCGAGGGTATCGGCCGCTGCCAGACCCACTCCCTCTACTCGCCGATGCATGAGTTCGCCAATCAGGAGCATGCCCTGGCGGCAGCCAGAAGCTTCATGCAGACCCTGATGGTTGAAGTCGAAGAGCCTGACCAAGACCCCCACGACGAAGAGCTGCTCGGAAGGATATTGCGGGGGGAGGAAGAGATCGATGCCGGTGTCGACGGTTTTGCCCTTGCCGAACATGGCAGAGAGGCCATGCAGAGCGCCGAAGAGAAACTGATTTCTCGGCGCCAACTGCTGCGCGGAAATCTGAATCGGGAGACCTAACCCGGCTTTCGCCGGGCGGTCCCGATTCTACCCATCAAACCTTAAACTGATTGACCATCTTATCCAGCTGCGAGGATATACGTGCCACCTCTTCACTCTCATTGAGTGTGCGGCAGGTACCCTCGGCTGTCTGGTGAGACACCTCATTGATGGCGATGATGTTTTTGTTGATCTCGTTGGCCACGGAGGTCTGCTCTGAGGCCGCGGTGGCGATCACCGAGTTCATTTCGCTAATCGACTCCACTGCACTGGCGATCTGGGCCAAGGCGTCACCGGCGCGGTCTGAGTCGGTAACACTCTGGTCAGCCTCCTTCTTGCTGCCATCCATCACTGTCACCGCCTGTTTGGACGCGGAGACCAACTGCTCGATAATATCCTGAATCTCATGGGTCGCCTCCTGGGTACGTTGCGCCAGGTTGCGCACTTCATCGGCCACCACGGCAAAACCGCGGCCCTGTTCGCCGGCCCGCGCCGCTTCGATTGCCGCATTCAGGGCCAACAGGTTGGTCTGTTCGGCTATCGCGGTGATCGACTCGGAGACCTGTCCGATACTCTGGGTACCGTCCGCCAACTGACGCACTACCACTGCGGCATCGTCCACACGCTTGGCCAGGCGCTTGATGGAGTCGGAGACCTGCGCCACCACCTCACTGCCACCATTGGCGTTGGACTGGGCCTCGACCGCTGCCTGTTCGGCACCCGCCGCATTCCTCGCCACCTCCTCTGCTGCCTGGGTGAGTTCACCAATGGCCACGGTGAGTTGGCTGGTCTCTTTATCCTGCTGATCCACCCCATCACGGGTGGTCTTGGTGACTTGGGCGAGTTGCTCGGCCGAGTTCGCCAATCCATCCATGGTTTGAGCCAGATCGGTGATCGTCGGCTGAAACTTATCCAGCATGGTATTGACGGCGGTACCGACCTGATGGAACTCGTCATTGGCACCGAGCTCTACCCGTGGGCGCAGATCGGAATCGGCACCGATCTGTTCCATGGTACTGCGTAGACCATACAACGGCTTGATCACCACCTTGCGCATGATCATGTTTATGACAAAAAGACCGGCCAGCAAAACCAGGAAATTGATCGCTGCGCTAATCAGCAGCTCATGGTCGATCGCCTTGTCCCGCTCTCCCAGATTGAAGGTCAGTCTGCCCGCGCCCAGAATTGTCCCTTCCGGTAGCGCATGGCAGGTCAGACAGTTGGTGCCGTTGCGGTCGGAGACCGCCGCGAAGGGTTCAATAATGGTGACCACACGCTCACCTCTTATCTTCTCCACTTTGACAATCTGCTCACCATTCAATGCCCGTTTGTCAAGCTCATCCAAGGGCTTTTCATGATCAAATCCGGGACCGAAGGTCTTGTTAACCGCCTCACCGCGGAGCATCCGTACTTCGACCACACCATCACGTTTCTCGATTTTCTGCTTCAACATCTCCCTGTTGCCCATGGTCCCTGTAAACATCATTGCGTTCATGCTATCGAGATAACCATGTAAAACATCAAAAATCTGATGTTCAGTCAGTCTTAACAACCGCTCTTTTTGCTGATGCGCGGAATAGACAGTTACAACTGACATGATGAGGATAAAGATCAGGGCCATCGGAGTTAGTATTTTCCACTGAACCGAGATGTATTTACTCATGGTCAAACCTGCTTATTAATGTTCTCTTGCCGATACTTACCTCTATTTCGGCAACTCCCCGAATCTCTTGAGTAAATATCATCATGAGCCTATAAAACAGCCTGTTGGCGACGCTTCCTGGGAGGCTATTCACCGCCCCCTGCAGATGAACCACTAAAGAATCCGTCCCCCCTCCCGACAAAGTGTATGTGGTTCAACGGCCATTGGCCGGGTAGCTATGCCTGGTGCGGCCAAAACGATATTTTATGGAGTACTTAGATGCGTAAAATCGCCATTGCTGTATTGACTCTAGCTAGCCTCTTCGGCCAGGCCGCAACTGCCGATCAGACCCTGGCCATGCGCTCAGGATGTATGGGATGCCATAAGACCGATGCCAAGTTGGTTGGACCCGCATTCAAGGATGTGGCCGCGAAGTATGCAACTGAGGCGGGCGCGGTAGACCGGCTGGCAGCCAAGGTAAAGGCAGGCAGCACGCCTGGTGAGCCGCTGATTTGGGGTGCAGCCGCCATGCCCCCCAGCCAAGCAAGCCTGGATGATATAAAAGGCGTTATCACATGGGTGATGGGTCTGCAGTAATCGGTGTGTTTAGCGCAGCACCCTTGCTGACAAAACAGAGCTTACAGTCGAAATCTCCCGCCTGTTGATGGTAGAGTAATAGTAAATTGTCTACAGGTTGGATATACCAAGTGGAACACTGTGGTCCTTAACCAGTGGATCCTATAAATTGACGCATTAAGGAGCTTAATTAATGTCTAGACGCATGTCCCTGTTCATCCCATCAACTCTCACTGCAGCCCTGTTGGCTGGCTGCAGCGCCGGCCCTGCTCCGGTCAGCTTCAAGTCAGAGATCAAACCACTGGTCGACAAATACTGTACCGAGTGTCACCTCCCTGGGGGTGCCGGCGCAGAGGCCAGCGGCTTCATCACCGAGAGTTATGACAGCCTCATGAAAGGAACCAAGTTTGGACCGGTGATAGTGGCCGGCGATCCGCTTTCCAGCTCCTTTTACCGCCTGATTTCCGGCAAGGTCGATCCCTCGATTCGCATGCCCCATGGTAAGGAGGCACTGAGTGAGATGGAGATTGCAAAGGTGGAATCCTGGATCGCCCAGGGCGCTGAAAACAACTGATCTGGTAGTCCCTCCCTCGAAAAAACCATGCCTCAGTGCATGGTTTTTTTAACTGCATATCGCCGCCTTGCCGGGACCTGCCACAACAACGTCATCCCCCCCTTTTTATGCCGCTAACGAACCGTTATGATGCACCGACCGGATAGCGATTAACCCGAGGATGCCATGAACAGATCAAGATCCAGCCTACTTCTATGCCTGCTCTTTGTTAGCTTTCTCTCCAGCAACGCCTGGGCCGACAAGGTTGAGGTGCTGATGAAGACATCCATGGGTGAGATCAGATTGTCGTTGGATAAGCAGAAGGCACCAAAATCGGTGGCGAACTTCACCCAGTACGCAAAAGACGGCTTCTATGACGGAACGATTTTTCACCGTGTGATCAAAGGCTTCATGATCCAGGGCGGCGGTTTCACCGAATCCATGACGAAAAAAGAGACCCGTGAACCGGTCGAGAATGAGGCGAAAAACGGTCTTAAAAACAGACGCGGCACCATCGCCATGGCACGAACCTCCGCCCCCCATTCAGCCACGTCTCAGTTCTTCATCAACCACAAAGACAACACTTTTCTCGACTATCCCGGCCAAGACGGATGGGGTTACGCCGTGTTTGGTGAAGTCACCGCAGGCATGGAGGTAGTGGACAGCATTGCCAAACAACCCACAGGCGTTGCCAACCGAATGCGCGATGTGCCCAAATCGTCTATCGTCATCGAGAAGGTCACCATTCTCGAGTAGAACCTAATCCACCGAAACTACTACAGACAGGACTTCCATGATCACTTTAACTACAAATCTCGGGCCTATCGTCATTGAACTGGACGAGGCCAACGCGCCGAAAACCTGCGAAAACTTCAAACAGTATGTGGAGAATGGCTTCTTCGACGGCACCATCTTCCATCGTGTCATCGACAATTTCATGATTCAGGGGGGTGGCTTTCTCCCCGGCATGATCCAGAAAGAGACCGGTGATGCAATTGAAAACGAGGCGAAAAACGGACTCTCGAATGAGGTTGGCAGCATCGCCATGGCGCGCACCATGGACCCACACTCGGCCACCGCACAGTTCTTCATCAATGTGGCCAATAACAAGTTCCTTGATCACCCGGGTCAGGACGGCTGGGGCTACTGCGTATTCGGCAAGGTCATCAGCGGCATGGATGTGGTCAATCAGATCAAAGGTGTCGCCACCACCAACCGCGCCGGTCACCAGGACGTACCGGAGGATGACATCGTCATCGAGAAGGCCGAAGTCACTGAGTGACCCAGTCGCTGTTTATCTCCGATCTGCACCTCTCCGTCGAACAGACGGAGAGGGTGCGGTTGTTTCTTCGTTTCCTCAGCGAGCGTGCCCCGCAAGCTGACCACCTCTACATTCTCGGGGATCTGTTCGATGCCTGGATCGGGGATGACTATGAGCAACCCCCGATACCCGAGATCAAACTCGCCTTACAGCAACTCAGCCACAGCGGCACCCAGTTATGGTTGATGCATGGCAACAGGGATTTTCTCATCGGCGCCGACTTCTGCCACGAGACCGGCGCGACACTTCTGCCCGACCCAACCCTGGTGGACCTCTATGGGACGCCGACACTGCTGATGCACGGTGATCTTCTCTGCAGCGACGATGAGGCGTACCAACAGTTTCGCCAGGAAATTCGTGACCCTGAAAGCGTAAGAGGATTTCTCTCCCAATCGATAGTGCAACGTTTGGCACTGGCGCAGCACTATCGAGAACAGAGCGGCGAGGCAAAATCGCTGAAACCGGAATCGATTATGGATGTCAATCAGAAGACCGTGGAATCCTATCTCATCGATTACGCTGCACAACGATTGATCCATGGCCATACCCATCGCCCCGCAGACCATAAAGTATCACTCAATGCCAAAACATTAAGCCGCCATGTACTCGCGGAGTGGCATCAGGATCACAGCGAGCTACTTTGCGTTACCCCTGAAGGGATCAGCAGAGAACGCTTCGCCTAGGGCCTGTTAACACTAGTTCTTCAGCTATCGAAATTCAGCGCAAATGCAACATGGGTAGGCGTTGATAATCCTTGGGTAATTGGAAGTGTTCGGCGCTGAAGCGTTTCTCAACTGAGAAGTCGAGCAGACTCTGTTGATAACCCTGCTGATCCCAGACACGTACCGGGAGTCCTTTCTCTATAAACAGGGCCGGTGCGAAAACATGCACCAGGTCATCGCAGGGATCACGATACTCGGGCGGGATTGCATTCAGACCTAGATAGTGTTGCTTGGCAAGCAACAGCATATAGTCCCGGTAGAGCGCCCGCTGATCCCCCATCAAATCCGGCGCCAGGATCGCATCACGGCACAGCTTACCATTCACTGTCAGGCGCCAGTGTTGGGGTTTGCTACCCCCGATTTCAGGTGAGTCGATATCCTCAATCCTCTCTAACTTGAAATCTATCTCATCAGGGATCTTGACCCTGCCTGGTTCTGGCTGAATGACCAGAATCGTCCTCTCCTCAGGTGTCACGCTGTAGATGGCTCTCGCCTCGCGGTTAAAGAGGATGTAGCCAGCCTCGAGATTCTGTTGCTCGATGCGCAACATACCGGGAGCAAACAGCAGCCGATTGACGCTCTCTTCACCACTCGCCTCACGCACACCATAGAGCAGGAAACCGGCCTGGGTTTGATCCACTGCCAAGCCTAGCGCGGGCAAGAGCAGGGCTGGCATCGCCAAGCAGATTGAGCAAGCCTTGATCAATCCCCGGTACATAGCGCCTCCAGACGGTTCAACTCCCGATTACTGAACCCCGCCTGACGTCTTGCCTCATGGTGCAGGGGACAGCGGATCTCGCCATTGAGAAAGTTCTCCAGGAGATCGAAATAGGTCTGCTCGGGATCCACTCCCCTTTTTTGACAGAGGTAGTGAAACCAACGGCTACCGAACTGAACATGCCCCACCTCTTCACGCAGAATAATCTGCAACACCTGCACCGTCTCATCATCACCAATGGCTTGGAAGCGGCCAATGATGCCAGGCGTCACATCCAAGCCCCGGGCCTCGAGCATACGCGGCACCAGGGCCATTCTGACCAGGGGGTCATGGGCCGTTCTCTGCGCCATCTCCCAAAGACCGTTGTGAGCGGGATAATCACCATACTCCGCTCCACCGGCGCTGAGCCGCTCTCTGAGCAGACTAAAATGGTAGACCTCTTCCCGCGCCACTTGAACCCAATCGTTATAGTAGGCGGTTGGCATATCGGGAAAGCGCATCACCGCATCCCAGGCAAGATTAATGGCATTGAATTCGATATGGGCAATGGCGTGAATCATTGCCATACGACCGCTTTCGCTCCCCAGGCCACGTCTCGGCAATCGGCTCGGATGGACCAGTTGCGGCCGTTGTGGGGATCCCGCATCGATTATCTCATCGCAGGCCTCCCACTCCTTAACAACAAGTTCGCCGCCCACCCAGGCATCAGCAGTGGCGTCTGTGAGTTGCAGCTTTTCATCCAGGGTTGCAGAGAGCAGACAGCGCCTCGCTGCCTTAAACAGTGACCGCTCTAAACTCATTTCAAACTCGATGACCCATCATCAACTCGACCCTCAGTCCGCGCAAGAATTGATCCTCTTCTTCCCCCCACCAGATGTCAATACCACATGGATTCAGCAACAACCTCCACAGCTCACAACCAATTGTGACGACATGGTAATGAATTGCGATAAGCCGATCTCTCTCGAGTGAAGCCATTTGTGCAGCGCACCGATGTAGCAAAAATTAACAGGTTGTATGGCGAGGTCCACTTGGCTGGGTTACACTGTGGCAGCGAAAAAAGTGAGCTCGAAGTGGCTAATTATTGCAAGTACTTGATTCTAATAGCGGAATAAGAACTAAATCACAATTAAAGTGGAAGCGGGCGTTTCCAAGCTTTTCGCCAACTGAATAACGACTCTGCAATCCGTCCCCGACCTCACCGCATTTTATACCTGAATAAACGAAAGTCCTTATCCCCGGGAGTAGAGCGTTGGGAAGCATACAGTTACGTCGAAACTTCAGTCGTAACATCCTGATACGGATGATACTTCTATCTGTTGCGAGCGCGGCACTCATTGTCTGGAAGTATGACTTCATCAATGATGTCTATTTCCGCAATCAACTCACCAGTACCGGCTTGGTCATTAACGGCACCATCATCGGGCTGTTTTCCATCGGCATCCTGCGCATGATCACCATCTTCCTCCACTACATGAGGGAAGAGAGCGCCTTGATCCGGTTTCTGCGCAATCTTCGTGAAGGCGAGGAGGATCCACTGAATAAGATCAATAAGAAAGCGATCATCGCCAATCGTTATCGAACCATGCTTGGCCTGCACAAGGCGAATTGTCCGATCAACCATGGATCACTGGCCTCAACCCTGGTCGCCAGCGAGAGCACCCGTAACAGCCTGCCAAAATTCATCAATAACATTCTCATATTGACCGGTGTTTTCGGCACCATCGTCTCGCTCTCCATCGCCTTGATCGGTGCTTCCGATCAACTCGCCACCTCGATCAATGTGGGGGGCATGGGGATGGTGGTTCACGGCATGTCCACCGCGCTCTCGACCACCATTACCGCCATCGTCTGCTTTATCTTTTTCGGCTACTTCAACCTCAAGCTGGGCGATGTTCAGACCAATCTGCTCAGTGGCGTGGAGCAGGTAACAGTGAACGAACTGATTCCGAGATTTCAGATACAAACCGACAGCGCGCTCTATGAATTCACCGGTCTGGTGCGCTCCCTGCAGGAGCTGGTGAATCAGATGGAGAAGTCTCAGCAGACCTTCGAATCCGTGGAAAAACGAATGCTCGAGGTACTGGAAGGCCATGAAGACAAGAGTACGGCACTGCACAGCGACATCTCGGAGATCAATCATGTATTGAAACGTGGCTTCCGTCTGCATGAGGATGATTGACCCCGATGGATAACAATTTCATCGATCTTCGTCTCAACCAGCAAGGCCATCAGGGCGATGACAGCTTCTGGCCATCCTTCACCGACATCATGACCGTGATTGTCATGATTTTCCTCCTGGCGATGGTGATCCTGCTGATAAGGAACATGGAGTTGCTCTCCCAGCTCAGGATGTCGATAGAGTCGGAACAGGAGGCCCTGGAGCTGGTCAGGACAACCGATGAAGAGAACGAGACCTTAGAAGAACGACTGATTGCCCGCGAGCACGAAATAACCATGCTGCGCATGCAACTGATGCGCATGACCGAACGCTCCGAGGAGCAGGAAGCGGCGATCTCCAGTCAGCGCTTTCAGATCACCAATCTCAGCCGGGAACGGGACACCCTCGAAAGTAACCGCAAGCTGCTGACACAAGAGCGCGACAACCTCACCTCCCAGGTAACACGCCTGAACCAGGAGACCAGCCGCCTGCAAGAGATGATCGCCGAGTCCAACCGAAGTATAGAAAACCTGCAGGCCGATCTGGAGCAAGCCAATACCCGGCAGGCGGACACGCAGCAGGATCTGGAGCAGCTTCGCATCACCCTGAACGAAAAAGACCGTGAGCTGCTGGCGGCCCTGACCCGAAGCGAGGAAGCGGATGAACAGCTTGTCGACCTGAAACAGGACTATTCAAAGTTGAAGATTCAGTACAACAAGCTGTTGCGGCCAGCCCGAACAGCCAAGGGTAAAACAGTGGTGGAGGTACGCTATACCAAATCCGGTAAGTACTTCCGCATCGACTATAAAGGGCCGAAAGACAAAGGATTCTCCTCAATTTCACGGAACAAGCTCGAACAAGAGCTGAAGCGCCTGCAGCAGAAGGAGAACAATCTCTACGTCAAGGTCATCATCCCCAAAAACAGCGGCCTCTCCTATAACGAAGCCTGGTCCTTCACTAACCATGTGCACCAGAATTATGACTACTATTACCAGGAAGAGGCGGAAAAAGAGCGCATTGTTGAATAGGCGCAGTCGCCAAGCGCATACTCAAGCCCACGGATGGGCGTAAACGGAATTTAATTGCAGGCACAGAGTCAAATCTGACATCACATGTATCACGTTAAATAAGTGATGATCCATACCATGGCCAGATGCATCAAACTGATATCCCTCTCCATACTCATGCTTCTGCTGCTCGCGGGTTGCGCCTCAAAAGTGCCTAAAGTCATCGGCACGCCCCCGGCTGGCGGCGATATCAGGGTGGACGAGGTACAACAGCGCCAACAACAGTTCACCAACTCAAAAGTGCGCTGGGGCGGGGATATCATCTCGGTGGAAAACCTGGCAGAGGAGACCCATATCGAAATTCTCTCCCGGCAACTCAACGATGAGGGCAAGCCCAAACAGGAGGGGCGCAGCATTGGCCGCTTCATTGCCCGCATAGAGGGCTACCTGGAAGCCGAGGAGTACCCGAAAAGCAGGCAGCTCACCGTGACCGGCAGCTTGCTGGAGGTGGTGAAAAAACCGGTAGGTGACTATCCCTACCCCTATCCGGTGGTCGAAGTAGAGGCCTACTACCTGTGGCCGGAGGAGAAGGTATACCACCACCCCTACCCCTACTATTACGATCCGTTCTACGATCCGTACTATTTCCCCTACTGGCGTAGATACCCTTACTACTACTGGTGATTCAGGTGAGTCGCTGGTCTCTCATAATCGTTGCGCTGTCACTGCTTCAGGCATGCAGCAGCCAACCGGTTGTTCCCGCTGCCGACCGCACCATCACACCAGAACAAGCAGCCAGTTCGCAGTCGGCTGGCTCGGAGACACTGTTACAGTGGGGGGGACTCATTGTTGAGAGCCATAACCTGCGGCAAGCAACGGAAGTTCAGATCCTCGCCTACCCCCTGGATGAGGTCGGGCGTCCCCAGACAGATAAGACTTCTATCGGCCGCTTCATCGCCCGCCTGCCCGGTTATCTGGAACTGGAGGAGTATGCGGTGGGCCGCAAGGTTACGGCAACGGGCAGATTCTCCGAGGTCCGCGAGGGCATGGTGGCCAAAAGCAGTTATCCTTTGCCGATCCTGAACTGTGATGATCTCACGCTCTGGCCAGCGACCGGGCCCAAACGCAAACCCCGCATCCATTTCGGTTTTGGCGCCAGTTCCGGCGGACGAGGCTATGGCAGTATCGGCATCAGCTTCTGAGCGGCAACGCCCACCGGGTCGTTACATCTTCTCGGCGACCTGATTACGGAGATAGACCGGAAGCGCATGCTCCGGGGCAACTGCCTCACCATGAAGAAAACGGTCGGCAGCCAGCAGCGCGATATCCCTGGCGCTGCAATAGAGATCGGACTTGTAACCCAGCAAGGCGCCATTCAATCGATGTTCCAGTTGCTCGGCATAGACAGCCCAACCCGAACCGACACCATACCATTCATCGTCGATGGGAATCTCCACCTGCTCGGCGCTTGCGACCTGTTCTGCTATTACTGACGTCACCAACTCATTACTACCAAGCTGATAACCGGCCCAGTAGAGCTCCCCCATCCTGGCATCGAACGCGGTCAGCAACCTGGGCTCGCCCTTCTCCCTATAGGCACGCTGCGCCAACGCGGCCAGCGTGGATACGGGCACCACCGGCAAGTCCGCGGCAAAAGCAACACCTTGAATCACACCCGCCGCGATGCGAACCCCGGTGAATGATCCGGGACCGCGCCCATAGGCAACAGCATCCAGGTCTGAGAGACTCAACGATCCCTCGGCCATGACCTCATCCATCATTGTAAGTATCAGCTCGCTGTGTCCACGGGGTTTCATCTGATATCGCAGAATAATCTCTCCGTCATTAAAGAGTGCGGCGGAACAGGTCTCGGAAGCGGTTTCGATGGCGATGAGTTTCATGGTTTCTCAAAAGTCTTACAGCTAGCTTACAGGGTTGTTAGAGAATTAGAATCAAAACGACTAAGATAGTTAAGATTTCATGTTAACCTATTGAATAATAAAAATAATATTTTAGTTCTTATTTGTCGGATCATTTTACAGCTCTCTTTTGTCAGACCAAGACGAAAAAACATATCTATCTGTTTTTAAAGGATAATATAAAACCTGGCACACATGCTGCATTCATATTAGCAAAGTTGTGCGAAATAGTAGTCTAGAGGACTTGGAATGAACACTAAATTTATTACCAAAGCTGCATTTGCCGCCCTGTTTGCCTGCAGTGCAGTCGCAAATGCAAGTATCATGTCTGTCGGTGACGTGGCGAAATTCAGCTTTGCCTCCAACGATATCATCTATGACTGGAACGATGGTGTCGACAGCGCTAATAATAACTATCGTACCGAGGTCGTAGAAAAACAGAGGGTCAGCCTTGACCGTTTTGATGCAACCCTGGGTGAGTTACTGGATGTCAGCATCGGGTTCACCACCAACTGGTCTTTGACCGGGATCGTTCACTCCTATGATGAAAGGTCACGTAAATGGACTGCATCCGGTAAGGGGGTATCGATCTCCAAACAGAAGATTCGCCTGACCGATCCGAAAGGAGAAGTCGAGCGAAATCGAGAAGTTGTGCAGACAAACTGCAGAGGCGCAGGTAGCTGCTACGATCGCACAAGCAGTTCGGGGATCTTTAATTCCGACTTCGACTTGAGCGGTTTCGAGTTGAGCGATTTCATCGGCACCAATGACCTGGACTTCAGGATCGTGCGCACACTAATCGCTGACCTGACCCGTTGCGGATACTACGACACCTGTTACCAGAGAAATAAAAACAATGCCTGGAGCGGTAGTATTTATGTCAGCTATCTCTATGACGATGGTATCGAAATTGAAGAACCTGAAGATCAACACAGCGTTCCCGAGCCCTCTACTCTGGCACTGCTCGGACTCGGACTACTAGGCATGGGAGCAAGCCGCATAGGCCGCAAGAAGAGTTAGTCACTTGCTTTCATCATTTAGAAACGCCCGCTCATAGCGGGCGTTTTTTTATCCCGTCATCTCACCTCTCCTACCACCCTGGCGACGATTGATCCGCTCCTGCAGACCCTGTACCAGATCCCATAACACCGGAATAATAAACAGGGTAAGGGCAGTCGCTGTGGCCAAACCCGTGACAAACGTAGACGCCATGGTTCCCCAGATCAGTGAATAGCTGGGAAACCCTATAGCCATTGGCAACAGACCCAACGAGGTGGTCAGCGTGGTCAATAGAATAGGTCGCAGTCTGATGTTGACCCCTTGGATAATTGCCTCGCGTCGGGAGAGCCCCTTGCGATAGCGTTTATTGATAAAGTCGATCAATACCAAGGCGTCATTGACCACAACACCCGCCACACCGATCACGGCAATGAAACTGTTCACGGTAAACAGGGACTGAGTCACCAGCTTGCCGAATACCACGCCTATCAACGCAAAAACAATGGCAGAAAGAATGATCAGCGGTTGCAGGTAGGATTGGAACTGGGTCGCCAGAATCACATACATCACTAATACCGCGATGATGAAGGCATAGGCCAATGATTCGAAGGAGCGTTGTGTATCTTCGTGTTCCCCGCCGAAGATCACCGTGGCCCCTGGATAACGATCACGAATCGTCTCAAAATGATTCTTCACCCGGTTCACCACTGCCGGTGTCGAGGTGGGAGCCCCTTCCCGAATATCGGCCTTTAGGCTGATTGCCCTCTGCCCTTGATAGCGCTTGATCTCACCCGACTCGTTATAGGTCTGCACGCTCACCAGATCGGCGAGATAGATAGGGTGCTGCGCATCCTCTACCACCGGGATATAGAGGGCGTTCTCAGGATCCTGTAGTGCTTGCGGATCGATTCGAAGCTTCAGATCGACCTCCTCATCGATATGCCGATACTTGCCCAGATAGCGGCCATCTAGCACACTTGCCGCAAGCCGTGCCACCTGAGCGTTATCCAAACCATACTCCGCCACCCTCTCCTGCTCGACCTGGAGTCGAAATACACGTTTGGCCAGCCCGCGGTCGTCATTCAATCCAACCAGATGGGGACCGATCTCGGAGGATTCCCGCATATAGGTCAACAGCTCCCGGGCCAACGCGGAGACAGCCTCCACATTCGCCCCCACCACCCGCACATTGATATCCTTGCCACTCGGCGGACCGTCATTTTGCGGATGGATATGTAGTCTGTAACCATCCGTTTCATAGATCGGTTTCAAGCGTTCGCGCATTCGTTCCAGGTGGGCCAGCGGATCATCGAAGGTTTGATCCCTGGCACTGGGCATGGTCACCATCACCGAACCATGGTTGTTGCCATAGATCGGTTCGTAGTCTTCGTTGAAATAGAGGCCGGCGAGACCCGCCGCAGCACTGGCCATTCCCGGCCCATCCTCCATCACGCTCTCAGCGATCCGCTTGACACGCTCATCCACCTCTTCAATCGCAACATTGCTCGGCCCGACGATGTCGACGTAGTAGAGTTTGTAATCATCGGGGAAAAACTGGATGCGTATCAGCGGAACCTTGCCGCTCGCGGATAACCCAAGAATCACGACCGCCACGGCAAACAGCAGCGTGACAACCATTAAGGAGCTTAAGCGATAGCGCATGGTCAGCGCCAACAACCAGTCGGTGAACCTTCGCGCCACCCGCATCATTGCATTGTCCCGTTGCAACAGATCCACAGCACCCTGTTGGCGAGGACCGAAATCCAAATAGTGGATCGGCAGAATCAGCAGGCACTCGACCAGGGAGGCGATGATGGCGAAGCTCACCGCCTTCGGCACCAAGGCAAAAAATTGACCGGTGGAACCCGACATGATCAACATCGGCAGGAACGCGGCCACAGTGGTCATGGTGGCCGATATCACCGGTAGCGCCACCTCAGCCGTGCCGTTGATGATCGCCTCCCGCAGAGGCTTTCCTTCCTGGACGTGACGATAGATATTCTCGGTCACGACGATTGCATCATCCACCACGATTCCGGTCACCAGGACGAAGGAGAAGAGGGTGATCTCATTGAGGCTGTTACCGGTCAGGTACATGATCAACATGGTAATCATGAACGAGAACGGGATGCCGATGGTCACCAAACCGGCATTGCGCACTCCCATGAAATACCAGATGATCAGTGATACCAGAGCAATACCCACCAGCATGTTCATCCCCAGGGTTGTCAAGCCATCCTTGATGTAGACGGTTGAATCCTGGGTCAATACCAGATCAACATCCTGCGCCTTGAGCAAGGGCCGGAACTCCTCGATCACGGCTACGACCTGATCCCGAATCTCCATGGCATTGCCCTGGTCCGATTTGATCACCTTGAGTCCCAGGGCGGGTTTGCCGTTGACGGAAGAGAGTACGATGGAGTCTCTATACCCCAATCCGGTATGGCTAATCAGATCCATGACACGAACCAGACTACCGTCCGCATCCCTGCGTACCACGGTGGAATCCACCTGCTCAAGGGTATGGAAGCGTTCGTCCAGCTTTACCAGATACTCGCCGCTTTGATTGGTAAATTTCCCCGCCGGTATGGTGAGATTGGCCGCGCTCAGCGCCGCGGCGACTTGATCGAAGCCGATGCCGAACTCACGCAACTTCTGTGGATCGAGATAGACATGAAACTCCTGGGTCTGTTTACCCGAGAAGTCGACCTGCTGCACATGGGGAATCTTCAGCAGCCTGGTTTTTATCTCCTCTCCCATCAGTGCCAGGGCACGGTTGCCATGGTCGCCGACGAGATTGATGGCGATAACCGGCAGCCAGTCCTGAACCTTGGCATTCAGCAGCGACGGCGGATCCACACCTTGCGGCAGCTCACTGATGATATTGAGCACCTCGAACCTGACTTCGTTGAAAAGGGCATCGTAGTCGGAGTCGTCAACGAACTTGAGACGAATGTTGGAGCGCCCGCTAAATGATGTGGAGTTGATCCACTCAACATCGTCGACCTTCTCCAGGGCATCCTCGATTTTTCGCGTCACCAGGGTCTCCACCTCCACCGGCGAGGCCCCGGGATAGACCGTGGAGATGATCACTTCGCCGAAACCGAAGTTGGGATAGCGTTCCGCGGGCAAGGCAAACAAGGTAAAGAAGCCAACCACGATCAACACCACAAACATCAGGTTATAGAAGACCCGCTGTTTGAGAGAAAAGGCGACTACCTCATGCATCGATCATTGCTCTTGGTGGAGTTGAAACTGATCCCCCGGCTTGATCCCGGAACCGCTTACCCGTATCCATGTCCCATCATCAGCCTTGATCTGCCCTAGATAGACAACCCGTATCTCTTCACCATCGGCCCGCTGTAACCAATATTGTTCGTAGCGTTGCCTAAGTGCATGCTCGGGAACCAAAACGGCATCGTTGCGCATCGGAATATCAAGCGCCAGCTCCACCCTCAACCCACCCCGTGCAAGGGATTGATCGACCGTGATCTCCAGCTCGATATTGATCTTGCGCGAGACCTCATCGAAGGCGGGTGAGATTCGCAAAATCGATGCATCGACCTCGCTCTGCAGTTCGGGCAGGTATAGCTTGAGCTCAGCTTGTAGTGACTTTAATGCCCGATACTCGGCCATGCTGAGGGCAAAGGGAACGACCAGGCTGTTATAGTCACCCACATCAACCACCGGCTCTCCGGTATTGACCCACTCACCGGGTTCGATATAACGCTTCACCACGCTCCAGCCGGCAGGTGCCTTTATGCAGAGCCGCGCTTTGCGCTCCTGAAGAATTTCAGCAGCAACGGTTAATGCGGCAAGTTGGGTATCTGTTTTGTCGAGACTGCGCAGTGCCGAGTCGAGCTGGCTTTGAGATGAGCTGTTTTGCTTCAGTAATTGACGGTAGCGTGCTACCTCCTTGCGAAAGTAGGCCTTGTCCACAGTCAGGGCATCACGCTCGGCCCGATTGCTACGCAGTTCCATATTGATGAAGGTCTGATCCTGACAGGCAAAGGGTTCATCCTCTCTGATCAGGTCTCCCACATCAGCGTTGACCGACGCTATGCGCCCTGCATTCTCGGCCGATAATACAATCCGTGTGCGAGCGCGGGTGAAACCGGAGAGAATTTCACGCTGCAACGCCGGTTTGGCGGTCACCAGGCTATCTTCCGCCGAGCTGTGGATCGGTAACAGTATGAGGCTCAAAACCAGTGATGATAGCTTGAAATATCGCATCTCTTTTTTCTAAAAAGTTACTTTGTAACCCTAGACAAACAACTTATTAACCCTTGAATAAAAACAAGAATATTGATAATCGTCCAGGGTTCAATAGGATTCCAAGCGGACATTTTATGCATAAAAACCATAAAAACAATCAGTTATGCTATTTGAGACTGCACCCGCAATGACTTTATTTATAGAGACAATCGAATCGAACAGCGACAGCTTAAAAAAGTTATACTGAAAGGCCTGTAAGGTAAAATAATCAACAAAGGTGGTCTTGGTAAGGTCGCAGCAGGTGCGAAGCGACTGCCAGCCCTAATGGAGAAGAGGTGATCACACAACTCAAGGATATGGTGAAAATGGATAGGTCATTTGTGAAAATCAGTGATCCCTCTTATGTCATGGCAACGACCATCATGACAACTTGAGGAACGAACATGTGGATCTTTTATAAACACCTCCCCCGCGGGGTGTCCATCAAGGAGATCAATAAGGTCACCTTGAGAGGTACAAGGCCCAGTTGGTCACTGTTACCCGTGATAAAAAAGAGTGCGGTGAAACGCACTAAAATCATTCGAATCAAGGACCTAAACAATGAGTCCACCGAATACCACGCTATCGTCCAGGTCGAGTCACACGTCCTGGCCGACACCATTATCGAGAATCTGGATGGAAGGACCGTAAACGGTCTGTTTCTCAAACCCCATCGTTACCACCGCCGGTTTCCGAACCGGGACCGACGGATGAGAGAGCAACCGATCTCGATAAATGAAGATCGACGCAAACAGGACAGACGCAGACATAACCTGATCACCCGGGTATTGGATATCAACTGAGACGATACCCAATACCCGGGCGACCTGCCAATACTCAGAGTTCTGCCATCAACTCTGCCAAAACCCGTCCATCCATGGGTTGCAGGGCATGACTGACCGCATAGAGACGCGACTCAGACTGCCCTTTGAGGGCTTGAATATTGTTCATATCCTGACTGAAGGCGGGTACCAATTCATCGCCTACACCGACCGGCCCGGTGCGTACAATCGAAATATACTGAATTGAGGGATGGGGCTGACGATTCAGCCAAAACAGAAGATTGCCCGGTCGCTCGGGCACCAGATCGAGCAACACCTCCCAGGAATCGCGTACCACGCCATAGAGCTCCCCGGCAAAAAACTCCTTTACCACGCTGATGGGAAAGGGATCGTCGGTCTCCTCCAGTGCCTCCACCGCTCGCAGGGTACCGAGATGGGGTGAGGCGATGGTGATGAGTGCCTTGGGTTGATCTACCCAGCCCTGTACCAGCGCCATGCGCGCCACCACACCGCCGGCGGAGTGGCCTATGAGGATAATCGACTCATCTCCGTGGCGCTGCTCCACGGCACCGATCATGCGGCCCAGCAGATCTGCCTGCAGTCCCACCGGCGCCATAGAGGGGAGTTCAACACTGTAGAAACTGTTGCCTTTCCCCTGACCCTGGAGAGGAATCAGGCCGCGGGGTGTGAGTACCCCTGCTCGACGCCAACCCTGCTGCTCCAATGTCTGAGAAACAGCACTTCTGTCCCATGAGGAGGCGTCCCCCAGATATCCATGTATCAATATCGCCACATCAGCCTGGGTGGCAGTGGAGACGAATAACAACAGAGTAATCACTATATGTTTCATTGTGAACTCCCGACTAAATGCCTATGGGAAAAACAAATCAGTTCTGCGAACATTGTGCTACCTATCTCCGCTGCCTGCCAGAACTCATGCCATGCTCTGGTAATAGAGATTCTGCGGATGCTTCGCCTCGGTGAAGAAGTGGTAGCGCTCCAGCAGCAGACCTAAATACTGGATAATAAAAGCAGCGATGGGCAGCTTGGTTGACTCCAGGGCGTAAGCAAACAGAATCAGCACCACTGGCAGTACGAACACCATCAGCAGAAAACTGTAACGCACCATCAGCAGCAAGCCCTCCGACTTATGGTGGAAAAACTCCCGCGTATTAAAAGATCCACCCATAAAGCCCTGGGCCTTCTGATGCAGATCGCTGTGGTGCACACCAATGGCGGATTGCAAGTCCACCTTGCAACGGAACCGGGTGTTGCGATAGAGGGAGAAGCCCCTGGTGAAAGCGCCGAGCAGGGTCGCTATCACCGCCCAGGTGCCGTAGAAGGCGACCAGCTCGGCGCCCAAATAGGCGGAGAAGGCGGCTGCCAGCATAAAGCCCGAGGCGATACCGAGAAAGAGAAAGTTCGCCACTGTAAGCGATGAGTGCCAGGCCTTGATGAAGCGCAGACTGGCATAGATCATCGCGGTGCAGAGAAACAGCACGAAAGTGGCCAGGGTACCCAGGGCACCGATAATCAAGGTGATATCCACTGGCAGTGTCTCGGAGATCACAAACAGGGGTTTGGTCCACTCCAGGTAGTGAAACAGGCCGTAGAGAAAGGTCAGACCCATCGCAGCAGGCAGCGCAATGACCTCCCGGGAGAGCCAGGAAGTACGCCACTGGGTAGCGGCGCGCCAGGCGCGCTCGGGACGGCCCAAATGGAACACAGAGGCAACCAGTCCGGCGACCAGCAGGGCCAGGGCGGTGAGACTGCCGAGGGCATAGAAACTCTCACTCTGTACCGGTAACAGATGGGCCAGGGAGTAGAGCTGGCCGGTATAGAGGGCCAGGAAGAGGCCCTGGCCTGCGCCGATCAGGGTGGTTAAAAATATTACCGAGAATGCGGGATGCATTGTTTTCTCCGATCTTTCTGTTCGGTTTTGAATTGGTTTGTATTCACTTTGCTCACTTTTTTCTCCCCCCTCTCCCTGGCCCTCTCCCGCGAGGGGAGAGGGAAAATACTAGGCGAGATCAGTGCCTCCGAAAGCCCTCTCCCGCGAGGGGAGAGGGGAAGTGCTAGGCGAGGTGGTTGCCTCCGAAGCCCCTCTCCCCTCGCGGGAGAGGGGTTGGGGAGAGGGGGCCCAAATCACCCCGCGCAAAGCGCGATCATCAATTCAAAATTCACCATTCAAAATTCATAATCAACAAGTAATCACCAGGCCACATCGTCCAGCGTCTCGCCGGCTTCCGGTGTCGGCAGGTGCTCTTTCTTCAGCGGATTATCAGCCCGAACCAGCTCATCCTCATGAATCTGGATACGGGTCTTGCGCCGCGGCAGATAGTGGTTGGCCGGTTTGGTGCCCCACTCCGGCTGCAAGGGATAACCACCCTCCTCCCGGATCGCCACCGAGACCACCGAGTTGGGATCGTGTATATCACCAAACAGACGGGCACTGGTGGGACAGGCCAGCACACAGGCGGGTTTGCGCTGGGACTCGGGCAGATTCTCGTCGCTGATGCGATCGATGCACAGGGTGCACTTCTTCATCACCCGCTGCTTCTCGTCGATCTCCCGGGCGCCATAAGGGCAGGCCCAGGAGCAGTATTTGCAGCCGATACACTTGTCGTAGTCCACCAGCACCACACCGTTGTCCTCCCGCTTATAGGAGGCCCCGGTGGGACAGACCGGCACGCAGGGGGGATCCTCGCAGTGCAGGCAGGATTTGGGAAAGTGGTAGGTCTCCGTGTTGGGAAACTCCCCTGCCTCGTAGGTCTGCACCCGGTTGAAGAAGGTGCCGGTGGGATCTTCGTCATAGGGACGCAGATCGGTCATGGGACCGGCCCAGCCGGAGGTGTTCCACTCCTTGCAGCTGGTCACGCAGGCGTGGCAGCCGACGCAGACGTTGAGGTCGATTACTAGGGCTAGTTGTGTCATTTCTTTACTACCAATTTTGAATTTTTAATTGTTAATTTTGAATTTTAGAGTTCGCTTTGCTCACGTTTTTTTACCCCCTCTCCCTGGCCCTCTCCCGCGAGGGGAGTGGGAAAGTATCTGGCAAGGTGAGTACCTCCGAAAGCCCCTCTCCCCTCGCGGGAGAGGGGTTGGGGAGAGGGGGCCAAACCACCCGCGCAATGCGCGCTCCTCAACTCAACACTCAACACTCAAAATTCATAATTACTTAATCCTCGATATTGCTCTTACGCCGAAAGGCCCCGGCAAAAAACGCCTGCCACTTGCCGCGCTTCTGATCCTGCCCCGGCAGCCGCTTCATGGGCTCGAACTGGGGCGAGGTCTGCTTCGGCTCTTCCGGCCCTGCCGGATAGACCTTCACCCGCACATCGAACCAGGCCGCCTGGCCGGTGACCGGGTCGGAGTTGGACATATGGTCCCCCGCCTCGCAGGGGGGCAGCTCTTCCGAGATCACGTGATTCAGCAGGAAGCCCTTCTGGGACTCATTGGCCTTGGGCGACAGCCCCCAGGCGCCGG
>JBEVVR010000137.1:0-21464 GCA_040507035.1 Candidatus Thiodiazotropha sp.
GTATCGATCCGGAAGGCTATACGAGTGTTATTGTCTGGTGTGAATCCTTCGGCCAATTCATAACATCCGCCAAGTACCGATAATGGATCTGGCCTTCTATTGAATAACAGATGGAGGATAGGATGGGTAAAAAACAGGTTTTTCTCTATCCGGGTAAGCAAATCGATGTTGAATGGGATGGAAGACTCTGTATTCACATAGGTGAATGCGGATACGCCAAAGGTGAACTTTTTGTAGCAGGAAGAGATCCCTGGTGCCAACCCGATCTTTCATCGCCTGCTGAAGTAAAGGAAATAGTGGAGCGATGTCCAAGCGGGGCATTGGTTTACAGGAACAAAGACGGTCAGATTACCGAGGCCGCACCATCAGAAAACACCCTGACCGTTACCTATCAGGGACCCTATTTTGTGAAGGGTGACCTGGTGATAGAGCAATCACCCGATGATATGCCTGGTACTGAATTCCGGGCTGCATTGTGTCGCTGTGGTTTGTCAAAAAACAAACCGTTTTGTGATAATAGTCATGATGGACAATTCAAAGACTATGGTGCGGTAGGAGAAGCCGGCGAACCATTGAAAGAGAGCGGTGGAAAATTAAAAGTCACCCCATTAAAAGACGGCCCGCTCCTGTTGTTGGGAAACATAACCATCAAAGCCGGCAGCGGCCGTACCGCATGGCAGGGTGATAAAGTGGCCCTGTGCCGTTGTGGTGCTTCTAAAAACAAACCGTTTTGTGATGGCACACATAACAGTGTTGGGTTTGAAGCTGATTAGTTGAGGAGATTGATTTTTCAAATTGCTAACATAGGAAATGAACCAAATCATAACTCCTGAACACAATCATTAAAGGACTATCACCATGTCACCGGAAAGCTCTTCAGACAAACTCGATCGTGTAGTTGCAGAGGCGCACCGCAACCGGGAGCTGCGGGAAAAGGGCTACCGCGAGCAGGCGCTGAAGCTGTACCCCTGGGTCTGTGGGCGCTGCGCCCGGGAGTTCACCCGGAAAAACCTGCAGGAGTTGACCGTGCATCACCGGGATCACAATCACGACAACAACCCGGCAGATGGCAGCAACTGGGAGTTGCTCTGTATCTACTGCCACGACAACGAGCACTCCCGCTACAACGACGCCGAATATGGCGACGCTGCCGGCAATAGACAGGTAAGCACCACCACCTACAATCCGTTCGCGGACCTGGCGGAGATGCTCAAGGAGAAGAAGTAGCCGAACCCATGAGTTTAAGCGAGCTACCAGATAACCTGCCGGTCCCTGTGGATGATGGGGCTTGCGCACACCTTGAGGGTATGTGGCTTCCTGAAATCAGGCTCACTGCCACAAATGGCGAAGATGTAGCTATCAATCAACTCCAAGGGATTGTTGTTATCTATGTCTACCCGATGACCGGGCGACCTGATACCCAGTTGCCCGACGGTTGGGACGAGATTCCAGGGGCGAGAGGCTGTACGCCTCAATCATGCAGCTTCAGAGACCATCACGCCGAGCTGAAGTCTCTAAATGCATGGCTATTCGGAATAAGCACCCAAACTACGAGTTATCAGCTTGAAGCGAAAGAGCGCCTGCACTTGCCCTTTGACTTGCTAAGTGACAGCGGCCTTGCACTAAAAGACCACTTACAGTTGCCAACTTTTGAAGCGGCCGGCATGGAGCTATATAAACGCATAACCCTGATTGTGCAGGACGGGGTCATAGTCAAAACGTTTTATCCGGTATTCCCACCGAGCGAAAATGCTGAGGAAGTGATCTCTTGGTTGTGCTCGAATGTCTAAAACAGAGAGAACAATTTTTTCTAATATTAGAGGTAATTGCTCTCTGACCCGCATTATGGACCCGCATTATGCGCATTATGTTGTCGAGATAATCAATTGAATAGAAGATCTTTCCTCAAGCTTGCATTATATGGCGGCGCACTCACGTTGGTTGGGAGTTACCCGGTATTTATCGAAAGAAGCCTGGTACAGATCAATCGCTACAAAGTCCCAATCAGGGATCTGCCACCTTCATTTCACGGCTTTACCATTGCCCATCTGACAGACGTGCATCTGGGGTTTTTGGTGTCGGAGTCGTTTGTGGAGGGGATAGTAAATAGAGCCAATCAACTGAAAACAGATGTTATCGTCTGTACCGGCGATTATGTCCATGCAAGGGACACAACAGAGGAGATCGATAGGGTATGGCCCCTATTGTCCAGGCTTGAGGCAAGGCATGGGGTCTATTCGGTGCTTGGCAATCACGACCACTGGGCCGATACGGACAGATCCATCTATTGGCTTGAAAGATCCGGACAGGATATAAGGCATAAATGCAAAGCCATTCATAAAGGACCGGATAGGATTCTCATTGGCGGGGCCGGTGATTACTGGGAGGATGAACTGGGGATAGACAGGACGTTTTCCTGTTCGCATGAGAATGATTGCAGATTGCTGTTATCCCATAACCCCGATTCTGTTGATTCTCAATATGACACACCCTTATCAATGGTGCTCAGTGGCCATACTCATGGAGGACAGGTAATCGTTCCTTTTATGGGCCCTCCTGTACTGCCGGTTAAAAACAAGGATTATACCAGTGGCCTCATCTCCACAGGGAAAACTCAACTCTTTATCAGCAGAGGGATCGGCTGGGCGATCTATCCGATAAGATTCAATTGCTATCCGGAGATTGCGGTATTGGAGCTTATAAATCCCGGATTGGTCTCATAAGGGATCTCTGGTTAAATATCTTTTTGTCATCCCTGCGTTTGGCCTGTGTCGGTATGACGGTGAGTGCTTGGCGCGAATGTCGATCTCTGTAAGGCCGATCGGCATTGACGATAATTTATGAGGTAAATTGTATCAATGCGGTCCGGCTATACCCTTGCCCCAGCTCTGCTGCTTGTCCTGTCACTGCTCACCGGCTGCCTGGGGGAGAGCGATAGCGGTCCTCTCAGCAGCCAGTGGGAGAAGGATAACTGCGAGCGTTGCAACATGGCCTTGAGCGACCGCTACCATGCGGCGCAGGTGCGCTACTTTCCACCGCAGACAAAACAATCGGCAGTGGCGTGGTTCGATGATATCGGTTGCGCCGTGCTCTGGTTGGCTGACAAGCCCTGGGCAAAGGATCCGCAAACCCGAATCTGGGTTACCGACCGGGATAACGGAGTCTGGATCGACGCCACCAAGGCGATCTATGTGAAGGGGGATCATACACCGATGGGATATGGACTGGGCGCCCAGGAGGAGTCGCATCCCGATGGACTCGACTTCGCTCAGGCAAAGAGATATATCCAAGCGGCGGAACTGCGCTACCGGCGACACGCCGCCCATCTGTTGCAGCGCCTCGAGGAACAGCAAGCGCTCAGAGAGGCTAAAAAAGAGCGTGCCTCAGGCCACAACCTCCGGCACCGATAGAGGCATCACCCCTTGCCACATACAATCGATAAGCTCGTCATAGAGACCGGGCAGGGGCTCCTTTAGCACCCCGTCCAGGCGCAGGTGGATCAAACGGATGGCACCGCCGAAGACGGAGGAGGCGATGACCCAGGGGTCGCCCTCGCGAATCTCTCCTGAATCCATGCCCTGTTGCACGAGATTGCGCATGGTCTTGAAGGGGGTGGAGCTGCAGATCGGGGGTTCGTCGGGGAGGAACTCCTGGTGTTTGGCATGCAGCACATAGGCGATGATGTTGCGCTTGGTCTCGGTGTACTCGAAGAGCATGTAGATGATGCGGTTGCAGCTCTCCCGATAATCCAGCCCCTCGGCCATCACATCCTCAACCAGTTCCTCCATCTCCCTGATCAGGTGGTAGTAGAGTGCCTTGGCGACTCCCTCCTTGCCGCCGAAGTGGTTATAGATGGAACCGATGCTGACGTTGGCCTGTTTCTGAATGTCGTGGATCGAGACATTGTGGAAGCCGCGCTCGACGAAGAGATCGAGGGCCGTGTCCAGGATGCGCTTGTTGACCGAGTCATTCTCTGGGGTGGCTTGTTTCAAATTGGGCATAGGCTGAATCCTGGCGCTGGGCGTCTCACGGTCGGCAATTATAACCAGCATAGTAAAGAATTTGACAAGAATGAATATTCGTTCTACTTTTTTTATACCGCTTACCTCACAACCAGCTGTACCGCAGCGGGACTAGGGAGAGTCAAGACGGATTTCGAGCCGAAGATTCATCGGCAAACAAGCGTGTTTAAGGTGTATTTGGATTGCGCAGAAGGGTGCGCAAGATGTGTCGGGCCTACTGCAGGAGGAGGGCTGAGGTAGCGATAAACGGCAGTAAAAACCAATACCAGAGGAGGTTTTTAACCATGAGGCTGACAAAGAAAAAGCCCACCAAATCCATTGCCCTGGCGTCCGCCTTGGCCCTTTGCACCACCCTATACGGAACCCACCTGCCCCTGCAGGCCGATGAGACCTGCATGTCACCCTACATGGCCAAGATCGTAGGCCAGGAGGATTTCGTCTATGTCTGGACCCTCGGTATCGAGGGGCTGGGCGATGGTCAGGACAAGCTGGTGACCATCGACGTCAATCCAAAATCGTCCAACTATGGCAAGGTGGTCGACAGCCTCTCGGTGGGTGGACGCAACGAGGCTCACCACTCCGGCTTTACCGATGACCGCCACTACCTCTGGGCCGGCGGTCTCGATACCAACAAGCTCTTCATCTTCGATGTCCATAGCGATCCGGCCAAACCCAAGCTGCACAAGGTGATCACCGATTTCGTGGAGAAGAGCGGCGGTGTGGTAGGGCCCCATACCACCTATGCACTGCCGGGGCGCATGATGATCACCGGGCTCTCCAACAACAAGGACCACGGCGGTCGTACCGCCCTGGTGGAGTACACCAACGAGGGTGAGTTTGTAGCCACCCACTGGATGCCTACTGACCAGAACCTGCGCGGTGCGGAGAAATCTGGCAAATATGCCGACGGTTACAACTATGACATCCGTGTGCTACCGCGACGCAATATCATGCTCACCTCCTCGTTCACCGGCTGGTCCAACTACATGATGGACTTCGGCAAGATGCTGCAGGACAAGGAGGCGATGAAGCGTTTTGGCAATACCGTGGTGTTGTGGGATCTGCACAGCAAGAAGCCGAAGAAGGTCTTTGACGTTCCCGGCGCGCCGCTGGAGATCCGCTGCGCCTGGCAGCCCAACCACAACTGGTGCGTGACCTCCACCGCGTTGACCTCGAAGATCTGGCTCATCTATGAAGACGACCAGGGTGAATGGCAGGCAAAGGCGGTGGCTGATATCGGCGATCCCTCCAAGGTTCCGCTGCCGGTGGATATCTCCATCAGTTCAGATGACAGCCGGCTCTGGGTCAACACCTTCATGGACGGCAAGACCCGGCTCTTCGATATGAGCGATCCCCATGCGCCGAAGCAGGTCTACGAAAAGAAGATCGGTGCCCAGGTCAACATGGCCTCATCCAGCTGGGACAGCACCCGCATCTACTACACCTCCTCGCTGCTCGCCAACTGGGACAAGAAGGGTGATGACAACGAGCAGTACTTCAAGAGCTATGTCTGGGACGGTGGCAAGCTGGTGGAGAAGTTCGCCATCGACTTCAACAAGGAGAAGCTGGGGCGGGCGCACCAAATGCGCTTCGGCGCCTACTCCCTCTATGGTGCGGTAAGGCCTGAGGATAGGGATGTCTCTGTGGCAAGTCTGCCCTCGATCAGCAAGTGAGATAGGGCGGATTCGGATCTCTGGCTGAGATCCCGGGGCAACCTTGGCTGGAAACTTTTTCACGCCGGGGTTGCCGCTGCCTGGGAGCACCCATGTACAGACTGTTTCTAGCCTCACTCCTGCTTGCAGTGACATCGAGTCAGGCCCTGTCGACCGGGCAGCTATCAGACTCGGCGCCCGGTTATGGCAAGTTGGGCTACCCATTGCCTGAGATCGGCAGTTATGCGCTGCCGCCCCTGGGTAAGGCGGCGAATGGAGAGGTGATCGATAGCGGCGGCAACAGACGCGCCCTGCACGATATCTTCTCCGATAGCTATGTGCTGCTGGCCTTTATCTACAGCACCTGCAGCGACGTCAATGGCTGCCCGTTGAGCTCCCATGTCTTCTACAAGATTAAGTCGGCAATGAAGCGGGATGCGGAGCTGGCCGAGCGCCTGAAGATGGTCAGCCTCAGTTTCGATCCCGCTAACGATACACCTGAGGTGATGCAGCTCTACAGCAACAACTTCCGCTACGCCGGCAAAGCGGGGGAGTGGCAGTTCATCACCACCGCCTCACAACAGCAACTGCAACCCATCCTGCAATCCTACAACCAGGTCATTCAACGGGAGATCGACAGCCAGGGCAATCCACAGGTGGGTTACAGCCATGTGCTCAGGGTCTTCCTTATCGATCCCGAAAAACGGATTCGCAATATCTACAGCGTCGATTTTCTCCACCACGAACTGATCATCAACGATCTAAAGACCCTGTTGGTGCAGGAGACGGAACAGGGGCAGTTATTGAAAGCCGCAGCCAACATCGATGAGACGGCGCAACTCTCCAAACCGGGAGACTACAAACAGGGTTACGAGGAGGAGAGCTACGTCACCCGCTCCCTCGACCTGGCGTCGAGGCGGGGGAAGGCGGCCGATCTATTGGCCATCGTCAGCAATCCACCCCTGGGCCTGCCGCCGGTTCCGGTACCGGCCGACAACCCGCTGACCCGGGAGAAGATCGAACTGGGCAGAAAGCTCTTCTACGACCGCAGGCTCTCCCTTAACGACACCTTCTCCTGCGCCATGTGCCATGTCCCGGAACAGGGCTTTACCAGCAACGAACTTGCCATGGCAGTAGGTATCGAGGGGCGCAGCGTGCGCAGAAACTCACCCAGCGTCTACAACTCCGCCTATGCCAAGCTGCTGTTTCATGACGGTCGTGAAGAGAACCTGGAGCAACAGGTATGGGGTCCGCTGCTGGCGCGAAACGAGATGGCCAATCCCTCGGTGGGTTATGTGCTGCAGAAGATTCGCGACATCGACGACTATGACGGCAGCTTCGAGGCCGCCTTCGACGGCCGCGGGGTGAGTATGGAGACCCTGGGCATGGCCATCGCAAGCTATCAACGCACCCTGGTTTCGGGTAACTCGGCCTTTGACCGCTGGTACTACGGTGGCGATAAGCAAGCGCTGTCTGCAGAGGCTCAGCGGGGATTCGATCTCTTTGTTGGCAAGGCGGGTTGTGCTGCCTGCCATCGAATAGGCGATAAACATGCACTCTTCAGCGACGATACTTTGCATAACACCGGTATCGGCTACCGGGAGTCGATGGGCATATTGCCCGAGAAGCAACCGGTACTGGTGGCGCCCGGCGTGGTCCTGCAGGTGGAGCGATCGGTCATCGAATCGGTTGGAGAGCCGCCCCCCACCGACGTGGGTCGTTATGAAGTGACGCAGAATCCCGCTGATCGTTGGAAGTACAAGACACCCAGTCTGCGTAACGTGGCATTGACGGCGCCCTACATGCACAACGGCTCTCTTGGCACACTAGGCGAAGTGGTCGATTTCTACGATGGAGGAGGGGTGCCCAACGAACTGCTCGACCCACTGATCAGGCCTTTGGGATTGAGTGATGAGGATAAAGCGGATCTGGTTGCCTTTTTGCAATCACTCACCGGCGGCAACGTAGATACTCTGGTGGCCGACGCCTTTGCCGCCCCCGTGGGCGATGTGGGCAAGGGCGATCCAAGCTGGGTTCATGGAACCGAGGTGGAGGTACGTTGAGTGAATTCCCTGGGCAGACGTCTCCTGCTTCTACTGTTTTCTTTCACCCTTTCACTGGCCTTTGCCTGTGTAAATAGCGAGGAGATAGGCGGTAACTTCAGACTCACCGATCACAACAACAACTCCTTTGAATTGGATCAACTCAAGGGCAAGCTGGTGCTGCTCTTCTTCGGCTATACCTACTGCCCCGATATCTGTCCCACCGAACTCGCGAACCTGACTGCCGTGTTGAACGAATTAGGTGACCAGGCAGAGCAGGTGCAGGGTCTGTTCGTCTCCCTCGATCCAGGTCGCGACACCCCAGAGGTATTGCACGACTATGTCGGTTATTTCAACCGGGATCTAATGGGATTGAGCGGAAGCGATGATGAGGTGGCGCAGGTGGCCAGACAGTATCGGGTCAACTATCAACGGCATGAAAGGGAGGATGGCAGCTATAGCATTGACCATTCGGCCAACCTCTATCTGATCGACAGCCGGGGAGTGTTATCCGCCGTGGTGCCTTATGGGATACCGCCGCAGCATCTGTACCAGATGGTACGCGGGCTTTTGGACGAAATGGCTGAGATGGACTCCTCATCTTAGCCATGGGGTTAGGATATCTTGACAGAACTGCCGGAAATGGAGGTAGTGGGGGACGGCTTTATCTCACTCATCGGCTGGCAAACCCAGGGGCACAAGCTGGTGCCTATCTTCTGATCCGAAATCGATAATAGCTCACTGCTCATTCAACTCGATAAGCCCGCTGGTCGGTGAACTGGGATCCCCATGATAGTGGTGTCGTGGCATGCGGCCGGCAAGAAAGGCGTCACGTCCGGCGATCACGGCGTTCATCATTGCCCTCGCCATTCGGACAGGGTCACTGGCATGTGCGATAGCGCTATTCATCAGTACTGCATCGCACCCCAGTTCCATGGCTATCGCGGCATCGGATGCGGTGCCGACTCCCGCATCGATAATCACAGGCACATGAGACTGCTCAATGATAATGCCGATATTCCAGGGGTTGAGTATACCCATCCCCGAACCGATCAGGCTCGCGAGGGGCATCACGGCGACACAACCGATATCCTCCAGCATGCGGGCCTGAATAGGATCGTCTGAGCAGTAGGCCATGACTTCGAAACCATCCTTGATCAGAATCTTTGCCGCCTTGAGGGTCTCCGGCATGTTTGGATAGAGGGTTTTTGCGTCACCCAGGACCTCGAGCTTTACAAGATTGCGGCCTTCCAGCAACTCCCGGGCGAGACGCAGCGTACGTACAGCATCTTCAGCCAGGTAGCAGCCTGCGCTATTGGGCAGAATGGTGAACTCGCCAGGGGGAATGACGCTGAGCAGATTCGGTTCATTGGAATTCTGACCTATGTTTGTTCGTCGAATCGCCACTGTGACGATCTCCGCGCCACTCCCGATGATTGCCGATCGTGTCTGCTCCAGGTCGCGATATTTACCGCTGCCCACAAGCAGGCGCGAGTGGAAACTGTGTTCACCTATGATCAAAGCATCCATGTCGTTCATTGGTTGTCCGGTCTTCTCTGTCTGATATTGCTTACCCATGGATCAACCACCACCTATTGCGGAGACTATCTCTATATTGTCGTTGGCCTGCAGCGATACCTGTTCATAATCGCTGCGTGGCACTATCTCCCCGTTACGCTCTACCGCGATGCGGCCGCCGATATGGCCGAGGTCCAGAAGCAGATCGGAGACACGCCAACCACCAGGCACTTTACAACTTTCGCCGTTTACCCTGATGTTGTTCATGCTTGAGCCTCCCTGACAGCCTCGGCGGCAACCTTGGCGACTCTGTCTGCCCGGTATGACGAGCGCACCAACGGTCCCGAGGCCACTTCGAGGAAACCCATCTCCAGTGCCGTCAGCCGGTAGGCATCGAACTCATCAGGTGAAACATACCTTTCAACGGGCAGGTGGTGCCTGCTTGGTCTCAGGTACTGACCCAAGGTCAGGATGTCGCAACCCTGGTTGCGAAGATCCCGCATCAAGGCGACCACCTCCTTCCGCGACTCCCCAAGACCGAGCATGACACCCGATTTTGTTACTACACCGTTCATCTGTCGGCGTGCGGAGGCCAGCAGTTGCAGCGACGTCTGGTAGTCCGCACCCGGACGAACCGCCCGATAGAGCCGTGGCACGGTCTCCATATTGTGGTTGAACACATCCGGCGGCTCGGCACAGAGACTCTCCAGGGCCATGGGCTGGCGACCGCGAAAGTCGGGGGTCAACAACTCCACCTTTATCCCGGGGATCTCCCGCCGCAGGGCAGCGACACAGGCGGCGAAGTGCGCCGCGCCGCCATCCCGCAGATCGTCACGGTCGACGGAGGTGACCACCACATACTGCAAACCCATCAGCTTTGCTGTCTCGGCAAGTTGCAGCGGCTCATCGCCATCGGGTGGCAGCGGACTGCCATGACCCACATCGCAAAAGGGACAGCGCCGGGTGCACAGCTCACCCAGGATCATGAAAGTGGCGGTACCGCTGCTGAAGCATTCACCGATATTGGGGCAGGCTGCCTCCTCGCACACGGTATGCAGCTTTTGCTTATGCAGCATTCTCTGCAGCGCCACCACGGTGGATGTGGATGGGTCCTTCGCCCGCAGCCATGGCGGCTTCTGTGGCGATGGGCGACCGCTGTCGACCCGCACCGGTATACGATCGAGCTTGTCACGGCCACGTTTGACGGCGTAAGAGGGGCTTCTATCCATCTTAGACTCCAGCGGGTTAGAGATGGGCGTCCGCAGTGGACGCCTTTCCATCAATCCAGGAAATGTTCGATCAAACGATTGACCTCATTGGCCGCTTCCATCTGCACCATGTGGCCCTGTCCCGGAAGAATCTCCACCGCCACCTGTCCCTCATTCTGCGGTACATGACTGACAGGGATAATGCGGTCCTCTTCACCCCATATCACCAGCACGGGTTTACCCACGCTGCCGGGAAGATCCTCAAAGGTCGTTGTCTGCTGTCCATTTTCGAAGAAATTCCCGGCCAGGCTTTGCAGCGCTTCGGATACGCCCTCGAGGCGTTTGTACTTCAGCATGTCGTCCACAAGCTGTCGGGTCACCAGGCTGTTATCGGCAAACAGATTGCCCAATAGGGGTTTCAGTGAACGGCGGTCCAGGGATTGCACGAAACCGGATATGTAGTCGATATTGATCTCGCTCCCCAGTCCCGCACTGGCGATCAGGACCAGGGATCGCACCCGGTCCGGCGCCTGTTGCGCCATGCTGAGACAGATGGCGCCGCCCATGGAGTGACCCACCAGGTGGGCGGACTCGATACCGAGCTGATCCATAAAAGCGAGCAGGGTATCGCGCATGGCCTCCAGCGAGCCGTTACCCACATCTTTGACCGACTCGCCGTGACCAGGCAGGTCGAGGGCATAGACTTCATGATTGGCGGCAATAGCCTCATGATTGAAGAGCCAGTTGTTGAGATCGCCGCCGAAACCGTGGATCAGGATCACCGGTTCACCCCCTTCACCCCGTTTCAGGTAACGCAACTGCTTTCCCTCGACTTCGATCTTCTCGGGCTCGCAAGCACTCTCTTCCTCGTCATCGCTGAGCGGTACGAAGTTGGCCTGGAACTCTTCCACCATGGAGTCGATTTCGTCATCACCCACATCCATGTCGGCGACCACGCCGAGCAGAGAGCCCACCGGCAGGATGTCGTCCTCGATGGCGACCTGGCGACGCAGGATTCCACCAACCGGCGCTTCAACCGCACCGGCAATTTTTTCACTCTCGATCTCGACAATCTCCTCACCTACGGTGATCTCTTCGTTGAGCGCCTTCAACCAGCCATTGATCTTTCCCTCGGACATGGAGAGGCCCCACTTGGGCATGGTCAGCGTGTGTATTCTAGTCATCAACAGTACTCCTGAACTTTGGAAACCGCCGACTCGATGCGAGCGGTGCTTGGAACATAGAGGTCTTCAAGAAAATCGGAGAAGGGCGGGGGGACATGGGGTGCTGTGACCTGCTCAATCGGGGCCTTCAAGGCACCGAAGACGTTTTGCGCCACCATACCGGCGATGTCCGATGCCATGCTGCATCGTGGATAGGACTCATCCACTACCACCAGGCGTCCGGTCTTCTCGACGCTTTCGTAGATGGTCTCTTCATCGAGGGGCGAGGTGGTGCGCGGATCGATGATCTCGCAATGGATACCGCTTTTCTGCAGTTCATTGGCCGCTTCCTGGGCCATGCCGACCATCCGGCCCATGGCGACGATGGTTACATCATCGCCTTCACGCACCACTGCCGCCTCACCGAATGGAATGGTGTAGCTCTCTTCGGGAACGTCACCCTCCATGGTGTAGAGTATTTTGTTCTCAAAGAAGATCACCGGATCGTTGTCGCGGATCGACTGGATCAACAACCCCTTTGCATCGTATGGATTGGAGGGCATGACAACCTTCAATCCGGGGATGTGGGTGAACATGCTGTAGAGACACTGGGAGTGCTGGGCCGCGGCACGAAATCCGGCGCCGTACATGGTGCGTATCACCACGGGCGTCTCCGCCTTGCCACCGAACATATACTTGAACTTGGCCGCCTGATTGAAGATCTGATCGAAGCAGACTCCCATGAAATCGACGAACATCAACTCCGCTACCGGTCTCAGTCCGTTGCAGGCGGCGCCGACCGCCGCGCCGATAAATGCGGACTCCGAGATGGGGGTGTCGAATACCCGTCCCGGATGTTTGTGGTAGAGCCCCTTGGTGACGCCGAGGACACCACCCCAGGCGTCCATTTCGCCGGGGGATCCTTCGCCACCCGCATTGTCTTCGCCCATCACGATGACACTCGGGTCGCGCCCCATCTCTTGATCGATGGCCTCGTTGATGGCCTGCTGATAGGTAATATTTCTTGCCATTGCAATTCTCCTCGCTCGATTCAGTAGCTCACATAGACATCGGTCAACAGATCTTCAGTGCTGGGCTTGGGGTCGGCCTTTGCGCGTACTACCGAGTCCTCGATTAACGCAAGTACTTGCTCGTCGATCGCATCGAGATCCGCATCCGCAATGCCGTTGCTTGTGACACGACGGCGGAATTGCAACAGGCAGTCCTTTTCCTCACGCAGCTTCTGCACCTCTCCGGAGGCGCGATAAGTCTGCTGATCACCCTCGAAGTGGCCGTAGTAGCGGGAGACCTTGACCTCGATCAGTGTTGGCCCGCCACCTTCGCGGGCACGTTTGATCGCCTCTTCAGCCGCCTCATAGACGGCAAAAAAATCGAAGCCATCCACGATCACACCAGGCATGCCGAAGGCCGATGCGCGGTCGGCGATGTTGTCGCAGGCCACCGACCAGGAAGAGGATGTGGTCTCGGCGTAACCATTGTTCTCGGCGACGAACACGGTAGGCAGATTCCATACGGTAGCCAGGTTCATCGCCTCCAGAATAGTGCCCTGGTTCGAGGCGCCATCGCCAAAGAAACAGACCCCGACCGTTTTATCACCTTTGATCTTCGACGCCAGAGCGGTACCGCAGATCAGGGGGCCGCCACCGCCCACGATACCGTTGGCGCCAAGCATGCCCTTGGCAAGATCGGCAATATGCATGGAGCCGCCTTTGCCCTTGCAACTGCCAGTCTTCTTGCCCCAGATCTCCGCCATCATGCCGATGGGATCGACCCCCTTGGCGATACAGTGACCGTGGCCACGGTGGGTACTGGCGATATAGTCATCTCCATTGAGGTGCATGCACACACCGGTAGCCGAGGCTTCCTCACCCGCATAGAGGTGAACAAAACCGGGGATTTCGCCTGTCGCAAAATCGTTATGAACTCTCTCTTCGAATTCGCGGATGGTGCGCATGGTCCGGTAAGCCTTGAGCAGGCCTTCTCGATTCAGCGTTTCACTCACATCATTCTCCTCGTTAATCAAATAGTCATATCGACCTGTAATCGCGGCATAGACCGATTGCGCCATGCCGCCCGTTCTTTTATTGATCCGTTACAACCTCAACCACTCATCTGCTGCTCACTCCAGCCCACCATGAGACCTGACTCGACCGCGGCGCTGATGGTGGCGGGCACATCCAGGGTGGCGGGGCCGTTGAGTTCGAGACTGACTTCGGGATGTTGTCCGGGGCGGAATTCAATCTCTCGTTCACCATCCAGGGCGATGCTTCCATGTCCGCTGTATACGGGGTAGGGAATGTCTGGCTGCATGATTTCAAAATGACCGACTGCCACAGGCTCGAGCACACCGGGGGCTATCGGTGCCATGACTTGGCGTCCGTCCGTCGCACAACGCAAATAGGCACCCCGGGGCTCGTCGCGTGAAATCGGTTCCATCATCGCAGCGATGCTGGAAAGGCCAATGCTGTCCGCCTCGGCAAAGCAGACAAATAGTTCGGAGATCGTTTCCGGATTCCACACCGCACGGGCGCCGATGTGGCTGAGACGGGTTACACAGGCATCGACCAGGGCGATCTCCTCCCGCTCATCAAGCACGACGCGCAGCTGTTTGTTAGGGCGTAGCGTGATATCCCTGCCGACACGACCCGTTGCATGCAGTGCGGTGGCGATACCGGTGACCGTCGACTCTCGCCAGTCGGGGAAAACATTATTGGTTCCGGTTGAGAGTGTCGCCAGAGGCATGTCGGGCACACTGGATGCCACCACCCGGTGGGTGCCGTCTCCACCCAGAATCACGATTATCCGCACACCCACGTCCGCCATCAGGCGGGCAGCGGTCTGACTGTCCTCGGGTCCGCCGAAGAGGTCCTGATCAAGAAAAACCAGCTCCGGCCAACTCATTCGTCCCCGGGCCTGGTTGTTTTCCACCGCGCGGCGCACAGCGGCAGCGATGCCGGTTGTATCGGGCATCATGAGTACGCGGCCGACCCCAAGCGCACCCAATGGGCCGAGCAGCCGCTGCACCATGTTCGCCTTCTCGGTTATCGAGACCACCGAAGCCTTGGCCGTGAGGCGGCGTATGTCACGGCCGGACGCCGGATTGGCTATTACGCCCACGGTGATGTCACTGTTCTTGATCATCAGCAATGTCCATTCATTCTCCATGCAGCAGGACAATGCATCTCATGTGCCAGGAAACGGAACAGACTTGCGGGTGCAAAATAAAATAAAGACTAACTTATTGAAATAATGAAGAATTGATAGGCGAAAAAAGTATTCTGGATTGGGTTTAACATAGACCGAAACAGGCTGCCGACGGGGCGATTGAATCCAAGAAAGCGATCGCGATCGCGTACATCTGTTTCCGGGTGAGACACCTGTCCGCCTTGTAACCACAGATTTCCTGATCTATGTTCGGTTCTACCAAAGGATAATCACACACTAAATGAGTAAGAATCTGAATTTATTTAGATCCAGACTTAATCTGGACACTTGATATTCAGGGGAGAAGAGATAGAGGAGAGCGCAATGAGACTAAACGATACGGTCTCCAGGCATGTTGCCCATGTGATCGATGTGATCGAGGGTGACACCCCAGTGGGTAATAATGCCGGTACAGAGCGATTGAAGAAGTCTTGGCAACGCTCACTGAACAATCATCAGGTCGATCCGGCGCAAACCAACACGCCCCGCATCGTTACCTCGAGGGAACTTCGCGAGCACAAGGAGAGGTTGGACGCCTTCATGCGTATCGCACGGGAGGGTGTAGATCGCCTGCATTCCCAAGTCATCGATTCAAACTATTGTGTGTTGATGACCGATGCCGAAGGCATCACCATCGACTTCCGTACTGTGCCGTGTCTTGAGCGGGAGTTCAGGGAGGAGGGGTTTCGTATTGGCACCTGTTGGTCAGAAGACCGTGAGGGTACCTGCGGCGTGGGCACCTCATTGGTGGACCACAAGCCGACCCTTGTTCACCGCGGCGAGCACTTTCGCACACACAACATCAATTTCACCTGCAGTTCCGCACCGATCTTCGGTATCGATGGTCAGCCCATCGCGCTATTGGACGCATCGGCCCTGGATTCGCCTGAGCAGAGAGACAGTCAAATGCTGGTCTATCGGATGGTCATCGAGCGCGCCCAGCAGATCGAAAATGCCTATGCCTACTACTCATTCCGCCCCTACTGGGTGTTGCAGTGCGGACGACTCGCTGAGTACCTGAGTGTACAGACCGACTACCTGATCGCCTTTGACGACAACGGTTGCGTAATGGGCGGTAATCGCCGCGCCAACCTGGAACTGCTCTACCGTCATGGAGAGTCGCCGGTCTATGTGCACGACCTTTTTGAATGCACGGCCTATGATATCCTTTCCTCTGCACATGCCCGTCCGGGACAACCCTTTCCACTGCGTTTGCAGGGGACCGGTGAACGCATCTTTGTCACTCTGCATGCCCCGGCCAAAGGTCATCGCATCGGTGACAGGAGAGCAAAACCCTGCACAGAAAAATCCACCGATTTCGAGAAGATTCCGGGTTTTCGCCATTTGGCGCTGAACGACTCTCGCGTTCAGAGCAACGTCGTGCGCGCACTCAAGATCGTCAATCGCAAGATCCCCGCGATGCTGTTGGGCGAGACCGGTACAGGCAAGGAGGCCTTCGCCCGGGCTCTGCATGAGTGTAGCGAGCGTCGCGAAAAGCCATTTGTCGCCCTCAATTGCGCCGCGATTCCGGAAAACCTGATCGAGAGCGAGCTGTTTGGTTATCGGGGCGGCGCTTTCACCGGCGCCAACAGTAAAGGCGCCACGGGCAAGATAGTTCAGTCCGCCGGGGGCACCCTGTTCCTGGACGAAATCGGTGACATGCCGCTGCAGCTGCAGAGTCGACTGCTTCGCGTCCTCGCGGAGGGAGAGGTGTTACCGGTAGGCGCCGAGAAATCGATCCCCGTGGATCTGAATATCGTCTGTGCGACCCATCAGGATCTGCCGGATCTGGTGAAGCAGGGGAGATTCCGCGAAGATCTCTACTACCGCCTCAACGGTGCCGTGTTCCTGCTGCCACCGTTGCGTGAACGCAGCGATATTGGCGAAGTGATTGATAAGGTTCTCTGCGAAGAGGCTGCGGCCATGGAGAAGGCGGAATTGACCTTGGATATCTATTCACGCAAAGCCCTTGAGAATCATCAATGGCCAGGCAATATTCGCCAGTTGCGCTATGCAATGCGCTATGCCTGCGCCATCGCGGAGGGCAATACGCTTTGCATGGAGGACTTTCCACCCGATCTGTTCTCAGTGTCCGGCCTCAACGAGGATGCATCGCAAAAAGGAACAAGGGCAATCTATGAAATGACAGATGCGACAGTGGAGACGAATGAGCAAGTTCCCAACGGCCTTTCCGATTCGGAAATTCAGCTGCGAGCGAAGATGATCGAAACCCTATGCAGAAATAAATGGCAGGTGAAGCTCTCAGCGCAGGAGCTGGATATGTCCAGAGCCACATTCTATCGCAAGCTTACCCGCTTCAGGATTGTGGCTCCGAACAAGCGCTAGTGGCTGTTGCCGCTAGCTTGTCGCTGCGTATGCCGGCAAAGCATGGGGTGATCCATAGTCTGCTTTTTAACGATGCTGCTTATTGATTCCCCAGGTAACGCAAATAGGCAACCAGTTCCCAAATACTCTTGGTGCTCAGGGCGTCACCCCAGGGAGGCATCACGTCCGCGCCTTCACGTCCATGATAGATAGTTTCGTAGATCGTCCTGATATCGAGATCGCTGCGCCCTTTGAAATCTGGCGCCCGGCCACCAACACCTTCGAAACCGTGACAATAGCCGGCGCAGATCTTGTTGAAACGTTTTTTGCCGGATGCAATGCGTTCCGGGTCTTCGAGAGAGAATGGTGTCAACGGTCTGTTAATTTCCTCTGCATCATGACCGGCGAGAAAAGTGACATAGGCGATCAACTGGTCGATCGATTGTGCGTCAAGCACCTCTCCCCATGGCGGCATGGCCTTGTCCCCATGTTTTCCTTCCATAATGCGCAGGCGGATTTTTGCTTCACTCAATTCCGGCCTTGATTGCAGCTGGGGCGCCCGATCCTTTTTTCCCACGCCCAACTCACCATGACAGGTGACACACAACTTGCCGTATCTGTGCTTGCCGTTGGCAAGCTCGGCGTCCACCAAGAGGGGCGGTTCCGCTGCCGTATGTGCGTTGAAGGTTGCGCACATGGTGATAAATGCAGCCGTAATAATGGTGCATGACGGATTCTGCTTTCGGGGTGTCGTATCTGTATCGCTACTCATCTTTCTACTCTCCTCTCATTGAGCGGGGAATAACTGCAGTTACCGCATGCAGATTGAAAAAAAATGGGTTCAGGACAAGTGGGCGTCCTGAACCTAGGCAGAGAGGGCCTATTAATACTTCGCCTTCAAAGACAGCCGACCGGTTCTGCGGCCGGCTGTCATCAACCTGATCTGTTTTGGCTCAAGGCAGCTCAAACGCAATCAGTGCCGCGCCACCAGGAAGATCCTTGATTTCGGGGTAGGCGCCGGCGAGGAATCCAGGTGCATGTGAACCAAGACCGGTGGGCACGACGACATACTGCTTGCCCTTTGCGCGATAGCTCACGACACCGCCACGAATGCCGGAACCGGCACTGAAGCGCCACAGCTCCTTGCCGTCGTCTGCGTCATACGCAAAGATGTTGCCCTTCATATCACCGGTAAACACCAGTCCGCCGGCCGTGGTCAGGACACTGGCGAGGGGCGGCAAGTCGTAGCGTATGCTCCACTTGAGCTTGCCCGAGATCGGATCGCGGGCATCCAATCGGCCATGGGGTTTGTCATTGGGGGGAGGCACCAGCTTGATCGACTCGATACCGAGGGAGAGGGCGGCGATGGATTGCAGGTTCTCCGGATCATCTGGCCCGGCCACCACTTCGTTACACACTTCCATGCCGTGGGAATACCAGAGCCCCGTTCCCGGATTGAAAGCGCCATGATTCCAACTTCGCGCACCCAGCAGGTTGGGACAGAAGGTGATTGTCTTGTCTTCCTGTGGGTAGATGGGATCGATCAGCTTCCCGGTTTTCGGATCTATACCCTTCACCCAGTTTACGTGTTCCGCAAACTGCCAGACATTCCTCAGGTCGCCATTGTCCTTGTCCATGACAAATACAAAGCCGCCCTTGTTGAGATGCACCAGGACCTCCTTGCCGTCCTTGTCCTTGACCATTAGCGCCTCGTAGGCCGAATCGTAGTCCCAGGAGTCGTGGGGAATCTCCTGTCTCGCCCACTTCAGCTTCCCTGTCTTGGGATCGATAGCCAGCAGGCTGGCGGTCCACTTATTGTCGCCCTTGCGATTTTTGTTGTAGTAATCCGGTGCCGCGTTGGATGTGCCGATATATATCGTGTCCGTGCGGGGATCGTAGGTGCCGGGCATCCAGGCGCTGCCACCGCCCCGCTTGCGTGAATCCTTGGGCCAGCTTTCGGGATCATCCCGTGGAACCTCGAAGGTCCAGACCCGCTCGCCGGTGTCGGCATTGACCGCAAATATTTTGCCTATGATCGGTTGATCGCCACCGGTGGTACCGCCAAAGAGGACGTCGCCTGCCAACTGAGGCGGCGCGGAAAACAGTGCGCCATACTCCTCCTTCAGGTTCGTCAACTGGGTGGACCACAACTCCTTGCCGCTCTTCTGATCGAGGGCAATCATGCGGCCATCCAGGGTGCCGAGATAGACCTTGCCTCGTCCGACCGTCACTCCGCGACTGGCGGCCGCATAGAAGACCTGCTTCGAGAGGGGATCGAGTTTGGGCTTGTAGTGCCAGAGGGTCTTGCCACTGGCGCCGTTCACGGCCCATACGTTATTGTTGGCGGATATGTAGTAGAGAATGCCATCGAGAACGATCGGCGTCGCTTGCAGGCCATGGGTGATATCCCCGGGCTGATGCACCCAGGCTACCTTGAGATCCCCGATGGTCTCCTTGTTGATCTCTTTCAGTGGACTGTATCGCCAGGCATTGAAGCTGCGGTGATACTCCGGCCAATTGTCCGGATCGTCGTAACCGGGACCGGTTATCGCCATCGTCGATCCCGAGGAAACGGTGATCGCCATAGTCAGTGCAATCATCTGGGATAGTTTGTATATATGTTTGTGTTTCATGTGATTCTCCGTCTTCTCCCCTGGTGATATTGAGTTCTTGTTTCGCCGTCGCGAGTAATTCAACTTACCTTTTGCTATAACTGTGCCAGGATAATAAGCAACAAAAACAGGATGTTATGGACTGGCACTCTGGGCACTTGTCTCACTGTCGGTGATCCGGCGAGACGCGAGAGACAGTTGTCGCAGTAGCTTTGCATGGAGTCGGTCACCATCAATCGCTGTTGTTTTCGGTCTCCCCAAGTAAAACGGGGAGACTCAACAAACCCTGATTGGTTGATCAGAAGTTGTAATTCAAACCGACGTTGATATAGGCGGTGGATTCATCCTGTACCGGATTGCCATCGGCAACGATACTTGTTCTCAGGGAAGCGGCCGCACCGGCATCGACGAACGCCGCCTGAATATACAAAGTTGTGTCGGGGCGAATCGCCCAGTCGTTGCTTAGCACGAGATTTTTCGTATCGTCACCGTCAGTGGTTTCATTCTCGTTCTTGTAATAGGCGAGGGTGGCTGTATGTCCCTTGCGCCAGCGCCAATCGATGCCAACGCCAATGCCGCTGAAATCCGCCACTTCGATACCATTGCTGTCCTCTTCCTCGGTTCCGAGATAGTTGATCTTGGCCGTAAAATCGCCGAACGGGACTGCTGCGCCAGCGCCCCAGTGGGAGATATTGTCGTTGCCTGTATCCTGATCCTTCATTCTTTGATAGGAGGCGGACAGAACGACGGGGCCGTTATAGGTAGCGCCGAACGCCCACACACTGTTATCCGAAACAGTGCCTACCTGGCCACCGAAGGAATAGAGAATACCGAAGGAGAGGCCGCCGATGCTGTGGCGGTATTGCAGGGAATCGCTGAAGAAGATGCCCACATCGTTGTTTGTGTTGAGTCCCTGGGCGCCATTGGTGGTCAGGAGTTGATTGTATGCCCAGCCATAAAGGTTGGAAAACTGCTCTTTGAATGCCCTCGGTTCGGTACCGATATGCGCCAGCAACGCGGGGCCGTATTGCCGACCGGCGGTCAGCGATCCCCAGTCACCGCTTACCCCGAGGTTTGCCTGGCGGCGAAAGAGAATTCCGTCGCCACCATCGGGATCGCCAGTGCCATGAAAATAGCCGTTGTCGGTATCAAAGTGGGCCTCGAGGTTGAAAAAGGCCTTGGTTGTTTCGCTTAGCGGACGTTCGCCCTTGAAGCCGATTACCGACTGGCGCAGTCCGCTGGTTTCAACCGAGACACGGCGATCCTCACTGGGATTGGCCTCGCTTTGATAGAGCAGACCCACATCAATAATGCCAAACATGGAGAGTTTGGTATCTGCCAGTTCACCGATCAATATATCAGCCGCAGCGGGGCTTGAAGCCAGCGTAAGCAGTAGTGCTGAGGTGAACGTCGCAGGGTACAGTTTATTGCGATCGACATGGATCTCATCTTGGTCACTATTCATTTTGAATCCCCCTAATGGTCATATGTAATGGGTCAGGCAAGGATCCAGTCATCGACTGCAAACATGCCGCAAAGCTGCTGAGTGCAGTTCCTGTGCCAATGAAAAAAGAGGGAAAAGGGGGATAAAAGTTATCTAACTTATTGATTAGAGATGTTTCGCCGTGGGACAAATGTCTATTTGAGACAGTTGGACCGGCGACAGCTGTTTCAACGATCCATCCCTACAAGGACAT
>JBEVVR010000151.1:0-21234 GCA_040507035.1 Candidatus Thiodiazotropha sp.
TGTGGCGTGTGCGCAATATTTTTTCGGGTGTCCTTTATCTTTCCCATCACTCCCACCACTGTCATTGCCAATATAGATTTCAAGTCACCATAATCTATAACGATAATTTCTGACTCGCTCTGATTCATTTTTCAAACATAACATATATTCAAAGGCACCTTGCCTTATATCCCGACAATTCACCCGCTTCAACGTGCAACCTTCCCACTATCCCGCGTTTTATGCTGGATAACAGGACATTTGCGCCTCTATAGACAGGTAAGTTGCCTTATATCTACTGACAGGAGGGAGGTGATAAAAAAAAAAGAAACAACCTCACTGTCATCACCTAATTATAACAAAATCAACGATATTTCCAGTTATTCAATTTTTACCCACAAGCCATATGAGATCTGTTTCTTGGGCATTTCGTGAAATGTTCCTTATATCTGCATCTGCTCTGTCAAACGCACAGGCAGCAAGCCCGGCGTCTCTTACTCGCCAGTATGAACTGTGATGTCTGATTGGATGTTTACACTCAATAGTTGGGAATTGATGGGATTGAGGGGATTCAGTGTATCTGTAGGGGCGACTTGTGTGGTTGTTTTGAAATGTTGGGGTGTTACATGAACTTGATTGAGGAATGGGAAGATACTTGATTTGCCCCCCTCTCCCCCGGCCCCTCTCCCGCAAGGGGAGAGGGGGAGCTTTGGCGCTTGTTAAGGGTGACTAGGGTTCCGTGGAAATATTCTGCTTTTCATCCTCACTATCATCTTCTTCCTCGTCGTCTTCATCTTCGATAACATCGATGGAGTAGATAGTCGTGGTGCCACTGACCTCATTGCCGACAACCAGCAACGGGGATTCGACAGGGCTGTCGTCCTCGGCGATGAAGGTGATCCCTTCGGGGCCAAGGTCGCCAACCAGGGGGTTGGTGCTGCCGTCAGGCAGCTCCGCATCCACGGTGAAGTCCCGGTTGTTCAGGTACTGGACGAAACGCACCCGGTGTGGGTTGGTGATATCGTAGACCATGATGCCGCCGACCCGCTCGAGACCGATAAAGGCGAAGGTACTATCCTCGATCTTGCCGACGGTAACGCCCTCCGGCTCCGGGCCCTTATCGTCGGAGCGGCTGTCGAAGGAGTCGTTTTCATCATTGTTGCTGTTGAAATCATTGGGCAGCAGTTCAGCGGTGATGCGCTCGAAATCGTCCGCGGAATCGTAGATGAGCTTTCCGCGGGCATTGCGGATGGAGAATGAGCGGGCGCCGTAGCTGTAGATCTCGTCGAAATCCCCGTCACCGTCGATATCACCATTGACAGTGGTTGTCTTGAGTCGACCCAGGTTTTCATCTGCCTGCAGTGTCGCCGCATCAGGAAATGCGACAGGATCGAGAACGAGATCCTTTACCCTCTCCTCTTCACTGAAACCGTCATAATCGCGGCTGTCGCCTTCGTTGGCGGTGACGATGAAGGTGCGGCCACGGAAATTGTAGCTGGTGATGGCGTCAGGCTGATACATGCCCTTGATCGGCCAGTTGGCGATGTTGATCATGTCGTCCCTGTTACTCACATCCAGGGCGTTTTCCGGCAGAGTGTGGTCCTTGGTGCCCAAGGGCAGCAAACGTTTTACCTTTGCGCGTCGTATGTCGATCAGTGCCAGAGCATTGGCCTCCTGCAGGCTGACCCAAGCATGTTTTGAGTTTTTGGAGACAGTGATGTACTCCGGCTCCAGATCCTGGGCGACGCTGGCGCCGGGACCAAAGATGCGAATGCCTCGCTTCTTCAATTTGTCTTCATATTTGTTGAATCGAGTGAAATCGGCAGTGCGCACCTTGGCATGGGAGACACCATGCTCGAGGTCGATGATGCTGACCGAACCCTCGGGATCGACGCTGTAGTCATCATTGGGTTCACCTTCGTTGGCCACCAACAGGTACTTTCCGTTGGGGGTGAAGGTCACCATATCGGGTAGTGCCCCCACCGTGACACTATTGATCAGGCCAAGGTCGACGGCATCATAGAAGGCCACGACACCGGGGGCCTGTTTATCTTCGGCCTCGATGGCAACTGCCACCACACCTTCATGCACAGCGACACTGTTGGCCCCACCACCCAGATCCGTGGCATCGATGGTGCCCATCAGCACAGGATTGGTCGGGTCGTTGATATCCAAAACATCTACAGTATTTGCGCTGGCATTGATTGCAAACAGGCGTTGGGTGCTTTTATCGTGTGCGACGATCTCAGCAGCACCGTCGTCAAAGACGCCTGTCTGGTATTGGCCGATTACGCTTAGATTGAGGTCGGTTGTCTTTTCGTCGTCGGCGGTAACCGCCCCGGCAAAGGCAAGGCAGAGGGAGGCGGCAAGAACAGATAACTTCATTCGATTATTCTCCTATGGTCGTTTTTATTGAATCCCTGGGAGCTTATCGGGATAGTGTGACAAAAATATTGCGCTTTTGTGCATATCTCCTGTCCTGTCACCCACCGACTTGGCGCCCGCCTTGTTCATGGGTAGAGTGTTTTACAACCTCATGCCATCACCGGAACAGAGAGAATGAGCCAACTATTCACCCCCTTCGCCCTAGGCCGGTTAAACCTGGAAAACCGCATCATAATCGCCCCTATGTGCCAATATTCAGCAGTCGAGGGCCAGGCCACCGATTGGCATCTGATCCATCTCGGTCACCTCGCCCTCTCCGGCGCCGCCCTGCTCTTTCTCGAGGCCACGGCGGTGACGCCTCAGGGGCGCATCTCCCCCAGCGATCTTGGTCTCTGGTCTGACGAGACCGAAGACGCCCTGGGGCGTGTACTCAAGAGTGTTCGTAACTACTCCAATATGCCAATCGCCATCCAGTTGGCCCATGCTGGCCGCAAGGCCTCCACCAGCGTCCCCTGGGAGGGTGGCGCACAGTTGGCGCCGGGGCAAGAGGGATGGCAGACCTGCGCCCCCTCCTCGCTGCCTTGGAGCGAGGAGGAGCGCGCACCCACGGTGTTGGACCCGGAAGGCATGGACGAGATACGCCAGGCCTTCGTCACTGCCGCCACCCGCGCCCACAGGCTGGGTATCGAGGTGATAGAGATCCACGCCGCCCATGGCTATCTGCTGCACCAGTTTCTCTCACCCCTGAGCAATCATCGTGAGGATATCTACGGGGGCTCACTTGAGAACCGTCTGCGCTATCCCTTGGAGGTCTTTGAGGCGGTACGAGAGGCGCTGCCGCCCGAGGTGCCGGTAGGCATTCGTATCTCGGCGACAGACTGGCTTGAAGGGGGCTGGGATTTGCAACAGAGCCTGGCCCTGGCCCGGGCTTTGAAACAGCGGGACTGTGCCTTTATCCACGTCTCCAGCGGCGGACTCTCGCCTATGCAGCAGATTCCGGCTGGACCCGGCTTTCAGGTCCCCTTCGCTGAACGTATCCGCAGGGAGAGTGGTCTGCCGACCATTGCGGTGGGTCTGATCACCGAGCCGGAGCAGGCGGAAGTGATTGTTGCCAATGAACAGGCGGACCTGGTGGCATTAGCCCGGGGCATCCTCTACAACCCCCGCTGGCCCTGGCATGCAGCGGCAAGCCTCGGGGCTCAGGTTAGCGCACCGCCCCAATATTGGCGCTCACCCCCTTACGGCACAGAGACCCTATTCAAAGGTCAGTGATACTTCTCGGTAGTGAAATGGCCGGGCTCTTTCTTGCGATGCTTGCGCATGCCCCGCTCCACCAAGGCCGCCGAGACCTCCCTGATCATCCCCATGTTGCCACAGAGCATGACGTGGGACTTCTCCGGGGTAAGCGTGATTCCGGCCTGCTGCTCCAGACGACCATCCTCGAGGGCGGCTAGAATGCGCCCCTGGAGGGCGCCGTCCAGTTGCTCCTGGCTGGTGATCGGCAGATAGCGAAAACGCTCGCCGTAACGCTGTTTCAGATCGGCAATCTCCTCGCCGTAGCTGAGTTGATCCCGGTAACGGACGTTGTGCACCAGGGCGATCTGCTGAAAACCCTGCCAAGCCGACTCGGTGCGCAGAATGGAAAGGTAGACACCCAGCGCCGTTCCCGTGGCGATGAGCCAAAGGTTTTCGCTCGGCGGCAGTTGATCCAGGGTAAAAAAGCCGTTGGCCCGGGCCGAGACCCAGACCCTGTCACCCGGCTCCAGGGCCGCAAGACGGGGGCTGAGGGGACCGTTCTCCACTTCGTTGAAGTGAATCTCCAACAGCTCGTCCTCGGGAGGGTTGACGAAGGAGTAGGGTCGCGCCACCCGCTCCCCATCGATCTCCAGGGCCAGGCGGGTAAACTGACCCGCGGTGAAGTCGTCCACGGGGGCCTTGAGGCGAATGGAGTAGAGTTTGTCACTCCAATGCCGTTTTTCGACCACTTTGCCTTCTAGCCACTTTTCCATTACGGAAGCCTCCTACCTGATCAACTTGCCTGGGTGAGCCGGCCAGTTAGGGCCGGTCACACTCCTATATATGGGCATGTATAACCTCAAATCCCAAATAGTTCATCGTGGTAATTATTGTGGTTTATCAGCTGGTTGATCTCTGTTTAACCCCTGAAAACGGGCGCTGAACAGGGTTTACCCCCTAAATTGGGCCTCTTAATCATTTTTCGTGATACAAAATCAATATTTATCATTTTTCCTAAGGTCAAACTAAGAACCATACTTGTCCTCAATCAAATTTTATTATCTTTAAATCCACGAGGAGACCGGGTCATGACCCAGACTGTCACACAGCCAACCAACACCGCTGCACCACCCACGCTTTTCGATGAGCAGGGATTTCTCATCGATCATCTGACATGGAGCGAACAGCTCGCCCAGGATCTGGCCCAAGAGGAGGGAGTAGAGGACCTGAGCGAGCAGCACTGGCAACTGCTGCGGCATATCCGCGATCGCTACCTGAACCTGGGCGCCCTGCCAAACATGCGCCTGGTATGCCGCGCCACCGGTATCCCCCGTTGGAAGGTGCACAGCCTGTTCGGCAGCTGCCTGAGCATCTGGCGCATCGCCGGTCTTCCCGACCCCGGTGAGGAGGCCAAGGCCTACCTTAGCTGATGCTTGAAATGGCCCTCCGCAACGGAGGGCCCGTAATTCCTATCAATCAGCCCCCTACCCCAATCCACTCAACCCGACATCCACTATCATGAGGACCGGGGTGTAATACTCACTCTGATCTGAATATCTGTTGCATTCAGCAATGGGTAAAACAACCGTCATCATCCCCGCATTTGCATGTCATCCTGAAATGCAAAGATCGTGTCTGAAGAATGAATTTCATCATCCATGACCACGGATGAGAACGTCGAAATCGTGAGGAAACAAACTATGAAGAAAAGCGCACTGGTTGCCATTTCGGCTCTGATCTCCCAGACCGCCCTGCATATCTCTCAAGACAAGTAGATCGAGTTGACATGGCCGGGTTCGTTACCCGTAAGATTCGACCAATACACCTCCCAGCGAATCCGGCCATTTTTTAACTGCCAGACAAATCTTCTCCAGTGAGTAAATAGAGTCAAGAATCTCCGCACATACTGTGGCTAATTGGTTTTAATCCTATACACCTTAGAAGCGACCATCATCCAAGCCCAGCAATAGCGGTAAGGTCACATCGTCAAAGCGAATAATCCGGGCACCGCTATGGTCCTTGAGAAACTCCTCGGCATCCGCCAGGGTCTCCAGGGGGATCAGTTCATGCCCCATGGGCCCCAGCACATCGGAACCGATGACATAGTAGGCCTGGCGCGCCTCGATGCGTTGCACACTGTAATACTCGGTGACACCGATCGCCTCGATCTGGTCAAGCTGATGATCAGGCGCCCATTTGGGTAGGTCGAGGAGATACTTGAACATATCCTTGGCCCCGTCGAAATGGTGGGCGTGGCCGTCACCATAGCGCACCGTGGCGATCCAATCCGGATAGAGCGCGACAAACATGCCACATACCGGACAGGTATCCTTGGGTCCTGGCGCTGGCAGATCAATGGGCTCTGCAAGGGCGCTCATGGAGAGCAGCAGCAGGAGTGAGCAGAGAGGTCGTTTAAACATGGTGTTAACCTATTTTTTAATATGTCATGTATGGTTTGACGAGTGGCATCCATGCCACCCGTCCCACCCTTGGCAATCAACCCGCTGACTGCTGCTTTTTCTGCTGCATTTTCTGCTGCATCTTTTTGCGCTTCTCGGCGCGGCGCTTGCGGGTCATCAGGGTATCCTTGGCCATGTCGGCGTAGGTCTGACTCAGGGCGTCATCGAATCCGGCCAGGGTACCCCCCTCCGTTTTTTGACTCGCCTCCGCTACTGCCTTATCCGCAAAGGCCACCTTGCTGTTGGCTGTCATGGTGCCACGCAGCTTGGAGCCGATAAGATAGGTTGCGTTATCCGCACTCACCAAGGGTTTGATCTCGCCTTCAGCGGCAAAGTCAGCCGCATAGATCGCCTTGGGTCCGCGATCGATATTGAGGGTCAGACTGATGGCCAGACAGTGGATGGAGCAGGTACCGTCCACCAGACCGTCGTCGTATTGAACCAGATGCCGGCTCTGGTGATACTTGGTGCGATCCATACCGCAGTAGGGACACTTGGGGTACTTCTTCAGTTCGTCCGTCAGGGGATCGGCATCGGGTTTAGTCTTGGGGATGAACTGCAACGGCGTACCGTCCCCATCACAAGCCTCACCGGAGGCGCTGATCCAACCCTTACCCGGCATCATCACACCTATGCCCTGATTGGCAGAGACGCTGGCGGCAACACCGGTCAGGCTGGCAGCGGTGAATAGCTTCAATAGCTTTCTTCGATCTATGCTGTGTTCATCACAATTGTTTTCTTTGTGAGACATATCTTTCTCCTTGTCACTACACTACGGTGTATATAAAGACCGCTTCGCACCGTATATCGAACCGGCCGCTTGATATGGCTGCGTCTTGGCTAGAGAGAAGTCAAAGCATCTTCTCCAACACTACAAGCAACTGATCAGTTTGCATCTCCCCAATGAGGCGGCGTTGCAACCGTCCCTCTCGATCGATCAGGTAGCTACTTGGCAAGCCGGTGATGCCGAATGCTGCGGCCGCCCTGCCATCATGATCAAACAATACGGGATAGTTGGGGGTGATCCTCTCGATCCACTCGGCCACCTCTTGCGGGCTCTGCTTTAGATTGACTGCCAGGATCGCCAAACCCTCGGATCGATAGCGCTGAATCAACTCCTTGCTTGCCACCAACTCTTTTAGGCAGGCGGGACACCAATCCGCCCAGAAGTGGATCAACACCACCCTGCCCCGCAACGCGGATGGCACAATCATGGGTTCACCCTCGGCGTCAGGTAATGAGAAATCCGGCATCGACTCACCAATCTGCAGAGCCATTTGTTGGCGCTCGCATCCCATGCATAAACAACAGATCAGACACAAGCACCAGAGGTTTGGTAAACGATATGGAATCACCACCAGACCCCCTGCATCACCAGATTGGAGCGAAACACCGACCAGGCCGAGATCAGATAGAAAAGCAGGAACAGCACCACGGAGAGTCGGGCGTAGCCGAGGGTGATAAAGCCGTATGCACTCAGGCTGGGGATCTTGCGCCAAATGGCAGTGGCGGCTGCTGCCAATCCCGATGCGGTGGCAGCAAACAGCGGTATATAGAGCAGATAGCCGATATACCCATGCCCCGATTTCAGGATACAGAAGGGACAGTGATGGTGCGGGTGCTCGTAGATATAGGGTGAAAGCAGGGAGACCACCGCCAGCAGTGCGGTGACAAAGGCAACCATCGTGGTAACGGCTAACAGCGAGGCGCCTCTGCCCCATTTCATGTAACCCAAACCACTCATCAACACAGCCACCCCCGAGAGTGCCAGTGCCCATGCCATGGTGTCGGCGGGCAATGCACTTACCTCAGCCGCCACACCCTCGGTGTTGGAGGAGAAGAGCGTGCCACAACAGGAGGTGATGATATTGGGTGAGAGCCCAAGAAAAAAACGCAGCTGAGAGAACGCCTCGACCACCACCAGCGGCACCAGCAGGAGTAGCAAGGTGTATTTGTGCCGAATCAAAGGATAGTCATAACCGCGATTATCCAAGCCATTCAACGCAAGCCACAGGGCACCACCGAAGAACAGGGCGATCTTCAGTAACAGGGTTGGCCAACCCCAGGGATTGGCATTCAATACCCCGGTGGCACACATGGCACCCACAAACTGACCGGAGAGTGACTCGGCAGTGTAGACAAAGAGCAATAAAGAGAGCAGTTCGAAGACGAAGACCCAACTCATCAGGGTTGAAATCAGGTAGGTACGTCGTTCCAGGCAGAGCTGTCTTTCACTGCCGCTGCCGATTTCCCAATGTCGTAACAGGCGCAGGGCAAACTGGCCAGCCACCAACACCATCAACAGCACCACAGCAGAGACCAGAAGCAGGGCCAGAATCGCAGGATTGAGCAACATCTCACCCCTCCTCCAGCAGCCCGTCTCGCAGGGAGATGATGCGATCGACCTCGGCATTGTCGTAGACCAGCGGATCATGACTCGCCAGAATCACCGTCTTGCCAGCCCGTTGCAGCTCGGCCATCTGCTGCATAAAGCGTTGCGAGTGTTCGCTATCGAGGTTCGCGGTGGGCTCATCGGCCACCAGGATCTGCGGCCCGTTGATCAAGGCACGACAGATGGCCACCCGCTGCGCCTCGCCACCGGAGAGCCACTCCACCCGGCTGTCGGCCTTGTCAGCCAATCCATAGACTTCAAGCAGTCGGTGTGCGTTTTCAATCAGCTGTTTATAACTTGGCGCCAAGGGAAAAGCAGGCAATATTATGTTCTGCAGCACGCTCAAACCGGGAATCAGATTAAAGCGTTGAAAAATGAAACCGAAGGTGTGTCGCCGGATATCGGTAAGAAACCGCTCCGGCAATCCGGAGAGCAGACGGTCACCCAGATGAATCCGTCCGGATGTAGGACGGGAGAGTGAGCCGATCATGGAGAGCAGGGTCGTTTTGCCTGAACCACTTGCACCTTTCACACAGCTGATCCGCTCTGCTTCGATACGCAGTGACACGCCGCGAATGGCGCAGAATTCGTTGGGGCGTCCCTGATTGAATACCTTGCGCACCGCATCAAGCCTTATCTCCATGCCCCGCTACCTCATCACCGCATCGGGATCGGTGATGGCGACCTGCCAGATCGGGAAGATGATCGCCACCACATAGGGGAAAACCGTGAACAAGAAGAGTGTGGCCAGCTGCAGTCCATCCACCGAGGGTGTCAGCATGAAGTTGGGGTAGAGTACCGACCAGCCCTTGAGCACCGGTTCAAACAGGGGCGCACCGGTATAGAAGACATGCAGATAGGCCAGCAGGTAGCCGCAGAGAAAGGCGAGCAACGAGATCACCCCGCCCTCCCAGAACTTCATCTGCAGGATGTCACTGGTCTCCCAGCCGATAGCCTTGAGAATGCCGATTTCGCGCCGTTCCTCTGCACTCAGCCCCGATGCCCGATCCCAGGCAAATATGACAAAGGCCAATATCGAGGTGGCAAGAAGTACGAAGAGGATCCCCTGGCGCCAGGAGAAGATAGCATCGTAGGTACTCAGGATCTCCTGTTTCAGTATAGGTCTGGTATCGGGCAGGCGGCTAACGATCTTCTGCGCAACCTTCTCTACTTCGCGGGAATTTCGCACTGTGAACACGATATCGGTGAAGAGACCCTCATCGATTGCAAATAGTTTTCGATAGGCCTTGGGTGATATAAGCACCAGATCCGCACTGAACAGCTCGCTTTCGCTGTCGAGCAACGACTTGACACGAAAGCTATAGGCATTGCCGTCTGCACCACGCATGCTGGTAAAGTCCCCGGGACCTATACCTCGCATGCGGGCAACCGCGCTGCCCAGAATCACCTCGGTTGCCGAGAGCTGCTCTTCATCGCTGGCGATCAGAGTGTAGTTGGCCTGTAACGCCGAATCAAAATAATAGCCCCAAAGCCGCCCCTTGCTTGCGCTCACTCCCCGCAACCTACCCAGACGTTGCAGATAGTCGGCCGGTATCAGAGCATGACGTCCAGCCTCGATGCGTTGCAGTACGATCTCCGGGGACGCCGCCAGGGCATGAGTAACCTCCCCCTTCAGTCCGTTGCTGAAGAGCATCACAGAGGCGAGGAGAAAGATAATCAGGGTATAGGTGAACAACAGGCTCAGATGCTTTCTCTTCCTCCTGAGCAGTGAAGAGAGGGAGTAGTCGAGCAGGTAGCGCTGGCGCTGCAGGGTACTCACGGTCGATGCCCGATGTCGGCCGGTAGAACCAAGGAACCGCTGGGAAAGTGTTCGAACGCCATCGGGTGGTCTTGAAAAGGGGCGTGCCTGTCTGCCTGTGAGATATGTCTGGTATAGCGCGCCTCGGTGAAGAGTGCGGGATCGGTTAGCCCATATTCTGCAACCATATGACGAATTTGCGCACGACGCTGCAGGTCGGTGTCAGCAACGGAAACAGCATCGAGCAGCGTTGCAAACAAGATTGCTGAGAGCATCAGGCAAAGCAGTAGATAGTAACTTGAGGGGCGTATTGGAACAGTTGTCATGGAGCTACTCTCTGGTACTGCTCTAATTTAGTCATTCCCGATAAAAACATCATTGACGAGCGTCAACCTCGAGTCACTCCCTCCCCGGTTGCGCCATTTGACACGCCCTATCGGTTAATTAATATGTCAAAAGACACAAGCACAACTGCACATATCAATCTATAACTCACTTAATTATCACCAAGTTAACCAATCTCCATGCCCGAATCGCCTAAAAATCGTTATTTAGCAAGCATTGGCGTTATAACCTTACTCATCCTAACATTCTGGATAGCCTACACAGTCAGCTGGAAAAACGGGTTGGCAAGATTGAGCTTCAGTAACGGTCAGCAGCTGCAACAGTTTATCGACCATCTCGACTCGCAACTCTCACGCTATAACTTCATTCCCCAGTTAGTGGCCAAAAACGCCCTCCTGGTTGAATTACTCAAGGACCCGAATAACGATTCCCTGGTGGAAGTGGTCAATCTCTTTCTTCACGAGATAAATGAAATCACCAATGCATCCGATACCTATCTCATGGATAGCAAAGGATTGACGCTGGCTTCCAGCAACTGGCGTGATGAAAACCCCTTTGTCGGTCAAAATTTCAATTTCCGCCCCTATTTCACAGAGGCCATGCAGGGTAGAGTCGGGCGCTACTTTGCATTGGGAACAACCTCAAAAAAACGTGGCTACTACTTCTCTTATCCCATCATATACAATGCACAAAAGCTTGGTGTAATCGCAGTCAAGATGGATCTCACCAAGATTGAAAAGTATTGGTCGGAAAGACAATCCCAATTCATTGTCAGCGATCCTGACGGAATTATCTTCATTGCCACCAATCAGCAATGGCTATACAAAAGCATTGTTCCCTTATCTGTTGATTCCCTGGAACGCATAAAGGCAAGTCGTCGCTATAGTGATACCAAGATCACAACACTGAAGATTACAGAAAAGTCACCAATATCGGACAACAGCCACATAATCAATATCACTCACGAAAACGCAGCCAATGAGTATCTTTCAAGCCACCATGACATGCTGATAGCGGGTTGGTCTGTACGGATAATCACCCCACTGGGCGATCTAAGGCGACAGAGTTTGATCAATGCATTTACCATACTGTTGCTGACACTCACCATGCTGCTGATCGGACTGCTCACCTGGCTAAGATACAAACGCCGTCGGGAAAGGGAACGTTTCAATCAGGAAGCGCAGAAGCAACTTGAAAAAGAGGTCTCCCTGAGAACCGCCGATCTGCAGCATGAGATCGAAGGGCACAAACAAACTGAAAAAACCCTGCGCGAAACCCAGGGTGAGTTGATCCAGACAGCCAAGCTCGCGGTACTTGGCCAGATGTCGGCAAGCATCAGCCATGAGCTCAACAATCCCCTGGCGGCAATCCGCAGCTATGCCGATAATGCGCGTAAATTTCTCTCCATCGACAAGGATGACAAGGCGGATGACAATCTGCAGCGGATTGCCGAACTCACAGATCGCATGTCCCGAATCAGTTCCCAACTCAAGTTCTTCTCGCGCAGATCGAGCGGTCAGCTGGAACTGGCCAATATAGCACCGATAATAGAAACGGCTATCGAGATCTCACGACCTCAATTTAAACAGCTGGCAATCGGCATCGATACTGATGGGGTAAGTAACGATATCAACGCCCTTGTCGACATTATCCAGCTGGAGCAAGTGTTGATTAATCTGATCAACAATGCCATTCAGGCAATCGGTGACGAGATACCAGGCACTATATCGATCGCTACAGAGACGGGAAACCAGCAGATAAAGGTTCATGTCGATGACAGTGGGCCCGGGATCGATGAAGAGAAGCTTGATATGATCTTTGAACCCTTTTTTACCACCCGAAAATCGGGGCTTGGCCTTGGGCTCTCGATATCAGCCAGGATCATCGATAGTATGAATGGTAAATTATCCGCAGAAAATCTAACCCGGGGCGGTGCACGCTTCTCCATAACCCTGCCTGAGCCGGAACCGCAACAATGAATACAAGCCCTGATGTCTATTTTATCGATGATGAAGTCGACCTTCGACTGGCCAATGAGCAGACTCTGGAACTGGCTGGATTTCAAGTCAAAGTATTTGAAAAGGCCGAAGATGTTCTAAACCTGATCAATGAGCAGACAAGTGGCATCGTCGTCAGTGACATACGACTTCCGGGTATTGATGGGCTTATGCTTTTGAAACGCTTGCAACGAATGGATGCCACCTTGCCGATTATCCTGATCACCGGACATGGGGATATTTCCATGGCGGTTGATGCCATGCAGAAAGGCGCCTATGACTTTATTGAAAAGCCTTTCTCCGCCGAGCGACTGGTGGATACGGTGCGCAGGGCCCTGGAAAAGCGCAGGCTTGTTCTTGAGAATCGGAAATTGAAAAGCGAACTCGATGCGGAAAACTCCCTGGGCCCGAGAATCATCGGCAAGACGCCGGCTATAAAGACACTCAAGAAGACCATCAATCAGCTTGCGGATACCGCTGCTGACATTTTACTGGTGGGCGAAACCGGCACCGGCAAGGAGCTAATGGCGCGTTCGCTCCACGAACACAGCCAAAGAAGGGATAAGAATTTTGTTGCGGTAAACTGCGGCGCCATCCCGGAAAACCTGATCGAGAGCGAACTCTTCGGACATGAAAAGGGGGCCTTTACCGGCGCCGAGGCAATGCGTGTCGGTAAGTTCGAATATGCCAATCAGGGCACGGTGTTTCTTGACGAAATCGAATCCATGCCCCTCCCCGCTCAGGTCAGGCTGCTGCGGGTTTTACAAGAGCGTTCTCTCGAACGCATAGGATCCAACGAGAGCATCGAATTGGACATCCGTATCATCGCTGCCACCAAGATCGATCTCAAGGCTGCCGCAGAACGCGGTGAATTCAGGGAGGATCTCTACTATCGACTGAATGTGGTTACCCTGGAACTTCCCCCCCTGCGGGAACGACGCGAAGACATTCCTTTGTTGTTCCAACACTTTCTACTGGTCGCAGCCGCCCGTTACGGCAAGGTTGCACCTGCGATGCCGAACAATATCAATCAGAAACTGATGGCCTTCAACTGGCCGGGCAATGTGAGGGAACTGCGCAATGTTGCTGAGCGCTTCGTACTGCTCGGTGATGAGTGCGGCCTGCAACTGGATGAAAACTCCACACTCCCACCCTGCATCCCAATGACCCTGCCTGAGCATGTCGAGGCCTTTGAGCGGGCGATGATCGAACAGGCACTTTCCGAATCGGGCGGGGTGATAAAGAAGACCATGGAACTGCTTGGTCTACCGAGAAAGACCCTCTATGACAAGATGCAGAAATATGGACTGGACAAACACCAATACAAATAGACTACAATTTGCTGAATCTTGGCAGGATGCCACACCCGATCCCATGGCGAATGGGTGGGTATCCACCCATATGGAAGGTGCGCCCTGTCCACATTTTCTATAATTTTTCCCCAGCCGATCATCGAGTTAACTTGAGACAGCTCGACTTAACCCGGTCTGGCCCAAGACTTGCTGATACACAGAGTCTGTTTAAAACAAATAATTTTCACACAACCCATAATGACGGAGGATACTGAATGAACATCACACGCAGATCTCTACTTGCTACCGCGACGGCACTGCTGGCAGCAAGCGCGATGTTACCTGTCACCGCATCAGCCAAAGAGCGAGTCGTCTTCAGCGGCGGCCCCGCTGGTGGCACCTTCCAGGTTGTCGCCAATGCCGTTCAAGTCTACAAACCCATCAAGAGTTCCAAGGATTTTCGGGTCAAGGCGCAATCCTCGGCGGGATCGGTGGAAAACCTGCGCAAGGTAAACTCGGGCAAGGCGCAGATGGGAGTGGTCTATTCCGGCCATGTCTACCTCGGTCGCAACGGCCAGATGAAAAACGACACCAATAAATATGAGGATGTCATGGCTGTCGCCTGGCTCTATGGCGCCCCCGCTCAACTGGTGACACGCAAAGGCTCGGGTATCAAAAGCACCAAGGATCTTGTGGGTAAGAAGGTCGGTGTAGGCAATGCCGGTTCAGGTGCCTTCGCCAACTGTGAACTCTTCTTCACTCACATGGGCGTCTGGGACAAGGTGGAACGTAATGCCATGGGTTACAACGACGCCGCCCAGGCATTCGGCAACAACCAGCTGGATGCCTTCTGGCTGTTTACCGCCTTCCCCAGCGGCGCGGTAATCATGGCGGCTCAAACCAATGACATTGAGTTGATCGACCTGGGTAAGGACGCGCAGGAGAGTGGCTTCTTCGAGAAATATCCCTATTTCTCCCAGTTGTCCGTACCCGCCGGCACCTATCGCGGGGTGGATACTGAAACCCCCTCCTTCCAAGACTCAGCCTTGTGGGTAGCCAACTCCAAGGTCTCCGACGATACCGTCTACAACATGCTATCGATGATCTATACCGATGAAGGCCTGGCCCATATGAAGGCACAGAAAAAGACCTTCAAGAACATGAGCCTGGATACCGGAACCCAGGGTGTTGTAACCCCCTGGCACCCAGGTGCCATCAAGTTCTGGAAAGATAAAGGCATGATGTAAACTTCACGCTTTTTGATTTCATAGTGATGCAACAGGCCAACCGCTCCACAGCGGTTGGCCTTTTTTTACAGCGCTGCGCTGTTATCCATGATCAACCCGTAATAACTGCGGTGTTTTAAAACACACGCCATCATCTACAGTCTCCATTACAGTAGCGTCAATAGATGTCAGGAGGTGGTCGATGGAGTTGAAACAACGCAAACATGATGAGACCTACAACGAGCAAGAGGTTGAGGCTCGACTGAAACAAGAACTGCCCAACTGGTATCTGGAAAACGGCTGGATCAGGCGAAAGTATAAAACCAGTGGCTGGAAAAGTACTTTGATGGTGGTAAACACCGTTGGCCACTTGGCGGAAGCGGCATTCCACCATCCTGACTTGACTGTCTCTTACGCCTTTGTCATCGTCAAGCTGGTGACCCACTCCGCCAAGGGCATTACCAACAAAGACTTTGAGCTGGCGCGCAAGATCGAGGAGGTGGTCAGTTGGCAGCCCGGTCTCGAAGCAGGCGCCCTTGAAGGCACACCGGACGACCCACGATTCAAGTACATCAAGTACGATTAACCTGTTGACAAGCTTGGTACCAAATCCATCCTGAGCGGCAAGATAATTGCACAATGGCGTGGATCTGCCTCAACATCTGCCTGTAAATCCCACCCATTTCGAAAAGTTTTATCGCTGATTCAATAAGATAGAAATTGATATCACGATAATTCCAGAACTGATCCCTGAATCCGGTTTTTGGCCTCTATGGAGAGCCACATCGCCCAGTGAGACCTACTCCCCTTTTCTATACTCTCAGCTGAGGTAATCTTCAAAATTCAGCCTGTGCTAAAAGCACACACATTTTATGCTCAGATAACACGATAAGGAACTCGGATATGTTTGACAGAAACAAACGAGATAGCCATGACGACAGCGACAACCTAACACCCAGCGAGACGAGGAGAACCACTGAGAGTTTCGATTCCAAGATTCGAACCCGTGAAGCGGCGGTTATCGGCCCATCGATTCAGATCAATGGTGACCTCAGCGGTGAAGAGGACCTGATAATTCAGGGCAAGGTCTCCGGCACCATACAGCTGAGGGAAAAGAGCCTCACCGTGGGCAACCAGGGTCAGGTTGACGCCAATGTACTCGCTCATGACATCATCATAGAAGGCAAGGTAAATGGTGATCTCTACGGCTCGGAACGGGTCTGCATACGCAACACCGGTAATGTCAAGGGTAATATCGTCTCACCCAAGGTAAGTCTTGACGAAGGGTGCCGCTTCAAAGGCAGCATCGACATGGATCAGGAGATGGTAAAAAAGGCATTCGGTAAATCGGGGACACCCACGTCACTACCTAAAGCAGAAACCTCCTCTGTGAAAGCAAACAAGAGTGAGATCGGTAAACCAGCAAAGAGTGAAACACCAACGACGCCTGACAAAGAGGTCAACAGTGGCTCCAGGGGTTGAATCAAAGGGTTTCCAGCGTGCGATGATGCAAACGAATAGCCAGCTCTGCACACCAGAGCTGCGCTAAAAAAACCAATCATTGATTGCCTTGGCCTCAACCGACCAATCTTCGCTGCGCGGCGACAACGAAGCGTTCACCTCACCGCTGTTTCGCGAGGTGATGGAGCGGTTTGACGATACCAGGCGCCATGTGATCTTCGAACCGGGTTCCATCAGCCCCGGCATCCTAACACTGCTGCAAGGAAAACGCTGCCGCCTGGTGGTCGCCGATGGGGCAGATGCAGTGAGTGAACTGAACGAGGAGTCCCCTGACTGGGAAAATCTACTTCATCAGCTGCTTCCCTCTAGCATCGAATCCGATCGGGAAAAGATAGATACCGTACTTTGCTGGGACCTGCTCAACTATCTTAGCCTGCCTCTGATTGAGGCCTTTACCGAGCGTCTGGCCGCACTCATGTCACCGGCGGGCATGGTACATGCCTATATCCATTCGGCCCACTCCAGCATGCCTCACTCCCCACAACGCTACTCGGTGTTGGGTGAAGACCTGGTGGCATCTCTGAATCAGGATCAAGCCGTTCGCAAAACCCCACGCTACAGCTATGGCGACCTGAATAAGTATGCAAACGGTCTCTGTGTTGCACGCTCGATGTTGCTGCGCAACGGAATTCAGGAGTATCTACTGCGCATGGACAGGGGCAATGTTGAAGCAGAGATTGGCCCCACCTAATCGATGATAAAAGGCATATCTTTCAATGTGATAGCTAAGGCGACTTAGTCGTCAGGCAAGCGATCACCCAATCCGCTTCAGTCGTGGTCCTTTATAATCAAATAGTTATAAAAAACCTTAAGTCATCTGCCTGATTGCCGTTACCCTATTTCATTAACGAGTGATATTCCATGTGATGACTAGGGTCAAAACATGGAATGGTTTTAGTCATGGACGCCAGCTGGCATCTCACCTGCAGATATCAACGCATAGCCATACTCAGAAAAGATGTTCTATGAAACGGGGATTTAAGTTCAATAACAAAAACTTAAGCCTTTGGACTTCCCTTGCCGTACTGCTATGGTGCGCGGTCTTCATCTTCTCGTTGCATTGGAACCTGAGACAAAACCAGCGCATGGTACCCGAACAGGCCACCGCCCAGGCACGCGCCGCCATCGAGAAGGACCTGATCTACCGCAGTGTCGTCTCCCGCGTCGGCGGTATCTACATGCCCATAGATCAGGGCATCAAGCCTAATCCCTACCTCGCCCATCTACCCGACAGAGACGTTACCACCACCGATGGACGCAAATTGACATTGGTGAACTCCTCCTATTTCACTCGCCTGGTACACGACCAGGAAGCAAAGCTGACACCGGATGGAATACGCGGACACACCACCAAAGAGCATCCGCTTAGACCACTTAACGCACCGGATAGCTGGGAACTGAAGGGCCTGACAAAATTACGCAACGGCGAAGCCGAATGGAGCGAGGAGACGCTGATCGATGGCAAGCCCTATCTGCGCATGATCAGGCCCAGGCTGGCAAAGGCCTCTTGTATGGGTTGCCACCCAGAGGATAAATCCAAACCGGGTGAGGTCATGGGCGGTATCAGCGTGCGCATTCCCCTGGATAGTCTGCAGACCCGTGCAGATGCCCGTGTCTTCAGCATTGTCGGCTGGCACGGCGGATTGTGGATACTCGGCATGATAGGCCTGCTCCTGGGAAACCGCCTGCTTCGCATTCAGTCCAATGAGATGCGCTACTCCGCACTGCATGACATCCTCACCGACCTGCCTAACCGGGCACTCTTCATGGACCGCCTGGAGCAACGCCTGGAGAGCACCAAGCGACATAACAAAACCGGAGCCATACTCTTTCTCGACCTGGACCGCTTCAAAAACATCAACGACTCCTTAGGCCACGGCATCGGCGACGAGTTGCTGAAACGGGTAGCGGAACGACAACGCTTCCTGTTACGCGCTGAAGATACTGTCGCCCGCCTTGGTGGCGACGAATTTGTCATCCTGCTGGCAGATCTGCACAGCGACCCAGAGGCAATGGCCATCGAGGCACGGAATGTTGCGGAAAAGGTGTTGGAGGCCCTCTCCCAACCCTATCAAATAGGCAACCACACCCTGCACTCGACACCCAGTATCGGTATTGCCTTGATCTCACCGGAATCGGATGATGCCAGCGAGATCCTGAAACAGGCCGATGCAGCCATGTATCAGGCCAAGGAGTATGGCCGTAACAATTTCCGCTTCTTTCTACCCAGCATGCAGATGCTTGCCGCGGAGAGACTTGAGCTGGAAAACGCCCTACACAGCGCTATCATGCAGAATCAAATGGTGCTCCACTACCAACCCAAGGTAACCATCTCGAGAAAACCAGAGCTCTTGGGGGCCGAGGCCCTGATTCGTTGGCAACACCCAACCCAAGGATTGCTATTACCGGGTGAATTCATCGCCATTGCGGAAGAGAGCGGTTTGATTCTACAGTTGGGCGAGTGGGTGTTGCGGGAGGCCTGCTTGCAGATCAAGGAGTGGGATCAGCGTTTCCAGGGAAAACCGTTCGGCAGGATATCCGTAAATATCAGTCCGAAACAGTTTCAGCAGAAAGATTTCGTGCAACGGGTTGTTTCTATCATTACCGATACCGAGGTAGATCCAACGAAACTGGAACTGGAGTTGACTGAGAGTTCATTGGTAGAGGATATCCACGATGTAAGACACAAAATGGAAGAGTTGAAAAAACTCGGGTTCCAACTCTCCATCGACGATTTCGGTACCGGCTACTCCTCTCTCACCTACTTGAAGATGTTGCCCGTGGATGTGCTTAAGATAGACCGTTCGTTCATCAGAGACATTGGTATCGATCCGAACGACGATGCGATTGTCGAAACCATTCTTGCCATGTCGTGGCGTCTGGGTTTCAGCGCCCTTGCTGAAGGTGTGGAAACCGAGGAGCAGCTGAAGTTCCTCAAGGCGCGACAGTGCGATGGCTACCAAGGTTATCTCTTCAGTCCGCCGCTGGAAGTCGATGACTTCGAGGCCATAATATTCAATTCTGAAGATATTCGTGCTTAGTAAGACCGCTTTGCTGACACGCAGTGATCCGATCTTGGTCGATGCATGGCGACCTTGCGCTGTGTCATCAGCAGGGTTTCCAGCAGTGGCCTTGCGGCACCCAGTTGTTTCATCTTGATAGCCATATTCCAAAGCGGTTCAAATTTCTTCCAAGCCGCGGTGTAACAAAACTGTTTGAGCGCATGGGATGGACGATCAATATGCGCCATGCTGGAGCGCACTATGGAATCCCATCGATAGAATGAGCGGTAGGCCTGGTCATAACCCGTCTTGAGTGCCTCGACAGACATCTGCTTTGGCTGATAGACCACCTCGCGGGTGTTGTACCTGTCCCAGTCGTCGGTCAACAGGCGTCCCTCTTTTTTCAGCTGCTCATATAGACGCGTGCCCGGATAGGGTGTGAGGATATGGAAGGTGGCGGTGGTAACGCCCATCTCCAAGGCCCAATCCACGGTGCGCTGAAAAACCTGCGGCTCATCCTGGTCCATACCAAAAACAAAGCTGGCGTTGATCATCACCCCAAGATCGGAGAGACGGCGGATCGCCGCCCGGTAGTCGCGCAGTGAATGTTGGCGCTTGTTCACATCCTGAAGATTGGTTCCGTTCAGGGTTTCGAAACCGACAAAGAGGCTGCGCAGACCCGCCTCCACCGCCTGTTCGATGAGATCGCCGCGCAACACGGAATCGACAGTGGCGGCCGCCTGAAACAGACGTCCCATGCCACGCATGCCCGCGAAGAGCTGACTGGCAAAGTAGGAATGTCCCAACAGGTGGTCGTCGAGAAAATAGAGATGGCGGCCCGGCAGCGATTCGATCTCCGCCAGCGCCCGATCGACCCGTTGGGTATAGTAGGAGCGCCCGCCGAGATAGAAGGCATCCTTGTAGCAGAAATCACAATGGTGGGGACACCCCCGGCTCACCACCAGGGAGTTCGGTACCAGATAGAGCTCCCGTTTGATCAGGTCACGCCGCGCATCTGGTATCTGCTCAAAGGAGCGCCGGGGAGAGAAGTAGAGCCTCCGCGGCCTGCCACGACGGTAGTCCTCCAGGAACTGGGAAAAGGCAAGATCCCCCGGTCCGATGACAATCGTATCGGCATGCCTGCCGGCCTCTTGGGGCAAGGCAGTGACATGCAGCCCACCGAGTATCACATGGCTGCCCCTGGCCCGGTAGTGATCGGCCAGGGCATAGGCGCGATAGGCATTGGTGATATAGACCTGGATAACCACCAGGTCAGGGTTATCATCGAGCCTGACCGCTTCCACATGCTCATCAACCAGCTCCACCTCATCATCGGGATGCATGTTAGCGGCAAGGGTTGCCAGTCCCAAGGGAGGAAAGAGTGAATATTTGATCGGCCGCCAATGGGGGCTTTTTGCCTCGATCAAGGCGGGTAGAATGAATTTCGCTCGCATCATCGACTCCTCTGCTGTGAGAAGTCAGCTTACAAATATAGATTGGCATGAAGCGGGCGAAATCGTGGCAAAAAGTGGCAGTCACCCATCTGTGGGCGGAAACCAGAGGATCTACCATAGAGAATAAAAAAGCCAGGAACTGGTTAGTACCTGGCTTTCCTATTTTGCATTTGGTAGCGGGGGCTGG
>JBEVVR010000128.1:0-4230 GCA_040507035.1 Candidatus Thiodiazotropha sp.
TGACAGGTGATAACTCAAAGTAAAATAGCCCATGGAGTTGGGGGAGAGCCATCATGGCTGCGGTTATCAGTACCGTACCAACGGTCAGTATGGGAAACTTCATCGCGTGACTCCTTAAACGGCCAGGTCTAACCTGGCCGTTGGATATTAAAGTTGTTATAAAGTCTTGCGACGATGCTGGTTGGCCTTCCACAAGGGAATCAACAGTAGCAGCAACCATGGACCCAAAGCGCCACCGCCACTGCTTCCAGATGAGGGATAGGCGCGAGGTTGGCTATACATAGGCTGCTGTCTGTCGACTCTGTTATCGACAACGGGAGTAGCACTTCGCTGCTGTCTGGCTGCCTGTTCACTGGCGACACGCGCTTTATTCAGACGATCGATTCCATAGTTTTGGAACTGCTCCTCCCGGAGTACGATCATTGAGGTATAGTCAGTCACCAAACTATACTCCTTGGCTATATCAATTATTGCCTGGCGACTGTCGGCATCTTCACCAAGGTAATCGATCTGGTTCTGCAGATCTTCGATGGTTGCAAAGGCCCAGAGTCGCTCGATCTCGGGATTGCGTCTACTTTGAGCAGGAAACTCAAAGCGGCTTGCATACTCAGCAGGTTTACCTGAGACCTTACCGCTGATAGCCACATCGGCGATTCCATCTCCCCAATAGTGACCTAACAGGATCAGTTGCTGACCTCTATAGAGGGAACCGATACGCGCAGGAGTTAGATCCTTTACCTTTACTCCGCGTATCTTGACATCGATATCGTGCAGCGCTTCATGGGTGAGTTTGTCCGTGGCAAGCAGCAGCTGACCGATGATATCATCACTGTTGGAGACACTGATTGAAAAGCCATTTGAGATCTTGGTCATTCCATCTAATAGTGGCCGGTTTGCACTGTTACCCATGACAAAAGTAAACAGCCTGACGTCATAGCGCTCCAGAAGCTTAAGGAATTCCTTCTTTTCCGTGATCCCAACGTTGGCTACGCCATCGGTAACCAAGATTATGGCGCTGGAACGATCGGAATCGAGCCCCTTGATACCCCGCTCAAGCCCGGCATACAGATTTGTGCCATCGGACGGTTGGATCTTTTCGAGCTTGCCTATAACCTGTTCAGCATTAGCGACACTTGCCTGCAGGTAACCGGAGGTGAGCTCCCTGGCCCGGTTGTTGAACAAGACGACTTTGAACCGGTCTTTATCAGAGAGGTTTGCCAGTCCTTTGCGCACACCTTCGACCAGGCTTTGGTATTTTCCTTTCATTGATCCCGAGAGATCGAGAACAAAAACCCAGTCTCGTCCATCGTTGATGGAGGACAAGTCATCGCCCGGTGTAACCGTCAGCATAAAGGTACCCCGATCCTTGCCGGGCTCTTTATGGGTGACCATATCTACACTACCGGGAAGTCCCTGTTGATGACGCCAATAGACCACAATATCCTTGTCCAGTTTCTGCACGATCGCAGGTGTGGTTTGGGACGCTCCCTCTTCCTCAGCGGCCTGGCCATTCTGCATTGAAACCGACCACTCCTGAGGAGAACCGGAAATCGCCGAGACCTGTGGATGCTTGGGTAAGCGCATGGCATCTATTGGATAGGATGAGCGCAACTTCAGATTAAAACTGAAAGCCTCGGTGACAACATCGTTATAACTCCAAAAGGCGAGTTTTTGTTCATCCACACCGCCCTCCTCCAGTGGGTATACATAGCGCCCAATGCCGCTATCCACATGGGTGGGCTGAATGTAGACAAGACGAATTCTGACATCCTGCTTGGATCTCACCGGGTAGACAAGACTGTCAAAAGTGCGATAACTGTCCTGTTCGGTGAGTGCCGCCTCCCTGCCTTGATCGCGCTCCTGTTGATAGACCTCCCTCGCCTGTTTTTTTTCCAACACCTCACCGGTAATCGGCTTACCATCAATCCAATAGGTGAACTCACCTACCGAGGCCTTTTCCGGTACCGGAAAAGAGTATCTGGCCTCTAGCTCAACGTCGTTGGGATTGAAAAACACCTGCTCGACAGAGGTAACTGCGTAACCATCCTCTATAGTAACCTCTACATGGTGTTGTTTGATTTCCAGTTGCGGGAGATTTGCTGATTTTGGTGTCATCAGACCTGCCGCCATTACACCTTGGCCTGCCAGCAGTGATATACCCAGGATCAAGTATTTAAATTTCTTCATTAGGCTGTACATGATTAGGCTCCATCATTTGAGTCTGTTGCTCTCCATATGGGAGATAAGGCAACAGTAGCGTCAGGCCTTAAATATTTAAACTACACAATAAGAAGCACCACCATGATGCCCGCTAGGTATCATTTTTTGATACCAAATATGGTTTACGTCGAGGGATTAAACCGACAGATCCGCTAAAGCCCGAAAGATGATTGACAGGCTTATTTTTTTCCAATGATGTGAGTCGTGACACTGCAATCCGCTGCCGATACATAGCGCAAGGTGATCGCATCGGCATCCCATGAGGTAGCCAAGACACGCTCTTTCAAGAATATAAGTAGCAAACCAAGTGGAATAAGTAATATATACTTTAAGAAACTATAATATCGTCATTTTCTTGACCAAAATGGTTGGTATGAACTCTTCATTCGTGAAGCCATTTATAATCGCTTCACTCTCCATGTCGATACTGCTGATATTGATCGTTGGCGGCTTCTTCTATGCCGACTTTCAAACCGAATTACAGATCATCACTGAGCGCGAACGCAGCCAGACACTGCTTGGTGCGAAGTTGATTGAACGCAGGCTCGACAACGTAGCCAGGGATGTGTTGTTGCTGGCCAATTCAGTCAGTCTTAAGAAATATGGTGAGGGTGGAGTACAGCAAGCTCTAAATGACCTTGGTGAAGAACTCCGCAATGCTTCCTGCCTTAAAAAGAAATATGACCAAGTACGTTTTATAGATGACAGCGGAAGCGAACGAGTTAGAGTCAACTACCGAAACGGAGAGTGTGAACTGGTCCCTGAAAGAGATTTACAGAACAAAAAATCACGTTATTACTTCAGTGATACCTACAAACTGGATCAAGGTGAGATATTTATCTCGCCGCTGGATCTCAATATTGAACATGGAGAGATAGAGCGTCCATTAAAACCAATGATTCGTGTTGGAACACCTGTATTCAACTATACAGGAGACAAATTCGGAATCGTTTTGGTCAACTACTTTGGAAAAGAGTTGATAAATGACCTCACCACTGAAATGTCAGGATCCGATGGAATCCCAATGCTGCTTAACCGCGACGGCTACTGGTTGTTAGGCGCTAACAGAGATGATGAATGGGGTTTCATGTTTAAAAAAATTGAAAATCGAATGAGCAACAGGCACCCGGAACCTTGGCTTGTGATGTCTGATAACGAACAAGGCCAGATTATCGGCGACTCCGGAATCTTCACCTGGAGAACTGTCTATCCTCTTTCCGTGACTTCAATATCAAGCACCGGCTCGACTGATCCATCAGGAAACAGTGCTGCCTATATCAACTGGGATGATTACTTCTGGAAGGTGGTTACCCATATTCCACAGGCACAAATTACAGAATTACAATTTAAAAGAGTAAGAATGGCGCTGGTATTGCTATCACTACTGGTGCTGCTCGCCCTACTCGCTGCCTATTTCATTGCACGCTCCCGGGAAAGTGAAGTTAGCTCTATCAATGCGCTAAAAGAGAGCGAACGTCGACAAAGAGCGATCACAGCAAAACTTGCTGAAGGCCTAATGGTCCTGGACAAGGAGGGCAAGTTGATCACCATGAATCCTGAAGCGGAACGTCTTCTCGGTTGGTCTTATGACATGCTTTCTGGACAAAGGATTCACGACTGGATCCACCTGGACACAAGTGATCGACAAGAACACGACTGCCCGATTTTAAATGTGCTGAAAGAAGAAAGAATCTTCCATATAGAAGAAGATCTCTTCTGCCGCTCTGACGGCTCGATACTGCCTGTCGCCTATACGGCCAGCCCCTATATTGTGGATGATGAAGTCAGTGGCGTTATCGTGGCATTTGAAGATATTTCTGAACGCAAGAAGCTGAAGGAAGAGCTACTACACCAGGCCACTCATGACGCTTTAACCGGCTTGTTCAACCGTAGAGAGATAGAAAACCTGCTCAGTCATACGTTCAGCCAATCAAAGCGGTATGAACACGACCTCTCGGTTTGTATCATGGACATTGATCACTTCAAACAGATCAATGATGCTTTTGGCCA
>JBEVVR010000128.1:4330-19297 GCA_040507035.1 Candidatus Thiodiazotropha sp.
ACATGCTGCACCGAGACCGGATCCTTCTCTCCCGGCCTTAATGGGGCATCAACCAATGCGAGCTCGAGGGCCCCGGGTTGTCCATCACGATCACGGGGAGAAAAGTTCCAGGTGGTGGGCGCAACAATCTGGTAGTTGAGAATACGTCCCTTCCTGACCTTGATCCAATGCCCCAGGCTGCCGCGGGCCGCCTCTACCAGACCATAGCCCTGGGCCTCCTTGGGAAAGGGTTTCTGATCACAGATCGCCTCACCTGGTTTGAGCGCTCTGACCCAACTCTCCATCAGCACCACCACCCGGGCGATCTCCAACAGACGGGCAATAACCCGATTGCGCACATTGCCGCCACTCTCAGCAACCAGTGCCCTTATCAATGGCTGCCCATCCACCTGCTGCCGCGCCAGCGCGCCCACCTCCACCACGCGTCCATCCAGTCTTGGCGCCTTGCACCAGCTATAGGCCTCTGACACATCCGCATCGGGTAGGGTGATGCCGTCAAAGGGATGTCTGGGCTTTTGCTGATGCACCATCCAGCTATGGCTGACATCTTCAGTGATGAGTGCCGTATCCAGGGGCAGCACGCTCCCATCCCAGATACCTTGACTGATTATGGTTTCCCCCTGCTGTCGGTAGACGCCATAGCTCATAAAACGGTCATTGCCACGCCCCAGCAGATGGAGATCGAGGGCATCAGCCAGCTCGAGAAAACGCCTGAAGTCGCTGCTGCTGGGATCACGGGCATCGATCCATGCCTCGAGGGCAGCTATGGAATTCAGCTCGGCAATATTCTCAAGGCTGTCGCCGAAAAGGGTGGATTCGAGAAATCGGCGAAAGCCAAACAGGATCGCCTGCAAGCGTGCCCTTTCCTGCATCTCGATAGCGCGGGTGGTGCCCCCGGGTTGAATCGCCAGGCTATGGGGCCACTTACCCGCCAGCAATCCCATCAGGTGCATGAATTGCGCCCGGGCTGGCAACACCTCCCGGGCGGCACTGCCTGTCTGCGCCCTGAAACGCGACTCGATCATGGGGTACCAGGGTTCGTGACGGTAGGTCTCACGGGCGAAATCGGGCATGAAGAAGAGATAGAAGTGGGTCAGATGATCGGCCAGGTTCTCATTCGCCAGGATCAGATTGATCGCCAATTCGCCATTGGGTGGTGGTGTCACCCGCTGCAGATCCGCCAGAGCCTGAGCAGCGGCCACCGATTGGGAGACGGAGCAGATGCCGCATATTCTCGGCGTATAGACCAGGGCATCCCCCGGCTCCTTGCCCTGGAGCATCTGTTCGAAGCCGCGGTAGAGGGATGATGAGACCCGGGCCGACTTGACCCTCTGCTGCTCGATCTCCAGCTCTACCTCCAGATCCCCCTCCACCCGGTTGAAGGGACCAACTACGCGGCGACTCACGATTTCCCCCCCGGACGCCGCCTTGGCGGTACTCGAATATGGTCCGCCACCGCATTCTCTTTTAGGCGATTGGGCGTCGCTGCCTTGGAGAGGGAAGCCAGGGCAACAAACCAGGCCTTGGGCATATCCGTGGGCAGGCCCACCGGGATGCCGGCGATCTTCGGTGTTTCGGTGAAGGGGTGACCCGGTTCCTCAAAGCCTGGTGCGGTACAGTTGATACAGGCATAGCCACCGCGCAGACAGGAGCCCTCTCCGTTCCAAAGACGGGTGTTGCAATCAGCATGGGCCTGGGTGCCGAGACAACCCATGTGTTCCATCATGCAACCCAGATCGGACGGCTTTTCCGCACTTGCTTTGTATTCATAGAACTCATTGCGTGGGCAGCCATGATGGACCAGGTGGTCGGCATAGCTACGTGGGCGTCCCCACTCGTCGAGATGCTCTGTTAGCAACTCGCCCGCGGCGAGCTGCAGCAGGGTCTCGGTCACCCAATTGGGATGCACAGGACAACCGGCGATATTGATCACAGGCAGGCCATGCCTGTCTAAAAATTCTCCTCCCAGCAAGCCACCCTCCACTGTCTCCTCATATTGCAGTCCACAAGATTCACTGGGATTGCCTCCCGCCGCGGTTATCCCGCCATAGGCGGCACAGCTGCCCACGGCAACCACATGACCCGCCACGGCAGCAAGCCGTTCCACCCATTTCATCATCGGTTCACCAGTACCGGCGAGGCGGTGAAACAGGCCACTGCCGTTGGGCCCACGAACCACGGAACCCTCGAGACAGAGTAGATCGAGGCGCAGTTCACCCTCGATGATACGTTCCAGCATCTCGATGAACTCAGCTCCCGATGCCTCACTGATAGAGGGATGCCAAAGGATGTGGATACCGGCCCCCTCAAACAGGGTGAAGAGATCGGGGCCCTCGGCACAGAGCAGCGATAGGGTGCAGCCGCCACACCCCCCCGACTGCAGCCAAAGCAGATTCAGCGGTTGACGATCGGGATCATGCATCGGCTTCCACTCGTAGCGGTAGGGTCAAGGTAAAGACAGCCCCTCCCTTGGTACTGTTTTCAGCAGCCAGATCACCACCCATATCCTGTGCCAGACCATAGCTGATATAGAGCCCCAATCCGGTGCCCTTGCCGACCTCCTTGGTGGTATAGAAGGGATCGAAGAGTTTTCCCATCTCATCCTCTGCGATTCCCGGTCCATTGTCGTGCACTCGAATCCTGACAAACTTATCATCTTTGTCACAGCTGATGGAGAGTAGCTTCTGTTTCTGACCCTCCATTACATCGAGGGCGTTTTGGATCAGATTGATCAGTATCTGGTGCACCTGTCCCTGACGTCCTCTGACCACACAACTCTCGGCCAGCTCGTATTTCACCTCCGGCTTCTCCCGAGTCGCCTTGATTACCCATTCGGTTGCTGTCATAACCACATGTCTCAATTCGAAGGGCTCAGGTTGCTCCTTCTGTATCCCGGAGTAACGACGCAGATCGAGGACGATGTTACTGATACGTTCCGCCCCTTCCATGGTGCCGGCGATCAACGGCCCCATGTCAGATTCGATCTTGTCGATGCGGTATTTATCTCTCATCTCCCGATGCAGATCAGGATCCAGATGTTCCGCTACATCCGCAATATAGTCATTGATGCGTTGACCGTAACGCTTTAGTGCATGCATATTGCCGAAGACCACGCTGATGGGATTGTTCAGCTCGTGGGCCACCCCGGCCACCAGGCGGCCCAGTGAGGCCATCTTCTCGGAATGCACCAGGTGTTCTTGAGTCTGCTTAAGGTCGATGTGGGCCTTGTTCAACGCCTCGTAGGCACGACGCAGCTCCCCAACGGGACGGCCGATCAGTACCATTCCCATGAGTTTACCCTTGACGTCGTAACGGGAGGAGCAGTTCATCGCCAGCGGCATGGTACCGCCATCCTGGGTCAGGAGATTGACCTCGCAGTCGACAATGGCATCATTGCCCAGTTTTTCCGAGAACTGTTCAACCAGGGGTTGTGACTCGAGACCAAATAACTCATTGAACGGTCGATTCAGCAACTCGCTCTCTTGGTTCCCCGTCAGATTCTCCAGGGCCTGGTTCAGTTGCAGGATTCGACCATGGGTATCGCAGACGATCAACACTTCCGTCATCGATTCGAGCACACTTCGGATAAACTGCTGTGCCTCTTCAAGTTCGGCGTTTTTCTGTTCAAGCTCCACCTGGTAGTGAACAAGATCGGCATAGACCTTATCCATCTTCTTGATGACATCGATCCAGGCACTCTCCGTGGTCTCGTTGAGCTGCAGGGGTTCATCCATGCCGACCTTGTCGATCAGGCTGCTCTTGGGATGGGGTTTTGTTTCAACCATGACTGCTCCCTGTTGTTTGAGTCCGCAAATGAACGCAAATAAACGCTAATCGATTCATTCAACTCGCTCCATTTATTCCTTACATCACCTATCGGTTCAAAGAATAGATACTGCTATATCACTGCTTTCTGGTTCCCACGGTCCTCCTTGGGAATCCATACTTCGATCTGTCATTGCACTGAAGTCTGCATTCCCACGCAGGAGCGTGGGAACGAGATAAAGAGAAACATTTGCATCTATTAGTGTTCATTCGCGGACTGATATTCGCCTTCTGGCAACTGTTCGATCTTCTCAAGCCCATAACGCTCCAATTTGCTGCGCAGGCCGACCCGCGAGAGGCCGAGTTCCTTCGCCGCCTGGCTCTTGTTCCAGCGGTTGCGAATCAGACACTCTTTGAGGATCCGCGCCTCCAGGGATTCGACCCGCTCCTTGAGGGTACCCTCCAAGCCATTCATCACCTTAAGGTCGGCCTCGTCCTCTTCCGGCGCTGCCTGCAGTACCCTGGGAGAGAGCAGGTCCGCACTCAACAGCTCGCTGTCACTCATCACCAGCATATGGCGTATTTCGTTCTGCAGCTCTCGGACATTACCCGGCCAATGGTAGGCCTGCATACAGGCCAGGGTCTCATCGGTAAATCCGCTTACAGACTTGCCCAATTGCATCATCGACGCCTCGAGGATCGACTTCGCTATCAGTGGGATATCCATCCTGCGCTCACGCAGTGCAGGCAGTTGAATGGTGACGGTTGCGAGCCGATAGTAGAGATCCTCGCGAAAACGTCCCTCACGCACCTCCTGTTCCAGATCCCGATTGGTGGCCGCGATGATGCGCACATCCACCTGGCGTGTCTGGCTGCTGCCCAGGGGCCTTATCTCGCCTTCCTGCAATACCCGTAGCAGTTTCACCTGAAAGGCGGCAGAGACCTCACCTATCTCATCGAGAAAAACCGTACCGCCATTGGCCCGTTCGAAGATTCCTGCACGATCCTCCACCGCACCGGTGAAGGCCCCTTTCTTGTAGCCGAAGAGTTCACTCTCCAGCAGCTCGTCAGGCAGCGCACCGCAGTTCTCCACCACGAAGGGTTGATCCCAGCGTTGACTGTTGTAGTGGAGCGCCCTCGCCGCCAACTCCTTACCGGTACCCGACTCACCGGTCAGCAGTACCGAAATGTCGTAGGGGGAGACCCGACGGACCTTTTCGCACACCATATTCATGCCGCTCTCAGGGCTGCGTACGATCTGGTCGTCACACTGATAGTCGTCGCGCAGACGTTTGCGCTTCTGATCCATGGCGGACTGCAGGCGACTCGGCGACATCTTCAACTCCACCGAGAGGATCTCGTTTTTGCGTTGCAGCTCGAAAAGCTGGGCGGCATTCTTCAATAACAGGATCAATCTGTCCGGATGCCAGGGCTTGGTGACAAACTGATAGATACCCGCTTCGTTGACGGCATTGATGATATCCTCGGAGTCGGTATAACCGGAGATGATCATGCGTATCACCTCCGGCCAGTGTTCACGTACCTGCTTAAGAAACTCCACCCCGGTAATCTCCGGCATGCGCTGGTCGCAGAGAATGATCTGCACCCAGTCTGTTTCAAGGATTTTTCGTGCCTCGTCAACATTCTCCGCTGTCCTGACATCGAACTCATCCTCGAGGATACGCTGCAGGGTCTCCAGACTGCGCACCTCATCATCGACGATCAGCACCGTGGGTTGAGTGCTCATGACACCCTCCTCAATGGCTTGCTCCAGCGATGATTGGCGAGGGTCAGTGGGGTGCGGGATTTCGGCACCTTATAGACAAAGTTATACCGAGCCACATGGTAACTCGGATCGAAACCGTAGAAATTGCGTTTCATCTGCTCAAGTTCCTCCTCGCGGTAACGGGCCAGTGGCTTGGTCGCCTCGTCGGCCTGTCTGCGCGCATTCTTATAATGTAGACGTTTAGCGAAAGCCGGCGCACGGATCATGTCGTTTGCCAACCGGCTGACATGGGAAACAAAATTCTCAGCCGGACCATCAATCACTCTATCGATCAGATTCAATTCCAGGGCTTCATCGACACCCATGGGCAGGCGGTTCTCGGCAATCCTGGCCGCATGCTCGTCGCTGCTGTACCTTGGCAGCAAATAGGTCCAGTATTCCGATCCGAAAAGGTTGCCCATATCCTTGTAGTGGGGATTGAGCGTCACTCCACGCCTGGACCATACCTCGTCGGCGGCCCTGGCAAGAAAGACACCGCCGGCCCCCGCGTTGCCCTGCAGGGCCGCCACCGTCAGATGGCTTTCGGTTTCGATGATCTCCCGAGCCAGGTCGTCTATGGCATTGATGTTGCGCCAGGACTCGTCCGCCGCGCTGGGCGCAGCTTCGATCAGATTCAGGTGCATACCGTTGCACCAGTAGTCGGGTCCCCCCAGTAGCAGAATCATCCGGGTATCTCTCCCCTTCGCCTCGCGAAAGGCGGCCAACAGTTTCTCGCATTGAGCTGTGCTCATGGCGCCGTTATAGAAGGGGAAATGGAGCAGTCCCACACCCTCCTCCTCCTGGTACCAGATATCCCGGTAACCTGACACCTGATCCGCCTCGATCTCCGGCAGGGCTGCGGTCTCAGCCGCCAACAGGCGGCTGGCGGGGAGCTTGAATGGATGCTCCCCATCCTTCTCACGCAGATGACCGATCCACACCGCGGCATCAGTGGTGGCAAGGCAGATCGCCCCGGCACAGCGGGCGATCGGCTCACCTGGCGCGCCCTTCAACACCTGTTCTGGCCTGGCATCGTAGAGATAGCAGTGACGACCGAAGAGAGTGTCGAGCACACCTGGCACACCATCGGCACTGCGGATCTTGCGCAGGATCTGCGTGGTTGTATCCTGTTTCCAGTTGATGGCCCTGTCATCCTGCTTCACCAGGCGCTGCCACCTCCCAAGAGATGTGGAGTCGATCTGCTTCAGGGGTCGGGGCTGATATTCTCCGCTTTGGAAACGCACCACGGCCTGTTTCACCGCCTCCACAGCCGCCTCGGTGACCTCGTTACGGTAGAGGCTGCCCTTGGTCGCCTCCCGCATCTCGAAATCCACACTGGCCCAGATATCACCCGCATCCATCTCCCCATTGGCCTGGAGTACAGTAACGCCCCAGCGCTCGACACCCTTGAGAATGGCCCAGTCGAGGGCGGAGGGCCCCCGGTCACCACGAACCCCCGGGTGAACAACCAGACAGAGATGGTTGCGCCAGATCGATTCGGGTATCGCCCGTTTGAGAAAGGGTGCGATGATCAGATCTGGGCGGTGAAGATCCACCGCCTCCTGTGCCACAGCATCGTTGATATCGAACTCCACCGATACCTCATGACCCAGGGCACGCAACTCCACATGAAGCCGCTGGGTGAGGCTGTTGAAGGCGTGGGTGAGGAACAGGATTCGCATTTTCAGCTCAAACCATAAAAGTCCGCAAATAAACGCAAATGAACGCAAATTTAAAGAAGCTATATCTGTGTCTGCTGACTTTCATGGGCAGTTGCTCTCACTGTTAGGCATGATTCTCGGTGTAAACAAGAGACATCTTTTTTTAAAACATTTGCGTTTATAAGCGTTCATTTGCGGACTTTAAAATCTTCAGTTTCAGCAAATCCTCGGCAGCTGCTCACCGGAGAGCCAATCCACCACCCGGCTGCCGCCGAAGAGGGTCTCCATCTGCACGAAATGGTGTTGATCCTCCACCACTTCACCGATGATTTGGCTGTCGCGGCCCAGGGGATCCGCCTGCATCACCGGCAGTAGTTTCTCGGCATCCCCGGGGGAGCAGATGCAGACCAGCTTGCCCTCATTGGCCACATAGAGGGGATCGAGTCCCAGCAATTCGCAAGCAGAGCTGACCGCGGCCTTGACGGGAATGGCAGACTCCACCAGGCGCATGCCGACCCCGGACTGCATTGCCAGTTCATTGAGGGTTGTGGCGAGACCGCCACGGGTGGGATCGCGCAGACAGTGGATTCCGGGAGCGTTCTCTACCATCCGTTGTACCAGCCTGTGCAAGGCAGCCGAATCGGACTCGATGCTGGTCTCGAACTCCAGGTTCTCCCGGCTCGACATGATCGCCACCCCGTGATCGCCGATGGAGCCGCTGAGGATGATCTTGTCGCCAGGCCGGGCGCGATCCCCGGAAATATCGATCCCTTGCGGTACCACCCCGATACCGGTAGTAGTGATGAAGACACCGTCCCCCTTACCCTTCTCCACGACCTTGGTATCCCCGGTGACCACCGGCACACCCGCCTCGGCGGCCGCTCGCCCCATACTGGCGACGATGCGATCCAGATCCGCGAGGGGAAAACCCTCTTCGAGGATAAACCCCGCCGAGAGATAGAGTGGCCGCGCGCCGGACATGGCGACGTCGTTCAAGGTCCCGTGCACCGCCAGTGAGCCGATATCGCCGCCAGGAAAGAAGAGCGGCGATATGACATGACCGTCCACACTCATCACCATGCGCCCTGTAGAAACATCGAAGGCCGCCTGGTCGTTGCCCTGTCGCAACAGCTCATTATCGAAATGCTTGAGGAACAGCTCCTCTATCAACTGCGCCATGGCACGGCCGCCGCTGCCATGGGTCATGTCGACCCTGGCGCCCCGGGTGTCGAGGCGCAGGGGGAAACGTTTTACCACCGCGTTCATTGCACCACTCCGGTATATGACGAAGAAAAATCAGTCCGCGAATGAACGCAAATGAACGCAAATTGTTGTAGCAATCCTAAGTTGACTGGTTCCAATGCCCCCAGGTTATCTGGTTCCCACGGTCCCCCGTGGGAACCCATACCTAGACCTGCCAATAAGTTGAAGTTTGCATTCCCACGCTGGTGTGTTGGAACAAGAAACATCTGCCTTATACATTTGCGTTCATTTGCGTTCATTTGCGGACTCATGTTTTTTCCTGCTTTATAAAAAAATCAGGCACTCCGCTTCTCGGCCTGACGAAATCGTCCGTAACTCCAATAGGCGGCGCAGGCCCCCTCCGAGGAGACCATGCAGGAGCCCATGGGATTCTCCGGGGTGCAGACCCTGCCGAAGAGCTTGCAGTCGGTGGGGCGTTTGGCACCACGCAGGATTGCCGGACACTCACATCCCTTGACATCACTCGCCTCAGAGACCGGAATGGGGAAACGCTTCTCCGCATCCAGGGACTCGTAGGCCTGCTTGATCTTCAGCGCGCTGTAGGGCACCAGACCTAACCCACGCCACTCGAAGCTTCTGCGCAGTTCAAAGGTCTCCGCCACCAGCTGTTGAGCCTTCAGGTTGCCCTCGCGGCTGACCACCCGGGTGTATTCGTTCTCCACTGTAAAGCGTCCCTCGTTGAGCTGGCGGATCAGCATCAGGGTCGACTGCATCACATCCAGGGGTTCGAAACCTGCGATCACCACCGGACGCTGGAACTCCTGGGCGAAAAACTCATAGGGCCGGCTGCCGATAATGGAGCTGACATGAGAGGGTCCGAAAAAGCCGTGGATGGAGACCGAGCCCAATTCACGCACCTCGGGGGATTCCAATATATTTTGGATCGCGGCGGGGGTCAGCACATGGTTGCAGAAGAGACTGAAGTTCGTCAGCCCCTCCGCCTTTGCCTGACGCAACGCCACCGCGCTGGGAGGTGTGGTGGTCTCGAAACCGATAGCGAAGAAGACCACCTCGCGCTCGGGATTCTCGCGGGCGATGCGCAGCGCATCCTGGGTCGAGTAGACCATACGTACATCACCCCCCGCGGCTTTGACCCGGATCAGGCTCTTGCGTCCACTGGCAGGTACGCGCAGCAGATCGCCATAGGTGCAGAGGATGACATCATGGGCCTCCACCAGATGGATCGCCTGGTCGATTCTACCGATGGGCAGGACACAGACCGGACAGCCGGGACCGTGAACGAACTTGACGTTGTCGGGCATCAGGTCCTGAACCCCATAGCGAAAGATGGCGTGGGTGTGACCGCCGCAGAACTCCATCAAATGATATTCGCGGCTGTCGTCAGCCTCATTTCGAATGGCCTCGGCAAGTTGTTTGGCCAGTTTGTGCTGGCGAAATTCGTCGATATATTTCATCGCGACACTCCCGCCTGGGCAAACAGCTGCAGGGTCTTCTCCGCCTCCTCCTCACTCACCTTGTTGAGGGCATAACCCACATGGATCAGTACAAAGTCATCCACCGAGACATCATCCACCAGCGCCAGGGAGACCTCTTTCTTCACCTCGCCCAAAACCACGGTGGCGTTCTCACCCTGCTCGTCGATGGCGATCACTTTTGCCGGTATGGCCAAGCACATGTTCGGTTACTCCTCTTATGATGTTCTTCCAACCCCCGGTTGGCGTCTGGCAGTTGTCTTTCTCCGACGCCCCGTCAGCCACCTACCCACCCAAGTTGATTCATGTCACAAACACCGAACACGGTGCGGTATACCGCACCCTACGTATTGATCGACTTTGGGTGCGACTCAGGGATACTTCATAACATTCGCGTTTATTTGCGTTCATTTGCGGACTTGAATTAAGCCGGCACCGCCGGGTTTCCAATCAACGCCATCTGCCGACTGGCCGCGATCCACTGGTACCAGGCCGCCATACCCTCGCCGCTGGTTGCTGAGACCTGCAATACCTTGATCCGCGGATTGACCCGCTGGGCATAGTCGATACAGCGCTCCACATCGAAATCGAGATGGGGTAGCAGATCGATCTTGTTCAACAGCATCAGGTCGGCGGCGTGGAACATATCGGGATACTTGATCGGCTTGTCCTCACCCTCGGTGACAGAGAGGATCGCCACCTTATGCGCCTCCCCCAGGTCGAAGGCGGCGGGACAGACCAGGTTGCCCACGTTTTCGATAAACAGCAGGCTCCCCTGCTCGGGCTTTAACGACTCCAGGGCATGTCCAACCATATGGCCGTCCAGATGACACCCCTTGCCGGTATTGATCTGCAGCGCCTTAGCCCCGGTGGCGCGTATCCGCTGGGCATCGTTGGCGGTCTGCTGATCACCCTCGATGACGCTGATGGCATAGTCCGTCTTTAGATCGTCTATGGTTCGGGTCAACAGGGTAGTCTTACCCGAACCCGGGCTGGATACCAGGTTGAGACTCAGTATTCCCTGCTGCTCAAAATAGCGCCGGTTGACAGCGGCATACTGGTTATTCTTGCTAAGAATATCCTCTTCGATCTGTACCATCCTCGATTGGGAGAGACCAGGCGCATGGGCATGGGCGGGACCCTGGCCATAGTCATGGGTATGCCCATGCTCACCATGATCATGATGATGGTGGTGATGGTGATCCTGGTCATGTTGATGATCATGACCCTCGATCTTTGTTTCGCCTTCACCGCAACCGCAAACCGTACACATAACAAACACCCCTAATGAGAATTTTGAATGTTGAATGTTGAATGTTGAATTAAAAGAATGGACCTATAGATCACAGAGCTAAGAACCTCTTCAATTCAAAATTCAACATTCAAAATTCATAATTAAAAAATTTATTCGACTTCCAGCTCCTTGACCCGCATCTCGTCTCCCCCGGTCACCTGCAGCTGATAACTGCCGCACTCCGGGCAGGCCTGGTAGCGCGCCGCTAGCTGAACCGGCTTGCTGCACTGCATACACCAGGCCTCGCCGGGAAGATCGATGATCTCCAGTTGCGCCCCATCGGCAAGGCTCTCCTTCATCACCGCATCGAAGCTGAAACGCATCGCCTCGGGCTCTACCCCAGAGAGTGCGCCGATCTCCAGCCAGACCCGTTTCACCCGCTGGAAACCCTGACTCACGGCATGCTCCTCGAGCAGTCGAAGCACACCCTCGCAGAGGGACATCTCATGCATCAGATCACCTCCAGGCGATAACCGACACAGGGATCGACACTGTTGATGAAGAGGTTGGCGTACTCTTTCAGCAGCGAGACATCCATCGCCGGGAGGGTGAGCAAGCCTTTGGCAACCACACCCCGGGGGTGAAAATTCCACTCCGTCGGCGCTAAAATCTGGTACTTGGCAATCTTCTCATTGTGCACAACTGCGCGGTGAATCAAGCGCCCTCTGGCCGCTTCCACCAGGCCCAATCCCTCCTCCATAACTCTCTTCGACCCTAAGCGCTCACTATCGACGTGATCACCAATCAGGCTCATTAGCTGAGTACTCAACCGCCCAGGTATCGAGGCCAATTCCAACAACCTGGCCACCATGCGGGTCATCAACCCGAAGCCATATTGGTTGCCCAGTCTCTGCAACAGGGGATGGGCCGCCATGCGGGTCAGGGAGCTGGTCTCGAACTGTGCGCCGTTCCAATCTGGCGTAGCGATAAACTTATCGGCATCCTCATCCGCCAGGCGCCGGGTTAGCGCCTGTGGATCGATATTGGGTAGGGGATAGCAGCCGGCATCGGCCAAATGTCCTGCTTGCTGTTCCCTGATGCGTCGCAACAGTTTCGCCGAGGGTGTCGCGGTCTGATCGAGCCAGCGATCGAACACCTCGATAGTGGACATGGCATACCATTCAGCAGGCGGGATTGAGAACACGGCATCCGCCGCGGTCTCAGATATCCTCTCGATCACCGATCTGAAGCGCTCACTATCCACTGCCAAGGCCGGCCTCAGGGTAAACAGTTCACTATCCTCGAAGCAGGCATTTTTTGCCGTTGGCAGGAGGGTCGAAAGGGAACTGGTCAGTGCACGATCGACCGGCTCATTAATAGATTTGCTCCAGTCGATGAGCAGGCGCCAGAGATGCTCCCTGGCAGTCTCCACATTGACCAGCATCTTCTCGGCGAGCTCAATCCTGGCAACACCATCTATTCCCATCGCATGGCGGCAAGCCTGGGCTGCAGCACTGGCCTGGGCCGTGGCACAGACACTGTAGAGCATGGGCAACAGGCTGAGCAGCTCGTTCACCGATTTACCCTCGAACAGGGTGGTCAACTGCAGGGGACGGCTGGAACCTACTGCCACCTTTTCCACACGCCTCTGGCCGCGATGGAGTTCGATGAGAATCTCGCCTTCTACGTTCACTGCTCGACATCCATCCCGGGATCGAGTTTTCCGCGCAGCAGATCGCGCCGACTCAGGGGTTGCTGCAAACGTTGCTGCAGTGGTGGCTTCTCATCACCCAGTGGCTGTGCCTCCTCATCAACCGCCTGGATATTCGAATCACCTGCCCAGCGACGCTCGATCTCACTTTCCCGAGTGCAGACATGATCACGATGTTGCGGACACATCAGGGCATCCATCACCGCTTCGGCGGTGGCCACCGCCGTTTCATGATCGGCAAACTCGAATACAGGGGAGAACAGTGAACACGTCTGGTAACGGCCTATACCCGCCTCCTCGCCAAGTATGAACTCATAGGGCCCGGATGGCATTTGATACAGGGTTTTGTCACCGATCCTCAATGCTTTCCAACTGTCCCCTTCCGGGGGCAACAGCATCAGGTTCATGAACCAGGGGGTAATCAAGACACCGAGACAGTAACCGTTCCACTCCTGAAACCCAACCGCCTCCACATCGAGCTTGGGATTGAGCAACGGCAGACCCTGCATGCGTTCTCGCTGAATCTGGCGAAACTGTCGCTCCAGGCCTTCGATAAGATAGTCGGGGCAGATCACTTTGCCTCCCTCACTACCATGAAATCGTTCTTTTTGCCGTCGCAATTGGGACAACTCCAGTGCTCCGGCAGTTGGGAGAAGGGTGTCCCGGGTGGTATCTGCCAATAGTCGTCACCTGCGGCGGGATCGTAGATATACCAGCAGATCTTGCACTCCAAACGGCTACGGTCATGGAGCTTCTGGTCATCGCCGCCGTAAGAGCCGGCAAAAAAGGCAGTGCTCACCGGTAGGCATCCATGATTTCGTTGAGGCGCTGAGCGCTCTCCTGAATATCCTCATGGGCAGCGGCGGCAACCTCGGGTACACCTCCGATCTCCAGGGTGTTGAGAATATTCTTATCCTGGGAGTTGAAATATTGCACCCACCAAACATTCTGCACCGCGGTGCTGCTGATGCGGCAGTTACCATAGCCCCTGGATAGAATCGTGAGGGGTCCCTCTCCCAGACGTTCGATAAGGAAAGAGAGGTCCTGCTCGGTTTGCGGCAACAGGGTGAGGTTGATGACATGACTATCCTTACCCGGTCGATGCTCGGCCACCTTGTCGTTGATCTCGGCCAGTAGCGGGGGGGCGTTCAATACCCCCTCGGGTATCGCATCGAGTTGGGTATCGACACGGTGTGAGGCATTGTTGAAGACATGACGGCGGCAGATCCTCGGTACCTGGGCCACCTCGATGGCGTCCGAGGTGGGTATGCCTTGGTTATCGAAATATCTGACCCGCCAGATACCGGCCATGACTGACTCCTGGATCCTGGCGCTAGTCTCTCCACTCCGATAGACCATGCTCACCTCACCCTCACCCAGAACCTGATCCACCAGACCCCGGTTCTCCCTGTCCAGATGTGAAATATCGACGATTTCAGGCTTGGCATCCTTGACCTGGGTGTGTTGCTGCAGGGCAGTGTCCAGCTCGGACAAGGCCGACATACCGCTCTCTAGATCCCTTACCTGATCCGGCTCCGGTATCTGCGGTCTGTTGAAGGTCGACATCTCATCCGGGAGTTGCATGATATCCAGGTCCGCCCCATCCTCTTCTCCGGGTTGGGAGCCGGGACCTGTGACCTTAATGGGTAGATTGATATCGATCATGTAGGAAATACTCCTTGGGCCTGCTAAAAACTAATGACCACTGCCTGCGGCGCTGACCACAGGGATCTTGAAACCGGGTGTGGTGGAGGGCTGGGTATTCAACAGGCGTTCGATCTCGCTGAGGTAGACACCCCAATCCTGCATCCGCGAGATGGCGCCCACATAGGCACCCTCCCTCAACATCACCAGTGCCGGCCAACTATCGAAGGGAAAGCGGGCATGCAGCTGATGCTCACTCTCACGCTCGACCACGGCAAGCTGAAACCGGTCACCGAACTCCGCCATTAGCAGAGGCAATACCACTGCCACATCGTTGGATTCAGGGAACTGTTGCGGATTCTCGGTAAAAAAGAGCAGGGTGTGCCGATGTGCATGTACAAGATCATCGAGTGTTTTCTCATTCACGGAAGGAATGGCTCTGTTCTCGATGAGGTCTCTGATAAGAGGTGATGACATATTAGGGCCTGTTA
>JBEVVR010000123.1:0-16906 GCA_040507035.1 Candidatus Thiodiazotropha sp.
GGTATAGGTAAAAGTATCCGTACCATTAAAGTCCGCATTCGGGGTATAGACTGGGTTACCTGACACAGGATCGATAGCAACCGACCCGTTAGTACCCTGTGTAACAGAAAGGACAGACAGGGTGTCGCCGTCCGGGTCGCTGTCATTGGGCAGCACATCTATAGTGACCGGTGTATCTTCATCAGTACCCACCGCGTCATCGGCAGCAACCGGTGCATCATTCACTGCACCCACAGTCACTGTGACAGTGGCGGTATCTGTACCACCGTTACCATCATCGACGGTATAGGTAAAGGTATCTGTACCGTTGAAGTCAGCGTTCGGGGTGTAAACAGGATTTCCAGAGACAGGGTCAATCGCAACCGAACCGTTAGTTCCCTGAGTGAAAGAAGCAATTGACAAAGTGTCGCCATCGGGGTCACTGTCATTTGGCAATACATCAATAGTAACTGGTGTATCTTCGTCGGTACCGATGGCATCATCAGAAGCGACTGGTGCATCATTTACAGCACCTACAGTCACGGTTACCGTGGCAGTATCAGTACCACCATTGCCGTCATCGATGGTATAGGTAAAGGTATCTGTGCCGTTGAAGTCTGGATTCGGCGTATAAACCGGGTTACCTGACACAGGATCGATACTGACCGTTCCGTTTGCACCTTGAGTAAAAGACGCGATCGATAGAATGTCGCCATCGGGATCACTATCATTCGGCAATACATCTATGGTGACCGGGGTATCTTCGTTGGTGCCAATTGAGTCTTCGGCAGCGATCGGTGCGTCGTTTACAGCACCCACAGTGACAGTTACTGTGGCGGTATCGGTACCGCCATTCCCATCATCGACTGTATAGGTAAAGGTGTCAGTACCGTTGAAGTCCGGGTTCGGTGTGTAGACTGGGTTGCCTGATACGGGATCGATTGCTACCGATCCATTAGTACCCTGCGTGACTGAAAGGACAGACAAAGTATCGCCATCCGGATCGCTGTCGTTCGGTAGCACATCAACAGTAACTGGTGTATCTTCATCCGTTCCAATGGTATCGTCAGTCGCTACCGGCGCATCATTCACTGCACCAACGGTGACAGTCACGGTAGCCGTATCAACACCACCATTACCGTCATCGACGGTATAGGTAAAAGTATCAGTGCCATTGAAATCAGGATTCGGCGTATAAACCGGATTACCCGATACAGGATCAATTGCTACCGATCCATTAGTACCCTGCGTGACTGACAGGACAGACAAGGTATCGCCATCAGGATCGCTATCGTTCGGCAGTACATCAACAGTAACTGGCGTATCTTCATCCGTTCCAATCGAATCATCAGTAGCCACAGGCGCATCATTCACTGCACCAACGGTGACAGTCACGGTAGCCGTATCAGTGCCACCGTTACCATCATCAACCGTGTAGGTGAAGGTGTCTGTGCCATTGAAGTCTGGATTTGGGGTATAAACCGGGTTACCCGAAACAGGATCGATAGCAACACTACCGTTACTACCTTGAGTAACAGATAGGACAGACAGGGAATCGCCATCCGGATCACTGTCATTCGGCAGCACATCAACAGTAACTGGCGTGTCTTCATCCGTTCCAACCGAATCATCGGTGGCTAATGGAGCATCATTCACTGCACCAACAGTCACGGTTACCGTTGCAGTATCGGTACCTCCATTGCCGTCATCAACAGTATAGGTAAAGGTATCAGTCCCGTTGAAGTCCGGGTTCGGTGTGTAGACTGGGTTACCTGATACGGGATCGATTGCTACCGATCCATTAGTACCCTGCGTGACTGAAAGGACAGACAAAGTATCGCCATCAGGATCGCTGTCGTTCGGTAGCACATCAACAGTTACTGGTGTATCTTCATCCGTTCCAATGGTATCGTCAGTCGCTACCGGCGCATCATTCACTGCACCAACGGTGACAGTCACGGTAGCCGTATCAACACCACCATTACCGTCATCGACGGTATAGGTAAAAGTATCAGTGCCATTGAAATCAGGATTCGGCGTATAAACCGGATTACCCGATACAGGATCAATTGCTACCGATCCATTAGTACCCTGCGTGACTGACAGGACAGACAAGGTATCGCCATCAGGATCGCTATCGTTCGGCAGTACATCAACAGTAACTGGCGTATCTTCATCCGTTCCAACCGAATCATCGGTGGCTAATGGAGCATCATTCACTGCACCAACAGTCACGGTTACCGTTGCAGTATCGGTACCTCCATTGCCGTCATCAACGGTATAGGTAAAGGTATCAGTCCCGTTGAAGTCAGGATTCGGCGTATAAACCGGGTTGCCTGATACGGGATCGATTGCTACCGATCCATTTGTACCCTGTGTGACTGAAAGGACAGACAACGTATCGCCATCAGGATCGCTGTCATTTGGCAGCACATCAACAGTAACTGGCGTGTCTTCATCCGTTCCAACCGAATCATCGGTGGCTACTGGAGCATCATTCACTGCACCAACGTTGACAGTCACGGTAGCTGTATCAGTGCCACCATTACCGTCATCAACCGTGTAGGTAAAAGTATCGGTACCGTTGAAGTCTGGGTTAGGTGTGTAGACCGGGTTACCAGAAACAGGATCGATCGCAACACTACCATTGCTACCTTGAGTAACAGATAGGACAGACAGGGTATCACCGTCTGGGTCGCTGTCATTAGGTAGCACGTCAACCGTTACTGGCGTATCTTCGTCGGTACCAATGGCGTCATCAGCAGCAACTGGCGCATCATTCACTGCACCTACAGTCACTGTAACAGTGGCCGTGTCAGTTCCACCGTTACCATCATCAACGGTATAGGTAAAAGTATCCGTACCATTAAAGTCCGCATTCGGGGTATAGACTGGGTTACCTGACACAGGATCGATAGCAACCGACCCGTTACTACCCTGTGTAACAGAAAGGACAGACAATGTGTCGCCGTCCGGGTCGCTGTCATTGGGTAGCACGTCAACAGTTACCGGTGTATCTTCGTCGGTACCAATGGCGTCATCAGCAGCAACTGGCGCATCATTCACTGCACCCACAGTCACTGTGACAGTGGCGGTATCTGTACCACCGTTACCATCATCGACGGTATAGGTGAAGGTATCGGTACCATTGAAGTCTGGGTTCGGTGTGTAGACTGGGTTGCCTGATACGGGATCGATTGCTACCGATCCATTAGTACCCTGCGTGACTGACAGGACAGACAAAGTATCGCCATCCGGATCGCTGTCGTTCGGCAGCACATCCACAGTAACTGGCGTATCTTCATCCGTTCCAATGGTATCGTCAGTCGCTACCGGTGCATCGTTCACAGCACCCACAGTAACAGTTACTGTAGCGGTATCAGTACCGCCATTGCCATCATCAACCGTGTAGGTAAAGGTATCTGAACCGTTGAAGTCCGGGTTCGGGGTGTAGACCGGGTTGCCTGAAACGGGATCGATCGCAACCGATCCATTAGCGCCTTGGGTTACAGATAGAACGGACAGGATGTCACCATCTGGATCGCTGTCATTAGGTAATACGTTAACAGTGACCGGGGTATCTTCGTTGGTGTCAACCGCATCGTCAGCCGCCACTGGTGCGTCGTTCATACCACCTACCGTCACAGTGACCGTGGCGGTATCAGTTCCACCGTTACCGTCATCGACAGTGTAGGTGAAGGTATCGGTACCGTTAAAATCGGGATTCGGAGTATAGACTGGATTACCGGAGACAGGATCAATCGCAACCGATCCGTTAGCACCTTGGGTTACAGAAAGGACGGAGAGGATGTCGCCATCTGGATCGCTATCGTTAGGTAATACGTTCACAGTGACCGGGGTATCTTCGTTAGTACCCACCGCATCATCAGCAGCAACCGGCGCATCGTTCACAGCGCCCACAGTAACGGTTACTGTGGCGGTATCGGTACCACCATTCCCATCGTCGACTGTATAGTTAAAGGTGTCAGTACCATTGAAATCAGGGTTCGGGGTATAGACTGGATTACCGGAGACAGGATCAATCGCAACCGATCCGTTTGTACCCTGGGTGAATGATGCGATCGACAGGGTGTCACCGTCTGGATCGCTGTCATTCGGCAGCACATCTATGGTGACCGGGGTATCTTCGCTGGTTCCAATTGAGTCGTCGGCAGCAACCGGTGCATCATTAACAATACCGACAGTAACCGTGACAGTGGCCGTATCAGTACCGCCATTGCCGTCATCGACTGTGTAGGTAAAAGTATCAGTGCCGTTGAAGTCCGGATTCGGGCTATAGACCGGATTACCGGACACAGGATCAATACTGACCGTTCCGTTTGCACCTTGAGTAAAAGACGCAATCGACAGAGTGTCGCCATCGGGATCACTGTCATTTGGTAACACATCTATGGTGACCGGGGTATCTTCGCTGGTGCCAATAGAGTCGTCGGCAGCGACCGGTGCGTCGTTTACAGCACCCACGGTGACAGTTACCGTGGCGGTATCGGTACCACCGTTACCGTCATCGACAGTGTAGGTGAAAGTATCGGTGCCGTTGAAATCTGGATTAGGCGTATAAACAGGATTGCCTGATACAGGATCGATGGCAACACTACCATTAGCTCCTTGAGTGAAAGACGCGATCGACAGAGTGTCGCCATCGGGGTCGCTGTCATTAGGCAGCACATCAACAGTAACCGGAGTATCTTCGCTGGTACCAATTGAGTCGTCGGCGGCGACCGGTGCATCATTAACAACACCGACATTAACCGTGACAGTGGCAGTATCAGTTCCACCATTACCGTCATCGACGGTATAGGTGAAAGTATCAGTTCCATTGAAGTCCGGATTCGGAGTGTAGACCGGATTCCCTGACACAGGATCGATAGTTACACTACCGTTCGCACCTTGAGTCACGGAAGTAACTGTTAGTACATCGCCGTCAGGATCGCTGTCATTGGAGCGTACGTTTACGGTAACTGGGAGATCTTCATCGGTAACCACACTGTCGTCTGCCGCAACAGGCACTGCATTGATATCACCCACAGCGTCCGCAACTGTAACCGTGACAGTAGCAGTATCCGCGCCGCCGTTACCGTCAGAGACGGTATAGCTAAAGCTGTCAGTACCGGTGAAACCGGGATTAGGCGTATACACGGGATTTCCGGATACCGGATCTATAGCGACCGTACCGTTCGCTCCCTGACTGAAAGAACTGATACTCAGTACATCGCCTTCCGGATCGCTATCATTGGTCAGAACATCAATAGTTACAGGGGTGTTTTCATCAGTACTTGCATTGTCGCTAACGGCTACAGGCCCATCGTTACCACCCGCCACAGAAATCCTTACTATGGCCGAGTCGCTGGCGCCGTTGCCATCACTGATGGTGTATCTGAAGGAGTCACTACCGGTGAATCCTGCATCGGGAATATATTGATAGGTACCGTTAGATAATGTTGTCAGGGTACCGTTGGATGGCTGCGTCAGACTGGTCACCAAGAGTGGATCACCCTCGGGGTCTGAATCATTCCTAAGCACAGAGATCCGTACCGGAACATCTTCTTGGGTTGTCACTGAATCATTAACTGCGTCGGGACCATCATTTACCGAAATAACATGGACGGTGGTAACCGCTGTCTCACTGTTACCGTCACCATCGTTCAGCGTTATATTGATAGTGCGGTCATCAGTAAAGGGGTCTTCGCTGGTATTCGAAAAATAGACAGCCTGCAGGGCTTGTTGATAATCCGCAAGTGATGCGGTTCCGGTCAAGGTTACTGTGGCTCCGTCAACTGTTGCAGAAATACCCGTAGGCATAACACCCAAGACCAGCAGATCACTCGCTGTTGGGTTGGTTAATTCTACAGTTGCACTCTCAATATGCTCGTCATCCACGTCATCGATGACGACGTCATCATCCACGATCGCTACTGGTGATTGATTCTCTATGTAGGTTGTTTCATAGCCGGTACCGCTTGAACTGCTGTCATCTGCGTCCAGGTCTAATACTGCAACATCATTTACTCCGACAACCTCAATGTGGGTAACTGCGATATTGCTGTCGAGTTCACCATCGTTAACCGTCACTTCCACGACACGAGTCTCTGCCGATGGGTTTTCACTGGTATTCTCAAAAGTGATTGCGCGTATGGCAGATTGATAATCGTCCAGTGTGCCATCGCCACTTATTGTGATGGTATAACCATCGACCATCGCGGAGAGACCTGCCGGCATCTCTGTAAACGCCAGAACATCATCGGATTGCGGGTTGGTCAGGGTTATGGTGGCGCTCTGCAGCGACGCGTTGTCCACATCAGATACTGATGCATCAATATCGACAATTGAGATTGCCTCATCGCCTTCAGTAAATGTTGTCAGATAGTCATATCCACTCTCACTGGAATCATCGTTATCCAGGTCGACTACCGGTGCATCATTGACCGCCTGAACGGTAATGGTTGTAACCGCGGTGTTACTATCGGACTCTCCGTCATTGACAGTCACCTCAATAGTACGAGGTGTTTCATCAGGATTGTCAGAGTCGTTGATAAACCCAATACCGCGTATTGCTTCGGCGTAGACTTGGGGGGTTGCAGATCCACTCAAAACCACAGTGATAACACCAGGCACACTGGTATCAACATCAACAGAGAGAGAGGAAACCGCAGAGACATCCAGTTGATCGCCAAGCTGGGCATTTGTCAGCACGATTCTGGCGCTTTCCAGGAGGGTGCCATCCGGATTTGAGACTTGAATATCTGCATCGGCGATGGGCAATGGCCCACCATTCTCAGTAAACTGACTGAGATAACCGGAACCTGTCTGTGAGTTGTCATCACCATCCAGATCGATGGTGGGCAAGAGATCAATCAACGATGCCGACTCATCGGAGTCAGCGAAACTGATAGTCAACCCCTCAGTTTCAAATCCACTCTCGGGTGTGGTTTGAGCGCCTGTCCTTTCAACAGTAACAAAATTCGCTCCTTCATTACCCACGGCAGACTCACCCTCTCCCGCAGCCGGCGCTTCCTGGATCGCTGTCGGATCTCCACCCAGCAGGATTGCCTGTTGAATGGCATCGATAGATGCAGCGTATTCCGAACCATCCTCGGGAGTCTCTGTCTCGTAGACATCGGCATCGAGCAGACCCTGCGAGTTGCGCCCAAGGGTCAGGTCACCACCATCATTGAAGACGATCTCGATACTGCCAAGCTCACCTGTCACAACCAGGTCATCAGCAAAGACCAGGTCACCAACCTGTAAGGTTCTAGTTACACCATCACTGCCGGTAGCTTTCACATCGCCAATCACCTGGCGTACGAAACCAATCACTTGTCCGGTTGTCTGGGTTGCTTGAGTAGCCATCTTTGCCTCTACGATTAAATCACTTGGGTTAGCGCTTGGGACCAGGCAGACACACCTGGACACCCTATTAAAGATAATCTTCGGAAAAAACAGCCCGTCTGCCTATTGTACCTTGGTACAATATGTTAGCTATTGATTTATATGGAAAAATATTTAGCCAATAGACACAGTGATCAAGCGTTGATCAAGAGGCCAAGCTGGAGGCGATCTTTAGTCCTTGTCTTCCTAAAGATGGAGCTGAGATGGGCCTTTACGGTTCTCTCAGTGATATCGAGTTTTCTCGCAATGACTTTGTTGCTGTCTCCTGCGCCAACCAGTTGAGCGATCTCACGTTCGCGCTCGGTCAGTTTCGACAACGTTTCATCACTGTTTGCTTGTGTGTTGTGCGCTTCGCTCTGGGGTGAATCCATCGAGCTAAGTCTGTTCATCAGCTTGAACAACAGACTACGACCCACCCAAACCTCCCCCATGCGAACCAGCTCAACAGCCTTAAGCAGGAGCGCCTTGGAGATATAACGATTACAGTATCCCTTGACACCACGTGAGATCAGGTAGAGCCCCTCATCATCGTTTGGCGCCGGGGAGAAGACAATGAAAGATATATCCGGAAAACGCTGGCAGAGCGACTCTGGTAATTTACGATAATCCTTGCCAAACAGCAGCAGATCAACGAGCACCACCCCTGGCTGGTAAGTCTTCAGGCTGCTGCTCAGTGCTTCGAGGGATGATACGGCCGATAACTCCCCCACACGATTCAGGGATTCGTGCCAACGTTTGGCAATCGCTTCATCCGAACTGCAAAGCAATATTCTATTGGCGAACGGGATGATCCTGTGTTCTGAATCTGCGCTCAGATCAGTCGCAAGATTTTCATTCCCATCGCTATCGAGATCCGGGATTTCGTCGGCGTTAGGGTTGATCGATAACTGCGTCACCTTAGCGTTCTCTCAATGCTCTCTCTTTCGCGCGCAATAAAGGTTTGAAAAGATACTCCAGAACACTCTTTTTCCCGGTAAGGATATCAACCTCGGCCTGCATTCCAGAGATGATCGGTAGCGCCTTCTCCTGATCACCAAGATCGGTTTTATCCGTTCTTACCCTTACAAGATAGTAACTCTCCTGTTCGTGCTCATCTTTGATAGTATCGGCACTGATATGCTCAACTTTACCCGTGAGCGCGCCATAGATGGCGAAGTCATAGGCGGTCAATTTCACTATCGCTTTCTGACCGGGATGCAGGAAGGCAATATCTTTCGGTCCAATTTTCGCCTCTACCAGCAGTGAATCATCCAATGGTACAATTTCCATCAACTCCATACCCGGCTGAATCACCCCACCCAGGGTGTTGATCTTGACCTGTTTAACCGTACCCTTCACCGGTGAACGAACCGCGGTACGGGTAACCCTATCCTCGAGTGCCACGCTGGTCTCCTCCAACTGCGAGAGCTCCGCCATCACCTCATTCAGCTCGGCATAAGCCTCGTTGTTGAAACGAATTAAAATCTCAGAGACCTTCTGCTCCGCCTCTTCAAGACGGGACCTGGTACGCGGGATAGACAATCGGGTGGTTTCGAGTTCACCCTCCAGCTCACTGACCTCCCGTTCAAGGCGCAGGATCTCCACCTCCGAGATAGCACCTGCTTCGAGTAGTGGCTTGGATAGATCCAACTCCTTATTGACCAAAGAAAGGTTACGTTTCAATCTTGCACTCTGCACCTTGAGCCCTTTGATCTCCTGACGTATCTGCTCAACCTGCTTCGAAAGTATTGAACGATTGGTTTGCAACTCTTTTTGACGCGAGTTGAACAGACCCAGCTCCTGTTCGACCAATGCCGGATAGTTCTCAAGCATTCCTGGTGGCGCTTCGAACGGCTTACTGTTGCTTTCAGCCTCCAATCTGGCGGCCTTGGCCTTAAGTGCCCAGAACTGTAACTGGGTTTCACGCAAGGATGAGGAGAAGCGGGTATCATCAATCTGTAGCAGAACCTGCCCCTGCTCGACGGTATCTCCATCCTGCACATAGAGTGCGGAGAGAATACCTCCCTCTAAATTCTGAATTACCTGAATCTGGCTCGAGGGTATGACCTTGCCAATGCCCCTTGTCACCTCGTCGAGTTCAGCCCAACTGGCCCAGGCAATGGCGAAGATAACAATCAACAGCACCATCCACAGGATAGTCCGCCCTCCCCTCGGGCTCTGCAGCAACAGCGCGGCTGTCTTATCGTCCATGAAATCGTTGTCGCCACTGCCTGGCTCCACTGGCATAGTCTTCACCGGCTGCGCCAGCTGTCGTTGTTCTGTGGTTTGAGACTGAGTGTCCATCATTTAACCCAAGCTGCTCATTTCGGCGGAGTTTCCGGTTTGCTGGAACCACTCCGGCTCTGTTTCAAGGCTTCGAGAACCTGCGCCTTGGGACCATCGGCGATAACCCTGCCACCATCGATAACGATCAGCCGGTCAACCAAATCCAGCAGCGACGAGCGATGGGTAACCAGAATCAAGGTCTTATGTTTCGCATACTCGGCGAGTTGACGTTTCAGCACCGCCTCTGTGCTGTTATCCATCGAGTTGCTGGGTTCATCCAGCATCAATATAGGGGGATCGAGCAACAGTGCCCTGGCTATGGCTATGGCCTGACGTTGTCCACCGGAGAGGTATTCTCCCCGTTCCCCGACCTGCATATCGAATCCATGGGGGTGCTGATTGACAAAATCCATGACCCCGGCGACTTTTGCGACTTGCAGAACGTCGTTGTCATCCGCATAAGGTGCCCCAAGCGCTATATTCTCCCTGACGCTGCCATAAAACAGCATGATGTCCTGAGGCACATAACCGATGCTGCGACGAAGATCGGCAGGATCGAGCTGTCGCAGGTCTGCCCCATCAATACGCACCGCACCCGAATCAGGATCGTAAAGCCCCTGCATGAGCTTCTCGATAGTGGTCTTTCCCGATCCCACCTTACCGATAATGGCAACCTTCTCACCCGCCGAAATATTCAAGGAGACATTGCTCAAGGTAATCTTCTCCTCACCCGGATAGGAAAAGCTGACATCATCCAGTTCGATGCTGCCTTTGAATTGCTCCCGACTGAGAAAGGCTTTTCCTTGCGGTCGCTCTATAGGCAGTTCCATTACGCTATTGAGACTTCCAAGTGCCGTCTTTGCCTGGTAGTAACGAACGGCCAGATTCGCCACCTGCGCCATGGGAGCCAAGGCGCGTCCCACAAGAATCACCCCGGCGATGAGTGCACCCATGCTGAGTTCACCTTCAGCGATCAGATAGACGCCCAACACCACGATCCCAACCTGGGACATCTGCTGGAAAAAGGTTGCAACGTTGGATACCGATGCCGAGAGCAGGCGGGAGCGGACCCCCCACTGGGCGATTTGACCGGTCAGCTGTTCCCATTTGCGCTGCACTTCACTCTCGGCGCCCAGGTGTTTGATGGTTTCCACCGCGGTCAGGGACTCGACCAGTGTCGCACCCTTTTGCGCTGATGCCCGATAGGTGGCCTCTACCGATCGCCTGAGGGGGGATTGGATCACTATTCCATAGATAACCACCAGAGGAATAGCGACCAAGGGTACATAGACCAGTGGGCCGCCAATAAACCAGATGACCAGTAAAAACAGCAAAACAAAGGGTAAATCGACCAGGGTCACAACCGTTGCGGAAGTTATAAAATCACGGATGCTTTCAAACTCGCGCAGGTTGTTGGCAAAGGCACCGACCGAAGGCGGGCGGGCTGCCATTTTGATACCGAGCACACGCTCGAAAAGCATGGATGAGAGCAGGATATCCGATTTTTTTCCGGCAACATCGATGAAGTAACCCCGAAGACTGCGCATCAAGACATCGAACGAATAGACGATGGCGACACCTATCGCCAGCACCCAGAGGGTCTCTACCGCATTGTTGGGCACCACCCGGTCATAGACATTCATGATAAACAGCGGGCTTGCCAAGGCGAACAGATTGATAAGAAAGGAAGAGACAAGCACATCCCGATAGATGCGCCACGACTTGACCAGGGTGCCCCAGAACCAGTGGCGTGATCTTAACCTCAATATCTCAGGGGCACGATCATCGAAGCGATGTTCAGAGCGTATGAAGATGGCATATCCGGTGTACTGCTGTTGCAGCTCATCGGCGGCTATCTGATAGGTGCCTTCACCGCTCTCGGGCTGCATGATGGTCAATTGCTTGCCATCCGCACTGCCTTCCATCAATAGACAACTCTGCCTGTTTTTCAGCAGCAGCACCGCTGGCAGTACCAGGGAACTGATCTTCTGCAGTGGCCGACGCACGACCCTTGCACTAAGCTGAGCCCGTTCTGCCGCACGCAGAAAGAGTTCAGGCGTCAGACGATGATCCTCTAAAGGTAACCCGGCACGTAGCGAATCATGGGAGTGGACACGCCCATAGTAACGGGTAAGAAATACCAGGCAATCCAATAATGGATCGTCAAAAGCAGATCCGTCTGTGGGGTGTTGCCACTCCTCTATCACATCCTGTTGCTGCTGTTGTGCTTTAATATCTGACATGGATTGCCTAGTGATGCTTGATTTGCATTATTTCGCGCCAGGATTACAAAATCATTCGAAACTGTTGCCGAGGAACCTCAATGTTGTATGCGAAACGTGATAATGACGGTGAAATCATCAATCTCTCCGACACGCCTTCACCGGGTGCGGATGAGGTGGTAAACGCCACCGACGACGAGGTTATCGGATTTATCTTCAACAACAGCTCCACAACCCTTTCGAAAAAGTTACTATCCGAGACCGATGCAGGAATGATCCGTATCGTCGAGGATCTGATTGAGCTGCTCATCCAGAAGAACCTGATCATGTTCACCGATCTGCCCAATGCCGCCCAGCAAAAAATCCTTATGCGCAATCAAATTCGCTCGGTATTCCAGCCCGGTGATCCACTCCTCGTCGACGATGACGAACTCCTTTGAACTGTTAGCGTCACACGAAGTAAATTCTTTAATTTCCGTGGTGTTATGGGAGCCACGAAGACGCTTCCGAGCGCGGCTAAAGGAGATGAGCGGAAATCAGCTGAAATCCACGAAATCAAAGATCATTCTGGCTTACCCAGAAAGTAACCTTGTCCACCCTCCAGATGAAGGCTCTGCACTATAGCCCATACCTGCTCAGTCTCCACAGCCTCACCAACCACTTTAATCTCCAATCCATGAGCGATATCGACCAGGGCCTGAATAAAGAACTGATTCTCCGCACTCTTCTGCAGTTCCCATAGATAACTGCCGTCGATCTTCAGGAAATCGACTTTGATGGTCTTTAAATAACCGAAGGCACTGTGACTGCGTCCAAAATGATCCAGGGAGAAGGCTGCGCCATAGGGTTTAATCAGCTCGATAAAGGCGTTGACACTCTCAAGCTGGGTAACCGCGCCATACTCCGGCATCTCAAAGACAAGGCGTCGCGCAATCGTTTTATTGCTCGACAACCGCTCATCCAACCACGCAAGAAATTGTCTGTTTTTCAGGCTGATGGGAGAGATATTAATGGCATATCTGCTATCCTGACCCGTCTCGTGCTGTAGGCGTTTGAGAACTTTGTCAATGACCATTTGATCAATCTCAGGGGTCAGGCCGAGTCTATCCGCATGGGGAATAAATAGACCCGCGGATAGGAGTTGAGTGGCACCCTGCTCATCCTCCTCCTTGATACGAACATAGACCTCCTGATGGAGGATAGTCTTGTCACGACAGGCGAACACCGGCTGAAATTGGAGTATGAATCCATCCCTGGCCAGGGCATTTTGTATCGTGGCCTGCCAATCCGAACCCCCTCTGATTGAAGCGGCATCGATCTCACCGGGCTTATAGAGATGCCATGAGTTAACACCCTCGTTCTGCGCAGTACGCAGCGACATATCCGCTTGCGAGAGCAGCTCCGAAAGATCCTGCGGGACATTGTAGGGGGCCAAACCGATATGCCCCACATCTTCACTCTCGACAAGACCGGTTTCGGCGAGACCGGTAAGTGCAGAGGAGAGGCTCTCCCCCAGCTTCTTTGCCTCGTCCGGGGACATATCCTCCACGAACAGCGCGAAATCGCCACCATTCAAGTGGGCAAGATGAGACTTGGGTAGTGGCAGGGATACCTGACGCAGTGCCTCTGCAGTCTGTTTCAACAGCTCATCACCCGCCTGGTAGCCGTGATGCTCATTGATATCCTTGAGATTGTTGAGTTGTATCAGTGCCAATACACCACTCAGGCACTCTTCCGGTGTTGCCAGAAGGTTGGTCATGGTATTGTGGAAAAAGCGTTTGTTGGTGAGATCGGTCACCGGATTGCGGGACGCCTGCCGATGCAGCCCCTCGGTCAATCTCTCCAGCTTTTCGATCATCTCCTTGACCTTCGCGGACATTCGGTTCATCGCCAACACGATGCGTCGCAGGTCGGGGGTCCTGGGCAATCGCTCAATGATGGGAAACTCCCGGTTTACGATGGCATTGGCCTGCTGCTCCACCTGCCTCAGGGGTTTGAGCACCAATTGCAGCGAGAGTAGACCCAAGAACAACACGATCAAGGCACTGATCAAAAACCACCAAAAGACCTCGACACTGTTCTCCCACAATTGGCGATGGGCAAAACCCGGGTGGCTCTGCACCCGCACTTTGCCGGCCTGAACCCAGCCCGCCATCACAATCGCCTCGCCGGTTGGCGTGGTAAGGGGAAATTGCTCGATAAACCAGCTTGGAACACCCTCCAGGGTAACGGCCAGGTTGCGTTCAACCAGCGCCTCCCCCTGCATATCCTGCACCACTACCAGGCGATAGTATCCCCGATCGAAGATCGCATCGGTCATGGAGGTGATAGTGGCGAGATCGCCGTCCGCCATATGCTTGGAAATCGACAAGCCCAGGGAAGTCGCCGCATCCTGGGCGTGGGATTCCAGTTGTGACTCGAGATAGGCACGCGTGTTCTGCACACTGATAAAGAAGGTACCGGCAAACACCAGGACCAACAAAACAGTGATCAAAATTATTAACTGTCGTGACAACGTCATGAGCTTTCCACCCTATACCGATCGATGATGACAGCATCGATGCTCTTTTGAAACCGAAAAATCGTATCCATCTCCGTACCTTGTGTTGTTCTCATTCAACGCTTCGCCTCCTGCTCCATTCTTTTCTTCAACTCCTGCCACAGACTCAGCCGGGTCGAAGAACCCACCTTTTTTCCTCGACCCAGGCTTTTAGCCAGCCATAGACCATCCGCATTGAAGCTATATACCGGGGTAAGATCGAGGCGATGACTGGCAGATAGCAGTCGGGGATTGAGATTGTCCAACACCTTGGGTATCGAGGAGGGTTCGGGATAGTAGGTCAACACCATATGCGACTGATTCAGCTTGATCGATTTGACATACATGATGCGCAGCTTATCTTCCGCCACACCCATCTCCTTGAGGGTGAAGTACTTGGCAATGGAGTAGTCCTCGCAATCCCCGCCCTCATGCACCAACAGCTCAAGAGGGGTCGCCCAATAGTCCTCCTTACCCCATAGATCGGCATCGGACTGGTAGGGAATATCGTTGAAGAAGTCGTTGACGCGCTGTAACTTCTCGACCTCATCAAGACCTTCGCTCTCGCGCATCAGGCGATGCCAGGAGGCGACTCGATCAGCTGCTTGATCTCCGAATTTCTGTTTCGCCCAGGCGACCGCCTCATCGCTCAGATCGATGCTCTCCGCAAAGGCAATCGCTACGCCCAGCCAGAGTATCAAAGAGATCAGAAAGGCTGGAATCGATCGTTGTCTATTTTCCTTGAAACGTAAATAACCCGTCACCAAAACACCCGAATTCCAGCGGTTGGCTGCAGGGTGGCTCTATTCAATCCACTTGATAACCACCTCATCCCGCGGTGGATCGCAGGATTCAGGCCTGTTAACAGACCCTTGGGAAGACTTTGACTTCCATAGAATTATGTCGACTGTTTGCGCGATATCTTGATGAATTGGGCCGGAGAGGACCCCGGCCCATGAGAGCAAGGAAGCTTACTGTTTGAGGCTGGCGTGGGCCGCCGCCAGGCGTGCCACCGGCACCCGCGGCGCCGAGCAGGAGACATAGTTCAACCCCGCCTTATGACAGAATGCGATCGAGCTGGGATGGCCGCCGTGCTCACCGCAGATACCGACACTGAGATCGGGATTGACGCTGCGGCCCCACTCCACCGCCAGCCGCATCAACTTGCCGACACCCTTCTCGTCGAGTACCTCGAAAGGGTTGTCCTTGAGAATATCGTTCTGGTTGTACATCGGCAGGAATTTGTTCTCCGCATCCTCACGGGAGAAGGAGAAGGTGGCCTGGGTCAGATCATTGGTACCGAAGGAGAAAAACTCCGCCTCATCCACCAGCCTGTCGGCACGCATGCAGGCGCGCACCACTTCGATCATGGTACCGAAGCGGAAGTTGATTTTCTGCCCGTATCTCTCCTCCACTTCGTCACGAATCTCATCCACCATCGCCTTCACCCGCCGTAACTCCTGGGCGGTACAGACCTGGGGCACCATCATCTGCGGATGGACCTCCAGGTCCTTGGCGGCACACTCGGCGGCGGCTTCCAAAATGGCACGAATCTGCATGCCATAGATCTCGGGGAAGGTAATCCCGAGACGCACACCGCGATGACCCAACATGGGGTTGGTCTCGGTCAGCGCGCGAACCTTACGCAACATCGTCTGTTTCTTCTCGATCGCCTGCTCCACCAGGCTCTCATCCACCAAGTGCCGCAGCGAATCGGCCTCCTGCTTGGCATGTTCCGGATCCTGCAGCAGCATCATGCTGCCGGCGAGAACATTCATGCCACGCACCGAGTTGCGCAGATGGTGCAGCTCGTCCAGATCGCTAAGCAACTGCTGTTCGCTGGGTAGAAACTCATGGATGGGGGGATCGAGGAGTCGAATGGTCACCGGCCTGGGCGCCATCACCTCGAGGATCTCCTTGAAATCGCCACGCTGCATCGGCAGCAGCTTGTCCAGTGCTGCCTGACGCTGCTCCGGGGTCTCGGCAACGATCATCTCGATCACCACCGGCAGGCGATCCACCGCGTTGAACATGCGTTCGGTACGGCAGAGCCCGATCCCCATGGCGCCGTATTTCAATGCCCGAGTGGCATCGGTGGCGGTGTCGGCATTTGCCATCACCCGCAGATAGGCAGCTTCGTCGGCCCATCTCAATAGCCTGTTCAACTCCTCGGTGAAGTCGGGCTCAACCATCGGGATCTGGCCGAGAAACACATTACCGCTGCTGCCATCGATGGTGATCATCTCCCCCTCACGGATCACCGTACCCCTGGCAATGGCCTCCCGGCGCTGCACATCGACGCTGATGCCTTCCGCACCGGCGACGCAGGGCTTGCCCATCCCCCTCGCCACCACCGCGGCGTGGGAGGTCTTGCCGCCGCGGCTGGTGAGTATCCCTTCAGCGGCGAAGAAGCCGTGGATATCCTCCGGCTTGGTCTCCTCCCGCACCAGGATCACCTGTTGACCCTGATCCTTGCCCATAATCTCGGCGC
>JBEVVR010000029.1:0-12482 GCA_040507035.1 Candidatus Thiodiazotropha sp.
TCAATCCTTAATCATCTCTACACGAAAAACTGCTATAAAATCCCGATAAACCTTTAGAAATTTTCGACAATCCACAAGGAACATTTCCTATTGCTCGCTTTAATTGGAGTGATGTTTGTATGTGACCCATTTTTGCAATATGGCTCACAGACGTTTCCCCCGAGGATCTAAGGTGACTTTCTCTTGAAGATCAATCCCTGTTCATCTCTATACGAAACACTGCCATAAAATCTCGAGAAGCCTTTTAACATTTTCGACAATCAACAAGGTACATTGCCTATTGTTCGGTTAGATTTGCGTAATTTTTGTGTGTCACCCATTACTGCTATATGGTTCTCAGGCATTGCGCTCGATGATCTCAGGTGACGTTTACTTGAATACCAATCCTTGTTCGTCTCTAAGCGACAAACTGCTATACAATCTTGATTAAACTTTAGAATTTTTCTACAATCTGCAAGGTACATTTCCTATTGTTCGCTTAAATTGGAGCGATGTTTGTATGTGGCCCATTTCTGCGATATGGCTCTCAGACATTTCACCCGATGATCTCAGGTGACTTTCAGTTGAATATCAATCCTAGTTTATCTCCACACGATAAACTGCTATAAAATCTCGATAAACCTTAAGAAATTTTCGACAATCCGCAAGGTACATTTCCTATAGTTCGATTAAATTGGAGCGATGTTTGTATTTGACCCATTACTGCAATATGGCTCTCAGACATTTCACTCGATGATGTCAGGTGACTTTCACTTGATGATCAGTTCTTGTTCATCTCTACGCGAGACGCTAATATAAAATCTCGATAAACCTTTAGAAATTTTCGATAATCAACAAGGCACATTGTCTATTGTTCGGTTAGATTTGCGCGCTTTTTGTATGCCACCCATTACTGCTATATGGTTCTCAGACATTGCGCTCGATGATCTGAGGTGACGTTTACTTGAATACCAATCCTTGTTCGTCTCTAAACGACAAACTGCTATACAATCTTGATTAAACTTTAGAATTTTTCGACAATCCGCAAGGTACATTTCCTATTGTTCGCTTAAATTGGAGCGATGTTTGTATGTGGCCCATTTCTGCGATATGGCTCTCAGACATTTCACCCGATGAACTCAGATGACTTTCAGTTGAATATCAATCCTAGTTTATCTCCACACGATAAACTGCTATAAAATCTCGATAAACCTTAAGAAATTTTCCACAATCCGCAAGGTACATTTCCTATAGTTTGCTTAATTTGGAGCGATGTTTGTATTTGACCCATTACTGCAATATGGCTCTCAGACATTTCACTCGATGATCTCAGGTGACTTTCACTTGATGATCAGTCCTTGTTCATCTCTACGCAAGACGCTAATATAAAATCTCGATAAACCTTTAGAAATTTTCGATAATCAACAAGGCACATTGCCTATTGTTCGCTTAAATTGGAGCACTTTTTGTATGTAACCCATTTCTGCGATATGGCTCTCAGACCGTTCATGTGGGGCGCTTTTTTTGTATATGACCCGTTTCTGCAATAAGGCTCTCAGGCATTTCTCTCGATGATCTCAGGTGACTTTCACTTGAATATCAATTCTTGTTCATCTTTACACGGGACATTTCTATAAAATCTCGATAAACCTTTAGAAATTTTCGGCAATCCACAAGGAACATTGCCTAATGTTCGCTTAAATGGGAGCGCTTTTTGTATGTGACCCATTTCTGCGATGGGGCTCTCATTAATTTCCCTCGATGATCTCAGATGACTTTCACTTGAAGACCAATCCTTGTTCATCTCTACACGAGAAACTGCTATAAAAACTCGATAAACCTGTAGAAATTTTTGACAAACTGCAAGGTACATTGCCTATTGTTCGCTTAAATTGGAGCGCTTTTTGTATGTGACACATTTCGTCGATATGGTTCTCAGACATTTCAGTCAATGAACTCAGTTAACTTTCACTTGAATATCAATCATTGTTCATCTCAACATCGACACTGCAGTAAAAAAACTCGAAAAACCTGTAGAAATTTTCGATAATCCACAAGGTACATTGCCAATTGTTCACTTAATAGGAGCGCTTTTATGTATGTGACCCATTTCTGTGATATAGCTTTCAGGCATTTCACACGAGATCTCAGTTGACTTTCACAATAACAATCCTTGTTCATCTCTAATTTTGAGCGCGACCAATTTCTGCGATATGGTTCTCAAACATTTCACTCGATGATCTCATGTGACTGTCACTTGGATATCAATGTTCGATCATCTCTACACCAGAAACTGCCATAAAATCTCGATGAACCTCTGGAAATGGTCGGCAATTTGCAAGATACATTGCCTATGGTACGCCTAAATTGGAGTGCGATATGGCTCTCAAACATTACACTTGATTGTCTTAGGTGACTTTCACTTGAAAATCAATCTTTGTTCATCTCCACACGAGACAATGCTAAAAATCTCGATAAACCATAAGTAACGTTCGACAATCCACAAGCTACATTGCCTATTGTGCGCTTAAATTGGAGCGCTTTTTGTATGTGACCGATTTCTGCGATATGGCTCTCAGACATTTCACCCCATGATCTCAGGTGACTTTCAATTGAAGATCAGTCCTTGTTCATCTCTACACGAGAAACTGTTATAAAATTTCGATAAATCTATAAAATGTTTCGAAGATCAACAAGGTACATTGCCTATTGTTCGCTTAGATTCTTTTATGTGACCCGTGTCTGCGATATGGCTCTCAGACATTTTACTCGATGATCTCAGGTGACTTTCACTTGAAGGTCAATCCTTGTTCATCTCTACACGAGAATCTGCTATAAAATCTCCATAAACCTTTAGAAATTTTCGACAATCAACAAGGCACATTGCCTATTGTTCGCTTAAATTGGAGCGCTTTTTGTATGTGACATATTTCTGCGATATGGCTCTCAGACCGTTCACTCGATTACCTCGGGTGACTTTTACTTGAATATCAATCCTTTATCATCTAAACACGAGATACTGATATGAAATGTCGATAAACCTTTAGAAATTTTCGACAATCCACATGGTACATTGCCTATTGTTAACTTAAATTTGGGCGCTTTTTTGTATGTGACCCGTTTCTGTGATATGGCTTTCAGACATTTTCAATCTATGATGTCAGGCGATTTTCACTCGAATATCAATCTTTGTTCATCTCTACCCGAGACACTGCTAAAAACTCGCGATAAAACTTTTGAAATTTTTGACAATCAGCAAGGTACATTGCCAATTGTTCGCTTAAATTAGCGCTTTTTGTATGTGACCCATTTCTGCCATATGGCTCTCAGACATTTCTTTCGATGATTTCATGTAGATTTCACTTGAATACCAATCCTTGTTCATTTCTACACGAGTCACTGCTATAAAATACCGATAAACCTTTTGAAATTTTTGACATTCCACAAGGTACATTCCCTAATGTTCGCATAAATTGAAGCGCTTTTCTGAATGTGACCCATTTCTGTGATATGCGTCTCCCACATTTCCCTCGATGATCTCAGGTGATGTCCACTTGAATATCAATCCTTGGTGTTCTCTACACGAGACACTGCTATAAAATCGCGATAAAACTTTTGAAATATTCGACAATCAGCAAGGTACATTGCCAATTGTTCGCTTAAATTAGCGCGCTTTTTGTATGTGACCAATTTCTGCCATATGGCTCTCAGACATTTCTTTCGATGATTTCAGGTAGATTTCACTTGAAGATCAATCCTTGTTCATTTCTACACCAGTAACGGCTATAAAATACCGATAAACCTTTTGTTATTTTTGACAATTCACAAGGTACATTCCCTAGTGTTTGCTTAAATTGAAGCGCTTTTCTAAATGTGACTCATTTAGTTTAAACATATTTTATTCAAATAATTCCACAATACATATTATATACATATGATAGAACGAGTATATGATGAAAAGGATTGGAACGGAAGCTTAGCTTATAAAGTTCCTCTCCTTAATCAGACGTTAATTGTGTTTCAAAGGCGTATATAGGTTCATAATTAATTGGTATATGGATGGAGCTTTTGAAGTACATGAATTCAATTTGAAGGAAAAAAAAACAACAAACAAACAGACAAACAAACACAAGCAAGCAAACAGATCATGATTATGGAAAATATACAAGACATTTGGCTCAAAAAAAATATGCAGATAAACAAAGAAACAAAATAAGATATGTTGAGAATATGGGAAAGGAGGTTGGGGGAAGAGAGAGATCGTGGTCACAGAGTTCGTATTAATTGTAAATGTACAAATGATTTCGTCGCATGCCATTAACAAAAGTTTATTTTAAAAGCGCCTTGAATTAATAATAAAGTCATGCACTAACTTGAAAATGTGCTCGTTTGTATCGTCAGATAGGGATGGGTCACCGTGTAATAAGATAGTTAAGACAGGAGTACAGTAATTTGCAACTGAGTTCAAGAGAAGAACCCGCTGTTCACGAAATAAGTTACAATGAAAAAAGTAGTGCTGTGCATTTTCAATACTGCCACAATGGCACATAGGCGAGTCAGCAATGTTTTTCACGAACAAATCAAAATTAAGGGAACTACAACCCGTGCGTAAACGCGCATGAAGTACCTGTGCTTTTCGTTTTCCAAAGTAGTAATATCGAGGGACAGAGGGCTTATCTTTTCTCAAGAAGCATTTAAAAGAGTTTAAAGATTCCGCCTGCTTTGCTTCGGTGGGTATAGTGTTCCATTGTCTGACTGTTGAAGGTAGAAAAGAATTATAGTATTGTCTTGAATTGGTTCGAATGCTGCGTAGATCTTGAGCGTTTCTGAGGATATATCTGGAGATGACTTCTATTTGCTGTGGTATTAGTGAAGAAAGATAGTTAGGAGTAAGGTTAAGGTACATTTTATAAAATAATGTTAATTTATGGTCATCGCGTCGTTTTTGGAGTTTATCCCAGCAGATCTCTTTATAAAGATTAGTGTGAGAAATGAGCTTAGTCGTTCCTGTAGCAATTCTGGCTGCTTCAACTTGAATTTTTTCTAGGTCATCTTTTTCGTATTGTGTACAGTTATCCCAAATCACGTCTGCATACTCTAAAAGGGGCCGTATAAATGCAATGTAGATTGTTTCCAGAGACTTCCTATCAAGCTTGAATTTCAGTTTTCGCATTATGTTTATTCTGCACCATGCTTTTTCTTTTAAGTATGTTATATGTTGATGCCAACTACAGTCGTTGGATAGGTAAACACCTAGATGTTTATGAGAATCAACTTCATCTATTTGGACATTTTGCATGAATAAGGGAGGATGTACTGGACGGTCTAATTTACGGGAGACAAGAAAAGACACACTCTTAGTGGGATTGAAGGTGACAAGCCATGTGGCAGCCCATCGAGTAATTTTACCAAGATCAGTGTTTAGACAGGCAGCAGAAGCTATGGGGTCATCAACGATGATGAAAAGGCTCGTGTCATCTGCAAATAAACGTATGTGTGCGCCAATATCTTCAACTATATCATTTATATATACTAAGAACAGTAAAGGACCAAGAATGGATCCTTTCTGTAATATAGGTCTCCCACATTTCCCTCGATGATCTCAGGTGATGTTCACTCTGTTGTGGTTCTATTTGTTTAATGTTTTGGTGTCGAATTTGTGTGTTTTTCGAACCTTATGTGTTTTTTTCATATTTTATTTAAGTGCCGGTAACTGAGTGGTCACCTTTTGGGAAATAGCTGCTCACTCGGCTTACGGTGTGTTTTTTTTAAGTATAAGTGCCTTTTTGTCACTTTAGTTTTTCCCACCTCGGTTTTTAGAGGGGGATCTTCTTTCTGGTTTTGCCGTTTCCTGATCATTGCCTACTTGTACCTTTTCAAACATCAACTACAATGACGCCAGTATTCCAAGGTAAGATAACCAGCCCTCTCTTCCTCGATCAAGGTAATGACCATACTAGAGTTTACAAAATGGCAAACAACAGAAGAGGCAAAATATGATGACAAATAACATAAAATAAGAGTCACACCCAACCTTTTACTAGTCAAACTCACCCTAGAAGTAGGTGAAATTCATAGACTACGAAACACGTAATATTTTGTTTGCATAAAGGCTTACTCACCCCTTCAAAATATCATGACAGAACATTGAAGTCAACTTGAACACTATTATGAAATAATGAGGAGGGCTCGTGGCTAAAAACAACGCCACTGCGAGCCGCCGGTAGTTGAAACATGATACTTAAGGATCCCGGGAATTATGAAAAGGTACAAGAAGGCAAAGATTAGGAAAAGGCGCAATCAGAAAAAAACCCACTTCAAAAAACAGAGGTGGGAAAAAACCAAACTAATAATCAGGTACTTATACCATGAAACATATAGAAAGCCGAATGAGCAGTTATTTTCCCAATAGGTGGCCACTCAGTTACCTTAACTTAACTAAAAATATGAAGACATACATAAGGCGCCAACAGCACAAAAAATTTTAAACACCAAGACACAAACAAAAAGAACCACCACAGAAGTATCGACTTGGAATGATCAGTAACACAAAGTTACCGGCGGGCTTAAACCGGTTTTACAGGCACCCAACCTCACCCTCAGCTTCTGCAGTGGTTCATAACATTTAGTTATTTCTTCCTCTTCCTCTCGGTACTTGGGATGGGCCACAATATATTAGTGTACCACGCACTGTGTCTCTCAAACCGTATTACCTCTAAAAGTTTCAATGATGGGTGTCTTTTTTGATAATGATTGCGTCAATTCTTATTCAGGCGTAAGAAAAATTAGCTGCGTTTCCGCTATCCCGAGCGACCCTGAATTTTTGCGCCAACCTTGCAGTTTTTATTGCCATTTAAAATTAATTAAAAACATTTTCATGCCTACCGACACTCTAAAATCATCAGGAGAATGAACAATGTTTTTAAAACTGATATAATTACTAAAATAAATATTAACTTTCCTTGACTTCATAAATGTTTTAAATTTCAACGCACGCCTGTTTCTAGAAACAAAGAAAAGGAAAAATAAGAAGATTTACCGTCCTGCCGATCCTATCTCGTAAGGGCAGGTTAGTTGAAACACGACTATTTTTATTTTAGGCCTCATTGCTTACTTTTTTACTTTCACAATGGAAAACGAAAAAAGAAGAAATAAGTTTATTCCCTGTCTTTCTCTGTAATTATATTTATAAGTTATCCTATATCAAATTCAGGAACGCTTACATATATGTTTCATGGCATAACAGTCAGTACATTATGGCTCAACCAAATATGCCCAATCGCAATCTTATGATATCAAAACATATTATGTTTTTGTTGACCGTGCACCAATTGCTTTATATCTGTCCAACTTCACCTTGAAGGCAAAAAATGACCGATCTGGAATACCCAGTGCGCTGCAGGCTAATTGATATTGTTCATACATTGACTTTCTATTCATGTCACTATGCTTATCTAGTACATCTGCGAGAATTGAAATTTCGCACGGCGTCCAGTGTTTCTGGCAATTTGTAGGTATATGCTTTCGCTCTTTAGTCCCAAAACATTCTTGCACAATTTCGTTATCTTCATGCCCTATTGCATTTACGATAGGTTCTATCTGATCAACTTCCTCCAGTTGTGTCACATTCGACTTTCTCTCTGCTCTAAGTTCATTGTCTGTGACATTTACAGATTTTGGGTTGCTGTCATTAACAATTTTAAAAGGCAGGGAGTGGTGAATTCTCCAGAGTCGAAACTTATTGAAATTTTTCAAAAGAAACTTGTCTTGTATCTGCAGTGACTGTAGATAGCGTTGAGTCACTGGCTTTGGAAGGCTCCTCTCGAGTCGTTCGAGATTATAAAAATCTACGTAGTGTCCAGCCATAAGTCTAGCCACACAGGTAACAAATGTCAGTACGGTAACCAGCTCTTTGTTTTCTAGTTTTAATTCTCTGAGTTTATCTATGCAAATTTTAATCCAAGGCAACTCTTTGTTTCTCAATGATGACGCATAACAGAGTTTCAGAATTTCCAAATTATTGACTACTAGGGGCGTTAGAAATTTTGCCATTCTACTTGAATCTTCTGGACATTGTTCAGTATCTAGAAGGACCCAAAATCCAAACGACCAATTCCAGTAAAGGCCTGCATTCTTTTGGGAATCATATAATCGAAGGGCTGGAAAGTATCCGAGGTTCCAATGTCTCATTCCGGCCGCCAGTGACTCATGAATATCAGCACCTTTTAGTTGAAGCATGGCTAATAGACAGGAAATAACCATTGGATATTTTGCCCTTTTTGCAGTAACAATCAACTCAACCAGTGTTCTAACTGTCGTGCCACCTGTAATCTTCATCCTGCTACCACCCTCATTATCGGCCTTAAGACTTAGATGAAATGCAGCGAATGTACAATACACATTTCCAATATCATACAGATCTTTTAGAAAGATCCAGACTAGTCGTGCCCCAAGTACTGTTTTACTACCATTAATTAGATCTATCACACCAAATGTCTTACTCATTTGACTTCTGACAATCTCGCTATTAGAGTATACATATGCAGGCGGGTGGGTGAATTCATCAACACAACAACAGTAGGGATCCTGAAAACTTAAAAATCCATTGGCATCACTCTTGCTACGGGAAGGGTAATCCACACCAGGTCCCAAATTTATTGAGTATAAGCGAGAGTTGTGACACAATGGGTGGCCAAATAGAAGCTTCTCTACTGCAAGTTCATGCTGAAATGAATGCCAAACTGCTTTGCCCTCACCAGTTCCCCGTGATGATTGTAATGAGGTTTCGAGTTTACCTGTCAAATAAAGCCCAATCATCTGTAAATAACTGACAAATTTCTCATGACAGAAAGGAATTAAGAGTGGAAACTCCTTCAAAAGGTTCTGAAGTTTAGTTTCATTTATCAAGCTTTGGGGGTCAACAACATCAGGTACACTTGGCAATTTCATAACAAATTCAAGGCGACATTTTGCATCGACTATCTGTTCGAAATTATTTTTCATTTCTTGAATATATCGACACGCATCTCTATCAAGGGCACTTCGGTTTTTTATTATTCCATCAACCAAAAAAATGGCAGCAGATACCGGGTGAAATCTTTTGGCTGGGTAACGATGAGGTAAATCTGCATAAAGCTGGACAAAACGTATAGCATCTTGGTATTTACACACTGATGATAATTGGGGGCTAATATGTAACATTTTGCCATCCAAATTTGATTGATAATTGCCACATTCTGAAAATGAAAATGCAGTTATCATGCTACCGCGCTTTCCCACAATCTCTTGTATGCCCTCTTTACTCCAAAACAACTCAACTGGCAAGTCAATATCTAGCGATGGAGCTGAGGCACTAATGTTCACTCCTGAATGTATTGTTATATTTTCTACCTCCATTCGCTTCGAAATAGGAAGTTGTAAAGGAGAATGGCATTTGTCACCAAACCTAAAAGTGAACAGTATGATCCGAATGCTTGGCATTAGAGACAGATTTATTGCCTTTAATGCTTCATCAAACACTTTCAAGATGTGATCCTGATCATCTGGTAATATCCGCAGTCTTGACAAGTCAAATAAATTGTTTTTGGCCAGTGTGTCTTTTGCTATACCTTTTCCTATAAGTGCTCTCAACTTTTGTTGCAATATTACCTTTAACTCATTAATAGCACGAAAAGAAGCTTTCTCTAAAATGGCACTGCTGTATTCTATACCTAATTCAGTTTTGGGAATAAACCCCAGCCAAGTTTCCCAACCGTCACTGTTATACACTAGTTGAACACCAACACTATGTTTTAATGACATACGTGCATTTTCAGAGTAAGAGCGTAAGTCTAAATGTTTTTTTAACATTCCGTAGATGCTTTTCAATGGACGTGCATGCTTTGGAATAATTTGCAAATAACTCACAGGCATGCCGATACCCACAAGATTTTTCCACTCAATAACAACGCCATCAACATCCTTTTCAAATGTTAGACAAACATCCTGTTCATACGGTTCAATAGTTGTGCATCTAATTGGTATATAGTCATCTCTGTATAAGAAAGTGTGCACATTTCCAGCACATTTTTCTATTGCACCCACAAAAGCTGCACCATTTTCAAAAGCTGTTTCGCATAAAAACAAATTTTCGTCTTCAACATCATCAGATGATGAGTAGCTCATTCTTCCACCTGAATATATAAAAATAGATTCAACAGTTAACATGATGCCATTAGGACAATTGGAATTTGACATAAAAATAAAAAGGAAAACAACGATCATGAACCTAGCAACTCCACTGAAAATCTGGAGCAAAATAAGGTGGTCCAAGCAACAGACAAGAAAGCTCCTGTCACAATCAACTAAAAATGTATATTTTAAGAGCTTTTTGTCTGTTGCTTGGCCCACCGGGGTTAAACTGGTGTTTTTATTTTCGTTTGCTCCGGATATTAGTAAGTTATTCGGCGCCCAGGGATCTCTATCGTCGGGCAGCTTACTGAATCTGTTGAGTCCTCGTTTTTGATTTATTGAGGTGGTTACCATGATTTATTTGTTTGTCTCTGATGAACAATTGACTAGTTAGAGGTTTTCCACGAGGACTGAACAACTAACTTCATGTCGTGAACCACTACGGAAGCGGAAGGTGAGGTTATGGCAATGCAAACCGGTTTAAGTCCGCCAGTAATTTTACATTACTGGTCGTTCAAAGGCGATACTTCCGTTGTGGTTCCATTTGTTTTATGTTTCTTATTATAATACTGTTTGCGTGTTTTAATATTTATATTTAAGTTCGGGTAACTGAGTGGCAACCTATCAGGAAATAGCCTCTCACTCGGCTTACTTTATGTTTTCTTAGTATAAGTTACTAATTGTCAATTTATTTTTTCCCACCTCGGTTTTTGAGGTGGGAATTTCTTTCCGATTGCGCATTTTCCTGATCATTGCCTACTTTTACCTCTTTAAGTCATGGCCATCATAGTCTGATGCCCAGTCTACCAGCAAGCAATTTAAGAAGGAGGCATATTTATCAAGGGCGATTGGGTTGAAAACTAAGCATGCAGACTGTCCCATCACATTAAGGGTTTCCTGTATAATTTTGCAGTATCTTGTTTTTGATAATCAATCTCTGTATGAGCAAGGCGATAAGAACTGGACAATCAAAAACATGAAGATAATCCAAAACAACTTGTGGAAAACACAATAAAACTATAAGAGGACAAAGCAGTCGGAACACTGATTGGAAGGTGACAGCAGAATTGAATGAGAATCTGAAAATACTACAAGTAGAGAGACTCACACAACAATAGAATTAGCAGTCTAAAGTTGACAGGTAGACACCATGACAGCTCGGCAGGGTGTTAGGTTGACAGGTTGACGAGTCGACACGTCGACAGGCTCACAGCTTGACAGGTCGGCAGGTCGACAGGGTCACAGGGCCACAGATCGACATGTCAACACCTCGACATATCCAAAGACTGACAGGTTGACAGATACTTTGGTAGACGGGTTGACAAGTCGACAGATCGGCAGTTCGACTGATCTACAGGTTAACAGCTCGACAGGCTGATAGGTTTATAGATCGACTGGGTGCGGTAGACAGGTTGACAGGTCGACAGGTCGACAGTTCAACAGATCAACAGGCTTACATCTCGACAGCCTGACATGTACATAGGTCGACTGGGTGCGGTCGATAGGTTGTCAGGTAGACAGGTTGACAGGTCGACAGTTGGAAAGGTCTACAGGATGAGAGGTTGACTGGTCGACAGTCCGACAGGTCCAAATACTGACAGGTTGACAGGTATCCAAAGACTGACATGTACTCGGATCGACAGCCGACAGGTCGACAGGTCGACAGATATACAGGCTAACAGCTCGACAGGACATCATGTCGAGGTGTCAGGCTGTGGACATATGAGCCTGTGGATCTGTCAACCTGTCGAACTGTGACCATTTCGAGTAGTCAATTTGTCGACCCATCAACCTATCTAAGTGTATTGGTGTAACCGGTTGGCCTGTCAACCTGTGAACCAATCAACCCGAACGTGTGGAGCTATTATCTGGTATGAAAAAAAGAATATGGGGTGGGTAGGGAGGGGAGGGGGAGAGTGTGTCCCCTATACTTTACTTGAACACAAAAAATTAATTAGTCGATGGTCGTTTCCTGTGCTGCGATAAAATCCGCCATTTTTGAAATAGTTGAATGTAAGTATTCCTTCAAGCATGTGCATAAAACAGCTTCAACAAGACATTAGAAAATGCTTTCTGATAACAGATTAAATACTTGCCTTTTACTGACAATATCACAATATAAAATAAGTACACAATCCAACTCCGGAACATTCTAAATTCCTATGAATATTACTCTGTATGGACAATGGATCACTTTGAGTGGATCATTTTTCGTATATAACCCTAACCCTAACCCTAACCCTAACCCTAACCCTAACTGTCCAACTTCGGTTCTCTCCTATACCCTAACCCTAACCCTAACCCTAACCCTAACCCTAAACCCTAACCCTAAC
>JBEVVR010000063.1:0-12036 GCA_040507035.1 Candidatus Thiodiazotropha sp.
CTCTATTTCACCGAAAACACCTTCAACTACCCGACCATGGCGGAGGCCTATCGGGTGGCGGCGCTGAATGGACTGAATCGGATTTTTTGATTATTTATTGGTCCGCAAATGAACGTAAATAATTCCTTACTAAAGCAACCCTGAGGTTCATCCCCACACACGTGGGGAACACTTTGTCTATTTGCCTGCCTTGCCTTGCCTTACCGAGCCGGTTCATCCCCACACACGCGGGGAACACAGATGCACAGGGAGAAAAGGGGACTGTGGCCGCGGTTCATCCCCACACACGTGGGGAACACCACCTTTCAGTTTCGTAGATCTCCCGCGCTGCCGGTTCATCCCCACACACGTGGGGAACACAATAGAAAGGGTTGAAGGCTGTAAAATCATAACGGTTCATCCCCACACACGTGGGGAACACAATAGAAAGGGTTGAAGGCTGTAAAATCATAACGGTTCATCCCCACACACGTGGGGAACACTAGTCATGCATCTGCCGCTCTTAGTGGTTTCGCGGTTCATCCCCACACACGTGGGGAACACCTATCGGCGGAAAGTAAACTGATATTGAATAACGGTTCATCCCCACACACGTGGGGAACACGAGTTTTGCAGGACTGAGTAACCCTTCCCGATCGGTTCATCCCCACACACGTGGGGAACACCTTTGTAGACTACTTCTTTATCTCTCAATCTTCGGTTCATCCCCACACACGTGGGGAACACCATTTCTTTTGCTTCTTTTACTAATAATACTGCGGTTCATCCCCACACACGTGGGGAACACTGCAGGATTTGCGCCTGCGAACGCCCGTCAGGCGGTTCATCCCCACACACGTGGGGAACACTATGTAACAAAGACCCAGGTTAAAGAACTGTTCGGTTCATCCCCACACACGTGGGGAACACCCCACCGCTTCGAGTATCGAGCGGTATCCGTTCGGTTCATCCCCACACACGTGGGGAACACCAGAGCCGTTCTCGCTCACCTGCCGGTGCGTTCGGTTCATCCCCACACACGTGGGGAACACCCTCGCAGCCTGGTAGCGATAAGTTTCATATGCGGTTCATCCCCACACACGTGGGGAACACTGGTGTGCTTCGCGCCCACATTCACACAATACCGGTTCATCCCCACACACGTGGGGAACACTTAAGCGGGTTAGTCCTTCTCTTAACAGGCTACGGTTCATCCCCACACACGTGGGGAACACTGATTTCATTTTACTATCTCCTTAATGTATTTCGGTTCATCCCCACACACGTGGGGAACACTATCATGGTCCAATTGTCCCTCGTCAACGACCCGGTTCATCCCCACACACGTGGGGAACACTAACGAAGACCAAGCGCAACTGTATGCATGCGCGGTTCATCCCCACACACGTGGGGAACACAAAGATAAGGGGGGTACAAATGGTTAAATCTACGGTTCATCCCCACACACGTGGGGAACACAATTTGCGCCCCGGTCTTAGGCGGTCATAATACGGTTCATCCCCACACACGTGGGGAACACCCCTTATGGCCGGGGCCTTAGACCTAACTTTTCGGTTCATCCCCACACACGTGGGGAACACTATAATTACACCTGCCATTGCTGGACCTACACCGGTTCATCCCCACACACGTGGGGAACACTTCATGGTTGGGTGTCTATACATGGTGTTGCACGGTTCATCCCCACACACGTGGGGAACACTTCTTCATCGGGATCAAGTTCCTTGTTACCACCGGTTCATCCCCACACACGTGGGGAACACTTCATTTGGGCCTTTTGAGATCCAAGTGGAGCCGGTTCATCCCCACACACGTGGGGAACACACTTAATGTAAGTAATTATACCACCAAGAAATTTCAGACTCGATAATTTCTACCGAGGTGCCATACACAAAATAAAAGGGGTCATACAACCCCCATGGTTTCTCCAAATTATTAAAGAGCTAACTATTCTTCTATCGGAAGGAAAGACACCAATCGTAATCCATCCATCTCAACCGGCACCCTTCGATTCTTTCCCATGGTCTGAAAATCAAACCCGGATTCAGTATTAGTCGCCCAAGCCATGACTATATTGCCATCTTCGATATCTGCTTCCATATATTGCCATAGCGTTTCCCGCACCCGTTTGGAAACATCACCAATATAAACTCCGGCGCGAATTTCCAACAGCCAAACTGCCAACCGCCCTCGAAGTCGTGGAGGTATCGCCTCAGTCACTACCACCGTCATTGCCACCTATCCACTACTCCTATGACCTGCGTCACCAATAGATTCAGGATTTGGGATCGCGGGAGGCACAGATTCACCTGGTGGTTTCGGTGGTTCCACGCCACCGGCTGAAAGTACTTCTTCAATTGCCGGAATCAGTTTCCGTAACAGTCGGGTTTCGCGAAATATATCCCGACAGGCATGTCTGACTGTTTTGTCGGGATTGGTCGGGCTACGCGATGCAATCTTGAATGCAACCGGAACCACTGTATCGAATTTGAAGAGATCGGCGATATCGTATACAAACGACAAGGGCTTACCAGTATGGATAAAACCCACTGCCGGTGCATACCCCGCCGCTAAAACGGCTGCCTCTGTGATTCCGTATAAGCAGGAAGTCGCAGCACTGATGCATTGATTGGCGACATCGCCTTTTTCCCAGTCTTTTGGATCATAACTCCGCCCGCGCCATTGGACACTGTACTGCTTTGCCAAGAGTTGATACATCTTCTTGACCCGCGCCCCTTCAATGCCTCGCAACTGTTCAACGCTTCGCCGCTGCGGTGGCTCTTCGCCAAATCGCACTTCATACATCTTGCGCACGACCTTGAGACGCAGCGCATCATCCAGAGCCAGCTTGGCCTGATATAACAGACGGTCCGCGCGCGCTCCACCTGGCTGGCCGGAAGCATACAGGCGAACACCCGCCTCACCAACCCAGACCAGCAGGGTGCCGACCTGTGCGGCTAGCTTCGTGGCGGCATGGGATACCCTTGTGCCCGGTTCAAGCATGATGCAAGCGACCGAACCCACGGGAATGTGAGTACGCACTCCTGTTTTGTCGATTACGACGAAAGCACCATCCTTGACGTCGATCTGACCGTACTCAACAAAAATCATCGAGATCCGCTCTTTCATGGGAATAGGTTTTAACGGCATGAAGGCCATACATTATTTATCCATTCCCAGACGGGAAGTCGAACTGTTCTCAACTAGTATCTTCATTTGACTTATTGCCAATTCATTGAGTCTGACCAACCGCTCCGGTTGGCTCAAACCCTCTGCTATGAAATGCGCATTCATGGACTCCAGGTTGGCCAGGCATACCAATTGCTGAACATTGGCATGATCACGCATATTACCCTTGAGTTTGGGGTTCACATCCCGCCACTGCTTCGCTGTGATACCGAACAACGCAACATTGAGCAGATCCGCCTCGCTGGCATAGACCGCGTTTATCTGTTGAGGTGTCAGGCTGTCTGGGATGAGATTTTCCTTGATGGCATCGGTGTGTATCAGGTAATTCACCTTCGCGAGATTACGCCGGATATCCCAGCCAAGCTGTTGATATTCCATCTCTTTCAGGCGCTGGAACTCTTTAATCAGATAGAGCTTGAACTCCACTGATATCCAACTGGCGAATTCGAAGGCGATGTCTTTCTGAGCATAGGTGCCACCATAGCGCCCTGCCTTGGATATGATGCCGATGGCTGCGGTTTTTTCGATCCATTGCTTGGGTGTCAGGGTAAAACTATTGAGACCTGCCTGTTTTCTAAACCCGTCGAATTCGACGGGTTTAAAATCCGGGTTATTGAGTTGTTCCCAAATCCCAAGAAATTCAATGGTGTTTCGATTGCGCAGCCAGTTCCGGATCAGATCGTCTGTCCTGCCCGGTTTTTTATATTTGGCGATGTCGGTTATGCATATATACTCTATGCCATCATTGCTGTGTGTGGAGATATCCTGTTCCAGGACATGGAGTTTTGGTTTCATTAGCATCCTTGCGTTATTTTAGCTTCAATCAAACTTTCCTCACCAGCATCAGGCCGCAGCCAAAGGCTTTTGCAGGACCGATGCCATCATACAGCGATTGCAGAAACAGCCCAACATCATCAACTGTGAGCAATCCTGAGACATCCAACGTGCTGTAACGTATTGGCGATTTTTGCTTCCTTTTTCTTGAAATATGCTGAGTGTAGCCATCTACACTCACATCTCCTTTATCGAAGGAAAAACCATACCTTTCTGCACGAGATTTCAACCACCGTTCACCAGCTTCTTGAATAAGCATCCTCATAGCTGGTCGTTCAGATTCATTCAGCTCTTTATAATGCTGTTGATGTTTCAAATCCATCACTACATCATGACGTTGTTGTCTCCCATTTTCATTTTTGCGAGTCACAACAGGATTCACACGCAGCACAAATGCCAATCGCTGACCTCGCTGAATGACAGGCTTGAATTCCTTGGTCTCAACACACCATAGTCCGCTACTAGATTTTGGCTTACGCGCTGATAGTAGATAGAAACGAGAAAAGTTACCTGATGACTGCTCACGTCTATATAGAAAATCACGTTTCGCACCTGAATCAGTCTCAAACAGCCCCCATAGTTGCTGATGGTCTCGATAACCATCCTCACACATTACTCGCGCCAGTGATTCAGCATCTAAACGAGTGCCATCAACAGATACTCGACTGAGGTAATTCATTACTGAACCTCCCGCATCGACTGTGAGTAGTAATATTCATTTCGCTCTGTAAACTGCCACCTTCTCCGGTTGATAGTCTGATCGCGACGCTGATAAACCATACTGGCTTCCATACCAGCTTCTTCTGTATCAAGCGCTTCCCAGTAGTATTGAACCCCCATTTCTGGTAAAAGTTTTGGTAAAAAGCAGTCAGGGGCTTGAAATTGCGCAAAAGCATCCTTCAGATTACCCGCCTCAACCATTTGCGGCAGCATGGGAGCAGCAAGCGGACAGGCTTTACGGCCCATATAGGGCACGAATTCAGGACATTTCAAAGCCTCATGTAGACCCTCCAATTCAAATCGAACCGAGGAATCTATAATCCATAAAGCAACAACATAACGAGCATCTATACGATAGTCACGTGAGGAGAGAATTGTGTTTAGATCATGACTGAGCAGTTCATCCCGGCGAGTGAAATACTGAAACTTGCCTTTTGCAGGCGGCACCTGAGCCGTATGATAGTCCCGTAGCAATTCACCCTGCGAATCCACACGCACACCAAATCCGTAACCTACGGCCATTTCCTGAAGCAGCGCTTCCTCACTCCGATGAATGCCCTTGGCTGCCGCTAACAAACCCATGACGGAAGACTTGGATGGATGCCCTGCAGTAGGTCGCTGCTCGCCTACTGCGATATCGCCCCAGGATGCCATGGGCCCATATAATTGAAATAGTAAAAACTGTTTCATGGCCCTATCCGATAGCGACTGCATCTATAATTCCATCCAGACTCCCCTCGCCTTTCAGGACATTGAAACTGACTCTGTGATCCGCACAAGCACCATAGACGACATCCATGTATTCAACCGCCTGCTCCATTGCCGATATGGCGTTAGCGAGCATATCAGTTCCGATTATCGGCTTCAGAAATGCGGCGGCCAGTGATCGAGGTTGTTGATCACCGGTTTCACATAGCATGTAAGAGGCGCGAGCCCGCGAGGCAAAACTGTTCTGCTTGCCTGTTGGTGAAACCGTAGCAGCCGCCTCAATCAGAGCACCAAGGGTTTTGTTGGCAAGTTCAACATCTTCTCCAAGGTTATCTTTCAACAATTCACGATCGATACAAACATATTGATAGAACAATCCTGCCGCAAACTCTGTTTCACCCATATGCCCTGCGCCCAAGTCTTCTTCACCTTTATTAAGATCATCTACAGCGGTAAAGAAGTCGTCCTCGATATCGACCTTATGCACACTGATGGCATGCGCCACCTGTGCCGCTGCTTCCATGTTGTAAGCCGGGCTCGAAGCAAGCATGCGACCGAATAGAGCGATATCCGCAGCACTGTGTTGCTTTCGCAAAAGCTTCAGCTCTTCACCCGTTGGCTCACTACCACGTTCAACTAAAATCTCAACAAGCTCATTGATAGCTGTCTGCTCTTCCGGGCTAAAGTGAGCCAGTTGCTCGATATCCAAGGAGTCTTTCTTGAGTTTTCCAAAAACACCCGCTATCGCCTTTGTCCAGTCGTTCGCCTTCTTTTCACTAACCCCCTTCTCCAGAAGGGCTTTGTGAATTTCCTGGCCCACCGATTTCGTGCGTATTCCTACATGCCCCTTAAGCGCACTCTCAAACACATTGGATTTACGCCACGCACGCTTCAGGCTCTGGGATGAAATACGCAGCCTTGGAAAGCCACCCATTACGGCAGTTTTTGGACGCCCCAAATCGTCACGATTGAGATTGGCGGGTGGATAGGAGGTTAAAAAATGCAACTGAACAAAACGACCCATAGTATATTCTCCGTAACTTACATTTATTTGATTTCGAGTTTCATCTAGTCCGATTTTTTCTCTGGCACACGAGGAAAATATTCAAATGCCCATCTTCTGCGTTGACTGTCACCCCAGTAATAAACAGACTCGGCCATGTCATGGATGTTGGCCTTTTCACCTAATAACCTTATCACTCGAATCATAGCGCTATACAAATCTCGCCTGTTGCGTTGCAATAAACGGCGAAATCTAAGCTCACTCACAGGTGAGTCACCTTTGTAACCTGCCATCTGCTCAGCAAGGGGCATCTTCGGATATACCTCTCGAACATGAGCCAGCAGTCCGGCAATAGCGGCAATGCGCACCTCCCAACCTTGCCCTTCGCCCTTCATGAGTGGCTTGAGTCGTGTACATAGCCGATGAAAGGCCGGTAATAAAACCACTTCCTCTGGTTGTTTACAGCGACGCAATTCTGCACGATCTCCTTTATTTGTTTCCAGGCCTTCCCAAAAACTGTGAAGTATCTCGCCCACAGGCGAATCCGGGTTAAAGTTCACACTCATGCCGCTTTCTCCTTGCTGTCAGGCAACTGCAACAATTTCTTGATTCTTTTTGCTTTGAGCCGCTTTTTAAGATTGTTACGCGCAATGGCAATCCGTCGCGGATTAGACACTGAGACATCCCCATGGGTTGACCAATAGTCAAACAGAGCCATAGCGGCCTTTTCCAAAATTCCATGCCAAAAATTCAATACGCCAACACCGTCACTGTCAGCCCCCAACTCACTTTCCAAACGGCTCGATAAACTGAAAAATTCATTCTCCGTTTTCTGAAAAAAGGCCTCGACGAGAAATGAGGTATCCCCTTTCGCATCACCAGGGCGCTTGAACCAAGCCTCTTTTATGGCGCTACGCACGTAGCCGGATATCTCAACGGCCGCACTGACCAATGACTGAACCCGTTGAATAAAGAGCCCCCGGATAGTGTCATCCAGTAGATAGAGTGGATAGAGCGTTTCATACCAACACCGGGCCTTCATATTATCCATGTCGTAGCCAAACGCCCACAACCGCAGCTGCAGGATATTATCGGGATTTCTCTTATTGAAGGCCGTAATGACTCTGGCCGCTTCGCTCAACTCCTCATCCGCCACAAAGCGCAACCAGTGACGATAGGTCAATCCGCCGGGCTGAGGATGTCGCGGTAATGGGGTATTGTCTGTCTTATTGAGACTATGAGGGCTTAATGGATGCTTCCATGGACCACTGTAGTTAATGCCATAATTTTGTGTTGTATATTGGATCACCAGCCGGTTGCTCGTCACTCCGCATATATCACACTCACCTTCTCGCAGATTGTTCCAGTCAAGGCGGATTCGGCGCGGCATAGCCCAATACATCTGCAGCGGATTCACATCATCAGGATAGGTGTCTTTTCCACCCTGTTTGGCATCACTGGTACGAGTGGAAGTCAGCCAGGGAAAAATGTCAAAATCTGCCTGCTTATCAGCACCATCACTAAGTGCTTCAAAATCGTACCGACTCAGCACATTTAACCACAAATTGCGCCATAAAGTTTCTGTAAGGCCCACCTGGTCTCCAGGGTCAATCATGGCAAGGGTCGTTAGCGGGCCACCACCCCGTAGAGAAGTACGATGACCAGCACCACCGCTGGGGGCATTGGTCTGGAGCGTGAATAAAGCGCTGGCGACACAGGCCGGGCACAAGCCCTGCACACCATCCCGTTTGATGAAATGATCCGTGTTATTGCGCAATGCATTCGCGCCAGGCGCCTCAATGAGCAGGGCATCAATCGGCTTTGTGTCACCTTTCAACTCATCGAAGTCCTGCAAGAATCTCGGCCCATCATCATCGAGATTAAAGGCATGCTGTAACGTCAAGAACTTCTCTTTCAGAAGCTCCGGCTTTGGTGCTTTATCCAACCAGTCCAACCAATCCTCGTTATACGCCTTCTCTGGAGGCACTGCCGTTTGCAGCAGACCGATGAGGAATTGCATCAGGCTGCCATTAAAATCTGCCCGCGGTGTATTCAGGGCGACAATAGGATCCTGTTCATGCCTGTCGGTAATCTGCCAAGGCGTTATCATTTCTTTTGCCCCACTGGCGCGACGAACTGGCAACCAGTAATCCAAAATGAGGTTAGTCATGTTTATCCTTATCCTTAAAGTCGATATAGACCGAGCGAACCTTCGTCGCGACATACGCCCCGACACCGACAACACTCTGCGGGGATGAACCGATGTACATATTTATATGTATATCAATTAGTTATACCTTCCCCACCTGCGTGGGGCTGTACAGTGGCCAATCGCCCCTGTACCTCTTCAGATAACCCCATTCTTTGGTGATAGCGGAATTTCACTACTATGCCACTACTATCGCAAAGCTGACCAAGCCAAAAACCTTCCTCTACCTCTACCTCTACCAAAGGTAGTACCACCCCCCAGCGACCATTGGCGGGCAGTCGTTCTCTACAGGCTCCAATCATTTCAGATGATATGTCATCTGTCGGCGCTTCCTGAGCAGCGAGGTTGCTACGTATTTGAACGGCGCTTCTTGACCAGGGATGATCTTGAACATCAACCCATGGCACCAAATGCCGACCATTCAATTTCGCAAGATAGACCGTGGTAGTCTCCACCTCGGCCAACCGGGTAGGCGTCTTTGCCTCGTCCCACCAGCGACTGTTTTCCTCACCGCTGTAGCCACCCTCCAGGTCAAGTGTGTTTAGCCCACCCAAGCTGCCTCTTGCCTTCGCTCGCCCCTCTGCATCCGTTGAAACACCATTCAATGCAGCTGGATAGTCTGTGGATGCATATACACCCTCAATCAGTAAACGCGCATCCTCCGGCATGCGGAAACTACCTTTGGCTTTTAACAGGTGTGCCGTTCGCCAGAGCTGCCCATGGTGCGGATAGACATAACTGGCCTTTTTAAAATAATCCTTGAACCAGGAATCACTCACCTCTGAATCCGGATCAGGACCATTGATGATCAAAGTAGGCACACCACGCTCGCCGCGCTGATGTCGATGGAGTCGACCAGCTCGTTGAATAATAAGATCGATGGGCGCCAGATCAGTAATCATAAGATCAAAATCGAGATCGAGAGACTGCTCCACGACCTGGGTAGCAATAAGTACCCGTCCCTTGCGTTCTACTGTTGTGCTCTCACTACCAAAACAGTTGAGAATACTCGTTTCAATATCCAGCCTGTCCTGCATCGCGAAACGGGCATGAAACAAATCGATCTTATCCGGGTATTGTTCACACAAATGGAGGTAAGCATCGCGAGCATCAGTCACTGTGTTACGTATCCAGCAGACACATTGACCCTCGGCAACTGCCTCGGCAATCAGCTTTTCTACATCATCGTACGTATGAACAAACTTTACATCTACCGATCGACGCACGCTATCTCTAGTATCCAATCGAGTCTCGTCGATCTGTACGGCATGAGCATGAGTGAGCAACGGATAGTCATCCAGATCAGTTCTGTTTAGCTTTCTGATATCCCAACCAGCCCCTTTTGAAAAAGCACTAACCAATTGGTGACGTTGTGTTGTAGGCAAAGTGGCTGAGAGAAGAATAGCGCTGCCACCACTGGCCGCATGCGCTTTTAAAAGTTTACACAATAATCGATTCATATAGGCGTCACAGGCATGCACCTCATCCACAATCAGCACTTTCCCAAGCAACCCTAGTAACCTTAGAGACTGATGACGCGACGGTAGTATAGCCATCAGCGCTTGATCTATAGTGCCCACACCAACCTCAGCCAGCAAAGCCTTTTTTCGATTATCCGCAAACCAGGCGTTACAACGACACCCAGCCGACTCCGTATCATCCCCATAGTTAAAGTTCTCTGTAACCTGCACAGGGACTAACGACTGACGAAAATGAGTGGAGAGATCACGGGCGCCGTGCGCCAATACTAATGAAGGTTTAGTGTCACCCTGAAATAACCGCTGATAAACAACCGCCATTCGGTCATACATCGCATTCGCCGTTGCCATCGTTGGCAAGCCAAAATAGATACCTTGTGCATCCCCAGCTACCAATTGCCGGTGTGCCAATATCACAGCCGCTTCCGTCTTACCGGCCCCTGTGACATCTTCAAGCAAAAACATCTGTGGACCGCTCTGCAGTTCAAGAGACTCACAATGAGCCTGTAAGGGGGTTACGATCTCTATTTTTGGTGAGAAAAGCGTTTTAACATCCAATAAAGGCGCAGCGGTCGATGGTAACAATTCAGTTGCCGCAACTGCGTCTTTAGCCCGCTCTTTTGCCAAATTCCAGTAATCTGACAAACTGCAAACTGATGACTCAGGTTTAAAATATTCTGTATTAGAACCCAGCCAATCACAAAGCACCACAAACCCCGCCAACCACCAGGAGGCTAACTGGTTCTGCTCAAAACCAGACTGTGGCATTCTCGATTCGGCGGGTAACAACAAACGAGCGGCATCAGTGACAAACTCAAACACAGCATCAATATCTTGCGGTTCAAAGTAGTCACTGCAAATACCATCCCGTTTTGGCGGAACACCATGATGACCAAACATAGCCTGCATCCAATACTCAAGCCCTGTTGGACGATTCCTAGCCACTAAACTTCCTTTATCCTGTATTGGCAATATTCCCAACTGCCTGAAGTGGCTCTTAATATGATCTTGCCAAAGCATGTAGCCCAGGTTGTCATGGCGTGGAGAGGCTGCTTTACTCCACTCTCTTGATTGTAAAAACCGGAACCGATCTGGTCGGAGATTTTGAAAGCTGGCCGAGAATTTCCCCATGTCGTGAAGCGATAGTAAGTAAGGCAAGCAGTACTTAATAAGTCTCTCATCTATCCCGGTGATTTGTACCATAAAATGGCGCATGTACTTATGCTGTTCAAGTAACACATACCCTACAGCCGCAACATCCAAACAATGATAAGGCAACAAATGATAGCTATTGTCTTCTTTGGATGCCTTCCCCCAGTATTTAAAGTAGTCCTTGTTCTTCTCCATCCCTACGCTATTTCCTTCTGAACTTGTCTCAGTTTTCCCAACCATTATCGAACAAGAGACACAATTGGTTTCCGCATATTTGGACTCGCCTTTTGGCCCACCTTACCGGTATCACTGAACGACACAGCCAAGCTTACAAAACCTATGGGGTTAGAATCGTTCTAGTACATGCACCACCCGATCACTTCAAATCCGATTGCTGTACTCTACCAAACCAAGTGGCTCATAAGATGAGCCACCCAGAAATAATTATCCAACGTCATGACACACAAAAGCATCGGTAAGTTTGAAAGATCAGTGGTTCGCTTTATATGATTAATTTCAATAACCCACTGAAATAATAGACAATATTAAGCTCATTCGCCATAGTGTTTCCAGTCAATGCCGAATACCTGTAGGTGCCTGCGTTCATTCGCTGACTTTTTATCAAACCCCCTTAAACATAGGTTTACGCTTCTCAAGAAACGCCGCCATGCCCTCTTTCTGGTCTTCCGAGGAGAAGCAGAGACCGAAGGCCTGGCTCTCGATCTGGCAGGCGCTATCCAGGT
>JBEVVR010000030.1:0-11135 GCA_040507035.1 Candidatus Thiodiazotropha sp.
TGCTTTCACGCTCTTTGAATTGTGGGTATCTAGACCAGCATGCGCAGTTTTGTCCTTATATAGATACATGCAATTGCATTTAAAAACTAACAGATGGTCGGGTTTTGTTTTGTTTCAGCATAGATCATCGGAACATATATGACGGAACAAGACTGCGCTGTGTACAGCGCTTTAGAATATCCAAGACCAGCAAAAGTATATCCAAGAACAGCAAAAGACGATCAAAATCGAGACGTCAGGTCGAAGTTTTCTATGCAAACTTTCGACGGTGACGGAGCAAACAGTGAACTTGATACGAACAAACAAGTCTGCATATCCGCGCACTCGGAATCTCGTCTGTTCGCACCGATAATCTATGGATATAGCCACGGCGTCGGCTCTGAACATTCTCCGCAGATGCGCAGGCTATCAGAGAGTTCCTTAGTATTTTCAGTGTCGCAACACAGTTACCGTTAGTCCGAACTTCAAAGACACCGCTAAACAGTCAGTGGCACGTGCAGATTTGTATAGGTGTGTCTAAAGGAAAGATACTTAGTGCATATGAAAAGAAAACAGACGTAATCAGTCTGCGTGACCACGCAGTTCTATCGGAGTCTTCCCTGTGCACATCAAACGTATATGAAAACTGACGGAAATGAATAATAATCAGTCTGCGCTGAGGTGCAAGTTTATCTCTAAAATGGGGTCGGGAGTAAAGAAGTTGACAAGGTCGATTTTCCCTTTTATCATGCAGTGGTTTTACCAGGTTGGGACATGAAAAAAATCACTTCGCCTTATTTCTTTAGAAGTCGCCCTACTTTGGCTGGAAGGCGAAGTTATGTCGCCCGCTTTTTGGGGCCCAGAGCACACCCTGAGTGTATGGGTCCAAACTTTGAATATTTTAAAACAGATAAAGAAATAAGAAACTAATGCAAAAGTGGTAATCATTTAATGACCCATCGTATTTCATATGCTCACTACAGGAAGGTTTTCTTACGTGCTCCAGTGTACCAAATGATGTGTGTGTATTTCGATCCTCGTAAGGATGTTACACACAACACCTCAGCGGAACGTATTCACTGCGGCCATGGATACGTTCCTCTGAGGTGTGGGGGGTAACATTTTAACAAGGCTCGAAATACACACACATGCTATGGAACACTGGAGCAAGTAAGAAAACCTTCCTGTAGTGACCATATGAAGTATGATGGGTCATTGAATGATTACCATAAAAATTCTAAAAATTGGGTCAACTAAAACAGTCATCATAATTGTCCTAAAAACAGAACGATTTGGTCTTACAATGAAGTAATTACCCAAAAAGATGCAGCTTGAATGACAACCAGCATAGGCATTGATCAGACTGTTCTTTTGAGATCAGTTTTATCTATGCCTGCACTGTTTGCTATGGTCCATCTGTCCCAATATATAGAACTTTTATGGTATTTTTAGTTGAAAAGGTATTAGTGTGTAAATAAGAACATAGACATTCTTTACAGATGCATGAGTGAATGTGTAAATATACATGCACATATGCATTTTTATGAGTAAGTGTGTGGATCTGTATACATGGTGTAGGTATATTTATGTGGGGACAATGTTAGAACATTTTTTTGTCCAATTCTCATAATGATTGATGTTCCCTAGGAGGCTCAGCGGAGTCAGCCGAATGAATCCGTATTAGAACACTCCTGGTGCCGAGTCTGTCTGCTCGTCACCTCTCCAATTCGAAGAGGAGTTATCCTTACAATGTTTGAAAATATGTATATTTAGTTGTTTTACACATGTAGAGGCGTAAGTGTATGTTTACACGGTGTTTGCATGTACATGTAGATAAATGGATATATAAAAGATTGTGTTAGGGCTTCATTCTTTTTGTCGAATCGTCCTTAAATCATTCTCTTTTGGCTTAGTTGTTGATTCTGATCAAATAGACATTATAGCCAAGTACAGTAATTAATGCTAATTATTTTGGAGATTTTTCACAGTTCTTTCGAATTAGGGTAAATTTCATTCAGTCATGTTAAAATGTTTTCATCTTATCTTTAATATTTTTCCTACAAATAAATAGGGAGCCCCGGTAGCTCAGCTGGCCTACTGATCTAGCGGTCCCGGTTTCGATTCCAGCTGGAGGCGAGAATCTTTCCAACTATACCCAGCGGGCACATGACGCCGTATTGACGTTGCACAGATGTTGATGCGATGACATCACGTGGCATTGATGTCAGTTAGACGTCAATACAACATCATATGCCTGATGGAATAGCCTGCTCATAAGAAGCACTTTTATCTGGTCATGCAAGTTTCGCATATATAGGGGATTTACTGCAGACATCCACATTGACTACTTAGAAAATCTCTAAGAAATTAATATAATAAATTGCTGCACACATAAAAACGGTTGGGGTGGTTAGGTAGTGCGCTGGTTCAAACTTTGGTGCTGGGGCATCCTGCTAACTTGGATATAGAAGGGCAAAGGCCAGCATATAGATGTTACAAACATTTTGTTTGGCCATGGACTTAAAGCTCCAAATGTCAACTTTTCGTATAACATCAGAATAAAAAATTACTGGTGAACCCTGACTGTCTTCATCAGAATTCTAACAGATAAAATCTTAATTGCTAAACCATACCAGGATTTATACTGTTTAGTCCAAAACAAGATTAAATTGCATGTTTGGTTGTTAGTTCCCTATTCACAGATACTGCCAAATGGCAGTTCTATTTTCACAGCAGAGGCTAAAGCTGATTTTGCCCCGACTCAAATCTCAAAATTAGAAAAAGAAAATTTTATCATTTTCTGAGATTCACATTTTACGTCACAAAAAAAAATATCGAAAATATTTTCAATTAGCAAAGGAGGTGGCTTTTTGTTGGATTCCTAGGCACTGTGATATACGTGGCTATAAGTTAGTCAATAAAGAGGCAGAAAACAGCTTTAAAGCTGCTAGAAAAGATAATTTTAGAATCCCTCATGCAGCTTTCAAGTCACAAATACATTTTAATTCTCCATGTCATATCACGGGAATAAATCAGTATATCAAGGAGCATCCTAGACTTGCGGAATTATTTTGATGCATTGCCACAGTTTTACAACTCATAGAGTACAAATGTTTTATTTTTAAAAACCTTAGCCGCAATGATTTTGTCACTGGGCGCACGCTATTTGTTATTAATCTGGTAAAATATGTACAAAGTAAAAACTGCACTACTCTGCAAATTGTTAAAGTTAATTCAGTCCCAAGTGCAATTTTAATGATTGATTTTGAGTACATGTTCAAACTATGTAACCAGTAAAGCTCAAACCTTACAGAAAGGATTTTAGTACTAGCCTCAATAAAATTACTGTTTCTTTGTGATTGTTTTAGTGGTTTGGTTGCTATGGCCTATGACTTGTATTTTTGACCACTGTATGGCTTGCTTATCAACTTTTGACCCATTTGAGCCAATATGTTTTTGAAATGTTCAAGGACTCTGTATTTAACCTTAAAGTTAATAGGGTCAGATAAGGGTGTTGTTGGTTGGTGCTTTTAAGTTTAGACAGAGTCATAAGGATAGAGAAATTGTTGATGATGCATGAAGGATGAGGGACACTGAGTGATGACAGTAGCTCACCATGAAAATTCCCACATGAATAGTATCTGGTATTCAAGCAAACATCATTATGCAAATCTTGGATTCAACATGTCACCCAAGGAACTGCTTCCATAAATACAAGATCACGGTCACAAGAGACAGATCTGTAACCATGACATTAAAATGTTTTACGAGTTTGATCTTACAATACCAGAATCAAAACCATATCCTCTATAAAATTACTGTTTTTTTTTTGCAATTGTTTTAGCAGTTTGGTTGCTATGGCAACTTAAAATTGCCATAGATTTAAAATGGGGAAATTACAAATTTGTATTTATTGCTTTATCACTGTAGATAGAGGGAATATTTGTTTGGGTTTTTTAAGATGGAGACCAGCCGATAACAAGGGTTACTGGTCTGCATCATTTGGAATTTTCTCTTTCTGAAACTGGCAATTTATTAAAGGATGAGTTGGGCAAAAAATGAATTCAGCAACTCTTCAAAGGGAAATAATTCTGAATATATGATAGACAGTAATCTGGGAACCTTATTCACTTTCTGAGCTGTCTACCAACCTTCAGATACTCTGGATTAAAACTGTGTCCGTAAACAAGGTCATATTGACAAACCTTCAAAGGGGTTTAACTTGTCTAAAATGTGGTGGAATGTAAACTTGAAAAAATATGCATTTTGTTCAAATGGGCTTGTAAAAGAAATAATATGCATTTTGTTCAAATGGGCTTGTAAAAGTAGATTCGTTCAGTCGGACGCTGTGAAATTTCTATAAAAATATGAGATAAGCTAGTTGCTGTTTCCTGCTAGCCAGTGCCAAAGCGCATCCGAATTTCCACAGTATCCGCATAAAAATATGGTGCATTTACATTTTATTTGCTATAAAATGTGCATGCCTTTATGCTCATGATAAGTCCATATTTTCTAGCATTCGAAAACGCTATATTTCTTTGCACACCCTGAATGCAAGCCATCCGAAGTTTGCCCATGCACATGCAAACTGAAGCACATATAGTATTACATATATCACTAATTTACCAAGACTCTCCTGAAGGGGGGTTACTTTTTAATGATTGTAGAATGTGTGTGATTGTTTTATTTACAATTAATTATCACCCTTTGCACATAGTCACTGCACTGAAAATTTTCCTTTTGTTTTGAACGGCGGCAACTCTCAAGAGTTGAAGAATGTTGTTTATGCTTCAAGCATAACATAAATATCTTCTGCTGTTAACCATTCACTGGTTATCTGCATCTACATATATATAATGGGTCTGATGATGGTTGTTTAACCAGGCACCCTTTTGTATTGGATGAAATACATGTTGTCTTACAACCGGCTGAGTTTGTAGTTGTTTACTACTATCTAAGACAATGGCGCCCAAAAAGGGACCAAAACTTTTTCTTTTTATGCCCCCGCCATCGGTTGATGCTGGGGGCATAGAGTGTTTTGGTCGGCGTACGTGTGTGCATTATTACGTACGTGGGTCTGTCCGTCCATCAGTCCGTCCATCTGTCGGTCCCTACGTAATCCTGTTAGACTCAGGTTAAGATGTTTGTAAGAGGTAGATTTCTAGGTTCCTCATATTGTAAAAAGTTGAAATTTTGTATGAGAATATATGTCAGGCGGGGGCATCTGTGTACTGTGGACACATTTCTAGTTCCAACAGGATTGCAATCAGCAAGGTCAGCGCGGATGTGGTCAGGGTTTTTTAAGTCAGTGGCGCAAGAATTTTGGTCGGGATATTCCAGCGGTAATCTTCAAGGTAACTTTGGCGATGGTTTCAGGGGTGGCTACTCTAGGGGTTGTGGCCACGGTGGTACCAACGGCCGTGGTGCCAACCGCGGAAACAACTCCAATAAGAGTGACCAGCCTTTAAACTAAATATTAACTCTTCTTCTGTTGTTGGGCAAACAGAGGGAGTTTATTGCCTAATTCAACCATTAGCCCATGTAATAGTTGTGAAAATAGGCACGTGCTACAGAAAATGGTTGGCCCTGCCAACGTTGGTAAGATTACAATTTGTGGCACTGAAACTATGGGGTTGATTGATACTGGATTGATGGTTATGTCAATTTCCAAATCTTTCTATAAGTCAATGAATCCAGTACCAGAATTTGGTGACAAACTAGAAATGTGTCCACAGTACACAGATGCCCCCGCCTGGTGCCTTGAGAAAGATAATGCCTTAAAATCGTAAGTTTGTAAAATTGCTCAAAGTCCAAAGTCAGGCGACCGTGACATATGGATCTTCATGAAAAGACCGGTTTAAATCTTGCGGTCTGTGGTACCAATGGTACAGTAGCCAGCTGTTTGTTCTGGTTGATACTTGGACTCCTGATCTGTCACAGAAACAGAATTCAAAGTCCTCAATTACTTTTGGTTTGGATTTTCAGATTGATTCAGAAAATCTGACTCCAGATCAGCTTAGTAAAGCCAAATCTGTCTTGAACCAGTGGTCAGAAATATTTTTAAAGGGCCCTACTGACCTTGGTAAGACGGATCTGGTTAAAGATTGTATCAAGTTGACAGACGAGACTCCTTTCAAGATTCCATATAGGAGAATACCTTCAGGTTAATTTGAAGAAGTGCACATGCATCTCTAGGAAATGCTTGATGCTGGAGCTATGAGTCTGAGAGTCTGCACTCTTCAAATGTGGTCCTTGTAAGGAAGAAAGATGGTAGTTTATGTTCTTGTATTTATATTCCATAAGCTCAAAAGTCGGACCATACGTGATTCATACAATCTGCCTTGTATCGATGATACGATTGATTAAAGCAGCATGGTCTGAAACTCAAACCTAGTAACAAGCCTCTGAATGATCTGTTAATAGGCTACCCAACACAGAAACCCATTTTGAAAAAGAAAGAGAAAGTTTTGGTCCCTTGTTTGGAGCCATTGTCTTAGATGGTAGTAAACAACTACAAACTCAGTCGGTTGTAAGACAACATGTATTGCGCCTGGTTAAACAAACATCCCCAGACTGATTATACACTGCTCAAAAGATTTAAAGGAACAGCTGATATTTTCCCATAGACATTACTACAATATATACCTATTTCAACAGCCCATAGATTCGACCGCCACTGACCGAGAACTCCTTATTCTTTTTTTGCTTTTTGAAGAAGGGTCGAAATTTCAGACAGCAAGAATTTCAATAGAATTTATACCATGATCATTTCCATAGATCAAATTTGGTAATTTTCGAATTTTCTAAAAACGTGGCATTTTACTTAAAGTCTATAAAATCTTACAAACATGAGTTCGAAGTGATCTTTTCAAACGGGTCGCCTTGTAAGATAGTCTGCTTTATAGACAAAATGATATTTTAAATTGTGATTTTAAATTTCATTATTTTCACCTGTTCTGAAAAAGTATTACTTTTTACTAAAATTCCATTTTTACAAAAATCAACCTGTGGACATGAGCAGGATCGACATTGATTCAAAACATGTGCTGTCAGAAACTTGGACCCTCTCTAAAAATTCTCAAATTGACTGGAAATTCCGTATCGTTGTCGAACGAATATGAATGATCCTCAAAATGGAAGCGTGATTCACTGTCGTTTATGGTAAACCATTAAGTGTTCCTTTAAATATTTTGAGCAGTGTATATACGGTAAGAATGGTTTTCTTACTTTTATTGTGTCTTGTCTTCTTTTTTATAATGTTTAATGTATTTTATGATCTTATATTGTACTACTTGTGCTGTATGTGTGTATATGTATGTATATGTGTATATATGTATATATAATAAGCTGTGAATTGATTCTAAATTTTATAACCTATACTGGATCTATGTTTTCGTATTTCAATAGGTTCAGCTTGACACTTTTTAGGTTTATAGGACAAAACCATGCTCTCTTATTTTCACTCTTATTATTATTATTATTATTTTTTATTAATTCACTTCTTCATATATAGTACTTTTATAGAGCAATTGGTCCGTGTCATATCGGTGACATTTCTTCTTCCATACAGTTGACTTCAGCTTAATATGGCTGATCTTAGACCAATACTGTTGACCTCGTGTTGATATTGTTTGACCCCGATCAGTACAGAAATTTACTTTTCTGATTGGTCAAATTTTCAATTGCACGAGGGCGCGTGCCTTTCCGAATGAGTTGAGACAATGGCGGCGATCGTGTAAACAAATGGACTATCATTTGAAAGTTAATTAATGGAAACAAATTGACTATCATTTGAAAGTTAATTAATAAAAATCTCATTGTATCCACCAAGGTTGCATATTTCTAGTGTTAATTTAAATACAACATACAGAAGAATGATAAGTTCTGAAGATATTTGTTTATTTTTCATCATTTATTTATTTTATTTACTTCTTTTTTAGGATCAAACAACAGTTTACATCTTCAATATAACTTAGTAATTTGCATCAAAATTGTTTGTAGCACCCAGCCCATGGCTGGTGCTTGGTTTAAAAGTTCCTTTTTACATTTTTGTAACTGTTTCATATCCACATGATGCTTACTGGTTGATAGCTAAACCTGAACTCTTTGGTAAGAGGCTTATTGCCCTCTTTGTTTTGGAATTTTCAGTAGTGAAGCAAAGAAATGGCTACCTTGATGCACCTATGCACATGTTGTCTTTAAATAATTCATAGCAATCTTTTTGTCTACTTATGACCAGTTGGTAAATATTGGCAAAACAGCATAAGGCATGTAAATAATGAATAAGCCTTAAAGAACCAACAACAGATAGAAGAATATCAAATTATTGTACATCTGCTTGCCTTGACCATCTTTAAGAAATCACCATATTTGCTGAGATATAAAAACTTATTTTATAGATCTTGATAAAACAGTAAAGCCTAAATTATCTCTATTACAATATGTAGATGCAGATAACCAGTGAATGGTTAACAGCAGAAGATATTTATGTTATGCTTGAAGCATAAATAACATTTTTCAACTCTGAGAATATTGCTGCCTTTTAAAACAAATGGAAAATTTCAGTGCAGTGACATACGTGCAAAGGGTGATAAATAATTGTAAAGTAACCAATCACACACATTCTACAATCATTACAAAGTAACGTGAAATCTGACTGGTTAAAATTAGCTATTGATATATTACGCATGTAATGCGAAACCTAGAATCAGCGAAATTCCATCCTATGACAGTTTGGTAACAAATTACTTACATAGCATGAGCAGCAATGAATAAGGGATTTAATTAAATTACTGAATAAAAAATTATCACAGCCATTTCTATCGTAAATTTACAGATTTGTGGGGCTGTCATATATTTTTGAGGTACCAGCTGTCTCATTTCAGTCTAAAAATGGCAGTTTACAACCATTTTCCAAATTTTCTGTAAAACAGTTTCACAGAAAAATAAGTTGAGTAAATACATAAATTTGTTTTAATCTCTGATGTCACGCAATTATGCCAAGTTAAGCGATTACCTACCCTCGACATTATCCTTGTTTACACTGATCTGGTACTTTTGAGTAACATGTTCCGGAGTTGATGCTACACTATGGTATGGCTTGCTTATCATCACATGACCCATTTGAGCCAATATTTTATGAAAAGTTCAAGGACACTGTATTTAGCCTTGACCTTAATAGGGTCAGATAAGGGTGTTGGGTGCTTTAAAGTACAGACAGAACCATAGGAATATTACTAGAAAAATTGTTATCTTGAGTAGAAAGCTGAAAAATAAAATTGTTTTTTTTTTCCCACATAGCAAAGAAGGCAAAAGAAGATGAAAGAAAAGGAAAGGAAAAAGAGAAGAAAAAGGGGAAAAGAATCAGCAAATGCAGTTCTCAGTATGCACGCACTGACCATCTTTGCTATTCTAATTAAGGCTTGACCATCTGTGCTATTCTAGTTCAGGCTTTTGTATACCTGAAAAAATGGTTAATTATGAAAAGTAATAGATATAGTTCTAATTCTGGTATTGTTATATTGAACTCGTTATGCATTTTGATACCATGGTTACAGATATGTCTCTTGTGACCTTGATCTTGTATCTACTGAAGCAGTTCCTTGGGTGACATGTTGGATCCAAGATTTGCATAATGATGGTTGCTTGATAACAACAAAAGTACTGTAGGTTTTGTGCCCAAAACATTGTAACATGACATGACGGGTTGAAATAGCCTGGGAGTGCCCAAAATAACCCGAAAATGACTGAAATCGCCGATAAGTGGGTGCGAAATTTATTGGGTCGAAAGCGCCAGGATCCAAAACCACGGGATTCCAAGCTCACCTATGCGCCTGAAGGCTCAGGTAAGCAAAAACTTGTATGCTTATTACTGGGTTTTAGTAAAACAAACATCAACATTACACATTTTATTGGTGTGATACCTTGGTCGTACTAAATACTGTAAGGTAACTGCTTAGAGGCAGAATAAGAATACACTTAGTAATATACCCTTTGCCTACAGTAGAGATCGTAAAGTTCGGGAGGGTTCGGAAATCTTCGGCGGTGTGGTACTCTATTTTACCCCAGTGCGGTGCGGTACAAGGTTTTAGTAATATCCCTGCTTAGAGTGGTTTACCCTTGTTGGTGGTGGGTTTTATACCAAACAATATGGAGATCTAGGTCAGAAGCAACCCTTATGTTGTCTACGCCCATGGGCGTAGACAATGATATTAAAATAGCAGGACAAACTATATATTATGATAAATGGTTTAAAAGTGATGTTAGATATATTAATGATATAGTAATGATATAGTAAAAGACAATGGAGAATTTTATTCTCAACAAGAATTTATCCAGCAAACAGGAATACAAGTAAACTATCTTAATTACTATGGAATAATACAGGCAGTGAAAGCCTATATAAAAAAAGCCAATGTAACTTTGACACATAAAGAACAGAACCCATTCATACCCAGTAGTATTATTTCATTGTTGCAAAATAAACAAGGTGCAAAAGTCATGTATAATATTCTTAATAACAAAAAGGAAATCCCAACAGCAAAACAAACATATACTGACGTCAAGAAAAAACGCCTCAGCGAAAATTGGACCTAACTTTTCTGGTAAGCATTTTACATCATGGAAAATATGGTCTACCCTAATTTAAACAGCCCTTACACTTATCGAAACGATAAAGTTTTGGTTCAGTACACTCTCTATATCTAAACATGGCTGTGGGTCACTATTTACTCAAGCTACCCGTGCGTCTTCTATACATTTTTTTTTGGAAACGAAATTACACATGTGTCTTGGAGTTTCGATTTACCAGTTATAAACATAAGGCGATTTGAAAAATTCTGACGCATAGCGATGCCAAGGCTAAATAATGAGGATCGTGCTCGTGCTTTAGGGATGTTGGAAAGTGGTCAATCACAGGATTACGTTGCAAGACGCTTTAACGTCTCACGTTCGAAGATTGTTCAATTAGTTCGTCGTGTAAACGCCACTGGGAGTTTATCTGATAGGCCTCGTCCAGGTGCGCCGCGTGTGACGTCTGTGCTGCAAGACAATTTTATACGGGTATGTCATTTACGTGATCGGTATGTTACTGCACAATCTACGGCGTCAACAGTAATTGGGTATCGTGGACGAACAATTAGTAGAAATGTCACAGA
>JBEVVR010000068.1:0-10761 GCA_040507035.1 Candidatus Thiodiazotropha sp.
TGCAAGAAAAGATCCTATTTTTAAGGCCAAAGAAACACTGTATCAGAAGGTATCCAAGCAGTTAGCAAGAGACAATCATGCTTTTAGAGCACAGGAGAAAGTATACCAGAATGCTTCAAAAAGGAAGGCAAGGGAAAATCCATATGTTCTTGAATGTGAGAGAATCAAAAAGCAACAAGTGAGACAGGAAAAACGAAAATTTGATGATAATTCAGGAATAACTATTCCTAGAAAACGATATAAGCATGAGGCAGATACTTTGCCAAAAACTCATCAAAAAGACCTTAAAACCATTGAAGAGACTATCAAACAATTTCATTCAGATATCTCCATTGGACCTTTATATGTGTGTTCATGTTGTCACCAAACATGGTTCAGGAAAAGTGTTTCATTGTTAAAGAACACACATATTCCAAAAGAAAGTGAAAGACAGCACTGTACAAATTTTAAATCGATAAATAATGAAGAATGGGTTTGTCATACTTGCTTGAGTGCCTTACGGGGTAGTAAAACTCCAAAGTTATCAGTAGCTAATGGAATGAAATGGCCTGATAAGCCTCCAGAACTTGAATTGCACCAGCTTGAAGAAAGACTAATATCACTAAGAATTCCATTTATGCAGATTAGAGAGTTACCTCGTGGAGGTCAATACTCTTTGAAAGGCAATGTTATTAATGTACCAGTTGACATTCAACCCACAGTGAGTTGTCTTCCAAGACCCATGGATGAAAATTTCACTATTGCTGTACAGCTTAAAAAGAAATTGTCATATAAAAAAGTGGACTTCAAAGAAAACGTAAGACCATTGAGAGTTTTGACTGCTTTACACTGGCTAGTAAATAAGAGTGAACTGTATAAAAAATCTGGCATAGAAATTGATGTAAATTGGTTTAATGAAGTAACGGAGAGTTCAGAAGAAACTGTCAGAGAATTTCTTGAAATATCAAAAGAACAAAATGAGACTCATAAACAGAATGCAACTAATAAAGAAGATGTGAATGTATCTTCATTGTCCAAGGATAGCGGAGTAACTGATGACTATGATTCTGATCACTTTAGTGAGATAGATACTAATGAACAAGTTGGAAATGTAGACACTTTAGTTGATGATGAGTATCTTGAAAACAAATGTGATAAAACCATTACTTTTGCTCCAGGGGAAGGACAGCATCCACTTAGTTTATATCATGATGCAGATGCAGAATATCTTTGCTTTCCTACAATATTTTGTGGTCAGAGGCGTCCTAGTAAAGAAGAAAGAAAGGTTCCTGTTCATTATAGTGACATTGTGAAGTGGGAACTAAGAAGTGTTGATAGGAGAGCTGCACAGTCTGTTCCAAACATTTTTTTCAAGCACAAGAAGTTGCAGATGAAGCAAATCAGTGACAAAGTGAACTTGGCTGTACGAAGATGTAAAGGCAAGGAAAAGAAAATTACAGCAGCTGAAGCTAGAAAATCTGAGTTTTTAGACAAACTTGTCAAACTTGATGAGGGTTATTACATATTTCGTCAACTTAGAAATTCTCCAGCTTATTTAGAGTCGAGAAAAAAGGATATCTTTGCAATGATCAGGCAACTTTCTTTGCCAACTTGGTTTATGTCATTGTCAGCTGCAGATACCAGATGGACTGATCTTTTGAAAATGTTAGCAAAACTGAATAATGGTGTCAGTTATACAAATGAAGATATAGATGGGTTGACTTGGCAAGAAAAAACAAAGCTTGTTCAGAAAGATCCTGTTACATGCTCAAGGTATTTTGATCACAGAGTACAAGAATTTCTAAATACTATCCTTAAAAGTCATTGTGAGCCCATTGGAAAACTGAGAGATTATTTTTATAGAGTTGAGTTTCAGCAACGAGGTTCTCCTCATATCCACATGCTCGTTTGGGTTGAAAATGCCCCAACATTAGAAAAGAACTCTGAACTCGAAATAGTCCAGTTTGTTGATAAGCATCTCACATGCAATTCAAATGATGAAGAAAGTGCACATCTTGTGGAACTTCAAACACATAAACATTCACGGACTTGTAGAAAAAAGGGAAAGGCAATATGTAGATTCGGATTTCCTTTGCCCCCTTTGCCTCAAACAATGCTGCTGTACCCACTAGAGGAAAATGTAGAAGAGTTCAAAAAGAAGTACACAGAGCTTCAAAGAACAATGAATGAGAATGAAAATAATGATGTGTCATTTGCTGAATTCTTGGAGACAGTTGCTAAAATGACTTTTGAGGATTACATTAAGTGTATAAGAAGTTCACTCAATGCTCCAAAAGTATTCCTTAAACGAGGACCAAATGAAATGAGAATCAATCTGTTCAATACGAAAATTCTTCTTGCATGGAAGGCTAATCTTGATATTCAGATTGTTCTTGAACCATATGGTTGTGCATCCTATGTTGTAGGGTACATAAGCAAATCACAAAGAGGTATGAGTGCACAGCTCGAAGCTGCAGCAAAAGAAGCCAGAAAAGAAAATTCTGATATAAAAAAACAAGTGAGACATATAGGAAATGTCTTTTCAAATTGTGTTGAAGTTAGTGCTCAAGAAGCTGTGTATCTTGCTCTACAAATTCCTTTGACAAAAGGAACTCGAGAGGTTGTTTTTATCAATACATGTGCTTCCAGAGAAAGAGTGTTTCTGTTAAAACCCAAGTCAGTCCTAGATGAACTACCTGCAGAATCCACAAATATTGAGTCAGATAATATAGTTCAGCGATATTCCAAAAGACCAAAACAGCTTGGGAGATTTTGCTTGGCTGATTATGTCTCAAAGGTTGATGTCATCTATCCAAAAGGAAATAAATTGCCTGAGACAGTAGAATATAAAAATGATGACAGTATTAATGATGAGAATTCCAGTGATGGAGATGAAAGCAGTGAAGAGGAAGAGTTGGTTGAAAATGGGAAGACTGCATCAGACTTGATACACATAGCAAAGAATGGAACGAAATATAAGTACCGCAAAGTACCTAAAGTCATACGTTACGTTCGATACAATCAAACTAAGGATCCAGAGAATTATTACAGAGAACAACTCATGCTTTTTATGCCTTGGCGAAATGAACAAAAAGACCTAATTGGATCATTTGAAACATACAGAGCTCATTACAACACTATGAAAGAGTTGCTGGAAGACAAAAGAAATCAATATGAACATCACACTGACGAACTTGAGCTTGCCAGGCAAATGATGGAGGCTGAAGAAGCTGAATATGATGAACTTGCTCCAAATGCAGAACAAGAAAATAGAGAAGCTGAAGAAGAAGGTGTAAGAGAGTCTGAAATTTTTGTACATTTTAATCCAGACAGGGTAGTTGAACACAAACACTATGATATTGGCATAGAATTGCAATCAACTTGTTCAGTTCCTAGGGTAGAAACAACTGGAATCATGCTGCCAGATGAAGAATACCTAAGTCTGTTAAGAAGTTTAAATTTAAGACAGCGGGAATTTTTCAATCACATTATTCATTGCATAAAATGTACAGATGAACCAATTCATGCTTTCTTGTCAGGAGGTGCAGGTGTTGGTAAATCAGTAGTGATTAGAGCACTTTATCAAAGTCTATACAGAATGTTAAATCTAAGAGAAGGAGAAAACCCTGAGGATATAAGAGTTCTTCTGTGTGCTTACATGGGCACTGCTGCTTTCAATATAGGTGGTAATACTATTTGCTCTGCTTTTCACAAAAAGATGTATCAAACCAACCAAATTATGTCATCTGATGAATTGAATACATTCAGGATAAAGTATAGACACTTGAAGGTGGTTATTATTGATGAAATATCTATGGTAGGAAAAAGGACTTTTGACTTTATAGACACACGACTGCAGCAGCTCACTGGTATAAGAGTACCTTTTGGTGGTTTAAGTGTGATTGCAGTTGGTGATTTTTACCAGTTGAAGCCAGTAGGTGATAGATTAGTGTTTCTTGATCTTGATGAGAATGCAAAAGCTCTTGCTCCAAACTCTTGGAAAGACCATTTCAAAATCTATGAGTTAGTAGATATTATGAGACAGAAAGATGATCTTAAGTTTGCACAGTTACTGAACAGACTTAGAGTGAATGAAATGACTGAGGATGACAAAAATGATTTGCGGAAACGTGTTGTTGACCGTGATTCAGGAGATTACCCGAGAGATGCTGTGCATATTTTTGCTGAAAAGGCTGGTGTTAATAACCATAATGCACAGGTTATGGATAGTATTGATGGAGAAACAGTGGATATACCATGCCATGACACTATTGCTTCAGAAAACATTTCCCCCAAAAGGGCAAGAGAACTTATTAGCCAAATTCCTGATGATGCTTCAACAACAGCTAATATGGAAAAGGTGTTGTCTGTAAAAGTTGGAATGAAATATATTGTGTCAGTTAATGTCAATGTTGAAGATGGTCTAACAAATGGAGCTACAGGCAGAGTGAAATTCATAGAGTATAAGATTGAAGGCAATAATCGCCCAAGTATCATATGGATGAAATTTGATGATCCTCGAATTGGGAAGGCAACAAGGGAAAAATATTTCCAAAAGGGCTATTATAATTCAAATATTCAAAGAGATTGGACTCCAATATTTGAAGTTGAAAGAACATTTATGTACAAACACAAAATGTACCAAAGGACTCAATTTCCGTTGCGACCAGCAGCAGCCAAAACAACCCACAAGGCTCAAGGGATCACAGAAGATGAGGCAGTGGTAGATTTAACTCAGCATAAGAAATTCAGGAAAATGCCTCATATGCATTATGTTGCTTTTAGTAGAGTCAGAAATCTTGAAAATTTATACATTCTTAATCTGAATGAAGCTGCAATTGATTTAGATGGACAGGTAAATGTTGAAATGCAGAGGCTGAGGACAGAAGCATCTCTTGAGCTTAGTTATACTCCATTGTATAAGATTGATCCCAACAAAATTAAACTGGCTTTTAATAATGCAAGGTCACTGCATAAACACTTTAAAGATGTACAGTTTGAACCAAATGTGTTGTCCGCAGATGTTGTTGGGTTTGCTGAATCTAGACTATGTTCAAGGGATGAAGATGTAAATTTTTCCCTAAATAGATTCAGACTTATTCGATTAGATGAAGCTGCACATGAAACCAGGCCACACCACGGCCTTGCTTTGTATGTTAAAGAACATTTTGAAATTCAAGAAGTTGTGAAACACAGCTCTCACCTATTTGAATTCATTTTTGCTAAATTGCATAGCAAGAGAAAAGGTCAGCTACAAGTTGTAGTGTTGTACAAATACCCAAAATGTCCTCACACTGAATTGAGAAAAGAAATCAGCTGTGTTATGAAGCCACTTGTAGATCCTGATGTAAAACTAGTCATAATTGGTGATTTTAATGTACCAGTAAATGAAGCAGAGTCACCTTTCGTCCATTTCATGGAGACATTATTCAGTTGCAGCCAATACATTCAACAACCAACGACTGATTCTGGATCTGTATTGGATCTGGTATTTGCAAATTGTGAGGCTTTCTGTGATGTGGTTGAAGCTTATTGGACTGATCACAAGCTTATTTATTGTGCCCTAGAAACATAGATTTATATTTTATGTGTTGGACACAAAACATTTGTGAAACTGCAATTACAGATGATAGCAGAACTGTTCCAAATATAAAGAAAAATACTTTGGATGTGTTTGATTACATTGATAAACTGTTCTTAACATTATGGAAATGCATGTATTGTCAGTGTTTAACAAGTAAATTGCCAGTATGTAACCAGTGCTTTGTCATATTTGCCAGTGCATATTTTAAGTCAACATATCATTTTATTTGGTGCTTTAATTGTTTGACAAGTTATAATCTTATTTTAATCCAAAGTCATCCTGCAAGTTACTTTCTCTTAACTTTGTTGTCATTATGTCTTCCAGTATTCTGTGTATAATATCAACCCCACACAATACAGAATGAAGTAGCTTTTTCGTATGATGGAGTTGCCACAATCTCCATGCTCCCCCAATTCTAAAGTTGGGGAGCATGGAGCATGATAATGCTTCCCCAACTTTAAAGTTTGGAGGATAAGTAAAAATGTAAGCAATGATCAGGAACTGGCACAGTCTGAACCAAAACCTGAAAACCAAGGTACTGCAAATAGGTACCAATACAAACAGAATGTATGGTTAGCCAAATCAGCAGCTATTTCCCAAAAGGTGACCACTCATTTGTCACAACTGAATTTAGGAAGACGCACATAAAAGGTGCAAATGACACCAAAACTGGCACCAAAACATCAAACAAACAAAACAACTACAGAAGTACCACCTTGGAATGGTCAGTAAATGTTCAAAAGTACTTTATGTTTGTCTTCCAGTGGTGTAAGGTTTTTTGTAATCACTGCACATTATAAGTTTAAAGATATATAATTTATTACTTTTGTTATACTTTAATGAAGGATTTGGACTAATGTAATTGGCATTTTATGATAGTGTAGGGGCACATCATATACAATGCCTACAGTGCAGTATTTTTTTATTGTTCAATTGATGGATCAGTAAAATGTTAATGTATTAAAGTTTTGTAATTATAGATTGGCTACTGCTACTAGATATTACACATTCTCATTATGAAGTTAAACAGTACTTTAACTCCATCTGTTTTATGCCATGTTCATGAATGTTTTTTCGAGCTTGGTGGCCTAGTGGAAGAGCAAGAGATTGCAGGTTTGAAATATACCATGACCATTTTGTTTCCTTGAGTGTGACATTTTACTCGTCATTATACTGGTACCAAGAACCAAGGAAGCAGTGCCTCTGTTCTGTCATGTTTGAAAAACTGTTGATTTCAACTTTAAACCACAACTCAAAAAAGTCCATAAAGTGACAATGACATTTATTTGTTAATAATAGCTTTATGCAGTTGAAGGAAATATAAAATTTAGATTTGAATCAATGCTTGAAATGCAATACCAAGCAAGATTTCAGTTACAGTACCAAGCCAATATCTTAAATCATATGTGTACCAAACTGTTTGGTAGTTGGAAAGTATATTGGTCTGAAATTCTCATTGGTTTGAGGGACTTTCTGTGGTAAAGTTTTAAGCTTTTTAAACTTCTTTCAGCACTGCATGACTTATTGGTTGCATCCATACAATGTTTATGGTGACATTTTTCTGAATGAAAGCTACAAGTTCTGCCAGAGGATACTGATGACACCCTGTCACACATAACTTGCAGGAACATCTCCTTTCTACAGAGACAGGTGTTTTTATCAACATAAACAGCTGCAGTAAGTGTCAACTTCATGAAGTCTGAAACTAAAAAAAAAGGCTACTGTGTGTTCAATTTATCAGTGGAGTATTGTTTGATGATTTTTAGTTATGTGACAAGAACTGCTGATAAAGATGCTACAATAAAATCTAATGAGAACTGCTGCTAAAGATGCTACCAATAAATCTCTATGCAGTCTCGGACATATATCAAAGACAGATTTCTGATGAATCATAAATCATAAATGTTAGCAATTATGCAATGATTATGATGACATTTTGCTAAATGATTGCTACAAGCTCTGGAGGCATGATTTTGCCAATCTCCTATAGATCAGCGAAAGAATATTTGATGAGACACAGTCAAATCGGACTTTGAGGAAAAAAGTTTCCAGAATAACAGCTGCACAATGACAGACTACAGAAACTTGTATTATATGCCCTGTCATTTGCTTTACAAATTCATCAAAATAAACAGATATACAATAAGTGTCAATTTCCAAAGTACATATCTGAAATATAGTTGTCATCAAAACCAAATACAGAGTGCATTCAGTTTATCAAAGTGCCATTGTGTGTGAATTTGTAAATTGCTAGCAAAGAGGCCACAACTGAAAATCAACATGTATATAAGGAATCATAAAGATGGCTAGCTTTAATAAGGCAAACTACAAGAGACTTTAAGTTCATGCACAAATATTGTGACTTCATTAGAAAAAGTTTCAGACTTGACCACAGATTGATGATCCTCACACTTTATAAACTGAAATGTGGTTGATGCATCTTGTGTCAGCAATGCAAGAAGCCTTTCAGAATTTAGTGAGTTGGAATTTAAGGACACTGGCAAGAAAAATATGACTGTGTTCAAGCTTTAGTGTTAAAGATTTATGACATTTGGAATGGTACTGTAATTAAATCTATTCATTATTAAACATAGACATTGTTGAATAGTTAGAGCTAACATATCAAGACATTTGGAAAAAGTTTTAGCTAAAGTATAAGAATTAGGCTCATCTTGAAATTTGTTTTAATTTAAGAACTCTGTGAATTTATTTTGTACATGTTGATGTTACATTGTCAAAAATTTCATTCACAAATAACTTATTTTGCATTTGTACAGCCCAGATTTAAAAAAGTGGGGCTACACTGGATTCACCCTGTTCTTCTGTAGTTCCATCCTTCCATTATTTTGTTATTACATGGTTCTGTTACCACTGATATCTTGAGAACCAATTGATAGAATCTAACCAAATTTTGCATATGCATCAGTATGGACAACATCTACTTTTGTGTCAATGCACATCATTTTCCCCAAATTTGTAAGAGAGTTATTGCGCTTGGATGACCTTTGATTTATGCCAAAATTTCGTTTCCGCTCAATATCTCAAGAAAGAATTGACAGAATTTGACCATCTTTTGTATGCACATCAACATTAACAACATCTAACTCGGGCTTGTTACAGATAATTTTTCACAAATTTGTAATGGGAGTTTTGGCCCTATATGCATGTCAAAATTTCCTTTCCGCTCGATATTTTGAGAATGAATGGATAGAATTGGACCAAATTTTGTGTGCACTTCAACATTGACAAGATCTGGCTTAGGATTGTAAGGGGTCATATTCCGCAAATCTGTAACAGTTGTGGCCCTTGTTTGAAATCAATTTCGTTGCCACTCAATATCTTGAGAATGAATTTGCAGAATTGGGCCAAATTTTGTGCACATATTAACATTGTCAAGATCTAGCTTGGGATTGTTACACAACACTTTTCGCAAATCTACTTGATGCACGTCAGAATTTAGTTTAGATCTAGCTTGGGATTGTTAGGGGTCATTTTTTTTGGCAAAATTGTAACAGAGTCAAAATCTTGAGAATGACCTGACAGAATTGGACCAATCAACATTGACAAGATCTAGCTTGAGATTGTTACACCTTATTTTTTCGCAAATTTGTAACAGAGTTATGGCCCTTGATGCACATCAGATTTCAGTTTCCGCTCAATATCTTGGGAATGAATGGACAGAATTGGACTAAATTTTGTGTGCACATCAACATTGACAAGATCTAGCTTGTGATTGTTAGGGGTCATTTTTTGCAAATTTGTAACTGAGTTGTGGCCCTTGATTTATGTCAGAATTTCGTTTCTGATCAATATCTTGAGAATGAATTGACAGAATCGGACTAACTCTTGTGTGCATATCAACATTGACAAGATCTAGGATTGTTACCAATCATTTTTCACAAATTTCTTACAGTGTTATAGCCCTTGATTGACATCAGAATTTTGTTTCAGAATGAATGGAAATAATTTGACCAAAGTTTGTATGCACATCAACATTGACAAGATGTAGCTTGGGAGTGTAACCTGTCATTTTTTTTTGAAAATTTGTAAGACTTTCCAAAGTTATGGCTCCTTTTTATGCCGGAATTTTGTTTCCACTCAATAGCTAAAGTTATTACACAAATAGCACTGAAGCGGGGCTATAGTCAGATTCTCTAACATTTCTAGTTATTATTTAACTAAATTATTTAAATTTGTTTCTGAAATAACGCTTGTTCCTCTTTGGAACGAGAGTGATTTCAGAAATAAATTTGTATAGTTAATCCCTTATTGAATATTCATTCAAGATTAAAGTGAATTATTTAATATGAAAAGAATGTTGAATAAATAGACAGACAGACAGACATTGTTCTTTCTTTTCACTCTAAACCTTGCTTTATTTGATGTTAAACTTCACAGTAAACAGCTGAGGTCATGTCGGGATGGTGAGTTATCCTAATCCTACTGTTCCTAAGCTAGATTACTAGTACTTAGTGCACATTAACTTACAGTTACTGCCCTTCTTTTAAAAATCATTGGAAGATTTGGTTGGTTGATTTAGTGTTTAACGTCCCAATCAACACCTAAGGTCATATGGAGATGGGACCTTGGTTTAAAGTCTCATCAGAAAAACTAGAGAAGCCTGGGATCGAACCCAGGACCCCTGGTTAACAAGGCCAGTAGCTTGCTTCACGGAGGCTTCTATAATTGGAAGAGAAAGAATAAATGCAGAAATATTTTCCTAACCCATTCAGGAAATTTTGAATTCACAGACAACGTCTGTTTCAGAGGTGGGAAAGAGAAGAAGTAACGCAATGACCAGGAACTGTCACAATCAGTATCAATGTCTCATCCTGAAAACCAAGGTGAAAAATAAGCAACAATCTAAATAGGTACTGATACAAAAAGAGTTCCAGTTAAGTCTGCTTTGTTACTACATCTGAATTATTTGTTATTGAATGGATATTAAATAAACAAGAACTTATCTTTTCCCTGTGCTCAAAACTTTTTCTTGTTTATTTGATGCATTACATCCACAGTTAAAAGCTGAGGTCATGCCTGGATGTTGAGTTAAGGTATACCATAATCGCTTGGTACCTTTTCCCTGGTCAAGCCTACTGGGGGCAGACGTCGTCGTCCACAATTTCAAACATCTCTGAAACCACTTGGTCTATGAAAGTGAAATTTTATGTGGAGCCTCCATGGGTAGTGGGAAGTAA
>JBEVVR010000095.1:0-9754 GCA_040507035.1 Candidatus Thiodiazotropha sp.
CGGCTAAGGATCTCCTGACCCTGGACCTCCATCGCCTGGATACGGGTATCCAACTGCTCCACGGCGACGTGGCGCTTCACCGCCCAGAAGGCGTGAAAGCCCGGCTTCAGGGTCTGACGCAACTCGCCGTCGACCAGCAGCAGACCCACATAGTGATCCATCACCTCGGCGGTCTGGATGTAGGGTTGCAGCTCCCGCGCCACCACACCACCACGGCTACGGAACACGCCATCCACCAGATCCTTCGGAACCACCAGGTCGTTCTGAAAGTCGATGCGCTCCACCCGCAGGGCGTAGGGCAGCTTCCAGTAGACCTTGCGCTCACCCGGCGCCAACAGCTCGATGAACTTGTTGTCCCGGTAGACAAGACCGATCTGCTTGTCACCCATGTCCGCCAGCTCCAGGTAGGGATCGAGTAGCTCGCCCGCGCCCTTCATCAGGATCTCGGCGTTCTTATTGGCGCATACCGCCTGACCCAGGTCGTGCAGTTCGATCCGAACACGGCCGAATGGGTCGAAGTGGCGGTAGACACCCGGCTCCAGCACCTGGATCAGCTGACTGTCACGAAACAGAAAACCGCGCTCGTGCTGGGCCACAACGATGCGCTTGTAACCAAACATTGTTGTTCTCCTTGGTTTGTTAAAGTGATTGAAATTGCCTTTTCGAAGGGCACATAAAAATGTGCGCTTCGGAAAAGCGCGGCCCCACACCCGCAGCGCGGGTTCGGATGGGACGAAAGGGCGGGTGTGAACGCGGTCGCTGCCACAACCCGCGCACTCCCTTGCCGGGTTGTTTGGCGATGGCGGTCACACTGATCCAACGCGCCATATCGAACACTGGCCCTGTAGGTGCTGCAGTTAATTCAAGGTACGAGTCTTTGAATCCTGCCGGGGCGTTGCTTGGATATAGAGTCAATGCGGAGTCGAACCGCGGGGTCGTAGACCCTTACCATCTAGGGATAGGAGGAGTCGAACCTCCGTCCAATCGATTTAATGTCGATTGCTCTACCACTGAGCTATATCCAGTTGGCGTCTTCAGGAATCTTGCGTGCGGTACACAGTACTGCATTGCAAGCTGTGCCGGCGGGCCATGCAGAGACCCGGCCGCTGTCACTCAAGTATCCGATGAGGACTCGATGCATCCGTCAGGTATCGAACCTGAGCGGATGACAAATTCATGGTCTGAAATAGTGATCTCTGTTACTGCCGTCAAAGCGTTTGTTACGCAGACAGCAACGCTTAAAATCTAAGACCAGAGCTGCAAGGGCAGGGGTCGTTACGCCCCAGTTTCTCTGTCAGCTCTTTATCGCCGTGGACGACGCGATCGCCACGTTTAACCCTTGTTTCCGAGGGAAAGCCCTTGCGTCGCTTGTTCATGGTTTCGAAAAGAAGATTGATCCATCTTTTGTCTCTGCGTTTTCATTTTGAACCTCCTATCAATTGATTCGATAAGTGTTGGTAGGGACGGTGAGACTCGAACTCACAACCAACAGGGTCTAAGCCTGCCGCGTCTTCCAATTGCGCCACATCCCCTTATTGACTGTTGTGGGCGGCCTATTCAGCCACCCGGTTTGGTCCGCCTCCAATGGCAGGCGGACCGGTGCTTCGGGATCCCATCTCCTCCCCTGGCACTGCACTGCCGCGCTTGTCGTAACGACTCGAACAGCAGCACTACCTCTTGTCCCTGGCCGGCATAGCCGCACCATTCCCGGCCCGTAACCGAGAACAGGGGGACGAGGCTTGCTTGGTATCTGCCCCAAGCGGCCGAAATCGGGCCCTGTCCAAAATCAGGACAGGGCGGTTTGTGGTTTACAAATTGTTAAAGAGCATCCCGGGATACCACCCGGGTTTTCCCGGGCAATAAAAAACCCCCGGGGTTTGCACCAACCGGGGGTTTCTTCCGGAAGGTGTCAGTCACTCCTGACACCCTCCTGCAATGCTCTGGAAAAGTGTCAGGTCACAGCGGCTTCGTCCTCGTTACCGAGCAAAAAGCCGAACGCTTTTTCTTCTATCAGCCGATAGGCTGAAGACAGCAGCGCACAAGCAGGCCCACTCCGCAGGGCTGCTGGTGTGTCGGTGTCATATAAGCGTGTTGAATTCATTCTCGGTTCCTGTTTCGTTTGTTTAGGGAGAGCCCGGGTCATCCGGGGCTTTCCAAATCTTGGGGCGCAAGTATAATCGCCAGTATCCAAAATGCAAGAGTATTTTTTGCAAATGACAAAATTAAATACAAGCAGCAAATCACGCATCAAAGACCCCGTGGCGGTTAAGATCGGCAAGCGCATCGCCCAGGCTCGCCGCATGGCCGGTTTCAAGACCGCCAAGGCATTCCGGGACAAGCTGCCGAAGTGGCCGGAGAACAGACTCTCCTGGTACGAGGCGGGCTACTCCATGCCCCATCCCGGTCATGTGGAGGTGATCGCAAAGACCACCGGCACATCCGCCTGCTGGATCATGTTCGGCCTGGGCCCCATCCGCTCAGGGGAGCGGGACCTGCAGGCGGTGAGGCATCAGAACCTGGTCTATCTGTTTCGTGAAGCGGAGGAGGGGGGCGCAAAATCGATCAGCGGATTTCTCCTCGGTGTAAAACTCGAAACCAAACAATTGGCGACTTACATCGACAACCCTTTCAAACACATCGGCGAACGCCTGGCGCGGAGAATCGAAAAGGCTAGCGGCAGGCCGCGCCAATGGCTGGATGAACAGCATGTGGAGTCCGATGGGTTGTGTGGGTCCTTTCCCGATGATCTTAGGGAGTTGATGACCATCTATTCGGAGATGGATGGGAAGGGGAGGAGGATGTTGATTGAGGTGGTGCGGGCTATGTCGAAGCATTCTTGATGGGAAATGTTGAGCAAGTAACAGTCCCGATAAACCGTAGAGTCTATGCCGGGCATCAGAACAGAGGCAAGGCCAGGCAGCCACCAAAAGCACAACCGACAAAACTCCGCCCGTTCAAGCGAGAGAGAGGAAAAGGCCCAGGTGAAGAACGTATTGATTTTGAACTCAATGACTACCTGCGTCTGGTGGATTGGACAGGACGGGCCATACGGGAGGATAAGAAAGGCGCTATACCCAATGATCTCGCACCCATCCTGGAGAGAATCGGTTTGAACCCGGATGCCTGGTTAAAAAGTGTCAGCCACTATAGTAAAAACTACTTTTCTGTGTTGGGAGCAATCGATCGTGTCAAAGCCTTTGCTCGGCTACAGGAAAAATGCTGGCATAGAGGTCAGCGCGCAGTGCTGGCTAGTTATCGTCTGGTTTTGACTTAGTCTTCAGTAAAGATTAGAGGAAGGGTGGATGTAATCAATACATTATTCGGGTGTCCCTGTATTCCTTCGTCCTGTATTCGCTCTGTATTCGCTGTATTCCTTTGATATGAAAGGGTATTGCTTTTATATTACCTATACTTGAAAAGTAGATATCGCAAATTCATTCTCTAATGTTAAAATGACGCAATTTACATAATTGGTTATGCTGGAAGCAATGTTTTCATAATGTACTAGATGGAGATAACAGGAGACTAGCTATGCGAACATTCGCACAGAAGCAGAAGTCTACACAAAATGGAATATCCACAAACTTTTCCAAGCAAAATCGATCACTTAGAAGCCTGCATGCAAACAAGCGTATAAACCTGCAATCAAAACTAAAGATTGGTACTCCAGGTGATGAATACGAGCAAGAAGCAGATCGAGTTGCTGATCAAATAATACACATGCCCATGCCACCGTTACGGCATACCCATCGGTGTTGTGGCGAATCACGAACAGGGCACAACAGCATTGAACAACACACGAAAGATCCAATTATACAAGGTAAATATATTAAGGAAAACAGTGCCGGAGCATCTAAAACACCTGCCTTTATCCACGATGTAATACGCTCACCAGGCCAGCCACTAGACAAGACAACACGCTCCTTCTTCGAACCACGCTTCGGCTATAACTTCAGTAAGGTAAGGATCCACACTGACACCAGGGCCAACACTGCTGCAAGAAGTGTCCAATCTCGGGCATTCACATTTGGGAATCACATTGTTTTTGGGGCAAGGGAATACGCACCACAGCAACTGGAGGGGAAACGTACACTTAGTCATGAGCTGGCTCATACAGTACAACAAACAGAAAACACTCCTCACAGCCCATTTATCCAAAGAAGAATTCTGGTTAATTCTGGAATGAGAGAAATCCTGGACTATTTAAACACCTTATGCCCAGCAAACTGGGGCAACTCCGGAAGATCTATAACTGGAAACGCGCTCACGGGAAACACTCAAAGCTGTACTTGCTTAGAAGATACTGTAAACGACCCAAACAGAACCTATTCAATTAACGTTAATCCAGTGCAAGTTAATATAGAGAATGAGGAGTTATATAACGGCACAAATGAAGACATTCCAAAACTATCTACTGGACCTCACACATTGCCTGGTACAAATCCTATTATCAACATGCACTCTTCAGGATCGCCAGTAGAATTTGGCTCATTTGATCAAGGCGGAAATGCAGAACGCGCCGAAAACTGGAGGATTTTTGCTCATGAGCTATGTGGGCATGCCAGATTGAACCAGGGATATACTGGAGTAAAAGGCAATCGGCCTGAGCATGACAGCACGATAAATACGGAAAACCAAATAGCAGCCGAACATGGGAGACCGCCTCGCGGACTGTTCAATAGCCCCAGGCAGGGAGAATCGTATCACTGCCAACCCAGTGACAATAGATTAGTTTTTAAGTTAGTAGATGGATGGCACTATGAGAAAACAACTGCAGTACAAAATCCACCTATAACCACCGGAACCCGCAATGGTACTGTTACAGCTTCATTTTTACGAATCAGGCAGGGGCCAAGCACATCTACACCTGTTGTTGGAACCTATTTACGCGGGACGTCCATACCTATCGAATGCCAAACACCTGGAACATCAGTCGCCGGAAACTCACTCTGGCATAGAACTGATCTTGGATACGTATCAGCCAGATATGTTAACTTACCTACCAGGTCATCAATAAAGCTGCCTACCTGCCACCCCGCGCCTATACCATCTACTGGCGCAATCTATGGAAGAGTTTCCACCGCATCATCTGAATTAAGAATTCGTCAGGCACCTAATACTTCGTCTGCTGTTGTTGGGTCCTACAACAGAGGAGAGATGATAACGATCATATGCCAAACACAAGGAGCTGAGGTGTTAGGTAGTACGATATGGAATCAAACCGACCGAGGATATGTTTCAGATAGATATATTGAACGTTTGCCACCCAATGCTAGTGTCCCCAGATGCCAGCCCTAAGTAGGATAAACCGGGTCAGAGAACAATTTTTTCTAATATTAAAGGATTTTGCTTTCTTACCCATATTATGCGGTTACAAGGTTTCAGCCACTATAGTAATAACTACTTTTCCGTGTTGGGAGCAATCGATCGTGTCAAAGCCTTTGCTCGGGTACAGGAAAAATGCTGGCATAGGGGGCAGCGTGCAGTGCTGGCTAGTTATCGTCTGGTTTTGACTTAGTCTTCAGTAAAGATTAGAGGAAGGGTGGATGTAATCAATACATTATTCGGGTGTCCCTGTATTCGGTATTCGTTCCTGTATTCGGTATTCGGGTGTCCCTGTATTCGGTATTCGTCCTCCCTGTATTCCCTTGTATTCCCTGGAGTTTCCGGCTTACCCAAAATATGGGGATAGGTATTCAACAATAAGGAAAATAAATATGCCCCGAATATTTCGATTCTTGAAAATAGCGATACCGTTCTTCGGCCTGCTTATCGTACTCGTCTCCATTGGGGTACTGGTCAATGATCGCGTACAGGGTGCAATCGGTTTCATTCTGGCTATTGTTACCGGGTTGTCCCTGGGTATAGGTGTCCTGAGCCTCTATCATGGCCGTGTAGGCTGGATCAATCTGCAGATAGTGCGGCGATTTAATGAACCACTGCTTGACGGAAAGGTCGTGGCTTTTAGTGGTTTCGTCCGAACGGATGTCGCGCCGCTGATATCGCCGTTCACAGAAAAGATCTGTGCGCTGTATACATATACTGTATCGGTTCATAGTTCTCTTAGTGGTGACAGCAAAATTCGCTGGTTGGCGGAAGGTTGCCACATGGTCAAAACAAGGATAGAAGGGAGTGATCGGAGTCTCAAACTTGCGTCATTTCCTGATTTATATGAATTCCAGGACAATCTGAAAGGCCAGGAGTGGGCAGGCAAGACGCGGGAGTTGACAGAGAGGCTATCGACTCTGGCGCCATTTGTTAGCGAATGGGAAGGACGATCCAGAATACTCGAAATAAAAAGTTCAAATAATATTCAAGAGATAGGGGAGGATTATTATGCAACTAAATACAAGGAATATGGCGGACTTTCCATCGAAGAGGCTGCGCTTCCAGTCGACCAGGAGGTCTGTGCCATCGGCACTTACAACGAAGCATCCAATAGTTTGAGTTCCCGCCGACATCGTTTGGGTTCAAATTTAATCGTTTATCGTGGATCAGCAGAAGAAGTCATAGATCAGCTTGGCCAGGATGTTGAGTTTCTCTCCAAGGTGGTCAAACTGACACTTGGTATCGGACTGTTGATAGCGGGACTTGCCGCTTTACCTACGGAATGGAGTTCGAAGATACCGATAATCGGTTTATTGATCATCCATCCCTAGTTTTAGCAACACGCGCAAACAGACTTACTTCAACTGCCCATTCAGAAACATGATCGTCTTATTCATCGCCATATCCTGATGCTCGCTGAGCCCATGGGTTCCATCGGGCACGATGTTGAGCTCATGCTCGACCCCCATATTCAGGCAGGCCTCGTGAAAAAGCTTGGCGACACCCACTGGAACGGTCCCGTCATGTGATCCATGGATAGTGATAATGGCGGGATCATCCGGATCCAGGTGGTTGATGGGGGATGCGGTATAGTATCGGGCTGGCATCTCATCAGGTGTACCTTGCAGCAGGTCTTCTATGAAGGCCCGTGAATCTTCCGAATTCTCATGCACGTATTTAAGGTCCTGGGGTCCGAACCAGTTCACCACGGCGGCAACACTGCTGTCGACCTCCTGATACTGGCCGTTGTTGTCGTGCCAGTCAGTGCGGTTCACTCCGATCATGGCTGCCAGGTGTGCACCTGCCGAGGTGCCGAATGTGGCGATCCGCTGCGGATCGATGCCATAACTGTCGGCATTGGATTTCAGGTGCCGCACGGCGCACTTTACATCCTGAATGATATCCCTGTAGTCGGCGCCGACTCTCATGGGGTCATTCTCACTGTCGCTGCGGGTCAGACGATAGTCGATGGTCGCGGCAAAGTAGCCGTGATCGGCCAGTTGTCTGGTCTTGGGGAGCATGGCTCCCCGCTGACCAGAACGCCAACCACCGCCGTGGATCAGTACAACAGCAGGAAGTCTGGAACCTGTCCCGGCTGTATCCGGATAGGCATAATCCATGAGCAGGGAGAGGCCGTCGGCGGAACAATATTCAATGCCTGTTTGCGTCTCTATGACCTGCGCCGAAGAAATATGGAGAGGCAGAAGCAGTGCAAACATGCCACACAATCTCGAAACCGACTTCATCACTTTTTGTCCTCACTTCTTAATTTCGACAGGCCGCAGGGCCGGCCCATTGTTCAATGGAGAATACATACGGAAGCGTATGGTAAGGATCGTGAATAGTCAATACGCATGCGTATGGAAAATAAGAAATAAAGTATTCAAGTCGATCTATTTGTCTTTCTTATATCAGTACGCTACCGTATTGAAATATGACTGAAACAAAGCAAAAAGCAGGACGGCTTTCCAGGGAAATCTGGCTTGCGGAAGGACTCAGGGCCCTGGTAGATAGTGGATTATCTGAGCTGAAAGTTGAGCGGATGGCGCGTCGGCTGAAAGTGACCAAGGGCAGTTTTTATTGGCATTTTAAGGACAACAATGCCTACCTGAACGATATCGTCGATTATTGGCTGGATTTGCAGGAGGACATAGTCCTCAATTTCAAAGCCGACCCGGACTCGAAACCAGAGCAACGTTTGTGGGATCTGCTAGAGTTCATTCGCAATAAGGATTCCAGTACGGATGTGGCGATACGCGCCTGGGCAAGGTTCAATCCCTACGCATCCAAAGCCGTCGGTCAAGTCGATAAAACACGTCTTGTATATTGCCAAAATCTGTTTACTGAAATGGGGTTTTCAAAGGATGAATCCATCCTGCGTGCGCGTATGATCTATTTCTATCAGGTTGGCGAGTATACGATTGGTCTGTCCGAATCGAAAAACAGGCGTCTGAAGTTAGATAAATTGCGTTATGAGCAATTGATCAGGAAAAAATAAACATGAAATTTTGCGTTATTTGAAGCCAATGCCTTGGGCCAATCTTTAAGCGCTCAAGAAACAAAAAAAATCAGTTGAAGGCGCATTTCTTCCTAATATTAGAGAATTTTTCTCTCTAGCCCACATTATGGTGAACATTCAATACATTGTTCTATCAACCGGCAGTTCCATCTCTACACCATATCACGATGAAAAAGTAGTATTAGTCCCCAGTAGACAAAAAACGCCATTCTGCTAAACAATCTACAAATGACATGGCATTAATAATGCAGTTGTCTTCATGGACAGTTTCATAGGAAGAAGCATGATGTATAAAAATATACTCTCTGCAGTCTTGTTATTAACTCTTTATGCATGCGGCGGGGGAGGTGGCGGCAGTAGCGATGGAGATGATACCAACACGGGTTCATCTGACATCCTGAGTGGAACAGCCGCAACAGGGATTGCGATTGACGGCACTGTCAATGTCTACGGCATCAATGGTGGCAGCATACTCGATGTTCCGATCGACGCATCCGGCAACTACACTGCCGATGTTACGGGATTGACACCACCCTTTTTCCTCTCTGCAGTACCTAATGACAACTCTCTGCCAACCCAGTACAGTTTTGCAGAGGGTCCGGGTGTTGCCAATATAACACCCATGACGACACTCACCCTCTATTACGCCAATGGTGACCAGGACCCTTCATCTCTGGTCGACAACTGGCCGGCGAATCAGGCCTCTGTTGCTGCGAACATCGCCAATACTCAGGCAGCAGTCAATGCCAACTTTGTGGGTGTTTTCGAGGCCATCGATAGTGCCTTGAATGTGGATTTTCTGACCTATGACTTTTTTACCTCGGTATTCAATATCGGTGGCATCTATGATCAGATTCTGGACTTGTTGATTATTGAAGTTACCAACGGCACAGCGGTTATCACGATCAATGGCGAACCCTTTACATTTAACCCGAATATAGATATCAGTGGTATAGATATTGGCGGTACCGGTAGTGGCTCAGGCGATTTTGGTTCGCTGACATTAACGGGCGCTGATACCTCAGCGATCGGAACAAGTTATATTCCCACGATCCAGACGGGGCAGGCAGGGGCGACCACAGCGCTTGTCTGGGATAACGTAGAAGCAAGCCAAATAACTGTCGGCGCCATCGGCAGCGAACTAAACGTAGTCACTTTTAATACAGCTCAATTGATTAACGGGCAGCTCTCTGTCTACAGCTATGGGCTCGTTTGTGGTCAGCCGGGTAATGACTGTAGTAACCTCCAGCTTGATCTTGCGGCCGGAGAGGCAAGCTTCAATAATCTCGTTATGCCTCTTTCCGGCACACCCGACAATGCTGCTACAGAGTCCATTACCCTCAATGGCACCTTGAGGTGGACGCTTTCAGACACGCCAACCATCACCGGTTTCACCAGCAGTGACAC
>JBEVVR010000032.1:0-5773 GCA_040507035.1 Candidatus Thiodiazotropha sp.
AGGGATCTTTCAAGGTCTCAAAATGATCCCGTCGATCACCGAGGAGATGGACGACTTTGATCAGCCTCCATGACTGTAACTCTTTGATACTGGTGCTGACATTGGATCTTGCCACGCCAAGGGTCTCGGTTATCTCTTCAGCATTCATGGGGGTTGAAGAGAGAAAGAGCAGGGCTTGAATCTGCGCCACTGTGCGATTGACACCCCAGCGGGTTCCCATTTCGCCCCAGTGCAGAATGTACTTCTCCATGACCGGTGTAAGTTTCATGACATTAATTACAGTAGTTTCTGTTAATACAGAAATTAGTGTATAAGACTCCATCTGTCAAGGTTTTTCCGCACGTTATTTAAACAATGGATTATTGAGTGGAGCTAAATTGTTGCGCTTACCCGGTCGTGGTATTTGCAGCTTATTGGAACCTATGGGAATTCATAGCCCTGCTTCTGCCACCATTCGACCATCTTCTCATTGACAGCGTTCCAATCAACCCGATCAGTTGGACGATTGGTGCGTCCCATCTCAACGGCTGTTTTATCCAGAAGCTTCACATACGCCTGTTTCATCTCTTCAGGTGCATGAGTGAAATGTTCTGCCTCGCTCATGTTGTCACTCCTTATAACATCATTGGCAATAGGGCCTGTGGTTTATTACTGATCAGATTTATCAACCAATAGCTTTGTTATATCAACACGGCAATCTTAGGGTATTAGTCCGTAGTGGACACTAGCCGGTCGCACCAAGGATCTTGCAGAAGCTGCCAAGCGGCGGTTACCGTGGATCGCTGATACAATCCAGTCAACAATATCCATATAGAAAACCAAGAAGAGAAAATACGCGATGGAATACAGCTATGAACTGATCGAGACAGACCCGGTCTATCGGGGCTTTCTGAAGATCAATCGTTACCGCCTGCAGCACGATCTCTACCTGGGTGGAAAGAGCGAGGTGCTGATTCGCGAGCGCCTGGAACAACTCCGCGCTGTCTCAGTGTTGCTCTACGATCCACGTCTGGACCAGGTTGTACTGGTCGAACAATTCAGAATCGGCGCCGTGGGTAAGGAAAAGGTGCCCTGGGTGCTGGAAACGGTGGGAGGCTTTACCCCGGAAGGAGAGAGCGACGAATCGGTTGCCAAGAGAGAGGCTATTGAAGAGGCCAACTGCGAGATCGGTCGTATTGAGCACATTTGTGAATTCATGGTCAGCCCGGGAATATCGGTGGATCGCATTTCACTCTTTTGTGCCGAGGTCGATGCATCCAACGCGGAGGGTGTGCATGGACTCGATCACGAGGGAGAGGATATTCGCGTGGTGGTGTTGGATGCCGAGGCGGCGATTGCAGAGCTCTATACAGGACGCGCCAACTCCACCAGTATCATCATTGCCCTGCAGTGGTTGGCGATAAACCGGAGGCAATTGAGAGACAAATGGAATGCGTGAAGGCTATCAATTGCCTTATCCCCGAGCCCTAGAGATGAAGTCTTGCCAGCTCCCGATCCGGAATGCCGTATTCCCAGGCCTCGTCGAAGATTGCCTGGAGTCTTTTGACCCGATAACGGTCGTTGTAGCATGCGCTACCGAGCAGGTTCTCCGCCTGTTTCCTATGCAGATAACCCGAGTCGTCGACCAGCATGAAATTCTCAGCATAGTCCAGATACTCTTCACCGGGTGTGCGGATCTCGATCGCGGTCGACAGCCGTTGCGCAAGATCGATCAGTCGATGGCCCTGTTTTAGTACCAGGGAGTTGTCCTGCAGCAGGATACGGATGCGGCTGATACGTGAACGCATGGCCAGCTGTTTGGTCGCGTCGACAAACGGGGGATTATCGAAGATCTGTGGGTCGAGGGTCTTAGTGAAGAGTGAGAGATAGCGCTTCGCCTGTCTCAACATGCTCACGGCGTGTATCTGATGGTCTTCTATATTGTGCAGATGGAAGAGTTCTCCACTTTTTCCAAGCTGAGCCATGCTGAGATCCTCGGTCGACTCCTCGTTGAAGGCAAGCACCATCTTCTGATGTTCTATTCCGGCTTCCATGAAGGGCTCGCCGACCGCTATAAAACCCGCTTTGGCATAGAAGGATTGCGCACTGGTCTGGGCATGGCAGAAGAGGTTTTCCAAACCGTTCGATTGCGCATGTTGCATCAATACCGAGAGCAGGGCGGTACCGACACCTCGATTGCGCCACTCGGACAATACCGCCATACGTCCTATCTGACCATTGCCCAATAGACGTGCCGTTGCGATCGGTTGCTGATCCTGATTCAATGCCAGCAGATGGTAGGCGAGAAGATCATCGTCATCCCACTCCATGGCAAGCGGAACACCCTGTTCTGCAACGAACACAGGCTCTCTGACCTGCCTCAGCAATTCCCGCTCCTGCGGCCACTGGGCCACTCTGATCGTATAGTCATTCTGTGTCATCGGCAAATCGCAGATATCCGTCGTTATAGAGCCGGCATAGCAGGGAGAGATAGAGGGGTTGCTCCAACCACTCCTGCAGATAGCCGAAATGGAGTGTCCGGTAGTGGGTGATGACCGGCAGGAAATCACCGGAGTCACTGGGTAGCCTATAGTCTTGCCCGTTTACAAACAAGCTGTCGTAACCATCCTTTTCATGACGGCTGAAGGCCATGCGGGCATAGTCGTGGCGCTGGATCACAGCACGTTCGCGAAAACGGTTGAGAAAGGCGTTGTCGGTGAGCGGCTCACCGCGCGGGTAGATCTGCAGCAGCTCCTTGGCCTCGGTGACGAAACGGCCGAACCAACGATCGGTCTGATCGCTGTTATGCAGAGTCTCCTGCAACAGCGCCTTGAACTCATCCAGCGAGGCGGGGAGTATCTCCCCGGGTGCCGGTTGGGGTTTCAGCGGCGGATCGCGATAGCTGTGTCGCGGCATGCGCGCTTCAAGGGCCGCCTCGAACCAGGCCGTTGCCATTTCGCGCAGAGTGGGGGCGCGAAAACCCACCGAGCATGTCATACACTCACCTTCGGCTATCCCCCAGTGAGCGACATTGGGGGGAAGATAGAGCATATCCCCCGGCTCCAATAGCCACTCTTGCTCCGTTTCGAATTCCGGCAGGATGCGCAGATCGAGCCCGGGGATGTAGTCCTGCTCCGACACGGGGCGAGTGTGGATTTTCCAGCGGCGTCTGCCTTGGGCCTGGTAGAGAAAGACGTCGTAATCGTCGATATGGGGTCCCACCGATCCCTGGTCCACCGCGTAGCTGACCATGACGTCATCGAGGCGCCAATCGGGTATGAAACGGAAGTACTCCAGCAGCTTGGCGACCTCGGGAATGTGCTTGTCCACATCCTGCACCAGTAAAGTCCAGTGACTATCCGGGAGTTCGGTGAAGATCTCCTCATCAAAAGGGCCATAGCGGGCTTCCCAGGGGGTGGCGCCGTGCTTCTCCAACACCAGACGCGACTCAACCGTCTCCTCGCAGGCCATGCCGGCCAGTTCGTCCGCCTCCAGGTCGCATTGGAACTCTGGCAGGGGATTGCGCAACAGCAGGGGTTTCCGCTGCCAGTAGTCGGTGAGAAACTTTTCCGCGGTCAGTCCGTTTGGAAAACGCAGGTGTTGCATCAGGTTATGCCCGGTCTGCTACAGAATCAGTGACTAGTTTATACTGCAAATGGATAAGAAAACTTAAAAAGTCCGCAAATGAACGCGAATAAACGCAAATAGGTCTGTTTTTTTGTTCAATCTATGTTTGTAGAATTATTGCAAACCGATAGAGTACAAAACCTGTCCTGTCCTCTGCTTTGTAACCACAATCTATTAGGTAAGACTGGATTGATAAGTGCAGGCTGTTGTGCCATCGGGCCTCTATAACATCAAATTTGCGTTTATTTGCGGACTTTTTTCTTTGCGTCCATTCGCGGCTTGAATTCGACATCTAAATATCGGCGGTCTGTTCCTTGGCGTTACCGGTATAGTTCATCGGGGTCAGCCGTTTCAAAGAGGCCTTGGCAGACTCCGGCAGATCCAGTTGATCGATGAATGCCGACAGCTCTTCGGCTGTGATGCGCTGGCCGCGGGTCAGCTGTTTCAGCTTTTCATAGGGTTTTTCGATGCCATGTCGCCGCATCACGGTCTGAATCGGCTCCGCGAGTACCTCCCAGTTCTGTTCCAGGTCGTCAAGCATGGCCTGGCCGTTGGCTTCGAGTTTGTCTATGCCCCGTTGAATTGACTGCAGAGCGATACCGGTATGGGCCAGGCCCACGCCCAGGTTTCGCAGCACCGTGGAGTCGGTGAGATCCCGCTGCCAGCGGGAGATTGGCAGCTTGGCCGCAAGGTGATCGAAGAGGGCGTTTGCGATACCCAGATTACCCTCGCCATTTTCGAAGTCGATGGGATTGACCTTGTGCGGCATGGTGGAGGATCCGACCTCGCCGGCGACGGTCTTTTGCTTGAAGTAACCCAGGGAGATGTAGCTCCAGACATCACGGCAGAAATCGATCAGTATGGTATTCAAGCGGGCAATGGCATCGAACAGTTCAGCGATATAGTCGTGGGGTTCGATCTGGATGGTATAGGGATTCCAGGCAATGCCCAAGCTCTCGACGAACTGTTTGGCAAACGCCTGCCAGTCGACTTCAGGGTAGGCGGCCAGGTGGGCGTTGTAGTTGCCGACAGCGCCGTTGATCTTTCCCAACAGCTCAGTGGAGGCGATCTGTTCACGCTGACGGCGCAGCCGATAGACCACATTGGCAAGCTCCTTGCCCATGGTAGTGGGTGAAGCCGGCTGTCCGTGGGTGCGACTGAGCATGGGCTGATCGGCCAGTTGCTGGGCCAGTTGCTTGATGCTGGCGATCACTTCATCGATTAGCGGAAGCAGTACCTGTCCGCGCCCCTCGCGTAGCATCAGTGCATGTGACAGGTTGTTGATATCCTCAGAAGTACAGGCAAAGTGGATGAACTCACTGATCGCTTCAAGCTCTTCGTTGCCGGCGATCTTCTCTTTGAGGAAGTACTCCACTGCCTTGACATCGTGGTTTGTAGTACGCTCGATGTTCTTTACCCGCCGGGCGTCCTCTTCGGCAAAATTATCAACAATGGCATCGAGGATATTGCAGGCGTGCTCACTGAGGGTGGGGATCTCCAGCATATCCTTGTGTGCAGCCAATGCCTGCAGCCAGCGCACCTCTACCAGCACTCGATGGCGGATTAGTCCAAATTCGCTGAAAATGGGCCTCAGGTCTGCACTTTTGCTGCCATATCGGCCATCGATCGGGGATACCGCCGTTAGCGAGGAGAGTTCCATAGTTACTGCCCATCAGGTTGCTGAAAAAAGCGTGGATTATACCTGATTGGCAGTAGCTGTTGTATGGAAATGAGCGACTCCTCGCTAAGGGGTTTGGATAGGTATGATAATCATTTGATTATCAATTGTTTTTGGCATCCTCTACCCGTTCCTCTCCCTTCTGCTGGGTGGCATCAATCACCTCACCCGTTTTGGTTTTTGCGGCATCATAGACCTCGGTGCTTTTCTCACCTACCGCAGATACGACCTCTTTGGTCTCCTCTTTTACTGCGCTCCCCATCTCGGTAGCCGCTTGTTTGGTGTTGTCATAAATCTCCTTGCTCTTATCGGCAACCGCATCGGCGGCATCACTGCCCATCTGTTTTGCATCCTCATAGACCTCTTTGCTTGTATCGGCGATGGTATTGGCGGCATCGCTGCTGACCTCTTTGGTCTTCTCCCATGTCTCCTTACCTGCTTCGGTGACCTTTTCGGTCAGGGTTGTCGACGAGCTCTTTGTCTCCTCAG
>JBEVVR010000032.1:5873-8985 GCA_040507035.1 Candidatus Thiodiazotropha sp.
CTGCTGACCTCTTTGGTCTTCTCCCATGTCTCCTTACCTGCTTCGGTGACCTTTTCGGTCAGGGTTGTCGACGAGCTCTTTGTCTCCTCAGTGTGTGTGGCGCTCGGGTCATCGGACTGGCTGCAGGCCGCCAGGGCAAACAGGCCGCTGAATGCGATAGCAAGTTTGGTGTTACTCATATTCGAACCCTCTCAATCTGTTGAGTTGTCAATTTCATGGCGGGTGTTACCGCGGATCCTAGTTATACATTGAAATGGAGTTTTGTATCTGTCACTTAATGTGATGAGTTAACCTTTTTTCACATTAAGTCGGCATGAAAGGGCGTTGTGCAACACTTTTTCAAGATTCAAGTGGTTTATGTCTCCTGGTGAATATCGTCCAGGAGTTGTTTGCAGGCATCGGTGTAGCGTCGGCGCATGAACAGCAACTCTCTTCTTTTACCCCCTGTCTGACGCCAAAGGGTGGCGGCTCTGATCCCCGATAGCAGGAGCGCGCGAATTTTGTTTACGTTGTCGCTGTTCTGCAGGTAAACCGGTTCGCCGCTGACCATGATTCTGGGTGAGAGCTGGCTGATGTTTTCGGCATAGATCTCAGCCAGGGCGCCAAGAATATTGCTATGGGTGGCAGGAAAGTGGCTGAGCCTGCTGGCAATGATGTTGATCCCCTCCTTGATGCGATCGAGCCGCTCCAACTGTCTGCTCAGTTTGCGCTCCAGTTGGACCAGGGCGAGTAGATAGCGGGTCAATTCATTATCACGGGACTCTTCACCGCTCAATTGCCGGTAGGTCAGGCGCAGACCCGGTGCGATCCCTTCCACACCGCCATACACATCGGCAACACTATCGGCATCAATTTGAAACAGGCTATGGATGTTTGCCGCGATACTGTCAGCGTTGACCAGTCCCCTGCGAGCTACCTGCTGCACCAGACTGGCAGCCTGATAGATGCCGGAAAGGGCTATCGCGCGATCGCTGTCTCTATACTTCATGGTATTGTCTTCTTATTAAAAGTCGTTGTCTCTTCAATGATACCTCCCCCGAGACATCTGTTGTGTTGATAGAACACAATGGATTGGCCTGGTGTCGCTGCTCGCTGGGGACTATCGAACACAACCCGATAAGCTTGATCATCCACCGCCTCTATGTTGCAGGATTGCAAGGCTTGACGATGCCGAATTCTTGCCAGGCATGTTAGAGGATCGGGTGGTGGATGACCCGCTACCCAGTGCATCTGCTTCGCGGTCAGCTGTTGGCACATCAACAGCGGGTGGTCATGACCCTGTACCGCGATCAGTACATTTCGCGACAAGTCCTTCGCCGCCACAAACCAGGGAGATTCATCAGCATTGCGACGGCCGCCTATGCCCAAACCCTGACGCTGGCCGAGGGTGTAGTAGATCAGACCCTGGTGTTGACCCAGCAGATTGCCATTCGGGTCTTCGATCTCTCCGGGCAGTGCCGGGAGAAAGCGTTGTAGGAAATCGCGGAACTTTCGCTCACCGATGAAGCAGATGCCTGTGCTGTCCTTCTTTTTATGATTCGGGAATCCGGCCTTTTGCGCGACTTCCCTGACCTGCTGTTTAGTCAAATTGGCCAGGGGAAAGAGGCTGTGACCCAGGGCTCTTTGTCCCAGCATGTAGAGAAAATAGGTTTGGTCCTTCTCCTCATCCTTGGCTCTGAGCAATTGGTAACCATGGTTCGCCTCAGCTACCCCGGCATAGTGGCCGGTAGCAATCCGTGAAGCCTGCAGATGATCGAGCGCATGGTCGAGAAACGCCTTGAACTTGATCTCACGATTGCACAGCACGTCGGGATTGGGGGTCCGTCCCGCGCCATATTCGTCGAGAAAATAGGCGAATACTCGATCCCAGTATTCGCTAGAGAAATTAACCGTATGCAGTGGAATCTTCAAGCAGTCGGCCACCGCTTGAGCATCGGCGAGGTCGGCAGCGGCGGAGCAGTACTCTTCACTGTCGTCCTCCTCCCAGTTCTTCATGAACAGGCCTTCGACCAGATATCCCTGCTGTTGCAGCAACAGCGCAGCAACTGAGGAGTCCACCCCCCCAGAGAGCCCCACAATGACCCTCTCCTTAGTCTGCATGGCGAACTCTACTGTCTGTTTGTGCCGACGAACCATTCCCGGTATCGCCGACAATGACCCACTCTCCCGGCTGCAGGCTCTGCAGATGCCAACGATCGATAGCGACACGAATCAGGCGCAGTGTGGGATAACCCACCGCTGCCGTCATCCGGCGGATCTGGCGGTTACGCCCTTCGCGGAGCTGAATCTCGAGCCAGGATGTGGGAATCGAAGCACGGTAGCGTACTGGTGGATCCCGTGGCCAAAGATCCGGTTCATCGATCCTTTTCACCTTTGCAGGGAGCGTCGGGCCATCTTTCAGCTCAATCCCCTGTCGCAACTTGTCGATGGCACGATTGTCACTGATACCCTCGACCTGTACCCAATAGCGTTTCCAGCGCTTGCGTCGGGGGTCGGTGAGACGATGTTGCAGTTTGCCGTCATCGGTGAGAATCATCAGCCCTTCGCTATCCCGGTCGAGTCGCCCCGCGGCATAAACCCCCGGCATGGCGATGTGGTCGGCAAGGGTCTTGCGTCCTTCGGAGTCGGAAAACTGGCTGAGAACCCCATAGGGTTTGTTGAATAGAATCAGCATGCTGGGATGGTCGTGGTAAAAGCTCAAATTGCCCTGCTAGGGGCGATATGATAGTCCCGTGATAGGGAAACTGAAACCGGCCGCTTACGACCAGGGTTAGAATGGGGGGTGTTATAGGTTTGGATCGTTAAACAAAAAAGCCGGTACGGGATCACCGTGCCGGCTTTGTATTGTTGATCTGTGGATCAACCTGTCTGTAGGCCTATTCGCTCACCGCAATTCTCTGAATATTGGTTGCATGCAGCCCTTTTGGTCCTTGACTGATCTCAAACTGGACCTTTTGACCCTCCTTCAGGGTTTTGTATCCATCCATCTCTATGGATGAAAAGTGGACGAAAACGTCCTGGTCTCCATCTTCCGGGGTTACAAAACCGTAGCCCTTGGCGTTGTTAAACCACTTTACGACTCCAGTCGCCATAGCTATTGCTCCTCACTATC
>JBEVVR010000025.1:0-8731 GCA_040507035.1 Candidatus Thiodiazotropha sp.
GCGGTGATGCAGGCCCTGCTGCGCAATCCCCTGGCAAGCCCCGGCCTGGTGGGCAGCGCCAGCGGCGCCGCCCTGGGGGCGGTGATCACCCTCTACTTCGGCGTCGCCGGTCTCTTCGCCTATGCCCTTCCCTTGGGCGGCATGGCGGGAGCCCTGCTGGCGACCCTGACTACCTACCTCCTGGCCGGGCGCGACGGTGGCACCCTCACCCTGATCCTGGCGGGGGTGGCGGTCAACGCCTTCGCCCTGGCCCTGGTCTCCCTGCTGCTCAATCTTGCCCCCAGCCCCTACGCGGTGCAGGAGATCGCCCTCTGGATGCTCGGCTCCCTGGCCAACGTCAGCCGCAACGAATTGTGGATCCTGCTCCCCGGCACCCTGCTGGGCTGGCTGCTGGTGTGGCGCCAGGGCCGCCCCCTGGATCTCCTCACCCTGGGGGAGGAGACCGCCAGCTCCATGGGGGCTAATCTACCGCGTCTGAGAAAGCGCCTCTTCCTCGCCATCGCCCTGGCAGTGGGATCGGCCATCTCGGTCACCGGCGCCATCGGCTTCATCGGCCTGGTGGTGCCCCATCTTTTACGCCCCCTGGTGGGCTACCAGCCCAGCCGGCTGCTGGTCCCCAGCGCCATGGGCGGGGCCCTGCTGCTGATCCTGGCCGACATGGGAGTCCGACTATTGCCAGTGCAGGGGGAGATCAAGGTGGGCGTGGTCACCTCGCTGATCGGCGCCCCCTTCTTCCTCTGGCTGATCCTGCACAACCGAAGGAGGGGCGTATGAGTCTGCTCACTGGCAAAGGCCTCAGCGTCACCCGTGGCCAGCGGCCGATCCTCAAGGGGGTGGAGATCACCCTCCATCCCGGTGAGATGCTCGGGCTGATCGGCCCCAACGGCGCGGGCAAGAGCACCCTGTTACGCGCCCTAGCCGGTGTCATCGAAGCCGACGCCGAAGAACTGAGCCTCGATGGCAAGGCGCTTGAGTCGATCCCCCATGCCGAACGCGCGCGACGCATCGCCTACCTCCCCCAACTCAGCGAGATCGCCTGGCCCATGAGCGTGGAGCGAATCATCGAACTGGGCCGCACCCCCCACCTGGAGCCCTGGCAATCGGTGGGCGACGAGGACCGGGAGATCATCGAACGGGTAATCTGCCACACCGACCTGCTCGACTTCCGGAATCGCAGTTTCAACACCCTCTCCGGCGGCGAACAGGCCCGCGTGCTGCTCGCCCGCGCCATGGTCACCGAACCCGACATCCTGCTCGCCGACGAACCCGTCTCCGCCCTCGATCCCGCCCATCAACTCGATGTCATGAACCTGTTGAGCCAACACTGTGAGAGTGGCCACTCGGTGATTGTCGTGCTGCACGATCTCAGCCTTGCGGCGCACTACTGCCATCGGTTGCAGCTTTTGCATCAGGGTGAAACCCTTGCCGAGGGATCGGCGGAGGAGGTGGTTAATGAGAAGAATCTGGCGGATGCTTATGAGATTGAGTTAACCAAAGCGAATGGGAAGGCGTTGAAACCGACCAGTTTGCCTTGGCGTCGGCTATACAAGTCATATTAATCAAAAGGCCGCTAATCGGTTATCTCACCGAAGGTACAGGTATCCTGTAGAACTTGAATTTTTTTCCTCAGGATTTCAGTTTTTACCAGGAGCTCTGATAACCTTTCGATGAATAAGGGAACCCTCTCTGGCAGGACGCTATTTCCATCAAACCTGATCCACGACTGCCAGTTTTCTCTTGATTCCCTGATGAGGAAAGAGATGAGAACTTTTTTCCACATGAGACATTATTTGTGACGACCACATAAGACTCTGTCAGGCATTCCAATGGAACATGACGAACTTGCCCAAAAGGTTATGAATGCGTTTCACTTCCTTGAAGCGAAGTATGGTTTTGCAAAGCCAGTAGTAAAAGACTACGGAAGGGAAGTGTTCTTTGAATATGAGAGAAATGACGATACGGTTTCAATTTCCATAGAAGCCGGCGCTAGGCCATTGGTGGAAGTATTCATTCCTGCCGAAGGTACGAATCACAAGCCAGTGCCTTGGGCGGCAAAAAACAACGTTCAAAGAGCAAGACTGTTCCCAAGCTTGAAAGTTAGCAAGAAATTCCAGCCAAATGATTCAAAATCGGTGACAGAGTATCTTGGCGAATTAGCAAAACTCTTCGAATCTTCACAAGCGGAGTGGCTAAATGCCTAACAAACGCGTAAACACGGCGCACGGAATTCCAGAAGTTTGTCCAGATCGACCAACACCACATTCGCCATCAGGGGTGATAAGGGCCCCCCTTGCGGCACCGCCTCGGGTGTTGGATGGCGCAACCCATCGATCTCCACCCCACCCTTGAGCATGCGATCACATGCTCGATAGTGCCCATGGAGGTCAACCAGTCGCCTTTTAGATCGATCTGCAACCGCTTTGACGTGGACGGTTGATTGTCAGGAACATAGTCTCAATTGTGGGTGGGGATAAAATCACCAACCATAGTCAAAGGTGATCTCCTCGTCCTGCTTGATATCTCGAAGGGCATAGAGATCAAAGCCGTCGAACTCAGCATTGAAATCCTGCGAATGGTTGAGGAAACGCAGCAGGTTCTCACCCTTACGCCCTGTCGGTTCGGTGTCGTCATCCGACTCGTAGACCCAGAGTACATGATGGTCGTTCTCGTCGACCTTGGGGCCATCAAAGGTCCCAATATACTCACCCTCGGTGATGGCCTTGCGGGCAAACAGACCGGTGCCATGGATCTCAGACGGGCCTGAGTAGACCCTATCCTCCAGTTCGTGGTCGGTTATCATTCTCTCGATCCGCTGGTTCTGGTCTGGTTCGCTCATAAGCTGAAGTTTTCTTGATGGATGTTTATATTCGCCTCCGGGTCCAGCAAGAGTTCCCGGGGTGCAAGCAGAATAACCGTAACACTCCTGCATATCAATGCAGAAAACAGGTGTCAGGGTTGAGGTCTAAATAAGATATAAAAAGAGATTCTTGTCATTTTCGATCAGATTATCCTCAGACACAAATAGTGCCTGAGTCTTGATTTAGAGAATAAATAATCAGTTGAAGTCGAAGAAATGAGCTGGTTTGATTTTAATCAGGAAATGCTCTAATTATCAGTATTATACTTGATATATTGATCGCATGATGACTATAGTAGACTCATTAGTATGTTTAAGATGGCTGAGTAATAATGCTGGCAAAAAAGGCAATACTCCTCTCCAAACCCGATGATACGGGTGATTCGCTCCAGCTCAAACTGCATAATACCGAGAAAGCCCTACGATCGGCTCAACAGCGGCTCGAGGATGAACTAAAACGCTGGCGTCTGTTGATTGAAAATTCCAGGGACGGCATCGTAGTGATAGATGAGACGGGTGGTGTCTATGAAGCGAATAAACAGTTTGCAGCAATGCTGGGGTATACAAAAGATGAAGTTTTAAACCTTCATGTCTGGGATTGGGACGCTGTCTTCTCCAAGGAAGAAATACAGGGAATGATACGCGATATTGACGATGCCGGTGATCATTTCGAAACACGTCACCGTCGCAAGGATGACCAGATTATTAATGTTGAACTGAGTACCAATGGTGCAAATTACCAGGGGAAGAAACTTATATTCTGTATCTGTAGAGACATCACCGAGCAAAAGCGCCTACAACAGGCACTAAAAGAGAGCGAAGAGCGATACAGACGCTTAAGTATCATCGACGAACTGACAAGCCTCTATAACTCTCGTTATTTTTACGATCAGCTCAAAAAAGAGATCAAACGTGCTGAGCGATCCAAACAACCCTTGTCTTTGATAATGTGTGATATAGATGATTTCAAGCGTTACAACGACGAATATGGACATATCGCTGGTGATATGGTTTTGACGACTATCGGTCAAGAAATGAAACGCTGCCTACGGCAAACTGACTCGCCCCATCGATATGGTGGAGATGAACTGACTGCCATATTGCCTGGAACAGATCTCAAAGGCGGCAGAGTTCTGGCAGAAAAACTTAGGTTAGCATGTAAACAGCTTCAACTGCCCCTGAATCCGGACAATCCGGTTCATATAACAATCAGCATAGGCGTAACTGAACATTGCAAGGGAGATACCTTATCCGGGCTGGTGCAAAGAGCAGACCATGCACTCTATAAAGCGAAACAACAGGGCAAAGACCGGGTGTGTCATGAGAAGTGTAAGAGGTAAAGGGATCAATAAGTTTCCAGCGTTGATACTATCCTAGTGTGACACTTGATCCTCGCCGACCTGTCCCTGGTCGGCATCATCAGCAGGATTGACCGGACCGAATACACCCTGCAGAGTCTTATTTGGGAGAGTCTGACAGATAACTATGACACTGCGCTGACTTCTGTTAATCTTAAACATATATTACGGAATCAACACTGGCAGTAACGCTATTTCCACAAAACCCGGCCCACGAATGCCAGTTTTTCTCGATTCCCGGACAAGGAAAAGGAACTTTACTGACATCACTCAATTACATACCTCCCAGTAATATCACGCTTTTAGTTACCGATATCATCTATTTCTCAAGCTGGACGGATGCGAATATTAACGTGATTATGAGACACACGAGTGTAGGACAGTTGCATAGCAATGAGACTCGGGAAGGATTTTTCAAATAAGCAGATACCGGTTATAGAAATCGCACTCGTATGGGTTATTTCCCTAGTGCTTGCAACCACACTTTGGTTCCAAGTCACCGATGCCGGCAACCGTTTGCGGGAGGCCACCCTCGATCAAGCAAGTCTGCGCGCCCATCAGGTTAATATTGCGATTGGCAACCAGGTCACTACCCTTTTTGAGGTTGTGGATCATGCCCTGTTGGAACTTAAGCAAATCTATGCAACGAATAATTTCGACACATTCGAGACGGCAGTACGCCTAACCGAAACCAGGATGCCTGTTGGATCATTGGTTCAGGTTGCGATAGCTGATACGTCAGGTGATGTGATCTATTCCAACCTTGGCTTGAAAAAAAAGGTAACGATTTCCGACCGCGCCCATTTCAAGGCCCACTTCGGGGGCCATAGTGATCGCTTGTATGTCAGCAAGCCTGTTTTCGGTCGCGTTTCAAAGAAGTGGAGCATTCAGTTCACGCGGCCTATTCTGCAGGATGGAGTATTCATTGGCGTCATGGTGTTGTCGATTTCTCCCTCCTATCTGCAGCAGGCGCTAACCAAGATCACCCTTGAATCAGATGATGCCATGGCAATTCTGCGTGACTCCGGCGAATACCTGGCTCGAAACAGGTATCAGGACCAGGCACTTGGAACCTCCGCGGATCCCACCTCGCCGTTTATCGGACCGGACGCAGCCATCAGCGGTAGTTTCACTGCACCCGCCTACTTCGACACTCTGACACGCCTCTATTCCTGGATGCGTTTGGTCGATTACCCGGTAACCATCCTACTCGGGTTGAGCGAAGCGGCCGTCCTGAAACCGATCGAGGAGAGCAACCGGGAGGATCGATGGCAAGCGATCGGCGTCATCGCGCTTTTGACGGCATTCTCCTTCGGATTCTCTTTAATGGCTTTAAGCCTGGCGAAACAACGGGAGATTGTGCAACGCTCCAAACAACTAATGCTCGCAGCACGGGTTTTCCAACATAGTTACGAGGGATTCATTATCACCGACGCCAACAATGAGATCGTGGAAGTCAACCAGGGCTTTACCGACATCACCGGATACAGTCGAGACGATGTGGTAGGCAAGAATCCCCGCATTCTCAGTTCGGGACGTCAACCCAGGAGTTTCTATGAAGAGCTATGGCACTCACTGACAACGAATGGTTTCTGGCGTGGCGAGATATGGAACCGCAGAAAGGATGGGGAGATCTATGCCCAACTCTTGTCGATATCCGAGATGCGCAATGACGAAGGCCTGGTATCGAACTATATTGGTGTATTTTCCGATATCAACCAAATTAAGCGCCGAGAGGCAGAACTGGAACTGCGCGCGGATCACGACCCACTCACCGGCATACCCAGTCGACGCCTGGCCCTTGACAGACTGCGCCAGCTCATCGCCATCTTCAGCCGATCGAATCAACCTCTTGCCGTGTGCTATCTGGATCTTGACAGGTTCAAGCCAATCAACGATCAACACGGTCACCAGGTTGGCGATCAGGTACTGATCGAAACAACACAACGCATTCAGTCAAACCTGCGTACCGGTGATACCGTCGCGCGTATGGGAGGGGATGAGTTCCTTCTCATCCTGGGAAATTACCATACGGCCGATGATCTGGCACATGCGGTACAACGAGTGCTCGATGCTATTGCCATGCCGATTCAAGTCGAGGACATTAGCGCAACCGTGTCAGCGAGCATCGGCGTAACCACTCTACCCCCAGATAGCCACGACGCCGAATTACTCATCCGGCACGCCGACCAGGCTATGTATATCGCTAAGGCGAGAGGCAAAAATCGTTATCATGTTTATAGTTCTGAAGGCTGAATCTGACATTACACGCTGCAAATAACCTCAATATCATCAGGTTTTCAAAATGACACTATTAACCTAATCTCAAGCTTCGGTCATTCCCAGAGAGCATGAGGGAAACCGGGTACGGTCAAACGCATAAATTCAGCTTTTTACAAATATCTTTATTTGTTTTTACAGTGAATTCTAATTGCTGACACAACCCTAAGCACTGGAGAAACTGATATGCCGCAACGCTGGTTACAAGTTAAAGGTGATCCCTCTGTCAGAGAGTTTCTGTTTCATCAGACTCGAAAAACCAGTCTCTTTGATGAGCACCTCGATCAACTGCACCAGATTATACATACCATGTATACCATCAAGGGTGCTTTTCATGTGAAGGCCCACTACTCCTCATCACAGCTGACCTGCTGGTTTTATGACGATCCTTACAACTACAAAGTGTATGTCAAGGAGGAGGTTCTTGAAGAGGGATTTCTCGATAGCTTCCCCAACCTTAGCTACGAAGGTCGAAAGCCATATGTAAATCCGCAACAAATGGAGCTGGTGCTTGATGAGTTCAAACGTTTGCGTTTTACCGACGAACAGATCTATTTGCGAAGCGCTTCCATCAATCGGCTGAATGGCATGATTGCCATGAACTTCTCCTGCGATGGAAGCCATTATATCGAACATGACGAATTTTTCAGAAGACTGCTTGAATTTGGCGTTGTCCAGCAGGAGGCTGATACTATTTGTGCACTGTCAGGTAACTAAATCCTGCTTGCAAAACGGTGCAAACGTGCAAACGGGGTCAGAGAACAATTACCTCTAATATTAGGAAAAATTGTTCTCTGACCCTGATTAATTGCACAAACCTAAATCGACAGCGAGGGTCAAAACGATCACCTTCCCAGGCCGGGCAGTCACCCGGCCATCAGCAGGATCTAATTTCAGACTAGGCCTTACCGTGCTGGCTATCGCTTTTCAAATGACTCCAAAATTGTTTTTACCTCACTGAGCTGTTTGTCTGTGAGAGGTATATTTGAGGTAATGGTCAATTTGAATGAATCGTCTTTTATCAAGTGTCCCGAGTATTCATGAGTACCGATCATCGGGTTGGTGAAAAGCGTACTCTCGAATCTGCTGCTGAGTTCGCGTTTAGCGCTCTTGCAGCCAGGGATGACGGAGCAGCTGGTCTTGCCCTGGTTCTTGCCCAATGTGACATTCAGTTTGTTGCCATAGGCGTAGAGTGTCACATCCTGGGGATTTGCACCCATCTTGCGGCATTTCCAGCCCTTTGGAGGCTCTACAGTAAAACTACTGGTGGAGCAGTCGCTACCATCTGCAGATCTACCCGCAGCAGCTGCGGGCATACCCATATTGGCGCCACCCCCTGCACCCATCCTTGCGACGCACTCATGCTGATACCTATCCATAACACTATTTTGCAGCTCTACACTGCTGTTCATTTGAGGATATTTTTTAGCCAATTTATCCATACATGCCGACTTGGGGGGAACGCCGCATTTACACATTTCGCCTGCCACCTCTTTAACCATATCCGAGCTGGCAAAACCGGGCATTAAGAGTGCAAAGAGGCTGAAGATTATTATCCTATGCATAACCGTCTCTCCATTTGATAGCTGTAATATGGGGTCAGAGAAAATTAGCGTTGATATTAGAAAGAATTATTCTCTGACCCGGATTAATTCTTTCTTCTCTTGAATTGCTCGCACAATCCTAGGTATTCCTCGGTACTGCTCGGCATTGCGGTCCTCGCCCGGGTGATATCCGCGATCAGCTCGACACCCCGTTCGAGCATGTAGCGGCTATCGAATTCATCGAGGATGCCCTGACCGGCCTCTGCCTCCCCCGGCTCTCTTCTGTACTCGGTAATCGCCTCTCCGGCCGCGACAAACTCCACCCAGGCGTCGAAGATGTCGGGGTCGGTTCTAAGGGTTTCACACTTGCGCCGCGCCATGCAGGCATAATGCCTGATCAGCGCCTCCATCCCCTCGCCCCCTTGGCTGTTGCGCACGCAACCTATCATGTGCTCGGCCACCTCATCAATATTCCGCATGGTCATCGCGATCTTGATGTAGCGTGACTGGTAGAAATCCTCGATGGACATGACGAAGGCCTTGAACGGTTCACCCCAGAGTTCGTCGATACCGGCGCTGCCATTCCGGTGACGGACCAGCTTGCCCAGTTCCAGCGCCTCCTGCAGGCACTCTCCGCAGGTGTGCATCAGGTCGTTGTCGGATTTTATCTGCACACCGCTGGCTTCCAGCTC
>JBEVVR010000147.1:0-8708 GCA_040507035.1 Candidatus Thiodiazotropha sp.
CGGCCGCGCCATCCTTGATGAGCTCATACTCGTAGTCGCCGTCTTCCAGCCCCAGTGTTTCCAGATCGATCTCGAACCAGCCTGGTTCACCGGCCACAGGGGCCAGCGCCTCTCGTCGCCAGTTTTGTGGATCGTAACGATCGCGGTGTAGTATATCGGCGAAGCGCAGCTCGAGCTGGCTGTCGGCGGGAGCGGGGGCACGCAATCGGGAATCGGTCCCCAGTCCATGGGCGTTATCAATATTATTTGGCATATTATCCATTCATCCAAGTATTGTTTGTACGGCCTGTCTATTAGTTGCAAATTGGATGACTGATAATATAGTTAAAAAGTGACTTGATTGAATCCTGTATTTGTAAAATATACAGATCCAGCTCAAAGACCATCTCAATGAATAGTTAACAAAATAATGATTAATTCATAATATCCTTGAATGTGACCCTGACAACCTGGAATAAACGCTTCCAAAGTGACAAATCAAACACCAACAATCAATGTCATAACCTGCGGACCCGCAGCGTCAGACTGGACAGCGAATCTGCAGATTTCTTTAGCAGATTCACTGCATAGATTGGAATTACCAGAGGATCTAATTCATATCGAACCTTATAACGGCAGTAATCTACTTACAGGTAACTTGATCCTGTATATGAGTGACAGGCAACCAGCAACCGAAGCACAGCTTGAAGCGCAATTAGCGGATCTGCTCGATCAAGAAAATGAGCAAACCACAACCGTGATCATGCCAATCGTAGATGCCCTCGACAAGGCAGATAGACACCTCCCAACAGTGTTACACAAGATTAACGCCTTTGCTCTTGGTAAAAACTCGCTTGACTATTCCAAACTGGTAGGACGCATTCTCGATCTACTCTGGCACAGGCGTCGCGAACGCAAAGTATTCATAAGCTACCGTCGTACAGAAAGCCAGGAGGTTGCACGCCAGCTACAGGCACGATTAACCAACTCAGGATACGAAGTCTTCCTGGATGAAACCACAATTCCTCCAGGCACGGATTTTCAAAAAGCTTTGAAAAACTGGATGAACGATGCCGATTTTGTTCTATTGCTTGCAACACCCCAACTTGAATCATCGGAATGGGTTGTTGAGGAAATCGAATTTGCCAACCTTGCTTCCGTGGGACTGCTAGCAGTCGTATGGCCCGGTGAAATAAGAGCTAATATTCTGCAAACCCTGATGCCTGATCAGATCTTCGATTTATCAGAAAAATGCCTACAGGACATGGACGGTAATGAAGCAAGTATCTCAAACGTTGATCTGGGAAAGTTGCAATTGAAGAAACAGACAATCGATAAGCTGCTTGAGCACATCGACAGTTATCGTCTACAAGCCATCCAGCGCCGCTTGATCAATATCCTGCCCAGCCTTCATGAATGGGCACGAAGAAATGGGATCACTCCCAAACCAGGCACCCACTTCGGAGATTTTTGGCTTAAATCAACCACACAACCGACAGCCAACTCTCACCTTATCAGGGTATTTCCTTTCCGCCCAACACTTGGCAGTGTTTGGGACCTTCACCAGGATCTTGAGGTAGAAGATAATATGTCTTCTGACCATCCCATCTCCAGAGCGAGTTGTTTCTATTTTGAGAATGACGTGCATAATATGGATTATCAGATGTTGAATTGGATTCTCGAAATGCACCACCTGAACGAACATGAAGGTCTCCCGAACTACGCTCTTATACCCTACTGCGGACAACCAATCGATCTGACCTGAACAGTGAACGCCAACACCAGCAAACCAACTCCATTCCAAGCCAAAGATCGACCGGAGCTGTTCGAGAACCCTGCTATTTTACTCTCAGCCAGCGTACCGTATTTGCGTAAAGATTATGATCTTAGCGCGCAAGATAAAATCCTAAACCAAATCTATGTTGAAACAGCACGATATGACTTGATTCGTGCTGCCATTGCGGAACTATGCCGCCAGGTATTTCAACGGGACATGACGATGATTTTTGGCGGACACCCGGCAATTAGTCCCATGGTCCTATCGGCAGCGGAACGTTTTCGCTCTTCTCCCGAAACCGGTAAACGTGTCATCATATTTCAGTCAGCACTATATTGGGACATAATTCCACAACAGACATTGAAACTCGGGCATTGGCGACACGGAGAAATTCTGTGGACACAGATCAAAAACGGCACTAGCGAAAAAGAGACAAGGGACCTTAGCCTTAGCTACATGCGCAGCCTAATGGTTCGGTCACCAAACATCAGGGCAGCTATCTGCATCGGCGGCATGGATGGTGTGGAAGAAGAGGCGCAACTGTTTCTTGATTCTCAACCAGTCAATCGGGGACTATACCCGATCGCAACAACCGGTTCGGCTGCACAGGCGCTTCTCAACGACAAGGTATGCCGATCAAGCAACGAAATACTCGAAAGACTTGGCAATGATGAATCCTATCCAAGATTATTTAATAAAATCATGGATGAGATCAAGTTGCCCTAACAAGACTATTTTTGATTTTTTATATTTGGATAAAGTTATGTCAAAAAAGAGTTCCAATCATGATGGCAAATTAGGAATCAAGAGCGCAACTGTTAATTTCGTCTATTCGTTTTGTCTTATAGAGTCGGATTCAGAGACAGAACAACACCGCTACCTGCTAAACCGGGACACACTTATTACTCACGCTGAAAAATTAAAAAGCAAGCCAGATATTTTTTTGAAATCAGACAACCCAGATGATACTGGCGTGCATGTTGCCCGAATTGAAAGTTTAGAGTACGGGGTTCCCGAAAGCAGAAAAGGCATACCACCGCATCTTGAATTTATTACAGACAAATATCATTCGATTAATTTCAATGTCCGCTGTATAGAATCAAATGTAAATGGCTTGAATTACCCACAATTAAGCAATCTAAACAGCTGCATCACTATTGATGCTTTGGTTCGTTTAATGCCAAACTCATCCACATGCAGCTTCAGTGTTACATCATCTTCTTCTCCAATGAATACTCATGGCGATAAAGAGACATGCAATATATCAACAAAAGACGTCCATAAGCTACTTCAGTTAATTAAATCCAAGGGGCAGGAAGCCTCGACACAACCATCGCTACTGTTTCCTTCAGGCGCCCAAGTAACTCTGTATGGGTTGTTTAAACTTATTATCGAGAAAATTTGCGAACCAATCGAGGATGGTGGTGTCCAGTTGGCTTGGCTGGAAACAGAGGGAGACAAACCCATGATCTCCCTATCATCAGAAAACCAGACACCTATGGTTACTACTATCCTCGAAGTTGACGAACAAACTGCTAAAGCTTTTTGTCAAAGTGGTTCAAAGGGAAAAGATCCTGCAAAAGTAAAAATGCTCGAAATACAAGAATATGAAGAGGAAATCGCTCCTATCCTGTTTCGTGCCCCAAAATCAAACAGTGACAATATTCCTGGATTGATGCTCGAACCATCATATATGAAGTCACCCACTCCCCTTGGAGTCCCGGGTTTGTTTAATATGGGAGTTGACGCCCGTATCTATTTTAATATATCCCGCAGGTCTGCCTTATGTATCTGTGAAGATGCATATAAATCACCTGCGGATCACTTTATCAATGATCTTTTGAATCTTATTGAAATTGTCCGCGCGAGATGGCATATGCTCATCATCATGAACCAGGTACTAGACCATTCAATAAGAGATTTCAGGTCAGGAATTGACGACCTCGAATACGAAGGTAATAAACTACGGGAAATGGTACGTTTACGCGAGTGGCTTTCCACCAGTCTTGAAGACCCGGGGATATATGTTGTTGCCGGAGAATTTCTTTCTAACCTTTCCAACAAGTTGGAAAAAACATTTAGAATAGACGAACTTCGACAACTTGTTCTAGGCAAATTAAAGTTACTTGAAGCACTTTATCGAGACATCAATGAGATCAAGATGCTTGAAATGGAAAAACCGATAGAATTTTTTAGTGAAGATCATTTTTCCAAGTAAATACTACGCAAAACGACTATAGAGGATTCTCATATTCTTAATCGTCAACTTGCAATCATCAGCATGTCCCGAGGAAGATCTCAAATAAAGCATGTAAAAAGATCATGACTGTAGGATTATTTATATCACATAGCGACAAAGATGTTGCAGAAAGCGACAAGATAATCACACATCTGGAAAAGTTGTTACCAGACAACATTGAAGTTTGGTATTACAAGAAAAATCTGAGTCCAGGAACAGATTATGAAACCATAATCACCGACAGCGCATTTGACTCAGGAATTGCTTTAATGCTGGTAAGCACTCACTATTTAGACTCTGAATTTTGCCAAAAGGAGATGAAAATCTTCCAGGAAGTCCATGCGCGACCATTACCCTTGATACTATCAAAGTGTAACTGGCAGACCAATGCTTGGCTTAGCTCACTACAAGTGTTTCCTGCAGGCGATGGATCCACATTTCTAGAATTTAATATGACCTCAAGAGAGAAAGCACTTTCGTCTCTCGCAGATGAAATTAAGCGGGTCGCAATCTACATCAATTTGTTGAATAAATGTCGATTTCAGAGAGAGAACTTAACCTTTTATAAAAGCAATTTCAAATCAAACAGAAAGACATACGACAAGAAGTGGAGAACACTTTATTTACCTATTTTTCAGTTATACTCGGCAGAAGCCGACCTCATGACACAGATGGAGAATTTTATTCTAGTTAAAGAAAGGCAAAGATCTGCGCTAAAAATTACCACTGTCAATGCTCTCGGCAATATAATTAACAGTTATGATGCCTCAGCTTACAAAAACAAAGACGAGTTTGAAGATGTTATGGGCACTACCTGGATTAATCATCCAGAAAAAGAGATCTATTCATTGCTATCAACCCACAAAGATCTATACGACAAATTATGCAGTGCAACTGACATGAACGAAGAGACACTAGAAAATTTCTATCCCAGCGTTGAACTGCTCAAAAAAAAGCTAGCGGATACATTCAAACAAATGAAAGGTAAGATAAAAATGGTTTCAAGCGGTGAGTACCGCAATGTAAAGACAGGTCTTGGTATTTAGTTTCCCAGCATACTTGCGTATTAGCAGTCAAATAAACAGAACTACAACATCAGATTTTAGAATAACGGCAAGGGCCCCAACACTTTTTGACTTTCTTCCCGAATCTCTTCGTATAACTCCCGTTTGTAATCCAGAAACTTAGGATCCAAACGTATTTCAGCACCCCTTGGCCTTTCAAGTTCAATATCGTATACGCTCTTAATGGATCCAGGCGCAGCCGTCATTACGTATACTCTATCAGACAGAAATACCGCCTCATCAATATCATGGGTCACAAACAAAACACTCTTGTGTGTGCTTTCCCACAAATTCAAAACCACCTCCTGCATAAAAATCCGGGTCTGGGCATCAAGCGCACCGAACGGCTCATCCATCAATAAAACATCTGGATCATTGATCAGGACCCGGGCCAATGCGACACGTTGCCGCATACCGCCTGAGAGTTGCTGTGGGTAGTGATCAGCAAAATTCATCAAACCCATAAGCTTGAGGTATTGATCAACAGACTGCGTAATAACCTTCTCATCCACACCTCTGGAGTGTGGACCAAAAGCGATGTTTTCACGCACCGTTTTCCAGGGAAACAAGACGAAAGACTGAAACACAACGCCTCGCCTTGAGTTCGGTTCGGTGATTGGCTGATTGTCGACAGTGACATCACCAACCGTGGGCGGGACGAATCCGGCAATACTGTTGATTACTGTCGACTTTCCACAACCACTGACGCCGACAAGGGAGACAAACTCTCTGGACTTGACCTCCAGGCTGACATCTTTAACCGCCCATATTGTCTTATCCTTACCAGTAAAAGAAACTCCAAGATTTTCAACAACGACATGGCCGGCCATGGTTAATCCTGATTAACAGAGAGTTGATACCAAGGAAGGGTACGATTGACCAGGTAAGCAAAAGTTCGGTCAGCAATAAAGCCCAAGGCCCCCATCAAGACAATATAACCCATCATTTTATCGATCTGAAACACCAAATGATAAGCGGATATGCGATAGCCGACGCCCAGGTATGAGCCCGCCATTTCCGCCGCCACCAATACAATAAAAGCAAGACTGATACTGGTGCGCAATCCAGTTATGATGGTCGGCAGTGCAGCTGGAAGAATTACCTGCAACCATAGTTTCTCTCTGCGGACACCAATACTTCGAGCCGCCCAGATATAGTTTTTATCGACACGTGATATACCAAGATAACTGCTCACCCAAACAGGAAAAAAGACACCCCAAAAGACCAGAAATATCTTTGAAGTTTCCCCCAATCCAAACCAGACTATGGCCAAGGGCACAAGCGCTATAACCGGGATCGGGCGCAACACCTGAACAACAGGAGTAAGTACCGCATCAAACGCTCTGATTCGACCGCTGACAGCACCCACGAAGAGACCAGCCATTGAACCGAGAATAAAACCTGCAACCGCCCTCAAGACACTGGCAAAAACATCCTTGGGCAATTGACCGGAAAGTGTCAGACTCACCAAGGCCGAAATAACTTGAGATGGGGGCGGAAACAATCCGGGATCGATGAGATTGGTACGGGATACCAGCTCCCAAAGTATCAACAGGATGATAATTCCAGATGACCTTAAAGCGAATTGACGCATGGCTAAATAGTCGGCATAGACCCCTAAGGGATAGACACGGCCACAGGTAAAATCTCCCTAAGCGGTTGATCGATAATGACCTGACGATAATCGGGAAGGGATTTACCTTTTGACAAGTCGCTAGAGGCCTGTATCCACTCCCCCTGGTTCCTCAGGGTAGCAACCAGATTTTCGCTCAGCACAACCTTAAAATCGTAATCATCCCAGATATTTTCAAGTACATCCCGACTAAGGCCAAGCTGCTTCTCGGTTATATCTATTGCCTCTTTTCGATTGGCATTGGTGTATTCTACACCGCGCACCACAGCCCTGAGGACACGCCTCACGGCTTCAGGATTGTTGTTGAAAAACTCTGCAGTGGTAACCAGATTCCAAGTTTCCGTATAGATATCCGAATTCAAAAATACCACCGCATTTTCACCCAGCGCTCTCAGCCCATTCTGCACATGCGGTTCCCAGGACACATAGGCATCGATACTGCCGTTGCTGAGCGCTGCAACCATGTCTGGGGCTTTTATGTTAATAAATGAGACGTCTTCCCTGGACAGACCTTGGGCCTCAATGAAACGGATGGCATAATACTCTCCGGCTGTGCCGAAAAAAACACCGATCCGCTTGCCTTTGAGATCGCCCGGCGAGTCGATACCCGCATCCCGCCTGGCAATGACCTTTTCATCACGATTCGACTCCATAACCGTGGCAATAATCCGTAGATTAGGATGTTTAAAAAGACCATAAACGACTGGAGTATCACCTATGGTCGCAATATCGATATCCCCGGCAATTAGACTATCCAGGGCAAGCCTTCCGGCCACGAACGGACGCACATCCACCTGAAGTGACTGCGACTCCCAAAAGTTCTTTTCGTTAGTAACAAAAATAGGGGCGTTCAGCACCCCCATTCCCTGGCCGAGTGTCACCCTCGATTCCTCTTCGGATACCTTGCCGCATCCTGTAACAAAAAGGACCAGGGTCAATATCCCAAGCAATAGCTTGAAATTACGAATTATCATCACAGACTCCTTGCTCAATTTGTGATAATCGGCATCATCTGGAATCGTCTCTAGTCATGCAAGTCGTTGACAATGCTCCCCTCTCCTGCTGAGAACGGTTACGTGAGAAGATACATTTTACACAAGGCATCAATGCAGGCACCTTTGACTGATAATACCGATACTCCTCACCGAAAAACGATAACAAGATCCTCTCTTCCATGCGAGCCCGAACATTGTATAGTGCTGTTATCAGAGGCCCAAATACCAGCATGGTCAACCAGGCATTTGCCACCAGACATATAGCAAACACTTCCAGTATGCTCGATAAAAAGCATGGGTGACGAACAACAGCGTAGGGACCGCCTGTCACAAGCTTCTGTTGCGGAAGCACTTCGATATAGAGACTATAAAAACCACCCAATAGTGCCAGACACTGCCGTTTTAAAATGATCTTGCCGACAATCAGACAAAAACCCAATATCTGCCAAACCAACCAGATCTCACGCTCCCAAACCAGATATTCGAAAATCGACGATGCCAGAGCCAACAAAATCAATCCCTGAATTACGAATACGGTCCATCGACCGTAATCGCCATCCCTGCCGGCCCGCTTCATATGCGGCAGCACAGTTTGGATTACATGTACTATGCCTATGATCAGGAGAGTAACAAGAACGAATTGGTGAGGCAATCGCGTCTCCTTTCACCCAGATACCGAATGCTGGGACTTGTGAATACAAACTGAACAGTGAGTTTAAAAATACCGATAAAACAATACGTTAACACTTTACAGCTGATGGGTCCAGCATGCATCAGTATGAGTATATTCATCCCTGAGTACTCTGCATCCTCAATCCGGCCAATACCCCGAGAACGGGTATATTTATTGTCTTGGTGAAAAAGTCGTTACTGGATGAAAAGATCGACAGCATGGTGGCAATGATGGACTAAAGTGGAATAATCGATAAAGTCAAAACTCATCGATCAGGTTCTTCAGGCGCTTTTTCAGAACTGCCGGCGGTGAGGGTTTGTCTGTCACTTTCAAGCGCTCGTTGATCTT
>JBEVVR010000171.1:0-8656 GCA_040507035.1 Candidatus Thiodiazotropha sp.
CTACACTTCATCCAAAAATTACGAGTAGTGCGATCTTTGTCAGTCAGTAGCAAACTGTGTCCATTTACGTTTGAGCAAATCCATTTGCTCAAACTGGCCATATGATTTTGGATAAAGAAAAAAGCTGTAGAATTTTGCGAAATATATTTAATATAAAGTTTAAAGACTATGCATAAACAACTTTATTCAAATTTGAATGAAGAAACATAAATGTAATACAGTACAACGAATATACAGTAATACATATAGAAGTTTATCCGAAATTTGGATAAACAAATCCGGCTATGACAGAGAAATAATTCTGCCTTAGGCTGCACTATGCCTAATCACACTTCTAACTACTTTATCCAAAATTTGGATAAGAAGATTTTCATTTAACCATTCAAGACCAGGACAGCAAACTTCTGTATTCAAATTTGACATTTAAATGTGTACATCAATCAGCTTACCCAAAGTTAAATAAAATACTGCTCATATGCAGCTTAGAAATAATATATCATTTTATCCAAAATTTGGATAAAACCAAACCAGATGTGACCGAGAAATAATTCTACTTTAGGCTACACTATGCAAAATCACACAGCTAATAACTCTTATCCTAAATTTGGATAAGAAGATTTTGAATTGAATCTTTCAAACCTAGATCAGAAATTCTTTCTTCAACTGATCATGAATTTTATCCAAAATTTGGATAAAATAGTTCTTGGGCTTCAGTCTACTTTTTCAGAATTGAGTAAAGTACTGCTATACGCAGATTTGTGATAAACAAATCATCTTATCCAAAATTTGGATAAAATCAAACTAAGAGGGACAAAGAAAGCGCTATGCCTAAGCTTTCCTATTCCCAAACACACTGCCAAAACCTATAACCAAACTTTGGATAAACAAATTTTACATCACTTCTGATAATAAAATGCGATAGCTCACTGACAAATATTATCCAAAATTTGGATAAAACTTTCACCAGTATATTTAGGCATAGTGTACCACAAAACACGTTATGCTAGGAACTACCTTGAATTGAAACTACAATCATACACACGCACACACATACGCACACACAAATATATATATAAGTGGAAATTGCCCTCCTAATTCCCTGCATCGTGCATTTCTCTGTCGATATATATATATATAACTGAGAAATAAAGATGTACCTACTGGAAATCAAAACCTCTCAGCATTCAACAACTCCGCCTGGCTATTCAGAGTCAACTGATCAAGCAACCATGCCACTACGCGCCCCCAAAAGAAGGAGTTTCATGGAACAATGTTACTCTTGTTATCTCGGAACGACCCGTCGGATAGGTTCACTCGACTGAGTTGGCTTAGCACAACCAGGTACATACGTGCAACATCTGGGTCATATGAAAACGAAACTTAGGAACATTATGACTTAATTTTGAATTGCAGTAGGATCTTCTTTACTTCTCCCTATCTCTCTCTCTCTCTCTCTCTCAATATTCTAACAAAATTCTCTAGCGTAAAACAGAATACAAAATCATTGCCCAAATGTATTGTTTGGATCGGGATTTGGTACATTCGTTTTTATGACACGCAACAGACTACTTAAGATGGTACATGGCTTTACGCAGGATAGGAAGAGGCTTCCTTTATTCGATTGTTCATGACTTTATATCGTATGCATGTCATAGTAGCCACACGGCAAACAAAAGTACTTTCCCCATATGAAAAGGGTAACCACTTGGTGAAAATTTTACACTTACTGGTATATGTTCAAGTATTTTTTTGCGGTGTGACTCAGATATTTTTCTTGACTTTCCCTTGAAATGTCATTACCATTTTTTTAACATTTCTGTGACATATGATGTTCAGTTCAGTATCAGACCCCTCAAAAACCGTGTTAAAATCTCTTTGCTAGGTTTTGTGAGGTATTCATTTTTATTAGTAGTGCACCTACTATCTGCCATCGGAACAAACTTTAACTATATAATTTGTGTTGACCAAGAGATTAACTTCAGGTGACAAAAGCAAATTATTTGGCTTACAAAACTGATTTTTTTTTATAAAAACAGCTGTAAAATTAAAACTTGCTTTTTGGATTCTGGGGCCAAAATATTTGCTTCGTATTTTGTAGATTTAATAAAGGAATATAAATGGTATTTGATATGAATTTAAAAAAAATCATATGAGTCACCACAGAAAAAATTAAACTACTCAATAAGTACATGTAATTTGAAAGTATGCGGTACCACCGAATGTGTATATATTCTCTATATCACTGCCTGTTTTTATATGGAGAAATATGTTTTTCAATCGCTGATATGGCTCGTTTGACTGATGCGAACGACATATTATCAGAAAACTCGATAATTCGCAGCACCTGACCTATCCACCATCTTTGGCGGTCAATTCAGTTTCTAAAACAGGATGTTCCGGCTCTCGACCCGGATAGTAAGTAACTTTGTGAATATGACTAAGCACTTTCAGGTATTTGTTTACATCAGAGTTATAACACACTGACATCTACATACTGAACATACATAGGTAAAACATAAAAGAACACCCAATAGCCCATATAATACAAAATACTGTACGATTGATGTCGACTATCAGAAACATTAATGAAAATTTTATCGTAAATCCAGTAGAAAGAAAGACGCTGTCTTACCATGCATTTTGATTCAGTCACGTATTAAATCGAATTCTCAAAAGACTGTAGCAGTTACAGTGCTGAACTAGCAATTGTCAAAAAGAAAGGCATTGTTCAAATTTTTTGACAAAATATAACTGTTTAAATTCGAGTATATGACATTAATTATGATTTTCCCACAATGTGGTCAAAAATTAAAAAATAAAGTAATAACGAATGATTTAATTGATATCGTGGTCTATAATATTTATATTTGAAGAAGCCTTTTCTTTAATTGTGTTTCACAGGACTCTTACGAAAATTGAGCAAATTATCCAAGGAAACGAAGCCCAATTTTACTTCCAAGACATGTGCCGGTATAATAGGGCAAATATAAGATATACTCCACGGACAACTTATAGCGTGGGTTCGTCATATACCATTGTACTCTTGATTTGAAAAAAAGACAAAGCCATTTCAAGTTACAGAAGAAATTCATTTATGCACAGTAACTGTATATATACGATATAGGGAGTTAAACCCAGATAAGACTACTGAAGATGCAGTTTGCTAAATTCACTATGAACCCGCATTAGTTGTCATTCTTCAGCATTCATGTTTCTGTAATCAGTAAAATCAGTTTGTTTAAGTCTGAAGATAAATATTATACAGCAAAGGTAAATATTCGTTTATGCAATATTTTCAGTTAATTCATTGTTAAGTATCAAAGAGTTTGTTAGCAGAAACCCCTAGATCAAAACATATTCCTTTGATAAATCAATTTCAGACATACTGAATTTTTGTGATAAAGCCATGTCCAAAAGGCAAACAATATGTGAAATAAAATGTCATTATTCTATCATGAAGGGCGACATTCAAAAAATATACTGCTATTTCTCTGAATTTTCTGCAACTAGCTTTCCAAGAAATCATACTCTGTATTAATATATGTTAATATAAATATGAAAATCAAAATGAGAAATAACTTAAAACAAAAATAACAAAAGTTATAGAACAAGAGCAAATTCAGCACAATTCGTTGCAAAAGATTTTATCCAAAATTCAGACAAAACATTTTCGCTTCTGTCGTAATGCAATTTCTATTTTAAGAAATGTTTCTTTACTGTTCAACACTCTTCCGTGACATGAACAAACTGCAATTAATTCGGTTAGATTTATTTTAATGTTTAACTGTGTCTGATCAGTGTAATCAATGTTGTTCAAAATAACCATTTCCTTTCTGCTACAAATGTCAAAAATATATATCGTAAATCTTAAATGGACTGCGCTGATGAAGTAGACTTGACAGAATTTACAATGTTTGCAAACAGACTGTGCCATGTTCTAGTTCTAAGTAGTAAAATGCCAATATTTTTACTCTGCTTACATGGAATGACAGAAGGAATGTCTAAGGTAGAACAGTTTGATTAGATGCTGCAAAGTTTACACACTGTTCCTCTCATGAAATCTTACTTGCCAAACACTTACATAACTGACTGTGAAAATTTGCCTTAGTTAACTCTAATAGCTAGGTGAGCAATAAACATTCTGATAAGACACTCCTGTGAGCATATGATCTGGATCTACAGTGTTTGCAAAATGCCTGGCTCTGGCTGATGCAGTTAATTACGAATGAACTGTTTTATCGCTTTATTAATCTAAGATATTTTAACATAAACGTCAGGACAAACAGTGTAGATCATATCCATGCTGCTACAGCTTAGGCGTTTTATCAGAATCTGCTAGGTGTGCAATATATCACATTTGTATCCTGAATTTGCATTACACATCTAGATATTGCACCTTATCCGACTTGGTATTTCTTACTAAGACTACCATGTAGGTTAAGTGTTTTCTAATCAATTGCATCACACTGTCGCTGTTAGTCCAACGATACTTTCTACACACATGTCACATTTTCCATGGACAGAACGGATAAGAGAACAGAACAAAATTTTAATCATAACGCTTAACATTTCAGTGCATATATCGGTGACATATTTCTATACACATGTATTAGATAAATAAATAATAAAAGAAAGAAAAAGATTTTTTTCAGCTTCTCATAAAAAATGTCGGCTATTGGTCAATATCTCAAGATGCATAAACCGCAATTTCCGAATTGGAGAGCTCTTAGACAGACTAGAACAACACAAAAATGTGTTTAGTAGGTTAACATGTCAGGTCACATACGGTGACACATGATTTTTATACAAATGACATGTGAAAAGAACTTTTAAGCTTCTCACAAAAAACATCAGCTGATAGGGCAACATAACGAACCATTCAGGGAATGTCATAGACAGATAAAGGTTTATAACCCTGAGGTATTCAACTGAGGAAATCCTTTTTACTCTCCCTCTTTTAAGTTTTCGTCGGTGAGTCTGACGAGTTTGTTGTTTATGGCCATTCTTTGAAAACTTTTCTTCTTGTGGTCGTCAAATATGACACTATAAGCTGCAAAATCAGAAAAAAAAAACAGAAATATAACGCACTAATTAAACGTTTTTGTATTCTTAAGATAAAGATGTACTTGGCATCAAATAAATATTTTACAAATTTGATGATCATTAAAGTGTAAGACAACTTAAGTCGGAATTGCCATCTGTGTGAGCTGTATATACTGTCAGTTTTCAACATGAATATCAATAATTGAGAACTAATCATTTTTTCCATACGGAAGGTATTCTGCTTGTTCATGTCTTGTAGAGGAAAGATCGGATCAAGCAACTGCATGACTTGTATACTATTGTCATAAAAGTAATCCTACACTTATCTTTTATGTATACTCACTTATTTTTATTTTAAGATGTGGCCAAAAGAGGCAAGGATGTACAATTCTTCCTGTACATTAAAGTTCGATCTTTACAGTAGGTTCAATCGTATTTCATTGCGACAAATATTAATGGCTTGCACGGATATAAATTGTAAGTGTGTAAGTGTGTGTAAATGTGTTTGTGTGTTTATCTTTTCCTAATCACGTGGATTCTATTTGAAAACCCCTCGAATGGAAATTCTAATGAGATACCCCACAAAAAATAAATAAAAAAGCATATATGCCCCTTTAAAACAGCTTGCGGCAAAATACTTCCTGTTACTTTAACAAAAATCATACTCTCGTCTTTATATTATAAAGAGTTTATAAGCATGTTTAAGGGTTATCGTTGCCCACCCCTCCTCGTCTGAACACCCAGTAATTTTATAACCGACTATGCCAAGCACATGCATCACTTCTGATTAAATACACTCACTTTCATCTGCTTATAATCGAAGTTTGTTGGTTCTACTAAGAAACGTTTGATTTTTAGCCACCTATCTCAAAAGAATTGTTTCTACTGTACTGTTCAAATGCAGTTTATTTCTTATTTATTCATTTATTTTTTATTTACTTTTTTTCTGTTTCGTTTTTTTTTTTTTTCGTTAAGTCGTGGAGCCATTTGTAATGTGTGATACACAGCTCCCATGGGAAGAGAAATTGTAACTGATTATACATTCGTGTGGCATAAACTTACTTTTGTCTGTTTTGTCTGTTATTGTCGCCGGATACTTATAATCTCCGTATCTAGCCCAAACACGATCGCCTATTTCGAATTCTGGATCTGTGGCAGGCACACTGGATTCCTAAAACGAAATACATTCACAACATTCACATAACGATACAAGATTTTTGTTTTTCATATACCATTATATTTTCGTCAAACTGGTATCAGATACTATCGAACCTTAATCGAATAGTTTTACTATTAATCTGACGTAACCATTGCCAGAACATATTGTATTGTAAAAAAAGATCGTAAGGCTCTCAATGCCTATTATTGCCATTACCTTGCAAGCATTTTAATCCTTAGTCTCCAAAGCATAAAGATGCCTAATAATAATCGCTGCAAATGCAGTATACAGCTCGACTGATTAGTATGTGACTGGAAAGCTTTCTCTTATCCTGAAGACACTGCATTTTATTAAACTTTAACATTCTATCTGTCTACCAAAACAAGTGTGTTAGAATCTATTGTTCATGTGAGCAGTAATTTGGAATTCTTTTATGTTTTTTTTAATATGTCGCTGCCACAGATACAGCAGGCTTTTGATGAATATGCAGGGTATTGTAAAGCTACATACTTCCGTGAAGTTATACTGTTATTTGTATTTATAAATGATAAAGCTGATATGATAGTAAGTTTTTTTCAAGAAAAAAATACAATCATTGACAGTGGACTAAATTCAATAGTGAAATTTGTTTTTTTTTTTCTTCTTATTGACTTCTACAAAACCTGACACCTTTTCATAAATAAGGCAAATTTTGAAATATTCGGCAAAATATCTTTACCCTTTCAGAGCTCTTAAAGCTCCCTATCTTACTCCTTAGATACAAAACTGATAAATAGCAAAGCCATTGCTACCGATTCAAAACTTTAATTGGACAAAAACTTTAGTTAGCCTTGCGTCTTATGCATCAGGGAATGCAGCTTTTGTACAGTACTAGTCATGAACAGACTCAATAAAACCGAGTCTGCTTTTTTCTGTTCTTTGACATGTTCCTTGCTTCCAAAGGGTCTTACTTTTTAGAACATATTTACCTTCACTGCAGCTGGTGTTTGTGCCGTGTGGCGGCCGTAAAACGTCTCCCCGTACATCATCATAGTGCAGATTATATTTTCTGGTCCTTTGGGATCATTGAGTTCATTTGAGTAATTTTGAAAATAGAGTTCCGCTTAAGCCGGTGCTAGGGGGCGTTGCTGGTGTTGCACAATGAACAGACTCAATAAAACCGAGTCTACTATTTTCTGTTCTTTGGTGTGTTCCATGCTTCCAAAGGATCTTACTTTTCAGAACGTATTCCAGTCTACAAACAAAGAATGCCAATGTTTACTCTATATTTGTACATTTTTGAGCTTCCATATGTTTTCTTTTTTTTTTTGAGATATCAGACTCCATATTCAAATGTCATTTATTATGTTCAGCCACATGTAAACTTTTTTAGATTGGGCCTTCGCAAAATATATATACATTACCATTACGTCCTTAGCTATTGATGTTTCCTTTATTGCGGTTATGCCTTTTATATTGGATTGTTGTGACTGTACCTGAAATATTTAAGGTATAATTCATAAATATATAAGCGTAAAAGTAAACGAGATTTATCATTATTTACAAGTTAATATCACAACTTGTATCGCTACATTGTCACTGAAAACAAGTGATAGTTCCTCTGGTCATGCTGTTATATTTTCCATCTTAGTTTCGAGACACAGAAGCACTGCTCTGAATCTGAGTGTAAGATTTCATAGACCGCTTTGTTCAGATATAATGATGCTAAAACAAGAGCATAAACTATAGCTGAGAATGCCTGATCTCAAAAGCTTGGGGAAATGAGGAATTACTTTGACTGTAGGTTTACTGGTCATGCCAAGTTTCATAAAGGCCCTAGATTTCATTCGGTCAGTAGCATAGCGTATGTCCTCATAAATATTAAAATGGGAACAATTGTAAGGATAAATATTATTGTTGTTTATGTTGTTTTGTTGTTTTACGTCCCATTCAACAGCTAAGGTCATGTCGGGACGGTCAGTTAACCTAACCACACTATTCCTGGGCAAGCTTAGACCTTCTAAGCGGTTTTAAAATCAGTACCAGTGCACAAACTTTCGCCAGTAACTGACAACTGCCCTTCTTGAATCAGCGGGAGGAGAAAGGAAAGTATGTTGGAAACCCGTTTACAGTTGGAAAGATTTCGGCCTCCAGCGGGAATCGAACCCGGGACCGCTAGATCAGTAGGCCAGCGCATAACCCACTGAGCTGTCGAGGTCAGTTATATTTAAGAGCAATCCTTTATGCTAGACGTTCAATGCCAGTCCGATGATCGGACTGGCATGGGGCGTTCAAATGACTGCTCTAAAACAAACCTGTTTGGATCATATTGCTGACATACGATCAATGTCAATTAGCTTACTAAGAACAATCCTTTAGGCGGACCCCGTGGCCGAGTGGTTAAGGTCGCTGACTTCAGCGCACTTAATCATTCGATCATCTCACCGCTGTGGTTCGAGCCTAGCTCGGATCATA
>JBEVVR010000149.1:0-8541 GCA_040507035.1 Candidatus Thiodiazotropha sp.
TAACATAAAGCCCTTCGGGCTTTATTCAGTTTGTGAGTGATTCGCCGGCGTTTACACATCGATAAAATCCCAAAAAAGGAAATTCATTTCTATAATGAACACTGTTTCTCCGAAAAAGGTTCATCTAAGGAAATCAAAGGGAATGTAATTATTAACAAATAATTACATTTTCTTTTAGTTCGTTATTATACCCCTGGCATACGAAGTATGTCGAGGGCTATATAGTTTTTGTCTTGCCGTCCGTTCGTCCATCTGTTCATTCGTCGTCGTTCGTTCGTTTAAGTTAACCTTTGCGTTTAAGTTTTTCTGTAATTTTTTTTCTTTCGCTTCTGTTATCCAGAGCTTCTTCATAATTGCTAAGTATTGCCATAGGATGGATACTGATCAGTGTGCATCACCTTGATGCTGCTACTGGCCAAAGGTCAAGGTCACGGACTTAGAAATTTGTATAACAGTTGCATTAAAGTTTTATGTTAGGTTTTTTGCTTTTGCACTTTTTCCTGAAAGCCTTTACTGGAACATGTTGATATGTGCTTAATGTTACTACAAGGTGGATACTGATCAGTTTGCATCACCTGGATGCTGCTGCAGGCCTAAGGTCAAGGTCTCAGACTTAGGAATTTATATAACATTTGTGTTAAGTTTTGTATTAAGTTGTATCTGTTTGCTTATATTCTCAATATATTTGAATAGAACCTTTTGATGTGCCACTAGGTTATCTGCAAGGTTGAAACAGTTTTGTTGGCATCATCTGGCTGCTACTGCTGAGTGTAGCTCAAGGTCACAGACTTTGAAATTTATATACCTCTTGTGTTAAAAGTGAACTTTAAGTTTGTATTGTCTTGCTTAGTATGAAATCTTGAGATGGAACCCATTGATATTTGGGCATGGGCATTTAAGGTTCAGTTCCTGTAGGCGGTGGCGCTGGCTGGGGGTATACGTGAGCCCCTGCTCACTTGCTCTAGTATGAACTTGTTTCAGAGAAACGGTGTTCATACTTCCATGAGTAACAGTCGGTCACACGACGTCGTTGGTACGCAACGTCAGATGTAACCAAAACGACACCGTTGGCCGCTATATATTCTATTTGACGTCACGTCATGGTGACGGCCGTGTAACGTAAGTGACTCACCTGTTGGTTAGTGACAGCCGCTTTCGTCGCATATTGAAATGTTGCTCTTAAAACTGGAAAGTGATGCTCAAGATAATTTAAATATTAAACGTAATTATAAGAGACATATTTCATTTTTTGGGCTCATGTGCCTTCGGGCGTCACTTACTTTGCACATGGCCCATTGTGTGTATACTTCCATGAACAGCGGAAAAATGAAATTTATTTCTTAAGTGCATTATGGCTGAGAACTAAACATTGACAAGTGCACTATAGCCGAGAACTGAAATGAATAGTTTCAGTTCCCACATCATGACTTATGGAATATCTTGCGTTTGCTTTTCACCAGAAGAAGAGCCTCAGTTTTAGAAAGCCAGTAAGCCTTCAGCAAAGTCTTAACTGTGATTAAAGGATAATTTTGAGTTTGATTACTGGTGTTTATTTTCTGTTCAATCCAGCTAGTCTTCAAGTACCATATTCCAAACCAAGTTTGTATATATTTATTGTGCTAACAAATGTTTAAAAAGAAACAGTTATCGTAAATATTCTAAAAATTTGGGCTCCCAGACACATTACTATAATAATTAAAAAAGTGGATGATGAGGTTTTTCCATACCAGAATGTGTTAAGAAAATGCAAAAAGGATGGCAAACCGTGAAGACCCCTGGTCTCTTCTGAGACTGCACTGGTTACATAGGCCTGTCTGTCCGAAGATGTAGGAGAATTACGGTAGTAACATGTTAAGCAAACGGTAACTGGGGCACCGAGGCTGATGTGTTGGTACAGGAGACTGCTGCAGAGTCCAGGAGGAGGATGCATTGGTACAGTAAAGGACTACAGGGTCGCCGGGAGGATGTGCCGGGAGGTTATTGTAGGATATTACATGGTCACAGATTAGGATGTGCTGGTACCGAAAAGTAGTAATGGGTCGCCGGAGAGTGGTTACTTAGTTATGGCTCCAGACGGACGGGCGGACGGACGGACAGACGGACGGACGGACATGGAGAAAACTATATCCCTCCGCCTTCGGTGGGGAATAATAACCAACACTAAGACACACCCAGCTATTGCAGCTATGTACGGCCCGCACAGACTGTTTTCGGTCGACGGTTAATCTGTCAGAGCGAAAGCAGTTTCATTATTTATCCACATATCCAGGGGGTAAGAGGAATATTATTCATACTTCTCAATGAAAACATATGCTGTGACCTCTCATTAGAACCGTCGAAAAAAGATGGAACTAATGAGGAGTCGCAATAAAAATTTTTATGTGAAAAGAAGGAAAATGATCCCTAAACTATCTCAGTTATCCCTATTTTGCCTTGAGCAGTGTCTTATTATTTTAAAGGCATGTTTTTCTGCCATTGTATTCAAAGGGAGACAACTTTTGTGATTTACTCTTTGCTTCTCTGAAGGTATTTCAGTATAAAGGGCAACTAAGGAAATAATCTGAGCTCCAGATAAGGTGAGTTTTCGAGGATAATTCTGAGATATTTTTCTTATTTCTGAATAAATATATTATAACGGTCACTCATTTGACCCTGTATCAGCAAGATGGTTCAAATGAGGGATCACAGCGTATGTTTGTATGGGAAAACAATGAAAAATAGCCCTAAATTATCTTTGTTGGCCGGTCTCATTTAGAGCATTGTAGTAATTATCCTAAACTAGAACAAGTGAGTGAGCAGGGGCTCACATATTTCCCTACTAATGCCACCACCTAATGAAAGCATACTTAAACACAAAACTAATCTGCAGATGTTATACATATACACAATTGAGTTCCTAACCTTTTGTCAGCAGCAACATTTATATATAAACCTAGTCAGGTATCATTAGGCTCCATTCTATAACCCAAAATTATACAACAAATGGCTAAATCCCATCCATGAGCCTGACCCTGCATTTTAGGTAGTCAAGATCAAAAGTAATGTTATAGACATATCATGATGAAAATGAGCCAATTGCAACGTTTCACAACATGCTCAATAAATTCTGAGACTTTAGTTTTCACTTTGAGATTCCCTTGGATTCGCAGACTGTATATATATGTTACTATGATTAGGCTCTTTGAATATGCAGGCTGATCAGTGCCTTCGCTTGTCTTGTTCAGTTATCTAATGATGCCCCCTAGTGGCTCAGCGCTTATCTTGCTTTTTTTACATTCTAATAACGATGTTCTCAAGGAGGCTCAGCGGAACGAATCCATATTTGCACACTCCTGGCGCCCAGTCTGTCTGTCCGTCACTTCTCCGATTCGAAGAGGAGAGTCTCTTGACACAAACACCGTCAGGTAGATATATTCCTGGGCCCAAATTTACAATCATGTCAGAGAGTAGCTTCCCCTCCCCCCACCCCCAGTAGAACCCCCCCCTCCACGAAAATGTGAATATATAGCCATTTTCCCCCGGGAAAATCTACATGTTTTTGCATAGCCGTTTTCCCCTCCATAGTGCCTTTTCCCCCTGGTAATACCATTACAGGAATATACGCAACATGGTAAAATTTGCTCCCTCGCCAGTCATAACCGAGTTTAAAGTGGCTCAATGAGGTCCGGACAATCCGCTATATACATGTATAGGCCTATATAGTCGTCCTTCCTACGTCGTCATTTTTCCGGGGGGGAAGGAGGAAAAACACTCTCTGACAGACACCTTAACTTTAAGGGAAAGAAATTTGTGTCATAAAAGCTAGCATTTAATAAGCATTTTTGGAAATAGGCTTTGTGTTTAATCGTCTGAGTATATCCCAAACGGGATTACAAATTTAAAATTTCAAAATTATTATGGGTGTCAGTCTAAGTATAAATTCGACCTTTAAACCTTAATTTTTAGGAACGATTGTAATTTTGGGCCCTGAACTTTAATAAATTATGGTGTGCTAACATTAAACACTAGTGTTTTGTGCATTTCGCTTTTTCAAAGTCAAAAACAACATTTGAACTTTTTGTATATACGTTTAATGTCAATGCAAAGCCATATCAAGCCTTGTTAATATAGTAACAACATTTAATAAGAATACTGCATGTTTCGTTTAGTTTCATTAACAAAATATTTACCAAAAACAGTTAAGACAGTTAAACATTTAGAATTTATTCTTGCTTTTTGTGTTAACGTTTTGCAAATAGCGCCACAGTTCATAGCGGCCTTTGGAATAGATGCCAAAAGATGTCCTTGATACCATCCTTTAAACTACGTTATCTTTCTCATACATTTCTGGTGCCTTACAGTTTTTTGTCAAAGTTAGGTGGATATAAGCGTGGCTACCAGTGTTTAAAACTTTAGAATACCGAAGCTCTTATAGTATATCCCGAAATCATAGGCTGTGAATTTCAATTCAGACACACTGATGTAATTTTACAACACGGCTTTAATGTCACGCCGAAGATGAAGATACAACTCCACGCATGCTGATAAATCACTCGATGGGCTTAAGCGATCTCGTCTCATAATGCTCACACACAGCTGGTACACATCTTCATCGCATGGTACTGGGGAACGAAATATTGCTCTTTGACAGCATGCATCAAAATCTGCCATGCTCACGTTACACCGTCGATCTTCAGCCTGCCACAGTGAAGGAACATAATACATTACATTTGGTCGTCCGTGAGGTACGTTATGGTTGGCCGATGGCCTAATGGTGTGGCTGTTCCATATCTCTGCAATGCGGTCCAATTCATCCTGCAAAAAAAGAACATCGTGCTGACAATAACCTTTTTGTAAAACTTGCAAACAGTGCGGCTTTGTCACTCACAATAACAAAAAGGCATAGGTTTGATGTGTCTATTCATGTTAATGAGTATAATACGAGTATACACAATATGTGTCAGAACAACGAAGGTTGGACATAATTTGAAAAAAAAAATAAATAAATAAACAAATAAAATAAAGAATTATTGGGCTACTCGAACTGAATTCAAATCAATCCAGATATACACATTGTTTTACAAATGTAAACTACAAGAGAAGCATTTAAAGAAAACACAGTTACAATATACATAGCGACGGTATGACCGATAGAAACATGTAAATTTCACTATTAGACGTTTAATAACTAATACAAATTATAGATGTATTGATAGCTCCAAATAGGTAGTGGACGTTCCGATCGGCAGATACTGTGACTCTGAACAGAATCGCCGAGAGGCGGTGCTAGTTGAGACTCACAGTATAACCCAGAACCTCCACCGAGCGTCCCTCATTAAATGTTCTTGATCTGGTTCTTCAGAATACTAATGGGAGGACATATATATGAAGCTACTTCTTCTTAGGAGCCTATCATTAAGGTAATATCATAAACGTTTCCAATGAGACAGAGAATATGTCTGCTGAAGGTAGTGCGATAGCTGAGAAATCTGGACGAACTTACTCCTTGCTCAAACTCACCCCGGTCTTCTCTAGGTAAGGACCCGAAGCAGCTTCATGCGGCCATTGGAGACACTGATCAGACTGCACGTATGTGCAGGTTGATCAGAGTTTTCGCTGGGCAAGCAATTATTTGGAATGCTCCGGTTGATTTCAATTTCAGCGGATAGTTGTGTTTGAAGGCGGTTGAGTACGAGACTCGTAGGCCAGCAAAATGAATTTTACACGGCTGTACAAAATAAAATATTCTTCCCAGGTGTTCACATGTACAACTTTTGCAGTGTACTTGACGCCATTAGCAAAATTTGCAAACAGCGTAGATCCTGATGAGGCGCCTCATAATGAGCCGCCTCATCTAGATCTTCACTGTTTGCCGTCCAGTTTTTGAATTCTCAATACGAAATGTCTTGGACAAGACATTTTTTGAATTTTTGCAGACGTAAATGTTGTCGTCTGCTTTTTGGTACTGAAAGAGTTAATGGTTCAAAGTAACAATTTCAAATGCAGACCCGAAATTGTAAACGTTTCTGGAATCGCAAGGAAAAAATTTGGTGTACTTTATATTTCCGCAGATTAAGCTGCATTCACACGACCAATATTTCCTTGGAAAAGTACGGAATCCTATATGTGACATTGTGTTTTGTGTAAGGACTTTTTGAGTTTTGTCTTTTAAATTTTGTGTTTTATGTTTTTGTGTTTAGACTTTGCTGTTCTTGGTTCGGCCTATTATAGACATAGGGCTATGGTTACTTCAGGCCTACGCAACCACATCTATAAATTATTTAACAATTAAGTCTCCTTACATGCAGTAACACGAAAACCACTAGAGAGACAAAACTTATAATACAACTTTTTATATTAGAGTAAAAACCATATGTTCTCTTGTTTACAGACTCCTACACCCTCTATACGCAACTGACTAACCCATACCAGGCATTTGTGTGTTTTGAGTTTTGTGTAATGACTTATGTATTATGAGTTTTAACTTTTGTGTTTTGTGTTCTGAGTTTCCTATTTTGGAATGTGTTTCCTAACTTTAAACGATCAAAAGGGAATAGTATAAAGTAAATTGTGTTTACAGGATCTCGTATGTTATAAGGATGAGATTTACACAAGAACACAAGCAATAAACAATATTTTTTACATCAGAAACTGCATACAAAAAATAGGAAAGTCAGAACACAAAACACAAAAGTTAAAATTCAGAATACATAAGTCATTACACAAAACTCAAAACACACAAGTGCTTAGTATGGGTTAGTCGATTACGTATAGAGGGTGTAGGAGTCTGGGAACAAGGGAATATATGATTTTTATGCTAAAATGAAAAAGTTGTATTATAATTGCTGTCTCTCTAGACATTTTCATGATATCCTCATGTTAGCAGACTTAATTGCTTATTGAATTAAGGTTGAGATTACTTAGGCTAAAAGTAACCTTAACCCCACGTCTATAAAGGGTCAAACCAAAACAGCAAAGTCCAAAGACAAAAACATAAAACACAAAATTTAAAAGACAAAACTCAAAAGGTCCTTACACAAAACACAATGTCACTTATAGGCTTCCGTACAAAAGCCCCACTATAGGTTTATCGAAGTGTAAACTACACTGGGTCGCTTGGAAAGTGAATGAATCCCGAAGGGGGTCATGTAAACTTCTCTAGTAACCCAATGTAGTGTAAAAACTACATTGGGCCGCTTGCAAAGTAAATGCATCCCCAAGGGGTTTATGTAAATTCTGCTAGTGACCCCCTGCAGTGTACACATCGATAAACATCAGAAAAATTAAGCTTATTGCTAATATTTACATTCGTTTCAATCAAAACTTTGACGAAAAATCTTATATAAGCGCTAAAATTGAAGAAGTAAACTATTCACACGCATTTTCCGCTGACAGTAGCACAGCGTCAATGACGTCGTGACGTCACATTCGTCTAATCAGATTTTAGAAAACCATGGATTATTTTGACGCCATTGAAAGTCATGAAACGCCGCTTGGCTCAGTGTAAAGATTGGAATGTAAATTACATTATGTTCCAGTGATTTACTGCATGCCTTTAGTAAATTTTCAGCAAGAATGTAAATATTATAGAAAAAGTACCTGTTGCGAGTTATCTTTGGTGTCCCAACGACCTAACAAGCCTATGGGATAGACTAGACTAGACTAGACCTGTGTAACTTCAGATATGTGGTAAAGTTTCATTGTCAAATTATGTGACACTAATCAGGGTGCAAGCTGAAATTGCTCGAGGTCTGATGCAATGTCTTTTGCGGACCCAGACACACCATGTTTCACTCAACTACATATGCTTCCCGAACTCGATTTTTCTGTTGTTTCTTGAAAATCGAAATTACATCCCATTTATATCAAAGGTAAAAACGTATAACCCTCCAGATTTTCAATTTTCATCCCGATAAGCTTTACATGTTTAGTAATAAAACTCTCTTAATAATAATTGTAATAAATATCGCCACTGCAGCTTTTTTCTATCATGAAACATTGTCAAAATACATGCAAAACTTTGCCCAAAATCTAACCTGTTGAACAAAAACAATGACAACGTACATTTCCACAATAAAATTTGTTTAATACTCAGATCATGTCTAGTGACACCTTCTCTTTCGTTTGAATAAACCAGGAATTATTAATTTGGCAAAGAGACCTTGGCACATGTTTATTTGACAAAGTTTAGCCCTGTGTAAACGCAAATACTTTATCTAATATTAATTGCCACCTTTTCGTTTCCACAGAGGTTTCCCCGTCTAGACAAAGCTTTAAACTGTTTGAAAAATAACAAAATAGGTGATCCACCGAACCAATGATTTTACCATTACAAAATTGATAATACTTATTTGAACATTATAAAAAATACCCTACAATACAAGCAAAAAGAGCACTATGAGTGTCATAAAGAAAACACACCGTAAATTAGTACTAATGTAAGTACAACCTGTCTTAACGGCCACCTGTATTAAGCAAGCAATCTGTCTTAAGCAAGAGGTACTTCAGGCCACAAAAAGGTAAATGTACTGAAATTTACCCGTATTAAGCAAGTACCTGCTT
>JBEVVR010000121.1:0-8210 GCA_040507035.1 Candidatus Thiodiazotropha sp.
ACATCTAAGACATTACCCACTGGCACACATGGTTGAATCAAGATTGAATCAACGTTGATTCAACGTTATGACGTTGAATCAACGTTGATTCAAGGCTGATTCAACATTGTGTTCCTCCTGGGTAATGTTTTAAAAAGAATACCGTAGAACACAAATTTATAAAATTGTAACAAAGATTTGAAAAGTAATGTGTACATGTATTGTCATGATTGTGTTAGCTCTACGCTGTGGCATGTTATGTTGTACAATATGTCAGTTCTACTTATAAAACGTCACATCGACCCACTTATGAGAAAATTTTGTTTGTTTTCATTTAATTACCCATAATTTAGTAAAGAAAAAATTTATTTTCGGACGAACGCAGTGAGGGAGAATACGCATTAAGCTTCATGGAAGCTATATGCACAGGATGAATACATACGCATAAAGCTTAACCCTTAAAGCGCCAATCACGACATTAGCAGACGACATTTTGATTTTTTTTTAATTGCTGTAGAAACTATGGCTTGATATTTCATGTGAATCCTCAGGTAGACAGAGGATTCACAAGAAAAATCAAGCCATATTTTCTATGAAAACTTTAAACCAAAAAATTAAACTGTCGTCTGCTGCCATTTTTTCTTGGCGCTTTAGGGGTTAATTTGAGCTATATTCACAAGGTTTGCGTAAAGCTATCACGGGCTCTACATGCCTAGGAAGGCCATAGAGAAGCGGACACAGCACCAATAAAATACTAAGGCACTTCCACAGAGGTACCGCGTTGAAAAGGTCAGCAAAAAAGTATACTGGACAAATTAAGTTAGGGATCAAACATATGGGTTGAAATTTTTGGTTCTAGCGATAATTATCCAAATTTTGATTTATATGGTAAGCTAGCATTTTTATAGGACTTTCTTATGAAATCAATTTAAAAACTGTGCGTCTATTGGTTCAAACACAGCAGCAGTCCTTCAAATCACACTACCCTCAAAATCAAAGTGGTCAAACGCCCATAAGAAGCAAAAGCACCAGAATTTTCATTTTTTTTCAATTCGTAAAATTTTTTGCAAATTCTACAATAGTCATTAAATTTAATCATTTTTAAAGTCAGCAAACCAAAAAAAGTTTAAAATTTCTCGCCATTTAAAAAGCTATGCCCGAACAAACTGACACACTATCAATTCTCTATGGGGATTTCATAGCACTTTGGTTTCAGAGGTAGTCTGACTTACAGCCTCATCTTGGTCAAAGCAACGGCTACAGTTTAAAACTTTAAGCGTACAAAACTTGCAAAATGAATGACCTGGAAGGTAGAAATTACTTTTTATACCAACAGTTTGAAATCTAGAAATTGCAGGGTAAAAGTCTGATCCCTAACTTATTTTGACCAGTATACTTGGGGGATGGGAAAGGGCGCTTAAAGTACTTTTACTGAACCCAAACCTCACCGTCTGCTTCTGTAGTGGTTTGAAACATGAAGTTTCCTAACCCATTAATGAATCATCACCGTAAACACTGATAGTCTCCCTTTAATTCCAGGCGGTATGGTCACCTGTATTGCTGCCCACTCTGTTTTTGTTGTGATTTGATACAAAAAAATACATGTAGATAAAAATTGATGCTGCAAGAAGGTTGCTGAATGACTACTTGTTTGGAAAAGAGCTGCTCATTTACTTGACCGTGCTTGTCCTTCGTGAACTTGTGTTATATTTCTGGATGTGTGTGCTTTTCCTATTGGTTTTGAGAGCGGGTATTGGATTTGATTGTAGTAACTCCTCATCATTGCTTATCTTTTTACTTTGCACAAAGCTATCATGCGAGTTATAATATACGTAGAAAGATTCCAATAAAATTGTGATGAGTATACAGAGGGAGTTCGGTTAGACACAACAGTTAATTTCCAGGTCGGTTGTTTGTTGTTGTTTTGTTTTACGTCCCATTCAACGGCTAAGGTCATGTCGGGACGGTCAGTTAACCTAACCACACTATTCCTGGGCAAGCTTAGACCTCCTAAGCGGTTAACCAGTACCAGTGCCCATACTTTCGCCAGTAACTGACAACTGCCTTTCTTGAATCAGCGGAAGGAGAAACGAAAGTATGTGGGAACCCCATTCCAGGTCGGAAAGCGTATGTATGCACGCTAGCTTGGGATTGTCGATTTTTAATTGTTATGAATGAATGAATGATTTATTGACGCTCAACCCTGAAAAGGGCATATAGCGTCTAAAATGTCACAAATAAAAAACATTTCTATGTACAAAACGTGTTCAAATACTTCTAATGTTAACTCTTAACTACCAGTGACGAACACAGCAAAATTTGCAAATAGCGTAGATCCTGATGAGGCGGCTCATAATGAGCCGCCGCATCTAGATCTACACTGTTTGCCCTCTAGGCTTTGAATTCTCAATATGATACAGCTTGGACAGAGCATTTTTGAAATTTTTGCAGACGTAAATTTTGTCTGCTCTTTTGGTAATTAAAACTATTATATACAATTCACGTCTATATTGTCAAAAAGTCCAGCTTCTTGAGACAGATTTGCTACAAGGACCCTTGCAGAACATACAAGCTACTGAGCACAGGGTATAAACAGTACGCCAATTTTCGCTTCCTACAGAGTCTGTCCGCCATATTAATCCGCCATATTAAGCTTCCGCTGAGACTGTCCGCGATATCTTGCTTCCTGCCGAGACAACTATACAGACAACTATACGAGACAACTATGCTTCCTGCCGACTGTCTGCGTGATTCTGCTTCCTGCCGAGACTCGGCAGGAAGCAGAATCACGCGGACGGTAGTCTCGGCGGGAAGCAAGAACTCGCGGACAGTCTCAGCGGAAGCTAAAAATGGCGGACAGTCTCTGCAGGAAACCAAAATTGGCGGACTGGTTTATGCCCTGTGCTGAGGGTAGGAGTGAAATATTGTTGATAGGCCGTAAATCTTTCATTGACAGGTCTGACAATGACCAGTCTGATTCTGATCAAGTTCCTTGGCGTTTTGACGACAGGATACGGAAAAAACCGGGTACATCGTCGTGGTTTTCTACCGTTTTCAAAAGAAAAACAACTTTTGTTGCTAGCCTAGCGGACAAGTTAGATTAAGGTCTACCCGAAAACAATTTGCTTCAAATTGTCCACTTTCCAGTTGATTCGAAATGAAAAGGCAGGCAAAAGTGAAAATGACAGAGTTGCTTACCGTAAAATGTATATATTTACAATTAAGCAAACGGTGCAGGGCATATGCAAACAGATAGGCATAAGCAAACAGTGCAGGACCAGATCAGACTGCTCTCTGAAGAGCATTCTGATCAGGTCCTACACTGTTTGCCATTTCACCTGCATCTTTTAGGGTAATAACTGCAATATAAAACCAAACTTTCATTTTTAGGACACTTACAGTGATTATTTAAGGTGTCCCAATTTTCAGAATAAGTGTACCCATTTACCTTAAGACGCTTAAGCAATTTGCAAGGCCCTCCGGTACGGTCACAGTTTATGTACGGTCGATGTGCTAGTAGAGTCTCTCACCGCACAACAAACAAACCAAGCTTATTTAATGTGCGAATAGAGGCGACTTAGATAAGCATTACATGTATTTGTGACAAACTAGCACTGGACTGAACCCAGGTTGATTACACATACTGGCATTGATACTGGCTAATCCATAACACAAAGTAAACCCAGCGGGCACAAGACGTTGAAATGACGTCGTTCTGACGTTGATGCGACGTGGCAACGTCGCATCGACGTCAGTACAACGTCATTTTGACGTCATGTGCCTCCTGGGAAGCTAGTTAAAGTACAAGGTTAGCTTTCACAAAAAGCTTGGTCTACGCTAAGCAACCATTATTAGTTGGTACATCAAATCAACAACGGCAACCATAAAACTCTCAAATAAAGCTTTCAGTTGTATCTTAAACCCATTGGTGGGTTGCATTGCCTGTCTTTGCACTTTTCACACCACTTCGCTTTCAGTATCAGTCTTCCATACTTAAAATCTGTCATTCATCTGTACTTTCGAAACAGTAGTTTACTTTCCGATACCTTTTGCTATTCTGCGTTTATTCATATGGTCGCACACGACATGCATGCGAACAGCTCATGACCATACACGACATGTATACGAACAGCGCTCACGACATATATGCGAACGGCTTAGCATAAGAGGTCAAACTGAATTGTGGCAACTAATGGTTGTACTTCCGTGATATAACCAAACATTACACAGTCTACGCCACATGGGCGTATACAAATGCTGGAAGTTACAGTGGTGCTTGGACGCTTGTTGTTTTTAGATCATACGTTTTCACTTTGCTGATGCGCTTGATCGCTGAACCTTGCAATGAAGGCGCCCTCAATGGCAACAATGATAAAAGAAAGTGCTCCCCCATCCACCCACTCCTCTCTCCCCTTTCCAGGTTTGGGCGAGTGAAATTCATTTTCGTGCTTAATGCCGACAACATAACTACATAAAATCAAACTGCATAGTTTTGGCATAACCGCACAAACGCACGAATCCTCAATCTACTCGTACAGCGGTCTCGTAATCGACATATCTGTTGCATTTATTATTATTATCATTATTATTATTATTATTGCTGCTAGGGCTAATTGAGCGCTACATGATTAAGTGGTTAAATGTATTAAATGATAACTGAGACAACTTGTTATTTCTTGGCAAAACGTATCTGGAGACCCACATTAGAACCGCACCCGGCTATGCTGACCGAAGAGTTGACGCTTGGGACTCTTAATCAAAAGTCGCGAGTTCGAATCCAGTCATTTAGCCACTATTGCCTTATCCTCAATATATTCCCGCCCATTCATCACAAGCTCCGATATAACTGAACTACTGTTGAAAGGGTCGTAAAACTCCGAACATCCATATACCATTACCGTAAAAATTCTAAATATTCGGTCAGATGGGCCTTAGCAAACAGTACAAGCATAGATCAATGTCTGACCAATGCCTACGCTGTTTGCCATTCCAGCTGCATCTTTTAGGGTAATTACTGCATTATAAAACCAAATTCTTCCGTTTTTAGGACAATTGCGATGACTATTTTAGGTGTCCCAATTTGTAGAATTTTATGGTAATACCGCATCGCCAAGGTCGTTCTGCTGGCAGTCAAGAAAATTAACGGAAATTATCTGGACAGTATCATTTAATACTCCAAATTTCAAATTATTTATTCACTCTGTTTTGTAAATACAAACAACTAGAAGAGCATATAATAAGTACAGTTACAAAAGCATAGTGATGGTAGTAGTGATAAACTCATGCTAGAAACTTACTATTAAACATGTATTTCTAACTATCGTTTGCATGACTGTAATAACTGATGATTAACATATCTTGGAAACATACATTATCTGTGGGAGGACATTTTCTCGTAGCAAAAAGATACCCTTTCAGAAGCAAGCAATCCAGCAGGCATATGACGTCGCAATGACATCGTGCTGACGTCAGTATGACGGCACCTCGACGTCACACCGACCTCATACGCCCGCCGGGAAGCTTGATAATACTTTTAAACGATACTGCTTTCCAAAGGCAAATAAGATTGAACTTATTTGATATAATTTAACTCCTGAGACACTTAGAATAAATAAATAAAGCTGACAACAAAACACATCCGCAATCTTTCAATGAATGCGTCCTAGTCGTATCAAATAAAAACTTCAAAGCCTTGCGGGAAACGGAGTAGATCCAGACAAGGCGACTCATTATGAGTCATCTCCTCCATATCTACCCTGTCCGCAAATTCCACTAGTTTTGCTTTCAGCTTTTCAAGATATGACAGCAAAAAATACAGTAGCCTTTCCATAGTGAAGACGCGGCGTTTGTACAGCGACTACCCAACGCTGTCTCAACACCATAGATGTTGACCCAGCGTCAGGCAAACGCTGCACAAATGTCGCGTGTTCCATGGTTCATATTCGGCTTAACGAATCCAAATGAAGACCGAACCGAGGCAATTTCAAAGCATAGTAGCAAATACTAATATCACAGCTTATCCAAGTAAAAACTTATAGATAATCTGTTGAGATAATACTTTCAAACTACAGGTGCGTTGCATTAATTTTATACCTACGCAATTTTTTCATAAGTCTTAGCATACCCCCTGGTGCATTCTACCTTCAGGTGAAAGTCTTTATTGACAATTAATCATACATTTACATTGGGAATAATTGTAAAGACATTGCCAAGGCTTCCAGAAGAATTTGGAATATAAATTATAAAGAAGAAGCAATTTTGCGAATTATGAAAATTAGCTTATGCATACTGATAAACGCTGAAATGCTCCAACTAAGTTCAAACCGTTTTCGTGATGTACGGAGACATGGTCATAAAAACCTGAGATCGGCATTTTAATAACAATATTCAATATTCAATTTAATATTCAAGCATGTTACATTGAAAGAAAAAATCAGAAAAATTTCTTTTCCGCAAGAAAATATTTAGCCCTAAAAAAAGGAATACATGATCTAATTGGGGGCAAATTAGCTCAGGTCCTGTACTAGAAATATGTTGCCTTCCCTTTGAGTAAAAGTAATTGAGTAAAATTTCCTTTCACCCGTTATGTGAGCTATTGAGAGAATACATTTAAGCCATTTTGGCACCTATAATTAGAAAATAGAACAGAACAGAGGGGTAGACACAGTGTACCTAAGCAAGTTTTTCATCTCTTCTTATATACTTGGATGTTGATCATGGGATTTGAAACTGAGCGGGCTAATTCAAGATCTTCCTTGTATTCATCTATAGATTTCCTGTTAACATTGTAAGCAGAGCACAAAAATACGTTTTCGGAAATATAGCAACCTAGTTTGTTAATTTATACAGAAATGAAGATTCTACTTTTCCTTATCATTTATCCAGGCAGTATAACACTAGCAAGCCTTATCCCGGGAGTATTGTTCACAATTTTCGCTAAAATAAAATGATTGAATGCGGTTATCTATTCATTGTGGCTAAATAGTATGTATGTAGATAGCATATAGCAAACAAATCGAAATTCAAACCTTGTTCAGCAAAGTTACTTACCCCACCCCTCTGTTCTGTCATATTTCCAGGTATTAGTGTCTAAAAGACTCCAAAATGGCGTTAAATATATTTTTGCAAAGTAGCTAGCAAAACGTATAGTAGAGGCAACCTATTTACTTAATGTTTATAGCAAGTTTAATTGTTTCTACAACAAGACCTTATCTAATTTACTCCCAAGAAAGTCATGACTTCCTCTATTTAAGGATGAATATTTTCTTGCAGAAAAGAAATTTCTCTGATTTTTTTTTCAATGTAACATGCTTGAATATTTGTTATTAAAATGCCGATCTCAGGTTTTTATGACTATGTCCCCGTACTTCACATAAACGGTTTGAACTCTGTTGGAGCATTTCAGCATTTGTCAGTATTGCTTAGATAACTTTGATAAGTTGCAAAATGGCCTCATCTTAATTTTCTACATGCCGTATTCTTCTGAAAGCCTGCGCAATGTTCCTTGATTCATTTCCGTTATAAATATATGATTTTTTATCAACCAAGGCTTCCAGCAGAAGGTAAAATGCATCCGAGGGTATGCTAAGATTTATGAAAAATTTGCATAGGTATAAAATTAATGCAACGCACCTGTATACAAAAAAGTTTACAGAAAAAGAAATAAATTAACAAACGTTCAGTTGACTTCATCAGATATAGTATTCATCTTCTGTACAACTCAGTAATGTCTTAGATTAATATGGGGACCGGTGTCACTGGAACATAAGTCGGAGCAGATGTCCCAGCAACAATGACCCGCAAAAAAAAAAAAAAAAACCTTCAGCAACCTAGTATTTTGACAGTCGAATTGTACAGAACACTCCTATTTAACTGCATATGTATATTGAACAAATACTATCGAAATGACTAAAGTAATAATGTTAGACGCAATATTCCTTCGCCTAATATGCACCCTGTATACTACTTATAATTCCAGTGGAACTCTGTGGGATCTGGTAGCATGGAGACATGGGGCGGGAACATTGTCCGAGCAACCGTGTCTCCACCACCAGACCCAGGGGGTTTTCAACAACAATACACATGGTGCATACCAGATATGACACAATTACGTATTCATTCATACAAAATAGTTAAATAACATCAAAAGTGAAGACAACGGAAAAAAAAAACTTGTTTAATAGAAATTTATAAAGAACACAAAAACTTAGAATAGTATGCCCAAGTCATCT
>JBEVVR010000010.1:0-4011 GCA_040507035.1 Candidatus Thiodiazotropha sp.
GGTCCAGAAATGGGAACTGAGATGATTTGGCTATGTCTCAAGGTCTTCTGGCTTAGAAAAGACAATTCTGCAGGGCACAGTGAAAAGAAAAAGAAGAGGTAGACTGAAGAAGAGGTGGGAAGACAATACTAAAGAGTGGATAGGGATGGAATTTGCTAGGTCAGCAAGGGCAGCTGAGAACAGGACTAGGTGGAAAGGGATTCTTGTGAAGTCATCTGTGGTGCCCCAATGACCTAGCAAGGTTATGGAATAGCATAGACTAGACTAAGAATGCTATTTTTATGCACATAGATTTGCTTCTTCCGTGCGTTAAAAAATAGGCAGATGGCCTTGCATTTTTATGTGCGGAAGAAGCAATCTATATGCAACAAAATAGCATTCCGATATTTTGCGAAAATAGTTTTCAGAGAGAAAGAATATCCCAAACCCTGAGCAGGTATCAAATTTGTTCACTTTTCTGGCTCACCTTCTGCGAAACTGGAAACTCCTCACATGGATTTGCATTCTGAACCACAGTTTAACTTCATCTCCTCACCAACAGGCTTAACTAATAGCAGTTTGCCTATTTCCCGTAAAGTCTTAGATTGTTCTGTATGCTTTCGGTACCTCGTAATTCTAGTACTGCCAAACAACAAAAAGCGCAAAAAGGGCACGTGATTCCACTCGAAATTCCCAGTCTGAGATTCATTCTCAGACATCCAAGTCTGCGTCAGGAGACAATCTTCTGACTGACACTTCCCACACTGAGAGGGCGACTTCTCAGCGGACCGGAAGTTCAGCTATCTCACTGTCTGCAGACTTGGGGATCGAAAGCTCTACCAGTCATCGTTCTGATATCTCATAGACCCTCCCGGTCTCCGGTGACCAGGCAAGCGATCATCAGACTTCCGGTCATCAGACAGCTGTTCTTGGCTAGTAGATTTCCAGACAACCACTGGGCACTGTGTAGCTGGGTGCCGGGCAGTCAGACCCTAGTCAAAAAGGCATCAGACGATGCTCCCATGCAGCACCAGTCACAGGATGACCGGTCAGTTAAACAGAGGTCAAATGACAGGTCTTCTAAGCATTGTTCACGGAAAGACTTGTCATCCCGGGTTTTAAAACATCGTTCAGTATCTAGATGGACGTCTCGGTCCTCATCTAGGTCTACTGACACTCTTGAGCATAGGTCTTTCGGGTCCAAACATCATAGACGTGGGGGTACAGATCTGACTCATATGATTCCTCTACATCTAGCTCTTTGGAAAGGCATAGATATCATTAGAAAAAAGTGCAAAGAGACACAGGTCTGCCTCCATTGAGAAACACCGTATTAAGAGGCGTCATGTTTCTCACAGACATAGATCTAGAGGTTTGTCGAGGAGACCTCATAAATCTTGTAAGAAGAGGCATGCTTCTGTTGACCCGGAGACTGTGTCTTCTGACAGAGAGGATAATATCTCAGTGAGAGTTACTCAGAATGACCTTAAAGGTGAGACCAGAGCAGGTTCACCGGTCAAGTGTGGGTCTAAAACCGGAAAAGTTTCCCTGGAGAGAGCTCTGATTCAGATAATGAAGAGGAGTCTTTCATCTCTTTTGGTGACACTATCAGGGAGGGTTGAATTTGCTACCTCTTGATATTTGTTCTAGGAAGGAAGCTTCCGATACATCTCTAAAACCGAGGTCTACCCTTGATGCTGTGAATCTGGCTAATGACAAGGATCATGCATCATTGCCTCAGTCTTTGTTAATCAAGGTTGACATCAACAACTTGTTACAATCTTTGATTAACAAGGTCAAATTAGAACCTGGTTGGGTAACTAATCAGACTCTAGAAAAAGAACTGGGCATTAATATGAAACATTACCGTTTACAAGGTCATTTGTTTCCGTCCAATGTACCTAAGTTGGACGACAAGGACGCATCCTTACTGGACTTATCAGCCACTGGAAATGCCAGTATACCTGTTAAGACATTAGATACCATGGAACATCAGGTTCATAACATGGTCACTGTCAATTCATAAGCATATATTTTTGCGGCAGCTTCAGTGAAATCTCTGCAGTCAGATGATTTAGATGCTAATCTCTTGAAGAGGATGCTTAGTTCTTTAGTGAACTGTTTGAAGCATTCTTCTTCAATGGTAGTGGTCTTAGCTACTGAACTATTACAGACCAAAAGGGAAGTGGCCATTGAGACATCTAAAACTCTGACTTATACACGGAAGGATAAGCTTTGGTCTGTACCTATATCTGCTGAATATTGTTTGGTGGTCAGGTAGCTGAAATTCAGAAGACAAACCCTGAATCCCAGCAGCTGAAGTTTATTGCCTCGTCCATTGCATCTGCCTTGTCTAATTTCAAGATTCCTAAATGGCCTTCAAAGGGTTTGAATAGGAATTCCTTACCCACACCACCTAAACAACGTGACAGAGGTGGTCATGGGAAAGGTTGAAAGCTCTAGGTCTCTTGGAAGGGTTAAGCAGGTCCCCTCCCAAGGCTGTATGCTTTTACTCGTCTGATGGTTGCCGTGGCAACGCATCTTTGAAAGAGGTCAATAGTTCTGTTTCCATATCTGGACAACTGGTTGGTCAGGAATCAGATTCGTCTGGATTTACTCAAGGACTAACAGTTCAGCATAATGTTCATTACTTCCCTTGGACTGATAATCAATGAAGAAAAATCAGTTGGCTCTGTCTCAGAACTTTGTTTTCATTGGTTGTTGTTGTTTTATGTCCCAGTCAACAGCTAAGGTCATGTAGGGACAGTCAGTTAATCTAACGGCACTATTCCTGGGTAAGCTTAGACCTCCTAAGCAGTTAACCAGTACCAAGTGCACATACTTTCGCCAGTAACTGACAACTTCCCTTCTTTAATCAGCGGAAGGAGAAACGAAAGTATGTGGGAGACATTGTGTGCAATGTAAACCCCATTTATGGTTGGAAAAATTCTCGCCTTCAGCGGGAATCGAACCTGCGTCTGCTAGATCAGTAGGCCAGGGCCTAACCCACTGAACTACCAGGGCTCCTATTTTCATAAGGATGGAGTTTCCAATAAACAAAAATATTGTTCGAGTGCCTTCGGACAGAGTTCTAGACATCTTGAATCTGTAGCTCAAGTGCCAGAGTCAACTAAGTGCAGCAGGGCAATTCGTTGTTGTTTGCAGACTTTACTTGAGACTGCTTCAAATGGCACTTTTTGCTGAGTGGAAGCCACATGTGCTACCACTGGAGCATTTTCTTCTAATCAGTTCTCAGATCAAGTTTCACTTGAACTGGTGGATCAACAGAGACAGTTTCATTCAGGAGTTCCATTGAAACTGGCTCTTCCTACTCACAGTTTGTTCAAGTCTCTCCAGATGGGTGCTTACATCGGGCCGGAGGGACTTCTGTTTCATGAAGTCTAGTCTCGGAACCAATCTCATCTCCACATCAATATTTTAGAGATGAAGGTCATACTTCTAGCTCAGAAACAATGCGAGCATCAAGAACTCCTCAGTGGTGGTGGCCAGATAACTCTTCAGTTGTGGCTTATCTTGGGAGGGATGGGTTCCCTTTTCTCTGTCTCTGTGCATGGAAGTTTGGGAAACTCTCAGTTGGTGCAACTAGAAGAATATAAAAATTCTGGTTCGTCACATACCTGGAAAAAAAAACATCTTGGCAGACAGACTGAGTTGTCTTTCCAAACCAGTTTCAGTGGAATGGTCACTGAATCAGATGGTGTACAACATGATTTTGGCAGGGGCGGGCTATCCAAATGTAGATCTGTTTGCAACCCGCCTGAACAACAAACTGCCAGTTTATGGTCTCCAGTTCTGGACAACAGAGCTCTAGCAATAGATGCTCTGTCAGTGAATTGGGATGGCATTGACATATGCCTTTTCCCCATTTACATTGATTCCAGTGATAATCAACAAAGTTCGCCAACACCAATGCAAAATAGTGTTGATCGCCCCATTTTGGCCCGAAATGTCTTGGTTTCCTGAGCTACTTCAGGTGCTAGTTGCACCTCCACTGCGACTTCTGGTCATGCG
>JBEVVR010000010.1:4111-8056 GCA_040507035.1 Candidatus Thiodiazotropha sp.
GTCTACATCTTAACATGTGGGAATTATCCAGAAATCGATCAGAGATAAGAACTTTTCGGAATTGGTTGCCATTTGTGCAATCAAAAGCCAGGGGACATCCCACTAGGAAAGTGTATGATGCAAAATGGTCAGTGTCATTCAAGGGAGATGACTCCTAAGTTGGCCAATTCCAGACTTCTTTCTGTATTTATTTTGGACTAAAAATGCCAAGTTAGTACTATTAAAGGTTACAGATCTACTGTTTCCTATACTTTGAAATTTAGATCTGGCCAGAACATTGGATCTGATCGTATCAATTCTGATCTGATCAAATCTATGGAATTGCAGAGGCCGGTTCAAAGGTCTTTAGCTCAGAAAGGGGACCTAGCTTGTGTCCTTCCTTCACTATGTTCTGAACCATATGAACCTTTGCATCATGCATTTAGGTTTTTTCTCACTTTGAAGACCGTTTTTCTTGTTGCCATGGCAACAGCTAGACGGGTCAGTGAGATTCAAGCACTTTCTATGGATTTGGGATATCTCAAATTCAGCCAGTCAGATGGCTCTGTTTCTTTGAGAACTCAACCCGGATTGTTAGCTAAAAACCAAATACCTTCAGTTTGTCCTGAAGCTATTCTGGTCCCAAATTTGGCTAGAGCAGTTAAAAGGAACAACTTTAACAGACTTTTATGTCCTGTTAGAGCTTTGAAACATTACCTAAAAGTGACTGAGCCTATCTGGAAAAACAGGAAAAGGCTGTTTCTTCCCTTGAAGGGAAATCATGATATAACTACAGGATCTATGTCAGGATGGATTGCTTATACCATTAGATTAACACATAAGAAATTGTCTAAGTCTAAAGTAGCTTTGCTTAAGATAAAGGCACATGATCTAAGAGCTCTTTCCGCATCTTGGTCATATTTTAATAAAACTCGCGTAGAAGATGTTATTAAGGCTGCAGTGTGATAACCAAGCTCCACGCCAAGTTTTATTTATGGGATTTACAACGACAGAGTGAGAACCTTAATCTTCTGGGATCTGTGGTTTCTGCTCAAAAATTGGTGGGGGGGCCAGTTCGGTCTTCCTAGCCATGCATGCTAATCAGAAGTGACTATCGTTCAGAACCAAGCAAGACCAGATTCAAGGTACTTGTGATGATATTCACTTCACCCAGGGATTGAAATGGTGGAAATTTAGTTTCTAACTTAATTTCTTCACTGTTTATTTCTAATGCTTAGGGAATACTAAGCTTCTACAGGATTAATCCCTGCATGGATTCATTAAGATCGTTCAAAAATCAAACCCTCCAAGAATGATTCTGCTATTAGTTAATCCTGTTGGTGAGGAGATGAAGTTGAAATGTAGTTTTTATAAGTAAAACTCATTTTAACGAAGATACTCACCAACAGGCTAGCTTTGATTGCCCTCCTTCCACCCCTCATTTTTGCAGGGTCAAAGGAGCATTTTGAATTGTGCCCTTTTTTGCGCCTTTTGTTATTTGTGGATACTGGTATTACGAGGTACCGAAAGCATACAGAACGATCTAAGACTGCGGGAAATAGGGGAACTGCTATCAGTTAAGCCTGTTGGTGAGTGTCTTCATTAAAATAAGTTTTACGTATTAAAACTACATTTTCCCCATGCATGCGTTTTGGTAGGCATGAAATAGAGAGGGTAGGAAGGAAGGATGGATGTTTAAATGATTAATACACCTCTTTCCTTAGGGGTAGTGAGTGAGTGCACTAGTGTTTAATGTCCCACCAACAACAAGGTCATATGGAGAAGGGACATTGGTTTAAGGTCTCATCCGAAAGACAGGAGGAGCGGGAGGGGGTAGACAGTGAGCGATTGAGAAAAGACAGAGGGAGAAGGACAGAGGCAGAGGACAGGAGAGAAGGGTGGGACGAGAGAAATGGAGGGGTGGAGAGAAAGAGGGCTGGAAAGACCTGCAGGGAAACGGAGATAGAGAAGGTTGTAAAGAGGGGAGAAGAGACACATAGAAGGGAGGGGGGAGACAGACAGAGGTCACTGGGTGTTTGCTTGGTCCCGATACACAGTGGGTAGCCATAATGGGGCTCATGTGATCAAATTGTCCAAGACGGAGTCTACATGATCAGGTTCAAGTGCCTATGTGACTTTTGACACAAAAGATGATGGAGTCCTTGTTTTTGGGAGATATATCTGCGAAAAAGAGTGAGTCTCCAATACTTTTAGTGTACGGAACATAAGGGATATACTAGGGGCGATGAAGACACCCAGAAAATGAGAATTTGAGACATCACAACCTTTTCTCAGCTCAAAGTAATTTCCATATGGGCACTTGACCAAAACTTTGGGCAATTTCATTCGTGAGTTTTCAACTCATTTAATCATTTTAAGAGAAAGAATTGGTTCGTACCTGCATTACAATATACTACTTCTTATTGGTACAGCTGGATTTATAACTTTCTACCATATATGACTTCATTTATCATTGGAATGCAGAAATCAGGAGCCAAAATCACACAGATGTAGTATCCTTGGTTGTCTTGAGTTTAAAATAATTTCCTCTATTCTTTTTCATTCGTAAACAAAAATTAACTGTCAGTTTTTTAAATAAAAGCATCTCTTATCATGTCACATGGGTTAAGGAGTTCTTGCTTTTCCACATAAACAATTGTGCATTTGATGTGTCATGACTCAATTCTCATTTGGAATACCACGAAAACTTCTCTTCGCTTACAAAGACAGTTTGTTAGTTCTTATAACAAATAAAAGAGATAAACGTAGGTATTACTGCAAAGTTTTGTGCAATTCTTGCTAGAAGTCTTACCTTTTTCATTTTGCTCGTATTTTTCATCAAAAGTGTGTAGGTGTTTTCTGTGTTAGAGAAAAGTCTACATAGGCCCCTGAACCTGATAACGTAGACTCCGTTTTTGATGATTTGATCACATAGGCCCCGTTATGGCTTCCACCGTGCAATAGCTGGAGGTTTTCTGACTTTTGACAAGAATTTTTTCTGACTTTGGTATCAGATTTTTTCTGATTGACAAAGATTTTGTTTGATTTGTATATACACTGAAGCACCGTTACACCGCGGACCGATAAACCGCAGAAACCTTTATACCGTGGTTGTTCTGTGTCCCCCATTTTTTTTTGCAGATGTTTTTGTGGTTTTCGTTGGTAAAATACCATTAAAAGTTAATTGGGTTGTTTATTATCAGCAATGTGTCAAAATCAAAGCATCTGTTGTCCTGTCAAGGTGTGAACAATTATGTTTTCAGAAGACTTAGATAATTAGTGCATGTGTCACAAATTTCATTTGGCCAGTGGGTAAGGTATGGTCACAGGAGTCGAGTAAGATTAGAGTAATATTTATCATCCGCTACATGTATCACTTACATGATCAATGTGAAAATACTTTAGAATTTTCTTCAAAACTAATTAATCAGTCGTTAAGGACTTAACATAATATTGAATATCTTATAATTGCCTAATTATATCAATACTAATTAAGTAAAGCCGCTCCATGGCTGGCGATCTGTAATCAGCAATCTAGAAGTAATTAGTTAATTGTCTTTAATCTTGCACTCCATTTACTGCTCTAGATAATAATAATAACAGTAGGAAGCAACTGTTTTATTCTTTTTAGATTTTTTTAATCTTATTTTTGCATGCTTTTTTATGTATTTAAAAAATTCTGGTATTTGAGATATGCAGAAATTAAAACCACAGAATATTTTCGTATACTTTTTAAGGTGAAAACCCCAAAATTTTGCACCCACAGAAATAATCCGCTATACGGTACCATGGCCTACCCATCTGTACATTAACAAAAGACAAAACATTTCGATCTTTCTATGTTTAATGAATTTTTCTCAAATTATACTAAAAACTAGACATTATCTTAAGCTAGAAGAACTGTTAGGCATGTAATGGTTTTTTTTTCTGTGTTGGTGGGTAGGGGTGAAGATACAGTGGCCTGGG
>JBEVVR010000145.1:0-7962 GCA_040507035.1 Candidatus Thiodiazotropha sp.
ATAATAATAATAATAATTTCATGAAAAAATATTTGAGCAATGGGGCATGCTTGGGATATCATTTCAGAAAAAATTAAAATGTATGTTACAGAATATGACAAAAATACAACAATTTCATTTTTCTTTTCCTCGCAAAATTGTATTAAAGTTAAAAATATCCCAAAATCTGAGAAACCCAAATAAACAGACATTCACCAGCCACACCTTATACTGCAAGCAAAGCAGGGCCTTGCTGTGCGATTAATTCCCATTATTTCTGTTCTACCATAAAGTACTATCGCCAAGAATGTGCTGATGGAATTGCAACTATGATCAGACAGGTTCATAAGGAGCAGTTTGATCTTGATAATCACAATTTGTACAAACCTAGCTGCCTGAAAACTTTGGATCTTTACCGCTGTCTTGTCAACTCTACATAGGAGTCAGTACTAAAGGTAACATATTCATTTAAATACTTGAAATTAATAGCGCATTTTGAAGAATGACTCCTAGCTGCTACCTTAATCAAAATACGTAACCCCAGCGAGCGTCATTTTAGTATAGGTAAAGTTATAAAAGAACTAATATTACTGCTGTTGTCTGCAAAAAAAATAATTTTATTTGACAATTATTTACGTTAGTTACCAGAGTAATGGTGGGCATTCTAATCATTCTCTTCTTGACTGAAGCCCCGACCAAAGCTTCTCCCCCAAAGAGGCGAAGCATGGTTTATGCATGTTTAGTGGTAAGCTTAGCTACCCCAAGTCATGAATAGTAACTCTGCTATGTATTTCAACAAATGAAAAACAGAATTATCTAGGATACAACTACCTTAAACGACATCTCCTCTCCAGCCAATTGATCCATTTCAAATTTTACATAACTGTTTGATTTATGGTAACTTGGTTCTAAATCAAAATGGCTAAAATTGTTCCAGTCTGTTGAACAAGATGGCCATCAGAGCTAAAAATGGAAAAAAAAAACAAACAAAAAAACCTAGTGAATTTACCAGAGAGTCGTTTTAGAATATTACATTTATATTATGGAGACAGGACCTTGGTTTAAAGTCTCATACAAAAGACTGGAGAAGCAGGGAATCAAACTCACAATCCCTGGATTGGTAGTCTGGTGTGTTATCGAAAAAACATCAAATCCGCTCCTCCCACTCCATTGAACTTAATGGCCACCTGAGGATGAGAGCTTAAAATAGAAATAAATATTTGAATTACACAGAGGACACAGTTTGGATCCAATCTTCATGATAATTCCTCAAAATGAGCCCCTGTAGCTCAGTGGGTTAAACACTGGCCTACAGATCAATCAAGTTGGACCCGAGATTCTTTCCAACTGTAAATGGGGTTCTATTGCACACAGCCTCTCACTTACTTTCATTTCTCCTTCCGCTGATGCAAGAAGGGCAGTTGTCAGTTACTGGCGAAAGTATGTGCACTTAGTACTGGTTAACCGCTAAAAAGGTCTAAGCCTGCCCAGGAATAGTGTGGTTAGGTTAACTGACAGTCCCGACATGACCTTAGCAACTTAATGGGTGAAAAATAACAATTCAAATAAAATCAAAGTTTGTCAAAATGATTATCTTTATAAAATGGTAGGCCAGGGTTAAAACCTAGATCGATCAAGTGAGTGATCCAAGGCCATCATGGCCCTCTTGTATTGTTATTGTTAATTACTTTAATAATCGCATTAATCAGAGGAGTGTAGTTAGTGTAATGGATACCATTACACTCTGGACCACTCTGGACTACCATGTGTGAATCTTTTATCCTCCAGTCTTTCGGATGAGACTTTCAACCAAGTCCCGTCTCCATAGGACCCTAATTGCTGGTGGGATGTTAAATCTGAGTTCACTCATTCACCACTTAAAGCAGCTAGATTTTGGATATTTAAATTACCTGAGTGACTACCTGACTCTGTGATAAATTTCTTCTGAGATCTTTCTCACCTTTGTGTCTCTGTTCTCTTATGTCTTTCTCTCTCTTCCCTGGTGTGTCTCCTTTCCTCTCTACAAACCTTTTCTCTCTCCCTTTCCCTGCCGGTCTATCCAACTTCTCTTTCTCACAAACCCCACCATTTCGATCCTCCCATCTGGATCTTCTGCCCTATCTGTCTCTCTCCAGACCCCAATGTTTTTTCTCCATCTCTCACTGTCTGCCCCTCTCTTTCCTTCCACCTGTCTTTTCTACCCTCTCTGTCTCTCCCTTATCCCCTCTGGTGTATTAATCATTTAAACATCCATTCATCTTTTCCAATCTCTCTATTTTAATGAGCGCTTCCTTACCATATACTTATCTAATAGCTATACCCTATTGCTACCTTCCAAAATTTCCTCTGGACCTCCATACCCAGTGACCCCACAACAGCGAAATTGCCGTCTGGTGATTAGTCAAACCGGAGGTGGGCTACTCTTCAGATAATTTTTGGAAGCCAACAGAGTTACACAAAGAAGTTTTGAAGAAGTAAATTTTCAGTTTTTCTCCGCGTGTTCTTTACTTCTTTTCTGTTTGACCTCTTCCTTTTCTTCGCATGTTTATCGTAATTTAATTCTTTTCAACTCGGTTTTTTTTCCGAGTCTTCGGGAATTTTCCATTGTTCTATTTCCCGCCATCATGCCTACGTCACGTGTCTCAATTCAGAGGAAATTGTGGACATTTATAATCTTAGCTTGACAATCATGCATCTTGTTTAAGCTGTTCTTACTGTTCCAGGTTGATCTTTGTGAAGTGTGCACAAATTGGTCTAGTTTTACTTGGGACAGTTTAGAAAATAGACGTACCTATCAAGGCAGAATGGCGAAGAGGAAGAAGACTACCAAGGCGACTTCCTCTGTCTCCCGAAGTCCATCACAGTTAGCCACGACTGTGGAACAGGTTGTTGACGTCAATCTGTTGGGTGGTGAGTCCTCTGCAATTGAGGAATATCATTACGATACATCACCACTCAGGAGGACCGGTCGTATCAGTTCCAGCGCTGGTTCTGGACAACCATTGGGCAAGGGCACTAGCTCCACACTTAGGTAGTCAACCACTTCACTCGAGGTCTTCTTCCGGGCTCCAATTCCCTGGATGCCTGGTAGGTAAATATTCTGACCATACAGGCTTGCCTGTTGGTCAGGGTGCCACCGGCCAACCGGCCTGGTACCAATCACCGGGCATCCACTCCACCGCCCAACCAGACATTCCTTCAACGGAACTAAGTCCACTGGTCAACCGACCACCAGCCAAAGGCACCACTTCTATGATTGTCAGTGGTCACCAGCCAATCGACCACCGGTCACTGGTCAACCGACCACTGGCCAATTGTCCACTGGATGGCGCACTTTAGACAATCATTCACCTGTCAATGGCCACGGCCAACAGGCCAACTGACCATCGGACAACCAACCAACTGGTCAACCGTCCACCGGACATTCGTTCACCGGGCATTTGATACTGGACAGCCATATACCGGAAAACAGGTCACCAGACATTGTTTACCGGTTACCAGACATTCAGTTGGTGGACAGAACAAGGTGTGTATATGACTGGTCCTAATAATAACCGGATTATTTCCAGGATAGAAAGGAATAACAATGTGACCCTTCGAAGTCATGTATCCCCTGTTGTCTGCTCTCCCATATCTCGAAGGAGACATCATAGGGAGAGGGATCTCTCACTATTTTCTTCACATTCTTCCTCCCATTCAGGATCTCGCTCCTAAGCGAGCAAGCGATCACGAACATTTCTCAAAAGGAGAAAATCTAAGAAAGAGAGAAAACATGGGAAGAAGAAGAGGCGCAGGTCTCCTTCTTCTTCCTCTAGTTTCTCCTCATTCTCTTCTGGAAGAAGAAACATCATGCGTCTCGTGATCATTCCTTTTCTCGTTCATGTAACCAAACACGTTTATATTCTCTCTCTAGGTCCCGTACTTGACCTCGTTCAAGGAGCCATGATAGAAACCACTGCCATTAGAAAGACAAGAAATGATACAGATCGTCTTCTTCACCTTCTTATTCATCTTCATCTTCTTCTCCTTATTCTAAAGAAAGAAGAAGATGTTTCAAGAAGCCAGATGACAGGAAATCCTCTCCAAAACGGATGATTTCTGATGTTGCTACAGCTTCGTCTCGGTGGGGAGAGTCATCACAGTCCTTTGAGATTATCTGTAGTACTTCAAGAAGTAGACCTTGATTGTGACATTAGTCAGAGAGGTCAATTAGAAGCTCTTGATACGACTTCTTAATTGCAAATGATTAGAACAAGCTGTTAGATGTCAAAAATGCGAAATTTTACATTAATTGACGATAAGCTTCTACCTGAGGACAAATTTCCAAGGAATTGGAACGGGATATTGCCTACCTCAGACCTAGGTCTAGCATTCAAATGAAGATGTGTAATACGTACTTCCAAGAAGTCTATTTCACTACCACAATCTGGTTTGGTTGATCAAACTGTTGGATGTATCTCAGAATCTCTCAAGGAATTGGTGTCCTTCTAACAACAATATACACCAGGTTTCTTATATCAATTCACAAGTTTCATCAGGAAACTTTTCAACTACAGCCTCTCCTCTTGATGAGGATGCTAGTAGACTTGGAATTTTTCTGGGTCATACAAAATCCCAGTTAAATCTCTTGAGAATTATGAGAAGTACTCTCGAGAATTAGTCAAAGTACTTCTCATGCTGACATTCTCCTTTGCTGATTTCTAATGTCTTCATGAAGAGTCATTAGATTCTAAGTTTTTGGACAGACTCTTGCAAATCCTATTCCTTACAATTAAGGATTCCATAGGGATTTTCACTTTTCTATCAGTGGCTTTGCAGCAAGCCCGTAGAGATGCAGCCATTCAGGCTGCTCCGAGGTCTTTGTCGGATACATCTAAGTCCAGCTTAAGTATCCATAACCTCCAAATCTCTTTTCAGGGGTAAGACTAATGAGATTTACAAAGAGAATACTGAGACTAATAGGGAATAAATTGGTTTACAAAGCAGAGTCAACCATCAATTCAAACCTCAAACTTCAGCTTCTGCTAACAAAAGCAAGCTGAAGAATGATTCTAAGAAGTCCTACTTTAAGAAAGCTCAGACTCAGCAAAGTAGGGACTCTACTTCATTCAACCCTTCACACAAGGGAATGTTGAGGCTAAAAGGGATTAGTTGATAGACAAAACAGTCATCCAATAATCCAAATCTTTTAATTCATCGTCTACTAGCAAACGTAGATTGAAGAATGATTTATCCCTCACGTAAGGGATTTTGTAAAGGTTTCCCCTTCAAGGGACCTAGCTCCAGAGACAGAGGCGCTCCTTCAAGAGGATGGACCTCCTCTGGTGACAATGAAATAATCCAGTAGGACAAAGTTGGTCCAATCTGCCAAAGTTGGCAAAAGATTACGGACGATTAATGGGTCCTCTCTTTGGTCAAGACAGGGTATCAATTCTGTTCGGAAATGTCGTCCCTGCCAAAGGATCCCATATTCCTCCAGCAATCTCTAGACTCATACTGGATGAAGAAGTCACCAGTCTCTTCCTTAACAGACAGTACAGGAATAATACCGGTAAATTACGGTCTTTGTTCCCGGATCTGTCTCATCCCGAAAAACAATGGGAAACTCTGACTGATAATAGATCTATGAATCATTATGTTCTCATTCAAGATTTGGAATGGAAACTCAAAGGAAGATCAGAAATGCCATAGTCTAAGCAACTGGGCATTCTTGTTGGACTTCACAGATATTATTTGCATGTACTGATTCATTTACGGTCATGCAAATTTATTTGAACGGCAAGTTCTTCAGTTCAGAACTCATCCGTTCAGTTTCTACTATCCTTACATCCTCACCTGTGAGTGGAATTACTGTAGTGACTATCACTCCAAACTTCTAATACAGGGAGCGAGAATTCAATTTCCCACTCCTCCGGTCTTTCTCATGAGATATTAAACCGAGGTTCCATCTCCATATGATCTTGTTATTTGCCAGACGTCAATTGCACTTACTGCATCCTCAATTCCCTTATGAATACAATATTCTTAAGGAAAGGGCAATAATTTTCATTCCTACATATACGATTGGTTTTCGCAAAACCAAATCGGTCTTTCTGTTGGATCATTTCCTAGATCAATTCATCAATCACGAGAATGCAGATGTGATTCACTTCAAACTCTTAATGGAATTTCTGACCAATTCCTACATTGTCAGAGTTCCTCTCCCAAGAGTTTAGAATTTGTGGGAGACGATTTGGAACCTTCTTGGAAAACTCTTGCATCAGACAGAGTTTTTCCTGTCTCTTTTGAGACAGTTTAAAGCAGCAGCAGTCCTGTAAGGCTGGGCAGACCGCATCTCAGGCCAATACAATGTCCCTACTGTCCCAACAGCAGTCTCAGACAAACAGGTTCTTCCTGAAAATGCCTAACCAGAGGTTACCAATTACATGCGGAATTGCCAGTTTGTCCAAAGATGTATATTAGTTATATTAGTTATATCTAATATTATTCTTAAGGACAATCAAGCTGCTTCCAGAGATAATGGAGGAGATTAGAAGAGTACAGTCAGTCCTGCTCAGTCCTAGATCAGTTCATCAATCACGAGAATGCAGATCTGATTCACTTCAAACACTAAATGGAATTTCTGACCAATTCCTACATTGTCAGAGTTCCTCTCCCAAGAGTTTAGAATTTGTGGGAGACGATTTGGAACCTTCTTGGAAAACTCTTGCATCAGACAGAGTTTTTCCTGTCTCTTTTGAGACAGTTTAAAGCAGCAGCAGTCCTGTAAGGCTGGGCAGACCGCATCTCAGGCCAATACAATGTCCCTACTGTCCCAACAGCAGTCTCAGACAAACAGGTTCTTCCTGAAAATGCCTAACCAGAGGTTACCAATTACGTACGGAATTGCCAGTTTGTCCAAAGATGTATATTAGTTATATCTAATATTATTCTTAAGGACTATCAAGCTGCTTCCAGAGATAATGGAGGAGATTAGAAGTGTACAGTCATGTGGTCAAGTGACCTCTATTAAGGAGTCTCCTGCTTTTAGCAGCCACCCTTCTGGGTCCCCAGAACCAATACAGTGCAATGAAACTGTATTAAGGAACCACCTGTCTTAAGCAGCCAATTTAGATTTGACTGTACTTCCTGTATTCCTCCCCTTGTGATCATGAACCTTGAGTGTTGTCAAACGTTCTAAGATCATCTCTGAATCTCTGGATATATATATATATCTGGACCTCGCCTGGGTGCAGAATTCCTCCCTACCCTCTGTTAGTGATTCTAGCTATTAGATAAGTATATGGTAAGGAAGCGCTCATTAAAATAAGATTTTTACATTAGTAATAAAATCCGTTTTAATAAGCGACTTACCATAAACTTATCGGGGAGTTCCTCCTCACCACCCCAAATTCTGGGTGTTAATTAATAATTAATGAAGAACAACCAAAAATTATCCGAAGAGTAGCCCACTTCAGGTTTGACTAATCACCGGACAGCGATTTCGCAGTTGTGGGGTCACAGGGTATGTAATCTATTGCAACCCTTCCAAATTTCTCTATACCTTGGTGTCCCTACTTAGGCAAAAAACGACCGCACGACCCCTATGTCAGTAGTCACTGGAAGAGCGGGAAAACCGCATGGATAGCCTCAGATTTATTTTAGAAGCCATTACAGTGCATACAAAGAAGTTTGGAAGAAGAAATTTTGCGTATTTCTTCGCGTGTTTTCCACTTCTGCTGTGTTTGTCTTCTGCCTAAAGCTACCTCTTTCAGTTTGCTAGCGTTTCATAGCATTTTTATTTTAGTTTAATTCTTTTCTACTCGTTTTTTGAGCTAGAAATCTTTTCTTTGGGAGTTCGTCTTTGTTCTTTTGCCATTCAGCGTCAGGTCTCAGTCTAGAGACATTTGTGGCCATTTGAAGTCGAAGCTTGACAATCATTTAACTTGTTTAAACTGTTTTAGGTTGAACACTGGGATCTTCTTCGAGAATAGACGATCCTAC
>JBEVVR010000013.1:0-7760 GCA_040507035.1 Candidatus Thiodiazotropha sp.
GTTTCCCGGCCAATACTATGACCAGGAAACCGGTAACTATTACAACTACTTCAGAGATTATGACCCTACCAGCGGACGTTACCTACAAAGTGATCCTATAGGCCTTGGTGGTGGTTTAAATACCTATCTTTACGCTGAAGCAAATCCGGTTCGTTATGTTGATCCGTTAGGGCTTAACCCTGGTGCCGGTGCAATTGGTGGTGGTGTGATTGCTGGTCCGCCTGGTGCTGTAGTTGGTGGCATTTTAGGTGGAATAGTTGGAATTGGTATATGGGACTGGTTGTTTAATAGAAACTGGACATGCACAGCTTCATGTAACGTGCAACAAATAGACCCATGTGCAGATTGTCCTGATAGAACTTCAGGTACTGCTACGGGTAGAAGTGAAGAAGCAGCTTGTCGGGCAGCGAAAAGGGTCGCAACTCAGTCTACTCCTCGTGGCTGTTATTCTCGTCACTGTCGTTGTGTTTGCTCCAAGAGGTAGCAATTATGAAATTAGTGCTACGGGGCGAGACGATTCATGTTTATAAATTAATTGCGCATTATGAGTTAGATCCTATTGAGTTAGAAGACGGTGGATCATTCTCATATGCGATAGACATTTATAGAGAACTTTCTGGCGAAGAAAAATATTTTCCAAGAGTTTATCGGCGTGAGTTTTATTGTCTTAAACCTAGTTTTTCTTCTAGTACTGAAGATGGTGAGCAGGAAGAAAGCGATGAGGAATTGTTAGTGGAGGATATGGCGCGATCATGGTCGGAAACTAAGTTGGATAGTCCTGATGAGGTTGTCCAATTTGTTTTGCGAGAGATTGAAAGCATTTTTGATGTTTCTAAATAATTGGGGGCATCCATAAATGAAGGGGCCATTGGCCCCTTTGTTCTATCTCATCATTGAAGTGACACGATTTATTGCTGTGTCCGTCTCGCGGCCGCAAGTGTTTCGAGTTCGCCGTCTAGAGTGTTGATCCATTCATCGGCCAGATACTGCCCGATCCCGGCAAGCTGATAGGGGTTGGTGTGTTTATCGCAGGCGCTGCGGATCGCCTGGCATAACGCGCCCAGATCGCTGAAACCGGATTGAGCCAGCGCGGTGGTGTCCATGGTCTTGGTGATGATGCCGCAGTTTTGGCAAGGTGGGGATAAGGCTTGAGTATCTTTAAGGGTTTTGATGGGGCGGTTGTTGCCCGTAGAATGGTCTTTAGCCATTGCTCAACTCCTGGTTAGTTGGGTTGTGGTTAGCTGGCCTGGGGTGCTGCTACACGCCAGGTCAGCGCTTCATCATCGAAGGTTATCTGTCAAATGGAGGCAAATCCCTCATCAAGCACTTTATCGATGATGCCGATGGCTTCATCGATATGTAGATCATTGCTGTTATCATCGGTCTGTTCGTCAATGACAGACTTGGCGTTTTTAAGGGCGGTGCCGATGATCATCAACTCATCGACACCCTCTGCGTTAACGGCTTGAATATTACTCATAAGGTTACACTCCCTGTTATCTGGCGGTATCCCGCCACCGTGTTGATGTGTTTATCCGGCATCCCACGGCTTGACCTCATTAGCAGCCAGATCCCGGCTGCCGTGGATGATGGTCACGATAAAGACTCCCTCGGGACGGGTCAGATAGATGATCCGATAGCCCCGATAGATCAGTTCCCGCACATCCTCGCGGCCTTCGGCCTCGGGGACGGCGCGACCGCTCCTCGGGAACGTTTGGAGCTTCTCGACGGAGGCCATGATCCGATCGATGAAGCGTTGGGCGTAATAGAGCGAGTCCTTGGCGATGTAGGTCTTGAGATCCCGGATATCGGTTTTTGCCCGGTGCGACCACTCAATCACCATGGCCCAACAGCTCGGCCTTGACCTGTTCGTGGGGGGTGGTGCGGCCAGCCTCGATATCGGCGAGGCCTTCCTCGATCTTCTGCTTCACATACAGCTCATACATGATGTCGTCCCAGGTGGCCTGTTCCGGCAGATGATCGATGATCTGGCGGGCGGCGTCTTTAGCGTTTGGCATCTTGGCGTTCTCCGTCATGTTCTGATTTAACTGCTGGCGGCCTGGGTCCAGCGCTTGGCTTGGTGCTGAATGATCAGGCCCTGCAAGACCTTCTTGGCGATGGCCTTCTCCTCCGGGTCGAACTGGCTCAAGGCCTCGAACTCCAGCTTCAAATCCTCGTCTGGCCCGCGTTCATCCTTGTCGAAGACCAGCAAATCCGCACTGACCGACAAGGCGATGGCCAGTCGGCGCAGCACGTCGAGTGTAGGCTGAATCGAGCCGTTCTCGTAGCGCTGGATCTGGGTGATATGGACCCCGACCTGTTCGGATAGTGCTTTCTGGGTCAGACCGCGTTGTTTGCGCAGCGCGGCCAAGCGTTCGGAAAATTCCATGGTGAGCCACTTGGTGGATTGCGATACGAACACTATACGGTCCTCCTTCGTCTTTACGGGTTGCAATATAGCAGAAACGCAGTTATAAAAACAGCATAAATACGGCTTGACAGGATTTAGGAGGAACTTGCCCATGGCCCGCATCCCGGATGATCAGCTCGAACGGCTAAAAAAAGAGGTCTCCCTCCAACGCCTGGTTGAGGGGATGGGTATCGCCCTCAAGCGCCACGGATCGGACCTGATCGGTCTGTGTCCCTTCCACGACGACAAGGAACCGAGCCTGGTGATCAGCCCGGAGAAAAACCTCTGGCACTGTCTCGGGGCCTGCCAGACCGGCGGCAGTGTGATCGACTGGGTGATGAAGGCCGAAGGGGTAAGCTTCCGCCATGCGGTGGAGCTGTTGCTGGCGGACTACGCCCCTTCTTTAGTCGCCGATGCCGCCCCAGCCAAATCGACCCGAGTCAGGAAGTTGCCGACCCCCTTGAGCGACCAGGTCGAAGACCAAACCTTGCTGAGGCAGGTAGTGGACTACTACCACGAGACCTTGAAGAACGATGCCGAGGGTCTGGTCTACCTGGAAAAGCGGGGTCTGAATCGTGAAGCGCTGGAGCACTTCAAGCTGGGCTTGGCCAACCGCACCCTGGGTTATCGCCTGCCGGAGAAGACCCGCAAGGCAGGCGCGAAGATAAGGGGTCGTTTGCAGGCCTTAGGCGTCTTGCGCAAGTCTGGCCACGAGCACTTCAACGGCTCGCTGGTGATCCCGGTGATCAATGACGGCCAGGTGCTGGAGCTATACGGTCGCAAACTCAACGACCAGTTGCGCAAGGGTACGCCGCTGCATCTTTACCTACCTGGTCCGCATCAAGGTGTCTTCAATATCGAGGCCTTGCAAGCCTCAAAGGAACTCATCCTCTGTGAAAGCCTCATCGATGCGTTAACCTTCTGGTGTGCGGGTTTTAAAAATGTGACTGCCAGCTACGGCATCGAAGGCTTTAGCGCCGATCACCTGGAGGCCTTCAAAGAGCACCACACCGAGCGGGTACTGATCGCCTACGACCGTGACACCGCCGGCGAGGCGGCAGCCGAGAAACTGGCCAAGCAACTGATGGCCGAAGGGATCGACTGCTACCGCATCCACTTCCCCAAGGGGATGGACGCCAATGAATACGCCTGCCAGGTGAAACCGGCGAATAAAAGCCTGGGCGTGGTGATCCGCTCGGCGGTGTGGATGGGTAAGGGGCAAGCACCTTCACAGCCGGAGAGTCAGGTTGTGCCGCAAGTCAACGAAGCCTCGGAACCCTTCGAGCCGTTACCTGCCAAGGTCATCCCCGAACCACCTAAACCCGATATCCAGGCTGAAGTGAAAGAAGATGAAGTGGTGATTATCCTTGGTGATCGTCGCTATCGCATCCGTGGCCTGGATAAAAACCTCAGTGCCAACCAGCTCAAGGTCAACCTGCTGGTCAACCGTGAATCGGCTTTGCACGTCGATACTTTTGATCTTTACGCTGCCAAGGCGCGAGGCGCTTTTATCAAACAGGCGGCTATCGAACTGGGCCTGAATGAGGCCGTGATCAAAGCCGACCTGGGCAAGGTCCTGCTCAAGTGCGAAGCGCTGCAAGAAGAACAGATCCGCCAAACGCTGGAACCGAAAGAGCCGGAATCGGTGCTGAGCGATGAAGCACGGGACCAAGCCCTGGCGTTGCTCAAATCTCCCAACCTGATGCAGCGTATCCTCGACGACTTCCACACCGCCGGAGTCGTCGGCGAAGAGACCAACAAACTGGTGGGCTACCTGGCCGCTGTCTCACGCAAACTCGATAAACCCTTGGCCATCATCATCCAATCGACCAGTGCCGCCGGTAAATCCTCGCTGATGGATGCGGTGCTCAACCTGATGCCGGAAGAGGAACGGGTCCAATACAGCGCCATGACCGGCCAGAGCCTTTTTTACATGGGCGAGACCAATCTGAAAAACAAGATCCTCGCCATCGCCGAAGAGGAAGGGGCCGAGAACGCCAGCTATGCGCTGAAACTGTTACAAAGCGAAGGCGAGCTGACCATCGCCAGCACCGGCAAGGACGAAACCACCGGCACCATGGTGACCAAGGAATATCGGGTCGAAGGTCCGGTGATGTTGTTTTTAACCACCACCGCCATCGACATCGACGAAGAGCTGATGAACCGCTGCCTGGTGCTGACGGTGAACGAGAGCCGGGAACAGACCCAGGCCATCCACGCCATGCAGCGTAAGCAACAGACGCTGGAAGGGCTGTTGCAAAACGAAGATAAAAAGCGACTCATCCAGTTACACCGCAACGCCCAACGTCTGCTCAAAACCCTTTTAGTCGCCAACCCATTTGCCGAGCAACTGACCTTTATCGACGACAAGACCCGGACCCGGCGCGACCACATGAAGTACCTGACGCTGATCCGATCGATTGCGTTGCTGCATCAATACCAACGCGAGATCAAACGCATCGAACACAACGGCCAGTCGTTGGAATACATCGAGGTGACGCTGGCCGATATCGAGATCGCCAACCAACTGGCTCATGAAGTGCTGGGCCGCACTCTCGAAGAGTTACCGCCACAGACTTACACGTTGCTGAAACACATCAAGACGATGGTGAGCAGGGCTTGCAAAAAGCAGGAGATGGAGCAAAAGGACTATCGCTTTAGCCGCCGCGATATCCGCGAGCATACCGGCTGGAGCGATGGACAACTGAAGATCCATTGCAGCCGCTTGAACGAACTGGAATACCTGCTGGTGCATCGTGGCGGTCGCGGACACAGCATCGTCTATGAACTGCTCTATGACGGTGAACTGAACGATAACAAACATCTGATGGGGCTGATCGACGTTGAAAAGTTAAGGTATGACGAAGAAAAGTCAGGGGCAAAACCGCAAAAGACAGCCCCAAGTCAGGGTCAAGTTATGCCCAAGTCAGGGGGGTGTCAGGGTATCGAAAATGTCGTTAATCCCCCTGCCGACAACGACTTAAACGAAGCCCCCCAGGAAACTGATAAAAAAACATATATAAGGCCGAAAAAACCGGCTCAATCGTACCGTAGCCACATCTCCGCCATGAGCGCCAAGGGCCGCTGATCATGGTCCGTCGCTACGAACACCAGGCGATAATCGAGGCCAGCGGCTTCTATCCCTACCTGCAAGCCTTCCTGGAGTGGACCGAGATCAAGGGCCAGAGCAAGGATACCCTCAAGCGCCGCCAGGCCGCGTTACGCCGCTTTATCCGCTGGTGCGACGAGCGGGACCTGAGTCGACCCCAGGAGGTGACTAAACCGATCCTGGAGCGCTACCAGCGCCATCTTTATCATTACCGCAAAAGCGACGGTAGACCCCTGAGCCACGGCAGCCAGTGCGGCATGCTGACCCCCTTGAAAGCCTTCTTCAAATGGCTGACCCGCGAGAACCACATCCTCTACAACCCCGCCTCGGAACTGGAGCTGCCGAAAAAGCTGCGAGGTCTGCCCAAGGCGATCCTGAGTCAGACGGAGCTGGCGGCGGTCTTTAATCAGCCCAATATCAAGACCGCTTCCGGCGTGAGAGACCGGGCCATCCTGGAGCTGTTCTACAGCACCGGGATGCGGCGCATGGAGCTGGTGAAGCTGAAGACCCATGACGTGGATATCAACCGCCGCCTGATCATGATCCGGCAAGGCAAATACGGCAAAGACCGGTTTATCCCGGTCGGTGAACGGGCGTTGCAATGGCTGGAACACTACCAGAACGAGGTGCGTCCCGAACTGGTGGCAGGTCCCGACGAAGGGACCCTGTTCCTGACCGACCAGGGTCAGCCGTTCCGCCGCACGGCGCTGGCTGGCCGTGTCAAGCGCTACCTGCAACAAGCAGGTATCGAAGTGACCGGCTCCTGCCATCTGTTCCGCCATGCGATGGCGACCCACATGCTGGAGAACGGCGCGGATGTACGGATCATCCAGATGATCCTGGGCCATGAAGACCTCAACACCACGCAGATCTACACGCGGGTGTCGATCAAGAAACTCACGGAGATCCACGCGGCGACCCATCCGGCGGGGAGGGAGCGGGAGGCGAAGCGGGAGGAAAGGGAGTCGCCGGACAATGCGGAGTGAACGGCGGTCATGGTGGCAGTCGGACACAATACCACTCGGACCGCCCGTCACGGCGCTTGTCATCACTGGGCAACAAGCGCGCCAGCCATCCATGGCCTGAATCACGCTTGCTGCACAGTGGCGCAAGCGCCGCGCCGGGCTAGCGCGGTGGTAGCGGAGGGTCCGCTGCTCCCGTTCTGAGTCGGTGCAACACCAGCTGACGCTCGTGTTGCGGCCTGGGGTACGCCAGTCAACAGCAAGCCCAAGCGAGTCAGGCAGCAGCCTGACAGGTCGGCGCGTAAGGGCTTCCTGTTGCCTGGCTGGGATCACCCCTATGCATCCCCTCAAGGGGAAGTGGGGCAGGTCCGAGGTCACATAACGCGGCATTATGCCCCCGGGCCGCACGCTGCGCTTGTGATTGCGGCCCGGGCGCATAATAGTCGCGTTCATGTGACCTCGGCCCTGAAGGTGGCCCCCCAACCCCCGCCGGGGGCTGACAAGGTGCGGCAGAGCCGCGACCTGTTCTTGATCCCCCGCCCGCCAAGGCAGTCAGCGAAAGGGCGCTCCAGCCGCTGCGCGTCTTCCGTCCGCCCTTTAGCTGCCAGCCTCCCATCCGCCCCCAAGGGGCTCCCCCAAGCGGATTAAGGCAATCGAATTATTAAACAAGTTGTGCTCGCTTGCCCTGGTCAGGGTAGCACCGTGCTCGGCCCGTCAAGGCCAAGCCCTGCGGGTGCTGCGCAGCCTTGACGGCCCTGCGCGCGATGCTGACCGGAAAGGGCAAACAAGCACAACAGGAGAAAACATCATGGAAAACCAAAAACAACTGCCCTGGGAAATCGAAAAGATCATCGAAGTGGCCAACTGCCTGGCCTCCACCGGCAGCAGCGGGGCCTCAACCGGCGAGCGTATCGCCGCCGCCTTCGTGCTCAACCGCCTGGAGTTTTTACCCGCCAGCTATAAAGATCCAGTCGAAGCCTGGGACCGCCTCGATACCGACTGGCAAGCCTACGTGCGGCTGATCAAGCGTGACTACCAACACAAACTGGTGCCTTGGTAGCCCTCAACGTGGGAGCCTCCGGGCTCCTCTCTTTACCCTTTTAGCGGCTAAAAAGAGAAATCCCGCCTTGCAATTTTGCCTGGGTTAAGCGAAAAAGTGCGTCTGGGCGATTTTTTTGGAATCAGGGGGTATATCAGGGAAAAACGGGTTGCTAAGTCCAAGTGAGTGTTAGGAAAAATCGGAAGTTAAGGTAGGATGGGCGTCGGGGTAACTGTTTCC
>JBEVVR010000079.1:0-7575 GCA_040507035.1 Candidatus Thiodiazotropha sp.
TAGGTAACGTCCGCTGGTAGGGTCATAATCTCTGAAGTAGTTGTAATAGTTACCGGTTTCCTGGTCATAGTATTGGCCGGGAAACCCCAACAGCATCTTAACCTGCTCAGTAACTACTGTCCGCCCCCCAAACGGCCTCCTCTCCACATCCCACACCAGGTTCTGATTCTCATCCGTCGCTTTTAACACCGACCCCAGATGATCCGTGTGTAAATAGACAATCTCCCCAAATGTGTCTGTTGCTCCGCTCACCTCATACACCCGCACATTGCTGAACCGACTCTGCGCAGTGGGGCTGGCCACATCATGGTCGTTGATGAACGTGAGCCACTGCATTGTACCTGTAATGTACTGGCCCACGGGAATGACCAGACGCATGACACCGCTTCCTGTATAACTCCCGGCATCCTGAATGCCCCAGGACTGACTGCCATAAACTTTGAAGCTCCATGCGGGATCGATGATGCTGTCTATATCGAACCCGATACCTTGAATCTCACCCTCGGCGCTGCTCTCGAAGTCAAACTCCAATACCGTGTCCGGGGTTATGGTGTAGGGAAACGCGATACGTTTCCAGGTGTTACCGGTTAGGGTAAGGCTGTTGCCCTGGACGGTTGCGGTGCCGTTCACGTCTTGACCGGCGCCGCCATAGCTGAGGACCGTGGTCTGTTCAAAATCCACCGGGGCCTGTCCGCTCGCCTCGTACACCCGCACATTACTGAACCGACTCTGCGCAGTGGGGCTGGCCACATCATGGTCGTTGATGAACGTGAGCCACTGCATTGTACCTGTAAAATACTGGCCCACAGGGATGACCAGGCGCATGACACCGCTTCCTGTATAACTCCCAGCATCCTGAATGCCCCAGGACTGACTGCCATAAACTTTGAAGCTCCATTCGCGGTCGATGGTGCTGTCTATATCGAACCCGATACCTTGAATCTCGCCTTCGGTGCTGCTCTCGAAGTCAAACTCCAATACCGTGTCCGGGGTTATGGTGTAGGGAAACGCGATACGTTTCCAGGTGTTGCCAGTTAGGGTAAGGCTGTTGCCCTGGACGGTTGCGGTGCCGTTCACGTCTTGACCGGCGCCGCCATAGCTGAGGACCGCGGTCTGTTCGAAATTCACCGGTGCTTGCCCGATTGAGGACTGTATCTGGGCAAGCGGTTGCCCATCCAGGTAGACATATTCACGGATCGGTTGACCGGCCTGGTCGTATTCGCCCAATAGCTCTCCGTCGGCACCGTAGCGAAAGCGGGTGGTTTCGCCGTTGACGGTTTTACGGATACGCTCACCCTTGCCATTGTAGGCATAGCTGGCTGTGGTCTGGGTATTGCTGAAGCTGACCATCCGATTGGTGTCGTCGTAGCTGTAGCTACCGATTAGGCTATCTATTGTATTGCCCGCTTCGTCGTAGGTGCGGTCGTCTGTGGTGCTACCGAGGATCTGTTGCAGTTGGTTGCTCCCGTTTAGATAACTGTACGTTTCAGTCGAGCTGTAGTCTGTCATCGTGAGGCGGTTACCGGTGTCATCGTAACTATAGTCGAGGCTGCCGTAGCGGCCAAGGGCCGCAGTGATCCGGTCGAGGGCGTCGTAACCGAACTGTTGGTTCCGGCCGGTGTCAAGCAGGTCCTGCCAATCAGTAATGTTGCCCACAGGATCATGACCATAACTGCTCTGCAGAATGCCATTAACAGTCTGACCTATAAGGCGGTAATCCTGATCGAAACTGCGGCTCAAGCTAAGGCCGTTGCCGTAGTCGAGGGCATCTATGGGACCAAAAGGCAGGGTCTGCAGATTGCTGACCAGGGGTTGGCTGCTGCCGTCGCTCTGCTCAAGGGATAGGCCGGAGAGCTGGCCGTGGGCATCGTAGGCATAGTGCACAATGTTGCCCGAGGGATAGGTGAGACTCGCCAGGCGGCCATGGGCGTCATAGTCATAGGCAAAGGTGGTGACGATGCCGTCGTTGCTGGTGCGGGTCTGGCTGGTAAGTTCACCATAGGTGTTGTAGCTGTAGTCAACGGCGCCATGGGCATCGCTGATACGGGTGAGTCTGCCGATGCCGTTTGGACCCTGGTCGTACTCGTAGCTGATGTTGAGGCTGGCATCGGGGTAACTGATTTGGGTTAGACGGTTGAGGGCGTCGTAGCTGTAGCTGACTGTGATGCCTCTTGCATCGGTCTGTGTGAGTCGATTACCTGCCTCGTCATAGGTATAGCTGGTGGTACCGGTGTCGGGACTGGTCTGGCTCAGCAGGTTACCCAGGCCATCATAGTCGTAGTGGGTGGTGAGACCGTTGGGATCGGTGACGCTGGTGAGGTTGTCCTGGGCATCGTAGGTGTATTTTGTGATGCCATCGTTGGCATCGGTCTGCTCATCGAGGCGGTCGAGGGCGTCGTAGTGCTGGTTGCTGGGGTTGAGGTTAGGATCGATGGTCAGGGTGAGGTTGCCGTTGGCGTCGTAGTCGTATTCGGTAGCATGGTTTTCGCTGTTGATCAGCTCCTGGACCCTACCCAGGCCGTCGAAGACCTGCTGCTGAAGGCGGGTCAGGGTACCATTGGGGTCGAGGACCTCTTCTCTTTCGCGGTTGCCCATGGCATCGAGTTGGTAGACGATCTGGTTGCCCTGACTGTCTTCCATACCCTCGAGACGATTGGCGGCATCGTAGTGGTAAAGGATATAGCTGCCGTCAGGCTGGGTGACGCGGACGAGGTTGCCAACGGGATCATAACTGTAGTCGGTTGTTCGGTTGGTGACACCGTCACTGAGAATTTGTTGAGTAAGGTGGCCCCGGGGGCTGTAACGGAGCGTGGTGGTAAGACCGTTAGGATCAATAATGGTCAGGGGCCGACCTACGCCATCATGCTCAGTTATTTGAGTATCGTGATTCAAGGCGTTGGTGATGCTTGTACGGTTACCTTGGGCATCGTAGCCATAGACGGTGATGTCATTGACATCCAATCTGGGCCCATCGATGGTTTCTATCTCGCCGATGGCGTTGTAGGTATAACTGGTAGTGCGATCAGCATAGGCGGTGGTAAAGCTGACAATGAGGATTAACATCAGGCCCAAATGATGGGTACTCTCCCTGGTAGTGACACGCATATCCTTGTCCTTGTGTTGTACTACTTTTTGGCTACAGCAATGATTCTAGTGCTCAAACAATCTGTTAGGGATTGGATCTTTGCGTCTTACTCCGTAACCGTCCGTCTGAATCATAGTTGTATTCGGTAATACGATCGGGTTCAGTAACAACCAACGGTTTATTGAGTGTCGTGTCCCAGTCGGTAGAAATTGTTCGCGACTCGCTTGTACCTGCCGCTTCGGTACGGCTCAGCTCCCTGCCCTCTGAGTCTCGTGTGTATTTGGTTACATTGTCATTCCAGTCGACCTTTTCGGTGACATAACCATCATAGTTGTACTCATAATCCGTATTGGCACCGGCACAGTGGGTTGAGGGATGACCTTCTACACGATCAATCATGTTGACATTCTTGAATACAACACCATGTGCATTTTGTACGGTGCTGTAGTGATAAGTGGTCTCTTTACCGAGTGAATTGGTAACGGTGGTACTGTTGCCACCATAGCTAAATGTTGTGGTGTCGACACCGCCGGCATGACTTGAACTGATTGCACGACCGAGTGCATCGTAGCTCCAACTGGCGGAAACTTCGTTGTTCTCATCGATGATACTGGTCAAGGCATGGGGGATAATATCATCCTCGTATCGGTAGCTGCGTGTTGGATTGTCAGTGTCAGTATTCGGCGTCTCATCGGGGTAGGTGACACGGGTGAGCAGGCCTTCGCTATCAAACTGGTAACGATAGATATGATCAGTGCTGTCAGTCACACGCTCAAGAACACCGTTGGCGTCATAGGCAAAATCGAGAGTATGCCCTTTCCAGTTAGTAACCTGGACAAGCAGATCACCATCATAACTCATCAAGGTGGCACGGCCTTGGCTATCCAGTTCTTTAACGAGACGGCCCTGTGGATCGTAGAACTCCGATTTGCCGTCAGGGGCGGTATATTTCCAGCGCTCGATTGGCTCATCAGGTCGTTCTTCCATTTCAGGAAAAACAACGCCAAGGGCATCGACCCAATTATTTTCACCCAATTTGATGAGATATTGGCTGCGAGTGCCAGCGGGATGCACGCGCTCTATGACGGGGCGGATACCGTTATTGTTATAGTAGAGGCGCTTCTGGTAATCATGCAGCCAAGCAGGCCGAGAGGATAGCAAGGGATGATCTGTGACTTTTTGTCCATTGGAGGGATTTAAGAGCTTTCGTTGGGCACTGTAATGCCAACCAAGGGCAAGGCTGTTGTTCCCATTTCCTGTTATGTGTTGCTCTGTTTGGGTTTTATTGCCACTAAAGATATCAACAGGATTGCCTTTTTTACATTCATTCTTTGGTAGCGGAGTGCCACAAACCATTGTGTCGTCTCCACCTTCGCTTGCGAGAAAGGGGAACCATGTTGTGCCACCTGTACAGGCAGCATATTCGACTCTGATAACATTCCAATGCCCTTCTCCACCGTATGTGCAACGCCTGGGATGATGTCCATAATCCCTCACGTATGGACTAGTAAACATTCCTGAATAAGATCGTCTTGTCATGTAGGGAGGATCAATTGTTACCCAGTTGCCATCGACAATGGGACCGCCGCCAGTTGTATTGTGGGCGCAATAGGGTGAGCCCTCTAACTTGGTTTGCATGGCACTTCTTGCCTCATCGTAAGTTGGATAGCGTTCCGTTGACATGCTTGGCCATGACACGTATGCGTAATAGTACGTTTCTGTGATAAAAGACGGGGTACAATAGACAGCGTCCTCATCTGCGGTATAGCCTGCCTGAATACACTTGACAGCATGACTTGGAGCCACCATGAATAGACATAGCAAGGCCACTACAGAATTCTGTATTCTGGTTGATTTCAAATAATCATCACGATTCTCAAAACCACTTCCATCAACCCCAGTAAAATGATGCATTAAACTGTACATAATCCCTTATCCTTGTTAACCCTATTCGTACAACAAATACTACTGATCAGGCTCTCGCTGTACTTTTCCAAGCAGTCGTCCTTCGCTATCATAGTTGTACTCTGTAATTCGATTTGGCTCGGTAACAACCAAAGGTTTATTGAGCGCAGTGTCCCAGTCAGTGAATATTGTTCGCGACTCGCTTGTACCAGCCGCTTCGGAACGGCTCAGCTCCCTGCCCTCTGAATCACGGGTGTATGTGGTTACATTCTCATTCCAGTCGACCTTTTCGGTGATATAACCATCATAGTTGTACTCATAGTCTGTATTGGCACCGGCGCAATGGGTCGAGGGATGACCTTCCACGCGGTCGATCATGTTGACATTCCTGAATACGACCCCATAGATATTTTGTATGGTGCTGTAGTGATAGGTGGTCTCTTTACCAAGGGCATTGGTCACTGTAGTGCTATTGTCACCATAATTGAATGTCGTCATATCCGCACCACCGGCATGACTGGAGCTGATAGCACGACCACTCCCATCATAGCTCCAGTTTGCGGCAACTTCGTTGTTCTCATCGATGATACTGGTCAAGGCATGAGGAATAGCATCGTACTCATAAAGGTAGCGGCGGGTTGGATTGTCAGTGTCATTAGCCGGTGTCTCATCGGGGAAGGTGACACGGGTGAGCAGGCCTTCGCTATTAAACTGATAACGATAGATATGATCGGTACTGTCGGTCACATGCTCAAGAACACCGTTGGTGTCATAGGCAAAATCGAGAGTATGACCTTTCCAGTTACGGACCTGGACAACTAGACCGTCAACATAACTCATGGAAACGGCACGACCCTGGCTATCCAGCTCTTTGACAAGTCGCCCCTGCGGATCATAGAACTCCGACTTCCCATCAGGTGTGGTGTATTTCCAACGCTCAACCGGCTCTTCAGGTCTCTCTTGCAGATCAGGAAAAATAACACCAAGGGCATCGACCCAGTTGTTTTCACCCATCTGAATGAGGAAGAGACTGCGGGAATCCGCCGGGGTTACACGTTCGATGACGGGGCGAATGCCATTGTTGTTGAAATAGAGACGCTTCGCGTACTCATGCATCCAAACAGGCCTTTCCACGGAGAGTAGCGGAGCCTCGGATATCGACGGGCCCATGTATATATGTACAGGTTTACGCTGGGCACTGTAGTACCAACCGAACGAAAGCCCATTGGTGCCATAACCTGTGATATGCCGCTCATGCTGTAACTTGTTACCGGTAAATATATCGACCGGATTGCCTTGCTTGCACTCTTTCGCCGGTGACGTATCACCACAGACCATCGTATTGTCACCGCCTTCTGCTTTATAAAACCAGTCATAGATTTCATGCCCAGGCTCGCATAATGCACGCTCCACTCTCCGAACCATCCAGCCAGTCTTGCCGTCATAGTGGCATTCACTTCCGGTATCGCTATCGTATACTGTCCAAAAAAATCCTTCTTGTGTAACGATATCGCCATTTTGAGAAATTCGCAGTGTTACACCACCACCAATATCACCCCATGATCCGTCTATAATTGGACCACCTCCTGATGTAACTCCGCAGTATGGTGCTCCTGCCAATGTGCTTTTCATGGCGTTTGCTGCTTCCGCGAAGGTACTAAATGGACCAAGTGATATCCTTGGAAAAGCAGCATATGCAGTAAATGTAGTCTCCGTTAATACAGACGGTATACACTCAATAGCACCTTCATCCACGGTATAACCCGCTTGAATGCACTTGACAGCATGACTTGATGTTGCAAAAAACAAACACAGTAAGGCAAAAATAGAAAACGCAGTACGATGTGAATTTAGCAACAATCCATCCCAAACATTGTTGCAAGCACGATTAAGTTTTGCCATGGCGTCCAATGAACGGCACATAAGTTCCTGTCCTTAGTCAGTTAAACATTGCCAAAGGCTATAATTTGATCTCGCGGGGGTTAAACGAGGATGTATGAAAACGTCCTTAATTTGTATGTGATAATTCCCTTTACCGCTGCTTTGCAGTGATATGATTAAACACCCTACAACATTTGATATTTCTTAATCAACATGTAGCGAACATCATTTTGTTTTTTTATTGATATATATCAGTTCGTGTACCAATGGTACTTTCACTAAGTTATGGCATTACAACTACTTACGATAGCTGCTTCCTGGACAATGAAGAATCTTATTCCAAGTCACGGGCTGAATGTGGTTTAATTTTGATCATCAGCATATATATACTATCCCAAACACAGGCATTTACCGCTCATAGGGTATGCTAACCACTTAATCACGGTAGCGGAGTATCAGACAATACTGCCATGCTAGCCACAAAATTATCATGAGTAGTCAACAGGCTAGATAGTCAGACAATAACCAGGACAAAAAATCCTTATCAACAATTAATTTGCTCTGATTCAATCAGGATTCACCTATGACTGAACCAACACCCCTTACTCGAAAGCCAACACTCGGCATCAGCGCCTGCCTCCTAGGCCACAACGTCCGCTACGACGGCGGCCATAAACGGGACAGCTTTATAACCGACACATTGG
>JBEVVR010000081.1:0-6721 GCA_040507035.1 Candidatus Thiodiazotropha sp.
TTCTGGTACAACAATAAAGAAAAAAACTAAAAAGGAGAAAAAAAAAAAAAAAAAACACACACACACACACACACATACATACACACACTTACACTGAAGGAAACTCAGCTAATTTTTCAGTTATTCTGCATGGTATTGCTAATAATTTCTTGATGTATAGAGTGATTTAGCTAATGATTTCAACCCACTATGTACATTTGCAAATTAAGTCAGTCTTTTCTGTATTCATAAGAACAATTATTATCTGCCACAGCATGACACAAACTGAGTAATCAAGATATGAAGCATTGTGAGATATATGATATTCATTGCAATGACTTCTTGTAGCACAACATCCTCTCTCTCTCTCTCTCTCTCTCAGCCACAGTCTTACATGCATGTTTAGATGAACATTAAAAGTGCAGTAGTTTCTAGCTCATAGTTAAAACTAAAATTTGCATTTAGAATAAACAATTCAGGTGATTTCTTGCAAGACAACTAGCATCTGTTTGTTTAGCTCAGAAGAAATAGGTCATTGTATCATAAAGAATAAGTCAGGTAATATCATATATCTATTTAAACTTCTAGGAACAAAGTACAGACTTTCATGAAATTTTCTAAGAACAATTTCCTTTTCAGTCAGTTCAACACTCTCAAATGCTTAAGCTGTTAAAGCATTACACTGTGTATTCAAGCTATGAGCTTGTGTGATTTGGGATATTCATTGCAATGACATCTTGGAACTTTGTATCCTTTCTGTCTCTTTGTTATGTTATGGAATTTTCATAAAGGACTCTGATGTAGCAAAGATAAATCTTCAACCAATTTATATGTAATGTAACTTGGCCAAACTATAGTCAATGATAAGAATGATAAATAAATATTGCCAAGAAATCATCAGGTTGTGAGTCATATGTGAAACTAAAATCTAGAAAATTAGATTAGAAACTATGAAAAATATTGCTGTAGATTTATCAGAAGACTGAATAAAATAATACACATAGGCTTCAGTTTTCTAAAGCCCTCAGTGTTTAGCAGTTTACTGTGCTACAAACTTACTGGTAAACTGTTCACCTATTTCCTCAAACCAAATTGATAACTGGAAAGAAACAAGAAATATAAGGGCACACAAAAGAGAACTGAAAAAATAAGATGAAATGAGAAAATGCTAAATATGAGGAATGCATTGATAAACTTTTCTTAATTTGTACAATATCTAGAAAACCATATGCCTGTACTATGCAGGAAATTATCTTAAATGTGTATAAATGACATGAATGACACAGGTTTTTCCTAGGTTAATAAACACTGAAGTGCTTAGTTGCAAGACTGTACATTGTCCATTAAATGGATAATGAATGTATGAATATGTTTTATAATTTCTTCATAAATCCAACAATGGTTGGAGAAAATAAATGGTAAATATAATGATATGTAGATTGGCATGATTTTCTTTTTACAACTTCAATTGGTAATTGGTTTTCTTTAACATCTCCCCAATTTTAATTTATTTCAGAAACAAAACCAGGAATTTGTGACACTTTTATCATAAACAATTTTGTATCTGTAGCCTTGGGAGAACAATGAATGCACTTGGACAAGCACAATAAAGAGGTGATTGATTTACAATAGTAATGCCATACCAAATAAGACTGAATGTTGTTTCACTTTTTGTCCTGATTAAACAATATTTTTTCCAAATGGCTGGAGATATTTTGCATAGCTTCTCTACAAATCAAATTTCCTTGAAGACATTGTGGCTATTAAACACCAAGACACACTAAAATATAAATTACTAGAACTGAAAATACAGTTGTAAACTGCTTGATTTCCATTCTGTAAAATAATACATGTTTGATACTTTAACAATTCATGCATTGATGCTGCTAAACTGTAAAACAAACTGTAAAACAAATAGCACTTTATCTTTGAAAATTTCATAAAAGTCTGTAGTTGTTCCTTCAAAAATGCTTTCAACTAATTAAATTGCTTTGCATCAATATATTTTTGATAAGGCATAGATGTTAAGTAAAGAGATATATAATATTACCTGACTCAGTCTTTATCTTACATGTATATATATTTTTTTGTTCTTAACAAAAGAATCAGATGAGTGCATTGCAAGAAGTCAACTGTACTGTGTATATTCCAAATGTGAATTTTAGTTTTTAAAGCCAAGCTAAAAAGTATTGCACTATTAATGTTCATGTAATATGCATATAAGACTGTGGTGAAGAGGATAAAGACAGGGCAAAGGAGGAAATGGAGAGAAAAAACAATAAAGAAATGATACTGTGTTACATGAAGTTATTGCAATGGAATTCCTTAATCACACAGGATATATCTTGATAATTCAATTTAATGTGTCATGCTATGGCGAATAATAATGGTGCTCCTTCAGGAAAGACTTCTTATTAGCAAAGGTATGTAGTGGCTTGAAATCCTCTACCTAAAACTTTCCATAAATCAAGATATTAACACGACTATGCAAAATAACAGTAACCAATGATTTTCCTTTTGTGCGTTTTTCTATTCCTTTAGTTTTTTTTAATTTATACATTAAATTATTTATTCGTACCAGAAGCTGATTTGTATGTGAAAAGATGAATTTAAAATAGAAATCTATGGTAAGATGGTCTCGAAAGCCTCGACAAAACCTGCATAAGGTATAAGATGGAGATCAATGCCGAAAAGATCAAGCTAATGACAAACAGTGCCAACTGCATCCAGAGGGAGCTCAAGGTAGAAGGAAAGAAGCTTGAAACACTTACAACAGTTGTCCAATAGTTAAAAGGGTAGTTTTCGCTAGATCTTTTACATTCTTTTAGTTTCATCTTAGCTTTCAGGGGTAAAAATGGACAAACCCTATATCAGAGTAATAAGTTTCCTTCCTCCCCGATTCCAATATATGCCATACATTCAGTCCTAAATGATATAGCAGTATTTCTTTATAAAGTTTTCTTCTTCCCTTGACAAATCTTATGCTACGTTATTGTCTCTGATGCATGCGTCTTACTACCGGTTGGTGGCCTGTTGTCCTCTAGCACGGCAGTAATGCTTATAATCTCTAACAGTCACGATGTAAGTATCAATAGCTGAATTTGTTTCTATTTTTAGACGGGAAAATCCCTTTATTGGGTCCAAAGGGAGAAAATCTCGGGATTCCCTGATCAAAATATCATCTCCCTTGATGACATACAATAACATGTTGCTGCGTACAATAGTCGTGTCCATAAAGTAGTAGCTTTCGTGAAAAATCGCACTAAATACTGTTGCCGAACTGAAGGGAATCAGGTAATTCAGCTGAACCTCGGTTGAACTTTTAATTTTGATTTAACTGAAGAAGCTAAATACAGAAACGCGCGTCTGTCGCACTAATTTCGGTATACCAAATAAACATCATTAAATGCCCCTTAGTTAAACAGTTAGCGAAATATCTGGGATAAGCATGGATTTTTTTTTATATTATTTGCTTCGGGGATAACCTACACATTTTGTCTTGGTGGAGAAATAGTATCGAAATTATCACGCCCACCCTGCGAACACAGAACGTTTCAAGAACGTAGTGGACGTTCCTATGACGTTGTTACAACGTTATAGACGTTCCTAAGACGTTCTTATGACGTTTTGTGTTAGCAGAGCAAAGGTTTAATTTATATAGTCTGGAGGGGCCCAAGTAGCCCAGTAGGTTACTCGCTGACCTACTGATTTAGCGGTCTCCGGTTCGAACCCGCTGCATGGGCAATCTTTTCCACCATAAAGCGAGATACTACCGCACACAGCCTTTCATTATCACCCTTTCATCGTCCTGTTAAGACTGAAATACTGTTGAAAAGGACGTAAAATCGAAAGTCAGCTATACAGCCTGGATAATGGACTCCGTAAGGTTAAATTTTACTCAAGGAACACCATGCTGTCATGGTCAAGATACGGTTTGTCCACATCAAGGTCTTCTTGCTTAACAAAGATTCTACAGGACATAGTAAACTAAAGGAAAGAAAAAGAGGTAGACAAAAAGAGGCTGAAAGACAGTATCAAAGAGAGGACAGTAATGGACTTAGGTCGAACTAGGGCAGCTGGAAACAGGACCAGATGGGAAACATGAGTTGTGCGGTCACCGTGCCTCAACTGCCTCGCAATGTTAGGGAAGAGAACAGAACAGGATAGAATGAAAGCTTATCTGGAGGCATAACATCTGACAGCTGAATCATGGGCACTAGCTTGCTAAAGACAGACAGAGTCATGCAAATATTACTTTTATATGTATACGAACTTGAAACATTTTAAGAAAAAAATGTCAGTTTTGCCTATGGCCTGAATGACAAGCAGACATATGATGTACTGACGTTGCACTGATGTCGATGCGACGAAATGGCGTCGCATCGGCATCGTTACGACGTCATTTTCACGTCATGTGCCCGTTGGGTGCACACGTGTGTCTGTGTTCGGAGGAATAGTAAATGCTCATACACTACATAAACCATTACCATAATGAGGTGTTAGTCGAATGCAACCCGAATACTTGTGCTCCTACGCCATAGCTCAACTAGTTCCTTCCAGAAGGTCCAAGATGTTCCATACACAGCTCCACTGAGATATTGTAATGCCCGACAACTAGAAAAAGATGCTGCAATTATACATTTTCATATGCGTATGCATTTAAAATGAGAATCTTTACTGGATTAGGTACTACTTTACACCGTACCAAAACAGTAGCACGTCACTATTTCTATGACGTCATGCAGGCTTATATTATGTATCAGTCGCCCAGAAAATTCCGATCAAATATAAATAGCGTACATGTATGTTTTGACTAGATCGTTCAAATGAGCAGGCTGGTCTGAACATGTACAGTTGGGATAGATTTCAGTACACGCTTTGCCAAGGAAGTTACTCTCGAACTGTACGAAAATAAAAGAAGACACTAATCAGACTGTCCGAGTCCGGGTTACTCATTGCCTCCTTGCACGGTAACTTACGCCGTCTATTTCACACACAGCCTTCTCCAGGTTCTCAGCTATGTGTACAAGCACGAAGATTGCACTGATAGATTTGTTGTTCTAAACACAAGGGACATAATATATTGGTCAGGGAATCCTCAAATTTCTCTCCCTTTTTAGTCATTTTGGGGGTTTTCCGTCTAAAAATAGATTTAATTTAGCTATTTATATTTACGTCGTGGATTATCAATGGCTGTATGCTTTACCGCCGTGTATGCGGGCAACGGGCCTCCAATCTTCAAAGGGTCCTACTAGAACAGACTAAAGAACAACATCTTAACGCATCAACAATAAGCTTCGCTCAAACAGTTAACCGGCTTGAATAGTTTCAAAAACGTTCCAGCTACTGCAAAAAGTGTCCGATAGAAATGTTTCGCACAGTTCCAACTTAAATATCAGTGTTTATGCAGAGCATACTTACTGAAATCATACAATTATAGCAGAACTGAAACGGTTTAACAGCCTATACAATAATTCTGAGTGAATTCAGCTTGGGACGTGATCATACTAGTGTCATCATTTCACTTCACTAAAAGAAAGTGTTGTTTTGTGATTTTGAAGCACTGCAAGAATCTATCACTCCTATTTAATTTGGAAGAGAAGAAATGTAATTCAGCAGAAGATGCTATTTTAAATCTTAATTTCAGCTAGATAATATTTTGTTAAAGTTAATTAATTTTATAGATGCGTGTAGCAACATATTTTGCTGTCAGAATCTGACCAGTTGAAACAAAAGATAGTCATAAACGATACCTGTAACACAGATGACACACACAACCAATAGCAGCCAGCCCAAAAGGACTACGTAAATGTGTTGCACATTCAAAAAAAGATTTTACTAGTGGTTGGAATTTGTCAGAATTACTTTAATCAAGTCTGAGACGAGGAAGTTAGATTAAATGATTCATATGTAAATATTATATACTTAAAGATTTCCCGAAGATTTCTATAATTAGATAACTAATGTCTTAAAAATCTGAGAATCTTTGTTAATTGTACTTGTGTAGCTATGATTATTCTCATTTCACAGTTATAGCAAGGCTGAATTGCCTGATTAAAGATGAAAATAGATAAAAGCTTACATTTTACTAATTTTTCATGTTTACCTTTCAGCACTTTAGCTGAGATATCTAACTATGGAATGAATGAGAGAAAAGTGAGAATAGAATACATGGCATGAAAGAAGAAGAAGAAAAAAAACATGAAATAAGTGAAGGCAGGGATATATTTACAGACAGTTAAAACTCTTTATCACATGAGTAACATGATTGTAACCTTTTAATGTCTTGTTTGTTGCTCAGCTTTCAAACCATGCAGGGGTGCCAAGGGAAGGCCATAAGCAGAATGCAAAATAGAGAATATAAAGCAATAATGGAAACTGTCTTAAAGAGAAGAGTCATTTATATATTTATAAGATGGCCAGGTCTAGTCCAAAATGTTTGCAAAGAATCACAATGTGCCTTGAATGACTTTTAGAAACATATATTTTACTAAACTCTGATAAAGCAAACTTAAACACTGAATATTTAATACAGAATAATCTTGAGGTCACAGGTGGCTATCCTAACATTTATATCTTAAGTTTAGTTTGCCATATATCTTTGAGTTTCTGGTACAACAATAAAGAAAAAAACTAAAAAGGAGAAAAAAAAACACACACACACACATACATACACACACTTACACTGAAGGAAACTCAGCTAATTTTTCAGTTATTCTGCATGGTATTGCTAATAATTTCT
>JBEVVR010000133.1:0-6438 GCA_040507035.1 Candidatus Thiodiazotropha sp.
TCCCCGCCGGATGGGTCGCCGCGTGGATCTCCGTCAGTTTCTTGATCGAGACCCGCGTGTAGATCTGCGTGGTGTTGAGGTCTTCATGGCCAAGGATCATCTGGATGATCCGCACATCCGCGCCGTTCTCCAGCATGTGGGTGGCCATGGCGTGGCGGAACAGATGACACGCGCCGGTTGCTTCGATCCCGGCTTGTCTCAGATAGCGTTTTATCCGGCCCGTCAACGCGTTACGCCGGAACGCCTCACCCTGGTCGGTCAGGAACAGGGTCGCTTCGTCCCGGCCTGTGATTAGTTCGGGACGCACCTCGTTCTGATAATGTTCCAGCCACTGCAACGCCCGCTCACCGACCGGGATAAAACGGTCTTTACCGTATTTGCCTTGCCGGATCATGATCAGGCGTTTGTCGACATCGAGGTCGTGGGTTTTCAGTTTGACCAGCTCCATGCGCCGCATTCCGGTGCTGTAGAACAGTTCCAGGATGGCCCGGTCGCGGATACCGGCATCAGTCTTGATATCGGGTTGGTTGAAGACGCTCGCCAACTCGGCCTGGCTCAGGATGGTCTTGGGCAGACCTCGAAGCTTCTTCGGCAGCTCCAGCTCCGAGGCCGGGTTGTAGAGGATGTAGTTCTCGCGGGTCAGCCATTTGAAGAAGGCTTTTAAGGGGGTTAGCATGCCGTTCTGGCTGCCATGGCTCAGGGGCCGGCCATCGCTTTTGCGGTAGTGGTAGAGATGACGTTGATAACGCTCCAGAATCGGCTTTGTCACCTCCTGAGGCGTCTTCAGGTCCCGCTCGTCGCACCAGTGGATGAAGCGTCTTAGCGCGGACTGGCGGCGCTTGAGTGTGTCCTTGCTCTGACCCTTGACTCGGGTCCACTCCAGGAAGGCTTGCAGGTAGGGATAGAAGCCGCTGGCTTCGATCACGGCCTGGTGCTCGTAACGACGGACCACGGTTAAACCCCTTTGGCGACTAAAGAGGGGGTGTGACTACGGTACGATTCATCTGTGTTTTTCGGCCTTATATACGTTTTTTTGTCAGCTTCCGGGATCGCTTCGCTTAACTCTTTGTCGGTGTTTGTTTTAACCCTATTTTCGACACCCTGACTTAGGTCTGACTTGGGCCTAACTTGGCCCTGACTTGGGGCTGTCTTTTCCGGTTTTACCCCTGACTTTTCTTCGTCGTAGTTTAACTTTTCAACGTCGATCAGCCCCATCAGATGCTTTTGATCATCCAGGTCACCGTCATAGAGCAGTTCATAGACGATGCTGTGACCTCGACCGCCACGATGCACCAGCAGGTATTCCAGATCAGTTAATCGGCTGCAATGGATCTTCAGTTGTCCGTCACTCCAGCCAGTCGTTTCGCGGATATCGCGACGGCTGAAGCGATAGTCCTTTTGCGCCATCTCCTGCTTTTTGCAAGCCATGCTCACCATCGTCTTGATGTGTTTCAGCAACGTGTAAGTCTGTGGCGGTAACTCTTCGAGGGTGCGACCCAGCACTTCATGAGCCAACCGGTTGGCGATCTCGATATCGGCCAGGGTCACTTCGATGTATTCCAGTGTTTGACCATTGTGGTTTAAGGTTTTCACTTCGCGTTGGTATTGATGCAACAGCGCGATCGATCGGATCAGCGTCAGGTACTTCATGTGGTCGCGCCGGGTCCTTGTCTTGTCGTCGATAAAGGTCAGTTGTTCGGCGAAGGGGTTGGCGACTAAAAGAGGTTTGAGCAGACGTTGGGCATTGCGATGCAGTTGGATAAGTTGTTTGCGGTCTTCGTTTTGCAACAGCCCCTCAAGCGTCTGTTGCTGCCGTTGCATGGCATGGATGGCTTGAGTCTGTTCTCTCGATTCGTTCACCGTCAGCACTAAGCAACGGTTCATCAGCTCTTCATCGATGTCGATGGCGGTGGTGGTCAAGAACAACATCACCGGGCCTTCGACCCGGTATTCCTTGGTTACCATGGTGCCAGTGGTTTCATCTTTACCGGTGCTGGCGATGGTCAGCTCGCCTTCGCTTTGTAAAAGCTTCAGTGCATAGCTGGCGTTCTCGGCTCCCTCTTCTTCGGCGATGGCGAGGATCTTGTTTTTTAGATTCGTCTCGCCCATGTAAAAAAGACTCTGGCCGGTCATGGCGCTGTACTGGACCCGTTCCTCTTCCGGCATCAGATTCAAGACAGCATCCATCAAGCTACTCTTACCGGCAGCGCTGGTGGACTGGATAATGATCGCTAACGGTTTGTCGAGTTTGCGGCTAACGGCAGCAAGATAACCCACCAGCTTGTTGGTCTCTTCGCCGACGACTCCGGCGGTGTGGAAGTCGTCGAGGATGCGTTGCATCAGGTCGGGAGATTTGAGCAGCGCCAAGGCTTGTTCCCGCGCTTCATCGGACAGCACCGATTCCGGTTCTTTCGGTTCCAGCGTTTGGCGGATCTGTTCTTCTTGCAGCGTCTCACACTTAAGTAGCACCTTGCCCAGGTCGGCTTTGATAACGGTCTCTTTCAGGCCAAGTTCGATGGCGGCTTGTTTGATAAAACCGGCGCGGGCCTTCGCGGCATAAAGGTCGAAGGTGTCGACGTGGAGCGCACTTTCACGATTGACCAGCAGATTGACCTTGAGCTGGTTGGCGCTGAGGTTTTTATCCAGACCTCGGATACGGTAACGCCGGTCACCGAAGCAGATAATGACCTCATCCTCTTTCACTTCAGCCTGGATATCGGGCTTGGGTAGATCGGGGATCACCTTAGCGGGCAGGGGTTCAGCGGATTCCGGATCAGCAACTAAAGAGGAAGATGGCCCAGGTTCTTTGACACCCGATGACGCTTCCCTTGATGGTGCTTGCCCCTTACCCAGCCACACCGCCGAGCGGATCACCACACCCAGGCTCTTACTGGCCGGTGTCACCTGGCAGGCGTACTCATTGGCGTCCATCCCCTTGGGGAAGTGAATACGGTAGCCGTCGATCCCTTCGGTCATCAGTTGCTTTGAGAGCTTTTCCGCTGCCGCCTCGCCGGCGGCGTCCCGGTCGTAGGCGATCAGCACCCGTTCGGTGTTGTGCTCTTTGAAGGCCTTCAGGTGATCGGCGGTAAAGCCTTCGATGCCGTAGCTGGCAGTGACGTTTCTAAAACCAGCACACCAGAAGGTCAGCGCATCGATGAGGCTTTCACAGAGGATGATCTCTTTTGAGGCTTGCAAGGCTTCGAGGTTGAAGACACCTTGATGTGGCCCTGGCAGGTACAAGTGCATCGGCGTACCCTTGCGCAACTGGTCGTTGAGTTTGCGACCGTACAGCTCTAGCACTTGACCGTCATTGATCACGGGGATCACCAGCGAGCCGTTGAAGTGCTCGTGGCCGGACTGGCGTAGAATGCCCAAGGTCTGCAAGCGGCCCCGGATCTCGGCTCCGGCCTTGCGGGTCTTCTCCGGCAGCCGGTAGCCCAAGGTCCGGTTGGCCAGGCCCAGCTTGAAGTGCTCCAACGCTTCACGGTTCAGGCCGCGCTTCTCCAGGTAAGCCAGGCCCTCGGCGTCGTTCTTCAGGGTCTCATGGTAGTAGTCCATCACCTGCCGTAACAGCGTCTGGTCTTCGGCGTTGCTGTTCAAGGGGGTCGGCAGTTTCCTGGCTCGGGTCGATTTGGCTGGGGTGGTCTCGGCGACTAAAGAAGGGTTGTAGTCCGCCAGCAGCAGCTCCACCGCATGGCGGAAGCTTACTCTTTCGGCCTTCATCACCCAGTCGATCACACTGCCGCCGGTCTGGCAGGCCCCGAGGCAGTGCCAGAGGTTTTTCTCCGGACTGATCACCAGGCTCGGTTCCTTATCATCATGGAAGGGGCATAGCCCGATCAGGTCCGCGCCGTGGGGCTTGAGGGTAATACCCATCCCTTCGGCAAGGCGCTGGAGGGAGACCTCTTTTTTTAGCCGTTCGAGCTGCTCTTCCGGGATACGGGCCATGGGCGAGTTCCTCCTAAATCCTGTCAAGCCGTATTTATGCTGTTTTTATAACTGCGTTTCTGCTATATTGCAACCCGTAAAGACGAAGGAGGACCGTATAGTGTTCGTATCGCAATCCACCAAGTGGCTCACCATGGAATTTTCCGAACGCTTGGCCGCGCTGCGCAAACAACGCGGTCTGACCCAGAAAGCACTATCCGAACAGGTCGGGGTCCATATCACCCAGATCCAGCGCTACGAGAACGGCTCGATTCAGCCTACACTCGACGTGCTGCGCCGACTGGCCATCGCCTTGTCGGTCAGTGCGGATTTGCTGGTCTTCGACAAGGACGAACGCGGGCCGGACGAGGATTTGAAGCTGGAGTTCGAGGCCTTGAGCCAGTTCGACCCGGAAGAGAAGGCCATCGCCAAGAAGGTCTTGCAGGGCCTGATCATTCAGCACCAGGCCAAGCGCTGGACCCAGGCCGCCAGCGGTTAAACCAGAACATGACGGAGAACGCCAAGATGCCAAACGCTAAAGACGCCGCCCGCCAGATCATCGATCATCTGCCGGAGCAGGCCACCTGGGACGACATCATGTACGAGCTGTATGTGAAGCAGAAGATCGAAGAGGGCCTGGCCGATATCGAGGCTGGCCGCACCACCCCCCACGAACAGGTCAAGGCCGAGCTGTTGGGCCATGGCGATTGAGTGGTCGCACCGGGCCAGAACCGATATCGGGGATCTCAAGACCTACATCGCCAAGGACTCGCCCTATTACGCCCAACGTTTCATCGATCGGATCCTGGCCTCCGTCGAGAAGCTCCAGGCGTTCCCGAGGAGCGGCCGCGCCGTCCCCGAGGCCGAAGGCCGCGAGGATGTACGGGAGCTGATCTATCAGGGTTACCGGATCATCTATCTGACCCGTTCCGAGGGGGTCTTTATCGTGACCATCATCCACGGCAGCCGGGATCTGGCTGCTAATGAAGTCAAGCCTTGGGATGCCGGATAAACACATCAACACGGCGGCAGGATACCGCCAGATAACAGGGAGAGTAATCGTATGAGTAATATTCAAGCCATTAACGCAGAGGGTGTCGATGAGTTGATGATCATCGGCACCGCCCTTAAAAACGCCAAGTCTGTCATTGACGAACAGACCGACGATAACAGCAATGATCTACAGATCGATGAAGCCATCGGCATCATCGATAAAGTACTTGATGAGGGGTTTGCCTCCATTTGACAGATAACCCTCGATGATGAAGCGCTGACCTGGCGTGTAGCAGCACACCAGGCCAGCTGACCACCACCCAACTAAACAGGAGTTGAGCAATGGCTAAAGACCATTCTACGGACAAGAACCGTCTCATTAAAACCCTTAAGGACAATCAAGCCTTATCCCCACCTTGCCAAAACTGCGGCATAATCACCAAGACCATGGACACCACCGCGCTGGCTCAATCCGGTTTCAGCGATCTGGGCGCGTTATGCCAGGCAATCCGCAGCGCCTGCGATAAACACACCAATCCCTATCAGCTTGCCGGGATCGGGCAGTACCTGGCCGACGAATGGATCAACACCCTCGATGGCGAACTCGAAACGCTCGCGGCAGTGAGACGGACACAGCAGTAAATCGTGCCACTTCAATGATGGGATAGAACAAAGGGGCCAATGGCCCCTTCGTTTTATCATTTTTATGAATGTCACCGATTATCATAATTTTGACTATCACCTGATAGTTTTCTGTAACACCAATTGTGGTAGCTGTTATAGATCTTTTGAAATATCACAACCCTTGAAGCCAATAAATCCATTGGATAATAAAACCATCCGTATAATCTTTTTGGAGCACCGTTTGGATATCTATAAATTGAGGCAAACGCCACTCCTGATGACAGAAAATAAAAAGCTATTATTAGGAACAATAGAATAAGCCAAATCATATTGACTCCATAAACAATTGCTCACCATATCTAAGCATCTAGCTACAATCCGGATTATCTGGTCGTAAATTTGGGTCGCAGAGTTCTGGCATAAATATACATATATTTGGTATCCAGTACAGTGGATTAACTTTTGGCTTTGGCCAATTCAGTATAGGCTTATCACTTCCCTTTCTATTTGGATTTCTATGACGGTCTGTTTTATTTCCCCAGCGATCATAGCGTTGTCGATTTCCATCTTTATCTTCAACATCCCAATGTCCAGATGGATCCCAATTTGCTCTGTTACCTTTAGGATCTTGATATCTACCTCCTCTACTATTATCAGGATCAGGTTGCCATGACCATGGTCCACCAGGCATTCCTGGTGGAGGCGGCGCCCCTAAATACTGAAGTCCATCTGGGTCGATATAACTTAATGGATTTCCATCAACATAAGCATAAGTATTGATCCCGCCACCAAGGCCTATGGGATCTGATTGCAAGTAACGTCCTGTGGTGGGGTCGTAGTCCCGGAAGTAGTTATAATAGTTGTTGGATTCTTGATCGAAGTACTGGCCGGGAA
>JBEVVR010000071.1:0-6373 GCA_040507035.1 Candidatus Thiodiazotropha sp.
TCTCGCAGCCGCGAGTGTTTCAAGTTCCCCATCGAGGGTGTTGATCCATTCATCGGCCAGGTACTGCCCGATCCCGGCAAGCTGATAGGGGTTGGTGTGTTTATCGCAGGCGCTGCGGATCGCCTGGCATAACGCGCCCAGATCGCTGAAACCGGATTGAGCCAGCGCGGTGGTGTCCATGGTCTTGGTGATGATGACGCAGTTTTGGCAAGGTGGTGATAAGGCTTGAGTATCCTTAAGGGTTTTGATGGGGCGGTGCTTGTCAGTAGAATGGTCATCAGCCATTGCTCAACTCCTGTTTAGTTGGGTTGTGGTTAGCTGGCTGGTTGGGTTGCAGCCCTTCCAGTCAGCGCTTTTAAGATGCTTGCTGTTACTTGATTAGCGCCTCCGGCATCTCCGTTAAAATCAATAGGTGCATTTAGGGTCCTAAAATGGTTTGCAGCGTGCGTTGTAGACCTTGCTGATCGGTTTTGGACAGTTGCCCCATGGTTTTAATGATCCGCTTTTGTTCAATGGTTGCGATCAAAGGCTTGAGCACCGAGGGCTTCAGCAATCGGGCCTGTTGCCAGTCCTGCAAGAGATACTCGCCGAAGGCCAGTGATTGACGCAGCTGGCTGGTGATGGCCATCAGGATGACATCCGGACGGCCCTTCTGGTAGGCGCTATCGCTGATCACAACGGCAGGGCGTTTCTTGGTGGTCTGCAGGTTGGTGAAGGGGAAGCCGACCAATACCACATCCCCAAACTTACAGGCTGTCGTAGATGGCATCGTCGTCGTTATCCCATACCTTGTTGAATGCGTCCTCGGATGCCTGGGCGTAATCCTGGCGTAAACGCTTGTCCTGATCCCGTTGATTTAAGAAATCGATAAAGTCCTCGATCTCGGCCAGCCGCTCTGGTGAGAGGTGTTCGAGTTTCTCCAGCATGTGTTGTACCTGTGGTTGCATGTTGTGTTTCCCCCTATGCGCTCATCCGATAGGCTTGGCGAGCCTTGGCGTCTCGCACCAGGCTGTCCACGACCGAGAGAATACGTTCACGCTCCGAAGGTTCCAGAGCGTCGATCTCCTGCCAACGTGCCAGCATGGTCTGATCGTGCAGAATATTAGGGACGTCCTTATCGTCCACCAAAAAATCCAGCGTCACACCAAAGGTGTCGGCCAGCTTCTTGGCGACTTCGATGGAAGGGGTAATCTCGCCGCGCTCGTAGCGCCCGATAATCGCCCCGGAGGTGCCTATCCGCTTACCCAGTTCTGGCTGTGACCAACCCCGTTCTTTACGTAAGTTGAGTAACCGATTGCCAAAAGCCTTGTCTTCTGTCGCCATGACCGTCACCAAAATATCGTCTAAGTGCTGTGAATTACCTGTTTCCATGCAATTTATGTCCACGAAAGGTGATGGTCAATATCAATAGGTCTTGCAAAGGCTAACACATATTGGTACGTTTCGTCACCAATATGTGATGAAAAAAATATTTTAGGGAATGACGGATATGGCAAGGCTACCGGACGAAACAGTGACCCGCATCAAGCAGGAAGTCTCCCTGCAACGCCTGGTCGAAGGGATGGGCATCACCCTCAAGCGCCACGGCTCGGACCTGATCGGTCTGTGCCCCTTCCACGACGACAAGGAACCGAGCCTAGTGATCAGTCCGGATAAAAATCTCTGGCACTGCCTAGGTGCCTGCCAGACCGGCGGCAGTGTGATCGACTGGGTGATGAAGGTTGAGGGGGTAAGCTTCCGCCACGCGGTGGAGCTGCTGCTGGCGGACTATGCCCCTTCTTTAGTCGCCGATGCTGCTCCTGCCAAACGCTCCCGAGTACAGAAGTTATCGACCCCCTTGAACAGCGATGCCGAAGATCAGACGCTGTTGCGACAGGTAGTGGACTACTACCATGAGACCCTGAAGAACGACGCCGAGGGCCTGGCCTACCTGGAAAAGCGGGGCCTGAGTGGTGAAGCGCTGGACCACTTCAAGCTGGGCCTGGCCAACCGTACCCTGGGCTACCGGCTGCCGGAGAAGACCCGCAAGGCCGGTGCCGAGATCCGGGGCCGCTTGCAGGCCCTGGGTGTCTTGCGCAAATCTGGCCACGAGCACTTCAACGGCTCGTTGGTGATCCCGGTGATCAATGATGGTCAAGTCCTGGAGCTGTACGGTCGCAAACTCAACGACCAGTTGCGCAAGGGTACGCCGCTGCATCTCTATCTGCCCGGCCCTCATCAAGGCGTCTTCAATATCGAAGCCTTGTCAGTCTCGAAAGAGATCATCCTCTGTGAAAGCCTCATCGATGCGTTGACTTTCTGGTGTGCGGGTTTTAGAAACGTCACCGCCAGCTACGGCATCGAGGGTTTTACCGCCGATCACCTGAAGGCCTTCAAGGACCACGACACCGAGCGAGTGCTGATCGCCTACGACCGTGACGCCGCCGGCGAGGCAGCGGCGCAGAAGCTGGCCAAGCAGCTCATGGCCGAAGGGATCGACTGCTACCGCATCCACTTCCCCAAGGGGATGGACGCCAATGAATACGCCTGTCAGGTGAAACCGGCGAGCAAGAGCCTGGGCGTGGTGATCCGCTCGGCGGTATGGATGGGTAACGGTGAAGCGCCAAAGCGTGAAGCGGTAACCCGAGTAGAAGAAGCGCCACTACCCGCGAAGGTTATCCCCGAACCACCTAAACCCGATATCCAGGCTGAAGTGAAAAACGATGAAGTTGTGATCGTCTTCGGCGACCGTCGCTACCGCATCCGTGGCCTGGATAAAAACCTCAGCGCCAACCAACTCAAGGTGAACCTGCTGGTCAACCGTGAAGCGGCTCTACACGTTGATACCTTCGACCTCTATGCTGCCAAGGCCCGAGGCGCATTTATCAAACAGGCCGCCATCGAGCTGGGTCTCAAAGATGAAATCATCAAAGCCGACCTGGGCAAGGTGTTGCTCAAGTGCGAAGCGTTGCAAGAAGAACAGATCCGCCAAACGCTGGAGCCGAAAGAAACGGAAACATCGCTGGCCGATGAAGCACGGGTACAAGCCTTGGCGTTGCTCAAGTCGCCGGATCTGATGCAACGCATCCTCGACGACTTCCACACCGCCGGGGTTGTCGGCGAAGAGACCAACAAACTTGTTGGTTATCTTGCTGCTGTTAGCCGCAAACTCGACAAACCGTTAGCCATCATCATCCAGTCCACCAGCGCTGCCGGAAAATCCTCGCTTATGGATGCGGTCTTGAACCTGATGCCGGAAGAAGAGCGAGTCCAGTACAGCGCCATGACCGGCCAGAGTCTTTTTTACATGGGCGAGACCAATCTGAAAAACAAGATCCTCGCTATCGCCGAAGAGGAAGGGGCCGAGAACGCCAGCTATGCCTTGAAGCTTTTACAAAGCGAAGGGGAACTGACCATCGCCAGCACTGGCAAGGATGAAACCACCGGCACCATGGTAACCAAGGAATACCGGGTCGAAGGCCCAGTGATGTTGTTTTTAACCACCACCGCCATCGATATCGACGAAGAGCTGATGAACCGCTGCCTGGTGCTGACGGTCAACGAATCGAGAGAACAGACCCAAGCGATCCATGCCATGCAACGGCAACAACAAACCCTGGAAGGTCTGTTACGCAACGAAGACAAAAAACAGCTTATCCAACTGCACCGAAATGCCCAACGGTTGTTACGTCCTCTTTTAGTCGCCAACCCCTTCGCCGAACAACTGACCTTTATCGACGACAAGACAAGAACCCGGCGCGATCACATGAAGTATCTGACGCTGATCCGGTCTATCGCGTTGCTGCATCAATATCAGCGTGAAGTAAAAACCGTGAGTCACAACGGCCAGGCGCTGGAATACATCGAGGTGACTCTGGCCGATATCGAGATCGCTAACAAACTGGCTCACGAAGTGCTGGGTAGAACACTGGAGGAACTGCCACCGCAGACCTGTACCCTGTTGAAACAGATTAAGGCGATGGTAACAGCCGCGTGTGAGCAACAAGAGATCGCGCAGGAGCATTACCGCTTTAGCCGCCGTGATGTGCGTGCCTGCTCGGGGTGGAGCGACTTCCAGGTCAAGAAACACATGACCCGTTTGCAGGAACTGGAATATGTACTGGTCCACCGTGGTGGACGTGGCCAGTCCTTCGTCTATGAGCTGCTCTATGATGGTGAACTCGACGACAACAAACATCTGATGGGGTTGATCGACGTTGAGAAGTTAGGTTACGACGAAAAGAAGGAGCCCCCTGCAACAATCAAAGAGCCCTCAAGTCGCCCCCAAGTAGCGGCCAAAGAGCCCCCAGGTAGCCCGGCAGAAAACAGCGATAAGCTAAACAGTGACAACGACTTAGGCGAAGACGAACCAGAAACCGGCAAAAAAGGATATATAAGGCCGAAAAATACAGTTGAATCGTACCGTAACACCACCCCCTCTTTAGTCGCCAAAGGGGTTTAACCGTGGTCCGTCGTTACGAGCACCAGGCCGTGATCGAAGCCAGCGGCTTCTATCCCTACCTGCAAGCCTTCCTGGAGTGGACCCGAGTCAAGGGTCAGAGCAAGGACACACTCAAGCGCCGCCAGTCCGCGCTAAGACGCTTCATCCGCTGGTGCGACGAGCGGGACCTGAAGACGCCTCAGGAGATCACAAAACCGATCCTGGAGCGTTATCAACGTCACCTCTACCACTATCGCAAAAGCGACGGCCGCCCCCTGAGCCATGGCAGCCAGTGCGGCATGCTCACTCCGCTGAAGGCCTTCTTCAAATGGCTGACCCGGGAGAACCACATCCTCTACAACCCGGCCTCGGAACTGGAACTGCCGAAGAAGCTCAGAGGCCTGCCCAAGGCGATCTTGAGCCAGGCCGAACTGGCGGCGGTCTTTAATCAACCCGACCTCAAGACCAGTGCCGGAGTTAGAGACCGAGCCATCTTGGAGCTGTTCTACAGCACGGGAATGCGGCGTATGGAACTGGTCAACCTGAAGACCCACGATGTCGATATCAACCGCCGTCTGATCATGATCCGGCAAGGCAAATACGGCAAGGACCGGTTTATCCCGGTCGGTGAGCGGGCGTTGCAGTGGCTCGAACATTACCAGAACGAGGTACGGCCCGAACTGATAACAGGCCGGGACGAAACAACCCTGTTCCTGACCGACCAGGGCGAGCCGTTCCGTCGAACGGCGCTGGCGGGCCGGGTAAAACGCTACCTGCGCCAGGCGGGGATCGAGGCGACGGGCTCCTGCCATCTGTTCCGCCACGCCATGGCCACCCACATGCTGGAGAACGGCGCGGACGTGCGCATTATCCAGATGATCCTGGGCCATGAAGACCTCAACACCACGCAGATCTACACGCGGGTCTCGATCAAGAAACTGACGGAGATCCACGCGGCGACCCATCCGGCGGGGAGGGAGTGGGAGGAAAAAGAGTCGTCGGACAGTGCGGAGTGAGCGGTGGTTATGGTGGCAGTCGGACAGAGAACTGCTCGGATCGCCCGTCACGGCGCTTGTCATCACTGGGCAACAAGCGCGCCAGCCATCCATGGCGTGAATCACGCTTGCTGCACAGTGGCGCAAGCGCCGCGCCGGGCTGGCGCGTTGCCAATCCGCAAGGCTGCTGCTTCCGTTAAAGGTCGGTGGTATGGGTCGGTGCAACACCGGCTGACGCCCGTGTTGCGAGTGAAGATACGCCAGTCAACAGAAAGCCCCGGTCAGGTTAGGCAGTGATTAGAAGGGGCATCGTGCGGGGCTTACTGTTGCCTGGCTGTATCTCCCCCCAAGCCCCCCTCAAGGGGGGATGTGAGGCAGTGCCAAGTAACATAACGCGGCATTATGCCTACGGGCCGCACGCTGCGCATGTGATAGCGTCCCGCAGGCATAACGCAGCGCTATGTTAAATGGCCCTGAATGTGCGCCCCCAACCCCCGCCGGGGGCTAACAAGGTGGCTTCGCGCCTGTTCTTGATCCCCCGCCCGCCACGGCCATCGTCTAAAAGCGGCTCGCACTCCGCTACGCTCCGTTGCTCGTTCCCGCCTTTAGCCGCTGGCCTCCCATCCGCCCCCAAGGGGCTCCCTGTCAAGGTGTGCTGCGCACCACTTTATTAATGCGCTCAAACGGCGCGCGCCTGGCGGCTAAAAGAGAAATCCGCCCTTGCAATTTTGTTCGAGTTAAGCGAAAAAGTGCGTCTAGGCGATTTTTTTAGGATTAGGGGGTGTGCTGGGGAGAACGGGTCGCTAAGTCCAAGTGGGTATTAGGAAAAATCGGAAGTTAAGGTAGGATGTGTGTCGGGGTAACTACTTCCTGGTCAGTATTACGATGAAGAGACTGGCAACTTTTATAACTATTACCGCGACTACGATCCTACAACCGGAAGATACCTTCAATCAGA
>JBEVVR010000162.1:0-2559 GCA_040507035.1 Candidatus Thiodiazotropha sp.
CCGTAACGGTCGTAAAGAGTCTCGCCTCCTGCGGGAATCGAATCCGGTCCGCTAGATTAGTAGACCAGCGCTTAACCCCCTGAGCTAGCGGGTCTCCTCCTTGGTAAGTAAAGATAGTTTTTTGGGTTTTTTTAGATTTAACATGTTTAAAAATGAAAAAAAAATTGCTGAAAATGTGTGCAAAAATATAATTGAAACAGACCAAACGCCTTTTCATCATTCACTGTCTTGGTTTGGGGTTACAGTCTATCTATAATGATAATTTATTTGACATGACAGATTGTAAAAAGAGGGTTTTGTGGAAATCTTTGCAAAGGATGATACAGTGTAACGTGTATTTGAATTGCGCATGTCCCAAAGATTATACTGTTGTAAAGATCTAAAGGGATGTACATGCAGTTTTGTCAAAATTTTGTTGACTTGCGCATATATGCAGTTCAATTTTTCTTCTTGTTCACGCGCAATTGACCCATTCTTGTGTTAGAGACGGATCCGTTTTTTTCATTGTTGCACATGATGTGTATATAATTCCTTTATAAGATGGTGGTATCCCTCCAATGAAAAAATCTGAGTCCGACCATATTCCAGCGTCTAGTCTTTGTTGGGGTTGGAAGGGTAAAAATTTGTCTAACAACACGTCACTATTAATAGTGATTAAGACATTTTGAGTATTGTGTGTGTATGGTGCGGACGCGTCTAACAGCCGAATTGAAAGACTTCCTTACCGTGAGAGAAAGAAACATGTCTACTCCTGGGTATAAGACTAATCTAGATCTTTTGGTATTGTGAGGGAAAACACCGTCTACAGCACAATTGTCATAAAAGTTATCAAGAAAATGTGGTAATTCTCTGTGTGTGAGTGGAGACATGCGTCTTATAACAGAATCAAAGAGTTTCCATCAAAGAAAAACCTAGTGCAATACTTCGAACGGACCTAGATTTTGAACTAGTTATCTTAGACCCGTCTTACAGTACAATTTCATAATAAGATTTCGTTGTTTTTCTGTGTGTGTTTGTTGGGGGTCATGCGTCTTATCGCAGAATTAAAGACGTTCCTTTCTCGCCACCCCACCCCTAAAAACTCTAAGCCTGTCTCTATGACGGATAGATCTTTGGGTTTAGCACCCTTTTTACAACAGTATGTAACGCTGTGTGCAATGGAACCCCGTTTACGGTCGTAAAGAGTCTCGCCTCCTGCGGGAATCGAATCCGGTCATTCTCTGTGTGTTTTGGTTGGGACGTGTGTCTTATAACTGAATTTTAGAGTTTTGTTCCAAAAAATCAAGGCCCGTCTGTGAAATGCATCTAGATCCTTTGGACGTTAGAGAGAGAGAAAAAAAAAAACAACTTACACCACAATTAAACTATCAAATTTAGAATATTGTGCCTGATTCTGTGTGTATTTATGGGGAGGGACATGCGTCTTAATGCGGAATAAAACATTAATCAGCGTGTAATAAAATAATGCTAAATTTTTATGTTGCCTGCTCATGTTACATTGTTGTATTCTATTTATTTCTAGTTTCAACAGTTATTTTTGCCTTACAAGGACAACCGGGTTTCTATAATTAAAATTAACAACCTGAGTATTGCCCTTGAAGAACGCATTATCATACTATGATACACCGGGAAATGGACACTAAATCTTTGCAAAATGCCCAAGATCAGGAAATACTCAACGCCGTTCTTAAATACATTGAAGACACGGGTTACACAAAAATAATAAAAAAGCCTTAAAGAACAAAATCTAAGAGTTAAGACATCAAAACGTAAATAGGAAAGACAGTGATTCAGTTTAATAGCGAAATAGAGCGGACAAAATAATGATCCAGGCAAGCCAATCCTGTATTGAAACTATTTTTATCATTATTATTATTATCATTATCATAAATTTTTAAACTGTATGCTGTATTCATATATCCTTATATGAGATATGTCCCGCCACTTCCGCCATCTCCGCGGGAACAAACCGAAATCTTGACACAAGAAAATGCGAATTTTGACAGAAATGGGCCGTGGCTTGAGAAAAACGGCTCATTGCCAGCTTAACATACGTTGTACCCCGGGGAAAACATTACAAAACACCTTTTTAGCATCCAAGCCGTACATGTCAGTAGAAAAAAAGACAGCTTTTTTCATAACTGTAATGGATAGAGGTGGTAAGAGACGCAAGACTAAACAAATTTCTAAACACTGTGACAGCTACACTTCTACACTTACCAGATTGGCGGTTCACAAGGAATCACCTGCCAAAGGTCAGGACACCCTCAGGGGGCATCAGTGCCATGCATAATGAAACCGAAATGTACCGGCAACTCTCACTACCCCTCTACCACGAACTCATCAGTCTGAGGCAGCGGTATTAGAAATCGATTGCAAACGGTCAAGATTATCTTTAAGGGACATCGTTGCCATTTAAGAGAGCCCGAAGTACCCCAACCCACCGAAATATTTTTCCTTCTCCTCCCCCCTACCCCCCCCCCTCCCCCCCTGCGAAATGGCCACACCGACAAAAGAAACAAACAGGATTTCGCAAAATCAGATTTTCCTTCACTGAAA
>JBEVVR010000162.1:2569-6320 GCA_040507035.1 Candidatus Thiodiazotropha sp.
TCTTTTTTCTACTTCTTTTCAACATACCGAACTGGGTGCGCGCAGGGTAAGCCGCGACCTCAAAACAGAGCACAAACATTAACTCGTAGGTAGAACTAGAGATAGGTTAAGGACATATGCATGTGCGTATCTGCATGAGTGCAGATACGCATTTGCGTATGTGCTAAAACCTGCATACGCGGTAAAATATATATACGTGAACATGCCATTTGTTGGTTAATGTTGAGTCGCGGCTCAATACGTTGCTCACTCACTGGTAACAAAAATTATTCAGCTGTAACAAAACTTACGAATATAATGTATTTGTATTCAGAACAATGACTGGCGCACGTGGATAGCCATACTACCTGTACTAAGAAAGGTTAGACTGAGCCGATGCCGGTCTGAATATGTTGTTTACGTTCATGCAGTGCGCATTGATCGAGTGCTTATAGCGACTCGATTAAAGTGCAAAAGATCGCCGGAAAGTCAGGAGTTCAAACCCGGGTTTGGGCCATTCGATGACTGGCAGCCGAGCAATAAAATTGGTACCTTTTTTGAATCAGGGAAGGGTAATGCTGTGAAAGGAGAGGGATGTGCTCTGTATTTCATATGCTGTGACAAAACAGAGTTGGCCTCTAACAACCACTGCTTGGCGTTGGAAAACTTTTACTTTTAACATGCACTAAGAATTCTCTTTATACGGCTCAAATCATTTATTACAAAGATTTACATAATGTCCGAATAAATCGCGCTGTCCATAAGTTACCTTGTTTTTTCCGAATTCCAAAATTTATGCAATATTTTGGGTTTACAAAATGATGTAAACAACAAGAGAGTCTAACTATGCAAATAATAAAAAAACTATCTATAAACACAACAATGTATTTTCCGAACTAACTGGCACTTCGTTGCATACAGTCAGCCCTTCATAATAATCCTCTCTTCTTCTGATATGACTGTAATGCTGTTGAAAATGACGTAAAATCAACGAGTCATCCATTAATAGTGTAGTGATATAGGGCACTCCTAACAGCCTCGCTGTTGGGTTAACTCTTTAGCGACATGGTTAGAGTGTCCGACTTTGGACCGGAAGGTCCCGGGTTCAAGCCCCACTTGCGGCACATGGATTTTTTCCATGACAGGTCACTTCATTTGGCGACGAGGAAAAATAATGAAAGTGGGGAATAGTGTAGTGATTAGGGCATTCCTAACAGCCTCGCTGTTGGGTTAACTCTTTAGCGACATGGTTAGAGTGCCGGACTCGGGACCCAAAGGTCCCGGGTTCAAGCCCCACTGGCGGCATGGATTTTTTCCATGACAGGTCACTTCATTTGGCGACGAGGTACTACGGACCTGCGGGATTAGGGGAGTGAAAGGGTGTCTCGGCTCTCAGTTCTAACCATACGGTTTGAGCCAAGCGGTATTTGCAAGACACACCTTATCCGGAGATCTCACTCCAAAATAATTAAAGTGGGGAATAGTGTAGTGATATAGGGCACTCCTAACAGCCTCGCTGTTGGGTTAACTCTTTAGCGACATGGTTAGAGTGTCCGACTTTGGACCAGAAGGTCCCGGGTTCAAGCCCCACTTGCGGCACATGGATTTTTTCCATGACAGGTCACTTCAATTTGTCCATCTCAGATGATTTATCCTAACCAAGAAGATTGCACAGGTGTGAAGACTGATCTGAGTCTTTTCTGATTCAGATTTTGAAATTCAAAGAATGTGAAATTCTGAAATAAAAAGTGAGCCGAATGCCGAACATCGTACTTAATTATTATCTAACATGAAATAATGGTATCATTATTGACAATACGTTGTTTTTATACTTTAAGAGAGCATCAATGTTGATACAACGCTGTACACCTAACATGTGTTCAAATGTGGGATTTTATTGCATTAATTCCTGAATATTGCTTATCTTTTTATTTTGCACTATGCTGACACTTCTTTTAAAGTTTTGCATACATGTGCCATAATGAGCCTTGACAGTGCAGTCGGCTAAGACCTGGGTTACATATTTCCAATGCAACAGGCGGCGTAATGGTGCTTCATTGTGCGCAGCATTTTCATTATCATTTATGCGCTTTCTTGCTATATTGCTTTTTCTCTCGTACACGACAGTAAATGTGGTGGAAAGAGGACAGCTAACAGTACGTTATGCTTAGTGGACAATTATTTTGAATCGGAGAATACAATACTCGTTGCGCGGACAAACGGCTTGTTTTGCAACGGTGTCTCAATTTATATATAAAAAAAAAACACAAAAAATCTTACTGAATCATGTTTGGTTTTACATGACAAGTTCAACGATAAGGACATAAACCGTTTTATTCATACAGAAATATATCAGACATGTGTGATGTAAAACTTTCGTACTCATGTAGATGCAAACTAGAGGACATTCAACCTAGAGTGTCAACTACATTGTATAGCCAGACGCTCAGGTAAAGGGAGACATCTGCTTCCATGATTGCCTGGATAAAGCGAGCTGCACAGACATATGCATACCCGAGCGCTTTGCTGCCAGTCCGGTGACCGAAAAATACCAGACTGCTGCCAATCAAGTTAATGCAAGTCTACCGTCCGACCGTCAAAGACTGCACATAGACTGACATGCAAGCACGACTTAAAATGTCAAATAGCAAAATAGCATCCGGTTGACTGGAGAGAAATTGACTAACCAAAGATTGTTGGGATTTTTGCCACATCAGGTCCTTCCCCGATATGAAATGTCACAATGTAACACACATACTCACACCAGGACCTGCTCAGCGAGTCTCACCCCGGCCCACCTCATATGATGTGTCACAAGGGACCCCCCCACACACACACACACACACAGAGCCCACAGTGTAACGAAGACACTGTCCGGTGACAGACCAAAGTCATCCAACCGACAATCGCCCAACACCGTAGACGACGAGATGACAAACCACTAAACGCCAGCAACTACAAAAACAACAAAACACTTACCTAAGCTTACAGATTACTGCTAGACAACGCAACCAACTATTATTGAACGACCCAACCAACTACAACCGAACAAGGCAGACAACAACTAGACAACACAACTTACTGATACCGATCAACGTAGACGGCGGTACCGAAAAAGCTTCAACAACACCGCTACAAATGGTCCTGAACAAAGCAATGGATGGTCCTGAATGTTTACTTCACAAAGCAATGAATGGTCCAGAATGTTTACTTTACACTACACACTTCTACTGCTGCGACCTACTAGTCTAGTCTAGTCTATCCAATAACATTACTAGGTCGTTGGGGCACCAAAGATGACTTCACAACAATCCTTTTCCACTTGATCCTGTTCTCTGCTGCCCTTGTTAAGTTAGCAAAGTCCATCCCTGTCCACTCTTTAATATTGTCTTCCCACCTCTTCTTCTGTCTACCTCTTCTTTTTCCTTTCACTGTGCCCTGCAGAATTGTCTTTGCTAAGCCAGAAGACCATACGACATGGCCAAATCATCTCAGTTTCCTTTTCTTGACCAAGATCAGGAGTTCGTCATATTCTCCAATGGCCGCTTGGATCTTTCTGCGAACTTCCTCATTAGTGATATGGTCCCTGTACGAGATGTTCAGCAACCTTCGATAGTGTCTTATCTCAAAGACATGGGTTCTTTTCTCTAGTTCTGCTGTCAAGGTCCATGACTCACAGGAATACAGAAATATGGATATGACTAGGGAGCGCATCAGTTTTACCTTTGATCCAAGAGATATATTGTTATCTCTACATATTGGCCTCAGCTTT
>JBEVVR010000107.1:0-6285 GCA_040507035.1 Candidatus Thiodiazotropha sp.
AAGTATTTTACACGAATGTGATTAAAATCAATGCATGACACAAGAAGATGTTTAACTGATATCGTTTCATTGCATGGAATGCAGAAAGGTGCAACATCATTAGTTAATAAGTAAGAATGTGAAATTCTGGTATGCCCTATTCTGCATCTGGTAAGAACTGTTTGCTCTTTTCTATTTGATGAAATACTGACTTTACTATGAAAGTCTGGTTTAATTTGACGAAGTTTATTATGGATTTGATTTTCCCAATTTGCTTGACATTTTAATTTTACATATTTATGAATTTGAGACTTAAAATCTGTATGTGGAATTCGGAAAACACTTTCTGGTAAATTTAAAGCCGTTTTGGCCTCTTTGTCGGCCAATTCGTTACCACGAATATTAACGTGACTAGGTATCCAACAAAAGATTATTTCCTTTGATGGTAACTGAAAATATTTACGAAATATTTGTTGTATTAAAGGATTGGTGTGATTGACATTCTTAAGTGATGATAAAACAGAAAGTGAGTCTGAAAATATAATAAACCGATTGTTTTCTTGAACCGAAATTTGATTGAGAGCAAGATCTATGGCTTTGGCTTCCGCTGAAAAAATTGAGCTGCCATTCGGTAATCGTATCGTATCAGTGAATAGGGAACTTACTGCTGAACATGCAACTTTATCTTCTTGTTTTGAACCATCCGTATAGATTGTGGTATGGTTCGGAAAATTCGATTTTATTCGTAAGAATTCTGACTGAAGAAAATCAGGGTTCGTCTGAGACTTTTTATTCTGATGCAAGGATAAAATAACATTTGGAGGTTTCAAAGTCCATGGTTCCTGAACAGGCAAGGAAAATTTTTGAATGTTTTTAATGTCGATATGCGAGTTATCTAGCAAAGGTTTAATACGTAAACCCAAGGATTTAATAGATCTCGGCTTGTTGTTATACAATATTTCATATCTAGGATTAAAAACACAATCGTAAGCAGGATTCTGAGGGTTTGCAGCTAATTTTGTTACATACTGTAAAGATAATTTCTCTCTTCTAACATATAAAGATGGTTCATTCGACTCTGCATAAAGACTTTCTACAGGAGACGTTCGAAACGCTCCAAGAGCAAGACGTAAACCCTGATGATGGATGGTGTCTAGACATTTAAGGTATGATTTTCGTGCCGAACCATATACGACTGAACCATAATCTAGTTTAGATCTAACAAGAGATCTATACAGATTAAGAAGCACAGTACGATCTCCTCCCCAACTGGTATTGGAGAGCACTTTTAAAATATCTAAAGCTTTCAAACATTTTGCTTTCAAAGCTTTGATGTGAGGAATAAAAGTGAGTTTCTTATCAAACAGAAGGCCTAAAAATTTGGCCTCATTTACGACAGGGATAGGCGAGCCATAAATGTTAAGAACTGGGTCTGGGTGTAAACCCCTCAACTGGCAAAAATGAACACACTGGGTTTTAGTTTTAGAGAATTTAAAACCGTTTTCTGTAGCCCACGTTTCTACTTTATTCAGGCATCTTTGAAGTCTGAATTCAATGTTTTCCATATTTTTTGATTTGTAGAAGATGCCAAAGTCGTCAACATATAATGAAGAATCTGTATCGTTGACACATTTGACAATGTTATTGATTTTTATATTAAATAAGGTAGGTGATAAAATGCTTCCTTGTGGAACACCTTGTTCTTGTTTAAAGGTGTCAGATAAGGTAGACCCAATTCTAACATTAAAAGATCTGTCTGACAAAAAATTCGAAATAAAGTTTGGAAGTCGGCCTCTAAGGCCAATATTATGTAAATCTTTCATGATGCCATATTTCCACGTCGTGTCGTACGCTTTTTCGAGATCAAAGAATATTGCGACGACATGTTCTTTTTTCACAAATGCATCACGAATAAATGTTTCTAGCCGTACTAGATGATCATTTGTACTATGATTTTTACGAAAGCCCGCTTGATTTCTGGAGATCAAATTATTTGATTCCAGGAACCAAACGAGCCTATCGTTAATCATTCTCTCCATTGTCTTGCATATACAACTAGTTAGCGCTATCGGACGGTAATTCGTTGCTTCCGTCTTATCCTTTCCCGGTTTCGGGATTGGTATGATAACGGCCTTGTGCCAATCTTCTGGAAAGTTTCCGGTATCCCAAATATCATTCATAATATTTAGTAACGTTTCCAATGCATCGGGTGGTAAATGTTTGATGATTTGATAATGAATGTCATCTGGCCCTGCGGCAGTATCGTTACATTTATGAAGTGAATCCTTTAATTCTGATATGCTGAAGGGGCGGTTGTATTTTTCGTTATTTAGTGATTGGAAATTTAGATTTTCTGATTCTTTTTCAATTTTCAGATCTTGAAATCGTTGACTGTAATTAGAACTTGAGGAATTTTTCTGAAAGTTTTCACCCAATGCATTGGAAATGTCTTTAGTGGAAAAACATTTGTTACCGTTGGAGGATTTTATATGAACACATTCAGATTTCTTGTTTTTTCCACTGATTTTTCGAATCATCTCCCAGATCTTTTTAACTGGGGTTTTGGGATTTAATTTATTAACATACTGTTGCCATGACATTCGTTTGGCTTCTTTAATAGTTCTTCGTGCTTTAGCACGTGTTAACTTTGAGTGAAAATGATTTTCACGAGACGGATTTTTATTAAATTTTCGCAATGCCGATTTGCGTTTGTTTATTGCAGTTTTACATTCATTGTTAAACCATGGATTACGTTTTTTTGAACTCGTCGAGGATTTCGGAATACATTGTTCCGAGATTTCATGCAATGCTGAAGTAAAAGCAGACATATCTAATGCTGTTTTGAATTTTTCAGAACTAAGTCGTTCTTGACATGATGTAACGAACATTTCCCAATTTGCTTTTTTCAAATTCCATCGAGAATGCTGTTCCTCATCAGATGATTCAATTTCTTTAATGATAATTGGGAAGTGATCGCTTCCATGAAGGTCGTCGCAAACAGACCAGTCAAAATCTAGATATATATTAGGATGACAAATAGATAAATCTATAGCATAATAATTACCCGTTGGAGGGTGAAGATATGTAGGCTGTTTTTCATTAAGTATACACAAATCGTTTTCAGCTATTACATCTTCAATAATTTCTCCTCTGTCATTTGTATCCAAACAACCCCAGACTTTGCTGTGACCATTGAAGTCACCAACAAGCATAAACGGCTGTGGTAATTGGTCCACTAGACTGACCAAGGAATTTTTGGAAAGAACATCATTTGGCGGAATATAAATGGAACATATTGTTATTTTTTTGGATAAAGTGACGTTGACAGCAACTGCTTGTAAGTTTGTATTTAAATCAAACTGACTATGTGGGATGTTAGATTTTACCATAATCGAGGTTCCTCCTGATGCTCTTTGACCATCAGGACAAATATAGTTAAACATATTAAAATCTCTAAAACTAACATTATCTGACTGCTTTAAAAAGGTTTCTTGGAGACAAATGACACTTGGAGAAAGAATAGACATCAAAATTAATATTTCATTGTAGTTTGCTTTAAGACCACGACAGTTCCACTGTATTATTGACTTTTTATCCATGATTAAATGAATGGAAGAGAAATGAACGTGTCAGGAGGTCAATCAGGAGAAGAATACACTTCTCCTAACTAACGTCCATATCATCCAGGACGCCGTATTTATTTACCTGTTTGACAGGATCAGGTGCTCCTTTACCGGGTTTATTGGAGGATGATCCTCCGCCAGAATGTGATCGCCGGCCAGAGCCGTGTCCAGAAGGAGAACGATGTTTGTCCTTCTCCTTCTCGGCTTTGGCCTGCGCTTTAAGCTGCTTCTTAGACAGCGAACTAGACTGCGAATCAGACTGCGAACTAGATTGTGAACTAGACTGAGAACTAGACTGTGTACTAGATTGTGAACTAGACTGTGTACTAGACTGTGAACTAGACTGTGTACTAGACTGTGAACTAGACTGTGTACTGGGCCGTGAACGAGCCGTCGAAGCGGATCGAGGCTGAGAGCTTGAGACAGAACGAGACGTAGTTGGTTTTGATTTGATGGATGGTGTTATTACTTTGGAAGACGGAAGAACTTTGAAATCATCATCAAAAAATTGTGTTCCGGTAGTTTTTGTATCCGGTCTTGCTAGAGAGTGAACTATTCTTGTAAAATCTAATTCTGTAGTCTGATTTTGGGATTCATATAATTTTTTTGCTTCAAGGTAAGTGATATTTTTTGTGACTTTTAGTTTTGAAATTTCTTTTTCTTTTTTCCAAACTTCACACAAATTTGATCTGGATACGTGATCTTTGCCGCAGTTCACACATTTTGGTGGATTTTTGCAGGCGGAGGTATGGTGATTATGACCGTCCGCACCGCAATTGGCACAAACAGATCCAGGATCGGCAGGGCAGTTGTTTTCGTGATGGCCAAACCTCTGACAGTTAAAACACCGCAGAGGGTTTGGCACATACACGTCTACCGGAATTATTCTATAGAATATCTTTAGCGACTTCGGAACTGTAACGGAGTTGAATGTCAGGAGTAGCGTATTCGTCTCAACATCTGTACGGTCTTTTTTGATAATGAAACGTTTGCAGGCGATTACTCCTTGTTCTTTCAGATAATCGACGATTTCATTCTCCTTCTCCCCCGCAAGCATCCTGTCACGGATGATGCCTTTGGAAGAGTTTAGGCTCTTGTGTTCCGTAACAGAAACCTTGAGGCCGAAGAAGGTAGAAATTTTTAAAAGACTGTCCGTTTGTGATTTCCTGTTTGTTTCAATAAGTAAAGTTTTGTTCTTTAGCTTTTTCACAGATTTAGGTGTCCCAATTAAAGACTCTATCTGTTTTTCAATCACGAAAGGAGAAAGGGATGTAATCGCCTTCTCCTCCAGTGATTGAACAACTAGAAATCTAGCGAAACTTTCATTGTTTTGAAACACGAAATGGGGTTGGTCCGAGTCATCATCAGGGTGGATACATTTCCTTTTAGTTGCCATGATTGATGTTTTCATATTCGATGGCTATGCGCTTCACCCTCCGTGGAGCCCTACAAGGGGACGTTTAGTGGAAATGGGTCTCCTATTTCCAACGCCAAAGCTACATACCCATTATACTCAACGTTCAAATTCCTCGGTTTAAACCTCCCTACATTTTGGAAAAAACCCGCAATGCTGAAGGCCGAAAAATATGCCCATCGATTAACCCATCAGCCGCTGCCCATCGAAATACTCATATAGGAAGAAATGAAGGAAATATTTTAAGCCCGGTATGTACCATAATAGATACGTCTAAAGAAAGAAGGAAGTGAAGACTCAAGTAGCGTATTTCTAGAGCTCAGCACGACTGAGCCGATTGAAACGGGTCGGGCCTAACCCGAAACGCTCGTCTATCTGAAGCCAGGGCCAAAGTAGTGTGTTGGAAGGTTGGAGATATCCGATCTCGCCTCCCTCAACTACCAGGATCCCTTTTTCCAGCATACGAGATGCCACCCACGGCAAACAGGTGGCTCCTGTTTAACAGGGAATTTCACCCCGTCCACTACAGAAGTAAAGTGGTCTGTAAATTTTATTCCCCACAGACAAAGGGAAAATAAGAACGTTTGTTAAAAGACGTCTTTGGCGTTGTCGAAATAGGAGATCCATATTTCAAGTATATGCAGTGAGACTAAGAAGTTGTCAAAGTTACTATATATGTAAGAAGAAATAGAAACATAAGACTTGTTAAATGATTGAAAGCTTTATAACATATCCAGAGAAAACATAGCAGACCATCGCTATAAAGGACAATTTTTATTATATCTTTTTTTTTTTTTGTTGTTGAGACGAATTTCTTACTAATTTTGAAAAATTGCAACGTGCTGGAGCTTGAAAAGGTGACACAAACACAAGACGATTGTTATACACAGATGAGGTAAAAATCTTCGTCCCGTGTGCGACCCACGGGCACAGAATGATACACAAACAAATGAAGCATGTTAGTATCATGAAATAGAAAAGATTGAAAGGATAGATTTCGCGATTTTATTCTTGATTCAATGTTAATTTTTTTTTTCTAAATACGACCTAAATATGCACGTTGGATCTGTTTGTACGGAATATTTGATCATTTTAACTTCGATCAGTTCAGTAGTATACCCGGTAAAACGGACGGCTACATTGTATTGGGGAGGGTTTTACCCCCGGCTACAATGCAGAAAAGCCTCCAGCTATTTCTACCCCCCGGCTGGACACGGGGCACAATCTTTCATGAAAATTTCTACAGAAGACTATGGGTTAAGTCATATG
>JBEVVR010000092.1:0-2572 GCA_040507035.1 Candidatus Thiodiazotropha sp.
ATAATTATTCATACCACACTGTAAATTGTTATTTTTAATAGTGCTCAAATGAATAAAAAAAAAAACAATACCAAACAGTTTTTTATTAGTCTCCATTTGCATTGCATCGTAAACAAAATGTAAAGTTTGATGATTCAATGACATCACAAAAAAGATGAGACATAAAATCGAAAAAAAACCTTGAAATGTTAATATTTATATAAAATAATTCAAATTAGGGAGTGTGTCTTAGAGAAAGGGCTGACTATACTATTATAATTTATTTGCCTCAGTTTCTAGAGCCTATTGTACTGAAATAAATAAAAATATGTTCAGATAAGCAAGATCCTTTGGAAGCAAGGAACACACCAAAGAACAGAAAATAGCTGACTCGGTTTTATTGACTCTGTTCATGACTAGTATTGGAATGTGCGACACCAGCCATGCCACTAAATACCTAAATACATACATGAAAGTTATACTAATGCTTTACTGGCAAACTTTATAATAATCAAACGAACCTCTTCTATGAAGAGAAGCTTCATAGAAGAAAAGTAATAAGATTTCATTTTTATTATATAATTTAACCTGTTAAATAGCCAACCAAAGCACGGGACAAATTATAACTTGAATTACTTTGCAGTTTAAACTAGAGTTATTTCGTTGAATTTATTTTACTTTAAACTCTGAAAACAAGATTCATCAAACCCTTTCTATGAAATTTTAGATTTACACGAAAAAGGTATGTCAAAGGCATGAATTATTGCATGCTCTTCACGAACCTTTTTATTGTCATAAATTGACTGACTCTCACGTGATGATAAAAAGCGTTTCTGCAAGCATGTTTTGAATTTTATAAATGGTGAAGTAAATAAAACCCAGTTTGTAGTAAAACAAAAATTTAGTATCTTATAGTAACCAGTTTTCGTTGTTATTTCATTGCTGAAGTACGAGAGAGTATACTTTTAGTAGGTATAGCAGTGATATAAATTCATTGGATTATCTTATCGCGAAATATCCTTGCAAGATTCTCCGTAGAGTTTCTCAATCTAACTGAATGATTTTCAACAAATACAACTTTCAATAAATACAACATCCTTGAGTTTCACATGAAGTGATTTTGAAACTAATGAAGGACATTTTAGTTAAAACTCTATCATGTCTATGAATACAACGGTAAAAAATGGGGTCCCATTCTTTGCCCTCGATTATATATATATGCTTATTTGTGGATCATTTTGATATTTTTGAAAAACAGATTTTTGAAAAAATTGTTGATTTTTGCTACTTATATAACACAATATATGCGTCTGCAGTTTTTATCACCAAACGTGAATATTAAACAGCTTTTCATACTTAAATGATTTTTTTCAAGTGGTACAGGGTGATCCAGAATATCTGATACTGTTCCACGAAGACTGTTTAAATATCTTGGAGACTATAAGACATATAATGTGACTCATATAAGTCGACCTTTCCCTACATACTCAAATACTTACGAATAACAAAATTCTGGTTGTAATGGTGAATTTACAGATTTTATCATATTGTTTCGTTTTTATTATTATTATTATTATTATTTTAGGGACAGGGATGTAGTACGTGCTTGAGGGTTTGGAAAGCATTTGCTGTCGATTTTATTAAGGATTCTGAAAAATGAATTTTCATGCCACCCATTTAACTGATGGCATTTAGTTTATTATAACTTTGCTTGCGAACAAGTAAAGAAAAAACTTTTTCTTGCTGACAGTTCGGGGATTTTCCCACTATAGCTAGAGTTTCTGTCTGTCTTTCCTCAACGATAATCTCGGCGTCAAAGAAATTTTATGAAATAATATATGTCAGCCCCATATTAAAATAATCAAAATATGAAAGTGAAATAAAAAGTGGAGACAAAGTGTATACGTTGCGACTGTGGTACATACATTCAACTCTAAAACAAAGAATTCTTATCTTATAAATCTGGATGTGTTCTGTGAAAAAAATCATCTTTGTGGGATAAAAGCTATGATAATCATATACTATAACATTCTTATCACTACTCAGCACATGTGTTTCTCATTTGACCCGTTTATTTTGGGGGAAGGCCTGAGCGGGAAGATGTCACTAAAATAAACAGGTCATGCAAATAAAACAAGGCATTGCAAGTGCTACAATCTCCTCGCACTGGAACATTCCTCCTACTGACTTTATCGCTGGGTGGCCTCTCATTTGCTTATGTATATGTCTAAGGTATTGTTTAATTAAACATTAAAATATAGTAACGTTGATGTCTACAACAGACCAGTGAAATGCGAACTTGTCTAAGGTATATTCATTCCTATCAAATGTGTGACAGTATATCAAAATCGATAAATAAATGAAAGGGCCACAGCGTCGACTGAGTTGTGTTTATCTAAAAAGGAAAATAAGTGTAAGATTACTTACCATTGTGTGCTGTTGACGTTGACGTAAAATTGTGACACACCAAAGCATCATACAAGGCATCACCAATTTCTTCATTGAACTCCATGTTCAAACAACCCTGCGAGTTCAAAATGTCTTTACGATAGTTTTATTTATTTGACATTACAATTTAGTCCTTTATTCAGAG
>JBEVVR010000092.1:2672-6248 GCA_040507035.1 Candidatus Thiodiazotropha sp.
AATTTACTTATTTAACATGACAAGGTAGTTCATTATTCACGATGATATTCCTGTCAAGAAACGCTAATCACATCGAAACTGAAATTTGATTTAACCGCCAAATGCGCGGAGTATCTCATTGCGCATATGGCAACTGCGCATGTGCCGCGAATAAGGAAATTTCGAATGTGCTTGGCGTTTACAGATGGATTATTAGTACCCGTGACAACACAACAAAGAGAACTTTGCTGGATATTTTATTATAATAAATGCATGATGGCTACTTGAGATTCGGTGACGGGTAAGTATTTTTTTCTCAAATAATTCAATAGTTATTTCATGTTTTTATGATAGACGGCGTATAAAAGTTCTAGTCTGTGATCATTGGCAAGTATATCCCGCGAGTACTGTCAGTTAAGCCAGTCACTATGCTGAATATTTTCACTTTAGTTTCGTCGACATGACTTATGTACTGATTTAAAATAATCTTCTAACTTATTTCTATCAAACGTCCAAAATGATTCAAAACTTGGCTGAAATTCGCGTCGTGTTTTGCTTCCATTCTATAAACATAATTAGACCTCTTGCAATTTTCGCTAAATAAACTTTTCTTTGTTGAAGTCTTCGTCAGACGATTTTTGCGAGTTATGAAAGATGTAAGATTTAACTGAATATCATATGCTTGAAATGATCAGACTGAGCGTCTGTTACAGACTGATCTGAGTCTCTGCCGCTAGCTTATAACATGAGCTGGCTAAATGTTATTCAACATGCTCTAAGTAGGTTAGAAAAGTTACAAAGTTTGCACAGTAATTATAAAAAAAAAGACTGAAAAATTGTACTAACCCAGAAGAGACTTCTTTTAATGGTCGAACAAGAGTTCTACAAACCTTACGAATTGTTATGAAAACTTCACTGTGTCAAACTACAACACGCGCCTCAGTTTTCAATTGCAAACCGAATTAGGTGACAGTTGGGCCCAGGTACACCAACATATTAACAGTTAAGAACTGCCTTATATTAAAAACTGAAAATTCCACCTTTCCAAAACCGACCCATATTCAAAATCTACAACACCGCTTAGCCATTCTGAGACGTCTGCCTAAACCATTGCGCCACTACGCTCCTCACAAAAGGAGTTGCATGGAACAATAATAAGCTTGAGTTCTCTGAGTGACCCGTCGGAAAGGGCTACTCGATTGTTGTGCTAACACAATCAGGTATGTACAGGTAATTGTATCAGGATCATACTATACTGAAGCAGCTTGGAAATTTAAGATTTAAGAAACTTCAACAGATATTCCGGCCCTGATCAATTTTCTTGCGCCAAATACATCCGCAAAAAATGAATAGTAGAGAAATAAAGAAGGAGCGTATTGCATGTTATAGCAGGGCGACAAAACGGCTCTACCGTTAGATAAACTCATATTTATCGGATAGTAAAACTGGAATATTTACTTAAATATGCGGGGAACCATATTTGTGACTTCCCCATGTGTTGGGTATTTTCAAATTCTCTGTATTTTCGAGTATCCAATTTTTAGGCTTTTTGTTATATAGTCAAAATAAGAGGAAAATTGTGTCGTTATAATGCCTATTTATAAACTGAAAAGAATACAAAATAGTGCCTATGTGACCGTTTGTCATATAACTTTCGGATAAAATCAGATACCATAGTTTTAAAGCAATGATTCATTTAAAAACTCACACGGAAGTACAATTGATCACTATGAATTGGCAATAAATAGCTCCTAAATCATTTGTAAAATTCTATAGTCAATTAGATCATTACCGTTGAAAGGTATGTTGTTACCCGCTGATGAGCATGTAACAGCAGATGTTATCTGTAATCGTCTGTATCGAGAAGCTATTAATTCATCAATGTCAATTTTTACAGTCTAACTCTTGGCGTATCATAGAGGAAGAAAAATGCCAAATTTCCCATTTCATACATATACAATTAAGGCATGGTAGGTGTTCTAGCAACGTATGTATTCAATTATACGATCATCTGAAAATACAAAATAGTAAAGTGTTGCATTTCACTCCTACTCAGATTAAATTGCAACGGTTACATTTTCTTTCATTCCTGTGAATATTTTCCAAACGGCTGGTCTCAGCAGGAGGCTCAAGCTCCGAATTGTATGAGAGACAAACAGATACTTTGTTTCTGATTCGTTCAGTTCAATTCTTTATTTCCTCAAACTGCTGGAGATCTAGTTTTAATTATTATTACAATTTTTCAAAGTGATTTAACATAAATGCTGTTGTAAATTGACTACAAAAGAAACAAAGATTGAACAATGCTGAAAAAGTCTAGCCTTGTTCAATTCTTTTTAGATAGTTCTCCAAGTAGTTTAGCAGTATGTAAGCCTTGCAACTAGGTCAATTTTGGTGTTTTTAAACTGACGTAAATTATCATTTTCACTTACGTTCGTGTTCGGAAGGGGTCGCATGCTGGAAATTCGTTACCGCATCCTATTTTTTTCTCAATTTCATCACGTGTTTTACATTTCAAATTTAGTAATTTTTCAGGTCAAATACGAAAATTATGTAAGTTTCGAGGTAAAATACTATAAATATACATGTATATATCTCAATAACGCCCAATCTGTGTTACATACTTATTTGTCGAAGTTTACCTATCACATTATACTCGACGTTTCGGCTAATCAACGCCTTTATCAAGAAAGTTGTTTTCTTTCAATGCTTTATTGTCTTCATACTACAGGTGTAACCCGTGTGATTCGAAATGGTGGACATCAGCAATATGATGCTATGAATACAGAGATGGATAAACTTGAACTATTAACTATCTTCGAGCGTATTTTCTTGCGCAAGGCTAAATTTATGTTGAAGTTTTTCAAGCTCCTATTTATACAGAATCTGTCCGAGACAACTGTGAAAAATAATGATTTTTTGTATTTTAAAGATCTTTTTTTTTAATAACAATTTAATTAAACCTAAAAACGAGTTATTTAAGCGTAGTTTGTCATATTCAGGTGCACTAATATGGAATGTTTTACCTGAGTCACCTAATACTATCTCAATCTTCCAATAAAGTCTTTATTATTATTATTTTTATTATTATCATTATTATTATAACTATCTCAATATTCCATACTAGATGCATCAATTGGATGAAATCTAAATTTTCATTTTATGTAGAGAGCGTCCAATGTGTTTCTACTGATTGAAATAGTCGTTTGTACACACGTTTGCGTGGGGTATTCCGTACGTAAATACATGATTGTATGCTTAAGAATTGAAATTTGATTTTTCAGTGTTCATCGTGTGATGAAGCCAGTGGTCGAACGCTGAAAAATCAAATTTCTATAATTGTTATATTTACACTTTGTTTTTGAACAATTCTGGGCAATTTTTGTGGTAATTTAGTGTAGAGTATGCAGAATATGGGTCGAAGAAAAGTTAGTAACGAAGCGTTCAGCCATAACGTTAAACAGCCGTCGCCCGGACGTTGCGCCAGTCGAACCTTACATTGACCAATCAAGACGTTTGTTTACCTCAGACGGCGCTTGAAGACAACGTCACATGGTCAACTGACCTTCATCGAAATGAAGCGTGTTGGCAAGTGTA
>JBEVVR010000175.1:0-6028 GCA_040507035.1 Candidatus Thiodiazotropha sp.
TCAACGTCGAATAGAGACTTTACCTATCATAGATGTAAATATTATAATATGTTTTGTTGCATTTTGTGCTGATAAGGGTATGTCACATAGTACCATTAAACAGTATTTGACAGGGATCAAACATCACTACGTGATTCGGGATATGGCAAACTATTTTCCTGATATCGGGAGCTCCGATAAATTAAAGTTAGTCTTGAGAGGTGTCAAACGATCGCAGAAAACTGCAAAGAGATCACGTCTGCCTATTACGTATTCGGTACTACAAACAATGGTAAAATTTCTACTCAATAAACATTCAGAAGTATACACTAATCTGTTGCTGTCTGTAGCATGTACGATGGGTTTCTTTGGCTTTCTGCGATGTGGTGAATTCACTAGTCGCACTGCAAAGTTCAATCGGTCTTATGATTTATGCATAGGTGATATTCAGATCGCACCTGATTTTTCAAAATATACAGTTCACCTTAAAATTTCCAAAACAGACTCAAATCTTGCTGGGGTTACTGTCCCTATATTTGCTAATGGATCAGATATTTGTCCGGTAGTTTTGATGAAACGTTTTTATAATCTACGTTTAAAATCAGGTGCAACCAAGAAAGATCCTTTATTCTTGCTGTCAAATGGTGAGATTTTAAGCAGGAACATTTTCATAGGCGAGCTGCGAAACATTCTCCGTGTGTTGAAATATGATCACATTCACTTCCATGGCCATTCGTTAAGACGCGGCGCGGCAACAAGTGCCCATGCTGCTAATATATCCGTTAGTACTTTACAAGCTTTGGGCAGGTGGTCTTCAGAAGCTTGGAAATGTTATGTTGATGTTGATGATAACATGCTTCGAAAAGCTCAATTGGCATTATGCTCTTCAGTTTAAGCATTTATGAGTCGCTTACAGTTTACCTAAGTGTAAAACTTTTTCACTTGATGTGTACTCAGTTTTAGTTCAGGTTGAAGGCAGATAATCTGTGAGAGCTTTTCATGTAAAATTCTATTTCGATTATTTCCCTTGCACTTTGTCCAGTCATTGACTGCACAACTAAGTTGCATATATAGTATACATTCCCTCCAATGATTTTGGGGTCACTTCGCCTGGTTACTGGCTTTGGCATTATCAAGGGGCTCTAATTACTATTTTCATTAACCAGGCTCCGTTTTGGGGCTTTCATTCTCCCTAAAATCATTCTAATCTCGTTATGTCTATATAGTACATATTATACGCCAATTCCTCAGTCCAGAAAGCTTCTGTCCTCTTAACGGGACTCCTTTCTCGCTGAGTTCATAGGCTAAGGATGCTTCTGCCCTCACATCGGGGCTCCATCCGAACTGCCTGTCACACTAATCTCAGTCCAGAATGCTTCTGCTCTGCATAGCGGGGCTCCATTCTCGCTGAGTTACATCCGGTTCCGGATGCTTCTGTCCTCATTTCTGGACTCCATCCGAACTGCCTGTTGCAAACTGTCCTCAGCCTAGAATGCTCCTGTCCCGCGTAGCTGGGCTCCATTCTAGTTGAGTTCATCGGTTCAGGGTGCTTCTGTCCTAACTTCTGGACTCCATCCGAACTGCCTGTCTGCTTAAGTAAGGATTGTTGGCGTATATTATCTACTAAGTTTGCTAGCATTGTTAGATCATAGCAGATGAAGAGTAATCATTGCCCCTATGATGCCAAAGATGTTCTATGTATAATAATAGTAGTTAGTTTTAGATTATAGTTCTATATCTAATAAATATTTTTGTTCTTTAACTTTTGTTGTATATTATTTAAAGTGTATGTCATTTGACAGTAATTTTAAATAATATACTTTGGTCCAGAGTACGTCGTGGTGGGTCCATTGTTTCTGTAACCAATCAGAGCTTTTTATTTTATCAACCCAGCTACAAGACTGATAGCCCGGCCAGTTAGTTGCAAGATCTTGCAAGGGAAGCGAATAGTTTGCTCTTACCACCACCATCCCCATCCACCGCCTTATTTATTTTGTTTCTCATATTTCTCCAATTTCTATCGGGAAGATTGGTTTTCATTTGCTCGGGCTTTCATTCTCCCTAAAATCATTCTAATCTCGTTATGTCTATATAGTACATATTATACGCCAATTCCTCAGTCCAGAAAGCTTCTGTCCTCTTAACGGGACTCCTTTCTCGCTGAGTTCATAGGCTAAGGATGCTTCTGCCCTCACATCGGGGCTCCATCCGAACTGCCTGTCACACTAATCTCAGTCCAGAATGCTTCTGCTCTGCATAGCGGGGCTCCATTCTCGCTGAGTTACATCCGGTTCCGGATGCTTCTGTCCTCATTTCTGGACTCCATCCGAACTGCCTGTTGCAAACTGTCCTCAGCCTAGAATGCTCCTGTCCCGCGTAGCTGGGCTCCATTCTAGTTGAGTTCATCGGTTCAGGGTGCTTCTGTCCTAACTTCTGGACTCCATCCGAACTGCCTGTCTGCTTAAGTAAGGATTGTTGGCGTATATTATCTACTAAGTTTGCTAGCATTGTTAGATCATAGCAGATGAAGAGTAATCATTGCCCCTATGATGCCAAAGATGTTCTATGTATAATAATAGTAGTTAGTTTTAGATTATAGTTCTATATCTAATAAATATTTTTGTTCTTTAACTTTTGTTGTATATTATTTAAAGTGTATGTCATTTGACAGTAATTTTAAATAATATACTTTGGTCCAGAGTACGTCGTGGTGGGTCCATTGTTTCTGTAACCAATCAGAGCTTTTTATTTTATCAACCCAGCTACAAGACTGATAGCCCGGCCAGTTAGTTGCAAGATCTTGCAAGGGAAGCGAATAGTTTGCTCTTATATTATTCATTTTGGATTACTTTTCAACATGTCAGAACGGCTTGGACGCCCGGGACGAAGTGTGGTTAGGACCTCCACTGCCCGCAGGAAACGGGCACGAGAAATAACTATTTCACCAGCTGTGCGGAGTCGATCACCACTTCTGGATGGTAACGTCAGTACAAATGAATTAAATTCCAGCTCGGTTTCCGCGATGTCTAAGGAGCAGTTACTTATGGAACTAAAAGATCTTGGGGTAGATTTACCTTCCTCGTTAGGGATAAAGTACTTACGCAACGTCTATCAACGATTGACAGAAAATCAATCAGTGCCTGATCAACAATTGGATATAACGCCAGCAACACCAGCTATTAATAGCTCACCTGCAGGGTCATCTGCGAACACACAGGGAGGTGATTCACCGATAAGCGAGTTGAATGAAATGCGCAGGCAAATGTTAGACCTACAATCTACGGTGGCCAATATCAACCATCGTTTAAATTCGTCGTCTGAATCTACGACAGAACAGTCTGCATCAAGGACACAAAGCACAGGGATTCAAGGTATACCTATAGATACTTTACCTCCAATTAATATTGTTACACCTCAATTAAGGAAAACAATTCTTGAGAAAAAACATATTAATTTGGCATTATTGCTTTTACCTTGGGCAAGTAATGAAAAAGAAACTCGCATAATTGATACAGATGGAAATCAAATAGTTGTTAAAGCAAATGATGCTCGCCTGACAAGAAACTTGAACATAGTTGAGTTTCGCCAAGCTTTCTCCCTTTATCGGAACATCATGTGTGAAAAAGAGCCTGAAAGGAGAGCCGAATTCGATGCTTATTTCGATTTCATAGAGTCCCTTCATGCACAGTTTGGAGGTTTAAAGTTTTATGATTACCACAACGCCTTTTCTAAGAAAGCTGCTTTGCACTATGCTCAAAATAAAGTGGTTATCAGTTGGGCCTATAAAGACACTGACTTATATTTGCGCATCTTTGCTGGTGAGAAAAGTCGAGCTTGTGAAGCATGTAATAGCATGCTACATACTACCAGGTTCTGTCCCAATAATGTTACGAATTCCGACAACTTTAATTCCGGTTCATCAACAAAATTAGATCGAAAGGGTCGACAGAGGATATTCCACCAGGGGAAAGAAATATGTAATAACTATAATGCTTTAGGCTGTAACATCGATCATGGCAATTCAGGTATAGTGCATCTTTGTATGGTGTGCAAAAGTGCCTCTCACTCAGCGTCTGACTGTCCACGGAAACAATCAAGCAATGGAACATCGAAACAAAGTGGTGCACAGAATAAGAAATGACTATTCTCATATTCTGATGGAGTTAAAAATGAAATTCATCTGAATACGCCTTTAAGTACAGGGAGTATTGAGCATTTCGAATTGAAAGCTACTACGAACATTAACATAGACTTGTTGGAATTCGAGTTAGCACACCATCCCAACAGACAATACGTAAACCATTTGATACATGGCCTTCGAAATGGGTTTGACACTGGAATAAAGCAACTGCCGTCAATGACATTTGTATGTAATAATTTGCTAAGTGCCAAACAGAATCCAGACAAAGTGTCAGAATTAATAGAGACGGAATTGCAGAAAGGTTATTTACTTGGGCCTTTTTCTACCCCACCTTTTGATGTGTATCGTATCAATCCTATAGGACTGGTCCAAGGAAAGTATTCAAAGAAGTACAGACTGATTGTGGACCTTTCGGCACCTCATAATAACAATGAACATCCTAGTTTGAATAGCTTGATAGATAAAGAGGAATATTCACTTTCGTACGTACGTCTGGATGATGCAATTGCGAAAATTCGGGAATTTGGCCAGTTTTCTACTTTATGCAAATTAGACGTAGTTGATGCTTTTAAAAATGTGCCGATTGAACCCAATTTATGGCGATATCATGGTATCAAATGGATAGATAAATATTATTTTTATCAAAAGTTATCGTTTGGGTCTCGTAGTAGTCCAAAAATATTTACTTTACTATCAGAAGCTATCCACTGGATATTGACGAATAACTATGGTGTCGAATGCTTGTTCTATTTACTGGACGATTTTTTAGCGATCACAAGGCCGTCATCAGATGGGGATCGTACCATGGCTTTGTTAACACTGGTGTTTAATCGCTTGCGTGTACCAATTCACCCTACTAAAACAGTGGGCCCTGTTACCAGCCTCGAGTATTTAGGTGTATTTATAAATAGTGTTGATATGAAGGCTTATTTACCTCAAGAAAAGTTATCTAGAATTATATCTATGATAGATGCTTTTCGCCATAAACGGAAAGTAACAAAACGGGAATTGCTTAGCTTGCTAGGTCATATGAATTTTGCTTGTCGTGTTATACGACCAGGCCGTAGTTTTGTCTCATACTTACTAAGTCTGGCTTCCTCAGTTACTGAATTACATCATCATGTGTACATTAATCAAGCTTGCTTAAGAGATATGTCAATGTGGTATAATTTCATGTCGGAGTGGAACGGAATATCATTCTTTTATGATGTGAATGTCACTTTAGCTGCAGATATGCAGTTATACACGGATTCGTCTGGAACAGCGTTTGCTGGTTTCTATGAAGGGAAATGGTTTGCGGAGCGTTGGCCCGCGGCTATGCCTAAGCTAGGATCTAAAGATATGTCAATAGCATATTTAGAACTGGTACCAATTGTTGTATCTGCATTATTGTGGTCTCATTCTTGGGTTGGGAAACGTATTTTGTTTCATGTCGATAATGCTGCTGTTGTTGCTATCATAACAAAAGGAAGAAGTCGGTCAGCACCGATTATGAACCTTATGCGAAGACTTACTTGGTGCTCTATTAAAAATAATTTCGTTTTGCATGCCCAGTACATTCCAACTAAAAAGAACACTGTTGTAGACAGCTTATCCCGTCTTAAATTTCAGGCTTTCAGACGGCTGGTGCCCTCAGCAGACGCTTATCCTACCAAGGTTCCGCCAATGGAACAATGGGTTATGCTTTGACGGACACAGTTCAAAGACTTCTGCATGCTGGGCTTTCGGATGGTACGCACCGCATGTATCAGTCGGCATACACATTATACGAACAATTTTTGCAAACAGTGCAGTTTCGTCAACGTCGAATAGAGACTGTACCTATCATAGATGTAAATATTATAATATGTTTTGTTGCATTTTGTGCTGATAAGGGTATGTCACATAGTACCATTAAACAGTATTTGA
>JBEVVR010000047.1:0-5704 GCA_040507035.1 Candidatus Thiodiazotropha sp.
TGTTCATTTTAGAGCAGGCAGAATCCATTTATACTATCATTTTTACAGGAAATAAGCTAGTAGAATAAGTGAGTATGTTCTCATGTTTTATCACTGGATGCTGCAAAATATTTAATGGAAGATATGCCAGACTCGTAGACAAAAAGGTAGGTTTCCATATTTATTAACATATCAATTGATATATCGAATATCGATCATTTTGTATCGATACACATATCGTATCGAAAAAATTGACCGATACCTAGCCCTACTGATCAGGACCCTGCAAATGCTTCGAATCATTTACACACTTGGCAGAAACCAATACAGCAAGCGTCTGCGGAGATCTGATTTTCGGACATTCTCGGTCTCATCGTATTTTTCCGGAAAACAAGTTTTGTCTTTACAAAAAAATTCGAAATTTATATTTTCCGGGAGTTTTCAGCAAAAATCCGTGAGCCCTTTGCCGCAGTCTTTTTCCGTGATACTCACAGAATTTCCGGGAGACTTAACATGTCTGAAAGTGGCTGGTGACTACTAGTTGTCTCCAGCCTGTGAGGCTAAACAATCTGAATTGTCTAGTTAGTAGACCAATATCTGTAATTTCTGCATCCTAATTTTAAGAATTCTTAACCCTCAAAGCGCCAAGCAAAATTGCAGCAGACGACACTATAGTTTTTTTGTTTATATTTTCTACAGAAATTCACAAAAAAAAAATCAAAATGGCGGCTGCTTATGTCGTGATTGGCACTTTAAGGGTTAGGATTTTATGACAGTCCCATTGTTTAGCTCCCCTTACCTGACTCCTCTCTGTCTTTCTGCTTGCTCTTTCCCCTCTGACACCTCTCTGTGTTTCTCTTATTCCTTCCTTTCTTTTTGGCTCGCCTGAGCACAAAAGGTGAGCTTTTAGGATAATGTGATGTCCGTCGTCTGTGGTACATGTGGACTTCCAAGACATCCCAGATGTCTGAGATATCCACCTACTTTTTGCTTGTGTGCATTCTAGAGGGCTCACTTTTTGTCCCATTTTCATGAAACTTTGTCAGAATGTTTATATCTATCAAATTTAGGCTAAGTTCAAAACTGGGTCATATCAGTTCAAAAACTATGAGGTCAGTTTTTGTCCAATCTTCATGAAATTGTGTCAGAATCTTTTTTTTTTCTATCAAATCTAGACCATGTTTGAAACTGGGTCATGGCAGATCAAACACTAACTTACCAGGTCGAATCATAGAAAAATCATGTATACTTTCTGGAGGTCAATTTTTTTTTGCAAACTTCAGGAATCATTTATCTTTATCAAATATAGGCCAAGCTCGAAACTGGGTCATGAGGGGATGAAAACCTGGTCACTAGGTCAAATCTTGGAAAAACCTTTGTACACTCTGGAGGTCATCATTTTTTGTCCTGTCTTCTTGAAACTTTGTCAGAATGTTTATCTTCATCAAATGTAGGCCAAGTTTAAAACTGGCTCATGTTAGGTTAAAAACTAGGTCACTGAGTCAAATCATAAAAAAAATTTTGTACACTCTAGATGTTACAGTTTTTGTCCAATTTATTAAACATTGTCAGTTTGTTTATCTCTATTAAAAATCTACATGTTTGAAACTCAAAAACTAGGTCACTAGGCCAAATCATAGATAAACTTTATGTACACCACAGATGATCAGAGGCCATCATTAGGATGGGTTCAGGCAAAGCAGCTTGACCATCAGTTATTGTTGCTGAGATGTTGAAGCCTGTTGGGGAAGCTGGCACAGACAAGGGTCGTGACCTGGTTGAGGCCATTATCTCGGAGGTATCCCAACTGACTGGCTGGAGAGCTACATTGTCAATATGTACAAGGGCAAAGGGGTTACTCTGAATGGGTGCAACTACAGGAGCTTGAAGTTAATTGAGCAAATGCTGAAGGTCTTGGAGCATGTGGTGGAAGGACTTATCAGGCAGAGAGTTCAGATAGATGGGATGCAATGTGGCTTAATGTCAGGCTGTGGCACTACTGATGCAATCTTCATCGTACGCCAGCTACAGGAGAAGCACCTGGCTGCTAAGAAGCCATTCTACATGGCCTTTGTTGACCTGAAGAAAGCATAAATTTGATCGTGTCCCACGGGAAATCATTTGGTGGGCAGTGGGCAAGCTTGGGATCGACGAGTGGCTGGTGTGACTGATCAAGTCGATGTATAAGGACATGAGAGGCAGGGTAAGTGTAGAGCTGTCCGTGAAAACTGCTGTATGCAGATGACTTAATGACCAGTGCTGACTTGGTTGAGGAACTGCTGGTGAAGGTGGAAGCTTTTTGACGTCAGGAATGGAGAAGGGCCTGCGCATGAACATGGGAAAGACAAAGATTGTGGCTTGAACCTGGACTTGCGGAGGAAATCTGGAAAGTATCCTTGTGGTGTCTGTCAAACAGGAGTGGGTAGCAACTCGATCTTCTGTGGTGGCTGTGAGCACTGGGTGCACAAGAAACGCAGTGGTATAAAGGGTCCCTTGTGCTCTGACCCTGAATATAGGTGTGCTCGATGCCTGGGCACAGCACAGCCTTTTGATGGAAGAACAGAGACAGAGGTGACAGTCAGAAATGATAAGCTGGAGGTTGTCCCAGAAATCTGCTACCTTGGGGACATCTTTCTGCTGGAGGTGGCTGCGAGCTGGCATCAGTAACACGCTGCAAGTGTGCATGGGGCAAGTTCTGCCAACTCTTTCCCCTTCTTACCAACCGCCATCTGCCACTGCTGACCAGAGGCTGTATGTACTCAATATGCGTAAGGAGTGTGATGCTGCATGCAACAGTGATTTGGGCAATGACAGTGGCCACACTGAACCGTCTCCGGCGAAACGACTGCGCCATTGATCCGTTGGATGTGCTATGTCAAGGCAAAGGATGAGGTTAGCCGAGACTCGCTCCTCTCAAAGCTTGGCATCCAGGACCTGGATGTGGTGCTTTGCACAAGTAGGATGAGGTGGTTTGGACATGTGGAGCATAGTACAAGCTGGATTGCTAAAGTACAGAAGCTTGAGGTGGATGCATGGAAGAGACCTGGCAGACCAGAGAAAACGTGGGAGGAATTGCTGGTGAATGACAAAGAAGTTTGGTATGGTCTCTACAGACCCTCAAAATCTTATTGAGTGGAAGGGACATCTTTGAGGACCACCACAGAAGCAGAGGGCCAGGTTTGGGCCCAGTAAAACATGTTTAAGCCCCCCAATAATCTTTTGCTGAATGTTCCAAGGTGGTACTTCTGTTGTGATTCCTTGATATGTCTGCTTGTCTATGGTTTCTGGCAGTTTGGTCACCTGTATTGTTGCTGGATCTGCCTATTGTTTTGTTTTGTAATTTAAAATATAAAAAATAAGCGAAAGTAGTTGTTGACACTGTGTTTAATTACTATGTAGCTGAATGACCATCTATTTGGGAAAGAGCAGCTCATTCGGTTTACTGTGACAGAAACAAGATCATGTTGCAACAAAAATTAGGTCAGATCTTATTTTCTTAGAAAAACCATGTGTACATAATATAGGCTTCATTTTCCATTGAATCTTTGTTAAACTTTGCCAGGATGTTTTTATGAATAGTATCTAGGTCAAGTTTAATCAGGTGAGCGATTCTTATTGCTCCTTTACTATGTGGCTTTCTCTTCTGCTCTGTTCCTGTCATACCCTCTTTGAGAAATACATGCCTACCAAACGCATGCATGGGAAAGTGAGGTTCAGAATGCAAATCCATGTGAGGATTTTCCAGTTTCAGAGAAGGGGAATTGAAAAGGTAAACAAATTTGATAGCTGCTGAAGGTTTGGGTTATTTTTTTTTGTGTCTGAAAACTATTTTTGCAAATATATAAGAACGTGTGCTTATATTTTGCAAAAATAGTTTTCAGAAAGAAAAAAAAAAAAAAAAAAAAAATAACCCAAACCTTGAGCCAGTATCAAATTTTTGCAAAATATAAGAACACTTTGTCTGAAGAGGGATTAGCTCCGTCAGGCTGAATTTTGCCCAGGACATGAGGGATGATGACATGGATATTTATCAGTGACTGACACAGCCAGTGAGGTTCTTGGGAAGGAATGTCGCAAGAAACAGTCCTGGGTCCCCAGAGATGTTGAGAGGAGATTGTTGCCTGCAGAGACCTGGGCATCATCTTTTCCTAAAAACTTTTGAGGTTTAGCGACACTGAAGAAGTTAAATACGGAAACACAACTGTTGCACTAAATTTGGTATGGAAACGTTTGTATTTGAAGAAAAAGCGGTATGAAGTGGAAGGAGGGAAGGAGAACAGAAAAGCTAACAAGATGGTTCAAAAGGCCCTGAAGACAGCAAAATAGGCTTGGACAGATACTCATTGCAAGGAGATCGAAACCTGTCTGAGCTAAAACAACAGCAAGAAAACATATCAGCTGGTTAAGAATCTAGCTTGCAGTGTGGATCCACAACTATCCAGAACAAGTCTGGGAAATATCTTACAAAAGAATTAAGATTCTTAGCAGATGGACAGAATGCTGCCAGGAGCTATACAACCATGAGAGTTATAGTGATGATACAGTTCTGGAATGCAGCCAGCTCTCAGAAGATCTACAACTGATCCATCAGGAGGAAGTTGAGATTGCAGTAGCTACACTGAAAAAGGGGAAGTCTGCCAGAGTTCATAATATACCAGCAGAACTTGTTCAAGCAGGTAGGGAGACCATGATAGATACTCTGACAAAGATTTGCAGTAAGATCTGGAGAACAGGGGAATGGTCGACCCCATGGACTCAGTCGCTGATTATTACACTCCCTAAAAAGGGCAACCTACAGCTCTGCCAGAACTACAGAATCATCAGCCTCATCAGTCATCCGAGTAAAGGCATACTGAAAGTCATCTTGAACATGCTCAAACCAGAAGCTGAAGAACAGACTGGGATCAGAGCCGGGAGGAACACCACAGAACAGATCTTCAACCTTAGAATCCTATGTGAAAAGTACCTTTAACACCAGCAGAGTCTGTTCCATGTCTTCATAGATTTCAAAAAAGCATATGCAGCCCTATGGGCCACCATGGGAAAGTACAACAGAAATGTAAATCTGGTTCACACCATTGAGCTCCTCTATAACAAGGCTATAATTGCAATCCAGTTGAATGGCAACACAGGAGAATGGTTCAGAACAATAGTTGGAGTTAGGCAAGAATGCCTTCTCTTACCCACACTCTTCAACATTTTTCTCAAACAGATTATGTCTGATGCTATGGAAGAACATGAAGGAAAGGTTACCATGGGTGGCAGAACTGTTACCAGTCTGTGTTTGCAGATGACATTGATGCTCTTGCTGAGGATGAGCAGGAACTAGAAATTCTAATTGAAAGTCTTGATCAAATCTGCACAAGGTATAAGATGGAGATTGGTGTTGAGAAAACCAAGCTAATGACAAACAGCACCAACAGCATCCGGAGGGAGATCAAGTTAAAGGACAGAAGCTTGGAACAGTTACAAGATTCAGGTACCTAAGAGCAGTTGTCACAAAAGAAGGCTCAAAACTAGAAGTTATCTCAAGGATTGAAAGCCACTGCAGCTCTGACAAAGCTGAAGCCAATATTGAGAGATAACAACATATCTCTTGCATCAAAGGTTAAACTGATGCGCTCCCTTGTCATTTCCATATTTCTGTATGCCTGTGACTCATGGGCCTTGACAGCAGAACTAGTGAAAAGAACCCAGACCTTTGAGATGAGATGCTGTTGAAGAT
>JBEVVR010000124.1:0-5592 GCA_040507035.1 Candidatus Thiodiazotropha sp.
CATTATAAGAACCTAACAAGTTCCAAACAGCCGATATCAGGTATGACTCTTCGATTTAAACTAGCTTAAGGTCCATCTTAAAGTTATAACACTTTGCGTCGATCAAACTTTTTCTGCCTACGCAATTTGTAATAAATTTTTATGTTCGATGTTTTACTACGTCCTAAGGTCTTCTGGTTGAGCAAAGACAATTCTACAGGGCACAGTGAAAGGAAAAAGAAGAAGAGGTAGACAGAAGAAGAGGTGGGACGACAATATTAAAGAGTGGACAGGGATGGATATTACTAGCTCAACTAGGGTAGCTGAAAACAGGACAATGTGGAAGGGGATTGTTTCGAAGTCTGTGGTGCCCCAACGACCTAGTAAGGTTATGGGATAGAATAGAATAGACAATTAAAATTCATAGGTCGTGGGGTATCCATAAAATTAGAAATGATCTGCAAAGCTATACTAGCCAGGATTTAATTTCTAAACTGATATTTTTGATGAACAAATAGACATTTTGTTAGAATTATTATTTGCTGCTATCCCTTGGCATAGATGACCAATTACATTTCACTGTAGGTCCCAGTTACTAGATATGACCGGTAAATATATATGTTTGTTCACATTTGAACTCCATATCATTTTGATATACACACAAAAGAAACAACATATTATTAAAATATCTGTCAACCAAATTCTGATTTTATATCTTTGTGATTGTTGCCTCATTTATAATTTAACTTATAAATCTAATTCTGTCTACACGAAGCGTAATCAACAGCTTGCTGGTAATAGAAATAGTTAATCTCTTGAAACTACACCCTATTTAATATACAAAAGTGCTGCCTGCATATCATTTACTATTTATCAACAATTTTCAACCTGTAAATATAAAGGAAAACAATTTAGAAATGTATATATGTACATGGATGGCACATATTCTTTTTTGTCTTCTATTTACAAAATCTAGGAACATTAAAGTCAACAGCTATATGTAACATCTTATTTAGGTAACGTAAACTACATAAGTTGATTGATATACAGTCAAGTGTAGACGTTCTGTTGCTCATGCATTTGCACCTCTTGCACATACACCTTTAACTGCCATTTCAATAAATTATTGTGGTGACCAAATAGCATAATTCTGGTAACAACTGTTATATCGTAAACTACTCTAATGTGTCTGACTGCTTCACTGTAAAGAAACTCATGCTTATCGTGCTTATCAACATTGGGTTTTAACGTACTTCTTCAAACCGATAGTAAAACATGGTAGAGAAATTTATTACAAATTGCGTCAGGAGAAAAAGTTTGATCGACGCAACATGTTATAACTTTTAAGATGGACTAAAGGCAAGACTAAATCGAACAGTTATACACGATATCGACTTTTCGGGACTTGTTGGGTGTTGATAAGCACGACAAGCAACTAACAAAATCCGAAAATCACTTTAAGTATTAGTCTTGTCTTCGATTTTATCTTGCTTACAGTCCATCTTAAAAGTAATAATATTTTGCGTCGATCAAAACTCTCCCCCTAACGCAGTTTGTAATAAATTCCTATGTAAGACTATCGGTTTGAAGAAGATTGTTAAAATCCAGTGGTGATAAACATGATAAGCACCAAATAAGTTCCAAAAAGTCGCTATCAAGTATTTCTGTTCGATCTTTTCTTGCATTTAGTCTATCTTAAAATCTCCGCATAAAACGCTGTAAATGCTTTCTTTATGCTGCTTTTCATAATTTAGAAACCATAAATGCAGGATTTATTGATGTTAAAATGTGCTTTATAAGGAAAGGTCAAAGGGTAATTTTCTGCGCAGAAATCTAGAAAAATAATATCGTTATTGAAAATATACTTAGTGCTGAGGGTACCTCGTTGCGTTATGAAGAGCGTCCTAGCAGTTATTTTTCCAACTCTTTTACACATTTCTAGGCTGAGTTGATATAAAGAAGACGTCGCCTGTTTCCAATTTGTATGTAAACTAATACAAGTGAGCTGATTTTAACAAGGTGAACAGTTTCATTTACACACGAGTCATTGTATCAATAATTATGTTATTTACATTGTATGTGTTATATAGGTATATCTTCTACCCTATATCAAATGAATGCATCCAGTGTACACGCGCCTTGTACATGGCTGAACATTTGAGAATTAGCTACCGTTTTTACAATTTCAGAAAGAGCTGAACAAATACTTGCTAGGACACAGGCATCCTATTACAATGCGTCTTTAGAAGCAATGGAAAGCTTCCGTGTTTTATTATGCAACAATTCACAGTTTCGGAACGCGTGAGTCAAATTGGTGACGTCACTGCAATTACTGACGTAGTTTTGAGACTATTTGAGACATTAGACGTTGTAACGTCTCTTTTTCTTTCTAAAATTGCCATAAAAACGAACATTTTCTGTAGATATAGTTTAGAATATTGGCCGCAGCATGAACGCGCTGGCGGGAATGTTGTGAGAGTTTGAATGGAAAGAATATTTTTTCAGCGTTTTTTGAGCTTTAGAATCGAAATTGTTCAGCTCTAGCATTGAAATTTTGTGTAATAATGCACTGTTTGTCGGTCAGTTTTAAGTAGTTATATCACTCACGCTCCGGGCTCGTGGTATGATCTACTTTACAACTGATCTCCAAACAGTGAATTATTACTCAACAATTCACTGCTAGAGCTCATCTATTTCCTAAATAACGTACCATCAGCGCTACGTAAATTTTCAATAACGATGTTATTTTTCAGATTTCTGTGCAGAAAACTACCCTTTAATCTTTTCTTATGAATGCACTTTTTCAAGCATCATGTGCCTCTATTTTGTAGTCTTAACTGTAGAGAACAATAAATAAATAAATAAATAAATAAATAAATAAGAAGTCTGCTAACTTTTAGGGACAAACGTTATTTTTCATGGTTTTATGCAGATGTTTTTGCATTTACCATTAATTAACCACCATCTTAACTTTCGTGAAATTCTTCGTAGGAGTGTTTAGTAACAGCCAGTCACATAGTGTAATCAAATTCAAGATTTTTTTCAAGTTCATAAGAGACCATGCTGCATGACATTTTACACCTGCCTTTCATGGAGCACGATCCCTTAAGACACTGAAAATATCTTCAATTTCGATTGGATCAAGTGACCGGCTTGTATATAGTAACCTATCACACACACACGCAAAATTTCACGGAAATTTTACGAACCTTACCGGTCGAATAGGGACATTGTTTTGGAAACCAAACTCGACATTTTGCAGAGAAATTTCATTTAAGGTATTTGAGTCATATAATTTGTGTTACCTTAATTTATTTCGAAAATAGAATAACCTTGACATAAAAATATATTAATGTCAGGGTTGGTGCTGTCTTTAAGACTGTTGTGTGGGCGATGGTTGGTTTTGTTGGGTTTAGCAACTAAGTGTCTAATGAACCCGGGCAGGACAGAGGGCGAGGTCCACAATGTGGTTAAGCTCCCAAGTAATTTCATTACATGAAAAGACTTAAATATATCATCAAGATGAGATGAGATGAGATGAGATGAAATGAGAGATGAGATGAGAATGAAGATAAGATAAGATAAGATAAGATTAGATTAGATTAGATTAAAGAAGATAAGATAAGATAAGATAAGATAAGATAAGATAAGATTAGATAGATAGATAGATAATACACCAAAGTGACAATCTTTCACTAGGGATGGATGGATGGATAAGCAAACAGCAAGGCAAGCAACACTGTGAATCATTAGAAAAGAATGAGAAACAAGTATTTCTTTGCTTGCGAGAAACATATGTCCGAGTCACGTGGAGCGAAAATACGAGCCATTCACGACACTTTTGCGAATTCCGAGTAAGTTAAGACACTCGTACGATAATCGTGAGATATTCGTACGAATGTCTCACGACGTTCGCGCAAAAGTTACTCAGTTTTATTTGCTCGCAATTTAGTCGCGGAAGTGTCTTATTTATGTCGCAATTTGTTCGCAATATAGTCTTATTTATTTCACAAATTTGTCGTGTTCACGGTCATTGCGACTCGCGGAAACTAAATTGCGAAGGGGCCGCGATGTGTTCGTGACAGCCGCGATGACTTTGCGACTATGTTGCGACTATTTTGCGATAAATTATGTCGCACAAAAAAGTTTTACATTTACATGTAAAACTTTTTTGTGCGACAATGGGAGCCATTTACGCCAGATTGCGACTCACGCGAGGACATTGCGAATCCCCGCGAACGTTTCAGGACAGTTTGGAGACTCATATCCGCGAATGCAATTCGCAATCAGTCGCAAACTTTCGCATCCCAGTGAGATAGGGGTTTTACAGTGTGCACTCATTTAATTCCAACACGGGCATATGATCATATTATCATCTGATGCCGGGGGCTTATAGTGTTTCGATTGTGCGTACGTGTGTATGTTATTATGTACGCACGTGCATACTTTTGTCTGTCTGTACGTCCGTACACGTATGTGATCCTGTTAAACTCAGATTAACATTTCAAGAGGTAGATTTCAGGGTTCCTATTATTGTAGCAACCAGAAATTTTGTATGAGGATATATATCAATAAGTAGAACAGGAATACACAAGAATCAGGGCATGATGTTCCATATGTCTTAGTCAACTGACTTCGGTCTTCGGCTAATTTTGAGCAGTTAAATTTTTTGTAAGAGGTTGATTTCAGGGTTCCTATTGTTGCAGCACCTTAAAATTTCATATGAAGGTTTATGTCTATAAGCAGAACAGGAATGCAGTAGAATTAGGGCAGAATTATCCATACCGCACGGTCAACTGACTTCGGACATAGGCTAATTTTGGAAGGTTAAGATTTTTGTAAGAGGTAGATTTAAGAATGCCTTTTATTGTAGCAACCTGAAATTTTGTATGAGGATTAGTATCTATAAGCACAACAGGAATATACAAGAAACAGTTCATGATGATCTATATGTCACGGTCCCCGAGAGTCATACCTGATATTGGCTGTTTGGAACTTGTTAGGTTCTTATAATGCTTATCACCACTGGGTTTTATCATACTTCTTCAAACCGATAGTAAAACATCGTACATGGAAATTTATTACAAACTGCGTAGGCTGAAAAAGTTTGATCGACGCAGAATGTTATAACTTTAAGATGGACCGTAAGCTAGTTTAAATCGGAGTGTCAAACCACATATCGGCTTTTAGGAACTTGTTAGGTTCTTATAATGGTTATCACCACTAGGTTTTAAGATACTTCTTTAAACCGATAGTTAAACATCGAACATAGAAATTTATTACAAATTGCGTAGGCAGAAAAAGTTTAATCGACGCAAAATGTTATAACTTTAAGATGGACCTTAAGCTAGTTTTAATCGAAGAGTCATACCAGATATCGGCTGTTGGGAACTTGTTAGGTTCTTATAATGCTTATCACCACTAGGTTTTATCATACTTCTTCAAACCGATAGTAAAACATCGTACATAGAAGTTTATTACAAATTGCGTAGGCAGAAAAAGTTGGATCGACGCAAAATGTTATAACTTTAAGATGGACCGTAAGCTAGTTTAAATCGGAGAGTCATACCAGATATCGGTTGTTTCGAACTTTTTAAGTTCTTATTATGCTTA
>JBEVVR010000062.1:0-5535 GCA_040507035.1 Candidatus Thiodiazotropha sp.
CACTATTGAGGAAGTTCGCAGAAAGATCCAAGCAGCCATTGGAAAATATGACAAACTCCTGACCTTGGTCAAGAAATGGAAACTGAGATAGGTTGGCCATATCTCAAGGTCTTCTGGTTTAGCACAGACAATTATGCAGGGCACAGTGAAAGAAGAAGAGGTGGGAAGACATATTAAAGAGTGGACAGGGATGGACTTTGCTAGGGCAGCAAGGGCAGCTGAGAACAGGACTAGGTGGAAAGGGATTGTTGTCAAGTCATCTGTGGTGCACCAATGACCTAGCAAGGTTATGGAATAGCATAGCCTAGACTAAGAAGACTCTTTTGTCACGTATAGATTGCTTCTTCCACACATTAAAAAATTAGGTACACGGTCTTGCATTTTTATGTGCAGAAGAAGCAATCTATATGCAACAAAATAGAATTCTGATACAGTCAACTCTCGATATCTCGAAATCTGATATCTCAAAGTATCTTCTTTTACCGAAGAGTATATTTATCAGTTTTATCGACATATCAACACATGTTGTCCCAAACTACTGATATCTCAAAGTAAATTTTCTGGTACCAGAAAATTTACTTTGAGGTATCAGTTGTTTTGGAAGAAATTTTACTTCGAGATATCGAGAGTTGACTGTATTTTGCAAAAAGAATTTTCAGAGAAAATGAATATCCCAAACCTTGAGCCAGTATCAAATTGTTTACTTTCTTGGCTCACCTTCTGCAAAACCGGAAACGCTTGCATGGATTTGCATTCTGAACCGCAGTTTCCCGTGGGTGCAGTTTGGTAGGCATAAAATAGAGATATATGTAGACAAGAGAGGGTAGGAGACAGACAGATTGGAAGAAAAGACAAGTAGGGGGTAGGGGGACATGAAAGGGGAGAGAGAGAAGGCAGTAGTGGATGGAAGAGGGACAGAGAGAATGAGAAAGACAGAGAGGACGTAGAGTCAGATGGGAAGAGAGAAATGAGAGGGGAAGAGAGAGAAAGAGAAGTTGGAAATATAAACGACAGGGGACAGGGAGACAGAGGGAAGGTTATAGGAAAAGGGAGAAGGGAGACACAGGAAGAAAAAAAAAGAAAGAAGCGGACAGAGACACAGAAGGGAGATAGAGCTTGGAAGAAAAGTTGATCTTTGAGTTTGTTGGTCACTCAGAAATTCTTTTGAATTTCCAAAATCCAGCTGCTTTAAGGCCTTTTGATAGTGACTGATTCTTTTTGTTTTTAATTTGTTCAAAAAAAGTTATTGTTTGTGATGTATCGTCAATCCTTGGGGTAGCTAACCACTAACTGTTTATAATTCTGCCTTGCCTCTATGAGGGAGAAGCTTGACTCAAGAAAAGAATAGTTAGAATGGCCACCATTAGTCAGGTAACTAATGTAAACAGTCCTTAAATGAAATAGCAGACCTAGATGAAAAATATTTGATGGCCACATTGATTTTTATTGCAGTGAACTACTGAAGTATCATTTTATCTAAAGCCAAAATGATGTGCAAAATGTACTTCAGTTGCTGGGGTTACATGTTCAGGTCAGAGCAGGGAACTCTGTTTTTTAAACCTTTGGCAAGTGTGGTTTTTCAAAATGCAGTTTTGAGTTTTCTAGCAAACAACATAAACAATACTCTTAGAGGTAATCTACCTACAGAGTGCTCACAAAATGTCTTAGTATGGTAAAGATCCCAAGTTTTCAGGAGTATAGCTTTGTACATAAAGTGGAAACCAAGATCAGACTGCTTTGTAGGTACCTGTCTGATACGAGTCTACACAGTTGTCATTCCCACTGCACAATTTTAGTGGCATTACTTTATGGTAGAAGCTAAATAACAGGGGGAACAAACAGTGGGGCAAGGACCTGATTTGCTTGCAACAGGTGTGGAATGTGGTTGTCTGTTTATTTCAGTATCCTCTGATATTGGCGTATTTAATGTCTGTTTATTTCAGTATCCTCTGATATTGGCGTATTTAATGTCTGTTTATTTCAGTATCCTCTGATATTGGCGTATTTAATGTCTGTTTATTTCAGTATCCTCTGATATTGGCTTATTTAAAGACAAATATTCTCTACTATATAGGACACACCCCCAGTCATTATTGGTCTTATGACCCTGTTATGTCATTACCTATGCTAGTTGGGATAATTCCTTTGATGATTGGCAGTGTCAGTTGGACTGTTGCATAACAGAATTATGACACCCATTAAACAAGAATATTTGTCTTTAAGAACTTGTATTTAAGACAAAGTTTTGCAAGAAAACAAAATGATGAATTTTTTTTATTTTTTTTTGTCTTATTCTGTAACATATTTTGTACATTTTCCTGAAGTAATATGCATAATCATGCCCCATCAATTGAATATATACCGTAAAAATTCTAAAAATTCGGACACTTTGAAAGTCACCTAAATTGTTCTAAAAATGGTACAGTTTGGTTTTACAGTTTTGGTAATTACCCTAGAAGGTGCAGCTGGAATGGCAAACAGTGTAGGCATTGATAAGACTGCTCTTTTGAGAGCAGTCTAATCTATGCCTGCACTTTTTGCTAGGGCCCATCTGTCCCAATATATAGAATTTTTACGGTATTGGATGAATTTTTACATCAAATTAAATTTTCTTGCATTTTTTTTTTTTAAATGTAAACAAACCCTCTTATTTGATTATCAAGATAAGTGCTTTGTTGTTTTACCATCCTAAATTATAGATTATATGAATTGCAGAAATGAAAGGGCATCAATTTCCTAGAGAAATGAATTTAAACAGAAAATATGTTAAAAAGGATATAGAAATACAAAGTCATTTTTTTTTTTTTTTTAGAAAAAAAAAAAAAAAAAAAAGGAAACAGTAAAATATAAAAGTTATCTAAATGTTACATAGTCCTGTGGATTAACAGGATTAATGCCCTCCAATAATTTCTTTAAGTATCCAAATATCCTAAGTAATTATTACATCGAGTGAGAACTCCCACCAGCAACGGGTCATACGTAGATGGGACGTCAGTTCAAAGTCAAATCTAAAAGACTGGAGGAGAGGGGGATTGAACTTGGGACTCCCAGATTAATACGCTGGAGTGTTATCCACTACACTTACTCCTCTCTAGTATTTTTACTATTTTTGGGTTCAATCCAGAAGCAATACCAGCTTGTAGAACCATGCAGCATTGCTCAGTGTTTTTGAGTGATTCCAGTTAAGGACATAATTTGAAGTAAATTAATGAATAATAGTAATTAAAATAATAAAATAAAAAGCAAAAAAAAAAAAAAAAAAAAGAAAAGAATAAAAAAAAAAGTAACCAAAAAAAAAAAAACAAACAAGATTTTACAGTCAACCCTCTTTACAACGGCACTCATTACAACACCAAAATTCTTTATAACTTCATTTTGGTTTGTACAGAATGGACATATGGTACATAAAGTGTATGCTTTATAACAGCAAATCCAGTTTAATGTCAAAATTTAAGGGAACAAATGGTGTCTTTGTAAAGAGGGTCCACTGTAGATCTCGAGTGTGTTAGGGTTACAAATAACTGATCTTGAGATGAAGATTACAAAAGAATACATGTATTGATAATAATGACCATAATATTGATCATCTTTTCATTTGTAACTAAGAAAGTGTTATTTGACTTCACTTAGACTATACACAGTTGTCAAAAGATACATGACTGTTTGAGGAAATTGATTTTGTTGATGAAGGAGTACCTTATGATAAGTTCTGGCATTCTGCAAATGTATGTATGCCCTGGAAAAATAGCAGTTTTGGTGACTGAATTGTTCAGTTATTGATAGGCCATTTTATCAGGATGACCATTTCAGGGAAAATATCAACTCCGATAAATCTAACTTTCTGAGACTGGTAAAAGCAGTAATATAGCTTTGTGAAACTGGCCAAGTGTCATGCCTGGTTATGTTGTAAGGGGCAATCAAGTTATTCAAACCAACGTCTTAGGGTAGCAACTGGTGACTGGTGAAAGAGGGAGCCCCGGTAGCTCAATAGGTTAGGCGCTGGCCTACGGATCTAGTGGTCCCGGGTTCGATTCCCGCTGGAGGCGAAAATCTTTCCGACTGTAAACGGGGTTTCCATTGCACACAGCGTCTCCCATATACTTTCGTTTCTCCTTCCGCTGATTCAAGAAGGGCAGTTGTCAGTTACTGGCGAAAGTATGTGCACTTGGTACTGGTTAACAGCTTAGAAGGTCTAAGCTTGCCCAGGAATAGTGTGGTTAGGTTAACTGACCGTCCCGACATGACCTTAGATGTTGACAGGGACGTAAAACTACAAAACAAACAAAACAAACTGGTGAAAGCAGGAACGCAGTTTTGTGAAGCTGGTGTAGAGTGTCGTAAGGCCCAATAAAAAATATGTGTGTTTCCGGTTACATGCAAAAATAAAAAAGGGTTGGTCGGTCGGGATTTTTTTTTTTTAATTTTTTTTCGGGACAACAACTGTATCAATAGCATGACATGACTGTCATGCTAACAGTCTATCCAAAACAGAACAGAACATAATGGCGGCTCTGACGCTAATTTCTACACACATTTTTTGTAAAGGAAAACACATCTGACTGTAATCATCAAATCAGTTATTGGTTTAATTAGGTTTATTTCAATAATCTGGCCATTAATTTTCATTTTTATTGAGAACTGAGCAGTTTTAAGTCCCAGTCTGGCAAAGTCATGGGTATTCATGGTTTTCCAAGAAAAAAAAAATTTGGGTTGGCACTGAAAATCTAGGGACGGTCGGGTAACCGGAAACACCTACTTTTTTTTGGCCTAAGGAGCAATCAAACATTATGCCTTGCAGTAGCAGCTGGACATGTTTTAATTATTAACTGTTAACAGGTAAATAATCTGACTTCGAGCAGTTTTTTTTCTGTGCAGAAGAAAGTGATAATGGAAGTGGAAAATTAAGTGGTTTGTTTTAAAATCATTTTCTCCTGGATGAGGGGTTGTTGGTTTTCTCTGAATAGACTTTGGGTTGTTTTGAAAATGTTTTCAAGATCTTGTTCAGCAAGAGTCCCTGTAGTAAGAATGGTATAATGAAGAAACCAGACTTTTTGACAATGTAGAAATTTATTGCACGGCGCATCAGCGCCGTGCGTATTAAGGTGGTTTTAGAAATGTCGCTGTTGTTCGGATATGCCTGTATGTTACTTTCGGTTCACAGCAGACATTTTGTTGAACATAGTGCATGTATTCAGAGCAAAAGATAGTAGGAGTAAATAGAAAAAAAGTATAGTTTTATTTGCAGAAGCATTAATTTATCTGTAGTTAGCCTATAAACACTTTCAAACGTATTAAAAGTTTTTAAATTGATAATTGAACAATACCGATAACTCCTTTCGAACCTCTTTACTGCTGGTACCTAATCTCACCATACTGGAGTAAAACATATACTGACGTCAAGAAAAACCGCCTCAGCGAAAATTGGGCCTAACTTTTCTGGTAGGCATTTTACATCATGGAAAATATGGTCAACCTTAATTTACACACCCTTTACACTTATCCAAACGATAAAGTTTTGGTTCAGTACACTCTCTA
>JBEVVR010000122.1:0-5494 GCA_040507035.1 Candidatus Thiodiazotropha sp.
CCATGGTCTGCAGTTGTTCCAGTTCTCGGATTCGCTCTTCAAGGGAGATAACCTGGCTTCTGAGATTTACAGCCTCTTCATTCTTTATTTCCAACTATGGAAAAGAAAAATATATTGGCATTAAAATTTGTGGTAGCATCCAGGCCCCAATTGTTCAAAGCATTGTAAGATTGACAAAGGTGTTAGGAAAGGAATCGTTTAAGCTTACAAAATGTCCTATTTTTGGCATAAAATGGTATACAGCGAAAACACGTCGACTGTTCGAATGGAAACTTCGTAAGGTTTGTCTGTAGCGAATATAGCCACAACGTTTCACAATACCGCTGAACCCGTTGGCCAATAGAAACGACAGGGGTTGGACAGGTATGACAGCTCTATTTTTATTGAGTCCAGCCCCTACATTGTAATGAGCAGCTAAATATAGACGACAGTTAAATATAAACTATGACGCGTAATCCCAAGTTACATTGTATACTGGTACATGTATGTTGATAGAAATATCTGCATTTGATTTGCATACTTAAACATTTTCACGACTCATTTAAATAAGATCAATACAAAATCAAATGTTTATAATCCGAATATGCAACATTGAGCCTAATCAAAACATCTCTCTGTGAGTGGACGAACAGTCTATTATCTTCTGTCTCTGTGGCGAATATGTTTCATTGACTGAGACCGAGCTTTTGTCTGCATAGCCAGGCAGTCTGTCTAGGGTCTTCGCTCTGTTCGACCTGATTATAAATCGATACCGGTATCTTCAGAGTGTAAACGAGGTATCTATCATCCTACCATACGACCGAAAAACTGTTGAAAGGGACGTAAAACTTAACTGTTCCTTTTGAAATTAATCTATTAATGTCAAATTTCCTGTCTTTTGGATGGAAAATAACATTTCTGCAAACAGGTGACTGACTGGATTGACGGCCAGAATTGATACAGAACAGAATATAGAAAAACACAAGTCCTTCAGTTTTATATACTAGTCTTACACAGACATATAAATATAAATTATTGTTCACATATTATGCATACTCACCTTTATTTTCATTTTCGAATAGGAGTGACATTTGTTTTGCAGCGCAAAATGTTGCTGTTTTAAAAAATCTGTATCCATACGCATATAGGATTAAACTTAAACTTGACACGGCAATTTAAAGTGTTATATACTGTGATCATTTTACAAAAGAACTTACTTTAATAGAATAGTGCACGTATTTGCTTCCCAAGGAGGTATTTCCCTTCTCCAATGGGAGCCCTTTAAACTGAAGGAAAATGTTTTCGACAGAGTCAGTTCTCCGCGAGAATGTAGAAAGTATCTTCAGGTTGGAACGCTACAGTAATGCCGACGTCGCAGTGACGGCTATAGCTCAGTTTCCTAAATACAAGCTTACTTGTTTATAGTCCCAGTATTTTAGCGTACTGGGTCCGAGGTTATAAAACTCGAGAAAACTCTCAGACTCAAAATAAAGCACACTGACTGGCTGCTTGCGAGCATGTCAATCAGTGTCCTCTATTCTGAGTTTGAGAATGTACTCAAGTTTTATAAGCTCTGGACCAGGCCTGTCTATACATTAAAAATTCCGGTAATTTTGTGAAACTCTCTCATGTCATCAGTAGATACTTTCTGGATAGCCATCCCAACAGCTATCTTGAGGTTTTCCTGGATTATTTGCACAAACCGTGGCTGTTTAAGTAAAGTTTTTGTTTAAAAAAAACGGCTCTCGGGACTGAAATCAGGTGAATATCTCGTCATGAAAATTATTTGAACTCCAAGAGGTGCAAAAAAGTTGCTGAGCAGAAACTCGGCCTGATTATGGTGTAATGGAGAATTATCTACCACTATAACGTCTCCTGGCGAAATAATTGGCATTCCATCATTTGTGTTTGCATGATATGCGTCCGTGAAGAACTGAACATAGTATGCCATAGTAGATGACCCATCTATAAAGTTGTAAAAATGAGGACCATTTAGAGCAACTAGGAGATTGAGCGTAATATGGGGACCTGCCTGGTATCTCGTTACTTCTATACAACGGACTCCGCATTCTGAATGTCCCATTGAGCGATGAGCAACTATCGGTTTATATCCTGACTCGTCCATAAAGAGAACTTTATTCGGATTTAAAGTTTGTATATGATCTATGAATGCCTGAGTGTACCTAAGATTTTTGGCCGAAAACCTCTCTCCCTCTGGCCGGGTTACTTTTTTAAAAGTCATATCAAAGTTTTGTCTCACTATCTTTCCGATTAGAGACAAGGATACACTTCCACCAGGCACATGCGAATGGCGACGTAAACATTCTCGCATTTCACTATACGTGATTGTAGGCTTTTCCTTTTTCATGGCCAACAGAAAGTCCAAATCCGGTCCGCTCAATTTTGAACTTTGACCTCCACCATGAGGTTTAGCAGATACAGTTTTATCCCCAACACTTTCTAACACAATTGTCCGACACTTTTAGTTCTGAAGAAATTTTAGTATATGTGCCATTTGGTATTTCACTGGTATTTGTATTCCTACCCAACTCCAGACATCTATCAATGACCATTTTCGAAAGTCGTAGCTTGTACGTAGCAACGACCGAACTTATTCTTTTGCCCCATTACAAGAGCCTACATCAAAAACTCTACGAAACAGACAGTCACAATTCTTAAGCCACTTTAAACTAAATTTCTCTGGCCCCATGCAGACATATAAAATGGAAACTTGATCTTATCATTGAAAGACTGTCAGATTAAAAAGAAAAAGACTATAAGATTTAGCATTACCGCCAATGAAAAGTCTTTACCGTGATATTGAACAAACTGCTATGTACATAATATCTAACAGTGGTGTAAGGCTATCATCATTATCATTTTGATCAGAGATATATGCCATTGTTAACGTTAATGATTTTATTGCCAGTTCGTATCATCAAAGTTTTTTTCGGTAAAAATGCAGTTTCATGTACCTGCAAACTACATATCGATCTCAGCTTCCCGTCGGTTGCCGGTTAACTCTAGATATACAAAGGCTGTTACGAAACGTAAAAAAGCTGGTACTAAACGAAAAAAGGCCGTAGTTACCAAACGACCTGCGTTTGGTAACTAACTTTTTTCGTTTCGTAACAGCTATTTTTCGTTTCATAACAGTCTTGGAAACACAGTCGAGCGGGTGTGACATTGATTGATTAATTGATCTGTTGCTTTACGTCCCAGTCAACAGCTAAGGTCATGTCGAGACGATCAGTTAACCTAACCACACTATACCTGGGCAGGCTTAGACCTCCTAAGCAGTTAACCAGTACTCAGTACACATACTTTCGTCAGTAACTGATAACTGCCCTTCTTGGAAACGAAAGTATGTGGGATAGGCTGTGTGCAATGGAGACCCCGTTTACTGTTAGATTCTCGCCTCCGGCGGGAGTCGAACCCGGTCCGCTAGATCAGTAGGCCAGTGCTTAACCCACTGCTACCGGGGCTCCGTGTGACATAAGTCGATAAATAATTGATATCACACAGACCACTGCGAGGAATCGTCATGTTGAACAATATACACGTATTTTTCTTTACAAATATTTGCAGTGAATGGACTCGCGCTTCTACGTCCTTTTCAACAGTATTTCAGTGTTATTAGGACAATGAGAAAGTGATAATGAAAGCTGTGCGGAATGGAACCACGTGCTTTACGGTAGGAAAGATTCTCGTCTCAATCTAGGCTCGAATCCGGCTATATCTGTAAAGTTTGCGCAGTATACTATTCCCGTACTTGTATAGATACAGAGTATTAAAACGAATACAATTGTTAAAGCCATGGAAATGAAAACATCAATGTCTCCAAAAATGTTTGAAACTGTAAACTTCGGGGGCAAAGACTATTCATGCTGTTTGTCCCCGCAAATAGCATCATAATTCCTGATTTTTGATAAACTCGCAAAATGCCATAGACAAAGTAAAGGTTCTAATTCCTGTAGTCTAATTAGCATATTTACAGCGAAGAAAAAATATCCTATGAGACTGCGGGAGGCACTTTGGCTTTTCTTTATGTTTTTTATGTTGGATAAGTCAGAAGTGCTGGGTTCGATACCCGGTCTCGCTACATACTTTCGTTTCTCCTTCCGCTGATTCAAGAAGGGCAGTCGTCAGTTACTGGAGAAAGTATGTGCACTTTGTACTGGTTAACCGCTTAGAAAGTTAAAGCCTGCCCAGCAATAGTTTGTATAGGTTAACTGCCCGTCCCGAAATGACCATAGCTGTTTACCTTGGCGGTAAAGCAACATATCGTCAACAACAATCACTCAAATGATTATGAGGAAGCATGATCAATATAGTTGTTTATATAAGGTAATACCGATATCTTTTTGTTACGCCACTTGAGTTGGTCAGAGATTAGATTATAGATAGCACAATTAAAATTTTTGTCTAAATTTTGGCGAAATTTCGAGTCCACTGTGATAGGCTGGGTCAGGGAGCTCATACTGAATAACAAAAAGTTTGTCACCTACAAAACATTGGCGTGTGAATATGGAATAGTCCATATGAATTGATGTAAAACAGGCTCTATTTGTTCAATGCATATTGAAGAGATCATGTATTAACTGCATTAACCTTAAACAACAATCTGTAAAATACCCAAAACAAATGTTAGTTACATTTTATCAGACACAAAAGCTCCCTGTAATATCTGCATTTACGCCAGAGAATGCAGACACCCCTTATAAGGCCGGTTCCATGAGGCTGGAGGGACGAGCTTAAGACCTTTGACAAGAGCCGGTATTGTTTGACAAGAAATCATTGATTTATATCAAAAAAATGTCTTCCAAGGATACACCACGCACCCCTGCTCCAAAAACTCTCAGCATCGAAGAGTTTGTACCAGGACTGGACGTTGAACTTTTGGAATATGTTCCCGATTTGAGGAGATTGGGCTTCACAAGCTCAACGGCTGTTAAATTCCTGAAGCTATCAGACTTTGAGGCATTTAGTACCAAAGTGTCAATCGGGCATCGACGAATGCTTCTTAATGCTGCGGAAAAGCTGAGAACTCCGAGTTCGAAACTGAGTGTGAGCCCGGACGTTGGAATTACTGCAGGGTTTGGGAATGATGCTGCAGCACACAAAACAGGTAAAGTATCTTCTTATCATAATTATGTCGCCCCTCCCCCTTGTTTATTCCATAATTGTCTGGTTGTCTGTCCTTCGTCTGTCCGTCCGTCACAAATCGTGTCTGCTCAACTCTGAAACCGAGAGAATTTCAATATAAAAGCATTATGAGATGATGTGCAGCGAACAAGAACCGTAACTCCACCTGCATATTTTCCGGTATTACGTCCCTTTTAAACGTATAGTATGAAAAAAGTTAAAAAAAAACTTTTACTTATCCTTAATAATTGGACACAGTGTGATTTATCCGGCAAAGTGTCGAAACATAACAGATGACAGGACAAACAGTACAGATCCTGACTAGACTGATAAAGGAATCGTCTAATCGGGGCCTTTGCTGTTTATTAAA
>JBEVVR010000110.1:0-5439 GCA_040507035.1 Candidatus Thiodiazotropha sp.
TTCTTCAAATTTTATTCACTAAAGTTGTGATTTGTGCTTTAACATGCGTAGATCCAGAGGTGGGTACTGGGAGTCCGGATCCCCCTGGATTAGGAAAATTTTACCCCAAAAAGGTCATTCTCTGCAGTTTTTGGGGTTGGACCCCCACCCTCCTCTGAAAAAAAAATTGACATTTTTGGTTGGACCCATCCTCATGAAAATTTGTGGATCCGCGCATGTTAAAGGGTTAAACAGTTTTGAGTTACAGTTTAGCTGGTTGAAGAAACTGTTTGCTTAATAAGTGCTTCTACTATTGATTAATCACAAGGTTTTCAAACAAGTTGCTTATGCTTCATTTACAACAGCCATTATCGCACCATTCAGTCAGACGAATACCTAATACATTCATAAAAAACGTTTCATAATGAATTTATTAACGAAAGACCTTGAAAATTATTTAAAGTTATTTAAAGGACCTTTTTTTTGGTTTAAACAATATTTATTTCAACATACTGTACATGTATAATCAAACATACATACAATTATTATGACACAGTACAATGAACGGGATACAGAAGAAAGTCAGTGACTTTTTTAAAATCTGTTTCCCAAATACAATTATGTCAATTATTTTACATGCAGTTGGCTTTGAAGTAACATGAACTTCAAACGCAGTACTAAACTCATAAATATTGTAGATTAATACAACAGTACGATTACAAAATACTCTATAGTAAAGCACAAAAAATGAAGAAAAAGATTAATATGAATATGTTAGAGACAACCTATACAAGAGAGAGAGAGAGAGAGAGAGAGAGAGAGAGAGAGAGAGAGAGAAATATACCACGGTATCTTTTTTTAAAGTAATAACATAAAAGTGGCATGTGTCAACAAACTGGCGCGTACTGAACACCTTAGATACCTTCAAATAGGTATATTTTAACAACATAAATTCAAAATTAAGAGAAACGTTTCGTTCTAATAATGTAATCCTGCACAACTTGAAATATTTCTATATTCTGTTGATAATTCAAGTTAGTGTCCCCATACAATAAAATATCTAAAGACAAATTGCACTTACCAAGAAGTTTATTAATCATAACCTGCCTTTGTATGTAAAATCGCGGACAATCGAAAAAGAAGTGATTGGTGTCCTCTCTATTACCACAGACACAAAATTCATCATTTATTATATTCTTGCGAAATAAGTGGTAATTTAGAGAACTACAACCAGTTCTTAATCTTGTATGTAAAATCTGACCTTTTCGGTTACCTGAATAATAGTATTTGGGGATTTCACGAGAGGCTTTTAAGCTTCTTTTAAAAGAATTTAATGACTGCGATAAACACACAGAATCTTCAAGTGCATTCCACTCACGAACTGTGGAGGGCAAAAATGAATTAAAATATATTTGGGATTTACAGTTTATAGTTTGATATTTCTCTTGGTTTCTTAGATTATACCTGGATATATTACCAACTTGTGGGGGGAGAAGAAAAGAGAGATAATTTGGTGTGAGATTGTTTGTCATTTTATAAAAGAGAGTTAGCTTGTGTTGCCTTCTTCTAGACTTGAGAGACTCCCACCCAGTTTCTATATATAATTTGTCAATTGAAACTAATTTAGTGGCTCCAGTAACTATTCTTGCAGCTTCTAATTGTATTTTTTCTAGATCTTCTTCCTGATATTTCGAACAATTATCCCAAACAACATCTGCATATTCTAAAATTGGCCTTATAAACGCGAAATAAATACTGCAGTGATTTTCTATCTAACAAGAACTTTAACTTCCGCATAATATTCACACGCTGCCATGCTTTAGAAGTTATCATATTCAGATGTTCGTGCCATAAGCAATCACTTTGAAATACAACTCCAAGATGTTTGTGGTTTTCAACTTCCGTTATAATTTGATTGTTCATATAAATCGATGGATGATTTTGTCTGTTTATTTTACGAGTTAATAACAAAGATTCAGTTTTATCTGGGTTGAAAGTTACTAGCCAATTATCTGCCCAAGTTGAAATTTTAACAAGATCTTGATTTAAAGTAACGGCTGCCTGTGCAGGTGTATCTACTATTATGTACAAAGTGGTATCGTCCGCAAAAAGACGAATATGAGAATTAATATCATTGACGATATCATTAATATAGATTAAGAACAAAAGCGGTCCTAGAATTGAGCCTTGAGGTACTCCAGCATCAATTGACACCCAGTCGGACGAGGCACCTGGTAGTACGACCCGTTGTTTTCTATTAGCCAAATAGTCACAAAACCACCTTAACAGACGGCCTGATATACCTACAGCTTCGAGCTTGGTCAGCAGACCCTTGTGCCATACGCGGTCGAAGGCTTTACTAATATCACAAAAAATAGCCCGTACTTCCATACCATTGTCAAGGGCTCTACAGAACGTATTATAAATATCAGCAAGCTGATTTACAGTAGAATCACCGATAACAAAACCGGACTGAAGTGCCGAAATAACATTATTTGCAATGAAAAAATTGTATGTATGTTTGTGGATAATTCTCTCTAGAACTTTACCAACAGTACTTAACAAGGAAATAGGTCTATAATTTTTGTAATTTGATGGGTCATCTTTTTTAAAAACTGGGGTGACATTAGCCTCCTTCCAAATATTTGGGACCTTAGACTGATTTAATGAACAATTAAACAATTTCGACAATGGTTCTGAAAGTTCAACTGCACACATTTTAAGCACGTAATTATTTATGTAATCAGGTCCCGAAGCCTTTCCAATTTTAAGAGTTTCTAATATGGTCTTTACTTCATCTGGGTTTGTTTCAATTATGGAGAGATTATTTAAGTTAGTTTTATTAATCTGCGGTGGATTCTTATTATTATCATTTAGAATGGATTGAGTTTTAAAATAATCATTTAATAACCTAGCCTTATCTTTGTCGTCAGCAAATATATTATCGTTATGTTTCATGGGAGGAATGCTTGAATTATTAGAGTTTACAAGAAATGATTTAAGGATTTTCCACCAATCTCTGCTTGTTATATTCGTATTATTATTTAATTTATCTGCCATTTTTTCAAAATATTCTCTTTTAGAAGATCGTAGCATATTGGTTGTTTCATTTCGTAGTTGTTTATATTTTTGCCAATGTTGCTGATTGTTAGTTCGTTTTGCTTTGTCGTATGCACGTTTCCTTTGTCTCATAAGTTTTCTTAAGCCATTATGCATCCATGGAGGATCCGACTGTCTTATAGTAACGTTTTTATGAGGAATACAATCTTTGGATAAATTTAAAATACAATTAGTAACATTAGCTGAATAAATATCAATATCGTCGTTATAAAGAGCATCCCAATTGGTGTCTAAAATTTTACGTTTTAATAAATCATAATCACCCTGTTGATATTTCCATACTTCTCTTTTAAATGAGGCTGTTTGAAATTTGTTAAATTTTAATACTGCAAATACAGGACAATGATATCTAGTTTCTTGGCCAAGAAAGGGGTCACCAACACCGCTTAATAAAATATCTTCGGGATTCGAGACAAGTACAAGATCAATAAGCGACCTAGAGTTTTCTGTAAAATGAGTGGGCTCAGATATTATCTGTTGTAAGTTATACTGCTGGCATATATTAGAAACAGGCCTACTTGAAGTTTGTTTTAACATATTGAAATTAAAGTCGCCCATAATAATAATATCAGATATTCCGGTATCTACTGCTAGATCAATAGATCGCTCAATGTTGCTCATGACAGAGTGATCAGAATTAGGAGGTCTATAAAATGTTCCAACTAATAGCCGTTTATGATTAAGTCTTATTTCAATCCAAACAGATTCTACATTTAAAACTTCAAGTTCAGGCCTACGCAAACAAGGAATATTATTTTTAACATATACAGCAACTCCTCCATGAGCATCATTGTCGCGGTCGTTTCGAAAAGGTACTCTATAGTTCTTTAGACTTATATCTGAAACGTTTAAATCTTTATTAAACCAAGTCTCAGAGAATGATATAATATCAAAAGTAGACAACTCAGATTCAAGTACGTCCAGTTTATGCAATGCACTTTGAACATTGTAGTGAACTAGAGAAAAGTTATTTCTGATGATTTCTGAGCCATTCGAAGCACTATCTGAAAAGTCACTGTCTGAACTGTAAGAATCAGATGAATCATTTACTGGTCCCGGGTTCAATTCAACATCGCCAGACAGCAGAATTCGCAAATAAATATAATAGTCAAAGGTGTCCAGACGGTCAACTCCTTTCAGTTTCATATGACAACAATAGTGCAGCCCTATCCTTATTCTGTAGAGTGTTATATCAATCGCCATTAAAAGGCATACGAGTTAACAAACAAAACAACAACAGAATCGGGATAGGGCTGCCCCAGCTGGCTGAAATACATTCCACCATAAGATGATCACTGTAGTCGGATACCGTGGTAAAGATCAAAGAACAGACGAAAAAAGAGAAAGATAATTCAAAAAAGGTCATACTGTTAATCTAACAAAATAAATATGAATAGATTTGGACTGACAGAAAAGAGATGGATTGATTTTGAACTGTTATACAGCAATTTAGTTCGTACATGTATTTATACAACGTGTGACATATAGTAATATCACATAATATTAACACAAATATTCACGGTAGAAAATACAAGAAATTATATGTTGCAGTCATCAAACTTCATTTCTATCACTTATTTCACCAAACGGATCGGGCAACTTTAAGAAAAGTAATAACCCACAGGTCACACAACATTAAAATCCACGTTGAGTCAAAGTTGATTCACTGTCATTACATTGAATCAGCTGCGACTCAATGCTGATTCAAGATTGCGTGCCGTCTGAAACAGGCAACCCATTATCATAGTAATTTACATGGCAAGTTAATTCTAAATGCAATAACTATATACATGCACTGTACAAACAATGATTATGCTGTTCCCGTCGCCCCTTACCCGAAACGAAATGGGAAGGGAGAATAATGGCAATCGGTAGTAAGCAACAAAGAACATTCGCACTTATCTCCCTTCCACTAGGCCTCTTGTCGAAACGAAATACAAGAGTAATACATTTGGAAGGAAGAAAAGTGAGAATTAGCACGGAACAAACAGCTTAAATAATAATAAAGAAATCATACAGGTATTCAAATTGTTTGTTTCGAGAAAGATATAACCAGAATTTAAAACAGGCAAATACCAAACAGACACTATCCCTCAATAGAAACGCCATGCCAAAACAGTTCAGTTACGTCTAAGTGATCCTCGAACAATAGCCAGTTTAACGAAGTTTAACGAAGCCCATAATTTCCTTACCGTACGAAAACTAAGAATAACTTTTCTTTTATGCTTTTCAATGGATTATAGAGATTTCTCGGTGAAATCGAAACCGATAATCTCACTGTTTCAAACATTGAAATTATCACTTTCGATTTCACTGTTTCAAAAATAGGAGTTTTGTGAA
>JBEVVR010000115.1:0-5426 GCA_040507035.1 Candidatus Thiodiazotropha sp.
TAAAAAGAAAATTCAAGTTTTTGTCGTGAATATGATTTTTATTTCATCTCCTGAAGTGAAAAAAAGTATATTTTATTTGTGTCTTCGGCACTCATGAAATATACATTTTTTCACTTCACTCGATGAAAAAAATCATATTCACTCCAAAAAATTAAATATCCTCTATTTATCTTACGGTGCCATGTAAAATTTTGGTGTTCCGAATGATAATCCACATACTTTCCAAGTGAAATCGGAACTAAGACCTATCAAGATCTTTAGGAATGTTTTGGCAGAGAGAAACCTACTTTATAGCTGAATTACACAAGAATGATGTACATTTATCCTGTAATTTTGAAATGATCACTAAATATGATACTAAAAGTACTAAAACACCTAAATGTGTTAATACTAGAGAAATCTGAACAAATTTATGCATTTACGGTAAAATATTGAAAACTATCCCTAAATTATAATGGTTACCCCTGCAGTACTGTCTTACCATAACATATTTCCATTATCACAATGATAAACTGAGTAGGTCTCTTTTACAAGCTCTTCGGTCTTCTCCGGCAGCATGGACCACTTTTCCATCACACAAATCCATGCTGATTCAAGGCCTGCACACAAGGTATCCAGTTCTTCTGTCACTGATGGGATTTTTTTGTCTTAGCAAATTTTTCTGTCTAAGCAGATTTTTTTGTCTTTGCCGATTTCTCTGTCTTTGCCGATTTCTCTGTCTTAGCTGACTTTTCTGTCTAAGCTGATCTTTTTCTGTCTCAGTTGACCTTTCTGTCTTAACTGACTTTTCTGTCTTAGCTGATTTTCTGTCTTAAATGACCTTTCTGTCTTAACTGACTTTTTGCCTTAGCTGATTTTTCTGCCTTAGCAGATTTTTCTGTCTTAGCTGCTTTTCTGTCTTAGTCGATTTCACCGTTTTAGCTGATTTCTCTGAGTGCAGGTCAAGACTCAGCTGTCTTTTCATCCGGTTGAGGTTCTGGTGTCTTAGCTTTCTATTTCAGAATTTCAATTCCAAAGTGTATGTACTTCAGAGAACAGTTTGTCAAATCTTTGTCACACACAACATTCACCTCAGCTATCAGGGTGTTGTATTTGACTTTCAAAGCTGCTTTGGCAGTTTCAGAGCAGGTCACCAGTCTAACATCAATACAGATTTCTACTTGACTCCATTGCCTAAAATACACAAGTAAAAGATGGGGAATGGTCTGTCTGTCAGCATCAGACATAGGCTGAAAAAAAAATCCTGATGTTGGAGACCAGTATGTCCATTTTGACCGGAAATGATTTTTGGGTCCATTCTGTTCCTTTGTGGTTGGTTGATATTAATGTTTTACGTCCCAGTCAACTGCTAAGGTCATGTCGGGATGGTTAGTTAACCTAACCACACTTTTCCTGGGCATGCTTATACCTCCTTAGCGGTTAACCAGTATGAAATGCATGTAACTTTCGCCAGTAACTGACAACTGCCCTTCTTGAATCAGCAGAGGGAGAAACGAAAGTATGTAGGATGCACTGTGTGCAATGAAAACTTTGTGGTTCATACTATTTGTTTCATAAAAAGCTTGCTCAATTCCTCAGTTTTTCTGATCATGTAATATTTTCTAAACTGGTTTGCACAAAAACCACTGAAATTATAAACCAGTTGATACGGTCATACTATGCCAAGTTTGATTGGCCAAAAGATTAGGAGGTGAAAATAAACCCAAAGCATCAGCAGATGATAGCATCAAGTCTAGAAAAGGTTTAACTAATTTCACTTATACTGGTCAGCCTTAAAATCCATCCAAGGTCATAGAAGAAGTAACATTTTATATCAGCATGGGATTTCGAGCTTTTACGGCCACTTTTGAATTTGCCTCATCTGTTTGTTGGGCCACTGGTCATACTGTGAAGCAATTACTTGCTAACAATGTATACCCAGATCACACTGCTTCTCACAGACAGCTCCTTGCCAATCACATAAAAAAGTTTGACATAAAACTTTAAAGTGTGACGCTAACGCAGATGCAGACATCCAGGTGACAAATGTAGCTCTCTGAACTTTCGTACAGCGGAGCTAAAAATATATCACATTTAACTCTTGAAGCACCAGTGATGAAAACAGCAGGTTTGCAAACAGTATAGATTTTAATGAGGCAGCTCCTAATGAACCGCTTCATCTAGATCTATACTGTTTGCTCTTGTCTTTGAATTTTCCATGTGATACTGCTTGGATGAAACATTTTGAAAACTTTTGCAGACGTAAATTCTCGTCTGCTTTTTGGTAGTTAAAGAGCTGAAGCACCAAAGTATGATCATAGTTCAGTTTATAAATGTTGAGAGTGGATTCTTTCCCTTAAAAATTGTCTCTTATCAAGGGGAATGGCAAGCATGAAACAGGCAGAGTTGCTTCCCCTGAAAGTGTACCCGTTAACCTTATTATACAGTCTGAATCTGCATTAGAAATAGTGTATCTTTTGATGAGAAAGTCTTCATTTGGCAAACATATATGAGCCCCAACACAACAAAGTGGCATGTTCACCCAGTGAAAACTCACATAAGCCTGGGCACCCGCCCAATCTTCATGTGTCTTTTAATTGCTCACACCTAGTTATAACTATGTACATGTTTATGCAAAGTGCTACAACATTAAAAAGTCACAGTTCCAAACAACTTGGTCCTTGTGGCTAAACAATCTGTTTAGCCAAGATGACCCAGTAGCTTTGGGACTATGACTCTTTTTCGTTTTGTAATATACTTGTTAACAAGGGGTAAATGTCTGCAATAATTCATAGCTCACTTGATTAACTGCTGACCTGCTAACCAAGAAGTGCAAATTCAAATCCTCCAAAATGTGGATTTTTTTTTGTCAATCAGGGTTGATTACTTACAGGCACGCCTCCTTGTTATTCTTTGCAAAGGGCTTGTAAGCCATACATGTGAATCTCCATAGGGGTTCATATACTTTCCATGGATAGCACCCAGCATCGTCATTCTCCTGCACAGCCTCAGAGTCCACACTGTTAACACAGGCCCACACTTGGTCTTTGTCTCCCATGTCCGGTAGGGTACAGACAGTCTACATCCATGTAGGGGTCTACCACAGCCATGCCTTTGCCAGGGTGACATTCCATCAGCCTTGTGTCTTCACGTGATCTAGTTCTGTCTATCTCTGTTAAATGAAAAGATCTACCTATTTTTACTTTCGCAATGCAAAAACCTCATGATTAACCTTTAGAACTAAATAAAATACCTTAATGTGCTTCAGTATTAGGACACCTATATACATTAATTTTCCATCTGCCAAAATGGAAAATTAATGGTTTTAAGTGTCCCAATACTTAAGCACTTTCAGTTAATATAACCTTTTTTTTTTTTTTTTTGACACTTTCAGGAATCAAGTTAAGAGACCTGAATGGGGGATAAGTTTCCAAGATTTCAGGAAGAAAATTCTGTTTTTATCTTTGCCTATGTTTTCTCCTCCTTCTGCCCAGGAAAAGAAGTTTGATCCTGCAACAAGACAATTTCTACCAGGTCTCCCTGTAGCTGGATATCTGGCTTTAAATGCACCCTTCTGTGATAAAGGTTTTCTCATTTATTATGCAATAAATTTGAGCAGCTGCATGATATAACCTACAAAGTGGCATGTGTGCCCAGCAAAGACTCAGATAAGCTTCAGCACCCACTCAGTCTGGTTAGTCTTTGCTGTATGCTTAAAGGGTAGCTAAGAGTTTTAGTTACCTCCATGTCCACATGTGTGCCCAGCAAAGACTCAGATCATCCTCAGCACCCACTCAGTCTGGTAAGTATTTGCTGTAAGCTTAAAGGGTAGCTAAAGGTTTTAGTTACCTCCATGTCAACAGCAAAGACTGATCAGACCAGGCAGATGCTTACAGTCTGACATTAAAAGTGTCTTAGTCAATGAAAAGTGGAAAAATTATTCGTTGCAGGAAAGTTAAAACACATTAAATTTAGTAATTATATAGATAAAATTCTACAAATATACGGCGAGAACACGTTGACTGTTCGAATGCAAACTTTGTAAGCTTTTGTCAACAGCGAATATAGCCATAATGTCTCACAATACAGCTAAACCTGTTGGCCAATAGAAACCACAGGGTTTGGACAGGTATGACAACTCTATTTTTACTGAGTCCAGCCCTATATTGTAATGAGCCGCTCAACATAGACGACGACTAAAAAAAATGATGACGCATAATCCCAAGGTAATTTGTATACTGGTACATGTATGTTGATCGAAAAATGCATTTCGAGGCATCTGGTTAATATTGTAGGCTAAACTTTTTAAAGACATTTGATTTGCATACTCAAACATGTTGGGGTCAATTGAATAAGATCAACAAAAAAATCAAAATGTCAATCCAAATATGCCATATTGAGCCTAATCAAAACATGAAACACAGGGTTTTATTAAACATGTCTGTTGGTCCGGGACCAGTGATTTTTGGGCAGGACAAGCTGATTTCTGTATCTTCAGCATTTTCAAGTTGGGTCAGTGAAATCAACAACAACCAAAAAAAAATGTTAATCCGGACATGCAGGAATGAGACAAGACAGCTAACAAAATTAAAACATGTCTAACAGTTAATTATCTTATTATTTTTTTTTCTACCAAAGAGAAAGACGGAGACAGACAGAGACAGAGGCAGAGACAGACAGAGACAGAAAGAGAGATCAGTTATGTATCATTAAGACCAAGCTTTGTCAGCATATCCATGCAGTCTGACCAGGGTCTTCGTTATGTTTGGCCTGATTGTAAAGCAATACCGGGTTCCATTCCACCAATGCAGAAATATTCTTCATACCATAAACAGACATCAAGCTATTTTCATTTTTTTTAAGCTCACCTTTGCATCTGATTTCAGATCTACTGTCTCATTTACAAAAGATGCATAGGTCCCACATCATTTAATCACTACTGAGCCAAGGTCAATTGAACATACCTGAAAATATAAAAAAAACAGCAGGAAAAACCAACAAACTTAGGTTATATAGGAATGAAAGAGGAAGAAATAGAGAGGGTAGAAAAGACAGAAAAAGGGGGGAGAGAGGTGCAAAAACCAAAAAGGGGAAGGAAAACTGAAAGGGAAGAAGAAAAGAGAATGGGCAGGCACACACTGGGGGAAAAGACTGATAGAGAAGAGGTTAAGAGAGGAGGAAGAGAAAAGGAGTGGCTATAAGTTATATAATTATTACACCTAACGTTTATCAACACTGGTTGCACCAGATTCAACTCTGGTTCTGGTCGACCACCGAGCAAGGGTCTAGCCCCACACTTAGGTGGTGAACCTCTTCGCTCCAAGTCCTCCTCCGGGCACCATTCATCTGGGCGCCCGGATGGTAAGTATACTGACACCAGATATCTGCGCCGGACAAGGGCACCATGCTTAGGATTGTCAGTCCCGTGGTCAATCCTCCACCGGAAA
>JBEVVR010000181.1:0-1218 GCA_040507035.1 Candidatus Thiodiazotropha sp.
CTATATAGTACTATGCGTCTGCTATGAGTCTCTTGGCCCCGTATCTCGGAGCCTCACTATACCAGAGGCATAACTCTATAGTTTTTTAAGGGCAATCAGTAGGGGTATTCTTTCTGATATAATTGGTAGTCCTGAAAAGGACTGTTTTTTTTTGTGTTATAGCTAAGAAGAAGCTATTGTTTCTTCTTTCTCTTTGAATTATCGATGTTCTTGCTGTGCATCCCCATTCCATTTGGTACAGTCACAGACGTTTCTGTAGTCATTATTTCTATGGTTAACGGTATTCTGACTGCATTTAATTCCATGGGACGATGTTGCTTTTGGTCCTCTAACTGCTGTACTCTTTTCTTGAGATCATTGAGTTCTTTAAGCAAGACTTCTACAGCTCCCGTCTTTGGCTGTGACACCTGTGGGTGTGTTTGTTGTGGTAGCGATTGCTGTGGGTGGTAGTAATACGTCTGGGGAGTCGGTTGTTGTTGCTGTGTTAACGATCCATCAGTAGCAATTGAGTTAATTGCTGTCGATAGAAGGTCTGGTTCTTTCATAAGATCGTCTAAGGTCAGTATTGGCTCCATGACTGAGCTTGTAAGTAGGTCAGTGGCCTTTTTATACTCCCAAGACCGGATTGACCTACTTAGAAAAGTGCTTTCTTTCAGGTCGGTGCTGAGAGAATAAATATTGGAACACTGGCCTACTTCGTCACATTGTCTTTCGAGCAATACTACCTTCAACATGATCTGTGAAGAGAATCTGAATGCACTGGAGGAGCAGGCCAAGGCTGTGGTGGACAGCGCGCGGCGACTGATCGAGCTGATTGGAATTGTGAGGCGGATGACAGAGCTGGACAGGCAGATGGCCACGGTGTTGAAACAGGAAGAGGTGAAAGAGGAAGAGGTGAAGACAGAGCCAGAAGATCTGCCCTCGTCGTGGACGGAAGACTGGGAGTTAGAGGCTGACCAGCCAGACTTCTATCTGCCGACGGAAAGGTCTGTCACCTATACAAGCTGGGCAGTACGCTGTCCAGCTTGTGGTGGCAGGCCTTCGCGCTGTCCCTGCAGCTAGGTTAAAAACCTCTAAAATAGATCCAACGGCCCTTATCAGGGCCACCATTTTATTCAGAAAGAAATACTTTGTTGATTGTTGCATAAAACCCCTATAACTTATTTTGCATAGTTTTGACTGGTCATTTAACTGGATGAAAGAAATACTTTGTTGATT
>JBEVVR010000181.1:1318-5421 GCA_040507035.1 Candidatus Thiodiazotropha sp.
ACTTTGTTGATTGTTGCATAAAACCCCTATAACTTATTTTGCATAGTTTTGACTGGTCATTTAACTGGATGAAAGAAATACTTTGTTGATTGTTGCATAAAAACCCCTATAACTTTTGTTAGCATGGCTTTGATTGGTTAAGAAATGTTGCTCTCTTTCACGTCCGCGAAGACTCAATATATATGTTCAATTGCCTTCAACCACTTCATTCTCAAAGATGGGTTTGTCCAAGTACATTCCGTTCGACTTGAGCAAGTTCTGCAAGGCGTTGAAGAAAAAAGACTGGAAGGAAGTGGAAAGGCAAGAGAACAAAAGGGGCTTTGAGGCGTTCATGCTGAGAAGAGGGGTGAACCTGTCGAGGACTAACCCAAAGTTGGCCGTGGTCAAACCTGTTTCCAAGTCTTCACGGTAAGTGAGGACTTGGAACACCCCAAACAGCCCTTTTCAGGGCTAACCAATTCTTTCGTTTAAAGAGTAACCTTTATGAAACAACAAAGACGAATTATTTAAGAAAAAAAGTAATTTTATTGAATAAAACTTTACATGTAACTTTAATCCATTATGAAGACATTAGTAGTCACTGTCCAGTAGACACACAATATCGTTTAGATATTGTCTATCCACTAGGTTTTGTCTTATCTAGTCACTAGTTTTTCACTATTTCAGGACAGTTTTTCATTACATGAGTATCTTCTTTGCACACTACACAGTATTTCTTCTTCTTCATACGTCTAGCTGTAGGCTTTGTCGGTTCTGGTGAAGTAATTCTTGCCTTCTTTTTACTGGGTGCATCAGAGTCATCATCGGTATGGCGTCTTTTCCTCGTAGACTTCTCAGCAGATTTTGTTGACCCCGAGCTTTCGTCTCCCGAGTCTTTGTGAGGACATGAGGGTCGCCAATGATCAGCCGAGCCACAGTTGAAACAAGTCCCATAGGGTGGTTTCTTTGTAGTTTTCTTCTTCTGCTCTGTACATGAGGCAGCCCAATGATCAGGTGACCCACAATTGTAACAGTTTCTGGTCTTCTTCTCCTCTGTACATGAGGCAGCCCAATGGTCAGGTGAACCACAATTGTAACAGTTTGTATGAGGTAGTTTCTTTGTGGGTTTCTTTTCCTCTGTACACGAGTCTGTCCAATGATCAGGTGAACCACAGTTGTAGCAAGAACCATGAGGTGGTTTCATCAGGTTTTGTTCTTTGAGTGACTTTTCCAATGGCTGAATTAATTTTCTTTCATTGTCTTTCAAAAGTTTCTTCAATGCCGAGCAGTGATAATAAATACTGTTGGCATCAGTATATTTCTTAAGTCTTGGATCCACAGGTTTACTTTCCATCTTGACAGTTTGAAAGTCAGAGTAAGAATGACACTCAGATCCAGTTGTGGTCCTTATATACACCTTGTCTTCGAGTGTAGATAGTCGATCACTTTTGAATTGTTGGCCACTTGAAGTTTCCAGTTGTCAAATGTACAGATCGTCTCTTCTGACAATTCCTGTTTCGCACACGAACACCAAAGTCTTTTAAAATCTTGAAAATATTCTTCTGTGTTTAATTTCATCTGAATTTCTTCTAAAGTCATGTTTTCATGTGAATGTAGTATGTAAACACAAACTAGTAATTTTCTGTAAGGTCTGAATCTCAGAATTTGTGTCAGAGGAATTTCAAGCCACTTTTTCTCCATGCTTGCCGTAAGAAGAATGACTTTGCAAGAGACAAACAGTTCGATTTTATAGCTGCAAAGGTTCTGTTCTGGAAGCCTCTTCAATTTCTTTGAGCATATTGCAAATGTAAAGCTTTAAATTTTGCAGTCAGTTCATCCATATCTGTTTCCATCGGTTCTTCTTGTGATGTCTGTTTTTCTGTTGTTGTTGTTGTTGTAGAGTCGATTTCCATAGGTTGTTCTCTGGAAGCCTCTTCAACATCCGTGAGTATATTGCTAATGTAAGTGATTACTTCCTCGTTGTTTGCTACACGAAGTATCCACTGATCATATTTCACAGGCGATGCATCTAGTAAAGTGTTCATCATCAAGGCCGTTTCACACATGGCTTGTCTAAAGGACATGAACGTTTCATATCGTCTCAACCACATTCTGATTCCCTCTTTTGTCTTTAGAAATTCTGCATTTGTAGGTTGTAATGACAGCGTGTGTTCCAATGCCGCTTGGTAAATGTCAAATTGTAAGATTTGACCTAATGATACTGGTGGAGATTTCTTGATCACCCTCATTGTTTCTTTCCTAGTAGAAGGTCTGAATATTCTGTTGGAAAACATAATGGTAATAATTTCTCTTCACTCTCTATGACTTGCTCAAAAGCGTCTCTGTTACCAAATGACACATCAAGCCCTTGCAGGCCGTTTATATGGTCTTCCCAACCTGACAATACTAAATCGTTGAGAGGTGAAGGAAAGTTTAACTGGTAAAGAAATGGCAAGTAGTAAAAGAAAGGTATACTCTGAAAAAGTACTAAAATGCCAGTCAGATTTCCATCCACGATTTTTCCATGTAGGTAAAAGTCATAGTGGGGCGACAACAAGCTTTCAGAAAACTGTTCCCACTTTTCCTCATCGAAATTGTAAATCGTAAAGATCCATCGGTCATGCCTAGAATGAGTATCCTGTACGACATCTACCATGCGTTTGTGAAAGTATAATCTCATGTTTTCGTCAAGATCTGATATTCCATCCATGTCATATAATAGCTGTAGTAGGTGTTGGTAATCGTTGCGGTAAGACAGGGCTCTTTGCAGCCGAAAGTTAAACCATGTCAGTTGAAGCTCGTCTCTAAATTTTTTACTTTTCCTCGAAAAGTTCACCAGGCGAGAATAGATTATACTTCTAATTTCAGTTGGTAGCACACCCAGATTGACTGTTTCTTCAGACATCTTGGTTTAGCTCATACAAGCTTTGTAGATAGTTCTTATGATCTGTTGGAAAATGTCTTATTCCAAGTAGATAGTCTGAATATTTTGTTGGAAAACTTAAGGCTTGTAATTTTTCTTCACTCTCGATGACTTGTTCAAAAGCTTCCCTGTTTCCAAGTGACACATCACGCCCTTGCGTATTGCTTATATGCTTTTCATATCCTAACAAAAATAAATCGTTTATAGTTGCAGGAAAGTTTAATTGGTAAGGAAATGGCATTTGCTCAAGAATTGGAACATCTTGAAAGAATACTATGAACGCAGACAGAGTTCCACCCAGGATTTTTCCATGTACGTAACTGTCATAATTTGGAGGTAACAAGTGTTGACTAATCATTTTCCATTTTTCTTCAGTGAAATCGTAAATCTTGAAGATCCATCGGTCATGCCTAGAATGAGTATACTGCAACATCTCAAATATTTCTTTGTGAAAGTTTAATCTCATGGTCTCCTCCAGATTCGATATTCCATCGATGTCAAGCAATAGCTGTAATATACGCTGGTAATCATCACGGCAAAACAGAGCTTTCTTAAGGTGCATTTGAAACCATGTCACTTGAAGCTCCTGTCTAAACAGTTTACTTTTCCTCGAAAAGTTCACCAGTCGAGAATAGATAATACTTTGAATCTCAGGTGGGAGCACACAAAGATTGACCGGTTCTTGAGACATCTTTGACAATTATGAGCTGCAAAACATAAATTGTACACATTATATATGTTTTCAATCTGCGCATGCGCAGTGTGGTCAATTTATTATACCATTATTTGGTAGGTTTTAATTTGATCTTTCAAATAAAAAAAGAATTTTGAAAATACATCGAGGCAAACTGAAGTTATGACAGGTTTCTTACCCTTCATATTCCGCGCATGCGCAGTGCAACATGTCCAGTATTTTTAGTTCTTTTATGTGTTTTAATAGTAAAACACAAAATAATTGTACAGCGTACAGTTATGAGTACATACATATTTACAGTTGTCATTTGGTATTGCTTTTGTAAAAGCTACTACTTGTTATAATCTATTTATTGAAGTCAATACGGATTTACTTCCCTTGTAATCATACTTTAATATGAAAAAGTTGAATAACTTTGTTATTTGTTGGCCGATTTTAATAAAATAAACACCAAAATGTAGATTTTATAATTCTCTAATTATTTTTTATATTTTTAAATGTGTTACT
>JBEVVR010000097.1:0-5331 GCA_040507035.1 Candidatus Thiodiazotropha sp.
TGGCGTCTTCGAGATTGATTGCACCTACTTTGATCCGGTCACCAGCGCTACTTGTCCCCTTTATTCGGCATGTACTATACCCACTTACTCCACAGAGGACATCCTCCATAAACTGATCATCAAAGAATGGCTGGGATTCAGCATAGTCCATACTGTTATCGCCGGGTGCGCCCAACCATGACTGTTGGTTGACAACATTACTACCGTTGGCGTACATGAATTCACGGTCAGGGCCAGAAAAGCAGTGTAGCCATGATGGGCAGACGTTTACGCTGTCATGGACTATAGGATTGGTAACAACATCCCAGTCTATTCCAGATATGTAGGCTCTATCCATATCAACCCCAGCATGCTCCGCCTGCTGCACCATCCACATAAACGCCACATCCGACAGGTCACCCTCTGCGTAGCCACCACCTATATCCGAGTGGGCACCGATGAAACCGCGTTCGATGCGTGTATCGCTATTGGCTGTGGTCGGTGAGTCGTGAATGGAGACGCCCGCGAAGTCAGCCCGGTGTTCGTTGGCCGCTACTGCGTGTGCGGCATGGTCGGCACTTGTTGGAATGCCCAGGCGTAACTGTTGAAGATCGTTACTTTGTATATACCCATAGTGTGGCACCGTGTCGAATAGTCCGATGAAGTTGAGGTTGATCAACATATTGCAGTCCTGGCTAATGTAATCTAGGGCAGCTCTCAGCCGGTCCATGTCGTCATCGATGGCTGATTGAACATCCGTATCTATAAACGTGTCCTGTTCCCGCCGCAGGTTTTCGTAGATATAGCTGAGTTCATCAGCGGAGGCAGGGTCGCTGAAATCAGCGCTAGACTCGGCAACCCGAATGATATCATCGACCACGTTGGCGAACATGCGCGCCTCCGCGGCGCCGCGGGAAAAGCCGACGATGTCGATTTCCACCGGTGTAGTGACACCCTGTGCTTCCATCTGTTCGATATATTGCACCAGATAGTCGGCCATTTGGGCGACCCTTTGTTGCAGGCTGAGGCCAAATGCTGCATCCGGGGATGTCGCACTACCATAGTTCGGGTCATCCACCCCGGCGCCGGTGATGTAGTAGTAGTCTTGGTTAGATGCTGTACTACCATCCCAGTCGATGTAGGGTGTGGCGGGAAGTTCGCCAGGGGCGCTACGGTAGCTTTCAGCGAAACGTACCACATTGGAGATATCTCCAGGGTTTTCAGGATCGTTTAGATCATTCCGGTTATTGGTATTGCCGGTGCCGTCGAAGGCGAAGAGCAGTAGGCCGGTGGGGTCGATATTGCGCACCGGGTCGTTGGCTGCATAGGCGTAGGTGTTCATCCCCGCGTTCAGGTCCAATGGGTCACTGCTGAGGTAGCGGCCTGACTCCGGATCATAGTAGCGGTAGTAGTTGTAGTAGAGGCCGGTCTCGGTGTCTTCGTACTGACCGGGGAGCCGCAGGTTGAGTTGGAACGCCGTTTGATCACCATCCGGGTCGTCTTCTATGTGGGCACGACCGAAAGGAGCATAGTGGGCGCGCCAGACGATACGGCCTGTGGTGTCGCTCACCGCCACCGGTGCCCCAAGGTGATTATTGTGGATGGTGTAGATCTTTCCCGCTTCCAGCAGGGCCACCGGTTGCCAGCCCAGATAGAGGTATTGGCGGACGATCTCCCCTTGAGCGTCCATCTCGGCGATGAGGCGTTTGTTTTCGTAGAGGTAATGGGTCGTGACCGGGCCGGCATCTCCATAGACCGTCTTACTTGTTCGCTCGGCACGTGTGTTGTAGCTGTAGCTGGCGATCAATTTGTCCGCCACCCAGATATGTTCAGGCTGACCGTTGGCAGTATAGTCTATCTTTGCATCCGCGTTCTGGTTGATGTTGCCCCTTATATCATGGACCATAGGTATCACATATTGATTTAGGGATGCTTGGTTCAAGTGGTTGCTGTCTTCAGCATAGCTGTAGAGCACATGGTCTCCATTGACTATTTTTTCGGTACGATTGCCGTTTCCATCGTAACGATAACCGTAGAGTGCGAAGGGCATCATGGCGAAGTCGAGGCGGCCTTCATCGTCGTAGCGATAGCGGGCATAGGCCTGTTGGTTGTCATTGATGCCGGTTATCGCGCCACGGTTGTTGTATTGGTAGTGATAATCGTAGATGCCTTCGGCTTGAAGGGTGGCGAGTTTTCCGTCTTTAGTGTGGTAGGTTGTGGTGATGCCGTTGCCATAGTTTAGTTGATAGGATCCGTGGTTATCATTCTCTAGTGTCAGGATTTGTTTATGGTGGAACCATCCATCAAGGGATAGTGTCAGCCGGTTCGCTTTGGGGTCGCGGTGGTATTTTAGCTTTTGCCCGGTCGGTAGGCCGACCTTTTCGAGGTTGCCGGCGTCGTCATGCCAGTAACGGGTTGTATAGTCTTGGTCTGCATAGGTTCGAGTGTAGGCAGTCATGCGACCGCTTGAGTCATATTGCCATTGTTCACTCCCTTTTTGGCGGTTGAGTGATTGTAGCTGATCTTGGCTGTATGTCAGGGTTACCTCTTCGTCCGGGTAGCGTATGCTCGCCAGTTTCCCGAGGATATTGTAAGTAAAGTCTACCCGCTGTCCCGCTGCATCGGTTTTTGCAATCAATCTGTCCCTTTCGTCATATTGATAAGTGTTAATGCCCTTGTCTGGGCTTTGTGTGAATGCCACCCGTCCGAAATCATCGTAATGGTAGCGGGTAGTGTTGCCGCGTGCATTGGTGACGGCAATCAGTCTGCCATGGCTTTCACTGGCGTAGCGCCTGACTATACCGTCCGAGGTTTTGAGCTGTTTGAGTTTACCAAAGTCGTCATACTCGATGGTTGTATGCCTGCCTGGTGCTTTAATGCTTTTGGGTAGTTTTCCCCGCCCCTTATACTCATACTGGCGAACAATCTGTCCGGACTGGTTTTTCAAGGCAACCAATCTTTGTTGGTCATCGTAAAGGTAATGCAGTGTTGAGACCGACTTGCCTCTCACAAGCCAGGATTTTTGCTTAATTCTTCCATCCTTCGTCCATTTGTAGCGGGATTCCAGCCGGTCGTTATGTCGCTTGATCATTCGCCCTGCCGGGTCGTATTCCATATGGAGCTCTGTTCCATCTGGGGCTCTGTACAACAGTGGATTACCCACGGCATCATATTCATAGCTGAATTTACCAGCTTGATTTTCAATCGATGCAATGGCAAGACCTGCCGTGTATGAGATCGTTATAGGGTGCTCTTCGTCAAATTGTATCTTATCGATTTTTCCATAATCGTTATATGAAATCTTCTGTGTAGTGTCGTCGTAGTTGGTTATTATTTTTGTGAATCCACGTGAATCTTTCTCTATATGTGTGATGTCAGCTATTTGGTTCAAGACGCCATCAATCGAGTGTGCACGTTTATTGGTGCTACTATCGTAATCCAGTTGCACTTCACGCTTAATCGGTGTGAACACGCCTTCAGCTAGTGGGGCAAAGCCTGTTTCCCGAACTTTCTCCGGGTTACCTTGTGCGTTGTAATCTATTTCCCTGATAAAATCGGCACCAGGCTTTACGCTTGGCACACTGAATTTGATAGGTATATCTCGCTCTGCAAGATATTTAATACTTACCACCTTTTGTACCTTTTTGCCGGTTGTTCTGGTCAACTCAATTACACGCCCCAAATCATCACGTTCGTAGTGCAGGGTGGTGCCGTCACTGTTCGTCTGCGCTGTCAGCTGGTAGCGCTCGTTGTATTGGTAGATCACACTCCCAGGACCACAGCTTGAGCAGCCGGGGCCAGTGATAGCGGTTACCAGGGCAATCCCATCTCGTATCTCGGTGGTGTAGGTACTGACACTGTCCTGGCTGTCGGTAACTTTTGTTTCCCCAGGGGTACTGAAGTCGAGTTTGACCTGGCCCACCTGGTCGGCATGGGTGGAGAGGACCGCCCGATCCTTGTCGTCATAGGCCCAGGTGGCGTAGCGGATCCCCCGCTCGTCAGTGATCCCGGTGAGATTGTGGCTATCGTGGGGATCGTTGTAGTGATAGATCCGTGTGGTGTCGTCGTTACGTGTCACCTGTTGCAGGTTGCCTGCTGCGTCGTATCGGTAGCGGGTTGCCTTACCGCTGGGATCATACAGCGCCTTGATTCTTCCGTTGGGGTAGTGATCGAGGCTGAGTTCACGGCCTTGGGGGTCGCGTACCAGAAAGAGTTTATTCTGGGGGTTGTAGAAGAGGCGCAAGGTCTGGCCTGTGGTGAGTAGGATACGCTGAAGTTGGCCTGCCGGGTTGAACTGGAGCTGGCGGCCATCACGCCAGTGCCAGCTGAGCTGTTCGCTGTTGATTCGCAGCCAACCGTCGCTGATACGTGGCGCAACGTAGTGGTCAGCCGTACCACTGGGGTGAAAGTGGATGACCCGACCGTCGCTCTGGCGTAGGTGGTAGCCGTCGTTTTCCTTGCGGAGACTCAGATCATAGCTGTGGCTCCAGCCGTAGCCCAGGGGACCTTTGTATCTGCTGTGGCTGTTGTAGTGGCGCTTGAAGAGTAGGCCCAGAGTGCCGGGCAAGGGGCTGAGATCGACCTCCTGCTGGTATTTATTACCGGTGACCACGTGTATTGGGTTGCCCTCGTGGCTGCCAGCGATACCGCTGGTTTGTGAAGTGGGGCTGAAAGTCTCATCCCCAGGCGTCTGAGGTATCTCGCAAATGGCCGGACCATGATCATCACCATCGCTGATAGAGGGGAGGTTGTCTTCATCACTGATCAGTAGTTGGTCATCGCCATCAGTGTCGTCATCATTGTCTTCGTCGATGTCTGCTGATGGGAGACCAACATCATCCGTACTGGCCGTATCATCTTCAGTCGTATCATCCCCCTCCTCATTGTCACCACCCTGGCCCGCTTCATCGACATCCGGGTTGGTACCGCTTGCTTCCGGATCATCTTCAGTGGATGGTGGTGTACCACCACTGCCCAGTGGCTCCATGTGGACATTGTTCTCATCCCGCCAGGCATCCGACTGCATGCGTACTGTGGCCACTGACGTGATTGGCAGGCGGCGTGCGTTGTAGTAGTGGCTATGGTCGGGATCGATCAAGCGCATCACCGCGGGGATCACCCGGTCCATAAGCGGAACTTTCAGTTGATAACCGTAAGTGACCTTGATCTTGAGTAGATTGGCATCCTGAATATTGACCCCGCTGCTACCGGGATCGTCGTCTCGCCAACGCAGGTGGCTGTTGGGGATACCGAAATGGATGTTGCCGGTGCGGGGATCGACGATATCACGACCGAATTCATCGAAGGCTTCGATGGTGGGATTGATGATCTGGAACTCTGTGAAACGGCTGT
>JBEVVR010000070.1:0-183 GCA_040507035.1 Candidatus Thiodiazotropha sp.
TTTGTGTCGCTGTATATCAACATCCTGTAAGTGCCAGAAAGTGCAGGCTAAGGTGGTGTTTTCTCTATTTCATCTTTTTTATCTGCATTTTAGCTTGAAGTTAAGGCAAATCTGGACAGTGAAGCAACATTCTGTAAAGAGTGGCACACTGTCAAAGGTGGTAGGGGTCACTATAGAAGTCTA
>JBEVVR010000070.1:283-5275 GCA_040507035.1 Candidatus Thiodiazotropha sp.
TTTGTGTCGCTGTATATCAACATCCTGTAAGTGCCAGAAAGTGCAGGCTAAGGTGGTGTTTTCTCTATTTCATCTTTTTTATCTGCATTTTGGCTTGAAGTTAAGGCAAATCTGGACAGTGAAGCAACATTCTGTAAAGAGTGGCACACTGTCAAAGGTGGTAGGGGTCACTATAGAAGTCTATGGGAGAAACAATTGGTTCACGCTGCCCTATACCGAAAGTAGAATGTTGCTGTGTTTTGATGTTTTTGTAGATTTTCAAAGTGTCCTGAGTAAAATAGGATTCACTGTAGTAGAATGCTTGTTTTCAGTAAGTATTTCACATTGGAAATGTTCAAAATATTGAGATGCTCCTGAATATTGTCTCAGTTTTGATGATTCTGTTAAAACACAGGTTTAATATGGGGGGTGGGATATTTTCAAAGCTCCTTTTGGATCAGTTTTCAAATTTTATTGGATAGTAACTAAAGTTTTAGGGACAAAATTGTTTAAACTTATAAACCGGATTGTTTCGAAACTTCTAGGAAAGTCTGGTTTTGAAAAAATCCTGGGTTTTCGCTGTGTCGTTACAAAGATTTTATTCGCGGCATGCTGTCTTCAACTGCTATCACCAATGCTGACTAAAAGAGAGGCTTCAGAATCTTTTTTCCTCTTTTATTTGCTAAATCAGCATTAGATGCCTGGATTAAAATATCAGAAACTGCATTTATTAGCAATTTTGGGGCACTTTGGGGTCCAAATTGTTGAAAAAAAGCATATTTTCATTGTAAATTTGGGGGTAGACTTCAAAGAAAGGGTATAAATTCTCAAAGAATGGCTATATTCTCATGTTTTGATCTATTTTAGATGCTGGACAGGTTGAAGTGACAAGTGAATGGAGAAGGAGTTGAGTGCATGAGTGTATTTTCCATCAGCAGTAGGTAAAGTGTTGGCTTTTTTCTCAGAATCAGTGTTTCTCGACTGCCTTCGGAGAAAGAGGGCGCGACAACTTTAGCCTACTGTTCATGGAAGCGCGGTCATAGAAAGTTTATGCGAAACTTATAAACTGTCTTTAAGATAGTTAGAGGTTAGAAGTCAAGCAGGATTTGTTGGTTTTCAAAAAGTTGGGGGGGCACTATAGGGCACCGGGAACCAATTGACTCAGTGAAGCGCGAAATTCAAAAATGTGCAGGGAAACCCGGGACTACAATAGTCAAATGGTGCTCTTTGATTGGATAATAATGGTGATGAGGTTGAAAGTGATGTTTTAGTGAAATGTAAAAATCAGTTTTGTTTGACATTATGGATATTGTAAAGAAAGAAGTGTTTCTGATTTGGTCTGTGGAGCCAGAATTGGATGACTGGTGAATTTTAGCCAATCGTTGGCATTTTCTGCGGGATTTGTGTCGCTGTATATCAACATCCTGTAAGTGCCAGAAAGTGCAGGCTAAGGTGGTGTTTTCTCTATTTCATCTTTTTTATCTGCATTTTAGCTTGAAGTAAAGGCAAATCTGGACAGTGAAGCAACATTCTGTAAAGGGTGGCACACTGTCAAAGGTGGTAGGGGTCACTATTGAAGTCTGTGGGAGAAACAATTGGTTCACGCTGCCCTTATTCCATCCCCATCATCTGAGTAACAACACTGCCGCGCGGTAACAACGTTGCCGCGCCAAAGAAGAGAGAGAAATCTATCTATCTATCTATCTATCTATCTATCTATCTATCTATCTCTCTCTCTCTCTCTCTCTCTCTCTCTCTAGTTCGAAGTCTTTTATCTCCTATCTCTTCATCTTTTAGCCTAAGTCTGATAAAATTTGTATTATATGAGCTGCGACACGAAAAACCCAACAAAGTGGCATGTGCGCTCAGCCAAGACTTAGATCAGCCTGGATCTCCGCCCAGTCTGTTCAGAGTTTTGGCTGTCCGCATGATGGTAACTTAGACCCTTAGCTACCTATTAAGCATACAGCAAAGACTCTGATGAGACAGAACGGATGTCGAGGCTGATCTGAGTCTTTTCTGAGCGCACATGCAATTAGTTGGTTTTGTTTTGTCGCTGCGCATATAAAGCAATCATCAATATCACACAGATATTATACAAATATGAAGAACCATGATTATGTTCTACGAATTTCGATATTTGGAATTCAGAATTCGGAATTTTGAAGTATGAATAATATGGATAGGTGATAGTATTTGTCTACTTTAGGGAGTATTTTAAACTCATTCACGTAAACAATAGGCATCTATGACTTCACTTGGCAGGAAAAAAAAAAACAAAACGTTAATTTACAGATTCGACAAGCCTTTTTAGCTCGCCTGTACGAAAGTACAGGGAGCTATTGTTGTCACCATGGCGTCGGCGTCCGCGTCGGCATCACACTTTAAAGTTTTACGACCAAGGTTTTTATGTGATGGGCAAGTCGCTGCAGGCGAGCTATCATGTACGGGGACAGGTCTTGTTATATAACACAATGTATCAAATCTTTTCTTGCATTTATATTCATAGAATATGATTTATCTGCCTGGGCCCAGTTGTTCAAAACTAACAAGGTTTTTACTTAACGAGAAATTAAAATTTAAAACATATTGTACGTAAAAAAATACTGCCATTTTTGTCAAAACATGTGAGAAGCTTTTGCAGTGCGAAAGCTTCTCACAATTTTTAACAAAAATATATTGGTGTATTTGGTAATAAAATCGAACAACACTTTACGAGTTTAGCTAACGATTCTTTGAACAACTGTTCGGGACGAAGATCTACGTGTGTTAGCGAGTGAATTATAAACTGAAAAGACAGAGATATAATGCTTCAATTCACATTTACAGCAGGCATCATTGTTAGTCTTGTACTTCATCTAAAAATAGGTGTACAGTCATTTTGTATTTTAGGTCTTCGTTGTTAATACTATATGTCAATCATTTCACGTGGAAGCTTGAAAATATGAAATAAGTTACACACTTACATCTTTGATCATCTTTCCCTGTGAAAACTCAGATTTGGGGCCTGTAAAATTTGATTTCATTGGGCTTATCGCAACAATTCTGGCAGAAAAACCACAAGTGAACATGGCGAAGATACACACTTAAATGGCATGCAGTATTTTATCTGCTTTCTAGCGGCACTTAGCTGTTTTCTCTGCCGGTTAGCTGAGTATACATCAGCAGTAGTATTCCTCATGAAATGTGGGAGCTTTTGAAACCATTAAGGGCGGCAGATAAACTATGAATTTTTGAAGGTATCCAGGGAAAGTTAACGGTCTGGTTAGAATAATCAAGCATCCAGTTTGTACTTCCGATTTCGGAATTCGGAATTCAGAATTCGGCATTGTTAACTAGTATGGAAATGGAAAGTGAGTCAATTGTACAATCGTAGTATTGTTATTCAGGCAATTTCTCGAGCTGCAACTTCGCTTACTCTGCACCGCAATGTTGTTACTTGCCTGACTTAAGCTGCGTTTATATGCACAGTTTGCACCCGGGTGCTAATTTGCACCCAGGTGCATTTTTGCACCAGGGAGCATATTTGCACCCCTTGTGTCGCGTTCATATGTCAATAAAATGTGTTCATATGCAATTCGATTTTACCTTTAAAATAGCCACAGATCCGTCAGTTTTAAGAAAAAATTCGATGTATTTGGAATAAAACTAAACCGACAATTCGGTTGTGCATCCAGCGAAGACTCAGATCAGCCTAGGGTATACGCCCTTTCTGATCAGAGTCTCTGTTGTCCGCACGAAGTATGCTCGAGTCTTTAGCTACCCATTCAGCGCCACCAAAGTTTCTGATCTGACTAGGCAGGTGCCCAGGCTAATCTGAGTCTTTGCTGGGCGCACAGTCAAATTGTTGGGTTTGTCATGAGCAGGCTTATTAAAAATAAGAAATGACATTGGTTGAACGTTGCACTATTTATGCTCGAGTCGTTTGTAAACACGACTCCAGCCAAGACCTGGCGAGGATGGAGAATAGCCGGGGAAATGCGCCGTGTTTTTATGATGTCCCAGCAGTTTCGGGATAATGTGGCTGTTTTGTCAATATATTAAGGATAACAGCACCAGTCAGTAAAAGTGTTGAGTTTATTAGCAATGCGGGGTCACACAGCGTCATGAAAGCAGGGGTTTTACAATTTGCGAGTCCCCGCTGTGCCGGGCTTTTGGCAGGGGGTCATACTCCGCGCCATTCCCCGGCAGTGCAGGGACGGGTATTGTGATAACAACTTATCAGTTCATAAATAACTAGATCGTTGAAAATGCTGCAGTAAAAGACCAAGCCGATGGAGGCGAGAATCTTTCCAACCGTAAACCGGGTTCCAATGTACACAGCCTATCTCACATACTTTTGTTGCTCCTTCCGATGATTCTCCATACGGTGCTTTCCTCGACACCTCAGTGGTAAAAATACAATGTAAGGCAAGGATCCTATCCATTGTTTCACCACTGCTACGCTATATCATTGCTCGACGGGGCAATATCTATAAACTGTTCTCGCGAAGAAGACTCGAGAATGATCTGCACAGATTCTCAGGATGAACTGAACAGTCGCTTACATACGGTAGGGCACATTTCCCCGTGATTTTTGCTTATGATACGATTGTCATATAGATTGAGACCAATAAATCACATTTTGTAATTGCTGTTGTTGCTCATTGAAAACCCATCGAAAACCCAACTATAAATAAAAAATGAACAATTTCATTTAAATTTCATAATGTTCAAATTTAGCAAATTTGCATACGACTTTTTGAATATTTGGCAATTATGGCAAAATTACGGCTTTTGCGGGTTTTTTTTTATATAAATTCAGACATAAGTCTGTTGCTTGGTTATTTGGGCCTCAGCTGATTGTCTCCTTTTGTTTCGGTATTTCAGTGGTGCTGTTTGGCTTTCCAGGGGTCTCCTGGTGTCGCAATACATTTCTATCGAACCCTCATCTCTGATTCAGCATAGCTCTTATCTCTCATCTCTGATTCATTGCAATCGGTTGGTTAGGAAACCTTCATGCACTAAAAAAAT
>JBEVVR010000099.1:0-5122 GCA_040507035.1 Candidatus Thiodiazotropha sp.
TGTTTTAACTCAAGCACAAACGATGGTTTAGGCTGCCATATGAGACTCTTTAATCTACGTGCAAGCGGTTTCCAGCAAATATATAGATGCGGATTTCTAGCTATAACGTCAGGAAAAATTCTCAGGCTATGACTTGCTGACATCACATATTCCTGCAAAATGCCTGAGTCACGTCCTTCACGCGCGTAAGCAACTAGAGCAATGAGAGAATCGAGATTCTTGTACTTGGCAATTTTTTCGATGGACTCTCTGCTGGGTATTACTCTGATACCACGAGTTTGTGTTTTTTTGTTTCGGCGGGGAGACTCACCCCAAATGTAACGCCTAACATTACTCTTAACAGACATTAACGCTAGCTCAATGTCTTTGTGTGTTATTGGGTGGTTTACTAAAAGAGTCCAAAATGGATGATCACGCCAGAATACAATATTACATTTATAATCGAGTTCAGTTTCGAAGAAGTTTGCGCTCTCATTATTGGGTACAATTCCTCTAAAGAGGCGTCTGTAACGTCCTGTAAATTCACCATAATCCTTACCATCAATCAATTCTTCTAATCTACCAGGATCCCATTCCGGGCCGGCCGCCAGTCCTATCTCTGCATAACAGGCGGCGGTGATCATTTTTCGTATCACCTTGTCTTTAAATGGAGATACCCTACTGTAAGCCATCGTTGTCACTCCTGGTCACGGTAGGCGGCCTATCGTGAAATATCATTCAGTTTACTGTAGCGCTAATATCAGTGATATGCATAACCAGATAACTGACGTTTGTGACCAAGTGGCAGCATATGAAATATGCCTCTTAAAGCTTTATGGGGCAGTCATTGGCAGCCATGATCTTCCCCATGTGCTGGGATACCCTTCCAGTGCTGCATTTCGACAAGCAGTCTGCAGAAAAACACTGCCAATACAGACATTTAAGCGTCCTGGTTTCCGTATGAGATTTGCACGAACACACGATATTGCCAAGTGGCTGGTTTCAGTTGGAAGTGACCTGAATGAGATCGCGCCTAGTGAGGATTGCATGACTACTGCGCAGAATGAGCAGGTGTTATGAGATTGAACTGGTAACTATTCGATTAGGAGGGCTGACTATGACATAACGTAACAAGTTGTGACTGAATTGCTAATAGCTAGATGGATTTTCAGGGTGTTAGAAACGAAAAAACCTGAGAGTTGGCGCTCTCAGGCTCTTTCATTGGATAGTCGATTTCGCTCCGACTGCTTCCAATGATCGTCTCTAAATCACATTCTGTCAAGTGTCAGGCATGAACGAGTATTCATGCTGCGCTTCCGGTCGCCTTGAAAATTCTCATTTCATACAGGCTCGATATCGAACCAGGGGCAACTCACGCCTCAAAAAATTGGAGACGAAGGATGAATATTCAAAGAGAAGCATGTGTATTTATAACTAAAACCAACCGTAGCAATAACTGGATTGCCAATTACCTCGATATATCGCCACATACAGTAAAGAAATATCGTTGGTCAATTAACAAAGAAGGCATTACCTGGGAAAAAATACGCGAGATGGATGACAACCAGATTCGCGCGTTGCTGAATAATAGAACCTCATCGAAGCCAACGAAAAGGGTGCCTGATTGGAATTACATTCATGCGGAGATGCAGAAGCCAGACGTCACGGGTCAATTACTATGGGAAGAATACTGTTTGGATGAACCTGAAAATGCTTATGGTTACAGTTCGTTTATGGACCGCTATAGGGCATTTGTTTCCAAACTCGATCTTAGTATGCGTCAGACCCATAAAGCTGGTGAAAAAGTATTCGTGGACTTTGCCGGTAGGCGTATACCTTATTATACGTCCAATGGGGAAAAAAGATGGGCAGAAATATTTGTAGGAGTGCTTGGTTGCTCACGATATACATTTGCCTACGCTTGTGAGTCACAGAAACTTCCATGCTGGATTGATGCGCACAATCGTATGTACCATTATTTTGGAGGTGTACCTCAACTTACGATACCTGACAATTTAAAATCAGCTGTAATACTCGCAGGTTCTGAGCCTAGATTGAATCCAAGCTACAATGAAATGGGTATACATTACGGCACTGTGATTGATCCCGCGCGTGTTCGTAAACCACAGGACAAAAGTCACGCAGAAATCGGCGTTCAAATATTCGAGCGGTGGATTATTGCAGCACTACGAAACAGGAAGTTCTTTTCCTTACAAGAGATCAATGAGGAGATAGCCAAACATTTAGTACTCCTCAATGAAAGACCGTTCAAAAAACTCCCAGGTTGCCGTAGAGACCTATTTGAGCGGATAGAGCGTCCACAGCTCATGCTTTTACCTGGTTCGATATTTGAACCTTCAGCCGTGTGGACATCAACACAGAAAGTACGGAAAGACTATCACGTCTACGTAGATAAACACTATTACTCAGTTCCGTACCAAATAGTAGGCTCTAAAATCGAGGCAAGAATAACCAAAGACACTGTAGAAATATATTGTCTTGGCAAACGAGTGGCCATCCATGTAAAAAGCAATGTTATCGGTAGTCAAACGACCCTCCCTGAGCACCAACCTAGTGCACATCGAAAATACTCTGAACATACACCGGAATACTTCCAGCAATGGGCTGACAAAATTGGTGAATTTACAGCAGGATTTGTTGATTACCAACTGAACCGAAAACCACACACCCAACCAGGTATCCGTGTCTGCAGCAGCCTGATGAAGCTTGGCAAGGAGTACGGTGCTAAACGGCTTGAAGCTGCCTGTGAGCGTGCCAATCAAATTGGATCACTGACACTCAAATCAGTGAGATCTATCCTGCGCCGCAACCTTGATGGCGACAATGAACCGCGTACCCCTGTTCAGGGGCAGCTGCCTCTGCACTACAACGTACGTGGCCCTCACTATTACTCCCAGGAGGGCTAAGCCATGACTGTACTGATTGAACAAACCCTGGCCAACCTGAGGGCTCTGCGGTTGAATGAGATGGCTCAGGCCATTGAGGATATGCGCAGCAATCCTTCCCAGCAGGACCTTCCATGCTATGACCAGTTGGGGATTGCGGTCGATATCGAGATTCAGGCACGAGCAACGAAAAAACTCAATCGCCTGATAAAACAGGCCAAATTTAAAATCGATGCCTGCCCGGAAGACATCAATTACCGAGTCAAACGCGGTCTGGATCGCCAGGTCATGGCAAACTTGCTCAGTTGCGATTATCTCGAAAAACACCTCAACGTAGTATTCACCGGCCCCACCGGTTCGGGTAAAACCCATTTAGCCTGTGCCTTGGGGCAACAGGCGACCCGAAAGGGTTTCTCAGTTCTTTACACACGTCTCTCGCGGCTTCTTGAGGATCTAGAGGTTGCCCACGCTGATGGTAGCCTGCCAACTGTCAGAAACCGCCTCTCAAAAAAAGATCTTCTCATACTCGATGATTGGGCCCTCTCACCCCTGACATCCACTGGCCGGCAGGAGTTGCTGGAGATCATCGATGATCGTCTGGGCAAGAGCTCGATCATGATCACCAGCCAGCTCCCGATCGAGCAGTGGCACGTCTATCTTGGCGAGGCCACCATTGCGGACGCCATCCTCGATCGGATTGTTCATTCCGCCCATATCCTCAAACTGAGCGGCGAGTCGATGCGGAAGAAGATGTCACCCATCAAAGCATCCCAGCTTGCTGAGAAGGAGGTTGACAATGACTGACAATACCAATCAAAACCGTGTGGGTAGCACCAAGACGCCTGATCTCCTGGAAGTGATTAGAGCCTCTGGAGTCGAGCTCTCTCGTGAGGGTGTGGTGTGGACGGGTGACTGTCCCTTTCATGATGATCACAACGGAGCTCTTATGGTGGATCCCACTACAGGTCATTGGCAGTGCGATGGAGCCTGCCAAACGGGTGGTGATGTAGTCGCCTGGGTCATGAGAAAACAAGGTGTCAGCCGAGAAGCAGCATTGGGTTCACTGGGCCTCGAATGTGAGTCAGAAACGTCGAAGGCGGGCAATGATCGGGTTGCACCCAGTAATCCCGCACCCACACTAGAACTTTCTTCGAAAGGTGACGATCAGCGAATTCTGGGTCAAGTCGTCAATTACTATCACCAGACCCTCAAGCAGTCTCCTAGTGCGCTTACCTATCTGCAAAAGCGCTGTATCAATAACCAGGAGGCGATCGAGCATTTTAAACTGGGATTCTGTGATCGTACACTTGGCACCAAGCTACCGCTCAAGAACCGGAAGGAGGGTGGTGCTATACGTGCCAGGTTGCAACAGCTTGGACTTGTTCGTAGTACGGGTCATGAACTATTTCGGGGTTCGATCACCATACCGGTCATCACAGACCATCAGATCGTACAGATCTATGGCAGAAAAGTGACTCCGAACCTCCGGGTTGGAACACCCAAGCACGTGATACTTCCACGGGCACCAGGCGGACTTTTCAATATGGAAGCGGTCCGCGTGTCGGACGAACTCATTCTTTGCTCCTCACTGATTGATGTGCTTACATTCTGGTGTGCCGGCTATCGCAATGTCACCTGTGTGGTGGGTGTTGAAGGATACCCCGATGAGCTGCTTCAGGACCTGAAGCAGTATGCCGTTAAGCGAGTTCTGATTGCATTTGCTGGAACACCAGAGGGCGATATTCAGGCCACAGTATTGGCAGGTCGCCTAAATACCCTCGGTATCGACACCTATCGTGTTCAATTCCCCAATGGCATGGATACCAATGACTATGCTGTAAGGTCAAAATCACCTCAGGAATCCCTCGGTGAAGTGATAAGACAAGCCCATTGGCTTGGAAAAGGCCACGAGCCCGATGCTATTGTTGCCTCGGAGCCAAGTCCAGAGGCTAATGTCACCCATGCAGAGTTGCAGGAATCTAACCCAACACCGGAACTGCCAGAGCTATCAGAGACCACTGAGGTGGTTCCAATAAAGGATGGCATCAAGGAGGAACCGTCAACATCGCCACTCCCGGCTGCGGCGGTGCCACCAATATAAAAGACATCCATTCATAAATGTTTCTAACTGGCCCCCCATCTTCTAAAAGGCAAAGAAACAAAGCAGCACATCATCTCCTCAGAAATAAGGGTGATAGACTGTTTAATTGACAGAGAAATCGACAGATATACAGGTC
>JBEVVR010000080.1:0-5090 GCA_040507035.1 Candidatus Thiodiazotropha sp.
AGTATCATCTCTGGCTTCTCGTGTCTCATTTATGACAGAAATATATAATTATTTATATAAAAGACTATTTTACCTTATTGATTTAAAGTAAATCCATACTGAAAATTTTACTAATTATTTTGTATTCAAGTCAGTGACACGTCATACGATTGATAGTGGGTTAATAAGTCATGCACGTGCTACTTATGATTTACATGCTTATGACCTAAATGCACCGACCCTGTCAATATGAATACGACTAGATAAAGTGTATTATCTAAGAAATTTAGTTCACTTAAAATTACCCTGCCTCCATTTTCTAAATTTTGGACCACTCCTTAACCTACTTAGACTGGAAATCTGTTTTAACCTGTTCTGATATATAAACAAGCTTTGAAGACTCAGTTCAGACGTTGCAGAACGCGGCGTCTGACCAGTGTCTACACTGCTTGCTTGCAGGGATCTCTGTAAAATATAATTAAGATGATAACATGGAAAATTCAGTAGTCCTTAGTCATTTGGGAGGTGCCGCTGAATTAAAATTTCTTAGGCTGTTTTATTCCAAAATTGAATTGACCCCATGAACTAGGCTTTGTATAGCGGTAAATATATGTACAATAGTCATGTAAATATGTTTGTATTATTTTGTTTCTTCTTACTTAATTATTGGTGTATAACTGTGTTTAGTATGTTGATGCTGAGTCTTTTTTGTTTGCTAGCTTTTATACCAGCTAGGTAACTTGTAATGCCAGAGTAACGTATAACACACTCAAAGTAATGTATAACACTATCAATTATTATTAATTTTCAAACTCTCTGCTTGCCATATATAGTTGACTGGGTGGCAAGACCATTTTTTTGGTTAACATGCTGTCTGGAAACGCAAAGAAGCAATGGAATCCCAAATGGCGATATTTATATATTTATTTTTCGGGAAGTAAATAGTATATCATTAATATTTAGTATCATCACCTTCCCCTTTTCAGCATAGTCCAATCCAGTTTTCATTTGGACCCTTGCTTCTTTGTGAACCATGCATTGCTTCCAACAGCCTGTTTGTTGACTAATTTACTAGGCAACGCACAACAGCCAAAGTAGGGTCTCAGACAGTATACAGTCGTTTGTTTCAAGGAGTTTAATAGAGTAATTTAGAATCTACACTGGTGGGATATATGTATCGTCCTATTGCTTAGCTCATTATATTTTTTTTATGAATTAAATAAATTTTCATCTAGATATTTTGCCTAGATAACCCTTAAACGCATCATGTTTATCTTCTTTCATGTGAAACAAAGCTGTCTTTCTCGTTGTCTTACTTCTTTTTCTCTTTTCTACTTATCAGTACTATTTACTCACTATGTAATTTTCTGTATTCTATCACGGTACCAAATTCCTTGTGAATGCCAATCAGTGTCCGATTCATATTGCTTAAGTCCATGTAGCGCTGTTGCAGCCCCGTTCCGTCCTGTGAATATTTGTTACTTCTTTAATATTATTTTTGATGGAGGTTGATATTGTTATTTACAGGACGAGGATAGGGCTGCATCACTGCAGACACCTCAAATTAAAAGGCCTGGCTAAACTAAACATTTTTGATTATTATACCTGGCTACGTTTGCTGTTGACAACAGCTGGTGATATTGAAGTAAATCCCGGACCAACAGTCTCTAATTTTTTCAACGAACTTAAGGCTTTTGATTATTTGCACTCTTTTGAACTTTTTGTGATAACGTCATTATTATTGCTCGCTGGCATCGAACCAAATCCAGGCCCGATTTCGGAAGCTTCCATAAATTCTTCAAATTTATCTTTATCATTTGATGATATAAATATGATAAAAGATAAGTTCTCAATTGTCCACTACAACATTCAAAGTATTGTAAATAAATTAGATATTATTGAATCCGAACTCTGTAACTTCGATATCATATGTTTAACCGAAACCTGGCTCGATGAAAGAACAATAAATACCAGTTTGTCTTTAAATGAATATAATTTGTTTAGACGTGATAGGGTCGGTGATAGATATGGCGGTATATGCGTATATGTGAAACAAAATATCTATTCTCGTCGTAGACTGGATCTTGAGCTCCCAAATATTGAATGTGTTTGGACGGAAATTTCTACGCACAACAAAAAGTATCTTGTAGGTACGTTTTATAGACCTCCCAACTCTACTCATGAAGTTCTTTCGTCGATCGAAGATTCGATAGCTCTTGCTTTTGATACAAATATACCAAATATACTCATTACTGGTGATTTTAATTTAGATATTTCCAAACAACCTGCCAGTAAAAAAGTCTTTGACTTATGCCAACAGTTTAGTTTAGAGCAACTTATTAATGAGCCAACGCATTATACAGAACTATCGTCATCTATTATTGACCTGTTCTTAACTTCTAATAAAACCAATGTTCTATTAAGTGGTGTTGGAGAGCCCATCTTTGATCAAAATATAAGATATCATTGCCCTGTTTACTGTGTTTTAAATTTTAACAAAGTTATTACCCCGGTCTATACGAGGCATATTTGGCTCTATGACAAGGGAGACTATCAGTCTTTTACACGCGATTTAAATAATACGGACTGGAAATCTCTCAAGAATGAAGATGTAGATACGTATGCAACTAATATAAGTGAATGTATTATAAAATATGCAACTAAGCACATACCCAATAAAAATATTAAAGTACGCAAATCAGATCCTGATTGGTTAACTAATGATATAAAACGATTAATGCGAAAGCGAAAACGACTATATGATAAATACAAAAGATCTAAAGATACTGCTGATTTTGAGAATTATAAAAATGTTCGAAATAAGGTAACTTATGAAATTCGGAAGTCTAAACAATATCAGCTTCAGAAACTAACGGAAAAATTACAATCAGACAACTTGAATCAAAAAGACTGGTGGAGAACTCTAAAATTTTTTATCAAACCTGAACAATCATCAAGTGTACCACCACTCTGCAAAGATGGAATTATTTATACGAATGATAAAGACAAAGCCAATATTTTAAATCAGTTCTTTACCGAACAAACTATACTAGATGATAGTAATGCCTCACTCCCTTCGACTGACCGTATATTTCCTCATAAACTTGACTCTGTTTCTGTTTCTCCCCTTGAAGTGGAAGACATATTAAAAACTCTCAAGACAGGCAAAGCTTCAGGCCCTGATTCCATAGATAACAGACTTTTGAAAGAGCTTGCTCAACCCCTGTCAAGTCCTCTTGCTGATCTTTTTAATTTTTCACTAATTAAGGGCAAAGTACCAAGCCTTTGGAAACAGGCCCATGTAACTCCTGTTTTCAAAAAGAACGACCCCTCAGACGTAGCAAATTATAGACCAATATCTCTACTTAACACCATAGGTAAAGTTCTTGAAAAAATTATACACAAATATGTTTTCAATTACTTAAACGAGCATAACGTAATTACTGCTCTTCAGTCTGGTTTTGTTCCCGGAGATTCAACCGTTAATCAGCTAGTTGACATATATAATACTTTCTGCCAGGCCCTGGACGAAGGTAAAGAGGTCCGTGCAGTCTTCTGTGATATTAGTAAGGCATTCGACAGGGTCTGGCATAAAGGTCTCCTTTTTAAATTAAATTCTGTTGGTATTTCTGGAACTCTTCTACAATGGTTCAGTGACTATCTGGATAATAGAAAGCAACGAGTAGTTATTCCTGGTGTAAGTTCTGACTGGTCTTCAGTTGAAGCCGGTGTCCCCCAAGGTTCGATATTGGGTCCCCTGCTCTTTCTCCTGTACATAAACGACATTGTTGAAAATATAAATTCGTCAATACGACTTTTTGCGGATGACACAACTCTTTATATTATAGTTGACGACCCGATACAAGCTGCAAATCAGTTAAATTCTGATCTGTTAAACATACATCAGTGGGCCACTAAGTGGCTCGTTACATTTAATCCGTCCAAATCAGAATCTGTAATTTTCTCACGGAAACGTAATAAACCAAATCATCCTAATGTTGTTATGGACCAGCAACCCATTCAGGAAGTCAGTTCACATAAGCATTTAGGCGTATTTCTATCTAATGATTGCACGTGGCATCAGCACTTAGAATATATCAAATCTAAAGCATGGACTCGCATAAATACAATGAGAAGGTTAAAATTCAAACTTGACAGGAAATCCCTTGAAATTATATATTTAACATTCATTCGTCCCATTTTAGAGTATGCAGATGTTGTTTGGAACAATTGTACCCAATACGAAATAAATGACCTGGAAAAAATTCAAAACGAAGCCGCCCGTATTGTGACAGGAGCCACCAAATTAGTTTCGATAAATTCCCTGACAGATGAAACTGGTTGGGAAACACTTTTAACTCGAAGAAAAAAACATAAACTCCTTTTATTTTATAAAATGCAATATGATATGTGTCCTGATTACTTGTCTTCCTTAGTACCACCATGTATTGGAAATACTTCAAATTATCCGCTACGGAATTCCATAAATTTACAAACAGTTCGAACAAATTCTCAGCTCTACTATAACTCTTTCTTACCTTCTGTTATAAGGGACTGGAATGAACTCTCAGAACAAACACGTAATTTACCAACTATAGCTTCCTTTAAGCGAGAGATAAATTCAAACATAGTAAAAATGCCCTCATTCTATTTTGACGGGAATAGGTATGCGCAAATCTATCATGCACGGCTAAGAATGAACTGTAGTTCTCTAAATCAACATCTTTTTTCCAAAAACATAATAGAGAGTCCATTATGTGTTTGTGGAGAAGTTGAGGACACAAAACACTTTCTTTTTGACTGTCAGCGTTTTCAAAATTTGAGACTAGAACTTATAAATAAGATTTCTCCAATTTGTCAGCCTACCCTTAACATACTTCTTTTTGGCAGTGAACAACTTTCTGAAATTGAAAACCGGCAAGTATTCTTAGCTGTACACGAGTTCTTGGTAAAATCTAAACGATTTGAAATTGCATAATGTGACTTATTATAATAATAAATTATAATTATAAATTATATTAATGATAATAGTCAGCAGCTCCCCAGGATTACTCTGTAAAAATACCTACTGACTCCAATCCTCCAAATATTGTTAACATCTGTATAAAGCT
>JBEVVR010000184.1:0-5051 GCA_040507035.1 Candidatus Thiodiazotropha sp.
TAATAGTTTAATATTATAAATTGGTATAAATAAATACTCAATTTAATCAAAATTAAGTATTTTGTGCATCCCGCAGTGGAGTTTTTTTTTAATAAAAGACTGGGTAACGTATGCAACATTTATGTTTATTGGCTCTACGGAGGATCGATAAAATAACTGCAGAGAAATATAACTTCTACAACTGTAATAAAGGTTTCTGTTTCATCTTGTATTTGGGTGAGACAACTCAATTATAAATAACTTGCATTTGAAGGATGCTGTAACGTGATAAAACTGATCTCTGTGTACCATCCACTAGGTATTCAAACCCTATTCTCAGAATAGACGCGCAACTGCCTAAATTAGATGTCCTATTGTCGAAACACTTATAAAAAGTATAAACAAGTGCTAATATAGACTTTCACTCTTTGAAACAGATGTTTTTACCCATTTACAAAGCAGATAAAAATATGTTAATGACAAGACCGTTCCATAATAGATGGTTAAAGAGGCTGAAAATGGAATAAATTGCATGTCGTTTTACATGGTACACATAACTAATACCTATTTGCCATAAAATATTTGTACTAACACAGAAAACGAAATGTCCAGTAAGTACGTAATATGTTGCCATTTAAAACTGAAACAGTATTTAATGTATCATCCGTGTTTGGAAATTTCCGTTTTCTTAACAGCATTGTCGTAAAAATGCATGTAAGCTACGTTACCTGCATCTTAATGAGCAGCAGCCAAGCAATTAGACATGCTTCACTTGAATATAAAACATTATTTAATGCGTTTATGACTGTTTAAACGAATAAACCACTACAGGTAATAATGCATTGCATATTATGTAAAGCATTGCTTTCTTAGCTATACACATTGATGAGAATGGATAAGGGTGTAAGCTACGTTACCAAGGTTTTGAATAAAACTATAGGTGGCAAGGACAAGTCATACATAACTTTTAGTTTGCCTCACACAGGAAGGGGAAATATTAATAAAAATTCTAAGCCAGTTATTTTCTGGCACAAAATATGATGTAAGCTACGTTATGTAAGCTACGTTACCGGTGTTTATGGCAAACGCCACTGGTGCGATACCAAACTAAAGGATGAAAGCATGGGACTTATGCATTTTACTCACAAGTACCACCCCGTGATGAAAACAACTTAATACAAACTTGCATGCAGGTATTAAAGGACCCATCCTTCATTAATCTTTACCTTTAAAGTGCCATAGAGGCCATGTAATTACTATGCATTTTCCTGAAAAATGCATCCCGAATGCAGAGATTTTGAATTATGCTTCGCAGTACATATCTATACGTAAAAAATAAAGAAAAAAAGTCTTTCCATGAAAAAAATATTTTCATGTTTTTATCATTTGATTGATCGCCTATTCTGAGAATAGGTGTCAAATTAGTTGTGAAATCACATGAAAAGATAGAATATAGTCTTTTTACAAATTGTTTGCAACAACTGTGCATTTTGTTCTCTAGTACATGAGTAATATGCAGATTTATCCCATATCAATGGATTTCAGTGGGTGGGGTAAGGAAAACTCATCGCACAAAAATCTGCACCACTTTTGATTCTGGCATCCACCCTTAGTTTGGTTCTCTGTGGTAATACTAAACCTTGGTATCAACAGAATTTTTCTACCTTATTGGTTGAAAAAGAATTGCAATTCACGTCCCTGGCCCCTAGACTATAATTCTTATGTTTTAGCTTCTGTAATAGAGAAACATCGTTTGGAACAACTGATAAAAAAAAAGTAGGGGGTACATCCTGTAGCAATTCAAATTTCTATTTGTTTTTATTATCATGAGATGGGTCCCTCTGGAGGTTTTTCGCCAGGAATGCAAAAAGTGCACAGCCTCGCATGTTAGAGCAAATTTGCAACCGGGTTTAGATCTATTGTCTAAAACTGTGTTTGGAGAGGGCTTGAACTTCTGACAATAGATTTTTTATATAAAATCCGACATGAGTGACTCTCAGAGTTGAAACGATTGTCAGTATTCTGCGCATCATAAAACATCTATCTATCTATCTATCTATCTATCTATCTATCTATCTATCTATCTATCTATCTATCTATCTATCTTTCTATCTATCTATCTATCTATCTATCTATCTATCTATCTATCTATCTATCTATCTATCTATCTATCTATCTATCTATCTATCTATCTATCTGTCTGTCTGTCTGTCTGTCTATCTATCTATCTATCTATCTATCTATCTATCTATCTATCTATCTATCTATCTATCTATCTATCTATCATTTGAAGGTTTAATATAATTAGGAAGAGGTTCTGCCATAAGGCCATACACAATCTTGTTGAATAAGCATAGACCCATATCTATCCATAAGGGTCCGCTGGCCTAAAATTTGTAACATGACTGTTACATTTAAGATCGGTATTCATAATTACTTGTGGTCCATCGTGCAGCTCTACGTTGAAACTTTTCAAGCTGGAGTTTGTTTTCTTTTGTGTAGGATTCCCATTTTGGCAACATACTGCAGTTGATCCTTATGCTATGGGCAGTCTTTCTGACATTTTTTTTATTATTATTATTTTAATTTTTCTGTTTATAAAGCCAAGGGTACCATTAGCTTTCGCAGTGATACGATGTATGTGGGAATTCCAGAAGAGACCACTAGGTATGTCAACTTCCAAGTATCTTGCACCAGGGCCGGATCCAGGAACTTTGGATCCCGGCTTTGGATAGGGGGGTAAAATTAGCTGAGGGGGGGGGGGAGTCATTTTATGCAGTTTTATCAATTTTTCCTGAAATTCCCCATGGAAATGAAATTATTCAGGCTGAAAAGGGGGCTCGTTTGAACCCCTTGAACCCTCTTTGGATCCGCCACTGTTGCACTGATGACAACTTCAAGGATCTGACCAGTGATATGGAAAGTTTGTAACCTTCCTTGCTGTTTTCACCCTTACATCTCGACACTTAGAAGGGTTGCATTTTATAGCACAACATTGTCATCCATGCCTCCAACTGTCAGGTACACGGCCGTATCAGACGGATTTTATAAGTCAATTCATCCGTGACCTCATTGATGTAAATTAGGAACTAGATCGGCTCCAGTACTGAGCCCTGCGGAACCCCAGCAGATACTATGACCGACTCCGATTCCTCACCATCAAGGTCTGCAACCGGTTACCAAGGAAGGCACGGATCCTGCGTAATTCATTTCCTTTTACGCCATCAATGCGGCTCCCAAAGGAGCTTGGAGTGGTTTACTTTGTCAAAGCCTTTGAAAAGTCCAGAGGTTTGAGGCGGCCAAGGTATGGAACAGCCTTTCTAATAATCTAAGATAAGTAGAATCTTTTTAGAATTCAAGAGGCTGCTTCGTGCCTTGGATGACCTGGCATGTACGTGTCTTTTAGGCCAGACCAAGTTTCAATTTTGAGTTTTTTTAAGGTAAATGTTATTATTTCTCCAAGTGAGTCCTTGTTGTTTCGCATTTCGAGCAAGGTCTCAACCAAAACTGGACCTAGACAAACTATTAATCATTTGTATTTCTTATTGTATATATTATAATTATAATTTTATTTTTTTAGCTTCTTGTGATTTTGTATGGCATGGTTTTAATCTTATAACATATAACTCATGATCTAATGAGCTATACGCTTTCGTACAAGTCCTTCAGGGCTCATGTTTATAGTTGCTATGTTCGACAAAAAATAAATCTTTAATGTCAAAAAAAAAAGTCTTCTATGTCTATGCCTATGCTCTGGAGGAAAAGTCCTTTTCAGACTGGAATTCTGACACTCTGTTTACTAGAGACTTAAAAGAGATGTTGACGGTGCGTAAATTTACCGGAACGGACCTAATTAACAGATCTGCCCGGAACGGATCCATACTTTTCCTATTTCCAGCTTCTTTTTCTTCTTTTTTTTTTTTTTGGATATTTCGATACAATATACATGTGCCTATTAATTCCAGATCCCACTCATAACGTATGTACATTCCCTAAACTTGTAACACCCTGAGTAAGTTTATGGATTTGACGCATGCACATGCACCAATCTCTGATGGATGAAACTTTAATCATGATAATAAATCCTGATTTTGTGTTTTTCTGTACATAAAAGTGTTAGAAGAAGGAAAATAGTAAAGTGAAACATAAGGTTATCTAGGCCAACCCAGGGCAAAAAATATTAAAGAGTATTTTGACAAAAATCGAAGCTTGAGCAACATTATTTTATACAAGAGACATACAAAATACATTTAAATATGAAATAAGCGATTATAAATGTAACTATTACAAAAACCAACTGAAAAACGGGTCCGTTCCGGTAATTCAGTCCTTCCGGTCCGTTCCGATAAATTTACGCACCCGAAATGTCGATACTTTCTAGAAACCTTTAGTTTAAATGAGTTCACTCGGGTTTAACGAAGCACCGACAACGAGGTCATACGAATACGGGACCACGGTTTAAGCAGTAACCTATATCTATAAGTCACTGGTTTAAGGTCTCATCCGAAAGACCGGAGGAGCGGGGGATTGGTACTCGGACAAAACGGACCATGGACAAAACGGACCACGTTCACGACAAAACGGCCAACATTTCAGGACATAACGGCCCACCTCCCTGGACAACGTTTTAGAAAAAAAATGGACCATATTTTAGGACACAAACACCACGTTTCATGCCCAGACAGGAAGATAATACAACACTATGGAATTATACTGGTAATATAAATATAAAGGAGAAATATTTTATTCTGTAATTTTGGGAGTTTTTCCGTAGCAGTTGAAGCCTGGCTGGAGCAAAACGTTTTTCATGTATGACTTGAATGTGCCCTTCTGCTGGTTGCATTAGAACATAATTCAGACAAACTTTTTCATTCTGCTGTTCTGCTAGCAGAATGAGCAAAATGGGCAGATCGAAGTATTCCAAGTTTTTGTTTTTACCAGTTTAACGCGGACGAAGGCGAACATGATATCCATGCATGGCCCGAGCCTGCCCACCTTCTGGTAACACATGGAAATAATGGAAAGATTTTTTTTCTTTATCATATTTTGCCAGATTTTTCCGTAGTAGTTGA
>JBEVVR010000169.1:0-5038 GCA_040507035.1 Candidatus Thiodiazotropha sp.
TGTACTAACGCATTACGATCCGAATCTACCCTTAAGACTGGCTTGTGATTCTTCTGCGTACGGATTAGGTACAGAAATTTCTCATGTCATGGAAAATGGTGAAGAAAGACCAATCGCCTTTGCTTCACGTTTATTGAATTCAGCAGAGAAAAACTATGCTCAAATTGACAAAGAAGCCTTAGCAATAATATGGGCAGTAAAGAAGTTTCACTGTTATCTGTACGGAAGAAAATTCACTCTAGTGACAGATCATCAACCCCTGTTGACAATATTTGGTCCTAAGAAAGGCATATCTGCAACAACGGCAGCACGACTGCAACGTTACGCTATATTTTTGCAAGGACATGACTATGAAATCGAGTATAAGAACTCAAAAGCACACGCTAACGCGGACGCTCTATCACGTTTGCCGTGTCCACAAGAAAAGGAACTACAAGAAAATGATCCTGTGGAAATTTACAATATGTCGCAAATTGATAGCCTGCCTGTCAGTGCTAATGACATAAAGCGTGAAACACGTCGTGATCATATTACGTCAAAAGTCCTAGACTTCACATTGAATGGCTGGACGGAGAAACCTCATGACGAGCAGCTGAAACCATACTACACGCGTAGAAACGAACTTTCAGTTCAGCAAGGATGTCTAATGTGGGGTATACGTGTCATTATACCTTTAAAGCTCAGAAATAAAGTGCTGGAAGAAATACATGTCGGACATATAGGCATAGTTAAAATGAAAGCACTGAGCAGAAGTTTCTTTTGGTGGCCAGGACTTGACAATGAAATTGAACAGTTAGCAAAACGCTGTGCTGGCTGTCAAATCAATCAAAAGTCTCCATCAAAATCATCGCTACACCCATGGGAATGGCCGTCTGCACCTTGGGAACGCATACATATTGACTTCGCTGGACCATTTTTAGGACACATGTTTCTTATAGCAGTGGACGCACACTCAAAATGGCCAGAAGTGCAAGTTATGAATAGTACAACCGCGTCAAAGACAGTAGATGTTTTAAGGCAAATGTTCGGACGATTTGGTGTTCCAAAACAAATTGTTAGCGACAACGGACCACAATTTACGTCAGAACAATTCGAAACATTTGTTAGAAACAATGGCATACAGCATAAAACATCAGTGCCTTGGCACCCTGCTACAAATGGCTTAGCAGAACGCTTTGTTCAAAGTTTCAAACTTGCAATGAAGTCAGCAGCATCTGATAGTGGATCGCTACATCAGAAAATTGGAAATTTCTTGCTAGCATATAGAAATTCTCCGCATTCAACAACGAATGAAAGCCCAGCAAAACTATTTCTCGGTCGAAGCATTCGTTCTCGATTGGACTTGGTAAAACCCAATGTGAAGGACACAGTTCAAAAGAAACAATTCGATTCTTTGACTGACTCGAAAAGGCCTCAGTTCAATATTGGAGATAACGTAATGGTTCGAGACTACAGGGAAAATAGTGACAAATGGACAAGTGCAAAAATAAGTGAGAAAAATGGGCCGCTTTCATACAAAGTTCAAACTGGGGAAAAGGGAAACTGGCGTCGTCACGCAGACCAAATAGTACCGACATCGGTCGAGCCGAAACCCTCAGATCAGGTTCCGGACATATCCGTGGAAACTAGCACTGAAAAGCAAGTTTCAACAGATAGTGGTGCGCAACCTGAAATAGTTGAAAGACGGTACCCAACAAGGAACAGAAAGCCTCCTGACAGGCTCACTTATCAGTGAAAGGAAGTGTAAATATTCTGTGTATTAAGGCTCATTACAGATAAACAGGGCATAATAAACCCCTCTCTGTAATGCTTATGAAGAGATAAGTTGTAATGATCACCTTCTTATCTCGGATGCAGTGGTGTAAAGTCTGGTTTCTTTCAGACAAGCAATATTCATGAATGGGGTGTTATCAGCTTAGGAATTTACTATGATTGTTTTTCATGGGAAATTTCTAACCAATTAATGAATGAAAATATGAATGAAACATGCTTGTCTCAATGAGTCCAGTACTATAATACTGAATGTATTTTTATTATCTGCATGCTATACACATTAAATATAATCAAAAGTTAAATTTTAGAACCGCATCAATTTAACTAAGATTAATGGAAAAGACAGTTGTTCAATAGTAAAAGACATTAAGCAGAGAATATTCAGTGACCTTGGATAAGCAACAATTCATGGTTCTCAGAAACAGTTATAGACATGTCAAAAACAGTTATACAGCAGTGACATTCAAAGGACTGCTATGTGAGACTCAATAAAGTTAACTAATGTAACTTTAATCTAGAGGAGGGAAAATGTTGTATACTTGAACCAACGTTGGAAGTCTTGTCTTACACTTACAGTATAAACATAATTACTAAAAACAAGCCCTCCCTGATAAGCTATAATCTATATGATATAGTCTTCTGCCGCCTTGTAAATAAATTAGTTCAGAGCTAGAACCCACATTGTTTAGTTGTGTCTATTAGTACATAACAATATTTGGCGACGAGATTTTGGATTTTTTGTGCCTGAACTCTAGTTTTTGGATTTCTTGGATAAATTAAATAAAATTTAAAAGGAATAAATTCTGAATCTTCACAATGGCTAACTTTTCTATTGGAAATGTTGGAGAATATAATGAGCTGACAGAAACATGGAAAAGTTACACAGAGCGTGTTGCGCAGTTTTTCGTTGCGAACCAGGTAGCTAATGATCGGAAAGTTCCTGCGTTATTAGCAATCATGGGAGGAAAAACCTACGGACTATTGCGCAATTTGACAATGCCGGATGATCCATCAACAAAGAGTTATGATGAAATAGTGAAACTCTTAAAGGATCATTTGTCCCCAAAGCCATTAGTGATTGCTGAGAGATTCCGATTTCACAAAAGGGACCAAAAAGAGGGAGAATCAATAACTGTGTATGTGGCAGAATTGAGGAAGCTAACTGAACATTGCAGTTTCGAAGCAACTCTCAATGATGCTCTACGCGACAGGTTCGTTTGTGGAATTAGGAATGAAAACATTCAGAAAAAGTTACTCTCTGTGTCGGATTTAACACTGCAAAAAGCAATTGAAATTGCGACAGCTATGGAAACAGCTTCCAAAGATGCTGTGGAATTGCAGCACCAGCACAGGCCCGATCCTGTCAACATGTTAAGTAAGAAGAAGGGTTCTTACGGTAAACAGAAAAATGTCAAAAACGCATGTTTCCGCTGCGACAGGAAAAACCATTCACCGGATGAATGTCATTTTAAGGATGAATCATGCAATTTCTGTTTCAAGAAAGGACATATTGAGAGAGCTTGTTTGAGTAAAAAAACTCAAAAGAAAAATCAATCCAAGAAGCCAAAATCTAAAACTGTGAAATCTGTAGATGAACAAGAACTTTTAACTGTTACGGTTAATACGGTAAAGAGATCTGACGTTATCAGCATAACACCCAGCATTGAAGGAAAACACTTGAAAATGGAACTAGATACTGGGTCTGCCATATCAGTTATACCAATTAGGACTTACAAACAAATGTTTTCTCACAAGAAATTATCTGAAACAAACACAACGCTTAAGACATATTCAGGTCAAACAATTAAGCCAGCTGGAATAATTAATGTGAAAGTGAATTATGAAGGCCAGGAACATTATTTGGATTTATTTGTTGTGAAAAATGACAGTCCTGCACTATTTGGTAGATCATGGCTAAAATACATTAAACTTGATTGGAATTCAATTAAGTTTTTGAACACTAATAAGTCAACAGAAGAAAACCTTCAGGAAATTCTACAGAAATACAATTCAGTTTTCACCGTGGAAGCAGGAAAAGTTAAGAACATGACAGCTACCTTAACTTTGAAAGATAATGCACAGCCAAAATTTTGCAAAGCAAGGCAAGTACCTTACGCAATGAAGCCAAAAGTGGAACAAGAGTTGGAAAGGCTTGAAAGGGAAGGAATAATCGAGAAAGTAGATCACAGCGACTGGGCAACACCCATAGTTGCAGTACCAAAGGGGGATAACTCAGTCAGAATATGCGGTGACTACAAAACAACTGTGAACCCACAGTTGAAAATCGATCAGTATCCACTGCCCAGGATAGATGACATATTTGCGTCACTGGCAGGAGGACAGCGATTTTCTAAGATAGACCTGCGACAAGCCTATCATCAACTTGAGCTGGACGATAATTCCAAGAGTTATCTAACCATAAATACGCACAAAGGCTTATACCAGTATAACCGACTTGTTTTCGGGATAGCAGCCTCTCCATCAATATGGCAACGTACCATGGATCAGGTATTGAAAGGAATACCAAATACAAGCTGTATCCTAGATGACATGATCATCACTGGAAAAACAGATGAAGAGCACTTGAAAAACCTTCAATCTGTACTTCAGAGGTTACACGACTACAACTTGCGTGTGAACAAAGAGAAATGCAGTTTCTTCCAGAAAGAAATTACATACTGTGGTCACAAAATAGACTCTAACGGTCTACATAAGACTCAAGCAAAAATTGAAGCTATCACATGTGCGCCAAAACCAGAGAATTTAACCCAGTTAAGAGCTTTCTTAGGACTTGTGAACTATTATTCCAAGTTTATGCCACATCTTGCAAGTGTACTTCATCCACTTTATCAGCTATTGAAAAAAGATGTGAAATTTAAGTGGACAGCTGAGGCTCAAAAAGCTTTTGAAAAAGTGAAGACACTAATTACGGCAGACACTGTACTTACGCATTACGATCCAAATCTACCCGTAAGACTGGCTTGTGATTCTTCTGCGTACGGATTAGGTACAGTAATTTCTCATGTCATGGAAAATGGTGAAGAAAGACCAATCGCCTTTGCTTCACGTTCTTTGAATTCAGCAGAGAAAAACTATGCTCAAATTGACAAAGAAGCCTTAGCAATAGTATGGGCAGTAAAGAAGTTTCACTGTTATCTGTACGGAAGAAAATTTACTCTAGTGACAGATCATCAACCCCTGTTGACAATATTTGGTCCTAAGAAAGGCATATCTGCAACAACGGCAGCACGACTGCAACGTTACG
>JBEVVR010000168.1:0-4869 GCA_040507035.1 Candidatus Thiodiazotropha sp.
CAGCAGCTTGAAAGGGATTCAGAAGAAAGTCTTCCGACTTATATGATCTGTATCCCACAATTACTGTATATAATCTTTATATATAACAAGTGATTTGAATAATACTACTTCAGATACGATCTGTCAGACACTAGTATAATATGTTAGAGAGTTTAAAAAAACTAAGAAATGCCAATTGAAAGCAAATTCAAAGGATATAAATAGACATACTCGTGAGTTTACATCTCATAAATACTAAGAAGTATTCTCATCAAAAATAGAAAGGCTTAGTACTTGCTTCACGTCTCTTGGAGCTCCACGGGGAATGGAGTGTAAATTACAATTACTTATATGTATTTTACTCTGCCTGTAAAATAAAAGACAATGCGTAGTCGCCAAGAAAAGGTTTTAGTGTAATTTGGCCAAAAGGTTGCTGACTATATCATAAGAAAATGAATACACTTTATACAATTTCGAATCGTTTAGACCTTACTAGGAACTCTTGCACAGCTGTGAATATTTGTCGGTTCTCAATGTCAGTCAGTTGTTCACTGCCAAAAAGAAGTATATTTAATGTAGGCTGGCAAATAGGAGTGATTTTATTAAAAAGTTCTTGTCTGAGATCACGAAAGCGTTCACAGTTAAATAAAAAATGATTAGTATCTTCAACTGCTTGACAGGCACATAGAGGGCTATCTATTATATTTTTTGAAAAAAGATGTTGATTGAGGGAGCTACAATTTGTTCTTAGACGTGCATGGTAAATCTGCCCAAGTCTTGATCCATCAAAATAAAAAGTAGGTATTTTCAAGATATCTGAATTTAACTCGTGCTTAAAGGTAGCTATGCTTGGCAAATTACGCACATCTTCTGGGAGCTCGTTCCATTCTCTTATAACAGACGGTAGAAAAGAGTTATAGTAAAGTTGAGAACTTGCATGAACAGTAAGTAGATCAGAAGAATTACGTAACGGATAACTAGTAGTGTTTCCAATCGTAGGCGGTACAAGAGAAGATAAATAATTAGGAGATAAACTATTTTGCATTTTATAGAACAGTAGAAGTTTATGCTTTTTCCTACGATTTAACAGAGTTTCCCAACCACATTCATGAATAAGAGCATTAATTGAGACTAATTTAGTAGCTCCGGATACAATACGGGCTGCTTCATTTTGAATTTTTTCAAGTTCATTTATCTCATACTGAGTGCAATTACTCCATACAACATCAGCATACTCAAGGATCGGCCGAATAAAAGTAAAGTAAATTATTTGAAGAGATTTTCTGTCGAGTTTAAATTTCAGTTTCCTCATAACGTTTATACGGGTCCATGCTTTTGATTTAATGTATTCTAAATGATCATGCCACGTACAGTCATTTGAAAATATAATACCTAAATGTTTATGCAAATTTACGTCTTGTATAGGTTCTTGATCCATTAGGACTTGGGGATGGTTGGGTCTGTTACGTTTCCTTGAAAAAATGACGGACTCTGATTTGGAAGGGTTAAATGTTACAAGCCACTGGTTTGCCCACTGATGTATTTTAGAAAGATCGGAATTTAATTGATATGCAGCTTGAACGGGGTTGTCTACTATAATATACAGAGTAGTATCGTCCGCAAAAAGTCTAATTGAAGAGTTTATATTTTCAACAATATCGTTGATATACAGAAGAAAAAGCAAGGGACCTAGTATCGAGCCTTGGGGTACACCGGCTTGGACTGAAGACCAGTTAGAACTTGCACCAGGAATAACTACTCTTTGCTTTCTGTTGGCAAGATAATCTGTAAACCATTGGAGTAAAGAGCCAGAAATACCAACAGAATGTAATTTGAAGAGGAGACCTTTATGCCAGACCCTGTCGAAAGCCTTACTAATATCACAAAATATAGCACGGACTTCTTTGCCTTCGTCCAGGGCCCGGCAAAAAGTATTATATATATCAACTAATTGATTAACAGTAGAATCCCCGGGAACAAAACCAGATTGAAGAGTAGTAATTACATGGTGGTCATTTAAAAAATTAAAGACATATTTATGTACAATTTTTTCGAGAACTTTACCAAGAGTATTGAGTAGAGAAATGGGTCTGTAGTTGGATACGTCTGATGGGTCGTTCTTTTTGAACACAGGAGTAACATTGGCCTGTTTCCAGAGGTTTGGAACTTTACCTTTAGCAATAGAGAAATTGAAGAGATCCGCAAGGGGAGCACATAAGGGTTGAGCAAGCTCTTTCAATAGTCGATTATCAATAGAGTCGGGACCGGCAGCTTTTCCTGTTTTTAGAGATTTTAAAACATCTTCAACTTCCTGAGAAGTGATAGAAATAGACTCGAGTTTATGAGGAGGTGTCTGATTTACGGTAGGTAAAGTGGCATTACTGTCGTCCAAAATTGTTTGCTCGGTAAAAAACAAGTTTAAGATATTTGCTTTATCATTTTCATTAGTATAGATTATATCGTCTTTGCAGAGTGGGGGAAGGGTTGATTGCTGTTCAGGTGTAATAAAATATTTTAAAGTTTTCCACCAGTCCTTCTGGTTAAGGTCATTAGATTTTAGTTTTTCAGTGAGTTTATCAAGTTGTTTTTGTTTAGATTGTCGAATTTCAAATGTTACTTTATTTCGAGCATTTTTATATGTCTCAAAGTCGTTAATATTTTTAGATTTTTTATATTTATCGTACAGTCGTTTTCGTTTGCGCATTAACCGTTTTATATTAGTAGTTAGCCAAGGAGGATCGGATTTACGTACTTTAATGTCTTTATTTGGAATATGCTTTTTTGCTAGTTCAGTGATTCGTTCCGTTACATTATTTGTATAAGTGTCTATATCATCACTTTTAAGAGCACTCCAATCAGTATTATCTAAATCCCGGGAGAGAGATAGATAATCTCCTCTGTCATACAGCCAAATATGTCTTGAATAAATAGGGGTAATAGGTTTATCAAAATTTAATATACAATATACAGGGCAATGGTACCTTATATTTTGGTCTAAAATAGGCTGGCCGACGCCACCATGAAGAATACTATTTATGTTAGAGGTAAAGAAGAGGTCAATAATTGAAGACGATGATTCCGTATAATGTGTCGGTTCATTAATAAATTGATTTAGACTGAAATGCTGGCACAAATCAAATACCTTTCTATTACAAGCTGATTTTAAAATATCTAAATTGAAATCACCATTAATGAGAATATTTTGTATATTGGTATCATATGCAAGTGATATAGAATCTTCAATGGATGACAGAACATCTTGGGTAGAATTTGGGGGTCTATAGAAAGTGCCTAAAAGAATTTTTTTGTTATGAGTAGAAACCTCAACCCAAACACATTCAATATTCGGAAGTTCAATATCATGTCTACGACGCGAATGAACATTTTGTTTCACATACACACAAATTCCACCGTGGTTATCACCAACCCGATCACGTCTATATAAATTATATTCTTTTAGGGATATTGTATCATTCGAAGTTCTTCCATCAAGCCATGTTTCAGTTAAACATATAATGTCAAAGTTACTAAGTTCAGATTCAAGAATATCTATTTTATTTGAAATACTTTGAACGTTATAGTGAACAACTGAAAATTTGTCTTTAATCATATCTATGTCATTCAAATCTAAGGATAGGTTAGAGGAGCTTGTAGAGGCTTCAGAAATTGGGCCAGGATTGGGTTCAACTCCTGCAAGAAGCAACAAGGCCATAATTACCAAAGATTCAAAGAAATCTAAATGCTCAAGACCCTTAATCCTACAATGGCGACTATAATGTAATCCAATCCGCATACGAAAAATTTCAATGTCTATCATTATGTAATATTATCTACTAATGCCCTAAGAAGTTTTATGGATGCGGATGGATTCCTAGGTATACATTTAAGATATATGCAGATAAAATAATGCACAACTAAAAATTCCCCGTGAAGCATCAATAGACTACAGCAAAGCATTTTAGACAAACAAAGATACAATCTCACCACAATTTTAAATATTATGATTAGCGAATGGTATTTCATTCCACATATACGTTTTTGGGAAGAGGATTTCCAACTTTGACGTATAACGTTACCCGTTGCCACACCATAAATACTTTCATATTAAACTTAACTGTTTATCTATGCACCACAGAACATATTATCAACTCAACATGCACTCAATCCCGAAACGACACGGCCCATCAGGCATACACAACGTTGATTCAACGTTGGATCAACATTGATTCAACGTTGTGTGCCTGCTAGGTAAATCAACACTGAATAACTAACATAGCTAGGCTGACTGAATATGATGATGAACAGAACCCAAGTGAGCATATTTACATAAGCATATACATACTTCTATACATACAAACGACCCAAGTAAGCATCCAAGTTGGTATAAAAGAGCATATGAAACATATATACATACAGTCAGCTTTCGATTTAACTCGAAATCGAACTACGTTTCAAACCACTGACATCTCAAAGCAAATTTTCTGGTCCTAGAAAATTTACTTCGAGACAGCAGAAGTTTGAGATAAAGAAAGTACATATACACACAAACATATACATACCTATATACTAACAACAACCCAAGTAAGCAACCAAGATAGTATATATACACATTGCGAATACATACATACATATGCACAGTCAACTCTCGATAACTCAAAGTCAAAGTTTGTCTCAAATCACCGACATCTCGTAGAAAATTTTCTGATCCCAGAAACCTTACTCCGAGATAGCAGTAGTTCTAGATAATAGGTGTAGAAGTGTAAAAGAAAAAGTTAATATGTTCAAATAATCTTTAATTTAAATATAGAATTTCCGAAGTCAGTGTTTGAGACATCAAGAGCTGACCGTATTGTATTCCCTCACTGCATTTCTTGCCGAGGCGTCGCACAA
>JBEVVR010000050.1:0-3276 GCA_040507035.1 Candidatus Thiodiazotropha sp.
ATCGTCGTTATCGCCCATATCGACTGTCCCAAGGTAGGCATCGACTTCGTAGTCCGAGTCTTCACCCTCCACCTCGTGAACGTTTTTCTTGGCTGATAAACAACAACGTACGAAATGTCCCTTTTTCCCGCAGCCATGACATGTGGCTTGCGCAGCTGGGCATTTGTCCCGGCCGTGCGCCGGTGCTGCTCCGCATCGAGTACACTTCAACGGGCTAGATGGTTTTGTCGTGTTTTGAGGTTTTTGCCTCTGTTTCTGTTTAATACTGTATGGTTTCTTACTTTTCACAAAGTCAAGTTTTGAATCGTCATTGTTAATTTGGTTTCGAACCACTGACTGCTGCTTTTTAACTGCTTCGCTTTGGCGAGCTTGATTTACAGCTTTTTCTAAAGTTAATTCAGCGTCCATTTGTAATTTTTCTGCTACTTTAGCGTCTCTCAGTCCTACAACTATTCTGTCTCTAATTAAATCGTCTTTTAATTGTCCGTAATTGCAATGTTCTGCCAAAGTATGTAAAGCTGTTATAAAAGTGTCCACTGATTCGCCTTCCTCCTGTTTCCGCATGTTGAATTTAGATCTTTCAAAAATTACATTTCTCCGTACGACAAAATAGCTTTTGAATTTGTCCGTCACTGATTTGATTTGTTTTTGCTGTTCATTAGAAAGGTTGAAAGAATGGAAAATATCGTCGGCTTCTCGTCCCATACAATATAATAACGTATTGACTTGTTGTTCTTCACTTTTGTCATTAAGTCCTGAAGCGATCTTGAAACGTTCGAATCTTGTTATCCATTTGTCAAATTCCTCTGGATTTTTGAAGTTAAAATTTTCCGGTGGTGTAACATGAAACGTTGCCATTGTTATTTTAATTTTCGAAATTTCCTATTAATTTTCAATTTTATTGAATTATATTTCCGAATTACTTTCTCACTATTGACACTTTAGTTCATGAATTTTTAGTTTTTAATTTTGAATTTATTTCACTATTTTTGTCACACTCTTGAACAGTAATCCAACTTGTCATTAAGTCTGTGAATTGACAATTTTTGTCTAATTCCACGACACCCTTGACAGTTCAAACATTACTTGTTCAGGTGCATCATTAAATCCAAATTTACTTCTGACACCATGTTGTATAATTAATAACAAAACAAGCTTTTCTAAACTACTAATTTATTTATGTTGTTAGCTTGACGACCGAAACACAAGTGGTCTGCATGCTGCATACAAAAGTATTTAAGAGGCAATGGAACTCTTTCTCAGCTTCAAGGTTAACGACCTATCATGAGTCACTTATACAACACCCCCCTTTTAAAGTCCTCTTTTTGTTCTTTGGAAAAATTAACTTTAATATCAATATAAAATCTGCACTTCAGTTTCACATACACTGTTCAGTCTCATTTCAGCTGACCTCTCAAGTCTGTTAATTGTATGTTTTCATCTGTCAATAAAGGCTGGCACGTTTATCATATTTAGCACTTTTCAAGTCAGAATGTTAGCCTTTCTGGCGGCTTTGAAATTCTACCAGATCGAGTAACATAAACATTATCACTGTTTTCCCGTGAACTTTGCATTTCTTGAGACGAGGGTGTATCAGATTCTTTGTTATCATAGCAGTCTGGCTGATTTATTGGCATTTCAGAATTTTGAGTTTCTGCACTTGATGTCAAGTCACTGGGTTCACTCACCTCTACATTTTTGCTTAACTTTACAATGTGCCTTCTGTTTCTTGATATAACACCTCGGGGTGTTTCAATGACGTAAGAACGCGGACGATCTGCTTGTCTGACTACTTTTCCTTCGGTATTGAAGTTTTTGACGAATACGCAGTCGCCTTCATTCAGTGGTACCATTGTTCGAGCCCGTTTCCTGACATCGTAGTTTCTTTTCGAGTATTCACGTGCAACTCGCTCTTTTTGCTGCAACTCAGACTGGTTGATAGCTACAGGTTTCAGTTTTTCCGGAATTTGTGGAAGTGTTGTTTTTATTTTTCGGCCAAAGAGTAGTTCGGACGGACTATAGCCGTTACTTAAGGGAGTCGCGCGATAATTCATTAGCGCGATGTATGGATCATCAGATTTTTCTAACAGACGTTTGCAGGTTTGCACCCCACGTTCTGCCATCGCATTGCCTTGCGGATACCGGCTTGATGAAGTTTTATGTTGTATGCCGTAGTCTGATGTAAAGTCCTTGAATTCTTTGGACGCGTAACACGGTCCATTGTCCGTTGTCAAAATGTCGCAAACGCCATGTCTGCTGAAAATTGACTTCATATGTTTTATTACCTCTTCCGACGTTGAGGTACTTAATTTTGCTAATTCTATGAACCTTGAATAGTAACAAATTACCAAGAGATAATTGTGACCTCGCCAGAAAAATAGGTCTGATCCCAAATGTTTCCAAGGTCGATCATCGTACTCTGTGCTGATCATTGGCTCGGAATGATCATTTTGCAGTTTTGCGCACACATCGCAAGATTTTACCAGCTTCTCAATATCACTGTTTATCCCTAACCACCAGACTGATTCTTTTGCCCTTAATTTACATTTAGTAATGCCCTGATGTGCCCCATGTATTTTAGATAATATTTCTTGTTTCATCTCTGTGGGGATAATTAATCTGTCAGCTTTCATTAACAAGCCCTCGTTTACCGTTATTTCCCCACGATATGGCCAGTAAATTTTGCCTATTTCACACGCCTTGTGTTTGGATTCAGGCCACCCATCCTGACAGTATTTAAACAAAGTTTGACAGATGATGTCTTGACCTTGTTTCATCCTAATTTCTTGCAGTCTCATATCAGTTGCTGGCAAATTCCTGACAATTAAATCAACATAATTTTCCGTTTCAATGGAGTTCTGCTGTTCCTCATGAGATAATGACCTGCTAATTGGGTGGCGGCTGAGTAAATCTGGAATGATTAAATTTTTTCCCGCTTCATGAGAAATGGTATATGAGAACGGCATTAACCTCATGCGAAATCTTTGAATTCTGAGGGGTAAGTCATTGAGATCTTTATGGCCTAGCAACGAGACTAAAGGTTTGTGATCTGTTTCAATATGGAAAGTTTTTCCAATGAGGAAGTCGCGATGTTTTTCGCAACCAAATACTACTCCCAAGGCCTCTTTTTCAATGGTTGAGTAGCGCTGTTCTGTCGGCGAAAGCGCCCTCGAAGCATAAGACACAGGCTTAAAATCCCCGTTATCTTGCTTTTGATACAATGCGCTACCTAATCCGTATCTACTCGCATCAGTTTGGAGTAATGTATCTTTTCTC
>JBEVVR010000050.1:3376-4779 GCA_040507035.1 Candidatus Thiodiazotropha sp.
TGTCAAAAGCGGTTTGCTGATCTATACCCCAATAAAACTGATTTTGGGGACTCAAAAGGTCTCTTATGGGTTTTGAATATTCTGCTAACGAGGGTGTAAATTTCCCTAGCTGGTTGCACATACCGAGAAATCGGCGCACACCGTGTACGTCTGTCGGCGGTTGCATTTCTGCTATGGATTTGATCCGCTCTGGATCAGCAGAAATTCCTTGTGGCCCTATTATGTGACCTACGAACTTAATTGATGTCCGTTTGAATTCACATTTTTCTGGGTTTAAAGTCAAATTGGCACTCTGAAGCCTAGACAGCACAGTGTCCAAGCGCTGATCATGTTCATTTTCTGTTCTGCCATAAACTAGAACATCGTCAGTTTGACAAATGACCCCGCTGATCCCTGTGAGGATCTGTGTCATTTTTTTCTGAAAGTATTCGCTACTACTATTCAGACCCATCGGAAGTCGGTTAAAAGCGTATCTGCCGAAAGGGGTTATGAAGGTAGTGAGCAGCCTGCTTTCTTCTGAAAGTTTAATCTGCCAAAATCCCGAATTGGCATCGAGTTTACTGAAATATTTCGCTCCGGCAAGCTGACCTAAACTTTGGTCAATGACCGGCAACGGAAAATTTTCACGTTTGACGTTTTCATTGAGTCGCGTCAAGTCTACGCAAATCCTAATTTTGTCATTAGGTTTAGGGGCGACGACCATACCTGCGCACCAGTCAGTAGGTTGGTCTACATGGGAAATGACTCCGTTTTTCTCCATTTTCTCAAGTTCCTCCTTAACTTTAGGAAGCAATGGGATCGGAACTCTTCGCGGAACCGCTAACGCATACGGCTTAGCTCCCTCTTTAAGAGTAATATGGTATTCACCATCTAACGTACCTAGCTCTCTAAACAGGTTAGGATGCTTTTGCTTTACTGATTCAAGCGAGATAACTTCGCTAATGCTCTGATCCTTAATTTCGAGCAAATTAAGGTTTACTATAGCTGGTCGGCCTAGTAGGCAGCGTTCTAAGCCCTTGACTACATAGATACGCTCGACCGCTGAATGCTTGTCGCTAGAAATTGTTTCTGCGAATGAACCCATGACATTTAATTCTTTATTACCTGGACCATAAAGCTTTTTAGAGCATTTTTCCAAAGGTAATTTGCCAAATTGTGAGTAAACTTTGTCAGATATTACTGAAACGCAAGCTCCAGTATCAATTTTGAATCTGATACAAACTTGTCTCACCTTTAAATCAATAGTCCATGGGTCTGTGCCCTGCACATCGATTGTCCCTAGAAATGTCCCATCACTGTCGCCATTGTCATCATCGTCGTTATCGCCCATATCGACTGTCCCAAGGTAGGCATCGACTTCGTAGTCCGAGTCTTCACCCTCCACCTCGTGAACGTTTTTCTTG
>JBEVVR010000113.1:0-4758 GCA_040507035.1 Candidatus Thiodiazotropha sp.
TTCCCCTGCAGCAGAGTACTAGTGGCAAGTAGCAAAAGAGAGGCAAAATGTCGATATGACTAGCATATTCTTAACTGGGACGTTAAAATCAGATAGTACAGAACCGTCTGAGTCTGCGGTACATGAGAGTGTACGGGCGCTAAACGCATATGTATGAGAACAGGAAAGGCTCAGACTTGCCTGTGAGGTCGTCGGGTGGTGCAATGTTGCTGAGTAACTTTCAGGTACGGGGCGTCCTAAAAATTTAGATACTAGTAGGGCAATGACCTACTGTGCATGCAGTAGATGCGGGACGAGGTTATTTGTATATTTGTTTTATCTCGTCTATCATTTCTCTTTTTCTTTCTCTCTCCTTCTGGGAGACGGCCCGATATAGATTGAAACGCTGTCTCAAAGGAACGTTAAACCCAAAATAACCAACCAACTAACCAACTGTATATCTGCACAGTCTGTAGCTAGACTGAGCTAATTTTCAGTCTGGCTTGGGTCTTGAGATTAAGCCAATTATTTTGTTGTGTTGCGGTTTAAAGAAGCATCTGTATACCTTAAGCCCATTTGCAACACCCTCTTAAAACATACTATCGAGCAATCTGCACAGATCCTCAGTCTGAACTGAGCTGTCGCTGTTCTGACATGCGTTAGGGTACGTTTTCTCTTAGATTATGCTTATGATACGATTGTTTTATAGTTATATAGTATGAGACCAATAAATCGCATTTTGTTGTCGCTGTTGTTGCTAAATGAAAACCCTTGTAAACCCTAAGCATGCATTTTTCCGTTACATTGAACAACGTACGGTGACTATGTGGATTAAAGAAGCCTAGATATCTTGAAATCTTAAAACAAAGGCATTGAAAGTCAAAGGCTTATACATGCATCGTGCAGATATCTTAGTTTCATTAAAGAAACCCTGATCTCATCAAAAACTTGCATGTGAACAATCACTTCAAAGTTCCTGAATTTTTTAATCATTGGCAACTTATTTATGGCACTGTGTGCGCGTTTTAAATTAACTAATGCACTAGTTATTTGTAACCACAGCACCCCCTCCGGTGCAGGACAATAAGTAAACCTTTTGATTGGTCTCACAGTGCCGGGGTAATTCCGCGGTTCTAACATTGGGAAATCCCAAGTGGAATTTTCTGTTATATATGGCGGGTGCTAAGAGCAGGCTATTACCATCAGTGTGTCCCGACAGAATGGGGCTTATACCAGGGCACTAAAAATGAAAAGTTATTAGTCCGGCTAGTCCCCGTAGATGCGGGAACAGTGGTAACAAATGACTGGTGCATAAAGGACAACTCATACCAACCAAACTTGCATATGCACATGAATGTTATATTGATATATACTTGAAACCATTAAAACTGCAAGTATTTCCTTGTCATTTATTTAGATTAAAAGTGATTTCACGAGGCTACAATTTATCTCATGCAATTTGCCTTTCGTCTAACAAGGTTTTTGCGACAGATTAGGTCAGGTCCAACTATTTTTGGAAAAAATATGAAAAAAAGCTAAAATCAACAAATTTCAATTTAAAGCACTTAAGAAATTCAAATTCCGTCTAATTTTAAAGTAATGATCTTCAGTATGATGCCACAAAATGAAAAACAACCTTAAAAAATAAAATGGTTTATGCTGGTGCAATGTCCAGATTTTAAGATAAAACCATTTTTTGTTAAATTTTCACAACTTTTGAGAATCATGTAAAACTTCATCTGAGGTCCAAAAAATGGAGTCTTGCAATAAAAGCATGTGAAATCTTACCAAACACATCACATGTGTGCCAATCTTTACTTAAATAATCGAACCTTTAACAAGCACTTCTGGTTTCAAGGTAAAAACTCTCGTCGGTATTTAGGCGGCCGATTTTCCTGCAATGGTCTAAAAAATGGCGTGTGTGCAGTGACTTTGGACAAATATTTAAAGCAGCGAGAAGTTTAGCCAAAACAAGTTCGCACAAATGTTAAACGAAAACATTTAGGAAACGCCAGTTTCGCCTTTGCGGCAGTAAAACTTGGAGTTACGTCCCTTTATATGCAAATGCAGTCTTTATTAACTGGACCATTGTCAGTATCCCTTTAATGTTGATGTTCAACACCTTTGGGATAATTACCCCTTTTTGCTTGATAAAGGAATGTTTACTGGCATGAATTCCTAGGTGGTCTACAACTAGAAAGTTGCGTTTTTACTGGCCTCAAGTGTATGTTTAAGTTTCACGATATTCCGTAAATTGGTTACTAAGATACGGCTCAGTTTTTTTGTGGTTATTATTATTTTCTCTCTCTCTCTCTCTCTCTCTCTCTCTCTCTCTTTTAATAAAATACAAGGGCTGTAACTCATGCATTTCCTTGACAGGTGGGATACAATCTGTGCGCAACAGCGTACTGTGATGTTTCATACTTATTTCAAGTTTCATAAACTGTTGTTCCTTGGCAACTTAGTTATGGCGCATTGTATAGATTTTAGTTATTTCATGCATTACAGAATCCTTTCACAAACGTTCGTGCATCAAAGAGTTTTCAAGTTATCAGGCAACATTACTAGACCATGAAATGTAGGTCACTATGGCCTACAGGTCTTCCGATCATACTGAGTTATTATCCCAGAAATCCTAAAAGTCCTCGACATGCATGTACAAGGTAAAATCACAGAACCATAAACCCGATGTGCATCACTGTCTTCAGTAGATCTGCCCTTGATATATCTATGGATCAAGTTTAGAGATTCTGTCCCTTGTGGCTACTTAGAAACTGAGCTAAATGAAGCAGGTGAATATTTTTCTGTATTCACTCAATCGTTAAATATAGGTCATGGCGTGATATGCGTCGCTGCTTTCCATAGACCTTCCCCAGATGTATCTACGTGTATGGAGCAAGGTTGAAGACTCTAACCCTTGCGTTTATTTCGAAACTCAGCATTCGACGACACCTGAGTTTCCCCAACACGTGTTGAAAACGTTTTCGTCACCCAGAAAAGCGTTACAATTTGGAGACGTCCAATACGTTTTAATTACGTCTTGAAAATGTTTAGAAGACTGAAAGAACACTTTGCATGGGCAGGTTGTCATAACGTTTTGATTCGTGTCAAATTTGAAATCTTTACATCTTCACAAAGTGTTCTTTCAGTCTTCTAAACGTTTTCAATACGTAATTAAAATATTGGACGTCTCCAAATTGTAACGCCTTTTGGGTGACGAATACGTTTTCAACACGTGTTAGGGAAACGTCTCCGTCACGTTCAGGTGCCGTCGGATGGTTTACTGGGAAATGCAAAAGATACATATTTTTCTATAAACCAACCGTGAAAAATAGGCCATTGGCCAAACATGCAGCGATGCTTTCAGTAGATCTTCTCTAGACGTAGCCATTGGGAAATATTGTAGACTCTATTCTTAGCTGACGCTCGCCTATAAATAGTAAGCCTGGGAAGATAAATAATCAGGCAGGCATAATTTATTAATAAAAGCACTGCAGAGCTTGCGTTGTCTTTTTCTTGTATGTGTCGTTAAATAAAGCTTCTTAATCTTTATCTTAATGTTTAATCAACTGTGAAAGATAGGTCAAAGCCCAATATGCATCGCTGCTTACAGTAGATCTTCCCTAATCGTACTATGTAGCAAGCTTGAAAACTCTTGGCCTTATGAATTGAGCTAAACGCAACAGGTGATATATTTTTCTATGTTCAATCAACCGTAAAATACAGTGCATGGTTCAGTATGCATCACTGCATTCAGTAGGTCTTTTCCAGACGTATCAATGGAGTAATGAAGACTCTCGCCCTTGCGGTTACCTAGAAACTGAGCAGAACACAAAAAATGAATATTTTTCTATATGTTAAATCAACCGTTAAATACAGATCATGGCCCAATATGCTTCGCTTCTTTCAGTAAATCTTCCACAGCCATATTTGTGGAGCAAGTTTGAAGTCTCTAGCCTTTGCGGTTACATTAAACCTAGCTAAACCCAACAGCTGAATATTGTTTCAATGCTCAAACGACAGATAAATTTACCTCTGACCCAATCTGCATAGCTGCTTTTAGTAGACCTTCCCCAGACGTATCTATGGAGCAAGTTTGAAGACTCTAGCTGAAACTGAGCTGAACGCAACAGGCTATTTTTACAAACTTTGCAAGGCGCACACGCTATTACCTAAGCATATATTTGTTCAATAAAGTTGCTCTAACAATAGGAGTCGAAAACTATGGCCTCTAGCAATGGACATTTCAAGAGCCCATAATTCTATATTTAATGTTCCTGGGGGCGAATTAATCTACGCCTAGACGGATACACCCGGACGAAAACTGCTGGAGTAACTACGCTGATCGAAGGAGCGAATACATGAACGAACACAGGTAATGCATTATATTTTTCTGCATTTTGTATGTTTACCCTTATGTTTTCATTTTTGTGAATAAAAAATGTTATGTGAAAGCGAGCAGTTACTGTATAAATACACCTTCATGCAGTATTTATTGGTTTATGTAACTCCTTACGTTTATGTCTTATGTTTATGTATTACGTACCTTACAGGAAACATCTCTAATAGATTTTAAACAACGGTCTAAAAATTTTATGTGTAACTACCTCCATCACCAACCCCCTGTCCCCCACCCCCTGCCGCCCACCCATACACACCCCATTCCTTTGGTGACTGGACTTGGAAATTTGTATAAGTTTCCTACTGACACAATGTTTTCATACTGTGTGGCTAGATTTACTTCATTTACCTCTCAAAACTGTTAAATGTTGGTCAGAT
>JBEVVR010000144.1:0-4733 GCA_040507035.1 Candidatus Thiodiazotropha sp.
CAAAGGCTGTGACGAAACAGAAAAGCTGTAAAAACGAAAAAAAGGTCTTAATTACCAAACGACATGTGTTTGGTAACTTTAACGTTTCTACATCTCTTCATTTCATAACATCTCTTTCTCTTTTCACAGCATTCTTGAAAACTCAGTCAACTGGGTGTGAAGAAGGTTTTAGCAATGAACCGAAACAAAAGACTGAGCAAACACATAATTTTCAAGAACATCAAAAGAACATTATGGACACTCAAAGGACATTCTTAGAATGTGTGAACGTTTCTAGGACATTCTTAAAACGTTATGGAAGTTTATAGGACTTCTTAGAACATTGAGGACATTCCTACGACGTTCTTAGAACATTATGAATGTTCGCAAGATGTTTTCAAAACCACACTGGTGCAAATAAAAGTGAACCTTGTTATGTGAATTCAACATTAGTACGATATTGTCGACGTCATGTTACCAGGAAATGTATTTGAAATGTGAAAATCTTGCTTTTACAACATGTTTTTAATGATAGCTGGAAGACAGCATCATAAGAGCTGAGAACGAGTATTATGTCTAGGCGGTTTTGTAACTGAAAGACAAAGAGCAAATTATAGTTCGACAACTCATTTTTAAAGTTGAATGTTTTTGATATTATCACTTGAGAATGCTGTATTAATATTATGGTTCTCCAGTTTACTCTAACCACGCCATCTATTCAGATTTTGTGAGCATAACCAAGCCATACTGTTTGAACCGAATGTCACTCAGTAGTTTATTCCCAATTATGAGGGCTGAATTCAGCAGCCCCAGTGCTTTCACGCGGTTACTTGAATAATTCTGTCCACCAACAACTACGCACACTGCTGAGTGTTGTTGTTGTTGTTTTGTTGTTTAACGTCCCATTCAACAGCTAAGGTCATGTCGGGATGGTCAGTTAACCTAACCACACTATTCCTGGGCAAGCTTAGACCTCCTAAGCGGTTAACCAGTACCAGTGCACATACTTTCGCCAGTAACTGACAACTGCCCTTCTTGAATCAGTGGAAGGAGAAACAAAAGTATGTGGGAACCCCGTTTACAGTTGGAAAGATTCTCCCCTCCAGCGGGAATCGAACCCGGGATCGCTAATTCAGTAGGCCAGCACACTAACCAACTGAGCTACCAGGGCTCCCGCACACTGCTGAATTTGCATCATGTTCATGCCATTTAAATGGTGTCTGTTAGGTGTGTGCTGGATATAACGAATCTCTAAACTGCAAATAATATAGTTTTAAGCATATCGTAAGTGGTAACATCGATTTTTTCAAAGATTGGATAGTTTACAAACCATGTAAGTTCACGTTTATTGTTCCCGAAGTATGCTGACAAACTGTGTTCAGTTGTACCCTGAACCGTAGTATGCTGCTTCCAGGAAGAATCTCAAGTGTTCACTGTTCCATGGACTTGAACAGTCGACAATAATTTTGAAGGCAAATATTTGCAATGAATTAGAGACTAAGACAATATACTATATCTACATAAGCAAAAACTACAAAATTAGATGTCTTACATAGTAAAAAACTACATTCGAAATAGGATGGGGTAGGTGCAATTGAACGAAATGAAAAGTTGTGGGATCTATCTCTCATTTAATCTACGTGAAACTTCATCGGTTTGTACCAACAGCAGTCTGCTCTAACTCTGCCAAATAACTTTAAGAAATATTCATGTTCAAGGTTTGAAAACACTGTTTTCTTACCTCAGGTAGTCCTATGACGTCATGCAACCGAACTGCGTTTGTTGTCTCATGTCGCGTGTTATCTAGCGATAACCCGTGTGGATAAGGTATGCAAAGCTACTTTATACTGAATATTAGCACCCCTCCAGTACCTGAAAATATATACAGAAAAACAGCGGAAAAACGTCCCATTCAACAGCTAAGGTCATGTCGAGACAGTTAAAGGAATGAAACAGGAGGGAAGAAGCAAACCACAGAGGATGATAGAAAAAGTGAGGCAAGGAGCAAATAAGATGTTTAACCCTATTGCACTCAGAAGGTCCAAAACTCCATAGAGTTTTGGCCCTTCTGAGTACAATAGGGTTAAATGATTAATACACCAGAGGGGGTAGGCAAGAGACAGAGAGGGTAGAAAAGACAGGCATGGTGTAGGAAGACAGATGGAAGGAAAGAGTGGGGGAAACAGTGAGGGATGGAGAAAAGACGGGAAAAGGAGAAGGATAGAGAGGGCAGGAGAGACAGATGGGAAGAAAGAAAGAAGGGTGGAGAGAAAGAGAGGTAGGAAATACCGGCAGGGGAAAGGGAGGGAGGGAGGTTAGGAGATAGGAGAAGACAGACACAACAGTGTGTAGAGAGACAGACAGAAGAGCACAGAGACACAGAGTGGAGAAATATCTCAGAAGGAATTTTATCACAGAGTCAGGTGGTCACTCAGACAATTTAAATATCCAAAATCTAGCTGCTTTAAGTAGTGAATGAGTGAATTCAGATTTAACATCCCACCAACAATTAGGGTCCTAGGGAGATGGGACTTGGTTGAAAGTCTCATTCGAAAGATTTAAGCAATTATTAAAGTAATAAACAATAACAAAACAAGAGGGCCATGATGGCCCTGGATTGCTCACTTGAGTGATCTAGTTTTTAACCTTACATGACCTAGTTCTGTTTGACCTACATTTTATAAAGATAATCATTTTGACAAGTTTGATTTGATTTGAATTGCTATTTTTTAACCCAGTAAATAGCTAAAGTCATGTCAGGATAGACAGTTAACCTAACCATACTGTTCCTGGGCAGGCTTAGTCCTACCAAGCGATTAACCAGTACAAAGTACACACTTTTGTCAGAAACTGACAACTGCCCTTGTTGAATCAGCAAAAAGAGACAAAGTATGTGACAGGCTGCGTGCAGTGGAATCCCTTTTACAGTTGGAAAGAATCTTGCCTCCAGCTGGATTCGAACCTGGTCTGCTAGATCAGTAGGCCAGTGCTTAACCCACTGAGCTATTGGGGCTTGTTTGGACCAATTATCATGAAGATTGGATCTAAACTGTGCCACTGTGTAATTCAAACCCACTCACTCAATGGAGTGGAACCATCTTAGCAATTTTGGTTCAGGGATGAAAGTCAAACATTTCTGTGAAATTATTTTGAAAACCATCCATTGTTTTGAGAGATGTTAATTTTCTTTTTTTCTTTTTTTCAGCAAAGGGGAACCATTTAAGCAATTTTTGTTCAGGGCCAAGGGTTTAACATTTATGTGAAATTATTTTGAAATCAATTCATTTGCTTTTGAGAAGATGCCATTTAGATTTTTTTATTTCTAACTCTTGCTACCATCTTGTTCAACGGAGTAGAACCGTTTTAGCAATTTTTGTTCAGGGCCACAAGTCAAACACTTCCATGAAATTATTTTGAAATCAATCCACTGATCCACTTGAGAGGAGATGTTTACAGGTTTTGTCTATTTTGAAATCAATCCACTGGCTTGAGAGGAGATGTTTACAGGTTTTGTCTATTTTTTGCTCTGGCGGCCATCTTGTTCAACAAAGTGGAACCATGTTAGCAATTTTGGTTTAAAAGACATGAGTCAAACAATAATTATGGAAATTATTTTGAAATCAATCCATTGGCTTGGGAGGAAAAGTTGTTAGAAGATTTTTCCTATCTTTAGCTCTGGCAGCCAGAACCGATCACTAGAGCAGAACCGATTAAGCAATTTTGGTTCAGGGCCCTAAGTCAAGCATTTCTGTGAAATTACTCTGAAATTGTTACAGTGGCTTGAGAGGAAGAGTCCTTTTAATTTTTTTTCTATTTTCTATGACGATCATGGCTGCATCAGACCCTTGACACGAAAGTGAAAGAAGGCAAGCCATGAAGACAGGCAGATAATGTCACTACCTAATACAAACTAAAATAAACATAAACTAAACTTAAAGGTTAGAGACGACACAAAAATTAAGACAAAGAAAAAGCACAAAACTAAAAAACAGCACAAAAATAAAAAGAACAGCACAGAACTAAAAACATTATAAATTAAACTTACATAAAGAACATTTGCATGAGGTGCCTCCCCATGTACAGACCAGTCTTCCAAACTCCTTGAAGTTGTCACAAGTCCTCAGTTCATTTGGGAGACTGTTCCATACACTGGCAGCCTCATAGCGAAATGTTGCTTTACCGTATCTGTTCGTTCTGGCTCTAGGTATATCCACTAGATTCTCATACCTGAAAGAATAATTATTGACTTTATAAGAAACAAGATCATTAAGATATTTTGGTGACATATTATGTAAAATCTTAAAAACTTCAATGGCCATAGTTCTAATTCTACTAAGATGTAATGTAGACATATTGGAATGTTTCAGCAGGTCTTCATAAGAACTTGTGAAGTCACTGTATACAAGCCTTAGGGCCCTATACTGTAACTTCTCAAGTTTAGCTGTATTGGCCTTTGAACAAAAATGCCAGACAAGGGGACAATAATTAAAATTTGACCTGATAAAACATTTATAAATTAAAATGGAAAGCTTATCACTAGTCTCTATGACAAGAGGGATGACTTCAATTTTCCCATTGTTAACTTTCCATTTCTGAGCAGCAATATTCCTTCGGCACCTGCATGTGGAGTTTATGTTTCTCAGTTAATCCGCTATGCTAGAGACTGTTTCAACTACCAAGACTTTGTTGAACGAGGGAAGCTACTCACCAGCAAATTGTTGTCACAAGGTTATCGCAAAGCGAAACTTGTGTCA
>JBEVVR010000120.1:0-4731 GCA_040507035.1 Candidatus Thiodiazotropha sp.
CCTAACTGCGCTGACTCTAAAGTTATGTTTTTGGTTTAAACATAGTTTATTTCATAACATTACAATAGTAAGTATATATACATAGCATGTAAACATTCAAAGGATCAGAACGAAAGCTGAGCTTATCGAGTTCTTATCCTAAACATTTATATACAATAGGTATCAATGTTGGCGGAGAATATAATCTTTTTAGAAAATGTGATTAAAAAAAACATGACAAAACACAGCAGGAATAACTGAAGTCTATACTCAACAAGCAAAAAGCGCCTAATCTACTATGAATAAACGCTCACTCAACGAGACTTCGTCGAGTAACATTTATTCAGGGCCGATGAAACGCCTTATGCAGATTGAATAAAAAAGAATCCAATATAAAGGGGAAAAAAAGAAAAGCAGTAAATTTCAAACAGTAGAAATGGAATCTGGGCGCTAGAGAGGGGGCGCAGACTTATTGAGACCTTACTTTTGTTTGTGATGTATAGTCATCGCATGCAAGTTAATAAAGTTTTCCTTCTTATTCAAAATCTGTTTGTATCAAGAATGAATTTTTGTACGTGAATAAATATGTTTATATTTGTTTCAAGAGATAATGACATGTCCCCATACAACAACAGGTTTAGGGAAGGAGTTTGGTATGCCGATATTGCATTCAAGAGCAAGTTTCGTTGATTTTGAAAATAACCACAGTGAAAGAAGAAGTGTTGAGCATTTTCGATACTACCACAGGTACACAAAGGTGAATCAGAAATGTTCTTTAGAAAAAGGTCTAAATTAAGTGAGCTACAATTAGTCCTAAGTCGCGTATGTAAAATTTGAGCTTTCCTAGATCCAGAATAATAATATTTAGGAACTGTTCTATTGTCTTTCTTAAGAAACTGTTTAAATGCGTTTAAAGAATCAGTCTGTTTTGCTTCGTCAGGTAAGGTATTCCAGGCTCTTATAGAAGAAGGCAAAAATGAATAATAATACTGATTTGTTCTGGCTGCTATAGTTTGGAGGTCATTAGAATTACGCAAATTATATCGAGATAGATTACTAACAGGTTGTGGGACTAAAGATGATAGATAGAGGGGTGTAAGATTATGAATCATTTTGTAAAACAAAGTCTGTTTATGATCTAGTCGTCTCTTATGCAGTGATTCCCAACCAATCTCATTATATAGGGCATTTAAGGAGACAAGTTTAGTAGCTCCTGTAGCTATCCTCGCAGCTTCGTTTTGAATTTTGTCTAATTCACTTTTTTCATACTGGGAGCAGTTATCCCAAGTAACGTCAGCATACTCTAACAGGGGTCGGATGAATGCCAAATATATTGTTTCAAGAGACTTTCTATCGAGCTGGAACTTTAACTTTCTCATTATGTTTATTCTAAACCATGCTTTTTCCGTTATATACTTTATATGTTGATGCCAACTGCCGTCATTTGAGAGACATAAACCAAGATGCTTATGAAAGTCAACTTCCTTAATTTGAATGTTTTGCATGAAAAGAGGTGGATGCTGAGGCTTGTAAACTTTTCTAGATATAAGAAGAGATTCAGTTTTTGTAGGATTAAAAGATACTAACCAAGTTTTAGCCCACTGAGTTATTTTTTCAAGATCTGTGTTCAGGAATTCAGCAGCTGTCAAAGGATTTTCAACGATTATAAAGAGGCTAGTATCGTCTGCGAACAATCGGATATTTGAACCTATATCAGTTACAATGTCATTTATATATAGAAGGAAGAGTAGAGGGCCTAATATTGATCCTTGAGGGACACCAGCTCTTATAGAAGCCCAGTCTGAGGTAACTCCAGGTAGAATAACTCGCTGCTTTCGATCAGACAAATAGTTTTTAAACCAATTTAGAACTTCTCCCGTGACACCAGCAGCTTCAAGTTTGTGAAGAAGTCCAGCATGCCATACACGATCAAAAGCTTTGCTGATGTCACAGAAGACAGCTCTAACCTCTTTACCACAGTCTAAAGCTTCAGAGAAAGTGTTATAAAGATAAGTAAGCTGGTTTACTGTCGAATCACCAGGTAAAAAGCCAGATTGAAGAGAAGACAGCAAATTATTATCTCGAAAATGGTTAAATAAATATTTGAATATGAGCTTTTCAAAAAGTTTAGCCTCGGAGTTGAGAAGGGATATTGGTCGATAGTTGGAGGCTTTGGATAAATCGCCTGTCTTAGGGACAGGACATACATTGGCTTCCTTGTACGAAGATGGCACAATACCGGTGCTGAGAGACTGATTAAAAAGGGAACAAAAAGGAGAGGAAAGTTCACTTGCTACTTCACGAAGGATACGATTACTAAGTGCGTTTGGGCCAGACGCTTTTCCTACAGTTAATGTTTTAAGGGCTGATTCCACTTCAAGAGGAGAAAGAGCAATACTGTTTAACTGGGAACGAACTACACTCGGTGCATTGTTAGGAAGAGTTGCATTGTTCTCATCTAATATCGTCTGGCTTTGGAAAAAATTATTCAAAATGTTTGCCTTATCATGTTCATCTGTATGTATATGATTTTCGTGTTCTAGTGGCGGTATAGCTGATTTAATGTCCGGAGATATAAAGGTTTTGAGGGTTGACCACCAGTCTTTTGCTGTAAGTGTATTTGATTTTAGTTTGTTCACAAGTTTTTCATTAAATGAGTTTTTTGAGTCGCGAATCATGCTTATTACTTCATTGCGTAATGTTCTAAATTTCGTCCAGTGTTCGTCCAAGTTTGTCCTTTTCACCTTTTTAAAAGCCCTTTTTCGTTTACGTATATGTCGTTTGATGGAAGAAGTTAGCCAAGGCGGTTCTAAAGGTTTAATTCTTATATGTTTATTTGGTATACATTCACTAGCTAAAGCATTTATGGTGGTATTTAGATTATTTGCATATTTATTTGTATCGTCGTCTTGCAGAGAGTCCCAGTCAATAGCTGATGCTTTTTGTCTAAGTAAGTCGTAATCTCCTAGCTCATATCGCCATATGTGTCTTAAGAATGATTTAAATTTAGGTTTCGAAAATTTATAAATACCAAAAACGGGACAATGAAATCTTATCTCTTGATTAAGGAAGGGATCCCCAACCCCACTTAATATCAAATTGTTTTTATTATTTACGAGGATAATATCAATTAAGGAATAGGAATTTTCTGTAAAGTGAGTGGGCTGGTCAACAGACTGATAGAGAGAGAACTGCTGACAAAATGAATCTATTTTCCTCGCCGATTGAGGATTGAGAACATTCAAATTGAAGTCACCAGTCACAATTATGTCATCTATGCGAGTATCAATTGCTAAAGCTAAAGAGTCCTCCATATTTGAATAATAACTGGCATCAGAATTTGGCGGACGGTAAAAGAGACCAAAAAGAATATGCTTACGGCTATTTGCAACCTCAATCCAAATACATTCAATACCTCTAAGTTCTAAGTCTTGCCGACGTTTATAATGGATACCTTCTTTCACATAAATTATGACCCCTCCGTGAGCGTCTCCGACTCGATCCCTACGTTCAGGAATATTATAAGATTGAAGTATTAAGTCGTGTGTGTCTATAGTAGGGCCAAGCCACGTTTCCGTGAAAGCTAAAATATCAAATTGCAGTAATTCAGCATGTAAAATTCCGAGCTTAGAACTAATACTTTGAACATTATACTGAACGAAGGACAAGTTATGGTGTAAAGTGAGGGAGTTAAAGATGGTGTCAGACATGCTGGAGGAGCTAGATGAGCTATCAGAAGAAGATGTTGACGATGGTCCAGGATTTGGGTGAATATCTCCTGAACATAGCAAAATAATACTAAGCCAAAGTGCGAAAACAACAGCTAGAAAACAGGTTGTGATAGTTAATGTAAAAGCGGAATTCGCCCTCATAGATTTTCCGATAACGCTGGGTTTGCGGTAGCCGTGCACATAAATATTCTGATACAGAAGCTCACTGCGTTTTATCTCTAATAGAATTGAGTAAATATGAATAGGATACTTGAGTAGTACAAGAAGGACTAATAAGTGTACAAGTATATTGAAACTGCACATGCGACGATAAGTTGGAGTGATAACTACTTTTGTTTTTCTATGTAAGAGTATCATGTTATTGATGTTATGAACACTAAGAACAGAACAAGTGCCATCACTCCAACAACTGGACCGATATAGTAAGTCAAATGTATCTGCTTTGGCAACGCCCTCTCTCTTGAGCCCAAGTAACAAGGAAACATAAATGAAAATGCAAAGAACATAAGAAACAACATTACAACTAGGGAGGAGGCAGTACTATCAACGTCTACAGGTAAACATCTTTGGAGTGTGTGCTAGGTACGTTCAAAACATGTTCTAATGAGAATATGGAGAAGGCATAACAAATACATGACGTACGGGACTAAATTAACTATGAATAATACCCCACTTAATCATAGCTATGGAAGCACAGAAACTCAAGTGGTAAACATTTGTGCTCATTTTATATACATTTTCACTTCTGCCAATGTGCATGTAAACGTTTACCAGCGTTTGGACATAACGCCGAAACGACGTTGCAATGACGTCGATGCGACGTCATCGCGTCGCATGGACGTAAATACGACGCAATCTCGACGTCACCTGCCCGCTTGGATATGTGCTAAAGCATCGCTTGTATGTATGTATGTATGTATTCGAAAGTGTGCACGTCAAATATGTGTAAATATGTATTAGTGGAGTTGCTTATGTCACAAAAAATATGCTCCCGTGGCCACTTTCTGTTAATCAGGGTTTA
>JBEVVR010000067.1:0-4691 GCA_040507035.1 Candidatus Thiodiazotropha sp.
AGACATACGTAAAGTAAGCCAGAAAGTGGTACCACTCTTTATTGGTTTTATGACCCTGTTATGTCATTACCTATGTGAATTGGCTTATTTCCTTTGATGTGAGAGCAGTGGGACTGGACAGTTGCATAATAGGATTATGACATCCAATAAAGGGGAATTATGTTTTTAAGTTTATGGGCTTATGTCAAGGGCGTAGCTATCTAAACGGCAAATAGGCAAGTGCGTATTAAAATTACTCTCTAGACAAGGTGTATAATGAAACACTGATGGATGTATTCCAAAAAAAAATAATAATAATGCTCAGAAAATTATTTTATTTTTTTTTCCATAAACGACATGACATTATTTTAGGGCCCACATAACGTCCTCTGTGGGACTCTTTGGTCTTTGCGTTGCTCCATTCACTTCTAAACGAACACGTTTGCATTCTTGTTTCCTTCCCTTGGCCGACTTTAAAGACTGTCCTTTTTTATCCAAATCTCTTAACACTTCCTCCAGCTCTTCACTTCGCCAGGGAACCTTTTTCACTGCAAAATAAGGTTCCCCGTCACTCTCCCTTTCTTCCTCCGAAGACATGTATTCTATCTTTAGTATTTGTTCCATTTTTTTCTTTTTTTCATCATTCCACGACTGCTTGGATTTTAGAGCTGCTTTCCTGTTATCCAGCTTCTGTAATTATAATAAGCCATACCATCTACGTTAATAAACCAAAACAGTGTATGCATCTTTACAAATCACTACTACTAGGTACCTTGTACCTTAAGATGAATATCGAGGCGTCTACCTTTCTAAGATTTGTATTTTCAAAGAGCACCACTGCTTGCGGCATATGCACACTAGTTGTATGTGAAACTCTTGGCAAACTATGACACATTAACGATCAAAGATTAATCCTATTTATTGCACGTGAAAGGTTAATCAAATCCGCAGGGCATGGACTACAAAGAGCGTCTTCACATTATGACACATATACATGTACATGTAAATGGTAGTTGATTTATACTATGACCAATAGTGGAAAAATTCCACTGAAGCTATAAAGAGCAGTCATCATTTCCATGAATCTGAATACTCATGCAGTTGATGGATAAGATTCCTGTTCGAGGCACTGACTATTGAAAGTAATACAGCGATAGTTACGACTGCTCTCTTGCATATATCAATATGAATGTAAAACCTGATAATAATTTATCAAAGTCTTGGGGATTCCCTGGGGAAAAAGGTAATTTAGGCAGACAAACTAAAAACAATTAGTTCCCAAACACATGTTTTTCTCGATTTTTTTTAAAACAAAATGTCACCAAATATGCAACTTGCTTTTCTCACCCTTTTCTTCCTTTGGTAGAGCACCATCTTTTCATTGAATTGCCTCGTCTTGCCAGTGGTCACTCGTCTGGTTTTCTCTTTCATACTTGTAAAATATCGCTTTATGGCTTCTACAAAAAATAAGAAGAAGAATAAAATATAAAAACACACACAAAAATAGCAGGTTACATATATGAGCCGCATAATGAGAAAAGGTCCGCCGGATGAAATTTCAATGCACATGTATACCATGTCTTTAGTAGGGCAAGATGCATAACTGATTCTTTTAAGCGAACGGCGAAGGATCTTGCACGCAGTGTCGGTCGCCTGAAACTTTGCTGTTCGCAAAGATGACAACGGCGCATTACCGCAAGATGCGACTCTTATATACGAAGGGCCATCGTTAAATTCGACTCTTTTCTTTATTGTTCTTTCATTTATGATCACATTTTGATCATGCTGTCTACCAGCCAACAAGTCAGTTGCGTCATCATGATGTTAATAACGTCATGCATTGGCGCTAGTACATTTTTACCTTGGCTTATGTTCTTTTCAGCTTGATAGTTCTTTTTTACCTTGTTCATTGTCATAAAATTTTTTGACATTTGTAATGCGTCGGGAATGTGCTTCGACATTTTAGAAAAAAATCTAAAAGTCCAAAATGATCACCTTTCAGCAGCTTAATCTGTTATGATATCGTCTAGCAACCAAATTGTATACTTTATTCCGGACAAAACGCCCTAAACGTGAAAGCATACACTATATGAGAATATCTAGTGTTCTATTTCCCAGCGCCAACGGATTTAACGCTATCATGCCTAGTGTGAATTTACCCTTATTTTATCATCAACTTAAAACAGTGACACTTGCAGTATTTGCGATCTTGGTTACATTGGCACTAAAAACGCATGCGTTAGCACGATTTGACCTGTCAATATGAATGGTCAGTTGCAAGCGTCAGCGTCATGTCATTGTGGTTTTTGGTGTGAATGCAAAGTTATAATGTTTTTTTTTCACGTGCTATAATAATACGTAATGTAAGTATAATCGTCTAATCTTTGATCTTCAGAGGTCAAAATTTGCCTATTTTGTTTTTTTTATATTACCTTTCAGTACGATATCGTTCACAGCTGGATAGAGGCCTCTCACTGTTGTTTTGATGGATGTCGTCATTTCCACATTTTCAGCCGAGTCGAACCTTAAATACCAAAATTCTGATTTTTGTAAACTGTAAAAAAAGGCAGTATGCTCACTTGGTTGAGAACACTCTTTCGTAAAGAATGACCATGAAATGTTTCTTCTCTTCCTCTGATTCAAAAAAGGCAGTTTCCAGTTACTGACAAATGAATATGCACGTAGTACTTGTTAATTGCCAAGAGACTTGTCGGATTTACATGAAAAGTGTGACATCGATGAATGGCAGTACCAAAAATCACATAACATGCTAAAGGGCCATAAAACACCGATTCATTTCTAAACTTTCATAAGTAACACAAGTGTATACGTTAAAACCAAACAATCTTTCTCAGTGTAAACGACGTTGATAATTTTTCATTCTGATTGATTTATTGTTACAAAGGTTAAAAACAACTTACCTCAGAAACATAGTCTTTCCATCTCCTGCAGGTTTCTCTGTTAGCCATTGTTTGCCCTCTTGCAGGCCATTCGAATATCCATCCTTAACTGCAACCTGTTATAAAACATATTAAAACAAAAAAAAATATGAGTGAATGAGTGAGTGAGTGATATGAGTTTAACATTCCACTAACAGCAAGGACCTCGGTGTAAAGTATCATTCGAAGGACTGGTGTATCGGGGGATCGATCCTGCAATCTTTGGATTGTAAGACAAACACTAACCACCTCATCACAGCCCACTCCTAACTGCTTTTATGACATTTTTTTTTATTTATTTTTACAATAGCCTACTCGTAACAAGCGATGATATCATGTGCAAAGGATAATGATTAATTGCTTGTGTGCGTTTGTGTAAAGTTTTCTTATAGAATGTGTTTCACTCCGCCATAATTGCTGTATAAAAATGATTTTTAAAAAACATACTCCGCCATAAAAGACCGGCCTGAAGATCGATAACAGCTCTGTGTGTGTGTGTGTGTGTGTGTTCCACCTCTCCCACAATACTGGGCCTGAGGATCGTTTTTCCAATTGAAAAAAACCACCCCTTCCACGGCTTATGGTATGAGGATCGACACTGTAAACGTGAGAGTGTGTTTTCGAATGCGTAGTAAGTTTGCAAAAAGTCTGCAAATATGATGACATGTATTTATGCATAGAACCACCAAACCAAAATAAAACTGCAATTTTAGAAGTTATCATCTGCTGTACCAAAAACTTATATTTTGTATCTTTTCTCTCTCTCTCTCTCTTTTCTGAAACTCATGTTAATATATACATCACCCTTATATTGTTAGGAACGTTGACTTTTGACTTTGTTGGAGGTCTGGTTTCTTGGTCACGTTGTTTAGCTTGTAGAAGGCTCAATATCCGTTCCTGTTTCTGCTCTACCCGCTTGAGTCTTTCTATGATTTCCTGTCTCCAGCTCGATGGTCTGGCAAGTTCATACCGCTATCGAATTATAAAATATATAAAAAAATCAGTTTTTGGTCAACAATATTAATACCAGTCCTATTATCAACTTACTTAGTTACTTATTATTTTATTACTTATATCATTATTGCAGTAATAGTAGTTCTAAATGAGCCGGTGCAAATATGCGCGCCCAGCAAAGTGCTAGCTTCCAAGCTGTCTGACCAGTGTCTTGGCTGGTTACTTAAGGAAGCTTGTGGTCCATCTGTATCCACTGACGGCCCTGCAAAGAATCTGACCAGACGCGCAGATGCGCAGGTTTATCTAAATCTTTGCTTGGCGCATATGCTCGATTATTTTTTATGGATCAAATTATACCACAAACTGCGCAACAAACGCAAAATCGACTTCCCGCTCACCCTCCCCCATACACACACATGCACTTATGAAATGTTCAGTCCAGCTACTGAAAAAAAAAACTAATACAATAATCCGGAATCTCAAAACACGTTAAAGGTCAATGGTTCAGCGCAAGCTAACATTCCCAGTCAAAGAAATATTGAGAGCCGCGGCACGGTAAATGAGCCAAGTAACCCGTAAATTAAGTTCTTTCATTCTTACATGTTCTTACTTGTTATTCCTTTGAAAGCTTTCCTCTGAGCTTATTTACATGTATATAATTATAATTTATTTTAACAAAGACAAATCTAGCTTTACCAGGGGATCATGTATAATGAGAATGCGTCCACGCGGATTTGCCATGAAGCGGCCCGAATTATTTACACACAGTTAAGGTGGTGGTTTTTGGTAAACAGAAAAATCTGAATAAAAGATTAAAAA
>JBEVVR010000170.1:0-4616 GCA_040507035.1 Candidatus Thiodiazotropha sp.
TCATGTTCACCACGCTTACGCGGTGAGAACTAGTCGTATTTACCCTAAACCTACCTCAACCATATTTACAATAAAATAATTTAGATGTGAAACACCTGCAACACAATTCCATTTCGTAACATAGGTTTCCCCTTAGGGAGAAAAAAACATGGCAAAGCATGTTTCTTTTCTTAGAAAGTACGAAATGAATCTGAGTCGCAGGCTATTTCACCACAGAGAAAACAGTATATACATATCAACGGTGCGATACCTATTGTCAACTACCTACTAAGGTAGTCTGCCCCCAAATTGTCCTGGCCGCGGATAGCAACGATCCTAAATCTATAAGGTTGCAGTTTCATGGCCCAACGCATGATTCGGGGATTGAGCACCTTAGCAGTCTGCATGTAAGACAAGGGCTTATGATCAGTTTCCAGCAGAAATTCTACTCCGTATAGGTACTTCCGGAACTTTTCAATACCCCAAACAATACCTAGACATTCCTTCTCAATCACAGAGTAGTTCCTTTCCCGAGGTAAAAGTTTCTTACTAGCATACGCTATAGGTAAACGACCTTCACCTTCAAAATCCTGAAGAAGGATTGCTCCAAGACCGATATCCGAAGCATCAGTCCGGAGAACAAACGGGTTCTGTTCTGTGAAAACAGGTAAACGGAGAATAGGACTGGATGTAAGTCTATTCTTCAAAGTCTGAAATGCCTTTTCATGCTGATCTTGCCAATCCTTGATAGAATTTGGTCTATCTCTCTTAGTTAGATCAGTCAGAGGGGAAGCTATCGATGAAAAATTCGGGATGAAACGTCGGTAAAACCCAGCCAGTCCAAGAAAAGATTTAATCTGTCTTTTAGTAGTAGGACGAGGTGCATCCCTAATTGCCTGAGTCTTATCCTCCTTTGGTCGTATCGTTTGTCCAACGATATTATGACCTAGGCATTCAATATTATCGTACCCAATCATGCATTTAGAAGGCTTTGCCGTAAGTTTAGCAGAGCGGAGCCTGTCTAACAATCGTCGTAATGACGCTAAATGATCATTCCAAGTTGAAGAAAATATCCACATGTCGTCAACAAAACTGTCAACATTCGGGAGGTCAGATAAAATAATTCTCATCAACCTACAAAAAGAGGCTCCTGAATTAACCAAACCGAAAGGCATAGTCTTAAATTGAAACAATCCTTTAGGTGTTTCGAATGCTGTGAAAGGTTTAGACCTGTCCGTAAGACCGACTTGCCAATAACCCTTACACAGGTCCATCTTGGTAAAGTACCTGTGTCCTGACATTTTGTTGATAACCTCTTCCATATTTGGCATAGGTTCTGCATCGAATTCCGTCACTTTGTTGAGTTTTCGGAAGTCGATGCAAAATCTAACCGAACCATCCTTCTTTGGAACGAGTACTACAGGTGATGAATATGGAGAGATTGATGGTTCAATTACTCCTAATTCTAGCATATCTTTAACCTCATTTTCCATGACATTACGCGTCTTATACGGGATTGGATACCCTTTTGTCCGGATCGGTTCCGAAGTAAGCAATTTAATATCATGCTGTATCTGGTCGGTACGACCTGGTAAACTCGACAGTACGTCCGGGTACTGACTTATCAACGCTTCGACTTCGGCACGTTGTTCTGACGTTAACGTATCAGAAATACTGACGTCCTTATACGTTTCCGTTTGTTTCACTGTCGGAAAAGCGTAATCATTCAACGAAAACTCGTCAGAATCGTCATCATCGACTGACTCTACTGTATCGACAGACAACAAACAATGTGACGCCACAGTGCGACGCTCCACATACTGTTTCAGCATGTTAGCGTGGTATGTGCTTATGACGCCATTTACCTGGACCTTGTAGTCCATTCTGTTAACTACCTCAACTATTTCATATGGACCTCTCCATTGTAATAACAATTTATTACTATTTGTCGGTAGTAATAATAACACTTTGTCTCCCACGTTAAATTTACGCGACCTAGCGCGCCTGTCATAATAAACCTTTTGTCTAACTTGGGCTTTTTTTAAATTTTCATGCGCCAAGTTGCATGTTTGCTCCAGTCGTTCTCGTAAATCGAGTACGTACTGATATGTCGACAGAACCTGCTCATCCTGTACCTCTTCAGACCACAATTCACGTAATATCGCCATAGGGCCTTTAACGTTACGCCCGTACAATAGTTCAAACGGAGAAAATCCTAATGACTCTTGCGGGACTTCTCTAATCGCGAACAGTAGTGCTGGGAGATATTTATCCCAGTCTTTAGGACGCTCTGCGCACATTCTACGTAGCATTTGCTTTAAAGTAGAGTGAAAACGCTCTACGAGACCGTTACAGATAGGATGCCAGGGCGTCGTGGTTAACTGCTGGAGTGACAACAACCTACTTACTTCTTTCATTACTTCAGCAGTAAACTGGCTTCCACAATCCGTCAACATCTCGTCAGGTATGCCAACTCTACTAAACATTTCAACTAACGCTTCGGCTACGCGTTCCGTTTCAATGCCGGGTAACGCTACCGCCTCGGGATATCTCGTTGCATAATCAATCATTGTAAGGATATAGCGAGATTTTCTGTCGGAACGAGGTTCTATTGGTCCAACTATGTCAACTGCCACCCGTTTAAACGGTGTATCAATCAGTGGTAATTTTCCTAAGGGTACCTTAGTAACACGACCTTTCTGAATAGTTCTTTGACAAATGTCACAAGATTTACAGAACCTGGCCACATCACCACAAACTCCGGGCCAAAAGAACTCAGTTAAAACTCTATCCATTGTTTTCTTTATACCCAAATGACCAGCCATCAATGTTTCATGCGCCAACCTCAAAACCTTCTCACGAAAACTATCAGGGATAACAAGTTGTAGTGTTGCTTTATTTCCCTTAGTAAACTGCCTGTATATCAAGTCTTTCTTCATTACAAACTTAGTCTCACCTCGATTCAAACCTCGACTGATAGTCACACTACCGGATTCAACTCTTTGCCTTATACCATTCAACTTAGGGTCAACAGACTGAGCTTGCCTCAGTGCCTCTTTATCTTTGCTAACAATCTGGTCGGGAACCTTAAGTTTCCTATAACTCTCTTCACTCTGCTTACTCTGTGACCTAGTCACGGCAGCTGCAGAAAAATGGGACATATCTGGGAGTTTTGACCCATCAATATTTCCTATAACAAGGTCATATAGTGTATCATCCATACATAATGCCTCAGTTTTTCCAGTGAAAAATGGACAATCTATGTCAACCATTGCTAAGGGATACCTTTGAGTAGACTCATCTATCAAAGTCACATCAGATTCTTTTCCAATCAACTGATCCTTAGTAACCAAACTACTTCGAACAACACACCCCGTACAACCTGTATCTCTTAACGCTACTACCGTCTTGCCATTAACCTTGCCCTGCGCCGTTGGCAATCTTGATTTTAAAAAGTAACAAACACCTTCCTTATCTTTCTCATCTACGGTTAATGGGCTCTCCGCCTTACCCTGGTAAACACCTACAATATCGTCAGACCTATTCATTGTAGTTTTACAAAAGCTCATCTGATGTCCGCCACCGCGTCCACGACCGCGAGAATTTCCACGACCCCGACCACGTCCTGAAGTATTACCCTTATTTTGTCCATTATCGCTATTTTGCGTGTCAGGTGTCTCAAACTTCGGTGCGTAATTACTTCCCTTGCTTCCACTATAACCACTTGCACCTGCACCCACTTCCGCACTATAGGCCTGCTTCCTATTGGGATTTTTATAACATTTAATTGTTAAATGTCCCTTACCACATATACTACATTTTATTTCTGGTTTCCCACTCGGCTTATTATCAGCTCTACTCTGCGTTACGCCCCTGCTATCACGCTGCCCTTTATTAACACACGTATTGACACCGCCCCGTGCCTCTGCAAATAAGTCTGCTTCTCTAGCCATTTCACCTAAATTCTTGAACGCCTTCGGTTTCAAATGAACATAAAGTTCCCTACTACAAGACTCTAAAAACTGATCTCTAGCGAAAAAATCGCAAACTGCTTCGTAACTTTCCTCTATCTTCGCCATTTTCAACCATTTACTTAGATACGACCTAAGTCGACTACTAAACTGTATAAACGTTTCTGACTTCTGGGGCCTTTCGTCGCGAAACTTCTTCCTGAATCCACGTTCAGTCAGATCAAAGTTCTTTAACAACGCATCTTTTAACTTCTCATAATTTGCCGCATCATCTACGGACAACCTATCATATACATCAAGTGCGCGACCTTTAAGTAATGCACTTAAATACGCGGCCCAAAGATTCACATCCCATTTATTCGCTGTCGCATACTTTTCAAATCTTGACAAATAACTGTCCATTTTGTCCTTACTTTCGTCAAAATACGGTAGCTTCGGATCTCGCGCATGCGCTGCCTTATCTGCCTTCTGTTTTTCGATCTCTGCTTTAAACGTTGCCTTCTGTAAATCCATCTGATTCATTAACTCACGATGCTGCAATTCAAAAGTATATTTCAATTTCTCTAGCTCGACTTCGCTCGCTAACTTCGCTTCCTTATCACTTTCTATCCGCGCCATTTCGATTTCCCTTTGCGCCGCGACCTTAGCTAACTCAATCTCCCTATC
>JBEVVR010000085.1:0-2696 GCA_040507035.1 Candidatus Thiodiazotropha sp.
TTTAGCTACTTATCCCTGTCAAATAGAATTTTATCATTTGTAGCTTTTAAACTACTTTCATATAAACAGAAAATACAAGGAAGTTTAGCTGCATATCATTTTCCATAAAATTAATTCCATTTTTTTTTGGAAAAGAAAGTAGTCTTATATACTATTAATATTACTTCCCTTGAATAGGTAGCATTTATCAAGTATATATTTACATAAATAAAAGATGTAAGCGATACTAGGTGGCTCAACCCAATTGACGTCATATTGTTTTAATACGTCACACTATTTTGGTACGGTGTAAAGTAGTTCCTTAGAAAATTAAAAAATCCTGATTTGAAGTGTTATTTCGTGTTAGAACTATAAGCCTCATGATTGATTTATTTGTTTCAGGTGTAACTAGAACTATAAAGTAACAACTGGTGTTTAATCATAACGAAAACGGACCTATATTTTGATTCAGAACGAGACAATTCATCCGATGGGATTTCCCAAAAGAGGCGACCTTGAAAGTGCATTGGGGTACCCAACTACACAGTTTGGAAGTATCACGGGAAAACTTGGAGGTAAAGGTATGGTTCAAATACCCATAGTTTGTTCGACGCTGCTTCCCAAAAGGCATGTAACGTCTACATGATGTGGTACTGACGCCATACGGTGAGACATATAGACGTCATGTGCCAGTTTGGTTGCCATAAAGACTTTAACAGGAGACATCATAAAAATATAGTCTACTGTCGTATGTTATACTGCAAGTACGTTATTGTATTAAAAGCGAACAGGAAATAGTTTTCAGAGCAAAAATAATGAAGACCCGTATAAAAGTCTGCCAATATATAGGATTGTAAAGGATATATAGTTGAATGTTATTTACTTTAGTTTAAACATATTTATTTTCAAAATTACATATAAACACACAATATCTGTCATAAACAAATAAAAGGATTAGAACGAAAGCACAAGTACTTATAAAGTTCCTCTCCTTAACTATATATAATATGTATATATCATGGCGTATATTTTTCAAAATTAATAAATCAAAATTTTCGTGCAATAAATATGAGATATTAATTTCAAAAAGAAATGATAGAAACCGAAATTTAATGAAGGAGAAGAAAAAAACAAACAAAAACAAAATACAACTTAGTAGGAAAGAAGAAAAAATATGAACAAGAGAGAAAAAAGCAACATTTTGAAAAAACATAACTTTAAAGTCAGTGCAATAGGGGAAAGCAGAGGGGGCGCAGATTCTTCAGGGAGAGTCACACTCAACCACCGGCAATAGTTACTGACAACATAAACCGCACAAATGGCATGTTTAGAAGCGTTTTGAATCTAATATAAACTTATGCACCTTAGAAAAGATAACTGTATTCGTTTGTAATGAGAGAGAAACATCACCATACAGAAGGAGACGGAGCGAAGGAGTCTGGTACTGCGACACTGAGTTTAAGAGTTCAGTTCTTTGAGCTTGGTAGTATCTACAATGGAAGAAATAGTGTTGGGCGTTCTCAATACTGCCACATTGGCACATTGGGGACTCTACAATATTCTTCAAAAATAGATCTAAATTAAGCGAACTGCAGTTGGTCCGTAATCTGGTATGTAAGATCTGGGCTTTCCTGTTACCGACATAAAAGTGTTTCGGGACAGTAATTGTATCCTTATTGAGAAAGCCTTTGAAAGCATTCGAAGATTCAGACTGTTTTGCTTCGTCAGGAACTTTATTCCAAGCCCTGATAGTTGAAGGCAGAAAAGAGTTAAAATATAGGGTAGTCCTTGCGTCTATGGTCTGAAGATCGTTTGAATTTCTGAGGTGGTAGCGAGAAATATTACTCACAGACGGAGGTACTAAAGAAGACAGATACAGTGGAGTTAAGTTATGCGTCATTTTATAAAACAATGATAATTTGTGATTCTTCCGCCTCAGTTCAAGAGAGTCCCAAAGAATTTCTTCATAGAGAGCACTGATTGAAACAAGTTTAGTGGTTCCCGTGGCTATTCTGGCGGCTTCATTTTGTATTTTGTCGAGTTCCTGTTTTTCGTATTGTGAACAATTATCCCAAATAACGTCCCCATATTCGAGTAAAGGTCTGATGAATGCTATATAAATTGTTTCTAAAGATTTTCTGTCCAACTTAAATTTTAATTTCCTCATAATATTAATTCTGATCCATGCTTTTTGTGTTATATAGTTTATGTGTTGGTGCCAAGTGCAGTCATTTGAAAAGTAGAGGCCAAGATGTTTATGGGAATCAACTTCAGTTATCTGATGATTTTGCATAAAGATAGGTGGATGAAAAGGCTTGTTTAATTTGCGAGAAAAAAGTAAAGATTCAGTTTTGGAAGGATTGAAAGTGACAAGCCACGTTGACGCCCATGCTGATATTTTTCCAAGATCTGTGTTAATACAGCCCGCTGCTGTCATCGGATCATCTACAATAATAAAAAGACTAGTATCATCTGCAAATAGTCGAATATTTGAGCCGATATCATTAACAATATCATTAATAAACATCAGAAAGAGAAGTGGGCCTAAGATTGATCCCTGTGGAACCCCGGCACGTAGAGAAGTCCAGTCAGAAACGGCACCAGGAATAACAACTCGCTGTTTTCTATCAGAGAGGTAATCTGCAAACCAAGCATGGATGTTTCCTGAGACACCAGCTGCTTTAAGTTTAGCTAGGAGACCAGCGTGCCACACACGG
>JBEVVR010000085.1:2796-4584 GCA_040507035.1 Candidatus Thiodiazotropha sp.
CTGATTGAAAAGTGAACAATACGGTACTGAGAGCTCCTTAGATAATTCACGAAGGACACGATTACTGAGGCCATCAGGGCCGGAGGCTTTGGCAACTGGGAGAATTTTTAAAACAGATTCTACTTCTAACGGAGACAGTACAATGTTGTTAAGAGGGCTATTGACAGCAGCTGCAGGTATATCAGGGATAGTGGCGTTCTGCTCATTTAAATTTGTATGAAAGAAATTATTTAGAATGTTAGCTTTGTCACTTTCATCCGTGTAGATATTATCATTGAACTCGAGGGGTGGAATGGTTGTTTTGTTATTAGAGACGATGAAAGTTTTAAGTGTAGACCACCAGTCCTTTAAACAAAGTGTTTTGGAAGTCAGTTTTGCTGCAATTTTATCATAAAATGTTTGTTTGGAATCACGAATATTTTGGACTACTTTGTTTCGTATCTTTTTGAATTTTTTCCAGTCTGGTTCCAAGTTAGTTCTTTTGGCTTTCCTGTAGGCTCTTTTACGTTTTCTAATATGGCGTTTAATACTCGAGTTTATCCAGGGAGGTTCACTAGGTTTTATTTTAATATGTCGATTAGGTATGCATTCAGTAGCGAAGGAAGTAACGGTTGTGGTTATATTATTTGCATAAGTATTTATATCATTATCTTTAGTAGTATCCCAATCAAAGGAGGCTGCCTTGTTACGTAGTAAATTATAATTCCCCTGATCGTAATTCCAAATGTGTCGCGTGATTGAAATAAGTTTAGGCTTAGAGAATTTAAATATACCAAATATAGGACAGTGATACCTTACTTCTTGATTGAGAAAGGGGTCGCCGACTCCACTGAGTACCAAGTTTGTTTTATTACTGACTAGTAGAATATCTATCAATGATGATGAATTTTCAGTGAAATGGGTAGGTAGATTAATAGACTGGTGGAAAGAAAACTGAGTACATATCAAATTTATTTTTCTCGCAGTTTGGGGTTTCAGCATGTTTAAATTAAAATCTCCGGTGATTATTATCTCTGAAATTCCCGGTGAATCTACGGCTAGAGCAATAGTCTTCAATATCGGAAAAGTAGCTAGAAGCAGAATTTGGAGGGCGGTAAAATAATCCAAATAAGATGCGTTTATGCTTATTAGTGAGTTCAACCCATGTGTTCTCAATATTTCAAGGTTCTAAATCTGCCCGGCGCTTATAGTGTAGAAAGTCCTTAATGTATATCATGACGCCTCCATGATTGTCTCCCGCTCGGTCCTTCCTTTCAGGGGTGTTGTATGAATGCAACAATAAGTCATTTGTGTCAACAGAAGGTCCAAGCCATGTTTCTGTAAAGGCTAAGATGTCAAACTCAAGTAGTTCTGTTTGCAAGATGTCTAACTTAGAAAGGATGCTTTGTACATTGTAATGCACAAAGGATAAGTTATGCGTTATTTACTTTCTTTTTTTTCTCTCTCTGATAAGTCCCAGTTTGGCACACGCCGTCTGTGCAACAAGGAATCAAAATTAGTTTAACATTAGGTTTATCCTCAGAAGCGTCGCCCCTTTCTTAACGTTGATTCATGACGTTGAATTGACGTTACTTCACTGTTGAATTGACGGTTATGTGACAGATTATTCCCCCTTTTTTTACATCCCTTTTGTTATTCTTTTACTTGCTTAATAACATAAGTTTGTCAGATACTTCCGCCAATCTTTTTATCGTTTCACGTTTGGTGGATTTCCAAAACAAAATCTAGGTTTTTTTTTCATTTCTAAACAAAATTGAGACTCAAACAAGTAGGTCAAATGTTAAATTC
>JBEVVR010000156.1:0-4372 GCA_040507035.1 Candidatus Thiodiazotropha sp.
CATTTACTCGGTTCGACGGTCACGGCCATGATTGTTTATGCCGTTGTTCCTATCAACAGTCATGTGACACAAGCAGTCCCCGATATACATCTGAGTCTGATTCGTAGAATTGGCCGAGGTTTTACAGAGATCAAACACTGGAATGGCATAAAAAAAATTGATACAAGCCCCTGTTCTACCTGTGATGTAAACAAAAGACATTTTAGGCGGAAGTGATTTTTATTTTAGACTATTGACTTAACTACCGTGCTATTGATACAGCTATCGTGTTATGCTAAATAAAGTCCCCACAGGGCACCATGATGGTTAGTAGCACCTGATTGACTGATACTTTACAATAGATAGGCTGTGATTAAGGGGGTTATGGCATATAGGTTGTGGCATAAGGGGGTGCTTGGGGACGTGGCTGGTGCACACATTTCATTACTAGTCGTGAACAGACTCAATTAAACCAAGTCTGCTATTTTCCGTTCTTTGGTGTGTTCTTTGCTTCCAAGGGATCTTACATTTCAGAACATATCTATCTTCACTGCAGCTAGTGTTTGTGCCGTGTGGCAGCCGTAAAACGTCTCCCCGTACATCATAGTGCAGATTATATTTTCTGGTCCTTTGGGATCATTGAGTTCATTTGAGTAAGCTTGAAAATAGAGTTCCGCTTAAGCCGGTGCTAGGGGCAGAGAGCCAGTAATTGTTAAGCTTCGTATTTCCGTAAAATACGGATGAAAAATGCAAAATACGAAGGGTCTTCGAATTTCATTCGAACCATGTACTATAGTGTTTTCTAAGCTTACGAAAACAGCTCAACTTTGCCTCGTATTTACGCATTAGCATTTTCATGTATGCTTATTTTTAGCCTAACTACCGTAATCATTGTTACAGTGCATGTGCTGTTAGAGTATGGGCAGTCAATCTTTTTCCGGGAATAGAAAGTACTTGGTATCTATTTTAAGCTACCGTTTCCCCGCTTGGTTTAAGACGTCTTAATCGAAAAACCGGGATCAAGCATGAGTATCGGAATTTACCGATCTAAGTTCATAAATAGATAGCCAGTCGCTGAAATGCAAGTAATCTTTCTGGTCCGTTTTGGAAGAAGCAAAGCTACTTTTATTTTCTTTTAACAAATATCCACATCTAACAGCTACCAATTAGTGCATACCCAATATTGGAATGCAGCACAACAATGTCGACAAAGGGACCGCCTGATTAGAGGGGTTTCTCTAAGGGTTGAATTGCTAGATGGTCCACAGGACAAGCATGGAAGTGATTTAACTGGTCCTCTTGATGTTTCTGCTGGATTCATTATAAACTTTTTGCAGTAAACATAAAATATAGTTGGTCTGGAGGACAAGCTGATACAGTAATCAGTTGGTCCTGCCCAAAAATCACTGGTCCCGGACCAACAGACAGATGGTTAATAAAACCCCTGTGATTATGCGAAGTTGGAAAACTTTGGATTCGGCAGGCCGGTGTTTTATGATGAACTCTCGCCGATCATGACCTGACACAAAACGATAACAGAAGCAAAAAAAGTCCTCAAAAGAGCTGATTCAATTCGTAAAAAAATTACTGAACAACCTCTGGATTTGATCAGTACCGTTACTGACCAAAATCTTCAGTTTACGAAATAAGTTTAAATTTTGATAAGTAAATATGAAAAGTGGTGAAAAAAAATATCTGGAGCCCTGTAGGGGGCGTGGCTGGTGTCGCACATTTCATTACTAGTCATGAACATCTACTCAATTAAACCGAGTCTGCTATTTTCTGTTCTTTGGTGTGTTCTTTGCTTCCAAGGGATCTTACTTTTCATATTGGTATTTGTCCCTTTTGAGTTATTTTATATTTCTTGGATGAGGCGAGGCTTAATATTGGGCAGTTGCTCTGGTAACCCAGAATTAATAGATCTGTTTGTGTATGGTAGGTGAAGTGAGTGAGTATCTTATCTTCTCCTTAAGAAGTTTTCACTGTTAACTCTTATTATCTTCTTTACTCTTCTCTATTCTGCTATAGGCGAACATTGCGGTGCACTACAATGCCTTGTACAGTAAGCATGGTAGTCCAAATGAATTACAGACGTTTCGTACCCTGGACGTTTCGTACCCTAGACGGTTCGTACCCAAGCCTGGATGTTTCGTACCCTGACGCTGGTCGATTCGTACCTCAAATCTGGTCGATTCGTACCCTGATCCTGGTCGACTCGTACCCTCTTCTTATTTAGTATTACATGCCCATAATCATATTAAACAAGTAGTTTTTAGTTAATTTACCTCAATTCTGAATGTATGCTTGCCAAAATATTTTTATCCCGGGATGAGGTGGAGGGGTGGCTACTCTGAATTTTCTGGCTACAGGCTAGGCCCAAGCATGGACTGCTTACCCACAAAAATATCTAGTCTCACGGGGTACCCAAAAATAAAATACCAGGTATATCAGACATACTCTAAAAATACTTGAAATTTTAGCTATCCCCAAATATTCTTATTAAGTACCTTGACCCTTTTATAGGGTACGAATTGACAAGGGGTAGGGTACGAACCAACCACAGCTAGGGTACGAATAGACCAGGCAGGGTACGAAATGACTCGGGTACGAAACGTCCAGGGGTACCATTCGTCTTGCACCCGTCCAAATATTTACCTCAAAATAAATTTGTATGGTAAGTTTTCAGTTTTGTAGAGAAACGGTGGTCATGAACAACACATTTAATCTTGAAGATGTATAAACAATGTCTACAGTTTCAAACATGTATAAATGGTAGCCATGGAAATAAGCAGGTAATTTGGTAATAAGAAAAAACGCAAGAAAACAGGGTACTTCCCTGCAGTGCTTCATCATTGCTCACATTCATCTACCAAATCTAAACAGAAATCACTGACTAACATGTCTGTCTCTGATGTAAACAAAGATACCATCACATCCTCAAAATTCAGCTTGTTCTTTCTTCTTTCTTGAATCTGTATTAACTTCCAATAAGGAACACCAGACATATAGACTATATGTCTGTAAGTTATATCTTCTTGAGTAAAAGTCACTTGTTAAGGAGTCTAAGGTGGACGAAATTAGGTAGTAGTCGAAAATAGGTTGTGCTGGGATACGTTTCAACAGAAGGACGCAGCTGAGAATAGAGAACGAAAATCGGTAAGCTTTAATATAAAACGTTAAATCTGTACACACCACTAATGTAAGAAATACGAATAAGCTACAATTCCTCTGAAGTTCTCATCTGGTTGGTTGTCGTACATTTGTGCAAATTTTGCTGTCAGAAGAGCAAAACACCGGCTGTATTTCCGGAAACTAGGCACATCAAAACACCGAACTTTCCGTCCGTTGTCCGACCAACTAAGCAGAAATGCTTAAATTGGTGAAACTGAAACCTGTCCTGTCAGCTAGTCTTGGCCATTACAAGAGAAGTGAACTTCGTAGCCGGGGGGTGGGGGGGGGTGGGGGAGAGAGAACCTGCACTTCTAACAGTCAGTCCCAGTCAGTCGGGGTCGATTGACATTGATTTTGCCCACTCTCTTCGAAATGCTGCTGCCAAAAGATTTCAGTGTGTAAGAGAACAAACAGAACTTCACCAACACAAACTGGGCATACAGAGATGCGGACTTCAGTCCAAAGAACCGAAGAAGTGGGGCACCGAACCTGTACCCAATTGACTGGAAGTCGCGCGCCTACGACTGCTTTTCCAAATGATTTACAGAAGATTCACAAACGGGTTCAGGTTCTTTGCAAACTTGTTATTAGTGATCAATACAGATAACTGAATCGAGAAAATAATTCTAATTTTACGCCGTTGGGTTATAGGCATAATAAAATCAACATCAAGTGCAAGGGTGCTGTTAGACAGGAGACTATATATGCATATAGTTCGTCAAATAATTTAAAACGAAATCCCAATTTCAGTATTTACCAGTTTAGCTGGTATTCAGTTTCTTGTTTATTTTATTAAGAGAGTCGGGAACCAGTCTTTACGCGATCGACACGCGTTGGGCAAACGCACTTTTCATTGGACTAAACTGCAACGCGTGCGAACGCAAAGCAACGCAGAAACGCGAACTGGAATCGCAGTTCTGATTGGCTGGAACGAGTAACGCATACAAACGCGATTATACGCGATTTTCTTGAGCAATTTGATTGGTTATTTTATAAACGCGTGTCTAAATCGCAAAAAACGCGTATGTAAAAACGCGTTTCGAACGCGATTGGAACGCGATTTTCTTGCGATGCGTATGTCGTGTTTAGCGCGAGCCCCACTGTACAAGTATTATTTGCATGTTATATTGTAATCTTTAAAGGTTTACATCATCTTTTCCTTGTGTATGTTGTACATATTGTCAGACTTGTGGACATATGAGGTTGCTATGTGATCGCTTGT
>JBEVVR010000119.1:0-4329 GCA_040507035.1 Candidatus Thiodiazotropha sp.
CAAGGTGTTTGTGAGAATCAACTTCAGCTATCTGTTGGTTCTGCATAAAGACAGGTGGATGAATAGGTCGATTTAATTTACGAGAGAAAAGTAAAGATTCAGTTTTAGAAGGATTGAAGGTAACAAGCCAAGTAGAGGCCCAAGCTGAGATTTTATCAAGATCTGCGTTGATACAACCGGCTGCTGTCACAGGATCTTCTACAATAATAAAGAGGCTAGTATCGTCAGCGAACAACCGAATATTTGATCCAATGTCGTTAACAATATCGTTAATATACAACAGAAAAAGAAGGGGGCCTAAAATCGATCCCTGGGGAACTCCAGCACGAATGTAAGTCCAGTCAGAAACAGCACCAGGGAGAACAACTCGTTGTTTTCTATCAGAGAGATAATCTGCAAACCAAGCATGGACGTTTCCTGAGACACCAGCTGCATGAAGTTTAGCAAGAAGACCAGCGTGCCACACACGGTCGAAAGCTTTGCTGATGTCGCAGAAAACAGCCCGCACTTCCTTGCCAGAATCAAGTGCTTGGCAAAACGTGTTATAAAGAAATGTTAATTGATTGACAGTTGAGTCACCAGGAAGAAAGCCAGATTGTAGAGAAGAGAGTAAATTGTTATCACGTAAGTGGTTAAATAAGTACTTAAATACGAGTCTTTCCAGAACCTTGTCCTCCGTATTGAGCAAAGAAATAGGTCGATAATTGGAGACCTCAGATAGGTCACCTTTTTTGGGGATTGGGCAAACATTGGCTTCTTTGTATGAAGAGGGAACAATGCCTTCACGTAATGACTGGTTGAAGAGAGAACAATATGGTGATGAAAGCTCTTTAGACAATTCTCGAATTATACGGTTGCTCAGGCCATTAGGACCAGAAGCTTTGGCAACAGGTAGAGTTTTAAGGACTGATTCAACCTCTAATGGAGACAAAACAATGTTATTAAGTTGTGTATTAACAGTAGCTCGGGGAAGGTTAGGAATAAGGGCGTTCTGTTCATTTAAAATAGTGTGACTTTGGAAAAAAGTATTCAAAATGTTAGCCTTGTCAATTTCTTCAGTGTATATATCGTCATTGGACGTGAGAGGTGGAATGGCTGTTTTGTAGTTAGGAGAGATAAACGTTTTAAGTGTAGACCACCAGTCTTTAGAAGAAAGTGTCTCAGATGTAAGTTTCGCTGCAATTTTGTCGTAAAATGATTTTTTTGAATCGCGAATATTTTGAACTACTTTATTGCGTAATGTTTTAAATTTTTTCCAGTCCGAATCTAAGTTAGTTCTTTTCACTTTTCTATATGCTCTTTTCCGTTTCCTAATATTTCGTTTAATGTTCGAGTTTATCCAAGGCGGTTCAGACGGTTTGACTTTTATATATCGATTAGGTATACATTCTTTGGCAATAGAAGTTACCGCAATATTTATGTTATTTGCATATGTATTAATGTCATTATCCTTAATATTATCCCAGTCAAAAGCTGTGGCCTTATTATGCAATAATTCATAATTACCTTGATCATAGTTCCAAATGTGACGCGTGAACGAAACAAATTTAGGCTTAGAAAACTTAAATATACCATAAATTGGACAGTGATATCTTATGTCTTGATTTAGAAAGGGATCACCTACTCCACTGACTATAAGATGAGTTTTATTATTAATGAGAAGGAGGTCTAATAGTGAGGATGAAGTTTCAGTAAAATGTGTGGGCTGAGTTATAGATTGGTATAGGGAGAACTGGGTGCAAATTGAATTAATTTTTCTCGCTGTTTGAGGGTTAAGTAAATTAAAATTAAAATCACCGGTAATAATTATCTCCGAGATTCCTGGAGAATCCAATGCTAAAGCTATTGAATCTTCGATATCAGAAAAATAATCAGAATTAGAGTTTGGGGGGCGGTAAAATAAACCAAATAAAATATGTTTATGGTTATTGATTAATTCGAGCCATATGCTCTCAATATTACGTGGCTCTAGATCTACGCGGCGCTTGTAATGTAAGATATCCTTTACATATATCATAACACCTCCGTGATAGTCACCAACTCGATCCTTTCTCTCAGGGGTGCTATATGATTGGAACATTAAGTCATTTGTGTCAATAGAAGGACTTAACCATGTTTCAGTGAAAGCTAAGATATCGAATTCAGAGAGTTCCGCCTGTAATAATTCTAGCTTCGAAAAAATGCTTTGAACATTATAGTGCACAAAGGATAAGTTATGTGTAAGATCTAAAGAACTAAATAGAGAAGTGGACATATTCGAGAATGAGCTGCTAGAACTACTGGATGAAGATGTTGATAAGGGACCTGGGTTAGGATGAACATCACCACAGCTGGCTAGCAGTAGGTCAAGCCATATCACAAACACCACTATGGAGAAACAGAATATTAAGTTGAAAATAAAGTCAGCATTGACTTGGGACGATTTACCTGGCGTTACTCTTTTATAATTTCTGTGAATACACAGTTTGTATGCTAAGAACTCACTTTCACGCAGCTTCAGTAATACTGAGAAAGTACATGTATTGTTCTTGTATAAAACTGTTAGTGCAAGAAAATGTATCAAAATAGAAAATTTACACATGCGGCGGTACGTTGGCATGACCGCTAACCTATTTTTTCCACATATAAGAGTCATGTAATTGTTGTAAGAGAAAGTAAGAACAAAATAAGCACCGTCATACCAACGTTCACATGTTTAAAATATACCAAAGTGATGAAACACACTAGCCACTGCGTCAGCGCCCCCTCTCCCAACTCCAGAAAGCAGAAAAAATACAGGAACAAATCAATCAATACAAAAGGCATGAAATAAAATTAGATGGAGGAAAACATTGCTACTTTTGTTATTGAGATGTAGTATATGTGTTATCTACATTTTGATTTGTGCTGTGTCGCTAGTAGAGGGATCCTACTTCATGACGAGCAGGAAGTACCAAAGCCAGCCCCCGCCGAGGCGCAAGCAGATCAGGGTCCCCATTTTCCCACTATAGATTCTCAGATTTGTAAATTTTTCGAGACAAAAATGGAGACCCCGATCGAGCCGCGCCGGTGCGAACCCTCGCTAAGGTCATCACTGCTAGAACATGCTGACAAATCCCCTTTCCAAATAAAACCAACTAGAAGTAACTTCTTAAGTTGATTGGTTTACATTGAAATATAAACCTCACAATCCACCCATCAAGCACCACGCTAGAACCACATCGAGCAAGCTCCGACCCGACGTCGTCGTGGCGACCGTCTTGTCGGAGTCAACTCGATGGTGATTCAATATGGTGCGCCCAGACGCGACCAACTGCCTGACATTTAAAAATTAACAATAAAAATGACAAAAGGAATAGAAAATTAAATCACTAACTACTGGTAACTAACAGAAAAAGTAACTTAATCATTAATATACAGCAGAATATTTACAAACTGTACAACTTGGAGGATGTAGCGTCCTATTAACAATATTATGAACAAATCCAGCCTGTATACTAGACAATAAGTGACTGATTATATTAACCGTGTGATTAACAAGATTGTAGGAAAACGTGGCAGACTTGTGGTCAACAGTATGGTTACCACACCACATAACTGTGTAGTTGTAGACAGACAAAATCAGTAACTGTGTAGTTGTAGACAGACAAAATCAGTAACTGTGTAGTTGTAGACAGACAAAATCAGTAACTGTGTAGTTGTAGACAGACAAAATCAGTAAAAGGTAGGTTTGACAATGTCATTAACGATTGTGCTGCTGACTGATAAGACTGTTGACATAGCTGACATGTCGAGCGTTCAGATTGTTGATTAACCAGAATGTCACTACATGTATAAGGAAGCAGAAAATCCGTTAGCAAAACCGGCATGTAAGCTGATTTCAGTTCAATAACTGGTAAGGCTATGTACCATGCTAATAAAGTATAACAACACTTTTGTTTGAGTAATAAGAGTCAGGACTACTCAGAAGGCACTTGAAGTCGAAATGGAGTCACACCGACGCCAATGCAACGTTGCATTGACGTCAGTATGACGCCATCACGACGTCATGTGCGCCCTAGGTATCTCATAGCTAGTTGTGATCAAGTATCATTTGTATAGATAACTGACTGATAAGCCGTTGATTAAACTGGGAAGAAACCCACGATAAGAAAACAATGCACTCTAACAAAAAGCAACAACAAAGAAAAAAAAAGGTGCACTAACTTCTTCCAGTAAGCAGGTATACAATGTCGAATCAACCTTGAAACAACGCTAATTCTTCGTGATGATGACTGAATGGCGTCTCGACTCCGTGCGCCCAGTTAGTATGTTAAACAGGAAAAACAGTTGGTGCAATAACTGCCTAGC
>JBEVVR010000178.1:0-4293 GCA_040507035.1 Candidatus Thiodiazotropha sp.
CATGTAATTAGATAAAAATGTATGGCGAGGCGACTTAAATGATGTCACAACGTATATTTCGCCGCAAAAAAAAACTTCTTAACATCCGCCCAGCGGGCACACAACGTTGGATACACGTTGAAATGACGTCATTAAAAGACGTCATCTCAAGGTTGGCTTTTGGTTGGAAATGAAAGTTGGTTTCACGTGATAACCTGACGGCTATATGACGTCACATAATGACTTGATTTGACATCATTTTATAACGTCAAAATGACGTCACCATCTGGATGTTTTAATCACGTTGTATTTTGACGTGATAGTGACGTCAAATTCTGACTATAAATATACGTCATCAATTCACGTTCTGTGGACGTTACAAAGTAACTGATTCGTAACGTAGAATAGGGTTTGCAAACAGTGAAGTCCTTTAACACAAAACTTTAAGCCTGTGACCTTGACTAAGATGACCTAGAGGTATCCTGATGGTACTGCACAAAATTCTGGACCAATATTTCTTGCACACCGGATAGAAAATGCCATTCTTTTCACCCTTGTCACAGATTTGTCTATCCGTACCTCACACTTATGATAGATTCTTATATTATCATACCAAATATAAATTGAATCGGTTCTGGGATTTGCAAATGTTGAGGTCTTACAAACTTTAACACAAAACATTAATATGAAAATTCTAAGTCGTTGAGCTTGAGGTGACCTTGGAGAATCCTGACAGTACTGCACAAAATTTTGGACTAGTATGTATCAGCATATCAAATATGAAGTGAATCAGTTGTAGGGTTTAGAAATGGTGAGGTCTTATCAACTTTAATGCAAATTTGTGGACGCTGATGCTGAGGTGACAACAATAGCTCTCCATGCGAGCTAATACAGTGGACTCCAAAGTATCGGATCAAGTTCACTAAAAATTCTATTTTATAGTATATGAACGCTCTCAAGAATAGTATTTGTCTTGACATATAATAATTTCAAAATATCCCTTCCATCTGTTCATGCCAAGATATTTACCATACTTATTGCTTTAAGGGCAGATAACCCATCCAGACTTATAGTAGGGTCTTACGACAGTAACGAATCAAGTGCGACAGTATCGGATCAAGTAATATTATTTATTAAGAAGTTCTGCCTAATATCTTGGCGTCAGTAATTTTAGTAAATGAACAGTTGGATACATCAAACTCTCAGTGAAAAGTTTTACGACCTTTCAATGATATTTTTATATGGATTTTTGTCAGTAAGGGTAATATTTGTAACAAACAAAGTCTGTGCACGTCATATCTGTATTCCTTAACTCAGGAATCCCCTAAGTCCTATAACACGTACTTTCTCAAACAGCGAAGACCATAATCTGCCTTTGCAAGTGTTGTGGATCCTGCTAAGACCGTAGCGTCTGATCAAAACCAACAATTTAGAGTGACTTTCCGCCTTAACAATGGTCTTCAAATGCAAACTGTATATATATGCACTGCATGATCATGCATCGAGTTCTACGGTTATAATCATAGTTTTAACAGTGTACAAATGGCCATGTAATAAGCGATGGTTACAGATGGACTCATACAGATGCAAACCGATCTCGAATGTATCTTTATTAAATGCTTAGTTATGCCATGTATAACCTACAATATCAAAATCTAGTGTGTGAAGTGTGGGTGGGGTATGTTTTGTACGATACTTTTTTGTTATTTTAATTTTATGGTGCGAACACACTCCTGCCATTCAAGCAGTTGATTTGTGATTTGTTTTCAGCACCAGACCTGGCATCTAACCTAACGTTTGCCAGCTTGGTGCCCGTATTTTATTCGAAATTATGTACTGATCCGTTTTACTGTCGCACATGGGTGGCTCACTTTTCAAGTCTGTAGTTTCATCAAATGCTGGGATGTCACAAATATAATGACTGCCTGCAATTTTAGGGATGCCAGAACACATAAGAAAGCAGAATTGGTTTCACTCGCTTAATGATAAAATTGTATAAATGACCAAAGTCTGCTTTGTGAGTAACCAACAACAGACAAAAGGCAAGCGCTACCTACAAGAGGTCAAGCTTTTCAACAACTCTGGTGTGCTTCTCAGCTGGACATTCGATCTATTTTTTACCCTGCACACTGTTATTGGTCTAGCTTGATGACTGGAATAAAATGGTAAAAATATTTGCTTCATTTATGAGAAAACTGGGTAAGAAGATATATTAAGTGATTCGATACTGTCGATGATCCGATACTGTCTAATCCATTGTATAATGACAACTGACCTTTATTAGAAGCAAAACCTGAAACTCTGGCTGAGGTGAGTTAAGAAACAGTTTAAGGAGTTCAATAATATGTAACCTCTTTGTACCTGGAAACTTCTAAAGGAACAAACAGGTAACAGTCAGTACAGACCCAGATCATATGGCACATCTGATCAAAGTCTAAACCATCTGATTACTAATCAATGATTAGTCTACATTTATTTTTTTGTTATCAACAGGATTTTTCCAAACACACACACAAAACAAACCTTCTAATCACACTGGTCTGGCATTCAACACAGGTAACGAAGCCAACATAAAGGAAACTTGCTTTTTCCGCTCATCAGGCTAAGTTTGTTTCAGAAGTATAGTCTCACGGACCGTCCATCCCCTTACTCTTTAATTAGGAATCAAAAGTTTTACTAAACTGATGTGCATATTCAAGAAATGCTTGAAAACAATTTTTGGACTACAACGACTAGGCAACAAATTGGTGTAGAAACTTATTCAAGCACTGCATTTATACTAGACAGAATTTCTTCAAAAATCTGCTCTGAATAAGGGGTATAACAAACTGCCGGGTCCGTAAGCATGATAGTTTGAAATTAATCTAAGAAGTATGCAAAATAATCGAGTTTTACAGTACCATGACTTCGTTGCCTATACTGAATGCCAGACCAGTGTGCTAATGACAAGTGAGCCGAGGCACATTTCCCTAAGTTCCACATTTGCACCCAGCAAGACTCAGATCAGCCTGCACGTCCACACAGGCAGATCTGACTTTGCTGGGTGCTCACATTATACTTATAGCTAAGGATTGTGGGGCTCCCTTATGCAGCCAGTGGAAACTATGCAATATATATTGTATATGATCAGACTGTGCAGATGCACAGGGTGATCTCGGTCTTCACTGAGTGGACATGTAAAATTGTAGAAAGTGAAGTGCCTCGGCTTAAACGGTTTAAGCAAACATATCAATGGAAGAGCCCAAGAATAAAAAGGGTTAAATTTGTATTTCATGAATAAAACTGGAAATATTTCATGAATAAAAACTTCAGTAAGTGATCAGACAAATTTGTTATTTACAAGAAAATCATTGAAAGTCATCAATAGATCATTGCATAATACTGTATGACATATTTAATACTGTTCCAGTATATGTTTCTCATGTATAAAAAATTATCATTTTCTACAGTACCACTACCTCCTTTCCTAGTCTGGTAATATTTTAATACTGTTCCAGTGTATGTTTCTCATTTATAAGTACATGTATAAATTATACATGTACTTATAAATGAGAAACATACACTGGAACAGTATTAAAATAATAAACATTGTCATTTTCAACCATCACCTCCTTTCTCGGTTGTGTCACATTTTAATGTTCATTGTTCTGTGTAGGTTTCTCATGATAAGTACCGTAAAATTCTAAATATTGGGACACCAAAAATTATTACCATAATTGTCCTAAAATTGGAACAGTTAAATTTGGTTTAAGATTGCAGTTATGTGTCCAAAAATGCAAATGGGATAACAAATAGTGTAAACCCTGATCAGACTGCTCCTTGAGCAGTCTGATCTGGGTTTGTACTATTTGCTCAGACCTAACTGTCCCAATATATAGAGTTTTTACAGTACATAATGTCATTTCCTACCACCACCTCCTTTCTCAGTTGTGTCACCTTTTAATTCTGTTTCTCATGGTAAGTACATATATGTATAAACAGTCAGTTTCCACCACCGCCTCCTTTCCGATTCAGTTCATATTTAATACTGTTCCAACTTGTATCGAGATATTTTCAGCAATTTAAGGGAAAAAAGATTTTTTGGACACTTTCCGTAAAAAATGAAAAGCAACGAATGACAGTGACAAATGGCATAAAGCAAACATAGTCCCGACAAACAAAAAATTCTGGTGCCAGTCCTTTGCCTGAATATTTTTCTGTACATGGGAAAATTGTCAGTTACTCCCCATATGCTGAAAAAGCCATAACTTTTCCCATGATCAGAGAAAAAAAATGCTAACTGCCATAAGAATTTTATCGTTAGTCGGGACTATT
>JBEVVR010000153.1:0-4236 GCA_040507035.1 Candidatus Thiodiazotropha sp.
AAGGATCAGAACGGAAGCAAGAATACTTATATAGTTCCTCTCCTTAACATATATAAAGATTGTTAAATTTCAGGCAGAATGTTTGTAAGTCCAACATAAACTGTATATCTATCATACTACACGAAGAAGATGAAGCTAAACAGAATAAAAAAAATCATATAATATGAGTAGAACTATGAAAATGACTGACACAGAGAAATAGTAATACTGAATTTACTAATATCAGTAATTTCTATAGGTTCTGAAAATTTAGGGAAAAGAAAGAATAAAGAACACAGAATAAAAGAAAAAAAAATAGGGTTTGAAATTTGGATTACATACCATGGGGCAGAAAGCAGCAGGGTGGGTGCGCACAAACAGATTCAGTCAAACTCACTCCAGCAAGTGTCATGCATGTGTAGTAAGTAAATTCGAAATAAAGTATGGCTATTTTAGTTCAAAAGCGTTTAGTTCCGATGATGAATTTTTGAACCGATTCGAAAATAACTTTATTTGTTTGTTGTGATAAATTTTTATCCCCATACAGAAAAAGATTAACAGTAGGGATTTGGTACGGCATGACTACAGATAAAAGCTCATCGCGTTGTTCTTGATAATACCTACAGTACAAGAAAAAATGTTCCGTGTTCTCAATGCTGCCACACCGACATAATGGTGACTCAGTAATATTTTTTAGGAAAAGATGTAAATTAAGAGAACTGCAATTTGTTCTTAATCTGGTATGCAAAACTTGCGCTTTTCTACTACCTGTATAATAATATTTAGGAACTGGAGGTTGCGTATTTTTCTTTAAAGAATTTTTAAAACATTGCAAAGATGCAGACTGCTTGGTCTCCTCAGGTAAATTATTCCAATCCCTCACAGTAGATGGTAAAAAGGAGTGAAAGTATTGATTTGTTCTAGCATTAATAGACTGGAGGTCATTAGAGTTACGAAGATTGTAGCGAGAAAGGTTACTAACAGCTTGCGGAACCAAGGACGTGAGATATAAAGGAGTAAGAGAGTTAATCATTTTGTAAAAGAGAGTCAGTTTATGATTGTTTCGTCTTTGTTCGAGTGTTTCCCAACCAATTTCTTTATAAAGGATATCAATAGAGACAAGTTTTGTAGCTCCCGTAGCTATTCTAGCAGCTTCATTTTGTATCTTGTCTAATTCAATCTTTTCCTGCTGGGTGCAATTGTTCCAGATAATATCACCATATTCTAATAAAGGTCTAATGAATGTTAAGTAAATAGTTTCCAGCGATTTTCTATCCAATTTGTATTTTAATTTTCTTAATATATTAATCCTGTACCAAGCCTTCTCTGTTATAAAATCGATATGTTTATGCCAGGTGCAGTCGTTAGAGAGATATAAACCAAGATGTTTATGGGATTCAACTTCGGTAATTTGATGATCTTGCATAAAAAGAGGTGGGTGATGCTGTCGATTTCTTTTACGGGAAATCAGAAGAGATTCAGTTTTAGCAGGATTAAAAGAAACAAGCCAAGTTGCAGCCCACTGTGAGATTCTGTTAAGGTCTGTATTAAGAGAACCAGCTGCTGTCAAAGGATCATCGACTATAATAAAAAGACTTGTATCATCTGCAAATAACCGAATATTCGAACCAATGTCATTGACTATGTCGTTGATATACAATAGAAAGAGAAGAGGACCCAATATCGATCCCTGGGGAACCCCAGCACGGATAAATTTCCAGTCGGAGACAGTACCAGGTAATATGACTCTTTGTTTTCTATCACAGAGATAATTTTTGAACCAAGCAAGGACCTCCCCTGTAACACCAGCAGCTTGTAATTTATGCAAAAGACCAGAGTGCCAAACACGATCAAATGCTTTGCTGATATCACAGAAAACAGCTCTCACCTCTTTTCCAGCATCGAGTGCTTGGCAAAAAGTATTATAGAGGAAAGTAAGCTGATTGATCGTAGAGTCACCAGGTATGAACCCGGACTGTAAAGAAGATAGCAAGTTGTTATCCTGTAAATGATTAAATAAATATTTAAATATTAGCCTTTCAAATACTTTGTCTTCAGCATTTAGCAGAGATATTGGTCGATAATTAGAAACCATAGATAAATCTCCTTTTTTGGGGACAGGACAAACATTAGCTTCTTTATAGGAGGTTGGTACCATGCCTGTTTGCAAGGACTGATTGAACAGACAACAGAATGGGTAAGAAAGCTCGTGCGATAATGCTCGAATGATACGATTGCTGAGTCCATTTGGACCCGAGGCTTTACCGATAGGCAGGGTTTCTAAAACTAATTCCACTTCGGGCGGGGTTAAAACAATAGTTTGTAACTGAGATTCAACAGAAGAAGGAGGCAAATCTGGAAGAATAGCATCTTGGTCATTTAATAGTGTCTGACTTTGAAAGTAGTTATTCAAGACGTTAGATTTATCTCGATCATCTGTAATTATATTGCCATTACATTCCAGAGGAGGGATAGTTGATTTCGAGTTTGGAGAAATGAAAGTTTTCAATGTAGACCACCAATCTTTAGCACTTAATGTTTGTGACTTGAGTTTTTCTGCAATTGAATCATGGTATGACTTTTTTGAAAGACGAATCATATTTACAGCTTTGTTACGTAGTTTCCTAAATTTTTGCCAGTGCGAGTCAAGCTCTGTCCTTTTTGCCCTCCTATATGCCCTTTTACGTTTACGAATATAACATTTTATTTCAGAAGTTATCCATGGAGGGTCAGATGGTCGTATTCTTACATATCTATTTGGTATGCACTCAGAGGCTAGAGTGATAATGGTTTCATTTATATTATTGGCATATACATTAATGTCATCATTCTGATGGGAAGTCCAGTCAACGGAATCGGCTTTGCTCCGAAGTAAATTAAAATCACCGTGTTCATAGCTCCATATATGTCGCATAAAAGAGTGCACTTTTTTCTTCGAAAATTTGAAAATGCCATATATAGGGCAGTGATACCTTAACTCTTGACCTAAGAATGGATCACCAACACCACTTACAATTAAATTGTCTTTGTTACTTACAAGCAGAATATCTATTATAGAGGAAGAAGTTTCAGTGAAATGAGTAGCTTGAGTTATACACTGGTGAAGAGAGAACTGAGTACAAAAGGAATCAATTTTTCTCGAGGTAAAGGGATTCAATAGATTTAAATTGAAATCGCCAGTGATTATGATATCTCTAATACCTGTATCGATAGCAAGGGATAAAGAGTCTTCAATATTTGTATAATAGTTGACATTGGCGTTTGGCGGCCGATAAAATAGTCCAAAAAGTATACGTTTGTGGTTGTTAGCCACCTCAATCCATATGCTTTCAATAGCCCTGATTTCGAGATCTCCACGGCGTTTATAATAAATTCCTTCTTTGACATATAACATAACGCCGCCGTGGTTATCTTCGACGCGGTCCTTCCTTTCAGGTGCATTATATGACTGAAGCATTAGGTCGTCTGTATTAATAGCGGGATTTAGCCACGTTTCCGTGAAGGCCAAGATATCGAAGTCAAATAACTCTGTATGTAATGTATCTAGTTTAGAAAAAATACTCTGAACATTATAATGAACAAATGACAAATTATGTTCAAAATTAAGAGAAGTGAAAATATTGGTGGACATAGCTGAGGACGAGCTTACCGTAGTATTTGATGAGGATGTTGATGAAGGGCCTGGGTTTTGGTGAATATCTCCTGAGCAAAGTAACAAAATTGAGAGCCAAGAAAAAAATACAATACTAGAAAAACAGTATAAAATGACTGATATGAAATTGCCATTCGCTCTAATCGAATTTCCAGGTATAGCTCTCTTCGCATAACCATGTCTGCAAATACTGTGCGCTAGGACCGCACTTTCATGCATTGCTATAAGTGTTGAAAATGAATAAATGAGATAATTATGAATGGTTATCAATATGAGTAAATGTACAGTTATATTAAATCTACACATGCATCGGTATATTGGCATGACGGATGCTTTATTTTTTCCAGCTGTGAGTATCATGTGACTGTCATTAGCAGAAGCAGGAACCAATCAAGCACCGTCATACCAAAAATTGGACACACAAAAAATGGTGAAACCAACTGTCCGCAGCACCCATCCTCTTCCTTAAGGCCCCAGTAGCAAGAAAAACTAAGAATAAAGTTCATTACAAAAAACATAAATATGGAATGGAGGAGGCTTTTGAGATGATATGCTATCGCGGATTGCTGAACATCTCATACAGGGACCATGTCACTAATGAGGAA
>JBEVVR010000105.1:0-4146 GCA_040507035.1 Candidatus Thiodiazotropha sp.
AGCATAACTGACGGTAGTTACTGGCTCAGTATTGGTTCTTGGCTTATGTATGTAATAAGGGAGGTAGTCGCAGATGCCACTTTATGGAATTCTGGTAAATCTCATAATCATTTATCATACTTACATTCGTATCGGTTATAATTTGTTTGGAGTCTTGTGAATGTGATGCTTCACGGAAATGAGGTCTCTGCAAGTGCTTCCCGGCTTACGTGTTAGACTGCATATGTTACATTATAGAAAACTACCACAAACACCAACCACTGTTCTCCGTAATGCCTTTTTCGGCAATACATACATGTATTCTTTGCTTTTGTATATACGTTTTATTTTCAACTGAATCTGTTTTTGTGTGTGCTGCGAACTTCTTTGTTAGTAGACTTCTCCTGTTCTGTAGACCTTTCACTTTCCTTAATTGGGACCGATTGACATCCTCAGCCACGTCACAGTGGATTCACCTTCCAACATTATATCCAGATGGGTAACGACATTACATCATGGAGAATGTCAGTTGGTCTGTTTTATAGCAAGGCGTATGGGATAGTTACCAGAAATACTATTGGTAAGTTAACTTTCCGCTTTTACTTAATTCTTTTATTTCTCAAACATATCAAGAAAGGTATATATCGGATTTGTAATTTCATGCAATCATCAGTATATAACATAGAAACAGCTGTTATTATTTCTTTACTTGTTCTTCTGTCTGGCGATATTGAGGAAAATCCTGGCCCTGTAAATCCAGAGCATTGTGTATCTATATTGCATAGTAATATTAGAAGTATCAGAAATAAACTCGACTATATTATAAATACTTTTTGCGATTTTGATATTTTGTGCTTTACTGAAACGCATTTGGACAATAACTTCCCGATTGAAGAGACTATCCTGAGTAATAAATTTGATCAGCCTTACCGTAAGGACAGAACTAATCACGGTGGTGGAATATTGGCATATGTATCTACTAGTTTGACTCATAAACGTAGGAATGACTTAGAAATTTATTGGGAAGAAAATATTTGGCTAGAAACTCGTATTAATAAACAGACATATCTCATCGGTATATTTTATAGTCCTAAAACTTCAGACTCTGTCTTTTTTAATTCTTTTAATCTTAATATTGAAAAAGCTATGGAAATAACACGTAACATTATAATTGTCGGAGATCTAAATGAAGATTTATTAAATATGTCTTTTCACAACTTGAAAGATATCTTAATAATTAATTCGTTACAAAATGTTATAGATGAACCGACTCGTGGAAGGGCATTATTAGATCCGATTATTGTCACGGATGATTGTGTTGTCTATAATGCAGGGACCATATGTAACCCCCCGGATATATCTGATCATAAAGCTACGTATTTGTTTATCCCTCATGATTATGCCATATCTAGTACATTTAAAAGAACTGTATGGCTTTATAAGAGAGCAAACTTCATTGAACTGAACAATAAGATTTCTATGTTTAATTGGAATTGTTTGTATGAAGGAACTGTTGACGAAGCCTGTATGCTGTTTATGACTGTTTTTATGGAATTTATTAAAAGTACTATTCCTCATAAAGAAGTAATTATTAGACCAAACGATAAACCCTGGTACGATTCTGAAATCCGCAAGTTGTCTAGAAAACGTGACCGTCAAAGGAAAAAAGCTATTTATTCTTCAAACAATTCAGATTGGCTCAAATATAAAATTTCTCGAAATAAAGTTAATAATCTTAAGAAACATGCTAAAGAGCGTTTTTATAATAATTTAGAAATGTCACTTCTTGATTCATTTACTAATAATAAAAAAGATTATTGGAAAATTATTCGTCATTTTGTTAAAAATAAAGATTCAACCTCTTCAATACCTCCTTTAACAAAAATTTTAGAGTCTGGAGACACTGTTTATTATACTACTGATAAGGAAAAAGCTGACTGTTTGAATTCATATTTTTCTTCTGTGTCTACTGTAGATGATTCCTGTGCTGTTTTACCTCCCTTGGTCGAAAAAACAAATCAATATTTAGAAAACGTTATTATCATGGAGGGGGAGGTGAAAGATATTTTAGATATACTGAATGTGAACAAAGCTTCAGGACCAGATATGATTAGTAATCGAATGTTAAAATTCACTTCAGTTTCTGTAAGTAAACCTTTAAGTATCATATACAACAGATCCATTCAAGAAGGTATTTTCCCGGAGTCATGGAAACATTCACAAGTAGTCCCAATTTACAAAAAGGGCGAAAGAACAATACCGGCTAATTATCGTCCTGTGTCTCTATTAAGTAACGTAGGTAAAGTTTTGGAAAGGTTAATTTTCAAGCATATTTATAACCATTTGCACAGTAATAATTTAATATATAAGTATCAGTCTGGATTTTTACCTGGTCACTCTACAACCTTACAACTCATTGATATCTATCACCATATTTGTCAATCTTTTGATGAGAAACAATACTCTTGTATGGTATATTGCGACATTTCAAAAGCTTTTGACCGAGTTTGGCACCGGGGTTTGTTATTTAAATTGAGTCAAAATGGTATTAAGGGAAAATTGTTAGATTGGATTTTAAATTATCTTTCCTCTAGAAAGCAAAGAGTATTAATTAATTCTTCAGTGTCTGACGAGACTACAGTTAGGGCGGGTGTCCCACAAGGATCTGTTTTAGGGCCGCTTTTATTCCTAGTATATGTAAATGATATCTCTGAAAACCTTTTAAGTTTGACTCGTTTGTTTGCCGACGATAGCTCTCTTTTTTGTGCTGCCAGTAATATTGAGGACATTGAGGGAATTATAAATCACGACTTAGCTATCATACATGCATGGGCATCATCTTGGTTGGTAGCCTTCAATCCGAATAAAACAGAAGCAATTCTGTTTACTCTTAGACATGATGTTAATAATCCAAAACTCATTTTTAATGATACAACTGTTAAATTTGTTGAATCGCATAAGCATCTTGGTGTAACTCTTGAGAGTAATGGGCAATGGCATGTGCATATTGAAAACATTATTAAGTCTGGGTACAAAGTTTTGGGCATAATGAGAAAATTGAAGTATTCTTTTAGTAGACAGGCATTAAATCAAATGTATATATCCTATATTAGGCCTATTTTGGAATATTCTTCTATTTTATGGGACGGTACGTCTCTACAAAACAGAAATGCTCTTGAAAAGCTCCAAAATGAGGCTGCTCGCATTGTAACTGGTCTTACCAGGTCTACATCTCTTTTGAATTTATACAAAGAATGTGGATGGGTGTCATTAAGTGACAGAAGACAATTTCAGAAACTTTGTTTTATGTATAAATGTACTAATAGTCTTGTTCCTGATTACATATTGGATCTCATTCCTCCATATGTTCGTGAAGTCTCAAATTATCCTTTAAGAAATCGTAATAATGTATCTAGTATATATGCACGTACAGAAATATTTTCAAAATCATGCATACCTTCTGGTGTTAAACTTTGGAACAACTTGGATGACACTATGAAACAATTAGATTCTTTTACATCTTTTCGTAGGTCTTTGAAAAGTAAATGTTTATCACCAAGTAAGGTGCCTGATTACTATCTCAAAGGCAATCGCAAATGGTCCATAATTCATGCCAGAATAAGGAATAATTGTAGCGATCTACAATCTGACTTGTTTCAAAATCATCTTAGTTTAAATAGATATTGTTCATGTGGTAACAACATTGAAAACGCATCGCATTTCTTTTTCGAATGTGAAAATTATAGACAAACAAGAATACATCTATTTAGAGAAACAAGAGAATTTCATCCACTGAGTCTTGAACATATATTATATGGTAAATCTTCATTGTCTAACGATAGCAATTTTCTTCTTTTTCAGGCCGTCCAGCGATATATCAAGGAGTCTAGAAGATTTCCCTGATCTCAGTGTTATTTTCCCGATTTATTATTTTGTTTTCTGGTAACAGAAAATGTTCTTTCTATATCCAAGTATAGCAGGGTACGAAACTCATGAAGGTGTTCGCAGCTCACATATGGTACTTCAGTTGTTTTTCTTTTCTTATTTCTTTTCCGTTGTTTGCTTTTTGTTTGCCCTTTTTTTCTTCATAATTTCGTTGATATTCTTTCAGATATTATCGTTGACTTTGTAATCTTATGTTTGCTGAGTGGCTTGAAGGCGCAGGTG
>JBEVVR010000083.1:0-4137 GCA_040507035.1 Candidatus Thiodiazotropha sp.
CGTAAAACATGTTGCAAAGGTAATTTTGAGGAGATGGCATGTTGCAAGAAACATGCCTAAATGTTCAGGGGAGATCACTGCAAGGGGCTGTTAAAACCCAAAACTACCAACCAATTAACAAGCCTTGATATGTCAAATGCATGTGAACAGCAAAGAAAAATCAGACTGTGCATCAATCTCCTAGCTGAGCCAACTGTTTGTGCCTGTAGATTTCTCTACCTCCATACATTGTGTGCATGTGTGAATAGCAAAGTGTGAGCAGCTGTGCAGGCTGTATAATAAACCTGCACAGATATACAGACTACTATGACAGTGTCTTTTGGTATAAGGTTATCAGGCGAGACCAGAAACAGCCTAGGAATGGCCATGAACTGAACCACTCCTTCATGTCTCTGATCAAGCCTGATAACTTGATATCAGAAGACAAAAATGCTTTTCTTCTATTTATCATTCAGAGATTTTGATATGTTTGAAAGCATCATAGAAATAGAATGAAATGCTGGTTTTGTATGAGCTTGCCACTGTCCTGATAGGAATAATGAGGTTGGTTGGTTGATTTGTTGCTTTAGGTCCCAGTAAACAGCTAAGGTCATGTCAAGACGCTGATTAATGTGGTGATTAAGTGATGTCATCTGGCCAATCAAATATTATCACATCCCATTTAACTGAGTAGCCACCATTATCACCAACTCAAAGCTTTATCAGCTGCCATGACCTAAAATTTGCATGTGTGATACCCTGTTTCCCATGCTTAGGTTATCAGCCTGGGCATGCTGATAAGGGGAAATCATGTTTTTGAATGAAGAGAGGTTATCATGCCCACTCATGACCTTTGGCTCGTCGTATATGTGATGCGTAAGGTGACGTCAGGCAGTCAGTGGTGCTAGTTTTACTTGACATTACGGGCTTCATGAGAAGCCATTTCACAACTAGGCATCAAAATCTGTTGTGTTTTTCCAATCTTTAACAGAGAAAACAGTGGATTTGAGTAGATGATAAACAAATTATAGCATGACGTTTATTTTTACCGCCCACCTTATAAAACCCTCCACCATTATAGGCCTTTGAGCTAAAAGCTCTCGGGCTGATAATGGGGTCTCGGGTTTATAAATTGAGCAATAACAAAAGTTCCAAGTAATAATCTCTTATTTTCACATCCAATGTAACTGAGCAGCCATTATCACATCCAATGTAACTCAGTAGCTAATCACTTTCAAGGTACTGTCTGATAACATTCATGAATCTTCAGTTCTAAATCAACATGATACCACGTTATATACGTAATCATACTTCCACTATCAGACCTGTACAAGTTTTCACCAGGTACATTATCAATACTAGCTAGCCTAGGCTCAATTTTCCAGTGACTTCGATACGCCACCTGGGGCCGTATTTAATAAACGACTTAAGTCATTGCTAAGGCTAAATTTCGATGAAGGAGATTCCCTACTACTATGAAATTTGCTCTGGAGGAACAGTCCTTTTCAGACTGTACCTCCAGAGCAAATTTCATAGTAATAGGGAATCTCCATCATAGAAATAGAAAGTTAGCAACAGCAGAGCAACGACTTTTCATTTTATAAATATGGCTTCTGGTCATCTTTTTTAACAATCATGTTATTCTTATTTTTTTTAAACAATCATGTTATTCTTATTTTTTTAACAATCATGTAATTCTTATTTAGCCCTTTTTTGACCAATGAACTTACAAGTCCATTCTTATCATTTGGGTGAGCCAATTTCTATCCTGTCCACCTCTATCATTTTCCTTTTTTTTAAAATAAAATTCTGCTAATGCCCACTATTTGTTCTCAAGTTCTGCCCCAAGTTTTCTGTAGTCTGCCACAATATTTTATAACCCATGTCTGACTGACTCATAAGCCTTTAAATATGTTCTGAAAAGTAAGATCCTTTATCCTTTGGAAGCAAGGATAAAGCCTGTACTTTGTGGAGCTTTTCTTTCTCACTGTCCTTCACCGCATCATCTAGGTTAATCCTACAAAAGAAGGAAGATGAGCTGAGGGTGACCAAGAGCTCTAAATATCTGGATTTTTAGGATAAATCTGAGATATTTTTTCTTACTTCTAAACAAAAACATACATTGTGACCCCACATTAGAACTGTCTTGATGAAACGGTTCTCCCGAGGGACCTTGCAAACATTAATACATTGGAAAAAAATGTTTGATTGCTGATACTGCATAAAGCTATAAAAACAACGAAAATGTTTGGGCACTATTTTTAGCCTCATCGCCATTACCTTGCTGATTCCTACACGCACTACATATTCCTATAGAAATTCTCATTTCAGGCCTGGTCAGTTATTTTCATGTTTAAGACTTTAGCAGCAGTTCACTGGTGAAAATCGTGTTCAATAAAGTTTTTCCTCTGCATCGTCTGCATTTCCGTTTTCACAATATCAAGATTTGTATAACTCTTGAGTGAAAGTATCACTATAACTGCAAACTATCAGCTAGCATCTATTGTCCTGAAACCTGTTTAGGAAAAGTCACTGCCTAGGTTTATAATGGCACGTGCTTATCCATATTAAAATCCTGGTTGGGTGTACCTTAAAAAATTCCTAATAATAGCTTCTGGCACGGATATTTATGCAATAATTAGGGGTTACAATTTATGTTTTATGGAGAAATTTGGAAAATACTTTCTAAACCATTACTGTTACCCCATTTTATCTATCTCTGGAGAACCATCACCTCCAGGGCCAAGTTGTTCAAAACTGAAGTCATTTTGTTAACGCACATTAAAATTTCAAATGCATAACAAACAAAATACTAGTAGTAACACATCAAAACCAGATCAGTAAAGGCATCTGCCCAGTCTCATCAGTCTTCACTGTCATCATGGAGGTAGCTTAGACCTTAAGTGGTACACTTAAGTGCAAAGCGAACATTTTGTGGTGACTGGGCAGATGCCCAGGTTGATCAGAGTCCTGTTTACAATGTGGCTAAAGATTTTCAAAATTCTAAAACCGTTAGCGAATTTCAAGACCATGGTCATTTGGTTTCAGAGTAGCTGTATGAACAAGCTGTTTTTTAAACATTGGAATTTAAGCAAATTCATTTGTAAAGAGAGAACAGGTAATCATGACCCTACTCCATTAGTGGTGTTGTTTTATTGTTCTTACAATTTTGAATACCAAGGTCCCAATGATGCTCCATTCCAAATTTCAGCAAGTTAGTTCTGGAGGTGCAGTTGATTTTACTACTTTAACTAAATGGGGGTCATCTTGGATTCTAATCTCAACTAAATTTTACAAATCTGACACCCAGTAGTCAGGTGATACTTCCATGTGAACTTTGCGACTCACAAGTCTAGTGACAAAAAAGATGTTTAAATAAATTATTTTCAGTTGTTGGCAAACATTAGACACTTTGCTATGACATTAGCTCACTGTACCCCTCTGGTTTGCTTTCAGTGAGCTAAAATTCCAGACCATATCATACAAAGACAATCTGCATATTTTCAAATCATTCTGATGAATGAGGATAAGGGAGTTGAGGACACAATTTTTCAAATGGCTAATGGAACTACAGAAAATGAGTAGGTGGTCATGTATATCCCCGGCTAGCACCACCGCCTGATTAAATCTTAACGTAAAAATTTTAACGCAAATGATAACAGATGGACAGACAAACAAATGGATGGAAAGGCAATAACTATACGCCCCTCGACTACCTCGGGTGTATAAAGACAAAGCCATTTCTGCAGCCCCTTCTGACTACATCAGGTGACACGCCATGGAATGCTTTGTTTTGTCTGCCTGTGCACTGTCATAAAACATGCACTAAAATCAGAAAAACCCTCTCTGAACACCCTTTGCAAGGCAAATGGTTTCACTTGGAGAAGAAGCAACTAAACCAGTTCCCTTTAACCTCATTCCTCAAGGGGGAGCAACACTCAAAGAAAAAAATATTCTTCCATGGGAGCAAATTCTTTCTTCCACAGGTAAACCCCATTTTAGAAGGGCTCCTTTGGCTAGAAAGAAAGCACGGTTGAAAAACAAGGTGTACTCACAGCTTCATACATTACCTGATGATGTAACTTTATTGCTGAGTGTCTACTGTATAACAGAGTATCTCAAGCTCAACCAATCTGAAAAGAACAGCAGTACATGTGA
>JBEVVR010000033.1:0-4092 GCA_040507035.1 Candidatus Thiodiazotropha sp.
CACTTCCACTTTTACTTCTGCTGACGAAAAGGTATAGGGGTCATGTCAAACTTTGCTTGAGTTATTTTATACAACCGATAAGTAAAGTATTTGAGCCGCGACATGACAAAACCAGTACAGTGACATGTGCGCCCAGCAAAGACTTAGAACAACTTGTCATCCGCCCAGGCTGACAAGAGACTTCGCTTTGTGCCTCAATAGTCAAAAAGGGAATAGGCGGATGCCCAGGCTGATCTGAGTCTTTGCTGGGCGCACATGCCACTGTGTTGGTTTTGTCGTGTCGGGGCTCAATTTAAAAATACATGAGCATGTGCGTGGCGAAATTAGCACAATGTGCCGTGTGGCTGACGGTGACTCTTTGACACCAGCAACTTATTGAGCGCACACGTATAACTATGATCAGACGGGAAAATGGTCTGACTGATCCGAGTATTCACGTGCAGGGCGCACTTGTAGCGCACGTGTATTTTATTATTCGTGCCATACATTGGCTTACAACTGTACATGTGAAATGTAGAAAAAAATTCTATGACTTCAGAGAAGTCGGCGTTTGAAAATGTTGACGGACGGACGACGGATGGTTGGTTGGTTGATTTGTTGCTTTACGTCCCAAAAACAGCTGAGGTCATTTCGGGATGGCCAGTAAACCTAAGCACACTATTCCTGGGCAGGCTTAGATCTAAGCCTACCTTCTTGAATGAGCGGAAGGAGAAATGAGTTTGTGGCCAGATCGGGTATCGAACCCAGGAACTCTGACTTATGAGTCAGTTTTCCTACCGACTGTGCTACGCGACCCGGCAGACGACGAACGGATGGATTTACTGTAAATAGAACTCATTTTGCTTAGTCTGTAGTTAATTTTACTATGAAGCACGATGTAAAATTTTCAGTTTTCCTACCGACTGTTTTATGCGACCCTGCAGACGACGGAAGGATGGATTTACTGTAAATAGAACTCATTTTACTTAGTCCGTAGCTAATTTTACAATGAAGCACGATGTAAAATTTTCCGTGTACTAAGTCTGACTTGAAATCGGCCCAGATTGACAATTTTCACTATTGCTAATGTGTGTGTGCGTGCGTGTGCTTAACGTTGCGTTGAACATTTTTCATTTATGACAGTGTCTGAATGTGACTGCCACACTGAAGCGTCATTCCTAAGATACTTAGCAACATACCAAACCCTGACACATTAAATCTACATGAATCGACCAGTTCTCCTCTCTCTCTCAATCGACCAATTTTGTCTCTCTCTTTGCGCCCGTCCATCCAAATACCGTGTGTGTGTTTGGGCGCGGATTAACATCCCTGTAAACACTATTTCAGTCATTTCGCGAGGATGTCGGGTTATAACAGGGAACCTGATGCTCACTTTTATAGTGCTGCCTCACTGAGAAATCATGTCACGGACACTTGGTGTGATACCACCTACAGTCATACCATGCCGCCTAGTGTAGTTGGTACGAGTATGACCGAATCAAGGGGTAGCTGGTTCGATTCCCGGTTCGGTCATATTATTTTTTTCTGAATTACGAACATATTTTTGTGGCCATCATCGCATCCTGCCGCTAATTTCCATTCAATGGCGAAAGAATGGGCAGTTTGTACTTAAAAAATGCCTAGAATAATAGTTCAGTAGCAGCGACTAGGATAATTGATTATGTTTAAAATAACCTTGCAAGGCTTGAAGGGCCGTAAAAAAACAAATGCAACAGCAACAGCCCAGTCGCATTATACTGACAGTTCAACGACCAGTCATCGACTTATCGACTATTAACTTCTACCAAGTATATGTGAGTGCCGAGAGAGAAGCAGCTACTGTCATTTTAACGACAAAGGTATGTCGCCGCCCAGGATCGAACTCGTTACCTCACTATCTCATTACGGACAATTTACTGAATGAGACACGCAAGCAACTATCTTAATGGTTATGGCTTTCCTCAAGACATACTGTCGATTCTATGTGCATTCTAGCTGAGTAGACACATGCATGTAACCTTATGTTCGAATAATTGTCATTACTGTCTGCTTCGCTAGGACCTAAGTTATTCATCTAAAAGTAAATCACCATATTTTACAAACAAGTAAATTTGCTTGCAAAGATGAAAGGATCTGTTGCTTTCTTAGTCAAGAAAACTTACGTGCAAAAAAAAAAAAAAAAAAAAAAACGTAAGCAATTTCAGCAATTGGATAATATTTCACTTGTATTCAGAAATAAATAATCGGGAACAGGTGTACAGGCTCTTTATTTCAAAGATTTCCAACTGAAATTGAAAATTTAACATTTTTATTAAATTTGATGTCTATCCCCTTCGTTATAAGCAGGTCCAGCTTCTTCTTAGTACATCATTGTTTACGCTGAACCCGTTAAATTTTCAATGTCAGTAGCAAAGCGTTGAACTAAAGCAAAGCCTTCGACAGCCTGGACACGTACCTTTGACATATCTTAATCATTTGGCAAGGAAATACATTGTCATTGTAAAATCTGTGTAGAGTTTGAGAATAAAGAATCCCATGACGACACACTTTTCGTGGCCCAGCCCATATTTATTATACATCAATAACAATATTCAAACATGTCCCATTTAACAGCTATGATCACGTCGGGACGGTCAGTTAACCCACAGGGGCTTGAATCATAATGTTTTGAATGATATTTTTATAAATATTATTATCAAAACATCATGATTCAAGCCCTGTGGTTTACCTAACCACACTATTCCTGGGTAGGCTTATTCCTCCTGAACCAGTACTAAGTGCACATACTTTCGCCAGTAACTGACAACTGCCTTTCTTGAATCAGCGGAAGGAGAAACGAAAGTATGTGGGATAGGCTGTGTGCAATGGAACCCCGTTGATTTTCGCCTCAAGCGGGTTTAGCACCCGGTCCGCGAGATCAGTAGGCTAGCGCTTAACCCATGAGCTACCGGGCTCCTTTCTGCAATGGACTGCTTTCAAAAAGTTTCCCATAGCGTAAAAGTCGTAGGGCCTGCGGAGGTGGGTACATCAGATGAAAGGCGCAGCCCACCCCTCTTTTTACTCTGTCTTACCCTTCACTGATTCGAAATAAGTAACCGCTTACTGCTGGGTTTCCTGTCGTCGTATGGCAAATCACGACCTTCACTGTAGTACTATGTAATTTTTCGTTCACTACACACCGTATTGGTTCATAGGTCGTTTTAATTTGAGCTACTACGTTGAAAAAAAAGACATGAACGCTCAGCTAACGCTTAAGGAGAGGGGTACTTCATCGATGTTGTGAGATTAAATTTTATGCTGTGACATCACATTGGAATCGCCTCGGCGAGGCGATTCTAATGCGATGTTATAACATATATCTTAAAGCAAAAAGGACATAATCAAAATTCTAATCAAATTAATACCTAAATATATTTTTTCAAGCCCCACCAACATTCTCTTATCCAGATTTAAGGAGTATCTGCTCGCAGTTTGAGATCCTATATATTACACATAAATACAGAAACCCACACGGCAAGGCTGAAGCCCCTAAGCCCACTCTCCTGAATCCGGGGCTGCTGCCCAGCAATGGTACCTGTTCAACTTGATCTTGGAGCGCTGTGTGATAATTGGGTTAAAAAGGCTCGTCAAGGTGGACAGAAAAATCTTCGAGAGCCACTTTGGTTATTTTCTTTTCTTTGATCCATGCAAATCACATTACCGTAAATATTCTATGTAGCAAACAGTGTAGGCAAAGATCAGACTGCTTTCAAAAGAGCAGTCTGATCAATGCCTACGCTGTTTGCACTTTTGCATCTTCTTGGGTAATAACTGCATTGTAAAAAAAAAGGAAAACATTTTTTTTTCGTTTTTAGTACAACTACGCTGACTTTTTAGGTGTCCCAATTTTTAGAGTTTTTACGGTAGTCAGTTAAAACTGTCTAACATATCGAGATAGGTTTGACACAACCCCTATAATTTTAGCCAGCAAAACTGAACGCGAAAGCGAAAGCGACAGTGAAAGTAGCGAGTTAAAAATGTCTAATACCTTCCCCTATTCAATTTCAGTAATACAGATGCATGGATGGTATATTTAAATGTTCAACTTGTGAATTGAGCGCGTTCGATTAGATC
>JBEVVR010000101.1:0-4020 GCA_040507035.1 Candidatus Thiodiazotropha sp.
ACATACTGACGTTGGTCGTGATAACAACGTTCGATTGGTTAAATGACGTCACCGATTTACGTCATAATTCATCCGCGACGTCAGCAAGTTTGAATAAAACTGAGCTTTCTTCTCATTTGTTTAGTTTAAACATATTTTATTTCAACAAGATATGGATATACAATATTTTACAATATACAATACAAATCAGGATTAGAACGAAAGCTATAAGCTTATTTAGTTCTTCTCCTTATATATATGACATTACGCATGAGATGGCGGATAAGTTATGCATTACTATGTTGAAACAGAATACAAAAATAGATGGTGAATTTCAATTCGTATGCAGATTAGTGATTAAAGAAAGCACGACAAAGATTCTAAGTATTGGGACAGACAGAGCTGATCAAACAGTACAGACCAAGATCAGTCTGATCAGGCCAAGATCAGTCTGGCCAGGGCCTTCACTGTCTGACATTCCATCTACACACCGCAGAGCTACAAAAAATATTCGTTTTTCGGTACAATTATGGTAATCACTTAACTAGTCCCCATTCTTAGAATTTTATAGTGCTGAATTAATAGAGGTTATAAAAAGGTACTAATTACTTCATCAGTAGTTATTACACATTTCTTTTCAGTATTTCATGTGTTATAAGGAAAAAAAATTACATGTATCAAAATAGCATAAGAGTGAGCAGATCGGGGATAGGCCATAAGTGTCGGTGTTATAACCCGCAAGTATCCTACTTTCTGAAAAGTATATACAACATGAAATTAAATTAATTTAAATGATTTGAGAAAGAATGCTGCCTGAGAAACATGAAGCCTCAAGTGAAAGAATGTCGTCAGAAAACGGCAGAACCAACCATGCATGCACCCTCGGTTACAGACGCGAAGACTGCATCACTATAGCACCCATGTGTTTATGTTGATGTCAAACTGACGTTGTCCAGACTTCATTCTGCCACAAGTAAAGGTTAAAATCGTTTCGTATCTTTTATAAATTTCTGAACAGCGTCGAAGATTTGAATATTTGTATTTAATGGGAGAGTATTGTTTCCGTATAAGAGTGTTTGTAGCGAAAAGGGAGAGAATTGAGATACTGCTTGTGAAAGTTCTGCACGTTGCGCTTGATATATCTGACAATGCATGAGGTAGTGCTCAGTATTTTCTATATCACCACAGACACAGAGAGGAGATTCTGATATATTTTTAAGAAACAGGTCATTGTTCAGGGAGCTGCATTTTGTTCGTAACCTAGTGTGAAGAATCTGAGACTTCCTGTTTCCTGAATAATAATACCTGGGCACAACACTAGCGCCTCTGTTCAGAAGTCGCTTAAAACTGTTGACAGAATCGCTGCTTCTGATTTCTAAGGGTAAATTGTTCCATTCTCTAACTGCTGATGGAAGAAAGGAATTGAAGTATTGGGAAGTTCGGGAGTCTATAGTCTGAATATTTTCTGAATTACGTAAGTTGTAGGTTGAGAAACTACTGATAGTAGGAGGAACAAGAGAAGAGAGATATGCAGGTGAGATATTGTTAAACATTTTGTAAAAAAGAACTAACTTATGTTTATTACGTCTAGTTTCTAAGGTTTCCCATTTTATTTCATCATATAGTGTTTGTATAGAAATAAGTTTAGTGGTTCCCGTAACGATCCTAGCAGCTTCAGTTTGTATTTTATCTAATTCTTGTTTCTCATAAAGTGTGCAGTTGTCCCAGATAACGTCCCCATACTCTAGAATAGGTCTGATGAAAGTAAGATAGATGGTTTCAAGAGATTTCCTGTCAAGTTCGAACTTAAATTTACGCATAATATTAATTCTAGTCCAGGCTTTATCTTTTACATAGTCGATGTGTTTGTGCCAAGTGCAATCATTTGATAGATAAATCCCAAGGTGCTTGTGAGTATCAACTTCAGCAATAACTTGATTATCCATATAGAGAGATGGGTGGTAGGGCTTTATTAATTTGCGAGAGATTAGAAGAGCTTCAGTTTTCAGAGGATTAAAGGTTACAAGCCATGTTTTTGCCCATTTGATAATTTTCTCAAGGTCTAGATTAAGAATTTCAGCAGTAGTAGCAGGGTTGTCGACGATCATATAAAGGCTAGTGTCGTCAGCAAAGAGACGAATATTAGAACCGATGTCTGTAACAATATCATTAATGAATAACAAAAAAAGGAGCGGTCCCAATATTGACCCTTGAGGAACCCCAGCCCTTATATAATTCCAATGTGACTCTACACCTGGAAGAACAACTCGTTGTTGTCTATCGGTCAAGTAAGAACGAAACCATGTTAAAAGATTACCAGAAATTCCAGCAGCTTCAAGTTTCAAAAGAAGACCTTCGTGCCAAACACGGTCAAACGCCTTGCTAATGTCACAAAAGACAACTCTGACCTCTTTTCCTGTGTCAAGGGCTTGACAGAAAGCATTATAAAGATAAGTGAGTTGGTTGACAGTCGAGTCTCCAGGAATGAACCCAGACTGTAAAGAGGTAAGTATATTATTATCATGAAGGTGATTGTAAACGTGTTTAAAAACAGCTCTCTCAAAAGATTTTTCAATTGTACACAGAAGAGAAACAGGACGGTGATTCGACAACGCAGAACGATCTCCAGATTTTGGAATAGGACACACATTTGAGAGTTTCCAGCATTCAGGGAAGACACCAGTACAAAGCGATTGATTAAATAACGACGTAAGCGGTACCGATAATTCCGTGGCTATTTCACGGAGAATACGATTGTGTATTCCGTCAGGTCCTGTTGCTTTACCTAGTGGGAGTGTTTTCAAAACTGATTCTATTTCAGTAGGTGTAAGATTTAAAGTGCTTAATTCAGAATTTATATTATAACGATCAATTTGTGGTAGTCTAGCATTGTCCTCATTTATTAAAGACTGGTCTCTGAAGAAATCATTCAGAGCATTCGCTTTTTCCAGGTCATCTGAAATTATGACACCATCTTTTTCAAGTGGAGGGATAGAAGTTTTAGAATTTTGAGAAATTACAGATTTAAGGGTCGTCCACCAGTCCTTCGATGATAAGGTTTGAGATTTTAGCCTGTTTGTTATGTTCTCTTTGCATTTATTTTTAGATTTTCTAATCATATCAATAACAGTATTTCTTAAGTGTCTGAAGTTTTGCCAGAGGTGGTTATTGTTGCTTCCCTTAGCTTTTTTATAGGCTCGTTTACGTTTGCGGATGTATCGTTTAATATTAGAATTCATCCATACCGGCTCATCAGGTCTGATTCTAGTTTGTCTATTCGGTATACATTCTTTAGATATAGAAATAATATGATGCGATATGTTTTGTGCGTGTTTATGAACATCAGGATCATATAAATTTTCCCAGTTGGTTTCTGCAGCTTTCTGCCTGAGAAGAGCGTAGTCACCTCGGTCATATGACCAAGTATGTCGAAGGTAAGATTTGCGTTTACATTTACTAAAGTTAAAAATACCAAATATAGGACAGTGATAGCGAATGTCCTGGTTTAAGAAGGGATCCCCTACTCCACTCAGAACAAGATGATTTACGTTATTAGTAAGAATTATGTCAATTAAGGAATGAGAGTGTTCAGTAAAATGAGTTGAATCGTTGATGGTTTGTATTAAAGAAAATTGCTCACATAGACTCTTAATTTTCGCTGAGGACTGTATGTTTTGCATGTTATAATTAAAATCTCCTGTTATCACAATGTCTTTTATGCCAGTGTCAACTGCAAGATATATTGAATCTTCAATAGCTGAAAAATATACAGAGTCAGAATTAGGTGGCCTGTAGAACAATCCAAAAAGAATTTTTTTGTGCTTAAGATTAACCTCAATCCACAGACATTCAATCCCTGCAGGTTCTAGATCGTGACGCCTTATGTAATGCAAAGTGTCTTTCACATACAAGACAACACCACCATGACTGTCGCCTACTGAACACCACCATGACTGTCGCCTACTACGTTATTACGTCACTGATGCTGTTCCGCTGTCATCAGAAAAGTACCATGAAACATTTTATTGCTTTAACTTTGGC
>JBEVVR010000061.1:0-3952 GCA_040507035.1 Candidatus Thiodiazotropha sp.
TCTCCTTCCGCTAATTCAAGAAGGGCAGTTGTCAGTTACCGAAAAAATTAAAGTGTCGTCTGCAGCAATTTTGCTTGGCGCTTTATGGGTTAAGTCCCTTGCTTCAGTTTTTCAGTCACAGGAGGAGGATGGGAAGGTGATGATGAAAGGCTATTTGCAATGGAGTCCCGTACACACTGTGTATAACCGTACAGTGATCAAAATCGGAAGCGCCATCATCTGTACACCCGAAAAGTCAATAGCGGCAAGTAAACATTCGTATGGCTCGAACAATTTTCAAAGGTAAGTAAACAAAGAAACAGCCATTTACAAAGCGGTTTTCGGCATCGTGGAGAGAACTGGATGTAGTTTTCCTGTATTAGTCTCATTTGCCCATATATTGATGCCGTTTTTATGTAGACATCGTCTTGTGCTGCTCAATCAGTGATTTTGCTTTTTCTGCCGCCCGTCAGGACGGTGAATCAAGGTCAATAATGTCGAAACAGATGCAAAATGTCTACTAATATAAACGTGAAATCTTTGAGACACATTTAATCTTCGGCATCTAATAGCTGCCAGTTTCCAAATATTTGGATACGTCAAATTATGGTCGCCCGAACTGCACCAGTCAGCTCTGGCTAACTGTCCGGCTAGCGCCAACTGTACAACATCGTTAGCGACATTATAGCTGAAAAATACTGTCCGACTAGCTAACAATTTTCATTAAACATAAAGTTAAAATTAATTGAATAAGTCTCAATTTTAATGCAGCAACAGAAATTTTATGCTTAGAGTCTCAGCCTCCTTGCCTGTTCTGAACAAGGCATCAAAGAATTATGGCTACTAATCGCGTGATTTAGTGAGGCTGGGCGAAAAAAACACAATCTGAAGTATGACTGGTATAATGAAAAAAGCTCAGACTGAATGGTGTTTCTCTCTAGAAGTCTTTTGCGCATTTATGGGAGCACTTCGATAAAAAGTTGTTTATGAAATGCTCTTACAAGCATGTGGACAAGCTTTTACGAAAAATGTCTATTCTTATGTTTGAATTGATATGCATTGACTTGGTTATTTGTCCAGATAGATATGCATTGACTTAGTTATTTGTTCTGTTTTGTAGAAACTAATTTGCACACTTATATGCAGTGCAGCTTTCATGGCAGCAACTTGCTCAAAAGTACAGTAACATCTCGGACAAATCGCGTTATGAGTTCAAACTGATAACTCTATACTACCAGTGAATTTGAGCCGTTGGCTACAAATGAAATTGTTTCCCTTCCCAACGTTTTAACGCCTTTTAGAACTAAGAAATTTTTCGCTCAAGGTAATAGTTCGAAGTTAGACAAATCAGGCGTAAAGGGAAGAAATTTCCTGCTTAGCTACATGTGTAAAAGATACATCATTGTAATCAGTAGAATACTAACTTTCTGGTCATACGATATAAAAGATTGGCAATTGCAAATATAGGAATGTTATTTATGTCCAAAAACGAAGACTGACGTAATTTCAATAAAATTTGTTAAGAAATATCGGAGTTATAGACAGATGACTTTGGGCTCAAATGGAAGAAACTTCCCATTCATGTATTTCTGTGATTTTATACCAGATTAAAGGGCTTGAAATGCTTCTTGATGCTAGACGTTATAATTTAATGTCGGAAAAATATTAAATTAGGAAAAGAAATTTATTTATGCACTTCTATACATTTTCCTATCAAATTGAGAACCTTATAAGGTAACTGCTTATCTCCGGCCCGCTCGAAGATTATCGGAAAATCCCGTGACTATAACGACTATTCTGCCCTATGTTGAAACGCAAATATTTTCTGAAACTATACTGAGAGGCAAATGAACGTATGCACGCTCTGAACCCATAAAGTTTTCCAATTTCTCATGCATTTCATTTGCACGTCTTATGCGTTTCATTTGCACGATGACAAGGCTGACGTCATGACGCTCGTGTAAACAACGTCACAACTACGCAGTAACGTTGGCGTAAAACTGAGGCTTACAATTGTGGATATAATATAATAAAAAGAAAATTCAAGTTTTTGTCGTGAATATGATTTTAATTTCATCGAGTGAGGTGAAAAAAAATATATATATTTCAATTGTGCCTTCGGCACTCATGGAATATACATTTTTTTTCATTTCGCTCGATTAAATGGAAATCATATTCACTCCAAAAACTTGAATATCCTCTATTTATGCCTGCTTAGTGGTTGTTTTTTTTTTTTTGCTGTAGATTCACAGAATCCTTGAATGTGCAAGAAACTGCAAATATTTTGTCAAATTAATCATCTGAATTATGTCTAGATGGTATGTATAATTTTTTTTATATATATTTGGTGCTTTATTGGTGTTGGTTTGTAGCTGGTCGAGGAATCAACGCTGATCCAATGTTGCTTCAGAGTCAATGCAGTGCACTGACCCTGACGCGATGTTGACTCAGCGTTGACGTCGAGTCGACTTGATACGAGCTAAGCGATGTTGCATACGTGCTTGGTAGGAGCTTAAATGCGGTAACTTTTATGATTAAAATTTAGTGAAATATTTAGTATCAGAATCAACTCTGGCAGTGTAACATCGATGTGCTATACTGACGCTGATGTTACGTTTGTTCTTTGTTGAATTTGTATTGATAAGAGCACGGGCTTCGCTTCGACTTTGCATACTTGCTTGATAGTTGCTTAAATGCGGTTTATGTTAAGATTAAATACTAACGATATATTCTGATTTCGATTCACAGTATCTATTAATGTGCAAGAAATTGTAAAAAACTAAGCGTAATTTGTAAATATTGTTCTAATATTGGGGTTTAGCGATACTGAAGAAGTTAAATACAGAAATGCGCATCTGTCGCACTAAACTAGGTACGGAAACGTTTGTATTTCTAAACTGTCACGTGAATAAGCCGGATTGGAGTTTTTAAGACAGCACCCCACTGGGCATGAGGCGTTGATGCGGTGCTTGATCGACTTTTATTCAACGCGATGACGTTGAATGGGCGTTGATTGGGCGCTCACTGTCGACGTTGAGTGCCCACTGGGATGGTGTTAACGTCGGTTAGTTATGTTAGTGCTATAGGTTAGTTTATATTCAATTTTCTCCAGTTGATGTGTGAAATACTGATTAGTCTGATAAGAGCTCGAGCGAGAATCGGATAAACTGATGTTCCTCTATGTCGTGGTATAGGGTCTCACTGGGATCGGTTTGTTTAGGTAGCTTACCACTAATTAGTTTTCCATAGGCGACAGTACTAACGTTTAATCTAGTGAGCAGAAAACCCCACATACAAGTTTCAAAATTTATACCTCATTTCGAAGCATGGCTCTAGCCGATGGTTTTAAGAGGAAAAAACGCACATGCTTCCCTGCTCCGGAGGCCGCTACCTTAACCTGAACACGTAGCCCCAGCGGCTGCGGTAAATTTGGCGTGTTATTTTAATAACTTGTTAGTGTTATAAAACCACCGGATACTTACAAAAATCAATGTTGCTGTTAAATATTTTTCATCTAGCTCTGTTATTTTATTTACCGATTGTTTACATTAGTTACCTGACCAATGGTGGCCATTCTTACCATTCTCTTCTAGACTGAAACTTCTCCCCCAAAGAGGCGGGGCGTGATTCATGAATATTTAGTGGTAAGCCACCTTTAAGCGCTCCTAGTGGGGTCCTATGACACGTTTATGTGGGACAATAACCTCAAATATTTCACCTCGCTCGAGCTTGACTAGAAAATAATATTATGAGGATACGTACCTTCAAACTTCTGTAAACTTAGTAAGGTTTGTTTAAATTATATATGTATTTATTTACTAATTTATCCGCAGCTTTTGCTAATCATGGCCATTCAGGAATTTGTTCACACGCACTTGCTCAACCTAATTTTGTGACTCTACTGCTCATTCAGGCAGAACGCACGTTTTTCTTCCGAAACATGTGAGAGAAGTGCAATACGCAAATACGAATC
>JBEVVR010000011.1:0-3892 GCA_040507035.1 Candidatus Thiodiazotropha sp.
ACAAACCACCACCTTAAATGAAAACGCCACTGTTCCAGTGTATTTCTATACACCGAGAACTGCTCGCTGTTAGCAATTTTCCCATCTGTTCTGTGTTAAAACAAAATCTTAAAACCTGGGTTAATTTATAGACTGTGTTCCACTAATATGCTACAGAATGTCACAGTTTTACGTTACTCTAGATGTAAGAAAAAGGTCCACGCTGTCGTAAAAGAATAATAATTATATCAACCGTATATTAGAAAAATATATAGTCAGGACGCTGAAATTCAAAAAGGGCCTATTTTTCGAGTTTAATGCCCCGGCAATTCGAAAGGATGAATTAACTATATATCAAAAGCTCATTATCCCGGCTTCAACTTAGGGTATGATGTGGTCCTGAAAAGTGGATCCGGATGCTGCAATCAAGGGAGATAACTTGGTACCCCTGAAATGCTTAAAACTGCTCGACTGTCTTTCTCCTTGTGCTTTTGTTGATTTGTGCAAAGTTTCGAGCAAACAACTTTCTTAAGCCACAGACCTATTATACCGCTAACGATTGATACTGTGTAACTTTCTGGCAATATTGCTGTAAGTCCGTTACATTCCGTTATAGACGTTACCTATGGGTATACTCCCTAAATTTTAATAATTTTAAGTCTGAAGCAGTTTGTTTTCTTAATTTAGTTGATCCCTTTATCAAAATCATCTTTAAATGTAACAAGTATTATAACTTCGTTGATTTGCTATCATTAGTCTTGGCTACTTCTGTAGATAACGTAGAAAACAATAAGTTAAAACGTATGCAGTTACATAACTGCTTAACAATGTCCGTCGTTGAATTACAGGAAACTCTCATAAATACTTTATTTAGGTAAGTTTTAACGCATGTTGTTGATTTAGGTATCTAGCGACCTTGACTAGTGGGTTTTAGGATCTGATGAGCTGCGTTGTATACGTGAGGAAGGCCCCAAAAATGCCTCAGACGTGCAATGTGTCTTGCAGCGACTTGACATATGTTGAACAAAGAATTAATTTTACTATTTCTTTCTCCATGTAGTATAGCTCAACACATTTTAGTACACAATTTTACAGTTAATCAATTCTTTTTGACGCTTCCTATTGCACCAACATACGTGACTTCTATATATATTTATATAAAGCATAAGAAAAAAAAGTTAAACAGAGAAATAGATATTATTTCCGAGAAAATAAAACTATTGATATTATAAACAGCGTGTTGTTCAGAGGAATTATACCAAATGACAGTTTGTTAACTCATGTACTTTGTTCTTTATGATACAAAACTGCGGCGTTACTAGTAATTTACATTACAAAACTTGCCATTATATTGATTATTTAAAGCGTTTCTTTGTTTATGTACCCCCATCCCCAACCCCAACCACCACCAAAGAAAAAAAAACAACAAGAAAACGCATATCTGAGTGAGAAAGAAACTAAAAATACAGCTACTGCTTAACAATAAGTTCCAAAGACAAACTTAAAGTACTGCTACAATAGTTTATGTCGTTGGCCCGCATATCATTGAAGTATTTAGTATAAACTACGAACTAGTCATTAAGTCTTACAGCTAATCAAGATAATCCTGTTCGAAATTGTATTTATTAAAATAATATTTTTTCATGTTTTCACAACTTCAACTCAACTGCTGAATAGTGCCGACGAGATTTAACTGGTGTCCTACTGTAAGCAGAAATGATTACTTTGTGATATTTTGGGTGCAGAAAATACAATGGGGCGGGAAAGTGGTAAATTACAAAGTTCATTATACTCAGCACTAAAATTGCACAGCTAAAGAAACTAATGATCAGGCAGCTTATTTATTTATTTATTTATTCACTTTTTTATGACTTTACCGCGTCCCAGCAACAATAGTTTACAGTATAACTACTGAGAGCGCTACAGATGGGTAACGTTGATAACATTTTAGCAGGTAAATAATATTGGTACGTAACCCAAACACTAATCAGTTCGTTAAAAGGGTACACAACTTATTGGTCAAATATGATACATGTATCCAAGTATTTTGAAACTTGGCTTAAAATTTACGTTTAGGTGGAGTCATACGTTTAGTTGAGATGCTTGATAGATAATAATTAAAAAAAAAAATCTGATTTCCCCTTGAAACAGTCTTAGTGACCCCTCATTAGAACTGTCTAACCAAGGCGGGTCTAATAAAGGGTCGTGAAGTACTTTTATGGAGAAATAGGTATAATTGTACCCAATCTTATCCGGAATTCTGGCTGGAGTGCTGCATCAAAATACTTTATTTTAAAAATACCTGGCTTTATTGTTGAGATTTTATGCTCAATGCTGATCTAAGTACATGTATAATGTTTAAATGCGCATCATAAGTTAATACTAAATAATTAAGGCTAGATGCATGCATGCATATAGTGTTTGAAAGCAAATTGTATAAAACAGATATAAAAATAGTATTGTTTTACAGTTAATGAAATAATGTTAGCTTCAATAATATGTTACACAGTATAACTGCCAGACATGACAAAGACAAGTTATCATAGTTTAAATACCCTGAATAATTTCGTAATTTTTCACGGTTCCTCGTTAACACGGTTACTTTTAAAACAAGTTAAACCGGTGACAGTGAATGTATCAAGAACCTGTTATTTTCTGCTTTAAATATCTTGATATCGTCCAGCAAATTGTTTAAATTAGGATTAAGTTTCGGTAAGTGTCATCATGCTAAAATCAGTGTTTCCAATATTGATTAGAGCAGTTTAGTCTATGATAGGCAAACTTTTTAAGTTGAATGATATTTGATGTTCAGTTATGTAAGCATATATAAACTTTCATTTAACCTTCAAATTCGGATACTGAATTCTATACTAGTGGATTTTATTTCTGTAACATACGTGATGTGTCAATGACAACCATGGACTAGACTGTTAAAAACTTTATTTTCTTTTTTTGTTTAAAATATCTGAATCAAAATTTTGTAGAATCCTGTTTACGACTTTGCATCTAATCGTTTGTGGAGCTGCAAAAAGGGAGTGCATGATTTTGTGTACAAAATCAGTTTAAGCCCCGCTCCCCCACTCACACACACACAAAGAATAGCATAAATTACTCTACGATTCAAGACGAAAGCTTCTGCTGCGGATCCCGTTCGTCATGTTTGTTATATTGAGGTTGCCTGTTTAGCTGTTCTCTTTGCTTCTTGAATTGTTGTTGGCTTAGAATAGTAGAAAGTAGGTAACACATATGTTTTGTATGCTTACATGTAGCTTATATAGCTTTTGGAGGTTTGTACCTATGTACAGATCCTCTGTGTTGCACTGGTATGCCTATTAGCAAAAATGTGCTCTTTCGTTTTATTTCTTGTGTTTCTTCCCCCGTTTTGTATCTTAGGTGAACTGCATTTTGTGATTTGGCCTTTCCTGGGCTGGTTTACTTATATTTTGTCGCGTCTGTTTTCTACACCTTACATACTTAAACTTGAGTCCGCATGCTAACGTAGCAAATATATTGTAACGAAATAAAAAGAAACAATATAAGACGACCAGTGTGTACATGTAAGCAACTTATATTCTCTGGAACGATGTACGAAAATATACAGTGCCTGATTTTTCCCCACCAATAACACGAAAATAAAAATCTTAAAACTCGGCTAATAGCTACTAGATACTTGTTGGCTTCTTCTAACATCAAAGTAGTTTACGTTGTTATTACCGTGCAAACCATAATGTTTGGTTATTCTTGGATGCATTTCTTTTTTTTTTTTTTCGCCTGCATGTAAGTGCAAATATTCTTTAGGGTATTTTTTCTGTCTTGCTACTTCATTATTACATCAATGTCAATCCACACTTGATACATGCACAAAGGCTGTCAAAATACATCAATAACACAGTAAATCCCAATTAAAAATTGC
>JBEVVR010000072.1:0-3871 GCA_040507035.1 Candidatus Thiodiazotropha sp.
CCCACCGACACCCCACGACACCTTGATTATGATATATACAGGCTAAATAAGGGTAAAAAAAAGGATATTTATAATTTATGAGTATCATATTTTATATAAATCAGTGATAATGAGCATGTTACAAGCATACACAGCGCTTATATTACCAACGGCATTTTAAATATCATACTATGACATTGTTTTATGTAGATTGAGATCTATGATAAAATCAAGTTGCTTGGATTAAAGAGCGTTCATTTACAAATGGACGAAAGCCAAAGAAAAAGACAATTTGATTTTTTTCTCTTTGCAATTATTCATTTGCATCCAGGCCACACCACGGGGAGGCGCTCCTTCCATGGCTCAATTTTATTCATTTGTACTCTACTATTTTTTTTCTCAACTATATAGCAGACACCCGCAGTCTTTATTGGTTTTATGACCCTGTTATGCCATTACCTATGTGAGAAGGGATATTCCCTTTGACAAAATGACACTGTTACTGAAGTATTGCCTAATTGGATTATAGCACCAAATAAACAAGAGGAAAGATGGTTAGAGTAGCTCAGTTATAGTGCAGAAAGTTGCCGTAAGGTCGTGAGTTCGCGACTCACGTTCACCATGCGACAACTGGAAAACTGTCTCTGTCGACACAGCAGTAAATATGTACCTTTTTCGAGTTAGGGAAGGCTAAGGCAGCAAAAGAAGAGGGATGGGCTCCGCCTTTCATCAGCTGTGCCCAAGACACAGTTGGACTCTAACCCCCACTGCCCCAACGGTTGTTAGGCTATGGGAAACCTTTACCTTTTTAAACAAGAATATTTGTCTTTAATCTCTTTTTCCCCCAAATAATTCTTTCGTTTGCTTTCTAAAATATTCTCGACACAAGAAAACATAAAAATTGGCATACACACTCAGCGAAAACTCTAATCATCCTGAGTATCCACTCAATCTGATCAGAATCTTCGCTATGTGATTTTAAGGGTACCGAAGGGTCTAAGCTAGCTCCATGCGGACAGACCTGTATGAGTAATGTCAGACAAGAACGTCACTTTTGATTTAGACCCCATAAATGAAGACTGATGTTCTGCAATTCGAATATTGTGTAAAGACTTGAATATGAGCTGCTGGGCCGGTCAAATAATATTGAAAAATGAGATAAACGTGGCTGAACAGACATTATTACTATGCTTGAATAGGCAGTAAGCTATTTTAGACATGTCATAATATCAAAACTTTGTCTTAAGCGTTTATATAACGTCATTGACGTGCGGCACGTGTCGTTACCATGCCTTCTGCCTATCTTGATAATTCGATAACCATACACTGTATTTTTCTGAAATTTTCAGACTACATTGCAAATAGACTTAGGTACTTGGATATGAGCTTTTGTCATTTTTTTTTCATTTTACGCGATTTTATAGCCTCATTGACATTACTTCTGGATCAACCCTCGTATATCACGATGTTGGAGAAGCAGATTGTATAGAATCTGACCAGACGCAGTAGCTAGCCCGAATAAGGCTTGCTTATCTGTGATGGGGTGTAGCTAAACTGCGAAAGGAAGCTTCCTTTCGCGAAAGAGAGGTTCCTTTTGCGAAATCAAGAATTGTTTACGAAAGGAAGATTTATTTCGCAGAAGGAAGAGTTTGTTTACGAATGGAAGATCAATTTATATATTTTACTGTAAGTTTGAAGTAAAATGATTATATATTAGTTGATAAAGACCAGTTTGGTATATTGGTGATGCTTTCGCGAAATGATTTTTTTTTTTTTTTGTATTAAAGGAAGATTTTTTTTCATCTTCCATGCCGTTTTCTTTATATTATGCAGTACTGATTAATTAAGAATTATCTGGTACCCCCAAGAATTTGTTATAATAATTCTTCAAACATAATGTTCCTTTTCAGTTGTTAACATCATCAGTTCGGCGATTTGATAAATTTCAATAGGATTAACGGCGCGTGATCCAACTGTCACTTGAAATGTCAAATATCGAATATCGGTAGTTTGCTTTAATGAGATTATCACACGCTTTAATGAGATTATCACACCTTGCATTTGAGTAGATGACTGACGCGTGCTGTATATTAATAAGAAGTTTTCATTCTTTTTTATATTGAACATATATTTAGTTTGTAGTAGTTTTGTATATTTTTCGTCTTTCTTTTAGTTATTTAATACATCGCGCACTTGAAAATGAAGTCTAATAATGATACTGGCGAAAGACTGTCATTAGTTTGTAACATACTCTTTCACACGTCCCCTTTCCTGTCGGTTTAAAGTAACAGAAGAAACTGGAAGCTCATTTCATCCATTTCAGTGTAGTTATTTACAGATTGCTTGTCAAAGCTACACTGAAAAAGAAACGAGACTGGTCATGGTATGCACGGTTACTGCCAATTGCAAATGTCATGGACTGTCTGAACCTATAGATAGGCTGTCGATGGTATGTACGCATTTTCAGCGACCTGCGCACGTCATAGGCAGATTGCTTTTTCGACCAAGCCGGTCTTGTTCTCTCTCTCTCTCTCTTTCTGATTATTGCTCAGTCTAGTCACAGAACGCAGTTTGTAGATTTTATAGTTCTGGCCACGGAACACACGTTCTTATGTTTTTATTTCTCCTTTATGTTTTAACGTTCTGGCCACGGAACACACGTTCTTATGTTTTTATTTCTCCTACCCCCGTTTCGCCTATTTCTATCTTATGCGCAATCTGGTCATCTGGTCAAGGCATGAATTTTCTAGTGGAATATTGTAGGTTTGAATATTTGAGTTTAAGTGCCGCAGACTGAGAATATTTTGCACAAAGTGCACATACGAGTGTATGATATGGCCAGGCTAATGTAAGCATTTACTGTTCCTATAGTATACAAATGCATGTGTGAAAGTTACGCTTCGACTGTAATTGTTTCATACGCAGAAAAAATAAGAGTAATTAAAAAAGTAAAGCAAGAAGGTCATTTACAATGCATGCCTTTACTGCATTTTAAATATCGTGGCGTTATTATAACCTCATAGATAGGTAGTAATTAAGGTAAAAAAGCGATACTTGGCGCGAAAAGATTACTAACGTTAACGTCACCATTGGCATTGGCGACGTTAATCTAAAGAGACAGAAAGCTGGTCATTTTGTGCAGTTTGATCGAAAGTTAAGTTGGTGGCCTCTTTAATGTAATGCACCAGTCTGAGTCATTTGTAACCTCTGTTTCCCCACCTAGGGGGAATAGCGGGGCTAATAGCATTTCATATTTTAGTGCCCTGGTATAAGCCCCACCTTGTGGGGACATGCTGATGGTTATAACCCTGCTCTTTTCCCCCGTTCTGTATAACAGAAATCTCCACAGGGATAATTTCCTAATGTTAGAACCCCGGCAATTCCCTGCCACTGTGGTGACAATGAAAAATTTATTGCCCTGCATCTTAGCCTCGCCATCTCCACCCTATCCCTAGATGGGGTGGGGGTTGGAGGAGGACAGTGATTACAAATGACTAGTTCATAAACTTTTATCTTTCGGCCATACTGTGTGTGAGTTTTTGAAGAAAAAAATGTGTTTAGTTTTCTCAGCATAAAGGTTTTTTTACCTAAGAGAGACGTGCGAAAAGAGTGCGTTTTCCATAGAACGCCATTATAACGTCGGGTCGAAAATGAGGATTATACATTTTCATTAATCTTAAAGGTAAATACACATATATTTAGGTGTCGTGGGGTGTCGGTGGGTGTCGTGGGGTGTCTTGGGGTGTCGTGGGGTGTTTAGACTCACCGTGATTGTCCTGTGCCTTTTGATTGGCTTTCGACGTCAATAAGTGGCCATTTGGAAAGTGTTTTACAACCTCATGGCATGGTACCCGGTATGCAAAATTCGATCGAAGATTGCTTCGCCACCAGC
>JBEVVR010000186.1:0-3860 GCA_040507035.1 Candidatus Thiodiazotropha sp.
TATGCTGAAATCGACACCGAACGGGCCGCCTTGGCTCGCAGGACATTGGATGTTGTCGGTCACTATTCACGACCGGATATCTTCACATTGCAGGTGAATACCAACGCCTACGCTCCGATTAGTTTATCGGCACACCCGCCAACATCGCCCATCTCTTCTTAAAGTTGCTCAGCGAATCCATCAATTAGACTAATTCCGGCTGAAAGCGGACTATCTCTCCTGAAAAATCCAGTTGATCAAAATATATAGACGACGATAAAAAAGTGACAGAAAATGAGCCGTCTACACTAAGGCTGCCTCAGCCGTAGACATTCTGGTTTAGGGTATTTATTTCTTTTTGGAAACACCTGAATGAAAGTCGCTGTCATCTATAATCGTGAGTCGCAAAAGGTCATCAACCTGTTTGGTCAGCCTAACAGGGAAAAGTATGGTCTGGCGGCCATCCGCCGAATCGTCAACTCATTGAAAAAGGGGGGGCATCAGGTCCAGGCTTTTGAAGGCGACAAGGATTTGATTGATCGTCTCGAAGAGTTCATGCCCCGCACACTGGTTGGCGAGCGGCCGGGCATGGCCTTTAATCTCTCCTACGGTATCCAGGGTCAAGCTCGATATACCCATGTGCCGGGTATCCTGGAGATGGTGGGTGTGCCCTATGTCGGTTCCGGTCCCCTGGCTCACTCTCTGGCGCTGGACAAGGTGGTCGCGAAGATGCTGTTCGTACAGAACGGCGTGCCGACACCGGCTTTTGTGGTACTCGATGCGCCCGACTTCGAAATGCCGGATCTCAATTTCCCATTGATTGTAAAACCGAAAAACGAGGCGGTCTCGTTTGGCATTCGCATTGTCAATGATGAGCAGGAGCTGCGCAAAGCTGCAGGTGTGATTTTTAAAGAGTATGAACAACCTGTGTTGGCCGAGCAGTATATCGAGGGTCGGGAAATCAATATTGGTCTGCTAGGGAACGGTTCCACGCTAGAGACCTTTCAACCAGCAGAGCTCAGTTTTGGCGAGGGTGGTCCAAACATCTACACAGAAGCTGACAAGCGCCGAACCTCGGGCAGAGAGATCGGTGTAATCTGCCCCGCGCCAGTGGATTCAGAAACCATAGTGAGGGCTCAGGGGATTGCCAGAAAAGCGTTTATCGTGTTGGGCTGCTATGACTGCGCCCGCGTCGACATGCGCATGGACAGTGACGGCAATCTCTACGTACTGGAGGTCAACAGCCTGCCAAGCCTCGGTGAGCACGGATCCTATGTGGCTGCCGCTGATGCGGAAGGTTTGGACTTTACTGGCCTGGTAAACCGCTTGGTCGAGGTGGCGTCGGCACGCTATTTCGGAACCCCGAACCCCCCCGAGCTTCATCGCGTTCGTAAAACTCCTTCGGAACGCGTATTCGGCTATCTGACAGAACGTCGCGATCAGTTGGAAAAAAGGGTGGAGCATTGGGTTGGATGCTCCAGTCATAGCAATGATCCGGTTGGTATACGGCAAGCGGCCAAGCAAGTAAGTGAAATCATGAGCGAGCTGGGTCTGTCACCCGTCAGCGAGCTGAGCGATGCTCCCCATGTCTGGTGTTGGGAGTCTATGAAAGGCGTCAAGAACGGGTCGTTGCTGCTTTGTCACATAGATGTTCCATTCAACTCGGCCATGGGTGGAGAACACTTCCACCGGGATCCCGAATGGCTCTATGGAGAGGGGATAGGAGCTTCGCGCGCGCCCCTTGTGCAATTGGAGTATGCACTACGCGCCCTGCATCGGGCCAGAAAACTCAAGAGCATACCGCTGGGTGTGATGTTATACGCAGACGAGGGGCGAGATTGTGAGGAAAGTGCCGAGTTTATCTCCCGTGCTGCGAGCGAGGCCAAGGAGGTTCTTATATTACGCCCCGGTAATATCGATGACAGTGTAGTAGTAGGGCGCCGGGGACAACGTCGCTATCGTGCCTTTTTCCAGGGTAAACCACGCAAACTGGGGCAAGCGGAAAAACAACCGGAGGTGATGCTGCAAGTGTTGAGCGCTCTGGAGGACATCTCGCAGCTCAGCAATAGAAAGGAGCGCTTGGCGGTCTCCACAGTGGATATTCGCAGCGATGCCTATCCGAGGTTATTGCCCCACAGGGTCATAGCGACATTACAGGCATCTTTTCCCAATCAGCGGGCGGCAGATCAGTTAGAACAGCGCATTATTGACAAGTTGAAGAAGACGAAAGCCGAACTGGCCCTATTATCCGATAGACCCTCAATGCCCTCACGCCGGATCAATGGTGCGCTACTGAAGCGTTTGCGCGATGTAGCTACGGAATGGGAGATACCTATCAATACTGAAACCAGCTTATGGCCATCGGTTGCCGGGCTTGTACCCCCCCAAGTACCCGTGGTGTGTGGTGTGGGCCCTGTAGCACGCCGCCTTTATACGGGACAGGAGGCCGTGTCGCGCATCAGTCTTGTGCAACGCACATTATTACTGGCTGAGTTTCTGCAAGTCCAGACTGATTAAGAAGGCAAAGCTAAATGTTGTTGATAATAGATAACCAAAGTCAGTATTTGAGGAGATTTAAACGCAATTATCTTGACGATTGCGACATTCCCCATCTCATTGTGGAGCATAACGAACAGATAGACTTCCGGAGATTGCCCGGTATTCAGGGGCTGATGATTTCCGGAGGAAAGGGAAACCCCTATGAGCCACTCAATCTGACAGCAAACTATGTGGCGCTCATGAATCTGGACGTTCCCACCATCGGCCTATGCCTGGGCCACGAAATTATTGCAGCCGCTTATCAATCAAAGATCAAACGCATGCATGATTATCAAGCCAGGAAGGAACGTGTGTTTCTTGATGTGGTTGATGACCCCATTTTCAAGGGACTTGGAAAGAACGAGGTTGTGATTCAGAAAAAACACCGTTTCCATGTTCCCAGTCCTTCGCAGAAATTCGAGATTTTAGCTCATTCAGAGGCCTGCCCAAACGAGGCCATGCGACATATAGAGAAGCCAATTTACGGTTTTCAAGGGCACCCTGAGGTTTCCGGTGATGACGGCCTGCGCATAATGGAAAACTTCCTGGCAATGTGTGGTTTTGACGAAAATGGTAGGTGATCAATACAGAGAAGGACTATGGTCGCGAAAGGGTTTTTAAGTGAATGATATTTGACGGACTAGGCTATTAGTTGTCGCAAACCGACCAATGTCGGTTTTCTAGCTAAAGTGCAAGATGTACTGGGCAAATGCCTGTTCTCAATCATTAATCGATTAGCCTATTGACTCGCCATATTTGTGTCTTTTAACCAATTCAGCTGAAGTCTTGCTATAAATAACCAGACGGGTGCTCTATTCATTTGACGACCAGGCATAGCAGCATATTCGTGGAGAGACAATGAAACTAGGTAGACTGGTATTGCTTGTTGCATCCCACGGCCTTGTGGGCGCGGCAGGGTTCGGGCTCGGGATCTATGCGCTACCCATTCTTACAGCGCCGCCTGCGCCCAGTGAATCCGAGATAACGGCAATGTCCTCCAATGCCAGGTATACAGCGGAATTCAAGAGAGATCTTAAAGACAGCGACGCACTGCATTGGGGGGAGGGGAGGGTCTCAGTGGGCGCCAAATCCATCACGCTGATGGGGAAGCTCGCCCCTGGCCCGGATTACAAGCTCTATCTTTCCCCGGAATTTGTTGAAACCGAGTCAGAGTTCAATCGTCTAAAGCCCAATATGGTTCGTGTAGGAGACGTCAGGACCTTCGAGAACTTCATTGTAGATGTTCCTGCAGGTATCGATCCGGAAGGCTATACGAGTGTTATTGTCTGGTGTGAATCCTTCGGCCAATTCATAACATCCGCCAAGTACCGATAATGGATCTG
>JBEVVR010000009.1:0-3856 GCA_040507035.1 Candidatus Thiodiazotropha sp.
TTGGTCTCTTTCCACAAGACACTTCTCAAAGGCTTTTTGAAGTTCAAGAAGGCTCGGGTTAGCTACAGCTGTATAGGATGTCAACTCCAGGCTTTCTTTTTTTATCGCCTATGCCATAATAAATTTATACACTTTTACTCTTCAAATATTGACAGCCGATGTCATCTAGATATACTGCATCGTTTCTAAAACTTCCGACTGAGCACATCTTTTCTAATTATAGGTTCAGCCTATTGCAGTTGGGTATGGCATTTCATTAGCAACGAATTAAAATGTAGTATCTAATGGTGATCTTTTATGTTAACAAAACTTATGTTGAGGAATTTCTATGGTACATGTATCTCGTTAGAGTTGTCTCTGAGATGTCTAATGCGTTTTCATGGAAAGTAAACAGATGTCGTGAAATTCCTTGTGAGGAAAAACAACTATTGCTACTACTAATAAAAAATGATAATGCTGTTCAACCTTGGAAGTTGTTTATGGAAATATCAATGAGACGCTGCGGTAAGTGGCAAATTATATCAAAATAAAGAAAACTTACAGCAAGAGAAAACTAAGATTGCAAAATCCAGAGTCACAGCAAGTAACTTATTACATTTACTAAAATTTCAGCTTTTGGTCACAGAGAGGCCCATTGCGGTGTTATCACTTTATCCAGTATTGCCAAAACAAACGAACAAAAAGCATACTTTAGTAAATGTACGGCGTAAACTGAAAGCATTTATTACATACTGTGTGTGTATGTATTTCGATCCTCGTAACGATGTTACCCCCGACACCTCAGCGGAACGTATCCATGGCCGCAGTTTTTTTATTACATACTGTTTCTAACAGCAAAGAAATTCACGGAAAATAATAAGTGTACTCAGTTTTAAAACATGATTGCATTTTCTTCTTCTTTTTTTTTTTTTTTGCTTCTTTTAATTGCAAAGGAATACAAATCTCTGATGCTGAATGGGATTAGCTTTGGCGAGCTAAACTTGCGGTCCGGATTCGAACCCGATAAAAGAGGAGTTCTGTCTAACCGCAGCACATTGCGCCAGCTGTGGCTGAAATGTTGTTTAAAAGGGCCCCAAACTGATAGCCATCCGTTAGAGTTGTCCTAACGACGCAATGGACCCGTTTGTATGTATACATAACCATGTTTTTCTTCCATTGTTTTCAAAGACAAATTTTCTGAATTCTTTACTTTCTGGGCGACTACACCAAAATATGCTATCTCTTGAATGAAAGAATTGTCTCATAAAGGAGCAAATTCTTTTCTTTTACAATTTATCCTCAGTTGAGAGTGGTGATGGAATCGAAAACTGCAGACTTGCTTCTCCTGAAAGTGTATCCATTCACCTTAAAAGTATTCAATACTCAGTCTGATTATTGCATACGCCCTGACCAAGATGCACATGTAAAAGAAAAGTTGTTTCGTTATTGCTGGGTTTAACAACTTATTATCAATGACTGAAAATAATAATAAGGAAATAAATAGCGAAGTAATGGGGACAGTGCTGGCTTAGGCTGTTCCTCGCAGAAGAGTCTCAGATGGGTCTTTCCTATTTGTTCGGCAGTGCTTTTTAACGCTGAGTGTAATAGAACATTGTCTGCGGTTGAAACGATATACGCCTCCAACTGAAATCGATCCCGGGACCGCAAAGTTAGCAGGCTAGCGTTTAACTGATTTACTCAGTTTATCCGAGGGTTTGAAGTGTTTTGATTGTTAACATGTAAAAGAAGAGGGAGATAAAAAGAAAAGAAAAATAAAGAAAAAAAGGGAAAGTTTCTACATAGTTTTCAAGGATATTTCTGTCCGATGGAAGAAAGATGAATGGGTCACAAAAGTGACATTTCTTATTGCCTTCAGAGAACATGATAATATATTATTTAGTCCCATATTTCCGAATAATTATTTTTTCCGACTGATTACATTACATGAACTGTCAGTATTTTAAGGTGAATTGGTACAGTTTCAGTACCACCCCCTCTCCACACAAAAAGCAATTCGCCCACGCCTGGAAACAACTCTGCAGTTTTTGTCTCGCATGCTACAAGTAGGCCTAGAAGTGAGAGGGTTTTATTTTCATTTCTACTTTTCCATTGGTCGGCACCGGCATTTTTGTGGCTCGTTCTTTTTCTCATTCTCCTAAATTGCAGGAAGACTTTGCTCCCCAGTCGCCAATAAGTTTCATTTTGGAACAAGACGTCGTTCAGGGAAGCAAACAGGAAGTCACAAAGTTTTGTCCCTTCGTAAATGGTGAAAATTTTGGAAACGTAAAAACCGATAGTGTTCTACGAAATCATCTGTCAAGTTGAAACGGTGATATTTGGGTCACGAGGTATATGACTCTGACATCGAAGACGGACTACACTTCCAGCGAGCCAATACTGCAATCGAGCATCTGTCCAAATCAGTGTATGACGAAACACGAATAAAGAATGTGATTGTCATGACAATTCTTCCGTAGGCCCTAGTTACACTCACAACATGACTGGACTGATCGACTTAAGTAGAAACACGACGTTGATTCAACATTAAATCAACCTTGGTTCAATGTAAAGGTTGATTCATTGTTGATTCAAGTTGTGTCCCAAGTGGGTAGGGAATTATTCAACTTAGACTAAACGCCATGACCTTGAATAAATTCAATGTTGATTAAAGCTTGTGTGTCCAAAAGTCGAAACTAGTTAAATGAAGGTTCTCGATAAAAATGTCTGTGTTACAGCATATATCCCCATTTAGGGCTAAGTGCAACGTAAGAGAACCTCTATCCTGTTACAAGGGAAAGGAACACATTTTAAGGGATCAGTAACTTAAGGTTCTCAGATGGAAACTGATAATCTTATGGGCCAACGTTTAATTCGTGTTTTGCTTCCTCAGTGGGCGACCTGGGGCCGGATGATTCTCAGGGTGTTGCCGCGGGGATTGGTTCTTCTGGGCCTGCTCCTTTTCCTGGCATCTTCTAGCGAAACTTGAATACACAAAAACCATCTATCGCCGAGCTAATAACAAGCTGTATGCTAACGCACGTGGCTAAAGACACATACGGACGAACCGGGAAAAACGTGATGGAATGTGACAGCTGCTAAATCAAACAAATAAATAAAAACATCAACTCAATAGAAAGTGCGAAACAAAAAATAAGCGTTTGAAAGCGTAGACCTCAAAATTTGGTGCTCGTTATTAATTTTTATTTTTACAACTTGTAAGCACTATCGTGGGCCCTCACAACCCTGTGTGACATGCCAAAAGAAATTGTATCAACAAACGCGCACTTGTCAAATTTCTCATAAGTACTTACCGTGTTTGCCCACGGTACTCGGGCGGTACGCATGCTAAAATTTGGACTACTGTGAAAATTGTATATTGGGACGGATGGTCCTTTGCAAACAGTGCAAGCCCAGATCAGACTGCTCTCAAAAGAGCAGTCTGATCAGGGCCTACACTTTTTGCTTTTCTACCTGCACCTTTTAGGGTAATTACTACATTATAAAACCAAACCGTTTCATGTTTAAAACAATTACGGTGATTATTTTGGATGTCCCGACTTTTAGAGCCTTTACGGTAATCTGATAGTTAAGCAGCAGCCGCTTTACTCGATCGTCTGATCAGGGTTTGCGCACGGTAAGGATGGGAGATGCATGGTTTGTTTAGGTTGTCACGGTGACGACTTACAATTAAGCCAGAACAAGGGAAAAGGTATAAAAATGTGCAGTCATACCAAAGGGAAAAGGCAACTTCCCCCCCCCTCCCCCCGCCGCCGCAAAGAATAAATAAATAAATAGGAGGCATTGAGAGGAATTTAGCTAGATTCAGATTAATGGAGAAAATGAATAGACCGCAGGCACTCGAAGAAGAAAGAAGTAA
>JBEVVR010000111.1:0-3827 GCA_040507035.1 Candidatus Thiodiazotropha sp.
TATCAGGTTTATCTGGTGTCCGTTGATGCTTATGTCCTGTCAATTTTACATTACGTGCTGTCGTAACTTCATTATATGGTGTGCAAAGTTCTTTATGATGACGACTAAACTAGCGACTAAACTAGGACATTTCTGGCAGTAGAAAAATTTACTACGCACCGGGAAAGCGTTTCTCTCACACTGATTATGCGATTACAACGGTTTGTGTTTTGAAATAAAATCAGTTTAAAGCATACAAAAATAATAAAATGAAAGGAACTTATAAAATAAACGATGAAAAAGTAATGAATAAATTTAACTATTTTGGGGGTTTCTGCTGTGGTTTAGCTATATAAAGTCAAGTAATCTAATTTCGCCAGTAATCTAATTTCGCCAATAGGTTAAAGAGTGGCAATACAACAGATGGTCAGATGGTATTGAATATATTCATCAATAGTTTAAAGAATAGTATTAAATACTTATAAAAACCTAAGTTTTATTTATAATTCTGAAAATAAAAATGGTTAATATAGTGTGGGGCCAGTATCAGGTCAGGTTTACATTACTGGCTGATTCTGAGGCCACTCATGCTCACAGTGAGTCCCCTTTACTAAAATACGAGGCCTATGGCAATATATTGCAGCAGTACTGCAGCAATATTGCCACAATACATTCTAACAGTATTCAGCAATACTGGATTTCGCATGCAAATTAGATTTCTGGCAGTAGTGCAACAAAACCTGCACATAATCTCCAAGAGGGGGTGATACAGTAGAGATACATACAAACCCTGTTCTGGCAATAGTCATGACTGAGGCTATTTGTGGATACAGCTGTAGAAATTAATTAAAATGTCTTACCTGACAGATGTAATTTGCACAAATGCACATCTTCAAGAAAACATATCATTTACCTATAGAAATATGTGTAGCTTGATTTGTCAGAGGACAGTATCAATAAACCTGAAACGTGCATGTAGATAATTCCAGAAAATCATTTTTTTTTTCTTGCTCTTTTTATTATTTTTTCTTCTTCTTGAAAAGCAAAGTTTCTGTAGAAGAGAAATTTTAACATGAAAATAACCTCTTAAACGGAATCCACTCATAAGCCAATTAAGCTTCTTCAAGTTAAACACTATTTCTCGAAGGACAAAGGGCTTACAATATCGACAAACCAGCAGTTTTCAAAATCCTAACAGCAGAAAAGGGGATGGCAATAACAAAGCAAAAAAAAAAAAAAAATCATTTTCAGCCAAAATACTTAATCGAATAGTTTACATTTAGTATCTAAGGCAACTAGCCTTTATCAAAATTATAGAGGTAATGCAATTTTGTGATTGATCACTGCAGATTTTCATGAAAAACATTTTCTTTGTTTGAAAAAGTTCCCTCCAAAATTAAAAACAAAGTGGCCCAGGAAGTTCCCACTGAGCATGCTCCTGCTTCTGGCAATAAGATGTTGTCAAAAAGAAAGAGTTGCAGCAACAAATTGTGGCCAGAATGAGTTATTGACAGAAGTTATTGCCAGAACGAAAGCTGATTTGTTGCAGAAAATGTTGCCAGAATGTTTGGCAATATTGCAGCTTTCTGCATCTGATATTTTTGGCAACAAAGTCATGTTGCGGCAATAATGCAACAGTATTGCCGCAATATTTTCATTTCAGAAAGGGTCAGAATCAGAATAGTTAACTGGTGATACATCTGAACAATCTCTCACCAGTCTGTAGGCTATAGTGAAGTCATTTGTCATCCAAACCTTACGGAAAACATGAAATATAATCATCATGGTTCTTACATGCTTCATGCAAAATTTGGTCCAAATCCCTTCAGCAGTTCTGGAGAAGAAGATTTATGGAAGGTTTTTACCATATATGGACATGGCGGCCATTTTGAAAAACAGATTTGCATAAAAACATGAACTTTTATTCCCCCTTTGCCTAGATGCTAAATATGAAATATGAGCTCAAAGGGCCTAGTTCTTCCAGAGGAGATGTTGTCTGAAAGTGCAATTTTGTCATCATGTATATGGCTTAAGTAAGGGGCATACATGCCTTAAGGCATATTTTTCTTAAAAAATTGTTTCATTTGATCATTTCTCACAAATTCCATACCATTCATTGAAAAACTATTGAAACAGAAATTTTCACCATTTTTTCATAATTTTTGGCAAACTCTGTAGGCTTTATGATATATGCTTCAGGCCAAATTTGGTCCAAATCCCTTCAGCAGTTCTGATGAAGAAGATTTTTGAAGGGTTTTTACCATATATGGGCATAGCGGCCATCTTGGATAACAGATTTGCATAAAAAAAACACAAAACTTTAATTGTCCCTTCGCCTAGATGCTAAATATGAAATATGGCCTTGTTTGGCCCTGTGGCTTCAGAGGAGATGATGTTTGAAATTGTTGTCGAGTGTCGACGACAACGGACTTCCTGAGCCTTTGGCTTTGTTGAGCTAAAAATGTATAAAATCAGAGTTCAAAGACATTGTTTTCAGCCACATACTGAAATACACTTTTCTTCAAAAAAACATCTTATTATTGAAACAAGAAATGGCATTTTTGATATTCAATGTGTATGATTTAAGGACATCCTTTATAGAAATAATGAACATCAGAATTTCAGAAATGACTTTTCTTGTTTGAATAATAAGATTTTTTTTTTGAAGAAAAACATCTTTTTATATGTGTGATCTGGCTGCATTTAACATGTTAATTCAATATATAAGAGTGGAAATACTGGTTGTATTAGGCAGGTGGCCATCTTATACAGGGCCATTATATGTGATAGGAATGTTAGATACTGACTGGCTAATGGAGGCGGTGGTCTTAGGGAGCTGGCTGATGGACCAGATTTGAATGTATTCTGTTCTAACCCTCAATACACTACAGTTATCAAAGGTTTCATAACTCCATTTCATTCAGTTAGTAGAAAAGTGGAAGTAGAAACTTAATATCAACATGTTTCATGTTCAACCAACCGTGAAAGTATGATCAAACGTATGTTTTATTGTTCAATTCAGAATTCCTGCTCAGCCTGTTTTTATTACTGGATTTTTGTAACGCTAGTTAGATTTTTTATTTAGAATTTGATAATTTTGATTAAAGAATTCTCAAAAATAACAGGCATGAAATAAACCTTTAATTTCTCATCAAGAACTCATAATTATGGAACAAAAATGATATCAACCATTATTTCAGTTATCCTCCTATGCATCCTATCCAACTTTGAATGTTCATTGCCCTGTTTTCTTGAATTTAAAAGATTACTCCAGAAACATTTCTGTGAAAATGCTGTCAAAATATCTGCAGTGGCTTGTCAGTAAGTGCCATGTTTCAATTTTTGACGTTGACAAGCAAGAACGACAGCCAGCTGTCTATCCTGTAAGCTCCCCAAGAGCCTGCAGCTCTGCTTAGCTAAACAAACAAGCAAACAAAAAGTTGATTCATTTGAAACTGCCTTTGCTCTAAAGCCACTCAGCCCACTGAAACAAAATTACAGATGGGCCCCAAAACCTACACAAAATGGTATTCATGGTCACTTGCCCCTACCATATAGTAGGTGGAATTCGTTTAAAAGCTTCTTCTCCAGAACTGAGAAACCGGGATTTTTTTTTTTAAAGTTTTTTTTCTTTTAAATCATACATGAACAAAGTGGCCATCTTGATCATGTGCCCCAGACCCTGCCCACAGAGCCTCCATATGATATTCGGCCTCGGTTGGCCTTTTTGTTTCATAAACATTGAATCCCAGTGACCTTGGATCCAGGGCGTAAAATGACCTTGACCTTTTTTAAGGTATTTATTAACATATTCAGTTAAGGTGGTTGTATAATAACTCGAAATATTG
>JBEVVR010000134.1:0-3767 GCA_040507035.1 Candidatus Thiodiazotropha sp.
ACGACGTTCCTCCTAAATTCGATAAGTAATTTCAATGGCGTCATTGTTTTGATCATCATAACGGATATTCTTTATTTCCTCCTGATGGAGAGTTAAACATGAAAAATACAATGAATAGAACAAGCAGAAGAAAAATCAAATTTACAGTATATCAGCATCCCAACAGGCACGCAGTGTTGAAACAAGACTGAATCGACCTCAATTCAACGTCATGACGCTGAATCAAGGGCGATTCAAGGCGTGCCTATTGAGATAGCAATGCAGCAGATACCAGTAAATATACAGGTATCATTTGCATTAAATGTTAATATATACAAGATTTATAATATACAATGGCACTAAGTGAGCATGAGGACTAGTAGATTCCTTCATAAACAGTAAGCATAGAATAGTATACTCCTGACGGATGCAAGACAACGTACATCATCGTATTAACGTTGAGATAACGTAACAACGCCAAATCAACGCCAACACGAGACTGCACAGACCGCCGTGTAACCGACAGGCCATCATACCATTCTTCTGTAACAATACTTTGACCACATTTTATCCAAGTTGACAATACAAATGTGCCAAAATACTTGAACATTATCTCCTAGTATATCAAAAAGAGGAACTATTTTTTCTCCTAAAAGAGCAAGTAACTGTGAGCTCCTATCTAAACTTCTCAATAGCGTATAAATACCTGTGTTCAGCCTACAAATATCATTCCATAATATCGCTCTTTCATTTTTGAGGTAAGAACATTCATAGATACAATGAAATACTCTGTTGTCATAATGACTGTTGCAGTATGAGCATATAAAAGGGCCAGTGAAGTTATTAGATATAGTTGCTATCATTTGCATTACTGATTTATAACAGTGGAAATACTGAGGATACTCTTTAGCAGTGCGCCACAGATAATGTGGTTCATGTACATTATGTAGCCGGTAAAATAGAGAAAAGTCAGAGCTATTCATTCTGTCATGCCACATTGCAACTTCATTCTGACAAATACTTTGTCTTAGTAAGCGCTTCCATGCAAATTTACCCGGAAATACATTTTCTGTTCTAAACACTTCAATATACTGAATTAAACCATATTTTTCTAATAATTTTATTATATCTGGGAGAAAGCCTTTTTGATCATATTTATTCTCAAAGTAGGACTTGAGCCTTGAGCGAAACAGTGGAGTTATCCAACATTGAGTATCATTGCGACAGAGTTGCCCAAACAAGTTTAGCTTTCTAAAATCGATTTCTGATTCAAGAGAATACATGCCCAGTAGTCCTAGAGCAATATCAGTGCGGGTTCTAATGTTGAAGCCCTGCATGTATTTCACACAAAATCTATGTGCACGTTCTAAAATCAAAATATTCCCACTTGAGAGATTTGACCAGCATTCACAGCCATAGAGAGCTTTGGGAAGAACAACAGAATAATATAGATTTTTACATGTGACAGGATTTAGCTCATTGATAAGGCCACAATTCGCTAGGCTCATAAAAGTCCCCTTTAGTTTATCAACAGACTCTTTAAGATTGACACTGAGATCTGAATATTTGTTACAATTAACACCTAAATGTTTATAATTTTCACCTTCTGTGACTTCATTTGGACCTAGATACCAAACCCGTCGATGCTTCTTGTAATAATATTTGGTTTCATTAAAAACAATAACTGCGCTTTTACTCGGTGAGTAGTCATACCGCCATAAACATGAATAACGGTAGCATATATGCATTAGATTATCAAGACTATTCTTAGATAGAGAAAGAAGTAACATATCATCACATACAGTTGGGGAGGCAAGGCTCATTCCATCTACCTTAAACCCGACTCCACATTCATTTAGTTCATTAAGGAGCTCATCAACAAAGCACAAATACATAAAAGGAGAGATGACACCACCCTGACGGGTTCCCTGTAGCACAGGGAAGCAGTCAGAATGGTACCCATCGTGAAACACTGTGCTTGTCAGATTGCAATGCAGGTCAATTACCACCCTCAGCAGTTTTGATCTGATACCCATGTTATACAGTTTAAGAAATAGTCCATTGTGCCAGACCTTATCAAACGCTTTTTGTACATCTAAAAAGCAAGCAAATAATTTACTCTGATGCTCCTTAGCATATAAAATACATTCTTTGAGCATTAAGGAGGACATGTTGCACCCTGTCAAGGGTCGAAAACCACCTTGTAAAATATTGAAGGGTTTTTCCATATCATCATATAGCATACGTAAAATTAGTCTTTCAAATAATTTCAGAATACATGAAGTCAGAGTGATAGCTCTGTAGTTGTTTGGATCCTTTTTGGATTTCCTACCTCCTTTATGCAAAGTTATTATAACCCCCTGTTTAAGGGATGATGGTATAAAACCAAAATTGAACATATCGGTAAATAATATTGATAATTCTCTATAAAGAGTGATTCCCCCATAAATTAGATGCTCATTATAGACACCATCCCTGCCACATGCTTTCTTAGACTTTAAATCTTTTATAACACTCTTAATATCAGAAACAGAGAATACAATAGAATCCCTATCTGGGCAGGATGACAACTCGTCCGTTATTTCCTGAACTCGCGAGTCTACGATGTTTTTAAATAGAGGATCAAAATGTATTCTCTCAGTATCTGAATATAAATCTCGAAAATATTCACCCCAACCTAAAGTTATTTCCTCTGGATCGCGATATATATGCCCTCTAAATTCAATTTCACTTCCAGTACATGCCAAAGACAATTTTCGTCTACCGTTTATTTTTTTCCAAAAATATGCACTGTCTATTTCGGCAATTTGATCAATTTCTGCGTTTAGAGAGGCTAGATATTTTTCAGCACATTTGCGATGTTGACTACGAAAGAGACATTTCGCTCGTTTATATTGACGATATGAATCGTAGTTATTTCCCCTAGGTCGACCTTCTGCTATCCACAGCCGACGCGCCTGACGCATAATGGCATGAAGATCTTTAAGACTTTGATCCCAGTAAGGCTTAAGAAACCTACGAAATTTAGTTTTTGGCAATATTTCATCAGAACACGATATGATATTGCAAACAATATTATCATATCGTTGTTGAATTCTATCAGATGCATATGGAACGTTACTGTAGTCAACATTGTCAAGCGTTTCGGCCAACCGTGAGCTGTACATTTCTAGTTCAGTCGTACTTATTCGATTCCATTTTATATGAGAAACATTAGAAAGTTCACCGGTTGAGAAACATGTTATCGGGGTGGATATTTCACAAATAACAGGCCTATGTCTTGAAACATTCAAAACATCATCATCAACAATTTCACAAAAAGAGACCATATCAAGACTCGTATCTGGTAACAATATGTGATCTATCAGAGATTCATAAAAATCACCGTACGAGACGAACGTTGAGGTTGCTCCATAACAACTCGGTAGACTATTGACTGACACCAAGTTGTGATAGTGCAACATTCTCTGCATATATTTGCCTCTCTCGTCGGACGACTTTATGAATCTGTGACCTTGCAAATGTGCGTTTAAATCGCCCATTACAACAACAATACCGTATTCTGAATACAAACTAATAACAGTTTGCAGAAAATCTACAAAATCTCTATAACTATGAATAGATGCGTTCCTACACGGGGCATATACTTGTAAAAAGTATATAAAATTATTCCTGCTTAACCTATATTGAATACCACAGACACGATCGCTTTCTATATCAAGCAGTGAGATACGACTTGAAATTGATTTATGCCACATCAATGCGACACCCCCTTTACCGACTCTACG
>JBEVVR010000038.1:0-3724 GCA_040507035.1 Candidatus Thiodiazotropha sp.
TACAACAAACACGAGTACAAACAATACAATAATCATACAAATGGGATTCAGAAGAAAGTCTAAAGACTTATTTAAATCTGTATCCCAGACTACAATAACATCAGATTTCTACATAAACGTGATTGTCATATATAATTTATATACATTTTTCTGTACAGTGATAACGAAGCAAAGTTTAATGGAAAAAAAAGTTTACAAATAGTAAAGGAGAAAGAAAATGAAGAAATACTCAGGTTGATTGTGTTTACAGAATTTGATGTTTTAACACATAAGTAAAGAGATAAGGACAAGAAGAAGAAGTTCCACGGGGAATGGAATAGCGTGTGCAAAGATATACTGTTTAGAAAAAGAAGGCTTTGTTTTTTCGCGGACTAATTTGTAACATTCCAGAAGAAGACAAGAGGCCGAATCGAATTCTAAATGTTGAATTAAGATGTGTAATGAATCCAGTAAAGTAACTGCTAAAACAAGATTTTTATAGCGTAAGTAAGTGAGTAATTTAATAATGCAATATGCCATAAGGCCCATGAGCACGTATACATATATTCATATAACAATATACGTATTATGCAGGATAGCAAACATGATTATAAATAATTTTTACATCCTCGGGAGAGACGAAGTTTAGAATTAAGTTCCTGAGAAACGCTAGCTGAGAGATGAAAGTTTAGAATTAAGTTCACGAAAAGCGCTAGCTGATGTTTGTCATAGCATGTTTCATATTCTTAAAGAAAGAACAAAGCAGCTGTACCCAGCACTCCCTATGCTAAAAAAATGTACCCAGCCAGGGAGGGGACATGTGGCGGAAACCAATGTCCAAACAGCATGCCCTCTCCCCAGCGGTTGTACAGCTCATCGAAACTGTTCGGCACAGACTATTGCTCGTATCGAGGCTGTTCGGTACAGACTATGGCTCATATTTAATTTCAGGTAGAAATTCAAGCCGTACTGTAGTCCCACTAAATTACCTGTTGTTATTTGCGATTTATCTAGAAACGTTTGGATTGAATAATAAAGTTTTGTACAATAATAAATATTTGTTTATTAGTTTCATAGGAAAGAGTTTGGTCTCCATAAAGAAGAATGTTTAAGCTAGGTCTACACAGATTTGATAAAGCTCTTATCATCTCTGCTCTAATAACAGTGTAATTAGTACAGTCAAGTAAAAAATGTTTATTATCTTCAATCGCCCCACATTCACAACAGGGACTCTCTATTATGTTTTTAGAAAAGAGGTAGTAATTTAATGAACTACATTGGGTTCTAAGTCTCGTGTGTAGAATCTGACCAGTTCTTTTCCCTACACAAAAGTAGCGTGGTGGGAAATTTACATTTAAATTTGAATTAAGGGCTTGTTTGAGCGCTGCAGTACTAGTAGAATTTCTCACGTCTTCGGGCAAAAGGTTCCAATTTCGTATGACAGAAGGAAGGAAGGAGTTATAGTAAAGTTGGGAATTGGTATGTATTGTTTGTATATTGTTTGGGTTACGCAAGTTATATGTTACATTTGCACCGACTGTGGGAGGAATAAGTGAAGATAGGTAAGTTGGAGAAAGACCAGAGTACATTTTATAGAAGACAATAATCTTGTGTTTGTCCCTTCTTGAAGCCAATGTCTCCCAGCCAGTCTCAGCATATAAAAGATTCAGAGATACTAATTTAGTTCCACCGGTCACTATTCTGGCTGCCTCTATTTGTATTTTTTCAAGTTCATTCGCTTCGTACTGCGTACAGTTATCCCACACAACGTCCGCGTATTCCAAAAGGGGTCGGATAAAGGCAAAATAGATTTTTTCTAGAGACTTTCTATCCAAGGTGAATTTAAGTTTTCTCATGATATTAATTCTATGCCAAGCTTTCGTTTTGATAAGTGCTAAATGATCATGCCAGGTACAATCGTTTGAAAACGTAAGACCTAAATGTTTGTGTGTATTAACCTCAGAAATAACTTCGTTATTCATAATTATAGGTGGGTGATGAGGTTTAATATGTTTTCTAGAAAAGAGGAGAGACTCTGATTTCGAAGGATTGAAGGTAACCAACCATTTAGATGCCCATTCGTGGATCTTTTCCATGTCTGAATTAAGAGTTTGAGCAGCTTCTAAAGGGTCATCAACAATTATATATAAACTAGTGTCATCGGCAAATAGTCTTATTTTAGAATTAATGTTTTCAACAATATCATTTATATAAACCAGAAAAAGAAGAGGGCCAAGAATAGAGCCTTGAGGTACACCTGCATTAATAGGTTTCCAGTTTGAGCTAGCACCAGGCAGCACAACTCTTTGTGTGCGATTTCTCAAGTAGTCAGTGAACCAATGCAAAAGAGAGCCATTAATTCCTACAGAGTGTAATTTGTACAGAAGACCTCTGTGCCAAACTCGATCGAAGGCTTTACTGACGTCACAGAAGATCGCCCGTACTTCTTTACCTTCATCAAGGGCCTTACAAAAAGTATTGTAAATGTCAATTAGCTGATTTACTGTCGAGTCACCAGGGACGAAACCCGACTGGAGAGTGGTGATTATTGCATTATCACGAAAAAAGTTAAAGATGTATTTATGGACAAGCTTTTCCAAGACCTTACCAATAGTGCTGAGAAGAGAGATAGGACGGTAGTTCGATGGATCTGAAGCATCATCTTTCTTGTAGATAGGTGTTATATTCGCTTGCTTCCACATAGCAGGAAATGTTCCTGATGACAGAGAATAGTTAAACAAATCACAGAGTGGATATGACAAGGGATGAGCTAGTTCCTTCAGAAGTCTGTTGTTAATGCCATCGGGCCCCGCAGCCTTTCCAATTTTCAAAGATTTAAGGAAGAATTCTACCTCAGATGGTGATAAAGTTATGCTGTCGAGAGTGTTAGGATTACTAGTATTAATGTTAGGAAGAGATGCATTTGTTTCGTTTATAGTATTTTGTTCGCAAAAGAAGTCGTTAAGTAATTCTGCCTTTTCCTTAGCGTCAGAGAAAATATTTCCTTGTTTATAAAGAGGTGGTATATTTGTTGAATCAACAGGTTTTATTACATTTTTAAGTGTTTTCCACCAGTCCCTTGGTCCCAAATTGCCATTTCTAAGTTTTTCTGCTAGCTTATCATTTTCATTTTGTTTTGAATTACGAATTTCATTATTAATATGGTTTCTTATCTTCTTATATTTGTCAAAATCTGTATTGGTTTTAGTTCGTTTGTATTTTTTGTAAAGTCTTTTTCTTTTCCTTATTAACTTCTTAATATGAGTGGTCAACCAAGCAGGGTCAGACTGTCTTGCATGTATAATTTTGTTTGGGATGTGCTTATCTGAAAGATTTAGTAAGTGTTCTGTTATATTATTTGCATATATGTTTACATCGTTATGTTTCAAATGAGCCCAGTTGGTATTCGTTAATTCATCAGAAAGAGACTGGTAATCACCGCGATCATATAACCAAATATGCCTTTTTAATATGTTAGATTTATGCTTATCAAAGTTTAGAACACAGAATACAGGGCAATGAAATCTAATATTTTGGTCTAGAAAAGGATCTCCCACTCCGCTTGAAAGAATATCATTTGTATTCGAAGTCATAATTAAATCAATGAGAGAACTTGAATTTTCAGTAAAATGGGTTTCTTCCGTAATGAGTTGAGATAAGTTATACTGTTGACATAAATCACTAATTTTCCGGCTGCTTCTTTGCCCTGCCATATCTAAATTAAAATCACCAGTAATAAGTATAT
>JBEVVR010000006.1:0-3678 GCA_040507035.1 Candidatus Thiodiazotropha sp.
TCGCCACTTAAGAGTTTCAGTTCCGACATTTTCAGTGTTTTGGGAGAAGAGGCCTTCGTTTTCTACATATGAACGCTAGGTCCCTTCTACTGAAAATGTCAGAACTGAAACTTATTGCTTCAAACTCTTCAGCGGCGATAATATCAATTACGGAAACTTGGTTGGACAATTCTGTTTCGGATGCGGAAATTAACATTGAAAACTATACGGTTGTACGCAGAGACAGAAATAGGAATGGTGGTGGTGTTTGCGTCTTTATTAGAAATGACTTGGCTTTTTCAGTTAGATCAGATCTTCAAACAGATGATGATGAGATACTTTTTGTTGAACTTTTGTTACCTAAGACAAAACCTATTATCATTGGCACAGTGTATAGACCCCCTAAGCAAAATGACTTTTTAAGTAACTTCGAAGAAATTTTAACAAACTTGAGATCAGACTGTGAAACTATACTTTTGGGTGATTTCAATATTTGCTATTTACAGAGATCAAGCGGTATTTTTAAAGCATATGCAAATATTTTACAACTTTTTGACCTTGAACAAATCATTACTGAACCAACTAGGATAACTGATACTACATCTAGCCTCTTGGACCACATTTTATGTAATAACAAAGAAAAAATCTGTCAGTCTGGTACAATTTCTATTGGTCTGAGTGACCATTTTTTGACCTATTGCACTAGGAAAATATCTAAAATGCAAATTAATAAACACAAGTATGTAAAAATTAGGTCTTTGAAAAATTACAAAAAGGAAGACTTTATTCTCAGGCTCACTCATGCAGACTGGAGTCAGTGTTTTAATGCATATGATGTTAATACAGCTTGGTCAGCATTCAGAGATACTTTTCTTTTAATTTTAAATTCTGTTGCTCCTGTTAAGGAAGTCAGACTTAAACAAAGGACTGAACCTTGGATTGATTCAGAAATTTTAGACTTAATCAAACAAAGAGATAGCTGCCTTTACCAATTCAAAAAGTCAAAAAACAGAAATTATTATACAATGTTTTGTCAATTTAGAAACAAAGTTCAAAGAAAAATCAAATTTGCTAAATCTGAATACTTTTCAAACAAAATAGAAGAAAATAAAAACAATCCAAGAAAACTTTGGCAACAATTAAAAAATTTAGGCTATAAAAACAATAAAAGTGAGTCATCAAACATAGTTTTGAAAATTAATGGAGAGAATTGTCATGAACAGAAAACAATTGCAAATTATTTCAATGATTTCTTTACAACAGTTGCAGCTAGCCTGGTTCAAAAGCTCCCGTTAGGAAAAAATCTATATGATTGTAATTCTGCAATGCTAAAAGATTTCTATAATAAAAAATCAGAAAGTGAAACATTTCATTTAAAGCATGTATCTGAAGAGTTTGTGCTGAAAGAACTCAGACAACTAAATCCCTGCAAAAGCACTGGGCTAGATGAAATGCCAGCAAGATTTCTAAAAGAAGGAGCAGATTTCCTAAAAATTCCAGTTACTTTTTTGGTGAATATGTCAATTTCTGAAAATTGTGTACCAGATGCTGTGAAAACTGCAAGAGTTAAACCACTATATAAGAAAAATAGTAATCTTGATGTTGGAAATTACAGACCTGTTAGCATTTTGAGTGTTGTTTCAAAAATACTTGAAAAAGCAGTTTACGTTCAGCTTGAAAGCTATTTGGTTGATAACAATATTATTTATGAATACCAGTCTGGGTTCAGAAGCTCATTCTCTACAGATACTTGCCTTATCCATCTTTTAGATCATATTAAAATGAATAGTGCTAGGGGTCTATTCACAGGTATGATACTTTTAGATCTTCAGAAGGCTTTTGACACTGTTGATCACAACATTTTGTGCAGCAAATTGAAACTTATGGGTGTTGGCTCTACTAAATGGTTTGAATCTTATTTGTCTAATAGAAGTCAGCTGGTAAATGTGGGTAAAACCAACTCAGACATAGCTAATGTAACTTGTGGTGTACCTCAAGGGAGTATTTTGGGCCCATTACTCTTCTTGTGTTATGTGAATGATATGGCGATAAGTATCGACCCTGATTGCAAACTTTTGCTTTATGCTGACGACAGTACAATCTTATTTTCTCACAAAGACCCAGATCAGATTTCAAATAAACTCGGAAAAGTTCTTGAATCATGCTCAGATTGGCTTGTTGATAATAAATTGTCTCTTCATCTGGGAAAAACAGAATGCATACTGTTTGGATCAAAAAGGAAACTTAGAAAGGTAAAGAATTTTCACATTGTTTGTAATGATCACATGATTGGTTCTACAACTTCTGTAAAATATCTTGGTCTTAATATTGATAACTTACTATCTGGTGAAATTGTTGTGAACGGCATTATTTCAAAAGTTAATGCTCGTCTGAAATTTTTGTATAGACAAAGTAATAGTCTATCAACAAAAACTAGGAAAAACCTCTGTTCGGCTTTGATACTCTGCCATTTTGACTATTCATGCTCATCTTGGTATGCTGGTCTCAGCAAAGGTTTGAAAAAAAAACTTCAAATAGCTCAGAATAAAGTCGTTAGATTCATTAATCGACTAGGACCTAGAACAAGGATCACTTCGGATATTCTAATGAATTTGAACTTACTCAATGTTGAAACTAGGGTAAAACAACTAAGATTAAATCACGTTTATAAGATCTTTAACAACTTGTGTCCTTCGTACCTTCATGAAAACTTTGTACCTTTGAGAGACGTACATCACCATAATACTAGGTCTAGTGGGTACAACTTCTTAGTTCCAAATTGTAAAGGCGTTGAGCACTCAACCTTTTATTATACTGGAATCAAAGATTGGAATTCTCTTCCTGAGTGGTTAAAACAATTGGAAAGCCCACAGAAATTTAAAATAGCCCTCAAGAAATACCTGATTGATCTTTGTTGTGTAACTGAGCAAGAAATGTTCCTATACTATTGAGCATATTATATTTCTCCTTCTCTTGTGATAACATTGTTAACAGCCAAGTGATTACTCATAGTGCTATCACGCCTGTGGCACACACATTTTGGACCGCCGTATGCTCTGGGCACACTGTTCCTCGAGATACGGGGATGGTTCGTGGAGAAGCTATATGTGACGCTCCGGTTCCTGTTCCTTGGTCTACTTGTGTGTGCGACAGATGTGACCGTACGTTTTGTCTTTCGACTTAGAGCACTCTTCTGTGATAAAAATCGTTTTTTGTTAATTTATGTGCAATATTTCCTACTTTTCCGTGCCAAAGTCTTATATGTACCAAAATGGACCCCATTGGAAATAAGCCATTTCGGCTTTATGGGCTATCCATGGGTTTTAAGATCGTGCCTTTTGAGCAGCGAAAATGGGTATGGGTGTTAGTTATATTTCTAGCATCCTAGCCCATTGCTAAATTTCCTAGTCAAATCTAATCAATTGTGATATTTTTATTTTTCTTAATTAAAATTTTATACAAATATTCATATATCACTTAAAGTGTGCTCTTAAATGATTGTTGATAAATTTATTTTTTTAATTTCAAACGTCACTTATAGATAGTATATATGTTATTTTTATAATGATCTTAATTCCTGAATAAATCTTAATCTTAATCTTAATCTTAGCCAAATTACATAATATTCATTTGTAAAATTTGATTATATGGGTTATTTTTCCTCAATTCTGCAAATCTGAAATGTCGAAGTACGGATAT
>JBEVVR010000154.1:0-3658 GCA_040507035.1 Candidatus Thiodiazotropha sp.
CTTGTGACAGTGGACAGACAAAAAAAAACACAGATTTTGCAGTAGAAAAAATACCATGTTCTTATTCTCTGAACATGTGCTGTAATCAGTTAAGGATTCTGAATGGCAGATGTTTTGGTGATATGTTTGGTCAATATACTTGTTATACACCAAATGGGTGCAGTGTGGTTGACTATACCATAGTATCTGAATGTATTTTAGATCAGATTTTGTATTTTCATGTTTCGGATTTTCTGGCAACATTAAGTGACTGCCATTGTAAATTATCATGGGGAATGTTAGCAAATTTCAACTGCTCTAACAGTGTTTGTAGTTTAAACCCCTTGCCAGTCAAATATTATTGGGACAACGAGTCTGCAGCAGACTTTCAGCAAGCACTTAAAACTGAAGGAATTTCTAATAAAATTAAGCGTTATATGAGCACATGTATAACAGATACCCAAGATGCTGCTTGCCAAATTAAGGATATTATTACTGAAGCTGCTAGCATTTCATTAAAATCAATAGATATTAGTAAAAAGAAGTTAAGTAAATCTATTGTTAACAAGAAGCAAAAGAAACGCAAGAAATGGTTTGATTCAGATTTGACAAAAATGCGTAAACGAGTTATTTCAAATGGAAAATTATACTCTATGTATCATAATGACCCTATTGTGAGGGGTAGATATTTTAAATTATATAGAATATATAATAAAACAAAAAAATACAAAGAGAGACAATACAAAAAACAGTTGTTAGAGCAGATTGAAAATTTGCATTCAGAAAATCCTAAAGAGTATTGGAACTTGATAGACATATTAAAAGAAGAGAAGTACAAAACCTCTCCAGCTGAAAATATTAAACCAGAATCGTGGGTCTCTCACTTTCAGTCTTTAGGTGAAATTCCTAAGAAATTTGAAGACAGAGTTTCGCAGCTACATAATTTGGTCCAAACATTAGAAAGCCAGCCAGTGTTTAACTATCTAGATAGTGTAATTACAATAGATGAAATTAACAATGCTGTTAAAAAGTTGAAAAATAATAAAGCAGCTGGACTTGACACTGTATCAAATGAAATGCTTAAGGCTGCTCAAAGTTATTTGGGCCCGTGCTTATTAAAACTCTTTAATGCATGTCTATCAAGTGGTCAATACCCTTCACAATGGTCTGATGGCTACATAATTCCTCTACATAAATCAAACGATACATCAGACCCCTCTAACTATAGAGGGATATCAATTATGAGTGCAATAGGTAAACTATTCAGTATTGTTCTAAACAACAGACTAGATAATTTTTTGGTGGATAATAATGTGATTAATAATTGTCAGATAGGATTTTCCAAACATGCAAGAACAGCAGATCATATGTTTATATTAAAAACACTTTTTGATAAGTATTGTTGTAAACCAGGGGGTAGATTGTATGCATGTTTTGTAGACTTTCGTAAAGCTTTCGACTCTGTTATTCATGAAGGGCTAAGGTTTAAACTTCTTCAACTAGGAATTGGCACAAAATTCTATAACATTATCACAAATATGTACAAGAATAGCCAGGCATGTATTCGTTTAGGTAATGGTTTAACAAACCCTTTCAAGGTAGGAGTTGGCGTACGACAAGGAGATGTACTTAGTCCAAATCTATTTAAAATTTTTATTAATGATTTACCAGAATATTTTCAGTCATGTGTTGACCCTGTGAAATTGAATACTGCCCATTTACACTGTTTGATGTATGCAGACGATGTTGTGTTACTATCTGAGTCCGCTCTTGGGTTACAACAAAAACTAAAAAAATTAGAAGAGTACTGTAATGATTGGTGTCTCAGTGTTAATACTGACAAGACGAAGATAATAGTTTTCAATAAGGCAGGGAGGATCATTGATTCCAAATTTACATTTCAGGATGCCATTATTGACTGTGTTTCATCATATCGTTATCTAGGACTATATTTTTCAGCATCCGGTTCCTTTTCGTATGCCAAGTCTGAGCTTTATAAGAAGGGATTAAAGGGTTATTTTAAATTATGTAAAAATATATTGAATTTACGCCCATCTATAAAAACAAGTATGCACATATTTGATCATACGATAAAACCTATACTTTTATATGGTAGTGAAATTTGGGGAGTTTTTAATCCTGCTAGCTCAAAGTTTCGGAATGGAATTTCTTTAGATAAGATTTTTAATAATACAGAGGCTGAAAAATTGCACATAAAATTTGGTAAATTCATCCTTGGAGTACATCGCAAAAGCGTTAATTTTGCAGTTATGTCAGAGTTGGGAAGATATCCATTTTATATAGATATTATTAAGTCCATGTTGAAATACTGGTACCGTCTCGAAAATCTTGATCAACATTCGCTTTTGCATGATGCACTTGAATGTTCAAAATCTAATGAAGGGGGTAAGAATTCTTGGTATAATTCAGTACAAAAAATTTCTGAACTTATTAATATGCCCCTTACAAGTTCCGCATTTATGAAAAGATCCACATTTGTTAAGAATTTGACCAAGGCTCTTAAACAAAAGTATTTAGAAGAATGGCACTCATTAAGAAATAAATTCTCTGTTGGAAAGCTAGATACATACACTAGAATAAAATGTAATTTTGGATTTGAGAAATATTTAAATTCAGAAAATTTTGCTCATAGAAGAGATATCACTAGATTAAGAATCTCATCTCACAGATTAAATATTGAGATTGGTAGATATGCAAAAATTGACAGGGCTGATCGTTTATGCTCTAAATGTTCACTTGGTGTCTTAGGTGATGAAATTCACTTCTTATTGGCATGTCCAAATTTTAATTCCACCAGAGAGCCTCTCATTACACTAATCAATGATAAATGTAGGAATTTCATTGGCATGGATGACTTTGCCAAATTTTTCTGGTTGTTAAATTGTGAAGATGATAAGATAGTGCATGAATTAGCAAAATTTGTTCATTTGAATATTGACAAGTAATTATTAACGATAACAACCCTGTACAACAAACCACCATTTTTTACAGTTGTAAAAGATAATCTCCATTTGAAATGATATGATTTTATTTTCTTATATTTTCCTCAGAACGTGGATTTTGGGTGCATGTTAGTACCCACAGTCTCTGTTTTGAGATGAAAATGAGAAGATTAAACTCAGTCTTAGTCTAAGTATATAGAAGTGCCATATAGTGGCCGTAAAGGGTGTTTGTGTGGTGTGGGTATTAAGTTGAGTTTAATGCATTTACTCAACATGCTTGCACTGTCTGCTGACTCCCGGCTTATACATGACCAATTTATTTTGACTGCCAGGTGGCCGAACCCCCCTGACGTTTTAAGGTAAGGGTGAACTGGTGACTGTCTTTCGATGCTGTTTGCCCGGGCTGTTTGCTCTCGGGCTGAGAACCAGAAGATAGTGCAAGTATGGTGAATGTGCATTTGGATGGAAATCATACATTTTCATCGTTTTTCGATTTAATATATTCTGTCATTTGGAATTCTTTCCTTGATTCAGATTTGTTCTGACATTGTATGACTCTATGTATGCCCCTCTGTGGGCCGAAAATTCGTAATAAAGATCTTGTATCTTGTATCTTGTATCTTGTATCTCATGGATGCTCCACATAAAATTTCACTTTGATTGGCCAAGCGGTTTCGGAGAAGAAGATCTTTGAAATTGTGGACGACGACGACGAC
>JBEVVR010000109.1:0-3649 GCA_040507035.1 Candidatus Thiodiazotropha sp.
GTGAAGAGGTAAATTGTGTAGTAAGACGCGAGGCCGCCTTGGTATTTTAATTCTTCCGTGAGAATCTAATTGCGTTGATTCTAGGTAAAAATCGTGGTCTGAACCTCCCTTATTATCGCTGGAATCTATCCGATCAGCTAGGTGACTATAAAGAACACACTCTCTACTAAATGCAGAATGATTACCTTGTCACAGAATGATTACCTTGAATTTAGTAGGTTATTTAGTGATCAAGCTGAACACAAGGTAATTTACATACGGTCCACTATCAGATTTGAAGCAAGATGAATGGATCAGCAGCAGACGAATGGTTGGTTTATTCCGATTAGTGGCTGTTATTTCGATTCATAGACACGTAAATCCTCTTTTAATGTAAAGAGGTATTTAGAAAAGGGACATTCGCTGCACATGAAAAACAAAAGAGCAGTCATCTTCAGGTTATTCCTGCTACTCACTCTTATGATTTTGCTCAATGGCTGTGATGAGGAGAGTGGTTTGGATGATACGGCCGACGCAACCGACAAGACGCCCCCGGAAATCGCCTTGCTCGGTGCAAACCCCTTTGAACTTTCGACTGGTAATACTTTTACCGATCCAGGTGCGACAGCGACTGACGATGTGGACGGTGATATCAGCGCCAACATCATGGTCGGTGGTGATACGGTTGATATCACTACCCCCGGAACCTATACCCTGACTTATAATGTGAGTGATGCGGCAGGCAATGCGGCCAGTCAGGTCACACGCACGGTTGTGGTCAGTGACGGTACAGCTGATACGACGCCTCCGGTAATCACCTTGCTCGGAGACAACCCGATTGAGATCGATATCGCTTCAGGTGCAGCATTTACCGACCCGGGGGCAACGTCGACTGACGATGTGGATGGTGATATCAGCGCCAGCATCGTGGTGGGTGGCGATACGGTGGACACTACGACGCTGGGGACCTATGTCGTGACCTACGATGTCAGTGACGCCGCGGGCAATGCGGCTAGTCAGGTTACACGCAATGTGGTGGTTATCGACGGAGATGACGCGAAGATACCCACGAGCTTTAGTTGGACGGCACCAACCGAGAACAGTGACGGGAGTAATTTAACGGACTTAAGCTTGTACCGTCTCTATTATGGTCCAGACACAAGTTCCCTGCAGATGATCTACGAGTTTTCTGCGGGTGGCAGTTCATTAAATTTTTCTTCTATTCCTCAGCCTGAGTACGAAAATCTAGTAAATTTGATCAGTCAGAATACAACGCATTTTTATGCCATTACTGCAGTCAACGATTTGGATATTGAGAGTGATTTCTCCAATATTGTTGAATTTTGATCATCAGTGGTTTTTTACCTCAAATGTGGTCGATTAGAAGATGGGTTTCTGCAGGTTCAGTGTACTGAATGCCATATTGAATACCTAGCCGCGTCAGAGTGATGTTCTACCCATTTGTTAACAATGGGATCCATCCCCGCTGCTATGGGCGCCACAGGTTGAGGAGGATTTACCGAGTAACAGTCAGATCCCTCTCACCTGCCAACCAATTACCGATACCGCCTGAGCCATTTCCAGCCCAGGTGGGCCGGGTTGGTGTCCTGGTGCGCCAGTGTGTGTTGAAAACGGTACAAATAAAATGATTATGGATGCGTGGATTCAAAATGCGAAGAGTAGAGATGGGGAAGTGGCTATTACGGATAAGGGGGGTTATGTCAAACCGACGATGGCCGGGCTGCGGGCCCTGCTAGCGGTGCTGTAAGCAGCATTCGCTAAAGGCAAATTCCTCACCTTAATATCGAACGTAGGATATCAGATATGAATAAATTGACAGAAAATAAACTTATAACATTGCCGGTCTTGTGTTGTATCTTCTGTCTTGGGTGCTTGCAAAGTGCCTTTGCCAGCACCCCGGTACTTAACTATTCAGACTTGATCAGCGGACCAGATTTAGGGCTTGGAGACGGTCTTGGAAGTGGAGTCATCGTCACGGTCTGGGGGCAGAACCTGGGACACTCACAAGGTTCAAGCAGAGTAAGCTTCACAGACTCCAGCGGAACGGAACGAAACGCGGCCCATGTTTATTACTGGAAGAACGCGGATGGGCAATTGCCGAGCGGCCCAGCCAATCTTTACGCTTCTCACGATATGCAGGAAATTGCCTTTTCTATTCCAGACAGCGCAACGGGTGCTGGTACAATCAAAGTAACGGTCAACGGACAGGATTCAAATACACTGCCATTCACTGTCCGCAATGGAAATATTTACCATGTAACCTCTGACGGTAACGATGCTGACAACGGCTCGTTTGCAACTCCCTGGAGAACCACTCAGGAAATTATCGATAGCGCACCCAGCGGTAGTACAACATATGTGCATGACGTTAATACCGGTAGCAGCTCTTCAACAAGGGCATTTTACTGGAACACCGAATCATCAAGCAGTTCTCTCGCCGAACAATTCGCGCTTATCTCCTACCCGGGGCATCACCCTAAATTCACAGCGCAAAAGGCAATCGAAACCTACAACGTTGATGCGCTCGTGGTTTCAAAACTCGATATTTATGCGTCTAATTACAGCAGTGTCGATTCTAATGATCAACCGACGGGCTTGATTGACATTGGCGCGACTTATGGTATTCAGGCCAGTAAACATGGCCGGGCTGTAGGAAATCGCGTTGGTGACATTCCAGGGGGGTGTGCAAGCAAATATCAAGGGGCGATTGTTGGTGGTGCAAATTTTTACGATAAAGTATCTTTGTATAAAATGTTTGGCAATGAGATTTATGACTACGGGTGCTACGGATCTCAGAAATTACATCACACGACCTACTTCACGATCAGAAGCGCCGATAGTGGAACGCCTGATCTGCAAGTTGAGCCTTGGGAAATCGGTTGGAATTATCTACATGGCAATCGAGCAAAGTTTGGCATTCATCAATTCGACCAGGATGACGGTTGTGGTAATACCACCGGACCTATTCGGATACACCATAACGTCGTTGTGGACCAGGCTTCCGCGGGTATCAGCGTAGGGTCGCAATGCGACTGGTCCATGGACGTATATATCGAAAACAACGTGCTGATTAATGTTGGTAACGCTGCGGACTGGGATGGCGTTGATCCGGACACCTCAAATGCGGCCGAGCTTGGTGCGATTAATATTCGTGATTCAGGCTTGTTAGGCACCATGTATATCCGTAATAACCTGGTCTACGGCTGGACAACTGACGGTGCCACTGTGAACAATCGGGCATGTTTAAGTCTTTATGGCTCAGGAAGTAATGTCAGTATCGAATGGGACAATAATATCTGTTTCACAAATCTTGATTTACCCTTCGTGGATGCAACGACATCGGCGGTCCTAGAAAATATTACCGGCTCTAACAATATCTGGCACTATACGGGGACGAACCAAAGCAACGCGGTAGCTCCATCCTGGGACACAAATCGGTCTCTAGATGATCCTTTGTTGACTATTAGTGGAGTTAAGGTGAGTGTGGATTCCAATTCCCATGCTGTCAACAATGGTAAAGCGATTCCATCTCTAACCCGAGATGTTTATGGAATTGCAAGGCAACCGGGATTGGATATTGGACCGGTCGAATTTGCGCTAAAACCAAATCCACCATCTAACTTTACCATTCAATAAAACGCCTATACAC
>JBEVVR010000089.1:0-3591 GCA_040507035.1 Candidatus Thiodiazotropha sp.
TTTTTTTTTTCATAGGCGGCAGTACTAACTTTTAACCTAGTCAGCAGAAAACCCCACATACAACTTTCAAAATTTATACCTCATTTCGAATAATGGCTCTAGCCAATGGTTTTAAGAGGAGAAAACGCACGTTTCCCTACTCGGAGGCCGCTACCTTAACCTGAACACGTAGCCCCAGCGGGTGCAGTAAATTTAGCATGTTATTTTAATAACTTGTTAGTGTTAATTATAACCACCGGATACTTATTTCACTTACTGCCAAAACTTAATGTTGCCATGCAATATTTTTCATCTAGCTCTGTTATTTTATTTAACGATTGTTTACATTAATTACCTGACCAATGGTGGCCATTCTTACCATTCTCTTCTAGACTGAAACTTCTCCCCCAAAGAGGCGGGGCATGATTCATGAATGTTCAGTGGAAAGCTACCTGCTGGAAAAAAGGTGCCCGTCAACTTCTGAAACAAACTGCAGCAGTAAGGGCACCTATATGAAGTGTGTGATTCGGTTCCTCCAGTTACCTCTTGTCATAGGATTCTGAAATAATTTAACATTTTCAAGAAGTTTATAAAAGAATCTTTTCACTTTTGCCGGACTGAATATTCACTCAAACTGGCAATCTTGGAGTCCAATGAACCAGGGACCTGTATGTGTGACAGTACATTCTGAAAGTATTCAACCAACTCAGAAAACAACGGTACCAAGGAAATTCAATTACGAGAAAACAAGGCTCAGTCGGCAACAAAGATATTAGAGTCTCCTGGTAAGCGGCTGAAATGACAATGGAGCCTTAACCCAGCAGGCAATCGACGCAAAAATGATGTCGCACTGACGTCCATGCGATGTGATGACGTCAGTAAGACGTTGTTTTGACGTATGAATATTGGGTACTGGGTATTCAACCAATTACCAGGAGACTCAAATATCTTTGTTGCCGATTGCGCTTTGTTTCCTCGTAATTCACTGCAAACTAATTCTCACAAAATGTAAACGATAGCTTGTCAGGACTGTTTCCCCCATGGAGTATTCTCTAGTTCTGAATAAAGATGGAGAAAAAAGCTTGACAAACTAACTGGACAGAATAAATGAAACCTTCACAGTTTGCAAGATTGCTGTGACAATTCAGGCAACAATGACTGTATGGACAATGGGAGATAAATCGTTTTGTATCATGAGCCATGGTAGGCTGATATTAGTTTTCTTTAATTATTTATGTGTGTATGTATGTGTGTATGTATGTCTGTCTGTATGTCTGTCTGTCTGTGTGTATGGATGTCTGTCTGTCTCTGTCTGTCTGTCTGTCTGCTTGTTTCTTTGTCTCCGTTTGTATGCATGTCTATGTTTGTAAATCATCAGTTGTGTATATATAGTATTCAACAGATTTAACATACCGCCCAACCAGCCGGGTGATGGTTTAAATATATAGTATTGTTGGCCAAAGTGTTCCTTACTACGCGAAAAGAACTAGTTCATTTTTTTTTTTTTTTGCTATATTAATGCGCATTCTTGAAGAGCAGCTCCCTTGAGAAAATACCACTTGCGACAATAAGAATCAGCTCATTCTGTGATAGTAATTATGCGTTAACAACACGTTCTTGCAACCTGATCATCATACACTGACGCCCCGTGACAGGCGATGCAGTTCGACCAGTGCCACCACTAATCGGACTGCATTGGCTTCTATCCATATGGAATGTAACACATTTTTCCTTGCGCATGCCTTTTCCAGATATGACACGAAAAACCAGTCTTATGTCGTGGGCAAACCATCTAAAGAAGTCTTTGCACATGCGCAATCACCTACACATGAGCGTAGACATATCTTGGTATGTCCTGGTTGCATATACTTGCATGTCTCGATGCAAACATTTTTGGCTGAAACATATTTTTCCTTGCGCTGCCGGAGTCCCAGTAGCATAGTGGGTTAAGTGCTGGCCTACTGATCTAGCGGTCCCGCATTTGAGCCCCACTGGAGGCGGGAATCTTTATAACCATAAACAGAATTCCATTGCACACAGCCTTTCATAATCATTCTTCCACTGTCCTAATATGACTGATCTACTGTTGAAAGGGGCGTAAAATAGCAAGTCATCCATCCATCTATTTTTTCGCGGGCCATTTATGATCGTGTCGTAGCATAACCAGCCTCATGGCATATGCAAAAAAGTATATGTCCATACTAACCTGTGCACTTGAACAATCAGAACAGGGTTGGGGCAATAAATATGCCTTCTGCAAATCAAACGGTAAACTGTGCTTACTCTGAAAGACTGCGCATTTGCGTAGACTTATCATGGTATTTGCTGTTTGCATATATATTCATATAGGTTTTATCCGGACAAGGCTCATAACGTTCAACAGAAGAGGTGAGCATAAAATGCACGCGCAAATATGACTGACCCTTGCATGAGCTGCAAGATTAACAAGAAAAACAATATACCGTAGTGATCCTAACTTTTGGGACAGGCGTATCTGGTAGTGTTGCTGAAGTTAAAATCATTATGCAATCCGATCAAGGTGTACACTGTTTCATGTCCTATCCGTATTTTGATACATTGTTGGTTAGTATAAGCACCTTTTCAAATGTTAAATAAAAATAGAGTATAGATTTTATGGTGTCCCAACAGGAAAGATAGATTGTTTTGAACAAGGCTACGAGACAATAACGTGTTTTAGTATGTACCAACACAGCGAGCCCATGCCGTCATACTAACGTCGCACTGACGTTGCTGCGACGTGATGCCTGCTCGAAGACATCAGTACGACGTCAATTCGATGTAATGTGGCCGCTGGCAACGTGAAGGCCTTGATCCATCCCCAGCAAACGTAGAAATGACGGCATCACGTCGCATCAATATCAATAGTACGTCATGACGACGTCATGTGCCTGCTGGGTCTGTACGAGCTCTCCAGCAGGCAGGTGATGGGAAGTAATTTGTGAGACAAGCTACAGAACTTTCATCTGAGTCAGAAATAATACTGATATTGAAAGTATGTGCACAGTCACATCTGAATACTGGGTCCACGGGGGTGGTCGGGTCCAGTCGGGTCAGGCAATGGCGCGGGAGTAACTTTCAGTTGGGTGGTGGGGGAGGGGCGTCCTGCTTATATGGATAAAAGTAGAGCAATTGCGTACTGTGTTTGCAGAAGGCGCGGGTTAGCGTTGTTTTGGATTTTTTTCTCTCGTCTATCATTTCTCTTTTATTTCTCCCTTGATACAGCCTGAAATACTGTCTCAGCTAGTCTAGATCCATGTTCCGCTGACATCGACTTTCTGACGTATGGAAACAATTCAACAGGAACAAAAACAATACGCCAAAGTTTGTATATATTGCGAAATAAAACAAGTTCTCCATCTAAGGGCTGTTTGTCGGGCGATGGTGCTCGGTACAATTTCCAGTGGCGGGACGTCCTGCTAATTTGGATAATAGTAGTGAAATTTTGAAATCAGAAAACTATCAAAGAATAAAAAACAACATAAAAGAGGAAAATAAACAGAGCAAAGCAGAAAAAGTCTACAGCACCCGGTATTCCCAGGCGGTCACCCATCCAAGTACTAACCGGGCTCGACGTTGCTTAACTTCGGTGAT
>JBEVVR010000091.1:0-3570 GCA_040507035.1 Candidatus Thiodiazotropha sp.
GCGCCTCGGATTGTAATCGAACGAAGGTCGAAATCGATATCCTTGAATAGGATGAACTGACGTATCCATTAAATATTGATTGCTCTGTCCAATGACTGAAATATTTCTGCTGACGTGTGACTCGTACCTGATCAAGTAAACGTGGTTTGCGGGGTTCCGTGGTGTGGTATTATGGTCATTCCTGCAAAATCCGCAGTTTGTCACTGTCACGATTTACTGTGACTATATAACAAGACAAGGGGCCTCATTAATAAAGCTGTTATGTGTAAAAAACAAGGAAGTTGACATGAAACTAAATATTGGAACAACAGTAACTAATTTGTTTACAGTCTTAGGCGCTATTGGGACGTTGCTATCTACTTACATTGTTTATTATGCATATTTTACAGAAACGAATAATTTAACCTCATCAGGAGTTAGTAGAATACAAGAAGCAGCTGCGACTATTGTAGCGCCAAAAGGTTTTATAGTAACACCTGCAAATATCTCGAAAATTCCCAGCAACAAAGATTTTTCCCTTGGAATCAACATGCCAGTGCTAATAACTGATGATGAAATACCTTTTATAATTACTGCGCGGAGTAGTGATAATAACGCTTTGATCAAAGTAAATGGAAAAATATGGGGTATGAGGCTAGGAGATACCAAAAGTTTTCGTAATTCTGGCTGCCAAATTTGGCTATATTCTATACAAAATGATATCTACTCTTTCAAGATGGACTGCACATAACCAGGCTTACAATGGACACTCGCATTCGCTCGCACCATTGAAGCCAGCAGTTAACTGTAATATGAGTATTCAGCTAGAAAAAGCCCGAAAAAATATTCGTGATCTCAATGATAAATATCAGAATAGAGAAATTGCATCGTTAAGTTTTTACAATGAACTAGAAAGGTTTGGTGTAAATGTAGAAAAATCAGTTCTAATCAGCATTTGCCTGGATGGTGAAACAACACTTGTAGGTTCCTTAATTGATCAAAATGGAGAAGTTCGAATTTTCGATATCGACTATGAGTTAACTCAATATTCAAAGTGTGAAATAGAGGAAAAACAGGGTTTTAAAAAACCGCAGCATACAAAGGAACGCAAATGGCATGATCGTGTGGTTGCTCAAGAGTTATACAATGAAATTTACGGTTAAAGATGTATAACGAGACTAGTGGTCTCATTAATAAGGCTGTTATGCATAATCTGGAAGCGAAATGATGTACGAGTCATTTGATGATTACATTGAATATATGGAGAAGTATAGAGGCAGCTTTCCATTAGAGGTTTATGAGTTCGCCGTTGATGTAAATCGCCACAATCTGGATAGCCCCCACTCGCTTCACGACTCATGGATGACTTCGATAACAATTAAAGAAAATAGAAAAATACAGCGGCCATTCAATCCTGAGCCAAGCATTGAATTGGTGTTTCTCGGTCAAATGCACGACAGAGATATCATACTTAACTATGCAGGCGTGGAGTCATACAAAATTGAGGGTATTAAAAACCAATTCAATTCGAGCGATACGTTTCAGGGAGATATAAGCTGTCATGAAGTTCGGTTGAGTGAAGAAGGTTTAATTGTCCATGAGATATTATTTGCGTCAGGCTCAACTATAATTATTACTTGTAAAAACTTCGAATGTTCGGAGAGTTTGCATGCATAAAGATGAGCAATGCGACAGTAGTTTAGTTACCAAAGTAATTATCTCTTGCAGATTAAGGTAAATTTTTTAATTTTCGCTATATCATCTATTGGGTTTGTTATGACCGAAGAAAAAAGTGATTGGTACCGCCTCATTGAAGAAAGCTACAGTTACTTGGAAGAACAACATGTAAATGCAGGATTCTGGGTGTTGTAATACCAATTGCACTAATCGTTTTGAATTCATGGCCTTATTGGTCAGTTTCTTACCAAATTTATTAAAAACAGCAACTTGGAATACGTCTTTGGCGAGATCGATAGTGATTGTGGTAGTATTTTTCATGGTATGGGCTCCGTTGGTTTTGGTCGACCTGTCACTTTAGCGAGATTTCAGCTTAAGGTGGAGGAGTCCATGCCATTGAGGCAAGGGGTCTCACTAATAAAGCTGTTAGCTTTATCAAGGAGGAGAAAATATGGAACATTTTTCAATCGGAATTGCCTCGTTTGTGGCAGCAATAATTTTCCCATTAATATATTTTTTTGGCTTGCAGTTTCGGCGTATAGGGGCGTGGTCAAAGCGGGAAGATGGCCCAAAAGAACGAGTCAGTTTCTTTTTGGTTGTAGCAACAGTTATTGGTTTTGGTTTAGGAAGTTTTGCTCAACCGTTAGTTGATAAAGCATCAGAATGTAGCGCTGCGAACAAACCAGTATTGTCATGCGTGATGCTTCCAAAGTAGGCAAAGCGAACAAGCACATCAAGTCGTTCGCTATTGCTCGCTGGGACGCTCCGTGCCCCATATGTAGAACGTTATAAATACAAATGAGACAACTAAGTATTCATAGGCCCAAAGCAAAAGTAAGAAACCCAGAAAGAAGACTACGTTCTCTCAGGCGATGGGCTGAAAGTGCCAAGGGACATTACCCGAAAGACGTTGGTGAGCATTACCGGAATTGGAAAATACCGGTACTTGATCGTCTGGTTCAGCCGCCAATAGCAAAGAAAGAATGGCAAGCACAAGCGCTTGAGAGCCTATTATTGGTCGCAAGCAATTTTATTGAAGCAAAGCCAAAGTCAGAAATTGGAGAATCCTGGATTGCTGTGTTGATAACATATCCCTTCATGTGGCACAGTGAAGTGACTGCTTTCTATGAACGTAAATACTATGAGAGATTTTTATACAAAGCGGATTTAATAACAGGTAAAGGCCTTTGTGCAGAAATGGGAGTGAAAATTCCATATGGAATGATAGAGATTGGCTGTCATGTATCTTGGGAGGGTGAAGACGAAAATGGTAACCCTTATAAATATACTGAGGAACGCTGGACGATAGGGGAGTCAATCGATTTATAACAAGGTGATAAGCTACGCTCACTCTCATTCGCTGAGACAGCCTGCGCTGCGCTCCGGCTGTCTATTACCGAATCGTGATGTTTATGAATAAAGAATACGCAGGAATCTAAAGTGAAATAGAAAAATGGCCTAGTAAAGATGAAATGCAAAAACCGCAAAAACCGGGTCCAAAAACCGGGCCAGAGAACAATAGTCGCTAATATTAGAGTTTATTGTTCTCTGACCCGCTTTACGCTGGTGGATCTGCAGATCTTTCAGAGCAGTCGTATGATTCGTTCGAAGAGGCAGTAGTGGCAAGTAAAGATGGGGTTACCTTTCTGCACGGAGGTTGTGCATCACCGATCAGGCCGTGCCGTAGATGTTCAAAAAATTCCAATGACAGTGACAGTTATGAACCAGCTAATAGATTCCTGAGGCAGGCTAAACTGCCTCAATTATATTTTTGTGACCCAAGTTCACTAGATCAGGAGGATCGTGAAGAATACGATAATATGGCAAATGTTATTTGGAACAACAGTGCATAGTAATGATGGGAGTATCCATGTTTGGGTTTGCAAAAGAAAAGAGCGAAGTAAAAGTTAGATT
>JBEVVR010000161.1:0-3521 GCA_040507035.1 Candidatus Thiodiazotropha sp.
TCCGATCAGTATGATAAAACCGACTACCATGACAATCTCCTAGTGGATATCTGACTTTGTTTTTCAATGAGAATTTGTGATTTCATTTTTCCATAATAAGCTTTGTAACAACATGTTTACGGGCAACATTTTTTTCGGGTGTCCTCACAAACACTGATGAGCAAGTCGTATAACTGGGCAGCGGCCAAAACGAAATCGGCTTCACCCTGGTCATAGGCCCGCTGCAGCATGGCTGCCATTGTTCTGAAGGTCTCTTTGTAGGGCTCGATGTTGTCGTCTAGAAAGGTTGTTGCATCGAAAACAACACGTGCATCTTCCAGCTCGGGATGAAGCATCTGCGCCCAAGAGATGTCTTCTGCGCCGGCCATTCTCGCCAGTACGTACTGTGGTTCAAGACTACGCTCCAGATTCCAGTCCATGACGCTGAATAAGGAGTCTACGGCGGTTATAGCGGGTAAGCCATGTTGGATTACTGCCAACCGGTAGCTTGCCTCGATTTGTTCGGAGCTAGGCAATCGATAGAGTTGCTCTCCATTTTCGTTAGTACCACTTGGTTCTTCTCTTATTCTTTGTAAATACTGGGTTAGATGCTGTAAGCCAACATCAAAAAATACCGTTTGTCGCGCCCCGGGCGCAACCCTATCCCAGTGTACTTGCACTATCTTCGCGAACACAGTAACAGGATTGTTTATCTCATAAATAATATCTCTTGCATTGGCCGCATACAGATCACCTGCTTCAGATAGTATATCCCAAGAACCAGCAACATCTCCTGAATCTCTCAACGCCAATGCCGCATCAAAAACAGATTGAGTGATTTGCAACGCCATGATTTATTTCTCCTTGTCATTTTGCAGATAATGATTTTTGTTCACTAGACCGTTCACTTTAATCATCACCGTCTTCCAATACGATAAATAATCCATACTAAATACAGCTTTTGCACCAATCCTATCCGATACATCCCACAACAACTCACAACTAGGATAAGGTATATCTTGTTTTTTGCTACTACAATGCAAATAAGCGACAGTATCTCCATTTCTACGATAAAGATAATCATCATCTCCGTATGAATTACTTCTGTAAACTTCGAGGCTATAAATTAATTCGTCATATTTCCCCAGTCGCCCCGATAATGGTGTATGTTCTAAAGCAACACTACTTTTTACTATTTCACTAATTTTGGCTGGTCCTTGAGATCGTGAACCTAATGTTATGTCAACTCTCCGCCCAAAACCTCGTACAGGATGAAACTCGTCGTTATTTTTATTTTTGTCATACACTTCAAAGTCCGGCAGAAGAGCCCATAACTTAACGTAGTGCAACATACCTAGTTTATCTTGAGAACCACCTTTGAAATACGCGGCAGGCACATAGGCAGATACCCCGCCTAATGTAAAATGAATTTCATCTCCTTTTCTGACAAAGTTCTTCTTTTTCGGCTTCTTCGCCTGGGATTCTCCGCAGGCGGTGAGCAGGAACAGAATGAGCAGCGGGATCAGAATGCTGAAACACCGCTTACCGCCCAGCCGTTTTCCACCGGTAGTTGTTATCAAGCGCATCGCAATCTCCCGGTGTTGCCTGTACACGCATACGCCTGCTGCAACAGGGCCGTGATGGTCCCGAAGCTCTCCTTGAAGGGCGAGATGTTGTCGTCGAGAAAGACCTCGGAATCGTAGACCGTGCGCCCGGCCTCCAGCTCGGGCTCGAGCATCTGCCCCCAGGAGAGGTCCGCCGCCCCGGCAGTGCGCGCCAGCACATACTGTGGTTCAAGACTGCGCTCCAGGTTCCAGTCCATGACGCTGAACAGGGAGTCCACGGCAGTGAGGGTAGGGAGGCCGTGGTCTGTAACCGCTTCTCGGTAGCTCGCCTCGATTTCTCTCGTGTCTGGCAACAAATACAGTTGTTTACCTGTCTCCTCATCAACACCTCTGCTTTCGGCACTAATTAAACCAAGGAACATTACAGGACATCCATAAAATATAACCAACACTCTTGATACTCCTGTCATCCAATTTATTTAGCAATCACTATGTAACAACAAGCCGATAGCTAGCCAGTGCAGCCTGTTGGCCCCGGTGCCAGTTTTTGTTCTGGGCTTTGGCGTATGTCTTGATTCGATCAATTGCACCTGGAACCTAAACACTCGAAAATCCAGAATGCACCTTACATCATTCTACAATCAAAACAGACACCACTGCGCTCGTAAAACTATCGCTCCCTCAAACTCTCTTGTCCCTGACGCAATAAAGGCGCTAGAAAATACTCAATCAAACGCCGCTCCCCGGTTTTTATCTCCGCGGTAACCTCCATCCCCGGCATCAACCGTACAGCCTTGCCATCGACATCAATGGTCTTCTTTCCCATCGCCAGCAACATGCTGTAGATATAACCCCGCTTTTCATCAAAGATCGCATCATCCGAGATAGTCTCGACCTCCGCCTCTACAACTCCGTATTTGGTAAACGGAAAGGTATGAATCTTCACTTCCGCCGGCATATCTTTCTCGACAAATCCGATATCCTTGTTTTCAAGAAACACCTCGACGACCAGTGACTCCTCGTCCGGCACGATCTTCATCAGGGGCTCGGCCTCGGTTACAACGCCACCTTCCGTGTTTACCGCCAGCTCCTGCACTTGTCCCGATACCGGCGCATAGAGGATCTGTCGTGCATCTATATCCTTTGCCTTTACCAGCTCTTCCCGGATGGCAGCAATTTCACGGCGAAATTCTGTAATCTCGGACAACAACCCAGCCTTGGTCTCGGCTCGCAGGGTATCTATCTGCTGCTGAGCTTGATTTCGACCGGCCATTAACTGACTCAATCGCTGTTTTTCCGCCGCCAGTTGATGAGACTTCTCTATACGCTCCTGTTCCAGTTGCAGGTATTCCATCTCCGATGCGAATTTTTTATCGTGGAGATTCTTGATAATCCTCACCCGCTTGGTGACGATCGGTAGGGTTTTCTTCAGTTTTTCTATTTCGGTTTGTGTTGCTTCATATTCCGCGTTCACGGCTTCGCGGGCGCTGATCAAGGTCGAAATTCTTGCTTGATATTGCCGCCATTTCTCCTGCAGCAATTTTTTGAAGTGCGCTTGTCCATCGAGATCCACTTGCGACAACTTTTCCGTGTCAATTTGTTCGCTCACCGAGCTGTTGTTTAGCTCACCATGGTTATCCAGCTCTCTTAACAGCGCCTCATTGACGGCCAATAACATCTTTGCGTTGGTCACTTCGTTGTTCAGCCTGTTTCTGTCAGCACTTGTCTGGGTGGCGTCAAGCTCGATCAGTGGCTCTCCCTTGGTAACATACTCACCCTCATGGACGAGGATCTTCTTGATCACACCCTTTTCCAACGGCTGCACAACCTTTACCCGGGAACCGGGCAGTATCTTGCCCTGGGCGCTGGCAACGATATTGACCTCACCAAACAACGCCCATAGCAGAAACAGCACAAGCAACACTACAATGCTTCTCGCCAACCAGCGTGCTATTGGGTTTGGAGGTGCTGCCTCTA
>JBEVVR010000180.1:0-3512 GCA_040507035.1 Candidatus Thiodiazotropha sp.
CATGAGTGAGCACTATGATATGTTTTGTCAGAGTTACTGGTGTCAGCAATTGAAAGTCAAGGAGGGGGGTAGGGAATAGGGAAAACTGAAGTGGGCTGATCTTAGTCTTTGCTTTATTTTTCTCGCCACGTTACTCAGGTGTTGATACATTTGCTTATCAACTTCTTTGTTTTATTTTATCCTTTTTTCCACGCTGCTGGGCTTGGGCTAAACTTATAGTTCTTTTTCGACAAAACATATATACACAACATATACTCAAACGCAAAAGAAACTGTGCATAGGGTTTTAGCTTATTTTTAAGAGATCCATAAAATGAAAACATATCATGTTTTATAACACCTTTAAGCTTATTCAATTCCTAACAAGATGGTATAAATCTTTTTGAAATAGCGGGGTGTATAAATGCATGTTAATCGTTTAAGCGTGATAGGGGCCAAAATCAAAACTCACAAATTGTGATGTCAGTGTTACTGTGAATAAAATTAAGGTTTAAGTTTAGTTATAACTTCATTAATATCGGGTATGACCTTCATTTCGGCATATTGCCTGTACAATACGAAGTCTCATGGAATTGACGTAACGATGTACGTCCCGCGGAGAATACACAAGAATGCTTCACTTGGTACAATAATGAAATGCCTATGACCGATATGCCTCTGCCACATTGATGCATAACAATGCGCGTCCGCATATGGCTCGCATTACGCGGCAATATCTGAATGCAAATGGCGTTAACGTCTTGCCTTGGCCTGTCGTTTCTCCCTGACCTAAATCCTATTGAGCATATCTGGGATCTTCTTGGTCGTAGAGTAAGATGATGTCAACAATTTGCAGGAGCTAGAGCATGCTCTGCAGGTCGAATAGAATAACATTCCTCTGCAGGACGTACAACATTAAGTCAATTCCATGAGACGTCGTATTGTACAGGCAATACGCCGAAATGAAGGCCATGCCCGATATTAAGGAAATTATCATAACTAAACCATTAGGAGTCTTAAACCTTAATTTGATTCACACCTTTATCACAATTTGTGAATTTTGATTTTGGCCCCTATCAACACGCTCCTATACACACCACTACTTCAAAAAAAAAAAATCGTATACCATCTTTTTGGCAACTGAATAAGCTAAACAGTGTTATAAAATGGATCTCTGAAAAATAAGCTAAAACCCTACGCACAGTTTCTTTTGCGTTTGAGTATATAATGTGACAATAATTAGATACGAAAGGATACGAACGGCAGAAAAATGTTTATATAGTTCTCCTTGGGGGAATACAAGCTTAGTAGAGGATGAAAACTCAGAACTTATTTTACAGTGTAAAGATTTCACATGCCATAGAAGCCGTAGTGGCAGTAGGAGTTAGAGGCCTCTTGTTTCTTGAGCACAGCATATGAAAGCCGGAGCCCATCCCCCCCTCCTTTTCTGTCTTATCCTTCCCTGCCGGGTGAACAGAGATAGTTTTACAGTCGTCGAATGGCGGAGTGCGGGCGCGAACTCACGACCTTCCGTCGATTTTCTGCACCATAACCTAGCAATGACTGCGCCTCTTATACGTTCAGTTATTGAGCTGTGACATGACAACATCAACAAAGTTGCATGCTTGGCCAGCGAAGTCTCAGATCAGCCTGGGCATCCCACCTACTCTGATCCGAGTCTTTGCTGTCGACATGGATTGATTTAGTTAGTTGGTTGATTTGTTGCTTTACGTCCCAGTAAACAGCTAAGGTCATGTCGATCGGTAATTGAAACAAATCACACTATTCTTGGGCTGGGTAAGACCTCCCAAGCGGTTAAGAAGTACATGTACTAAGTGCACATGCTTTCGCCAGTAACTGACAACTGCCCTTCTTAATTCAGCGGAAGGAGGAACGAAAGTATGTGGCCAGACTGGGTTTCGAACCCAGGATCCCTGACTTACGAGTCAGGTGCCCTACTGACATGGATTGATTGATTGATCGTTGCTTTACGTACGTGGTAAATAGCTAGAGTCATGTCGGGACGGTCAGTTAACCTGACCACACTATTCTTGGGCACGCTTAGACCTCATAAGCGAACATACTTTCGCCAGAAAACTGACAACTGTCCTTCTTGAATCAGCGGAAGGAGAAACGAAAGTAGGTGTCCAGACCGGGTATCGAACCCAGGACCTCTGACATGAGTCAGGTGTTCAACCGACCGGTTTTATTGACGTTGATATGACCTTGCTGACCCAGAACTAGATCAGCTAGCGAACCGATGAAAATATCGGTATTTGAGGTACAACGAAATGTCGATGGAGATACTCCATCTAACCCAGAACGTAATCCAGCAGGCAAACAACAGCGAATCAAGATTATTGACGTTAATATGACCTTGATTCGCTGTTGCTTACCTGCTGAGTTAGCCTACGTGCTGGGTCAGGTGGTTGAAAGCATCTCGGCACCATCAACAATTCCAAAAAAAAAAAAAAAAAGAAAAAAAGAACGCTGCAAAATAAAAAATGTGAATAGCTTTTATTAAACTCTGACTAATGCCAAATGTGAAGATACAGAGATCAGCCGGTGCACCATGTTCTTAAAAAAGAGGTATGCACATGACAGTAGTTTTCATGTTTTGCATGTACTGTCGCACTAAACAAGAGAAAGAATAACAAAGTACGCCGGAGAGAAAATCCTCAGAATGGACTCACGCCGTTTAAAAATGCTCTTAAAAATAGTTAAAGGCCGTAATAAAAAATCCGACTCGGACAATTTTTAGACAAATTAATATAGGGCCTAGTTTTCATATATACGGCGCAGCCAGAGTGAATTAATACATGTAAACGCATCTGGCCGACAGCATCATGTGTCTTTCAAAGATAATTCACAGTAAAGCAAAATTATTTCGATTCTAACACGATCAAGAAAGGAATATTGATATTGAAGCAATATTTTCAATGGATTTATTTTCGGCGGACGTAAATGTTTACATACGACGTCAAAAAAGCGCATCAATTACGTGAATTATCGTTTATTTGCACACAGTGACGTTTTCATTAGGTTCAAAGGGAGAAACGATAACGTCGTGTTAGAAGTTTTCTTGACTGCTGTTGATGGGATAAGGTATGTTTCTCTGTATTTGATTGCATAGGGTGTGTATTAAAAGGCCAGTGTGTCTGTTCTCTAAAGATTAGTTTTGCCTGCTCTGGAGGCAATTGCTGAACCTAACAGACCTTTTTCACATTGTTGCTGCGCATTCGCTTAGGTAACGCGTTATTTCCCTGATATAATATAACACGACATCTGAGCCAACAGCCAATTCAATATAATACACGGCATCTAAGCCAACAGCTAAGGCATGCGCAATGAAACGTATCCAAGGTAGGCGGAGCAAAAGATGTTGCGCATGCGCAGTCGTTAGAATGTCTACTTATTTCCCGGTCTACTTATTTTTCGTTACACCGGGAATCCCACGAATGACGTCATCGATCGACCACGTGTTAGCCTTGGTTGGCAAAACAATGTCTGTCACCATATAAGAAGCATATATTG
>JBEVVR010000088.1:0-3473 GCA_040507035.1 Candidatus Thiodiazotropha sp.
ATATCTGTTTATGTGAAAAAGAATATCATGAGTGGTATATCGATTGTGCATGGTGAGACCCCTGATTTTGTGTGGGTTCAGTTAAAAAAATCCTTCTTTCATTTGGAAGACGATATATATATAGGTTTTATTTACTTGTCACCAATCAATTCTACCGTGAACAATAGTAAAGAGTGCCAGTCTTTTGAATGTTTAGAAACGGATGTTTGCAAATTTAAATCTAAAGGGAAAGTTATACTTCTTGGTGATCTTAATAGCCGTACATCCAGGCTGTCAGATTTTATTGTAAATGACGACGATAAACATACACCCGTCCCTGATATTTACATTAGTGATGACAAGGAGGCCTTGTTACCACGACAAAATGAAGATATTTCATCTCCAAACACATACGGGAAAAGGTTACTTGACTTTTGTAAGGACCTTGAATTGAGAATTTTGAATGGGAGAATCATGGGTGACCTACGAGGGAAACTTACATGTTATAAATGGAACGGGTGCTCAACGGTAGACTATGGCATAGTACAAAAAGAACTTGTAAGATATGTCGATTTTTTCAAAGTGCATGAGTTAGTCGGTCATATATCAGATCACTGCCCAATATCCTTTGGCCTTAAATGTAAGTATGACACATTTACAGACACATGTAAAATTCATCAGCTAGACCCAAATTTTAAATGGGATAACAAATCAGAGTTTCTTTATAAGATGAACTTAATATCAGATGAAACAAGAAAACAAATTGATACTTTTTTACGGATAGGTGATACGGAAGATATCGAAAGTATGACAACTGACGTGACGGATATATTGATTTCTGCGGCGCAATCGGTTCTAAGGCAAAATAAGCACAAAAATGGTAACAATTTAGCGAGAAGAAGGAAGAAATGGTTTGATCAAGACTGTTTTAACCTTCGGAAAGAAGTAGTTAAATTAGGCAGGAAAATTTGTAAGACAAATTCTACCCATGAACAACGTCTTGTGTTTTTCAAGAAGAGAAAGGAATTGAAGAAAACGGTTAAGCTTAAGAAAAAAATATTTAAACAAAACATACTGGACCAATTAAATGATGTTTCTGAAAGAAACCCTAAGGAATACTGGCGACTGGTTAGAGATTTAAAAGAGCTTGAAAATCAGTCTTCTAAAACAAATTCCCCAATCTCTCCTGAGGAATGGATACGGCATTTCAGCGAATTATTATGTTCGAAGAACCGTGAAAATTCGTCTGAAATGGAAAAAGTTATAAACGAAATGTCGTCGAATGCATATTTTACTAATTTGGATTATCGTATAACGAAAAAGGAAATTTATGCCGCAGTTAAGAATTTAAACAATGGAAAGGCTTGTGGTCTGGACAGGATATCAGCGGAAATGATCAAAGCCTCTTTACCAAGTCTATTAGATGTTTACGAGAAACTGTTTAATTCTATATTTAGAAATGGTTTGTATCCAAACTGTTGGCGAGAAAATTTTATTGTACCAATATTTAAATCAGGTTCGCGTGCTGACCCTACTAATTATAGAGGTATAGCGATAAACAGTGTTTTAGGTAAGGTGTTCAGTATTATATTAAAAAACAGGCTTGAAAGTTTCGTCCGAGATAACAATTTAATCGATGATACGCAAATTGGTTTCAAGAGTAACTGCAGGACATCTGACCATATGTTTATACTTAAAACACTCATTGATAAATATATTAAGAAATTGAAAGCGCCGCTATATGTTTGCTTCGTAGATTTTAAAAAGGCTTATGATAGTGTCTGGCGTCAAGCATTAATGTATAAGCTCTTAATGCAAAATGTACAGGGGATGTTTTTTAATATATTGCGTTCAATGTACTTAGATAATAACATCTGTATAAAAATAAACAACAAACAGAGATCGAATTTCTTTAAAAGCAATGTTGGTGTGCGTCAAGGCGATGCATTAAGCCCCATACTTTTCAATCTATTTACTTCAGATCTGCATGACTTCTTAAACATAGATTGCCAGAGCCCCTTGCTGGATAAGACAAATGTCAACTGTCTCATGTACGCTGATGACCTTCTTTTGTTATCCGAGTCAGAAATAGGATTACAAAGATTATTAGATAGAGTTAATGACTATTGTGGTAGATGGGGGATGGAAGTAAATATAGAAAAAACGAAGGTAATTAAATTCAGTGGCAATGGCCATCGTTGTAAAACAGTATTTATGTACAATGGCAGTCCTGTTGAGAATGTTTTAAAGTATAAGTACCTTGGAATAGAATTTAGTTCGTCAGGATCATGGACTGCTGCAATATCCAATCTTTCAAATAGAGGAATGAAGGCACTGTTTCTATTAAAACGATATATTTGCAGTGGTAATATTAACCCTAGACTTGCTTTGAAATTATTTGACCAAATGATTAAACCTATTTTATGCTATGGTTCAGAAATATGGAGTGTTTTTGACAGTAATAAGAGGAATTTCAGACACTCTGATGGAATTGCCAAGTTTTTGGAGAATTTAGATATTGAAAAGGTACACACTAGGTTCTGCAAATTCATTCTTGGGGTAAATAAAAGAGCAGTAAATTTGGCTGTAAAAGGAGAACTAGGGCGATTTCCTATCGGTATTTCATGCTGGCTGCAAGTTTTAAGGTACTGGGACCATTTGCAAAATACAGAAAATACCCTTTTACGAGAAGCTTTTGCTCTAAATGAATACCTTCACACACAAGGCGTAAATACATGGTTTTCCTTCATTGACAATTTATGCAAGTTGAATGGTTTAAAACCTTTGCATCTTTTGAAAGATTCTTTAAGTCTGCTAAGAAATAATTTATGTGAGCTTTTTGTTGAATATTGGTCAAAAGGTATCAAAAGTTATAGTAAAATGGATACATACACTTCTTTTAAGGATAGGTTTTGCATGGAAAACTATCTGAATACAGTAAGTAACAGGGCGCATAGGGTAAGTTATACGAAGATAAGAATTAGCAATCATAGATTAGCTGTAGAAACGGGTAGATATCATAAAATCCCGCGTTGCGCTAGATTTTGCGAATATTGTAAAACTCAGGAAGTATACCAAGTGGAAGATGAAAAACATGTCCTTCTATCATGTTTAAAATATAATAACTTTAGAAATGAGTTATTTGATATTATTAGGGAAAATTGCCGAAATTTTGATATATTACCTGATGATGACAAGTTCACGTACCTTTTAAATTCCGATGGTCCCACTGTCAGAGCGGTCGCAAGATTTTTTCATCAAATTCAAAATGCATAGGCCTATGAACTAAGGAAAATTCATTGCAACATCATTTCTTTTGTAGGTCGTATCTGTTAGTCGTGTTGGTGGTGGTGGTGGTGGTGGTGTGTGTGTGTGTGTGTGTGTGTGTGTGTGTGTGTGTGTGTGAGAGAGAGAGAGAAGCCTGTCTATCAGGCCATTATCAATAGATAATGTGTTGTTTATTGTATTGTATGTATTGGTTATTGTTAATGTCT
>JBEVVR010000173.1:0-3415 GCA_040507035.1 Candidatus Thiodiazotropha sp.
ATACAGGGCGCGAATAGGGTTACATTGTTATCGTCATTTTAAGGTCAAAGGTCTTACTTTTTTATCTCGTTTTGAACTGATGATTATACTATCGCTCTTACTTTTGAAGAGTGGTTATGTTGAGTCTAATCCTGGTCCTGATTTTTCCGAATCCTCTCCTTCTCATTCTTCTTCCTCTTCTGATTCTTTTTCTGATACTACCCTTCAGGAACACTTTTCAGTTGTGCATTATAATATACAGAGTTTGTCACACAAAGTCGAGATACTCGAATCTGAATTAAGACATTTCGATGTTGTATGCCTATCTGAGACATGGTTAGATCATAGAACGACCGATAATGATATCATAATGCATGGCTTTAATGTGCCTTATAGGAGGGACCGTCTTGGTGATAACCATGGTGGGATTTGCGTCTATGTAAAAGAAAATCTGTATGCCAAACGTAGAATTGATCTTGAAATTCAAGACATAGAATGCTTGTGGATCGAAGTATCATGTAATCGAAATAAACTTCTTATCGGTACTTTTTATAGGCCACCTAACTCTCCTACTTCCACTTTGGAATCTATTGAAAATTCTATAGGCCTGGCCTATGATACTAATATCAACAACATTTTGATTACTGGTGATTTCAATCTTGATACTTTAAAACCAGCGTCCAGTAGAAAGGTCGAAACTCTATGTCAGCAGTTTAATCTACATAATCTAATAAATGAGCCTACACATTTTACTGAATCTTCATCTTCTATTATAGATCTTATGTTGACTTCTAATAAGCATGGTGTTATGTTAAGTGGAGTTGGTGAACCTTGTCTTGAACAATCTGTGAGGTACCACTGCCCGATATTTTGTATTTTAGATTTTAAGAAGGTAATAACTAAAGTGTTTTCAAGACAAGTATGGCTTTACGACAGAGGTAATTATGATGCGCTCCGAGAAGAAATTTCTGATTTTGATTGGCAATCACTAAAACACGAAGATATAAACACTTATACAAAAAATGTTGCAGACTATATTATTAACACTTCTAAGAAACACATTCCAAATAAAATTGTAAAGATAAGAAAGTCCGACCCTCCATGGTTAAATGCAAAAATAAAGAGAATGATGCGAAAAAGAAAAAGATTATATGACAAATATAAACGGACAAATAATGACATTGACCATACTAATTACAAAACATTCAGAAATAAAGTTACTAATGAAATAAGACAATCTAAGAAACTTACTAATGACAAACTAGCAAACAAATTGTTGAACAGTGACCTGCGTCCCAAAGACTACTGGAAAACATTAAAACATTTCATTAATAAAGAACAATCATTTTCAATTCCACCCCTTAAAGTTGACGGAATTGTCATTGAAGAGGATTTAGATAAGGCAACGGCTCTAAATGACTACTTTATAGAGCAAACTGTTCTTGATGATGCAAATGCATCTCTTCCTGCCACCCCATTTGCTGACTTAAATCTTCTGAGTTCTATCGCCATTACCTCGGAGGAAGTTCAATCAACTCTCCAGTCATTAGCTATTGGCAAAGCAGCTGGGCCAGACTCTATCAGTAATAGACTATTAAAAGAACTAGCAATTCCGCTTTCTGCACCATTGTGTGATCTATTTAATTTCTCACTTCAGTCAGGACAAGTCCCCTCCTCTTGGAAAGAAGCAAATGTATCGCCCATCCACAAAAAAGACGACCCTTCAGTTATCTCAAATTACCGCCCTATATCTCTTCTGAATACAGTTGGTAAAGTTATGGAAAAGATTGTACATAAGCACGTCTTTAACTTCTGTAGAGACAATAATATTATAACTGCATTGCAATCAGGCTTTGTTCCAGGGGACTCTACTGTTAATCAACTAGTAGATCTGTATAATACCTTTTGTAAAGCTCTTGATGAAGGTAAAGAAGTGCGCGCTGTCTTTTGCGACATTAGCAAAGCTTTTGATAGGGTCTGGCACAGAGGTTTACTTTATAAGCTTAGACGTATAGGTATTTCTGGTTCTCTCCTCTCTTGGTTTGCTAATTATCTTAAAGATAGAAGGCAGCGTGTTGTCCTACCAGGAGCGTCCTCTAACTGGTCTTCTATAAATGCTGGAGTTCCTCAAGGTTCTATTCTTGGTCCTCTTCTCTTTCTTATTTACATTAACGACATTGTTGAGAACATAAACTCATTTATCAGGCTTTTTGCCGATGACACTAGCCTGTATATAATAGTTGATGACCCAAGAGATGCGGCTATAACCCTCAATTCTGATCTCTTAAAAATCCATAAATGGGCAGCTGACTGGCTTGTCTCATTTAATCCCTCAAAGTCAGAGTCACTTATATTTTCCAGAAAAGTTAATAAACCCTATCACCCACCCATATTTATGAATAACCAGCAAGTGAATGAAGTGTCTTCCCATAAACACCTAGGCCTGTACCTTTCTGACAATTGTTCCTGGCACGAACATATTGATTATATTAAAGCCAAAGCGTGGCAACGTATCAACACTATGAGGCGGCTTAAATTTGTTCTTGATCGTAAATCCTTGCAAATAATTTATTTTTCGTTTATAAGGCCGCTACTGGAATATGCCGATATTGTGTGGAACAACTGCACACAGTATGAGTCATACGAACTTGAAAAAATTCAATATGAGGCTGCACGCATTGTTACAGGTGCCACAAGACTTGCTTCTTTAAATTCTTTACTGACTGAAACAGGTTGGGAAACCCTGTCCTCTAGGAGGAAAAACCATAAGCTTGTAATGTTCTACAAAATGCAAAATAACTTATGTCCTGCTTACTTATCTTCACTCGTCCCTACAACTGTTGGATCATCTGTCAGCTACAACTTACGTAATGCAGATGATATTCAAACTGTCAATACTAATACTCAGCTCTACTACTCCTCTTTCTTGCCTTCTGTAATTAGGGATTGGAATGGCCTACCCGGAGAAATTCAAAATGTAACTAGTGTAGCTGCTCTCAAATATAACCTTAAACGTATGTTAAATATTAATGCACCCCCATCGTATTATTCATCTGGGAATCGTACCTGCCAGATCTATCACACCCGGATAAGAATCAACTGTAGTTCGCTCAATCAACATTTGTTCTCTAAACACATTGTCCTGGATCCTCATTGTGCTTGTGGTGAAGTAGAAGATTCCCGTCATTTCTTGCTTGAGTGTAATCTTTACCGAAATATTCGTAATGATATGCTGGCTGCTGTCTCAAGGATATGCTTACCTACATTAAACTCATTATTATATGGAAGTACGGCTGTTTCTGTCAATGATAATATTATGATTTTTAGGGCCGTTCAAACTTTTATACTCAAATCTAAACGATTTCATCAGTAAGTGGTATTACTGTCTAGAGCAAACACTGTTTGAAAATGATGACTTTTGAACCTTTTTACCTAA
>JBEVVR010000138.1:0-3398 GCA_040507035.1 Candidatus Thiodiazotropha sp.
TAAATCGGACATTCTCTAGAATATTATGACTTAAGTTTCTTCTTGTTTTTTTTTTTTTTTTTTTTACATAGGGCTTTATTGTTTTATTTAGTGGACTGATACAAGTCTATATTACCTCCTACAAGTGTACTAAGGTTCAACATTCATCCTAAAGGTTTAGGATACCGTAAGCAACCGTTTGAGCGGCCTGTACTGTTTGAAAATGGTGACAAATATCTTTCTTTAGCACACACTTCAACAATTTATGATATATTCAACGAAACAAATTAAAATGTTACACATAGGAAAAATATGGCTTGCGTAATCATTTGTAATCCATTCAAAAGTATTTGATGTTCTCTATAATGTTGCTCTCTTTAATTAGAACCGTTTTGTTTTGCAGAGACTGCACAAGATAGGCATTCTGAAGCAACAGCAACGGCTTATCGAGGTAAGTATCAGAAATGCCATTTTAACTTCTTTGTTCGGTCTCACATCCAGTTGTTGTTTCGTTGTTTTACGTCACAGTCAACATCTAAGGTCATGTCGGGACGGTCAGTTAACCAAACCATACTATTCCAGGGCAGGCTTAGATCTCCTAAGCGGTTAACTAGTACCTAGTGCCCATGCTTTCGCCAGTAACTGACAACTGCCCTTCTTGAATCAGCGGAAGGGGAAACGAAAGTATGTGGGAGACGCTATGTGCAAGGGAAATCCCATTTACGGTTAGAAAGATTCTCGCCTCCAGCGGGAATCGAACCCGATCCGCTACATCAGTAGGCCAGCGCTTAACCCACTGAGCTACCGGGCTCCTCACACAGTCAGACTTTGCTATCATAGTTTATTACAAATAGGTCCGAAAAGGGAGACCTTCATTACCAGCATTTTCAATGGTAAAATCCTTTCGAAATCGTTAAAACGGTTGTGGGATTTTGATTTTGAATTACCTTCAGTGAAAAGGAAAATTTATTTACCTTTATAAAATTAAGAACTGAAACCAAAACCACCTTTTTGAGACCGGCCGTTTGGAAAATGTTCCCCATAATGAAAGAAACTGTATCACCTGAAAGTTAATCAGATAGGAGATGGACTTCAATACTTGTTTAATTAATCACTATTTTTTCAAGCGAAAGTAATAAATTGCTAAAATACATGTTTTCTTGAAGACCTGGTATGCCTATGTTTAAAGAACTATTTGAATCCAGTACTTAGGACTGTTTGATAAGGATCTCTAAATCTGGCAGAAAAAAAAATAATAATGAATAAGTTCACTTAGGTATTTGTCAACTAAATGAAATTCAACGCTCTACTATAGTAACACATTTGCCATATATGTATGTATGGATATATGTATATGTATGTGTGTGCGTGTGTGTATGCGGGTGGATGTGTGTGCCTGCAAGCATGCATATGTTAATTAGTTTTCATTTTTTATGTATAGTGAAGAGTTTAACCCACAGATGTGCCATATGCATGCATTTAACTCTGAATTACAAACAGTCACTTATTTTCATTTGATTGGTTAAGAGATCAAAGGTTTTCTAATGTCCAGCTGAATTCTCCAGGGCCCAAAATCGTATTTGGCGTTAGCAGTGTTTGACTTCCTTGAATGATTTGTGTATCTGATATCAGTATTTCTGAGATGAATTTTTTTCACATACAAATCAAATGCCACTTACACATAAATAATATGTAACTTGTGTGTGACCTGAAATGTTTACCTACATGAATAAAGTTTTGTTCTGTCGTGTTATATTTGCAATGTTAAAACTTGTAAATCCTAGGGAATTGTTATCATTAGTAAAAGAGCCCAGATATATATTTTGTGTTCGATATACTGCACATAATGTTTGTTTGTTGAAATGTACCGAAAATTTCGCAAATTTCGCAAAACGGCCTACCTTGAAATTGGATATGAATGGAGTGTCATCCTGAATCTTAAACAGACTTATAGTGGGCTTTTGTTGCCCATTGTCCATCAACGTATGTCGTCGTCGTTGTCCATCTGATAACATCTGGCAGTCCTCCTAAATCGTTGGAACAACTGGAATATATTCACAGGAATTGTCCTTACTTTGGGCTGATTTTTGTAAGACATCTTGAACCCAATTAAACAGCTGATTGATAAATAACAACTGCAGTCAGCTGCCAATCATTTTCCAAGGAAAATTCTTTTCAAGATCCACTGCCAATTTGATCATTTATAGGAGGTTAATGTTAGCCTGTGGATGACTAGAAATATACAGATATTAATCTTGTCTGGCCTTGTTCAAACCGCGTAACGATATTCCAAAGCTCAGTGGTGCGAGACCCCAGTTGTTCACACAGGCGGCGAGTAATTAAATAACCTGCCTGGATATATTATACCTACCTGATGTAAAATAAAATCCTTCAAAAGCAGAGAGTAGATTTTTCAAAATAATTTCGCACATTCTTATATTATAGTCGACGAATGAAATAATAATAATAAAGACTTTTTTTTCAGTGGGTAACACAATAAGCTACTAGCTACTCTTCCTTGAGGCACACCTTAAACATATACAATGAATGTCAAAGTACATACATAGGCGTTGCATGAACAGACATCTAAGAAAATGTCAATTTGTAAAGTTTAAAAAGATGCGGCCCTGAAGTAGCCCAGTCCATTTTTATCAGAAATAGATACGAGAATTATTATTTTTATCATTTTCTGTAAAAAAACACACACATTCATTTATGAACAAAAAACAATTAATCAAATGAAGTTAGGTAAAATGTACAGTAGCTGTAAATGTTTTCTTCGAGTTTTTATGTCCCACTAGTCGGTCACGTGTTGGACTGTAGGTGGTTCTTCAATTTAGTATGAAAAGAGTTAAATAATTGATATTTGAATTCCGTAGTCAGTTATTTAGTTTAATGACACAGAACTATTTTTACTTTCAAATTCATTTTTGATATCTTTAAAGGTCTCTGGAGAAGGACTTCACCCTTGCGGCTTTTTCCTCACCTATTGTAAATACCTGGAGGGCGTTTCTCACAGACCCACTTCCAGAGCCACAGGAGCAACCAGTTTGGCCACTGACAAATATAGAAAAATATCAAGATGCGCCGGTGATACCAACCCTAAGTGATAAAGAAAGAGAGTTGATAGACAAGTTTGCAGAAAAACAGCACGAGTACAAGCAGGTAAATAGTGAACTCAAATCTTAAAAAACTTAAGGTGGTTGTATAATAATTCGAAATATTGATGGGGCATTCAAACCATTTTACCAGTATAATAGCCCACATGGCTATAATACATTTGCAGAAGAAAATATTTTTTTTACCGTTCGTTTTCCAAAAAAATCATTTTTTTGTATTTCTACATACCTTTTCACACTGTTTTTACTTAAAATCATATTTCTAGCATACGAATGCACATTCATTTCTGCGACTCATAT
>JBEVVR010000129.1:0-3390 GCA_040507035.1 Candidatus Thiodiazotropha sp.
CACACAATTAAGCGGATTAGTGGGCATTTTGCACGCCTAATAATGTAAATAGGCGGGTTATGAGGCAAGTTGCCTGCTACTTAAAATGTTAGGCTCTACAGGAGACAGTATGGCCACTCCTCAATCGTACGAAATCGCCAGCGTCATAGCGGCGGTGGTTAGCGCTGTCGGTGGTTGCGCTGCAGCCATCGCAGCATTCCGGTCTGCTGATTCTGCACGACTTACTGCGAAGGCCGCATATGAATCCTCTCGCCGTGAATCACTTCGTGAGATCTCTTCGCTTGCAACCACAATCGAAACAGAAATCATTGCAGCTCGCTCCGTTGCAGGCGAGTTAAACGCAGAGTACAGAACAGCAGAAATACTTGCTGGTACTACTAACAACAGTTCCATTGAAAGAATGCGTAGCACCACAAATGCACTTGCAGAGAAGGCGTCATCTTTTTCTAATAATGCGCAGCCTTTTGCTGGAGGTGCAATTGTATTGAACCAGGCACCTCCTGATGAAATTCATCGAGTTCATGTCCGACTCAGCGATGATCTTGCAAAAATTCGAGTAATCCGTGAGGAGCTTGCTCGCAAGTGCTCAGCAATGAGAGACACCAATAACCAGTCACGGATTCGAAGCTGAAAATATATTGAATATATGCTAACCGTATAACCAACCAGCTTTGATCGACGTCTGCCATATTTGGCACCTTGGCTGAGTTGAGATCATATGCATTTGGAGAAGTCATGGAATTTGAGACAATTGCCACAACTTTAGGAATAATTGCAACAATACCGGTATACAAAGGCTGGGTAATAAATGCATTGCGCTGGAATAAACAACGAAAAGTCAATTCGCTTGAAAAACAACTAACACACTACAATCGCTTGAAGAACGATAATTTATATTTTATCGGATGGTTTGGAGAAGCAATACTAATTGTTTTAGCACTGTTGTCTTCCGCACTGATGTTTGAAGGTGTTGCTATTGATTCTGATGGAGAAAAATTATCAAAAGCTTTCATTAGTCTAATAGCAACAGTTGCTTATGTCACCGCTGTATATAAAGCCGGCCAATATAAAAGATTTAGTAATTATGAAGATACAATCGATAAGATAGAGAAAGAAATTGAAATGCTCAAATCATAATCAGTTGTAATGCAAAATTGAACCCCGGCATATAGCCAGGGCTTGTGAAAAATTACGATGTTTTATCTGGCGCTAATGTAATGACCAAATGGTCTGTTCCAGGTAAAACTTGAAGCTGTTTGCCAACTTCAAAGCCTATTTGGTTAAGCCAATAGCCTTTGAGTTGAACAATGGGAACTAAAGGTGGCCTCGGCCACTGGCTCAGATGGTGTTCATAATAGGTATCACGAACCTTGAGGTGTCGTATTTTCATGTTTGCTCCTGTTGCAATTCTTACGTTGCTGAAAGCCCTCTGCTATAAAGAGGGCGGCCAGGAGGTTAAGAACAGCAACAGGTACTGCCTTGGCTATTCCCTGCAAGCAGGTATTGTATTCACCAAGCCTCCCGGCCATTGGCCCCGGATTTCGGGCACAAAAAAACCGCATTACTTCCGGGGTGCGGTTTTGCCCGCCTGTTGGAGTTCTTACGCTCCATCATCTAGAATAGTAGCGATTATTAGTTCAAGTCAAGTAGCAAATATTTGTAGCCTAACAAAAGGCTACACCGGACAGCCAAAAGCTACGCGGTTTTCCGCTACGCTCCAAACCGCTCCACTTTTGACTGTCCGGTGAGCCTAGGCGTTAGGCGTAAGAAACACTATGCACGATTTAAGCGAAAGAATTAAAGATTTGGGCGTTAAATATCTCGTTGCAGAAACTCGTGATTACAACGGGAGAACAGATCAGGCAAAGCAAGGAAAAGAACTTGCGCTCATGCTTTCTGTGCAAAAAGTAGAGTCCTTATTCCGGTATGGTGAAGACGATTCGCGCTGGGAAAGAAGAAATTATCAAGGAAAACTCGATAAGATAATTGAAAATAGAAGCCATGATCAAATTGAGCGTGCCAATAGCGATAGACAAGAGATATTTGAAAATATAGTCAGGGAAGTCATTAGCCGAATGGCAGATGAAGCAGAATCAAGGGCTTCGGCACAAGACGCATGGAGGCTACAAAAGCAAATTGATAATTTGAAAGCCCAGCTTGAGTTTGGAAAGCCAGCAGCATCGGTCACTCTCTGGGATCGTCTTAATACACGGGTAAACCTGCCTTACTTCGTCATCCTCTGTTTGGCTGTTGTCTTGCTCGGTGGTTTGGTGCTCGTTGGTATGACGGCAACCATGACCGTAAACGTAGAATTCAGCGTTGGTGAAATCATTGGTTCATTGTTGGTCGGTACTGGCGTAGCGGCTGCCGGTGTTTCCTACGCAACAAAAGATCGTAAGGAAAAACCGAATGATAATGGCTAGTTCAACCAATGGCTCGCCTAACAAGGGGCTCCAAGGGACGTCAAAAAAGCTGCGCTCGTTCCTCGCTACGCTTTTTTGCCGCCCCTGAGCCCAAGCGTTAGAACTCTTATGAATACTGATAACAAAACACAAAAGTGCATAAATTGTGGAGGTACAGTAAAAACTGAAGGACATGTCTATTGGCCGCTCGTTCCGGCAATTGCAATAATATTTGGTTTAGTGGCAAGAAAAGGGTTTTGTGATGAATGCGCTAGCAAAATGAATGGTATAGGAATTCTAACTACCATGGCGCTCGTCATGGTAATTTTAATAATTGCGTTAATTAAATATGGGCAGGCATAAAGAGTGTATGTGTGAAAGTTCTAACAATACGGTCAAGTTCACTCCGGGCCTACGGCCCTGCGCGGGACCTCGGCTTCGCCGCGGCCCCTTACCTTAAACGTTATGTTTAAAAACAATATGTCACGTGCCGCGCTTGATTTCTTGAAGCGTGTATGGCCAGAAGAAAAAAATATCGATAACGTAAATATAGAAAATGAGTTGGGAGAAAATGCTCTGCATTACGCAGTAATATGGAATGAACTTGAAGCAGCAGAATTACTGGTTAACGCCGGCATTAATATCAACAAAAAAGGGGAAAACGGCTATACCCCGCTGCACGAAGCTGTTGAACAGAACAACGAAAAAATGGTCCTTTACCTAGTGGGTGCAGGGGCTAATCTCAGCGAAATAAATGAACTTGGGCAAACACCCGCAGAAATGGCGAAAGGCTATGAGTTTTTCCGAATATACAATGCGTTACAAAAACATAACAAGTAGTTCAACAACGTTCGCTTCGCTCACTCGGACGCGCTGACGCGCGCCGGTTAACTTGGCGTTATGCAAATCAATCATGTTGAGAGACGCAATACAAATACAATTTCCTCATAACCCAGACCCAAACATAAGGAATAGGGCATTAAATTAC
>JBEVVR010000074.1:0-3373 GCA_040507035.1 Candidatus Thiodiazotropha sp.
ATTCGACCTCCGAAATATTTATCCCTTTGAGATCGCTGTAAAAACAGTCGTGAGCTGGAAGAGATGGGTAGTCGAGTTTTTCAGTACTATCGAACCATTCGTATGGAAAGTGACCTTTAGAACCGGAGACTTGGTAGGCTTTCAGAAAGCCCGCATAAGAGGAGCCGACAGCCAGGTACTGCGACATGTCCAAGAACTTGAGTTTGTCTGTGGCGATGCAGGCGTAGGCGTTATCCTTTTTGACGACGAATGCTTGCGAGTCTTCATGCATTTCCAGGTGTTTAGCCAAGCAACGTTTGATCAAGTTGAGATCGTACTTGGATGAATTAAACCCAAGGACGGGCACCTGGGTCATGTACGTCTCCATGCGGCCATATATATTTTGAAGTGGGTGAGAACATTTCTTGGTTTCTTGGTCATCCTTCTGTTCCCCGACCTCGTCATCATCCATATTTTCTATATAAAAAAAATCATGATCCGTTTGGCAGTCCTTGTCGTCCTTACTTATTTTATCGTCGATGGCCTCTAATACCCATCCCCATTTCTCTTCGGCCAATTCGTAGACTGTGTTAGCGATGTCGCTCATAGCCGAGACCATGCCCTTGACTAGTTCGTTTGCGTCAGGATCAACAAGGCAGGTGGGGTCTCGATGACCCTCGACGTTGCTGCATATGGAGACACTAATAGGGACGTGCTGATGAGTCCACGTCAACATTTCAGTGGGCCGGTCATCGACCTTTTTTAAGATAGCTTCAAAGTCGTAGCAAATGAACCAGGGAAACGTCCGCTCTTCTTTGGGCACGTCAATTCCGTACTTGTCCAACTCCTCAAATATGCTTTCCTTCATGCGATGAAAGCCTCCGGGAAAAACGTAATTCGTTTTATTGGTGCAGGTGCGTTGGTGGCGGTGAAGGTCGCTCGACTTTTTGAAGTGGCGATCGCACGTCTGGCATTGGTATTTCTGAGAAAACGTAGCAAAATCTCTGATGTAGGACATGTGGTTTTCGAACAGGTTCACATACATGATGCTGTCATGCTGACCCCTGGATTTGTACAAGGACCTAGCAAACCCGCTTTCTTCTAAGGAGTAGACTTCTAGATTGACGCCAAAATGTCTTTCAAACTCGGGGAACTCGTCGAAGGTCAATCCACCAAACTCGGCTTCTTCCTTATTTGCCATCCATTGTCGATACAAAGTATGGGCGGGGCGTTCGACGGACTTGATGTCATGACCCCGGTGCAAAGCCAGGCAGCGAAAAGCGCAAAGATTGTCATCGTACAGTTTGCCAGTTTGTCGATTTTTGACTAGAGGGTAGAGGCTGTCCTTTTTTAATAAGTAGTCAGGCAGTCGGCCTTGGCCGATGGGATAGTGAGTGCTCCAAACGGGGAATCGAACGTTGGTGACTAGTACTGGTATCCATTTGGTGTCAGGACGATTCCGAAGCAGCTCAGTGGTGATGTCTTTTTGTTGCAGTTGGACGCGAAGACGCTCTAGGTCGGCTCTTCTAGACACATACAGAGCACGTTCCAGAACCCCGTTGTTGGTGTAGGGGATAAAATATCGGTACTGTCCTGTCTCCCTATTACGAAGAATGACCCCAAACACAAGATTGAGTCGGAAGGCGTGATGTTGTTGCTGAAACACGGTGTCTGCGAAGTCCATGATTTGGTTAATGCTGACCTCGTTAGTCAGAGGGAAGTTGTAGATGGACTGAATGGGCCCTTGTCGCCCAGTCTCAAGAATGATTGGGGCATTGGCCTCATAGACGTCGCGCAGTGCTTCATCCGATGTACCGTCCTCATGTTGCCACGGTGCTAAATTATTCTGCCCCCAAGGGCGTCGCTGCAGAGCCCCGCCGACCTGGTAATGAACTCGCATACCGTGTACATAAAGGTCATGTCGATTTCCAAAGGTATCGGCACATCGACGGCAACGGTATTGTTTGCATGGCGCTGCTGTGGTGACGGAGTGAGAGGATGTGCGGGATGTAGAACTGGGTGGAGGTTTAATCTTTCTTTTGATTCTATTCCCGGCGTCGTGGTCTAAGGCGTGCCATTGTAGATGACGTCGAAGGCCCTGGGCAGAAGAGCACCGTTTCTGGCAATGGGCACACACGTGGTCTGTTTCGCCATTACATGTTTTTTCGTGATGTGTGGCGTCGCTCGCATATTTAAATGCCTTCTGACACTTAGAACAATTGTGTTTCTTCTTTTTATGTTCTGCATTGACGTGCGCCGTTAAGTGTTTTTTCTGCTTGTACACTTTTGGGCAAAGCTGACAACAGTGATCCTTTGATGACTGTTCCGTAGGGGAATCCTGAAACAGAATAAAACCTTGACTTAGAAGTGTATAAGTGATGTTACCGAGTGGAAACAAGACGGATGTAGGTTCGGTGATTCGATTTACAGAAAAAAAAAACAACATTCATCTTGAGTTTGTTGTTGACTGATTGCTAATCCTAGGGTAATGCCAGATCGGGCAATAGTATTTGACCGGTGTACCACTCTAGCAGAGAGTCTTAAATAATATCAAATATTTATCTACATAAACTATGTTAACAAAAACACACACAAATTCCATTATCAATCAGAAGGGCATGAACAAAATGTTTTGTTGAAAATTAAAAGAATCTTGGCTATAGGACACATTAATTTGTTATGAACTTCAAAAAGTGGTATCAAAGACACCTGTCAGTGCGATTCGCGATGCATTTAGATTAAAAAAAAAAAAAAAAAAAAAAAAAAAACGTGTAGTTACACTTACAACAGCTGAGTGAGTGGACACATGGCTGTCATCCTCCACCTCCCAGCAATGGCTAGGGTCCATCTCAGCTTGTTCCTACAAAAAATAAGAAATTAATTTAAAAAAAAAAATGATGGTGTCACTTGCAGTATTTATTTTTTCAGGGACTGAATATCAATGCTGCCTAGCAAACACGCTTTCCTATACATTATAATATTTGTAATTGTAGATTGAACCAATTCTGGCTGTAGGACTGTTCTGAACCAAAAAAAAAAAATAATAATAATATTTTGTTAGTACAATTCGCAATGTCTTTAGATATTTTGATAAAAAAATGGCAGATAGTTTTACTTACAGGAGCTGAGTTAGTGGACATATGGCTTTCATCATCTACCTTCCAGTATTGACTGGAGACCATGCCAGCGTGTTCCTACAAAACATAACATATGAAATTATCTTCAATAAAAAATGGTGATACTTGCGGTAATCCAGACCATAAATGATATGACTGCAACTAATATATAAAGCTAAGAATATTTATAGTGATTTTAACCTTGATGTTTATACTTTGGTATCTGTGCCTGTTAAACTTGAAAACATAACAGTGAAATCGCTTGAAACTGAATCGGG
>JBEVVR010000166.1:0-1194 GCA_040507035.1 Candidatus Thiodiazotropha sp.
TGCATCATCGGCGTGTGCTGCTGGGCTTTGGCGGCTTTGCTCATCAGGCAGGCGGGTGACTATTCGAAGGTGTAGTGCTTCTCGACGTCTTTGGTGATCTCCCAGGTGCACTTCATGCCCGCGGGGAAGGTGATCAGGTCGCCGCGGCCGAACGCCTGGGGCTCGCCCCCCTGGGGGGTGACGGTGAACTTGCCCCGCAGGATGTAGCAGATCTCGGTCTGGGTGTACTCCCAGTCGAATGTCGAGACCTCCTTCTCCCAGATCGGCCAGTCGTAGACCCCCTGGATCTCCAGCTTCATGGCTGAAGGGCGGTGTTCGCAGAGTATCTTTAGATCAGTCATGTTGTCCGTTTCGTTATATTTTGGTGAGGAGCCGGCAACAGGGGCGCGGCACAGCATCAGACGCCAGAGTTTACCTCGAAAGGGGGGGGAGGTTAACCCGGCATCACCACGGACCCTCCCACGCTCCCGCGTGGGAATGCATACTCCAGTCTTAATAACAGGAGGGGTTAACTCACCAACTTCTAGAGCTAAAATCCGCAAACATTATCAAACGCCCTTGGTTAGGCTTGTCCGCAGGAGGTCAGCGAATGAAAGCATCAACGGCAGAGAGTTATCGGCAGCGGGTGATCCGCGTGGTGGAGTATATCTACGATCACCTGGATGGCGACCTGAATGTCAATCGTCTGGCAGAGGTTGCCTATCTGTCGCCCTACCATTTTCATCGCATCTATCGCGAACTGGCCCAGGAGACTCTCAACGCCAGTATCAGACGACTGCGCCTCCACCGTGCGGCTGGCGAGCTGATCCGCTCGACCAAGCCGATTCTTCGCATAGCCAAAGAGGCCGCCTACGGCAGTCCCGAGGCCTTTAGCCGCGCCTTTGCACAGCAGTTTGGCGAGGCACCGGCCAGCTACCGCAACACCCGGAGTGAACGGGGCGAGAGGAACGACGGGCCTTTCCTGGCTATGCTGCCTGCAGATACCAAGGAGTATAGTGAAATGTATAGCGTGGAGATCCTCGAAACCGATCCGGTCAAACTTATCGGCTACCCCCATCAGGGGGACTATATGGAGATCGGCCTGGCCTTTGAAAAACTCGCCATCTACGCCGCCAGCCATCAGCTGTTTTGTGAATCGACCCGTTCCATCGGCCTCTACTACGATGATCCAAAGAGTGTGGAGGCGGAGAAGCT
>JBEVVR010000166.1:1294-3366 GCA_040507035.1 Candidatus Thiodiazotropha sp.
CTTTCTGCCGGGTCGTCACTGAAGCGTTCTGAGATGGCACGAAAGATTTCGCTGCAGACCTCGAAGGCATCCACCAGGATTGGATCAAAATGGGTGCCTCGCCCCTGCATGATCATGGTTATTACCTCCCCATGGGGGATTGCCGGTTTATAGTAGCGGCGGGAGACCAGTGCATCGTAGACATCCGCCAGTGCCATCATGCGTGCAGAGAGAGGTATCTCCTCTCCGCTAAGCCCCTGAGGATAACCACTGCCGTCCCATTTTTCATGATGGCAATAGGCGATCTCCTTTGCCGCCGCGGTGAAGGTGGTCGCACCCACATGCCGTTCCGCCTTGATGATAGCATCACGACCGTAGATCACATGCTGGTCCATCTCCCGGCGCTCTTCGGCATTGAGTGTGCCCATTTTCTGTAATACCCGGTCGGGTACCCCGACCTTGCCGATATCGTGCAGCTGCGCGGCCCGTGCAATGATATTGATATTGCGCTCATTCAATCGCTCGCGGTAATGGGTGTGTTCTGACAAAGTCCTGCCCAACGCCTTGACATACTCGCGGGTACGCAGGATGTGTCCGCCTGTCTCCTCATCCCGCGCCTCGGCCAGGGAACCCATGCTATAGACAATCGCGTTCTTGGTGCGCTCGAGTTGTTCCGTGCGCTCCGCCACCAGATGCTCAAGGGCTATCTTCTGTTTGGCGAGAGCTAGGTGGGTCTTGACCCGGGTCTGCAGGATCGGAATGCTGATGGGTTTGGTGATGTAGTCCACCGCACCCAGTTCGAACCCCTTGAGTTCATCCGTGACATCGCTTTTTGCGGTGAGGAAGATCACCGGGATCTCATGGGTCAAGGGGTTCTCCTTGAGTCTTTTACACGCCGCGTAGCCATCCATCTCCGGCATCAACACATCGAGCAGAATCAGATTTGGCGTATGCTTGCCCTGTGCCCGACGCAGAGCCTGCCCGCCGTTCTTTGCCACGCTGACCTCATAGTCGGTTGACAGGGTTGCTACCAGCAGGTCGAGAAAGAAAGGTTCGTCATCGACAACCAGAATATGTGGTCTGGTCAGTGTGGTCTTGGTATCCACGCATTGTCACCTTCAAAGAATGCATTGGTTTGAGTCGTACCGGGCAGGTTCCTGGCACTTGCCTGAATGGAGAATATTGTGGAGCTGATGCTAGATTGCGTTTTCAAGTAGTGGCAACTATCAGCGGATTGGTTGATCGGGTAACTGGCTGTAGAGGGGTGTGCTGATTGTCGTTCCTCGACCATAGTGATCTCCCATGAAGAGTGAGAACGGCAGGGAAGTTCTCTCTCAAGTTTCAGCGGTTGTGTCTGCGCTGGGCGTAAAGATAAGCGCTTGGTTGCTAGTAAGAATAGATGTCAGATCTGCCCAAGTCCAATGTGGAGGCTGACCGAGCGCCCGGCTAATCCTTCCACTCGATTCTCTCCCAGAGCCGATGCAGCTGCTCCCCCTTTGCAGGATTGAGCCACTTTGCATGGGCCATGCGTCCGCCCAGGTGCGCCTTGAAATCGGCATGACCAAGGCGGTTCTGACTCTTCGGGCCATGATGAATGCAGTTGTGAAGCGTGGCTTTCAGGCGATCGAACTCCACGCGGGATAGATTGGGTTTGCGGTTGACCACCATGCCGGCAAGACGTTGGGATTGCGCCTGTGTCTTCAAGCGTGTTTTGCGATGGTTGATCGCAAAGCCCTCTTCGAGGGCGATGGCGCCGATCAGGCCCTGGAGAAAGGGTGCGAGCCGAAGCAGATGTCTGTCGCCGGAGAAGGCGAGGTCGTCGGCGTAGCGTGAGTAGTCCAGGCCGAAGCGATCCGCGACGCCCTGCAGGCGGCAGTCGAAACGCCAGGCGCAGAGGTTGGCCAGGGCCGGGGAGCTGGGCGCCCCCTGGGGCAGGTGCTTGTCCGCCAGACGCTTGCGTCGATGCCAGGTAAGACTTTCAAAGGTTTCACCCGCCAAGGTCGCAGAGGTGGTGTGGGTGGAGAGGCCCTGCAACAGCCAGGCGACATGGGTGGGATACCCGACACAGCGGAAGAGGGCGCCGATGCGGGCTA
>JBEVVR010000043.1:0-3276 GCA_040507035.1 Candidatus Thiodiazotropha sp.
CAATATAGAAATGTTTAGGGACAGGCATTTTATCTTTGTTGAGAAAGGATTTGAAAGAATTCACAGATTCACACTGTTTTCCCTCATCTTGAACATCATTCCAGGCCCTGACAGTTGATGGTAGGAAGGAATTGTAATATAAAGTTGTCCTAGCATCTATAGTTTGAAGATCGTTTGAATTTCTGAGATTGTAGTGAGAGATATTACTAACAGACTGGGGAACTAGAGTTGATAGATAAAGAGGAGTTAGATTGTGCATCATTTTATAGAAAAGAGTTAGTTTGTGATTTTTCCTTCTCTGCTCTAAGGAGTCCCATCTGACCTCTTTGTACAGTGCATTAATCGAGACTAGTCTGGTAGCTCCAGTAGCTATTCTAGCCGCTTCGTTTTGAATTTTGTCAAGTTCAAGCTTCTCATATTGCGAACAGTTGTCCCAAATTACATCCCCATATTCAATTAAAGGTCTAATGAATGCTGTATAGATTGTTTCTAATGATTTCCTGTCTAATTTAAATTTTAATTTCCTCATGATGTTTATTCTAGCCCACGCTTTCTCTGTTATGTAATTTATATGTTGGTGCCAAGAGCAGTCATTAGAGAGGTAAAGACCGAGATGTTTATGGAATTCGACTTCAGATATCTGGTGATTTTGCATAAAGATGGGTGGATGGACGGGTCTATTTATTTTACGTGAGACAAGTAGAGATTTAGTTTTAGAGGGATTAAAGGTGACAAGCCAGGTTGAAGCCCATGTTGATATTTTTGTAAGATCTGTGTTAATATAACCGGCTGCTGTTGCAGGATCATCTACAATGATAAAGAGACTGGTGTCATCGGCAAATAGTCGGATATGCGACCCAATATCGTTTACAATATCATTAATATACAGTAAAAAGAGAAGAGGGCCTAAAATTGAGCCCTGGGGAACTCCAGCGCGAATGGAAGTCCAATCAGAAGCAGCACCTGGAAGAACAACACGTTGTCTTCTGTTAAAGAGATAGTCTGCAAACCACGCATGGACATTTCCTGTGACACCAGCAGCTTTAAGTTTGGCAAGGAGGCCAGCATGCCACACTCTGTCAAATGCTTTGCTGATGTCACAGAAAACGGCCCGTACTTCTTTGCCTGAATCTAGTGCTTGACAAAAAGTGTTGTAAAGAAAGGTCAGCTGATTGACTGTTGAGTCTCCGGGGAGAAAGCCAGATTGTAGTGAGGACAGTAAATTGTTGTCACGCAGGTGGTTAAATAAATGTTTGAATATGAGTCTTTCAAACACCTTATTCTCAGAATTAAGCAAAGAAATGGGTCGATAATTGGAAACTTCGGAGAGGTCACTTTTTTTCGGAACAGGACAAACGTTGGCTTCTTTATAGGAGGCCGGAACAGTTCCCAACCGTAGAGACTGGTTGAAAAGTAGGCAATAAGGATAAGAAAGCTCTTTAGATAGTTCACGGAGAATTCGATTACTCAAGCCATTGGGACCTGAGGCTTTGGCAACAGGCAGGGTTTTCAGAATTGATTCTACTTCTAGTGGGGTGAAAACAATATCATTTAGTGGTGAGTTAACAGGAGCTGGAGGTAGGTCAGGGATTATGGCGCCTTGCTCATCTAATATAGTATGACTTTGGAAGAAAGCATTTAAAACATTAGCCTTGTCAATTTCTTCCGTGTATATATTATCATTATGTTCGAGGGGTGGGACAGACACTTTATTATTAGGGGCAATGAAAGTTTTGAGTGTAGTCCACCAGTCTTTTGAACAAAGTGTTTCAGATGTGAGTTTAGCTGCGATCTTGTCATAAAATGTTTTTTTAGAATTGCGAATTTCTTGTACACCCTTATTACGTATTTGTTTAAATTTTCTCCAGTCTGATTCTACATTGGATCTTTTGGCTTTCCTGTAGGCTCTTTTCCGTTTCCTAATTAGTCGTTTAATATTCACGTTAATCCAAGGTGGTTCAGTGGGTTTTACTTTAATATTTCGGTTTGGAATACATTCGTTTGCTATAGAAGTGACAGTTGTAGTTATATTAGTAGCATAAGTATTAGTATTATCATCCTTAATTTGATCCCAATCAAAAGAGCTTGCCTTATTTCGTAGTAGATCGTAATTACCTTGATCATAAATCCAAATGTGTCGAGTAAATGATGTGAATTTGGGTTTGGAGAATTTAAATATGCCATATATTGGGCAATGATATCTAATTTCTTGACTAAGAAAGGGATCGCCAACTCCACTAAGTATCAGATGATTTTTGTCGTTAACAAGTAGGATATCTAATAATGATGAGGAGTTTTCAGTGAAGTGGGTTGGTTGATTTATAGATTGGAAGAAAGAAAATTGAGTACAGATAAAGTTGATTTTCCTTGCGGTCTGAGGATTCAAAATATTTAAATTAAAGTCCCCGGTAATTATTATCTCTGAACTACCTGCAGTATCTACAGCTAAAGCAATAGAGTCTTCAATGTCTGAGAAATAGTTAGAATCCGAGTTAGGGGGGCGGTAGAACAAACCAAATAGGATACGTTTGTGGCTATTACTTATTTCAATCCATATGCTCTCAATATTACGGGGTTCTAAGTCTGCTCGACGCTTATAATATAAGCTATCCTTAACGTATATCATGACACCCCCGTGATTATCACCTACTCTGTCCTTCCTCTCAGGGGTGTTATAAGAATGTAGCAATAAGTCACTTGTATCGATAGAAGGGCCGAGCCAAGTTTCTGTAAACGCTAGGATATCAAAATCGGAAAGTTCAGCCTGTAATATTTCTAATTTAGAAAAAATGCTTTGTACATTGTAATGTACAAAGGATAAATTGTGTGTAAGATCTAGAGAACTGATTAGAGTGTTTGACATACTCGAAGAAAAGCTTAGGTTACTACTTGACGAGGATGTTGATAGGGGTCCTGGATTAGGGTGAATATCTCCAGAACAAGACAGAAGTAGAATAAGCCATGTTGCAAATACAGCAAATGAAAAACAGAGTGTTATCTTGAAAGAGAAGTCGGCATTAGCTTTTGATAGCTTCCCAGGAATCAGTTTTTTACGATTGCTGTGCATACATAATTTATGTGCTAAAAACTCACTCTCACGTAGAATCATTAACACAGAGAAAGTGTGTATGTTGTTCTTGTACAAAACAATGAGTACTAAAAAATGTATCAAATTGGCAAACTTACACATGCGGCGGTATGTTGGCATGACGGCTAACTTATCTTTTCCAAATACAAGAGTCATGTGATTGTTGTGAGAAATATTAGGAACAAAAT
>JBEVVR010000112.1:0-3257 GCA_040507035.1 Candidatus Thiodiazotropha sp.
GCGCCATATCATAGGCCGGTGTCCCCGCAGGAGTGGGAGCTCGCCTCCCCTGACAGTGACAATGATAGCGACGTCACTGTCCTTTATGGACTAGAGACGGAGGAGGAGACCTCCCTTATCACGTCAACATGGACCACAGATGACTCGTTGGGCCCAGAGGAAGCGGGTAGCGAAATGAGGCCGGGGGATGACGCCGCAGAGCTTGTGCTCCGACCAGCAGGGTCGGAGGGGACCGAGGAGGAGGCCGAGGAAGAATTAATTGACGGGTTTTCGTTTAATTAGGATGGGACTGACCAGTAACATGGAAGGGACAAAAACAAACGTTTGTGACAGTGTAAGATCAGAAAGAAAATGGATTGTACAAAAACATGGGATGGCATAGAGAGACTAAGTTGACATTGTGACTGAGCAAGATTCGAAAGAAAATGGAATATATCAAAACATGTAGTGACATTAGTTTTTTTTTTAAAGTGGTAGTAAAGTGGTAGTTACGGACTAAGTTAGATATGTGCATGTGGATTTTATGTGCATGAAAAACTGCAGGAGGGGAGGTAAGTTAGTGGTATGTTTGATAATTCACAATTTTAATATGTATATCAGTAAAATATAAATACTTGTTTTATTGTATTACGTTCCAGTTGACTTTTATTTCTAGGCACTTAGAAATTGTAATTTCGGAATTTTATATGTACTGCTTACCTTTCATTTTTAGTCCAAGATATTTTATAAGTTATTTAATAAAATATCCCGTAGAAAAGGGCGAGTGTTACGTAAAAGCTGTTCGCGTCTAAAATCCAATTAAAAGCTGTTGTATTTTGTCTAAGATTATTATAAAATTGTACCTTTAGTAATTCGGACAATGACGTAAAGCCAATTAGTGGGAAACATTGATAAGGTTATTTTGATATTTATAATGAGCCAGTAATCAGGGTGGGTCGGACATGTATCAATATTTATTGCTTTGTTTACTCAAAAACTAGACAATTTATTACTTGTTCCAGACAGTTTTGACACTATTTTTCTCGTAAATAAGATAATAAAATTCTCGGTCAAATAAACAAACGTAATTCTCTCAAATGTTAAATATAGTATTTTAGTCATTGCCACATGTATTTATTAACCCTTATAAGGTGAGATGATAGCAAAACTGTGTTGACGTGATATTCACAAATAGAAAGTATATTGTTAAAAATAGATATGAGAGACATTGTATATAAGGCAGATGACAGGCGGAGAGAGAGAGAGTGTGAGTCTGCCTTGTGAGAGCTTAGATGAGCTGTTTGCTATGTGCGGGCCGGCTGCATGGGACGAAAGGCTCCTGTAGTTTAAGGGAAGAATGTTAAAGAATAAAAGAATAGTAGACTAGAACTTGGACTTGTGTTGATTCCAGTAGATAGCCACCCTAACAGTGGTCACTTGTGTGGTCACTACGCAACACCACTGGACTTTATTTTGGTGCCGTGACCAGGATGGACTTTACCTTATTTTAAACATTTAGTTTCTTCCTCTGGAATATTACGTTCGAGCACCAGGACACCGTGGTCTGGTAAGTTAAGTCTACCTTATTTCTAAAGCATAGAAATGACTGACCAGGACGTTGTGGGGCAGGTTTTTCAAAACCTGGCTGTTGAAATGGGGAATGTTTCCACCGCTTTAGGGGCTCAAGGCGTAAATCAAATAGTTTTACCATTTGAGGGGGAAGCCAAAAAGTTTAAGGAATGGGTCAAGTCCATAGAAAAATATGCAGCTTTAATGAACCTGGATGATGTAAGAACAAAAAGGGTGGCTTACCAGTCAAGTCGGGGACCTGTTAGTGATTTCATTAAACGTTACTTTGAGGGGAACGCAGGGGCTACATGGGTTCAATTAAAAGAAGAGTTAGGGCGTAGGTTTTCTGAAGTTACTGATGCCCAACACGCTTTTATGCTACTAAGGAAAGTTCGTCAAAAACTCGGTGAGACCGTACAGGTCTATGCCGAGCGGCTGTTGACTCTAGCGGAAGATGCCTTTGATCATCAACAGGGTCCTCCGGTCCAAAGACAACTGATAGACATATTTGTCGATGGGTTAGCTGCGGACCAGCTAAAATTAAAAGTGTTAAGAGAGAACCCAAACACCCTAGAGGCTGCTGTCACAGCTGCCACTAACGAACAGAATTTGCGTAGGCGATTCAATTTACGCACTCATCATCAACATGTTCCCGATGATGAGCAAATGGAGGTCGACCATTACAGACCTGCACTGCGCTGTTTTAAATGTCACAAAATAGGTCACAAAAGTAAGGACTGCAGGGCAAAGGCCCATGTTAGCGCTGTAGTTAATGCAAATCAGCCAACAAATGATGACAGGAAAAAGGAGATGCTCTGTTGGTACTGTTCCAAGAAAGGGCATTTCAAACGAGAATGTAGGAAAAGACAGGCTGACCTGGGCAGGGATAAGAACAATCCCAAGCCTAGAGAGGGTCAGACAAGGTCGGAAAACTAAGGCCCTCCTTCCGTGATGAAGCCCACGGAAGGAGAGAAAATTTTCGTAAAGACATTCCAAAGTATGATATAGCCTTGACAGGGAGTCCAAATTCATGTTTAATCCAGTTAGGAAAAAGTAAATTTCGAACATTAGTAGACTCAGGAGCCGAAGTATCACTGATGCATAGGCGTGTCTATCGGTCATTAAAGGATAAGCCTGCCTTAGTTAAGAAAACCGCGAGGTTACAGTCAGTCAGTGGTGGATGTTTAAAAATTGATGGGTATGTTACCCTCACATTCAAGATCGGGGATACCGAAGTTAAACATTCATTCTACGTTTCGCCTTCTATAAATAGAAATTTTATATTAGGTAGGGACTGGCTCGTGCAAAACGGTGTTAGGTTATACTTCGACTTAGGATTTCTACGAATTGGCAGTTCCACAGTGCCTCTTGAAGAAGACATTCATATAGCATCCCTTGTGCGTTTAAGGTCAACAACTGTTTTAAAACCCCAAACTGCTACTGTTTGTGTCGGAAAAATTAAGGATAGCTCTGCATTTCAAGTCCGTCAGATATATTCAGTTACCGCTACAGAAACAAATTTCATAAGCAATGAGCCGGGATTGATGGTTTCAAATTCAGTGGGTAGATTAAACAAAAACCGAACTCTACCCATTATGGTTGTTAATAATACGAATCGGACAATGAAACTGTCAAAAGGATGTGTTATCGCGAAACTTGAATCAGTAGATCCCTCAGAAGTAAACAGTTAGACAGTGTTAAGAAATACA
>JBEVVR010000118.1:0-3166 GCA_040507035.1 Candidatus Thiodiazotropha sp.
GTTTCCTGGGCAGTATTACGACCAGGAAACGAATAACTATTACAACTACTTTAGGGATTATGATCCGAGTACGGGGAGGTATCTGCAATCCGACCCAATAGGGCTTGAGGGTGGACTCAATACCTATGCGTATGTTGCAGGTAACCCACTAAATGATATTGATCCTGAAGGGTTAGTATGTGGGACAGGCGTTTGTGTTGGTGTAGCTGCCGTAGCAATATATCGGGCAGTGAAAGCTGGGAGAGGTATTTATCGAGGTTATCAAACTTATAATCGCTGGAACAGGATGAGGAACTATAAGGAAAGGAAAGATAAAGTTAGGCCCTTCCCAAAACCAAACAACGGGGATTGTCCGCCAGATACTGATGATATCTGTGAAAAAATGTGGGATGACTTATATACTACATATAAGTACCTAAAGGATATGCCAAATACTGCAAATTATGTAAAAGCTAAAGCGGCACATAATGCTGCGGCTGATCAGTACAATTGGTCGTGCGCTGGAAATGGTCATGAGAATTATCCGTTCTATTTCTATGATTTACCTCCACTCGGACCTGTTCCGGGTCCAAGTGGGCCTGGCCCTGTTTCTCCGCCAATCGGTTTTCCATATGAAGTGTACTAACCTTTAAGCATATGACAAATAAAGATATTCTTAAGCTTCAGGGAATGGTTGAAGCTGTCAAAAAAAGGGTAGAAAGACTACAGGACCCAGAGAGTAGTTGGTGTTCATTTTGTGGAAAAGAAAGATCAGAGGTAAAACAGCTGTTTAGCGGGCCGGTAGAGGAACTATATATATGTGATGAGTGTGTATCAAAATGCTACCATATGCTAAAGCATAAGTAGGAGGTATCTTCTTGACCAAACTATTGATATAAAAGTTGGGTTGTTGTTCAGGCAAACTGGCAGAATAATGACTATCAAGAACAATATCTGGAAACATTGTGGCAATGTGAATAGATTATTGATTCCACCAGCTACGCTCCGAATGGATCACCCATTTATAAAATGGTGGAGTGCCAATATGGATAATAAAGGACTGCTCAAAGCCAGTAATATATGTTTATACATAACAGACGTTTGTCACACATTTGTTTATTTAAAAAATAGAGTATCCTGGATATAGCGAAGCGAAATTCAGATCAATTCAATTAAAGCCCTACTTTTATATATACAAGTAGGGCTTTTACATTTTTTAGTCCTCCACAATCAAAACCATATATCCTGGCTTGTCCAAACAACCATAGTACAGTTAAGTATAGGATTGACAGAATAGTCGTACTGTCAGCAATGGTTCCAGCGCGCCCTGCAGCGAATTTTGGTTTCGGAAGTCAGTCGGTTTCAGCGTCGGGTGCAATTCGGTCTGGAATACGCAGGTGCGTATTCCAGACAATTTGATCATTCGTTCCATTTGACTCTGACGTCTGATTCCAAAATTCACTGCACCTGTCGCTGGAGGTTATGCATTTTAGTGGTGTGATTGCATCAAAGTCATACATCGAATCATGGATGTAATATTAGTGTACGATTCAGCCAACTCACTTTAAAAGCTCTTTAGGGGGAAAGCATGCCCCTTTTTTTCTGGCTTTATCTACGAGTTCTTCAATTTCTTTGTCGAGCTGAGGTAGGCTGAATTCTCGTTTTAGCTCAACAGCGAAGTTTCTTTTCGGATTCCAAATGAGTTTATTCAGCCGTTTCGCGAGTGGTTTCCATCGGATGTAAAGATGTGGGTTTCTGGCGATGACTTGTGGAAATATCTTTAAAGAAGCGCCCGCAGACATCCCATATTCCTGAAGCAGGCCAGAATCACGTCCTTCCCGGGCATATGCAATGAGAGTAAGGAGTGAATCAAAATTCCTATATTTGGCGATCCTCTCAATGGACTCCCTTTCAGGTAAGACCCGAACCCTACGTATAGTGGTTGCATCCTCATTTTGTCGATGTCGCATCCAGACATGGAGCTTAACATTGCTCGTTACTGTCATGAGTGCAGCCACAATGTCTGAATGTGTCAGAGACCGGTTACTAAGTAGTTTCCAGAATGGGTGGTCACGCCATTCCAGCAGATCACACTTGTTCTCGAGTCTGCATTTGGCATATAAAACACTCTGGTTTCTGGGCACAATGCCCCTGAGGAGACGCTGATACCGGCCAGTGTAACTTCTATACTTTTCCCCAACTATCATCTTTTCTAGTTTTTCTGAGTTCCACTCACAGCCAGCAGCTAAGGCAATCTCCACATAACACGCGGCCGTCGTCATTTCTCGAAGTACCTTGTCTTTTAATGGGGAATTCTTCTTGTGTGGCATTGCTGTCACTCCCTGTTACGTTAGGCAGTGTAACAAGAAATTATATTCTCTTCACAAGAGAGCTATGATCTGCGATATGAAGACCCAGAATGTCGATTTTTGCGACAAGGTTGCTGCCTACGAACTTTGTCTGCTGAAACTCTATGGCGCCGTCATTGGGGGGCACGACTTACCTCATGTAATGGGGTATCCCTCCTCAGCAGCCTTCCGGCAGGCAGTTAGTCGAAAAACGCTGCCTATACAGACATTTAAGCGTCCCGGATATCGCATGCGGTTTGCTAGAACGCATGATATTGCCAAATGGTTGGTTTCGATTGGGAAGGAAATGCCAGATGCTCCGGCTACCAATGAAGTAGATACCGAAAAGCAGGGTGACTACCCTGATTAATACGTCAATCAGCCAAACAGAATGAGAGGAGGAATAATCATGAGCTAAACGAAACTGGGCGTGACCAATTCTTAATTGGTCGATAAAAAATTAGGGTGTCAGAAAAGAGAAAGCCCGAGGCATAATGCACTCAGGCTTGTTCTTGGTTAAGTCGAATTAGACCCCGACTTTTTCTATTCAAGACTCTTTTCCCTGTTCTGTCAAGTAGTGGGCGAGTATTTCTGCGCTCATTTCAGCAGCACTCATCCTGAAGAATTTGTTTTGACACAGGTTCGAGATATCGAGCCAAGGACGCTTTTGTCCTGAAACAGGAGAAATTGTATGAACGTATATAGAGAATCACTGAGACTAATCATCAATACCCCACTGAGTAATCGCCGAATATAAAAGACATCCATTCATAAATGTTTCTAACTGGCCCCCCATCTTCTAAAAGGCAAAGAAACAAAGCAGCACATCATCTCCTCAG
>JBEVVR010000135.1:0-3054 GCA_040507035.1 Candidatus Thiodiazotropha sp.
GGGCCTGAGGCGCCTTCTACGGGAGAGTCGACACTGGGGCGGACGAGTGACTTGGTAAGTCAAGTGATGGACTAATTTGATATACATAAATTTATTTATTCGTCTTATTTGATATAAGAAAAGTCATTCCATGTTTTAATAGGATCATCCTTGAATAAGGACCACCTGTGTGTAAAGACCAAGTCTCATACATATACTTCTCAAAGCACTTTCAACACAGCACATTATTAAATTGGAGTATTCTACTCAAGCATATTTTATATAATTTGTCCCCGTGCTGGTCCCGGGATAGAATAGGCCAGACGTATCCCTCTGCGTGACGTAAAAGGCTGTCTAAAAGGGGACGGCTCGTTTGCCGTGAGCTGCGACCCGTGTCGTTGGAAGAAGGGATCCTGGTGATTGAGTGGACTGCCTGCGACGTAGTCAGTCTGCAACACGTCACTTTGGCCCAGATTTCAACTAGACGGGAGGTCATATGGGCCCGAATATGACCAATCGGCTTGGTCGTGCCATGCCCTAGGAATCATCTTTACTTTCTCTTCCTATCTTTGTATCGTTCTGATACTCACCATGTGCCCATGAATCCTTTCTCATTACTGTTTCCATTCCTAGAAGGCGGCGGCTGATGGGTCAATCGTGTAGGCATTATGTCCTATCCGAGTATATCTTCAGTGTATCTCTAGCACTTGGAGTTTAGGATAGCCACTCCATATAAGTGCTCCCTTGTTGGGCTCCACGGTGGGTGGAGAGCACGGGAGATGAATTGTTCTCATTATTTCTCATGGCCCCCCCAACTTCAAACCCCAAAGCGTCTCAAAATAATTCGAAACGGCCACGTTCAACCGACTCTGACGACATGTCAGAGAACGAAAATAGTCAATCGGCAACGTCAACTGCTTCTCCGCGCTTCTTGGTAATTACATCACAAGAAGAAAGGCAAGTGTCCAGTCTTTCTCCGTTCATAATAGAGAAAGTACTGAATGGCATGGCTGGTGTGCCAAAAAGCATTAAAAAACTTAGATCTGGTGACCTCCTCGTGGAATACTCCAACAAAAAGCAAATAGAAAACCTATTACGCTTAGAGAAATTCCACGACCTACACGTAAAGGTCTCACTGCACGGCTCCCTGAATACATCCAAGGGCGTTGTTCGCTGCCCCGACTTAAGAGGGGTCAGCGAGCAAGAGATCCTTGAAAATATGAGGGAGCAGGGTGTAGTTGGTGTCCGTAGAATCAAAGTTCGTCGGGACGGCTCCCTTAAAGACACCAATACCTTCGTTTTCACCTTCAACACATCAGTCTTGCCAAAACAGTTGAAAATTGCCTTTCTTCGTGTCTCTGTTGATCCATACATTCCAAATCCTCTGCGCTGCTATCAGTGTCAGTTATTTGGTCACCATGAAGACAGATGTAAAAAACAAATGGTATGTAACAACTGTGGTGAAACCAAACACGAAGCTGACGACAAAAATTGCAAAAATGTCGCCAAATGTGTCAACTGTTCGGGAAACCACCCCGCCGATTCGCGGCAATGTCAGGCCTGGAACACTGAGAAAGAAATTCTCAAAGTCAAGTACACCAGGAACATACCATTCCCAGAAGCGCGAAAAATCGTAGAAAGTTACACAGCAGCCCCAGGTAAAAGCTACGCCAGCATCACGAAGACTGCTGGTGTCGCAGTATCCTTAATTGATGCTGCGACACAGACAGAGCCTGTTCTTATCACAGAGCCTCCACAGTCTTCGTCGTATAACGCTGCATCAAGTGAAACCTCTACTGAAGCAAGACGACTTCAAAAAGAAAAAGAAAAAGCACAAAAAGCCGACAAAAAACTTGAAAAAATTGTTCGTGACACTCTCGTGAAACACGACAAAAACAAACAAAACTCTTCAGACAGGACTCCTGACCCTAAACCACGGGGAAAGGAGAGACCTGATTCTGATAAACAATCAAAAGGATCTAACGATCCGATTAAACAGCATAATAGGTGGTCTACTTTGGAGGACATGGATGCAGAGGAATCTCCATCCTGTCTTCCAAAGGGAACACTTAATAGAATCCCTACTTCCTAAGAATAGATCTAACCATTTTGCTCCATGTTTTTTAATATATCATAAACGATAATGAAAAATAGAATTATACAGTGGAATTGTCGAGGCTTAAAAGCCAACTATGAAGAAACATTATTGCTCCTAAAGGATTATGAGCCTGCTGCTCTTTGTCTCCAAGAAACACATTTAAAAGATACAGATAACATTTCCATCAGAAATTACAACTCCTTTCATACATTTTCTCCAAATAATGAGAGAGCCGCTGGCGGTGTCTCTATCTTTGTCCATAATAATGCTCCACATAGTCATATACCTTTGAAAACGAATTTACAAGCTGTTGCTATAAGCATAACTCTCCATCGCGTAGTTACTATCTGCTCTATATATATTCCTCCCAGTTCGAGATTATCTCTCAAAGAACTTGATGATCTTGCTGCACAACTCCCTTCTCCCTACATATTATTGGGAGACTTCAATGGTCATAATATCCTTTGGGGCTCCAAAGATATTAATGACAAAGGCAGAACAATTGAAAGTTTTATTGATAATCATGGACTTTGTTTGTATAACACTAAGACTCCTACATATCTACATCCAGCAACTGGTACATATACTTCTTTAGACCTCTCTATCTGCTTTCCAACACTTCTTTTAGACTATGACTGGAAGGTTCACGATGATCTTTGTGGGAGTGATCACTTTCCAATTTTTCTGAATAATATTGGGCAAGATATCGAAGAACCAGTTTCAAGATGGAAATTAAATAAAGCTAATTGGAACCAGTTCCAAACCCTTTGTGAAACTCGACTTCTTGAAGACACAGTCCAGGAGGCTGATGATCCGATAGAGTCATTTGCATCTATTCTTACTAAGATAGCAGAAGAAACCGTTCCCAAAACATCAACAAAATCAAAAAAGGTTAAAAAACCTTGGTTTACAGATGATTGTAAAACTGCTATTAAACAGCGTAAAGGAGCATTGCGACAATTCAATAATCGTCCAAC
>JBEVVR010000005.1:0-3040 GCA_040507035.1 Candidatus Thiodiazotropha sp.
TCTGAGAGCTAGCTTAAACCGGAAGTTCGCGATGAAAGCATTAGTATTGATAATTTTCTGCCACCTTTCAGAGCAGACAGGTGCGATCGTCTTGGTGGAGGCGTCATAATCTATGTTCGGGACACTTTATTGTGTAAACGCCGCTCTGACCTTGAAATTCAAGGTCTTGAGGCTGTGTGGGTTGAAATTCGAGTTAAATCAAAAAAGGTTCTTATAGGTGGTTTCTATAGGCCCCCAAATAGTAATACGCGTTATTTCGAGCTTATAAATGAAAGTATTGACCGGGCGTATAACAGTAATATACTTGATATTATTATATTAGGGGATTTTAACTGTGACATGACTTCAAATAATAGTAACAAAATGAAAGAGCTTTTACAGGACTTCAACCTGAGGCAACTCATAAATGAATCTACTCATTTTACGGAAAATTCATCTTCTCTGATAGACTTGATTCTGGTACGTAACACTACCAATGTTTTGTCAAGCGGTGTAATTGATTCTTTCATACCGGATCAAACAAGGTATCACCTTCCTATAATTGTACTTCTAAAATTTTTACGTCCTCATACCAGATCTTTTCAACGACATATATGGAATTACAAAGATGCTGATTTTGACAGGTATCGCACAGTTCTTTCTGAAAGTAACCTTATAGAGAAGATTGAATCAACAAATAATATCGATGAAAATGTACAACAAATCACTGACACTCTGCTACTAGTAGCTAAAAATACTATACCAAATAAAAATGTTACAATTAGACCTACAGTTCATCCCTGGATAACATCTAACATTCTAAACTTAATAAGAAAACGAAAAAGAAACTTTAGAAAATTCAAAGGAACCTCCGACCGTTTATACTGGGAGAAATATAAATATATTCGTAACAAAGTTGTATCAGCTATCAGAAAATCTAAAACAGACTATTTTGATAAGCTTAACGTTTTACTATCAACTGAAACTTCTAATATGAAACTCTTTTGGAAAACTTCAAAGCAATTACTTAATCTGTCTAAATCTTCTTGCAACATACCTACTTTAGTACTGAATAACGAATATGCCGAGGACGATATCCATAAAGCGAATATGTTAAACAATTATTTTGCTTCGCAGGCGCTTGTGATTGATGACAACAGGCCCTTACCCCAGCTTCTACCCGTCCAATCTGTTCTGGATTCTATTGCAATTTCAAGCCTAGATGTCAGTGATGTTCTTCGTAATCTTAAGATTAACAAATCCTGTGGTCCAGACTTAGTGAGCCCTCGCCTTCTAAAAGAAGCCTTTAGTGTCTTGGCTAGACCCTTATCAATTTTATTTAATCGCTCTTTGGATCAAGGTTACTTTCCGATTCAGTGGAAGCATGGTAATGTATGTCCACTTCATAAGAAAGATGATAAATCTTTACCGTCTAATTACAGGCCCATTACTCTTTTAAGCATATTAGGAAAAACCATGGAACGCTGTATCCATAAATATCTGTATAATTTTGTTATTACCAATCAAATTCTTACACCATTCCAGTCAGGATTCGTACAGGGTGATTCAACAACATATCAGCTGATTCATACTTACCATACGTTCTGCGAATCTGTAGACAATGGCAAAGAAGTGAGAACAGTATTCTGTGACATCAGCAAGGCCTTCGACAGAGTATGGCATAGGGGTCTACTTCATAAGTTATCAGGCATCGGCTGCTCGGATAAAATTATACAGTGGTTTGCAAGTTATCTTTCGGGCCGTCAGCAACGTGTTGTTTTTAATGGACAGTGCTCTGACTGGACTCCCGTTCAGGCAGGAGTACCTCAGGGATCTATTCTTGGACCTCTTTTGTTTCTCTTATACATAAACGACATTGTAAGCGATATTGGATGTCCAATTCGACTGTTTGCAGATGATACAAGTCTGTATATTGTAGTAGATTCTCCTCCCATAGCCGCAAGCTCCTTAAATTCTGATCTCCGTAAAATTAGCAACTGGGCAAATAATTGGTTGGTAACTTTTAATGCAAGTAAGACAGTTTCCATGACTATTTCTAGGAAAACAAATCCACCTCAGCATCCACCATTATATATGAACAATGTGCAACTGACAGAAACAGACACTCACAAACACTTAGGTATAACATTCTCCAAATCTTGTACATGGTCTCAGCATATCCAAAACATAACTAGCAAAGCTTGGACTAGATTGAATCTAATGAGAAGCTTGAAGTTTAAAATAAGTCGAACGGCCCTAGAACGCATGTACATATCCTTTATTCGACCTGTCCTTGAATATTCTGACGCAGTCTGGGACAACTGTTCAACGGAAACAAAAAAACTTTTAGATGCGGTGCATATAGAGGCAGCTAGGATTATTACTGGGGCTACTAAATTGTGCAGCATTAATAAACTTTATTTAGAAATTGGTTGGGACTCGCTCCAAAGCCGCCGCAATAAACATAAACTTGTTATTTTTTATAAAATTTTGAATGGACTAGCTCCTAATTATCTTTCTGACTGTCTTCCCCCTTTAGTGCAAGAAACTACCACATATAATCTGAGGAACTCAAATGATATTCGAACTCTTCATACTAATACGAACTTATTTTATAACTCTTTCTTTCCCTCCACTATTAGAGCTTGGAACGCTCTACCTGAAGATATTAAACTAGCCACATCTGTTGCTTCTTTCAAATATCGTTTAAATCGAGATATCAAGAAACCTCCCAAATACTATAATGCTGGTACGCGAATTGGACAAATACTCCAAGCAAGAATGAGAATGGAATGTAGCGCTCTTAATTCACATCTATATAGGAAAAATATAGTTCCAGATCCTTCTTGTCAATGTGGAGGTTTCGAAAGTCCACACCACTTCTTTTTCTGTTGCCCTAGGTATACAGCAGCTAGAGCCAGATACTTACCAAGTGATATTCATAGGTATAATTCTCATGACTTTTTATTTGGGAGAGACAGTATGACAAACCAGGAAAACGAGGCTCTCTTTGTTAAGGTACAAGATTACATCATTAGGTCGGGAAGATTTATTAGATAAA
>JBEVVR010000100.1:0-3031 GCA_040507035.1 Candidatus Thiodiazotropha sp.
TTCAAGGTGGGTAACCTACGTCATAGTCACGTGACATAAACAAAGGAACAGACCATATTTTGGCTTAGGAATTCTCGATTGAAAACAGTAAGTCAGTTTTATTGACCTTTGTCACCATTTTAATGAGTGCAATCACATCAGCAGATGGTAACACTAACTGCAACTTAACTATTTATGCATACTTGATGTTTTGGGTCCTTGCCGTTTTTGAGAACATTCAGCTACAAATGACATTTCCAGCTGGATATATTTACACCCCAGTGTCACAACTGTCTATTTTGATGAACAATTGTCATTCTACACTATCAGGAACGATGATTTCATCAACTCGACGCAAGAAAACTTAAAAGAAAACGATTGTATTTAACTTATACCATAACTATTTTTGTTTGGAAACTTATACCGGAATATTAGCATGGGATACCCTTTACAGACAAAGATACCCGGTACACTTTATTCAGCGCCCTCGGATACCCGTTACATTTGTTTTCAAACCATTATCGGGTGTTTGTGAGAGTAACATATTCAACTACATTTTTCTAGTTCTAAAGGATTCATCTCGATGTGAGGAAAGAGCAGCATGCATTTTTCACGGGGCCTGAACAGTGTATACTTGCATAAAATCGCATAAACATATTTCACTGATAGAGCTAGATAATGTGCTCAACCTTATAATTCTTTCAGTTCAAGTATTTAGAGTTTGTATTAACATTGCATCAAAAAGTCTTTTTCGGAAATGGACTGCCGCGTGTGCCGCCTCTGCGGAAAAGTGTTTAGAAACCGAAGCTCACACAAACGACTGATCCGTTTCATATTCGGCACAGTTTGGGTTTCCGTTTAAATATGATTCATTTTCCAAGTCTTTCCAGGTTGGGTTGTCTGAATGTGTCTGAAAACTTGTAAAAGGCAATTTGAAGACTTTAAACGTTTGTGATGAGGCGATATGGTGAGGCGGGTGTGGGAGGGGGGGATTGCACCTTTTGTGGGGAGACTTTAAGGTATTTCGATACCCACTTAAAGAAAAATATTGGTGGGAGCATTCAAACTAGTTCCCACAGGGTTATGAAATATTTGAAGAAGAAAAAATACGTTTTCATGTTTCAAAATATCTAGGTTTTGTATTTCTACATACTTTTTTTTCACACATTTTCTAAATTCATATTTCTAGAATAAGAATGCAGTTTCATTCTGCGATTCATATGATCTATAAAATAGGATATTTACAAGGAACTGGTACAAAAATGATGCACTTATCTTGATTATAAGTATTTTTTTTTTGTTAGTTTTACATTTGTTTTAAAAAAATGCAAGAAAATTTAATTTCATGAAAAAAAAAAAATATAAAAAAATATATTTGATCGTTGAGAAATGCTTTTGCATATTATTTCAGAAAAAAATACATTGTATAGTACAGAATAAGACAAATATAAAACAAAGAGTTTTGTTTTCTTGTAAAACAGTGTTAAAATATTCCAAAATCTGAGATAACTACCAAATAAACAAACTATCCCATTCCGCACCTGCTGCAGGAATAGCAGGTCCTTGCCTTACTATTTTCCCCTTTATTTTGGTTCTATTATAACGTAATGCCACCAAAAATGTGCAGACGGAATGGCAACCGTGTGGATTCTGATTACACCGGATACTAAGGTGCAGTCTGACCTCGATTTCCACTATTTGTACATACCTATTTGCCCGAAACTTAGGATCTATACGGCAGCAATTGTGTCAGCTCTGTAGGTAGCTTACCACTAATTATTTTACGTAGGCGACAAAAGTTATGTTTACGCTAATCGCTACAGAAGAAAACGCGAAATAACATCGCATTTTAAAGAACGATTCTAGCCGGTGGCTTAAAGAAGAACAGAGCACGTTTCCCTGCTCTTGAGGCCACTACCTTAACCTGAACACCAGTGCGTGCAGTACATTTGGCACATCAATTTAGGATTGGGTAAAATAATACCTCTATGGTTTACTGCAAAAAAAAAAAAAATCAATGTTGCCATCTTATATTTTTCGTCTAGATCTCATTTCATTCAACAACTGCTTACATTAGTTACCTGACCAAATGATGGCCATTCTAACCATTTTTCCTTGACTGAAGCTTCTCCCCCAAAGAGGCTGGGCATGATTCAAGAATATTTAGTGGTAGGCTACTCCAAGGTTGAGCGATAGATTACGAACAATTACTCTGTTTTGTTTAAAAAATGATTCACTATCCAAAGGCCTTGATTTGACTTCTTTTTACGTTTTTCTTAAAAAAAAATATTCACTATCCAAAGATCTTGATTTGACTTCTTTTTAGTTTTTCTTCTCTTATTTAGATGATAGTATGGCGGGTGCGGTAATTTTAACACAACGAAACGAGTTTAGTAACAGATTGCGTACTCTTTATCTTCTTTCCTGGAGGACTTCAAGTTAGGGCGATCATGATTTTGAAGATCAAAAATGGCCTGTTTAGGATAGTAGTGCTTCTGTTTCTGTCTGCTGAGTGTCAGGTTCGATTTTTTCTTCATGATGCCAGATCTGGAAAGATGGTTATAATATTTGAAAGTGTAAAGGGTATCCAAAAATGTGTACAGGGTATCGGACTTTTGTAAGGGTGTAAATGGTGTCATTTTTTAAAATTGGCTATAGCATTTCTATACAAAGATATTGCGTGCTCCAATTTTATTTTCTTATTCAAATGTTATACATTAAATTATATTATATGTCGCCAGCCATCTGGGTAGCTAATTTGGATAGTTTTACGTGTTCATGTGTGATTTTGCGATAAGGGTGTAAAGATATCCTGTGGAAAAACTCATTTGTAGTCTAATGTTTCCAAAAACAAGACTTTTTCAAAGGATAACAAATGCATTGATGAATTCCTTGAAGTTGTCTTTCTTAGATGAGAATGTCTTTCTCAGCAAAGAACCGTTGAAAGTAATGGAAAACTTTAACTTACCACTACGAATCGACAAATTTATCCATAATTTATAGCCTGTTTCCATGTTTATGTCACGTGGCTATGACGTAGGTTACCCACCTT
>JBEVVR010000117.1:0-3028 GCA_040507035.1 Candidatus Thiodiazotropha sp.
CGAAGGGTGAAAGGACCGACTTTCCAGACATACCCGAGACTGCGAAAATGGAGAGCACTGTTTTGCGTAGAGGTTTGGAGTCGAATCCCCATGCCGTAGTTGACATATTCGATAATCTCGTTGTTGCCGACACACTCCATTCTGGAGCGAAATATCACGGGATCTTTGCCGGGAAAAATGAGTCTCCTGTGCCAATACATGGCTTGTTTATTCTCGCTGCTGGTCCAATTCTTGACCTCAGTGGGAATGGCCATACCTTTATAGGGCACTAATGCCCCAAAGATACGTCCGGGAATCAGAAACAACTTTCCTATCCTGGAGTGGTACACCTCATTCATGGTGCCCCGTAGGTGGAGCTGAGTATCACACCCCGGCTTGAGGCCGTAGTGCAGTTTGATAATGCTGTCCAACTTGTTCCAGTTGTCACTGAGAGCCTTTTCAATGACAGCTTTACTCTGTTCCATAGACATAACGCTTCTCCCTTTTCAGAGTGCAGGTTTGAAGACCATCAGGAAATAGACAACCACCATTGCGGCAAAAGCAGGTACGCCGAGCCAGAACCACTGTTTAGCATGCTTGTGGTAGAGCGGGGATAGAGGCTGGCCTTGCTTTACCGCTGCCAGAGAGAGGTCACGCATTCGTATCTGCAGCCATACCACGGGTAACCAGCAGGCGCCCGCGATCAGATAGAGGATAATGGTGATAACCACCCAGCCCTGGGTATAGGGGATGCCGAAAATTTGAAGCAGCCAGATGCCGGTGAGAGGTTGGATGATGACCGTCGGTGTGGTGAAGATCCAGTCAGCGAATACCACGACTCTATTAGTGTGGGCTATCGCAGAAATATCTCCACTGCGGTCAGCGGACCACTTGTAGAATGCACTGCCAAGCCCGGTGCCAAACAGCAGGGTTGCGCTCAGAATATGAATCCACTTAATGATGAAGTACTCACTCATGACTTTTTCTCCAGCACCAGCAAGATCAGGATGGAGATGATCAAGGGTGCGTTTTTCGATACGGGTCCAAATGGATGTAACCAATGCTCTGGTTGTGTGAAGGAGATGATCAGGGTGTAGACGATGATCAACAGGATCTGCAGCCAGCCGATTTGGCTGGGATAGAAGCGAAACAAAACCGCAAGCCCGATAAAGAGGTCGATCGATGATGCGCCATAGAGAAACAGTGGTGCCCAGGCTTCGCTGATCCCGGTCTTGGTGAGCATCCCATAGCTGACTTCTGTAGGAACCAGGAACAGGGAGACTATAGCGGTAAACAGCCAAACGAACGCGATGCTCCAACGCAGCATGGGACGCAGGAAATAGAGCCCGGCATGCCAGCGGTCAGACTGTTGCGCGGGGAGTTCAGTAAGGGCCTGGATGAAATGCTTGGGAAAGTGACCGAATACTTCGACATAGGCTGTGACATCGCCCGTGTTCCCACGTTGCAACATACGCATCGCGCCATCATCAATGGGCGCACAACCCAGCAGCCCGGCCCACTTGGCGAATCGCAGGGCAACAGAGTAGGGGAGTGAGATAAAGCGGGCCGGCGGATAACCCAACCAATGACGCAAGTTGCTGTGAAGCGCTCTCATGGTAATGGGTTCTGGTCCGACCAGTTCAATACGTTTTTGCATCGGCTGATCTGTCTCAATGCACTGCAACACAGCAGCGACAAGATCATCGATATGCAACGGCTGTATCTGCTGCTCCCCAGCATCTACCAAGGGAATCAGGGGAAAGCTGGAGAGAGCCTTGAACAGCGCCATGCTCTTCGCGTTGGGACCATATACAATGGAAGGCATGAGGATGGCCCATTCCAATTGCAAGCTCGAAAGCTGCCTGTCTGCCGCCCGTTTTGACAAGTGATAGTGACTGATTGCGCTGTCATCGGCACCCAGCGCTGAAATCTGAATAACTCTTTTTACCCCGACGATCTCACAGGCGCGGAACAGGGCAATGGGCGTATCGCGATGCAGGGCGTTGAACGATTGACTGCCATGTTCCCTGATAATACCGACTGTATTGATTACGATATCGATATCCTGGACGCGCTGCAGCCATAGGGCTGTATCGAAGTCTCTGGTGAAATCGACCTGTATCGCATCAGCATCTGGAAAGCGCCGCTTGACCTGTTTGGTATCTCTTGCACAGAGAACAAGCTGGTGCTCCGTCTCCGTCAAGGCAGTGGCGATATGGCTTCCGATAAAACCGGTGGCGCCGGTGATGAGTATTCGCACTGCTTCACTCCGCGACGTCGTCTGGCCTGGCCTGATCGGAGACAAAGCTATCGATCGATTTCCAGATGACTTTGCCGATAACCACCAAGCCTAAAAACATTCCCAAAAGGCTATAAAAAAGCGTATCTTTTAAGGCGATCACTAGGTTTTGGTCATTAACCGGTTCGGTTGGTATGAAATAGACAACAATCAACAGGGGTGCTAGGTAGAGCATCAGCTGCGTGAACATGACCCAGAATGCGGCGCGCTTCTCGGTGCCGCAGGTTTCAGACAACACCTCGGTCAATAAACCTTTAAGCAGGGAGATAACGGCCAGGCTGATGCCCAGGCTGATTGCGATTTCTATGGCAAAAAGAGCCAGTGTGTTCATTGTCAATGCTCCTTTATAAATTTACAGAAATTTCTGTATAAACAGAAATACCAAATCAAAAAAATGGTTTACTTTTTACCGAGAAATTTTTGTACCTTGTCGCCAAGCTTGATCAGTTTAAGCAGGGTGGGACGCGGTAGATTCCTGATCTGGCCATGCCAGGTGTCGAGGGTCTCCATAAACTCCAGTACTTCACGGATACGGTCTTTTGCTTCCGATGGTGTCTGCTTGTCCTCTTCGCATTCGAGTACACATTCACGCAGCACACTCATGGTGGGGTCAAGTTCCCGTTGTTTGCGTCCCTCCATGATGGTCTGAAACAACTCCCAGGGATCTTTCAAGGTCTCAAAATGATCCCGTCGATCACCGAGGAGATGGACGACTTTGATCAGCCTCCATGACTGTAACTCTTTGATACT
>JBEVVR010000007.1:0-3005 GCA_040507035.1 Candidatus Thiodiazotropha sp.
AGGAACTGATATTATGTAACGGCCACACAGCTGTGCTAAAGTAACCTGACTGTGACCTTCAACGGAACTCTCAGCAGCCAACCAGCATGTACTTTGTGTTTGCATTTGAAAGTAAAACGGTCAAGTACCAAAATTATAAATCCGAATTCGTATATCCCGTATAAACATTGACAAATCCGAAATATGTAGATATACAGACATGGACCCCCAAACCGGAAGTGTGATCAGGTGCTTGCGAGTAGTAAGCAGACCCGCCATGTCTATATATCTGATGGAAAAGTCAGTGAAAAAGGAAAGTCCTGTACGTGAAAGGGCCGTGACGAAAATGATAAAAAGTTAGGGGTTTTTCTTTAATAAATGGATTAATAATTATTTTATCATGAAGACTTTACCTCAGTGTAAGGTAGGAATTGTTTCTGTATCTATTTGTGTATTACAAAAACAAATACATCATGCAATTAATAAAAAAAATCAATACTGAATGACAGCAAGGTACAACTTGGCATTTTCTATATGGCTGGGAGTCAAACGTCAAAACGTTTTGACGGCTGACTAGTCAGACTAATGACAATGTAGTTGTGCAGAACACAACTACTAAAGGTATCATAAGGTAACACAAGGTAAAGTAAAGTAGGACAAGGTATTGCATTCATTGGTTCTCTCACCCTGTAAATAGGGATCGGTATAGGCAAATAAATATGGGAGATTTCTGTCCCTGAGATTTCACGCAACTTCGTAAAATATACCTATTTTTAAAGATTTCATGTACGAATATTTCATAAGAATAATACTATGAAGACAGATGACAATCCGTTGACTAAATTTGATAATTTAAGAATTCTGCTGATTAAATTTGGTTTAAGAAAATTCTTGATACCATTTAAAATTCTCCCAATATTTAAATTTAAGTACGCCGCATCAGTCTGGGTGACGAAATAATCGAGAATCCAATCAAACCCGACGATACAATAATTGCCTGTCGTAGTTCACAAACTTTATTTCGGCCCGCCCACAGGCGGCCGAATATACGATAGGAATTTCCTAAGGTAACAGCGAAAAACCCCGAACGTTCCAAAAGCCAAAACCGGCTGGTTTTCGGCTTATATCTTCTTTCAGTAACGTGTGCTGAAAACCTGTGCTTTTTAAACGTAGGCAGCCATTGGCTGTCTTTTGCTGAACCAATCAATTCTGCTGTTTCTAACAAGTATAGGCTGTGGCCATAGGGGCACTCGATAACCTTCAGCTTTTTCCCTTTAGGTGTTACATGGGGTGAAACTGCCACGGTAACGATGGGTGAAACCGTGTAACGTAGGGGTGCAACATGAGTAACTTTTTTCTGATATTCTTTTTTCTTGTTACCCGCCTCTTGTATAGATAGATTTCCATGTACCCCAAAGAATTTCAGGCATGAAACATTCTTAAACGTCTGTCATGATTAAACAGAAATACATGTATATAGTTACAACTCCTGTGTTTACTGATTCACATGAGGATCAAATGCTATGCGGGCCGTTCCTAGCGTTTTTAAAAGCTATTCTTGTGTTAATATCTTAAATGTGGACGTGCGCAGTTCGTGTCTTTTTTAAATAGACTATTTCCTTCCCTCAGGCACTTTTTGCAGCTAGAAGGTTACAAGTATTTTGTACGACCATTTTGAGTAAAGTTTTCTACTCTTAACTTTGCGCATGCATTAAACATTTAATATATCAATGCTGATTTTATTTACGGAAAAATTATAGTGACAATATAAAAAAGTAAAAGTAATGGTTTCTCATTGCCTAATAGCTGTTGGGGCAGTGGGGGCTAGTGAAAGCTGATGAAAGGCGGAGCCCATCCCTCTCCTTTCGCTGCCTAAGGCTTCCCTAAGTCGAAAAAGGAACTCATTTACTGCTGGGTAGACAGAGTTTTCCAGTCGTCGCATGGTGGAGCCGGGACTAGATCTTACGACCCTACTTTCTGCACCATAACTTAGCTACTCTAACCACTCGGCCACGGTGCCTCTTTAGTGACAATACCAGTCACATGTAAATTCAAATTAGTATTCAAATTCACGCTGAAGCAAATAATATTAATACTCGGGACAGTCGTCAACAAACTCAAGAGTGTGTCGAAGTATTGTGAGCTAAAATAGGTATGATACGTCAGCAATGGTGGTACGCGTAACCTTCCCCTGTGTCATAGTTTTATCTGGGGCAGGCAACCCAGTCTATCTGTTGCACTGTACTATCGCTTCACTAGTATCTGTTTCATCTGGAGGAACATTGTTTAATGGTACATCCATGAATATTACCTGTATGATGGTAGGATACCTCTAGGATGATTTTCTAAATCAGATGTAAGGACAAAGTCTGTTTTCAGCTCTGTCATTTACTTTTCGTACTGCTTAATGTTGAAATATCACCCGTATGATGGTAGGATACCTCTAGGATGGTTTTCTAGATCAGATGTAAGGACAAAGTCTGTTTTCAGCCCTCCGTCATTTACTCTTCGCACTGCTTAATGTGAACCCCTTGTATCATGCAGTGTGGTGTGGTGACTGATTGTTAAAATCATAGAAACGTAATCCCACTAATAAATTTAGTAGTACATTTTACAGTTAATACTCATACAACATGTTTCCTTGCCTGTGATTATCTAGCCTTGTTTTGAAGCTATTTAGCATTTCTGCAGCCACTAACTGTTGAAACAAACAGTTCCATATGTTAGTTACTCTGATTTAAGATAAATGTCAATAAGGGTCTTGGCTTTTCAAGTTTGAAATTATAATCTCTGACATCTTATCAGTTATAATGAGCTCAAGTGTAGAAATCTTCTAAGGGGCAGTCATCAAGTCTTATAATCAGTTTGAATGTTTGTATCACATCTCCCCGAAGTCTTCTGTAGGCTAACGTTGGCAATTTTAGCTCCTGAAATCTTGTCTCATACGGCAACTCTTTCAGATAAGATAGCCTATAAGTGTTGTTGCTCTCATTTGTTTTCGTTCAAGGCTTAAATGTCTGTTCAGA
>JBEVVR010000069.1:0-2993 GCA_040507035.1 Candidatus Thiodiazotropha sp.
TTGATAGTTGACCGCTTTCATATTTATCGCAAACTTCATACATACGCCTGACAATTGATTCATTGGACATGATTATTTGGTCGCTTAACGCTGCCTTCAGCGGAGCAGGCGCGTTAGCGACTGCGTCCGCTGGAAGGCCTTGAAACTGCGGCTTTAAAAGCCAAACTTTATCTCCTTGCAATTAACATCATGCTCTTTTGATCTCCAAGCATAAGCAACATTTCTTTCTTCTATATCTTTGCACGATAGCAATAAGGCACTCCCATCCCTATTTGTGACAATTCTTTTTGATTCATACTTCCAGAAGTATTCACCGTCTTTCTTCAAAGTGGATATATTAATGACACCACATTCTCCTTGTGGCTCAGCCTCTGACACCCAATATTGGTTGTCAATTGTAGACTTATGACGAAATATCTCCTCCCATGTGTTTGGCCATACTTTACATGTCACTGATTGCCACTGTTTATTCAGCTTTACAAGCTTTGTCATTATTTCTTTAGCTTGTTTGATTGTTGTAACTTTGCACGCTTCATCTGATATTTCTAGCATTCGCTTTGCATAGTCTTTTCTAGGACCTGATTTCATTTTTTTGAAATGAGCTTCGATTTTCTTCCCTTCTTTTGCGTCTGCAAAGCAAAGCTGTTTTATCTCTTTTAATGGTTCTTTACCTAGATATTCCTTGTCAGTTTCTATTTTTTTTAGTTCTTCAGCAATAGAAGCATCTAACATTTCTGGGTCCAGTGCGTAAGATACAGTCATTTGAAAGAACTGGCATTTTAGGGTCTGATTTTGGTAGTTAGGGGTACAACTCATCTGAACTGCATTTCTAGCGCCACTTTGGTCGTGTAGCATGCTTGTTGATGGTGCTTCAGGAAAATCTGATGCACTGGCGGCAAAGGATGCTAGAAGTAACATTACGAGCAAGACGCGAATTAATATGTGACCCATGGTTTTTACTCCATCACTCCTTTGGCAGTTAACGACCAAGCTGTGCGGTGCAAACGAAGCGCAGCGTAGTTTGCATCCGAACGAGCGCCTTGTATGGTTTAATTTGGATATCAATAGCCGATCCCTGCCTTCTTGAGAAGTGTTAAAGTGAAGCCCGTAACTTGCACCACCAAGTTACCGGTGGCCTAGCCCGATGAGCGAAAGATCTCAAAAGATCGTTAACAAGCATGGGCAGGTCGCCGACCCGATTTACTAACTCGAACAGTCGAATGGGCTTCAAAGCCCGAATTTAGCAAGGAAGAGTTCCTATGGCAACGAACAAAATGCGAGTAGCGGGCGTCAATATTGGTGTAGACGTAGGCAAGTACACACTAGATATACATATTTATGAGCGAGGGGTTTATTGGCAAGTAGACAATGAATATTCCCCCAAATAAGTGGACACCTATTCATTTTACGCAACCATTGCCTCGTATTCTGCCGGGGATGTGTATCCTATACCTGAGTGTAACCGTTTATGGTTATAAAATTTCATATATGTTTTAAGCCTTTTACGCATTTCATGCTCCGTACTAAAAACACAGCCGTGATAGACATCTGATTTGAAAGAGTGAAAGAATGACTCCATGTATACATTATCAGTCATTCGTCCAGCTCGATTCATACTTTGCATGATTTTCAGTTGTTTTAGTCGGTTCCGATAAGTGCGGCTGGCATATTCAATACCTCGATCACTATGAAAGATAACACCTTCCGGATAATTCCGATTCTTCACCGCATAGTTGAGCGCCTTGAGTGTCAGAGTCACTTTTCTCTGCTTATTTAACGACCAGCCGATTACACGACGGCTGTACAGGTCGATAATCACCGCCAGATAGAACCAGCGTCTATCGATCTTCAGGTAGGTGATATCGCCGACCCAGACCTGATCCGGACCTGTCACCTCCAACCGATGGATCCGATTCGGTGACTCTCGGTACAACCTGTATAAACCAGGACAACCCTGATACAGGGTGGCTGAGCGTCCAACAATCTGATGTTGCTGCATCAGTCGTGCAACACGATTCTCGCTGATGCTCAAATCCTGCCTGTGCAGGGCTTTGGTTACCCTCGGGCTACCGTAGGTTTCCATGCTGTCCGCATGAATCTTTCTGATGAGCTTGATCACTCCAGCGTTTTCCTGCGCGCGCTTGCTTATGCCCCGTTTGCACCAAGCATAGTAGCCTGAGCGACTCACACCATAGAAATGACACATCATTTTGATCGGCCAGGTTTCCCGGTTCTGCTCGATGAAGCTGAAGATGTCTGCTTTTGTTCTGAACAGAACCGGATGGCTTTTTTAACAATGCATGCTCCATTTTTAATCGCTCGTGTTCCTTCTCCAGTTTCCTTAACCGCCTAAGCTCGGTAACGGTGTCGGAATCCAACTCAACCTTTTTTCCTTTGGCCACTATTTTCCCCTCGCGGACCTCTTTGATCCATCGTGACAGCATGAAGGGGTGTATGTCGAGTGATTCTGCAACATCCTTTATCTTGATACCCTTTACGTGTGCTAACTTTACCGCTGTCGCTTTAAATGAGTCCGAATATCGATTGATCTTTCTTAATCCTGCTTTTGGCATTTTGCACCTCATTTTCAATTAGTTTGAGGTGTCTACTTTTTTGGGGGAATCTCCGAAGTCCGAGTTACGCTGCTGGTTAGGCGATGTAACAATCATAAATACACCCGGACAGAAAGTAGACAGGCGCAAAGACTGCAAAGACATAAAAATTCATAATAAACATCCACTTATTAGTAAACGAAAGTGCATCTAGAGTTTTATGTTTTTCTAATTCCACACCAAGACCAACAACGAAAAAATTATGACCGAATATTGAAACAGCAAGTACTATTAAAAAATCAGTATTTATTGAAACGAAAATTGTTAATGACACTAGTAAAAGATATCCCACAACCATAGCCATAACCCAATAGAACCAGTTTTTCCAAAGAAATCTAATTGAATTCTCAGCTATATGCTCGATCATTTATACGCCTAACG
>JBEVVR010000060.1:0-2918 GCA_040507035.1 Candidatus Thiodiazotropha sp.
TCATTCACCCCAACCAGCACCCCCACACCAATCGAGACTGACGAGTCGTCATCGGACGAACCACCACCAAACCCACCCGTGTAATAGAACACAGGCCCCAGCCGATGCTGGTTGTGATCGCCAAACAATTCAGCCTCTTCGCTAACACTACCTGTATCACCAATCCGATCCACCGTCCCATAGGCCTCCAGGGCAAGCTGCCAATCCTGATTCAGGACACGGCCGAATTGCATTGCATAGGCGAAGTCGATCTTCTCGTCCCGTGGCCGCTCACCACCCAGGTGTTTCACCAGATAGAGATTGACGATGCTCCACCATTCCTCTCTCTCGACCTGGAAGAGTGGCCCGACGAGCAGCAGGCTGGCCTCTTCATCCTCCAGCGGCTGTTCATATTCGGTCACCAGGCCAAAGCCCCAATCGTCTTCTTCGATGGGATCGAGTACCCATATGATCTCCACCCCGATTTCGGACAGTTCCAGGTCGTTATAATCATTTGCCTCCCCCGGATTCTCCGGGTCATCCAGGCGTTCTTTCTCGTATTCGATGCCGATGCGTGATTTGAATCGGTGGGTAATACCGAATTCGAGTTCAAGGGCGTGGCGCTGTTTCGCCACACTGTTGTCGTCGTACTCGATCTCCCCATCGATATTTCTCAGCTTACGCTTCGGGTTGCCGGACATATGTGCATTCTGGGATTGGAATTCAATCTCTCCGGGTGTGGCCTCGAGATTCTTGACTTCGAACTGGCCAATAGCAGGGCCGGAAACAGCGGCTGACCCGGTGAACAGTACGCCTGTAACAACAGAAACAACCCTGGCCAGGGCTTTCCAATCAGATTTACGCCTCGCCGAACAAGCGCGATTTGAGTTTTTATGCATTTATTTTCTCTACAGTGGTGGCACAGCCGCGTGCTGTGTATAGGAAGAAGACGGAAAAAACCCGGATCAGAGAGCAATAGTAGCTAATATTGGAGTTTATTGCTCTCTGACCTGCATTAATCAGATTTACGACTCCACACGGGCCAACACTTCCACCAGTTTCTTGCGTTGCCTTTCGTCGGTCATCGGGTAGGTCTCCAGCCACCTGTTTCCCTTGAATCCCGGCTCGATGGTTCGAATCTCTTCGATCTCCCAATCTACTGTGTCGCTATCCTGCTGTGCCACCGACGTTGCCAGCAGGTAGATGTGTGTTTCGAGATTGGTCGGATTGCGCGCCAGGGATTCCTGTAGATTGATCAGCGCCTGTTCATGGCTGCCCATGAAGTAGTAGGCCCGCCCAAGGAGCAGATAGTAGAGGTATCCGGCATTCTGGTTGAGGCGCAGGGCGTTGCGCAGCTGGCCGATACTGAGTTCGGGTCTGCCGAGGTAGGTATTTATGCCGCCCATGAGCGCGTAGGCATCGGCATAGGAGCGATCAACCTCCAGCGCCAGCTGCAAATGCGCCAGGGCCGCCTGGTGTTGTTTTTCTTGCGCCGCGACATAGCCAAGAACCCAATAGACCTCGGCGATACCCGGATCGATCTGTGCACCGGTCTGCGCCATCTCCTGGGCCTGCCGCAGTGCCTTCTCTCCATCTTCGGTCCAATGATTGCGGAAATCGGCTGCGTAACTCAAGGCCAGACCGGCAAAGGCGCGTGCGAAGTTAGGATCACGCTGGATGGCCTGGCGGTACCAGTGGCGCGCCTTCCTATTGGCCTCGCGTTCACGGAGTAGTAGTTCGGCCTGGCCATGCAGGAAATCCTCGTAGGCCAGCAGATTCGGCGTATAGCGGTTGGCCAGACGCTCCAGGTCCGCCGCAGGGACTTCCAGGGCGAGTTGATCCACCACATCGCGACTGATCGAACGCTGAACCTGGAAGATGTCGTCAAGGGCACGTTCATAGCGATGTGACCACAACTGCCGCTGAGATGCTGTCTCCACCAGACGGATATGCACACCGATGAGCCCACCGAACTGCTGTACATCGCCATAGACCTGGTAACGTGCTGTAACCGGCACCGCGTTAATGAGTGATGGATTGATGATGATCAGGTCAGAGAGGCCGGAGAGATCGGTAATCAGATCGGCGCGCATACCGCGGGCGAAGCGCCGCTCGCGCTCGTTCTCGGAAATCGCCTCGAATGGCATGATCGCCAGCGTCGAACCATCGGCAACGACGACTTCGCCCGGATCCAACCCGCTGTTGGCCGGCGACTGGTCGTCGACAAACAGGTAGCCGAGCATCACCACAGCCAAAACGATCACCAATCCTATGGCCCCGGGCACCAGGTAGCGGCTTGTCTCCGGCAAGCCCTGCTTTGGTTGCTCCGGGAGGGGATCAGCTTTACCGGTCCCGGTCTGCACCTCCGCAAGCAGGCAATAGCCCCGTTTCGGTATGGTCCGGATGTAATGAGGATCCCGGGAGCTGTCACCCAACGCCTTGCGCAGTTTGATTATCACCTGGGTGAGTGCGTCATCGCTCACCACCACGTCTTTCCATACGGCGTCGAGCAGTTCCTGGCGAGTCACCGGCTCGCCGGCGCGCTCGACCAGGTGTTCCAATACCAATGACGCCTTGGGCTCCAGGTGGATGACCGAATTACCATCCCGAAGACGATTGAGTTGCGGATTAAACCCCCATGTACCGATGCGTATGGGCGCCTTCCTGTCGCCACTCAATGCCGGCATTGGGCCGATCCCGATCCGAATTCAAGCCGACGCACAATAATTTTGGTTGGCATAACCCTGTATTTTTGCTCGTGTTTTATTTTCTTAGGAAAAGCTTAGTGGTTTCTGCAGGTTTTTTCTTGTCCGCGCTACCAGGATTACAGCACAGGCCGGCGGGTTCACCAATGGCTGTTCAACATCAATCTTTATGAGGATTCAGATATGCCTAAATTCATGATCGAGCGCGAGATCCCCGGTGTCGGTGATATGAAC
>JBEVVR010000172.1:0-2900 GCA_040507035.1 Candidatus Thiodiazotropha sp.
CATTTGATCAATCAAAGATAAGCGCAATCCGGGGATGCCAGCTTCCAGCGTTCCTTCCGGCCGGAGTTAGATTTGTTTTAGATTTAAGATCGAGTGGTACGCCATCGAGAAGTAGAATTTTGGACTTCCAAAAGAGAAATTATTACATTGTTTGAATTGGAACACTGGATTGCCAGTTTGATATTTACAAAAAGAACTTTTAAATATTTGGAGAGAGACTTACTATTTTATTGTTACTGTTATGATATAGTTTGATTTGTGGATTTCCATAAAGGAATAGAAACTGAAAATTGTACTTGTATTTGTTGTTACCCCGTGCTGGTCCCGGGATAGAATAGGCCAGACGTATCCCTCTGCGTGACGTAAAAGGCTGTCTAAAAGGGGGCGGCTCGTTTGCCGTGAGCTGCGACCCGTGTCGTTGGAAGAAGGGATCCTGGTGACTGAGTGGACTGCCTGCGACGTAGTCAGTCTGCAACACGTCACTTTGGCCCCAATTTCAACTAGACGGGAGGTCATATAGGCCCGAATATGACCAATCGGCTTGGTCGTGCCATGCCCTGGGAATCAACTTTTACTTTCTCTTCCTATCTTTGTATCATTCTGATACCGACCATGTGCCCATAAACTCCTACATCTATACTATTCTTGTTCCTGGAGGGCGGCGGCTGATGGGTCAATCGTGTAGGCATTTTGTCCTATCCGAGTATATCTTCAGTGTATCTCTAGCACTTGGAGTTTAGGATATCCACTCCATATAAGTGCTCCCTTGTTGGGCTCCACGGCGGGTGGAGAGCACGGGAGATGAAATTTTTCTCATTATTCCTCATGGCCCCCCCAACTTCAAATCCCAAAGCTTCTCAAAATAATTCGAAACGGCCACGTTCAACCGACTCTGACGACATGTCAGAGAACGAACATAGTCAACCGGCAATATCTTCAGCTTCTCCGCGCTTCTTAGTCATTTCTTCCACGGAAGAAAGGTCAGTGTCCAGTCTTTCTCCTTTCGTGATTGAGAAAGTACTGAATGGCATAGCTGGCGTGCCAAAAAGCATAAAAAAGCTTCGATCAGGTGATCTACTCGTTGAATATGTCAACAAGAAGCAAATAGAGAATCTATTACGCTTAGACAAATTCTTCGACCTTAAAGTTAAAGTGTCTCTCCATGGCTCCCTCAACTCCTGCAAGGGCGTTGTTCGCTGCCCTGATTTAAAAGGGTGCAGCGATCAAGAGATCCTTGAGAACATGAGGGAGCAGGGCGTAATTGGTGTCCGCAGAATAAAAGTTCGTCGAGACGGTACCTTGAAAGACACAAACACTTTCGTTTTCACCTTTAACACGTCAGTTTTGCCAAAACAATTAAAAGTTGCCTTTCTTCGTGTCCCAGTTGATGCCTACATCCCAAATCCACTGCGATGTTATCGGTGCCAGTTGTTTGGGCATCACGAGGACAGATGTAAGAAAGAAACGATATGTGCTAACTGTGGTCAGCCTCAGCATTGTGCTGATGAAACTGATTGCAAAAATCCAGCCAAATGCTATAACTGCAAGGAAGACCACCCCGCCAACTCGCGGCATTGCCAGGCCTGGCTCACTGAGAAAGAAATTCTCAAAGTCAAATACACCAGGAACGTATCGTTTCCGGAAGCGCGGAAAATTGTTGACAGCTACACGGCAGCACCAGGAAAAAGTTATGCTAGCATAACGAAGGCTGCTGGAGCCACAGTGTCATTAGTTGATGCTATGACACAGACAGACCCTGTGCTTATCACACCAGCTCCACAGTCTTCGTCATACAATACAGCATCAACTGAAGCATCTGCTGAAGAAAAGCTCAGCCAAAAAGAAAAGGCTAAACAACAAAAAGCTGACAAAAAACTTGAAAAAATCGTTCGTGACACTATTGTCAAAAAAGACAAAAATAAACAAAACTCGTCAGACAGGCCTCCTGACCCCAAATCACGGGGAAAGGAGAAACATGAATCTGATCGAGAGCCGAAAGGATCGAACGATCCGATTCGGCAGCATAATAGGTGGTCTGCCTTCGAAGACATGGATGCAGAGGAATCTCCATCCTGTCTCCCAAGGGGAACACTAAACAGAATACCTACTTCCTAAGAATAGATCTAACCTTTTTGCTCCAATATTTTCGTAACAAATAATAATGAAAAACAGAATCATACAATGGAATTGTCGAGGCTTAAAAGCCAACTACGAAGAAACATTGTTGCTCCTGAAGGATTATGAGCCTGCTGCTCTATGTCTTCAAGAAACACATCTAAAAGATACAGATAACATTTCCATTCGAAATTATAATTCTTTTCATACTTTTTCTCAAAATAATGAGAGAGCCGCTGGTGGTGTCTCTATATTTGTCCATAATAATGCCCCTCATAGTCATATACCTTTACAAACAAATTTACAGGCAGTTGCAGTTAGTGTTACAATTCATCGTGTAATAACCATCTGTTCTATATATATTCCTCCAAGCTCAAAGTTGACTCTTAAAGAGCTTGATGATCTTGTTTCTCAATTACCTTCTCCCTTCATACTATTGGGAGACTTTAATGGTCATAATATCCTTTGGGGTTCCAAAGATATTAATGACAAGGGCAGAATAATTGAAACTTTCATTAATAACCACGGTCTTTGTCTATATAACACCAAAACTCCTACATATCTTCATCCAGCTACTGGATCATATACTTCTTTAGATCTCACTATTGCTTATCCCACCCTTCTTTTAGATTACGACTGGAAAGTTCATGATGACCTCTGTGGTAGTGATCACTTTCCGGTTTTTCTTAACAACATTGGTCCAGATCTTGACGAGCCAGTTTCAAGATGGAAATTAAATAAAGCTAACTGGGCTCAGTTTCAAACTCTTTGTGAAACGCGGCTTC
>JBEVVR010000090.1:0-2900 GCA_040507035.1 Candidatus Thiodiazotropha sp.
TGTTGATCGGTTCGATGAGCAGGCGTATGCCCTCGACGGCGAGCTTGTCGGCGGCGTGCTTCAGGTTGGAGGTGAAGGTCTCACGCACTCTTTCCAGGTCCATGGCCTCGGGGGTGAGCCCGGCCAGACAGTTGAGCTGTTTGCAGCCCAGGGCCTTTGCATAGTCGATGGCCTCTTCGACACCGGTTTGAAACTCATCCACACGATCGGGGTGGCAGGCGATCCCCCGCTCACCAGCTTCCCAGTCGCCGGCGGGCAGATTGTGTAGCACCTGGGTCAAACCGAACCGTTGCAGGCGCTCGGCCAACTCCTGCTTTGCAAATGCATAGGGGAAGAGATATTCGACAGCGCTAAAACCCGCCCTGGCAGCGGCCTCGAATCTGTCGAGAAAATCCAGCTCATGGTAGAGCATGGTGAGGTTAGCAGCGAACTTTGGCATAGGGGTTCCTCGTCTTGTCTCTCTCACTGGTTGCCGTCCCCAACCCTGTTCGAGCAGCTTCGCATATTAGCGGTGACAAATGAATGCTGTTTGCAGCAATAAATAACCAATAAAAAATAGGTATTCATAGGGCTGAGTGTGCGGCAGGGAGAACTGGTAACATTCCTGTTCCATACAAAAGCTGTTTTATGCGGCAAAGGTGAAAGCTAAATGAGAGCGGTCCTGATCAGTGAGTTCGGCGGTGCGGAGGTGTTGAGGATCGGCGAGGTGGAGATGCCGACGCCAGGCCCCGGTCAAGTCCTGATCGAGGTCGTTGCCACAACGGTCAATCGGGCAGACATCGTGCAGCGGGAGGGCAACTACCCGCCGCCTAAGGGGGACTCTGAGATCCTCGGCCTGGAGGTTGCCGGAAGGATCAAGGCCCTTGGGGCCGGGGTAGGGGATTGGTCGGTCGGCGATCGGGTAATGACCCTGGTTGGTGGTGGAGGCTATGCAGAGTATGCCCTTGCTCATGCCGATCATCTGCTAACCATTCCTGCATCCATGAGCTTCGAAGAGGCCGCCTGTATCTGTGAAACCTATATTACCGCTTACCTCAATATCTTTGTCCTTGGGGCTCTGAAAGATGGCGAAGCCCTGTTGCTCCATGGTGGCGGAGGCGGGGTCAACAGTGCTGGGATTCAACTCTGCAAAGCCTTGACGCCAAAGGCTGAAGTGATAGTGACCGCCTCCACTGGCAAGGTCGAGCGGGTGGTGGCACTGGGTGCTGATCTGGTGATCGACTACAAAAAACAGGACTTTGTCGAGGCGATCAAGCAGCACACCAACAACAAAGGCGTCGCCCTTATCCTCGATCATATCGGTGCCGCCTATCTGGTGGCGAACATGAAATCCCTCGGCGTCGGTGGTCGTCTGGTGATCATCGGTCTCATGGGGGGTATCAAGGCGGAGTTGAATCTGGCGACGATGATGCTGAAGCGGCAACAGATCATCGGCTCGGTGCTCCGATCCAGGCCGGTTTCTGAAAAGGCCGCCATCGTCTCCGCATTCAAAGAGGTTGTCATGCCCCTGTTTGAACGGCGTGAGATCCTACCACTCATCCACAAGACCTATGGACTGGAGGATGTCGCCAGCGCCCACCGGGAGATGGAGGCCAGTGCCCATTTCGGTAAGATCGTGCTGCAGTTATAAACCGGTCTCGGGATCGACGATGCAGTCGAATGCATCGAGTTGAGCGAAGACCCGTATCTGGTCACAGGCTGCCTGGATCATCTGCGACCGGTTCTTCCAGTCCTCCTTCGAAGGGAGTGCTGTTGCGTCGGCAAATCTCGCCAGATCATCCCGGGCATCCTGCAGATAGGCTTTGCCATACAGGCGGAGGTGGATCGACTTGCTGATTCCTCTCATGGCGCCCTCCACACCGGCCTGCAAGATCGATGGTGTGGCACCGGCGGCGATGCCGCCGAGCAGACTTCTGACTTCCTTTTTTGCCCGCCTCAGGGTCGGGCGTTCGGCATAGAGCGCCACTTCAAGCAGGTTTGATATGCGTTTCAAGCGTATCGGGCTTTCTTGATAGGGGAGTGTGGTTTCGTCCGGCTTGACCTCTGTGCTGGCTACACGCAGGGATTTTTCCGCCTCCCTGATGTGGGTGAGCAGGGTGATTGCATCACCGATGCTCTCTTCATACTGCCCCACTGAGAGGTTGTAGGCACCGTAGCTTGCAAGCAGGGAGAGCAGTACATGACCCCGATAGAGTCGGATCTCATGCTCGGGTGCTTTTGCCAGGGCGCAATCGAGGAAAGCGTCGATCCTGGCATGACCACTGAGCAGAGCCTTTACGTAGCCGGTGGAGATCTCGCCCTGTTGATCAGTAATCGTGTGTTGGTTTCCCTCCTTGTCGGTGAATTGTGTATCCGCGCAGCGTTTGTCGAAGATGAGTTCGCTCTTTAAAAAACCTGGTAGTGATATCGAGCTGCAGCCGCTGATGATTAGGGTCAGCAGGCAAGTGGCGGTAAACGAATGAAACCTTGAAGGCATCAGGCATCCTCATTGTTGTTATCTCTTTCCACCCGGCATCAAATGGATGTGGTGTACTCCGGATTCTGTCAGATGTGCGTTTTTGAAGACGAAATCCCATCTGATGAGGGATCGTATTATTTCTTCCAATCCACTATCAGGATAGCAGCTTAGACAGTTTATCCCCATCCCAGAATGATTGATTCTAATCACCTGGTTATTGGTTGTTTTGAAATAGATTTTAAATTTTTTGGATTTTGTGGGACCTATTTCCAATCTCCCCGCGTCTTGACCTGTAACACCGGCAGGAAAGCAGACAAACCAACAGGGAAAGGGTGTGACTATCCACCAATTGTTAACGACCAAAGAAGAGGACAAAAAAATGACCGATCAAAAACAACTCGTAGTGATAGTAACCCGTGGCTGTGACGATGAGCGTGCTTCC
>JBEVVR010000182.1:0-2839 GCA_040507035.1 Candidatus Thiodiazotropha sp.
AATGTTTGCCGATGATTCGAAAATGTACGGTAGAGTCAAAACTGTAGACCAAGCAGTTTTGGTCCAAGATAGTATTAATAAAGCAGTGAAATGGGCGAAGGATTGGCAGATGTTTTTCAATTACAACAAATGTAAGCATTTACACATTGGGAGGCGGGACTCAGTTCTAGAATATTACATGCATACAGATCATGGTGCTATTAAGATCCAAAATGTAAACAGTGAAAATGATCTAGGTTTAATTGTAGATAAAGGGCTGAAATTCAGCGAGCATATCAATAATAAGATTGCGAAGGCGAACAAGATTCTTGGTCTAATTTTTAAATCATTCACTTTTATGGGTAAGGAGATGTTTGTCACTCTGTTTAAAACTTTAGGTAGACCACATTTAAAATACGCTAGCCCTACATGATCTCCATTATTTAAAAAGGACAAAATTGCGATCGAAAGTGTGCAGAGGCGTGCCACAAGATTAGTTAAATGTTTACAACATATGGCTTACTCTAGAAGATTAAAATCTCTGGGTCTGCCAACCTTGGAGTACCGACGTGAAAGAGCAGATATGGTCGAAGTGTATAAGATCCTACATGACATAGATAGTGTTGATAAGTCAGGGTTTTTTTTTTACATTGTCTGTATATCCATCCACAAGAGGACACATTTCCAAGTTGTTTAAACGTCGACATAGATTAAATGTACGCTCTAGCATGTTCAGCAGTCGTGTGGTGGAAGTTTGGAACTCTTTACCCGAATCAGTCGTATCAGCACCCTCCCTAAACAATTTTAAAAATAGACTGAATATTGCTTGGAAGGACCATCCATCAAAATTTAGCGCGCAATGTTATATTCCCGGACAGCCTATCAGGACTGTTACCTATCCAAATGCGTCTCAAGAAGCAGAATTGCTTGATTAGACGTCGAGACCAGTGAGTTACCAGTGAGTTATGGTATTCTTTCACTTACCTGAAAATTAGATCTATCTGCAGTGACATCTCTTTCTTATCCAATTAAATACAAATACATGTATAAGCCCATAATTTTAATGTAACAAGTCTTAGTCACACATCCCCGAGGTGCCAGTCGGAAACTTAGGATAATATATCCTTAAGCTGACGTGACAGGGCGATATCAAAGTTATCCTGCAACATCTATCGGGCCATAAAATTTTAGTTGAGTCTCAGCATAGCTTCAAAGTGGTAGGTCATGCGAGACCCAACTGGTCCAGTTCATCCATGACTTGCAGGAAAACCTAGACAGAACCCATAATGTAGGTTACAAGCAGACAAACTTATCATTATGGACTTTGCCAAGGCTTTCGATAAGGTCCCCCATAGACGATTGATCTATAAACTGGAGTATTATGGTATCCGGAAAGATATCCCCCAGCGGATCTCTGCCTGGTTATCTGGAAGAGCACAAAAAGTTGTTCTTGAGGGTGTTTGTTCAGATCCCAGTGTTGTCTGGTGTCCCTGAGGGTTCTGTGTTTAGGGCCCATTTTATTCGTAATCTTTATTAATGACCTGCCAGACGACCTAAATTCAACATTCCGCCTTTTTGCTGATGACTGTGTCCTCTATAAAATATTAGACAGTCAGAAGACCAACAGATACTTCAAGATGATTTGGATAAATTGGCATGTTGGGAAGAGGCATGGCTCATGAAATTTAATGTTGCCAAATATCACTATGAGGTTGCTTAGGCACCCCTCTTCCAAGCAAATTATTCATGGTTATACATTGCATAGCCAAGTCCTAGAGAATGTATCTTCTGCCAAATATCTAGAGGTTAAAATTACGGAAGACCTCGAGTGGGGTCAACACATTAGTGAAATTACCAGTAAGCCCACTAGGACTTAATGTTTCATTGAAACTTGACTTTTGCATTGAAGAAAATCAACGCTGTTGCATATAAAACTCTGGTCCGGCCCAAATTAGAATATGCAGCGCCAGTTTGGATGCCCCATCACCAAGTAGATATTGATAGAATAAAAAAAGTACAGAGGACTGCTGCCCGTTGGACCTGCAGACCTGGCGCAATCAGAGCTATGTGGGAGAAATGTTAGAAGAACTCCAATGGCCAGACCTGCAGGAATGACAACAGCAGGCTTTCTCTGTCTCTATTCTACAAAATTCATAATAGTCTTGCGATTGTAGATAAGAGTAGTTACCTATCTGAGGTTGGTGGAGGGAGCAAGAGAACTAGGTCCCATCCATATCAGTATCACCGCCCAAATGCTTATACAGACGGTTTTAAGAACTCATTCTTCCCCTGGACAATTGCAACTTGGAATGGTCTTACAACCGAAGCTGCCTCTTCGGAGACAGTTGATGGGTTTAAGGCCAAAATGTAATATCCTAGGGTAGAGCAGGGGCTAGGTATGGAATGCCTGCCACTGAGGACTTCTTGTAAATAGTTTTAATCTGCTGGTGGCTGTGTCACAAATATATTTACTTTTTTTTTCGTTTTAATAACTCATGTGTCACACCACAAACCTGCCATTATGGTCATAGATTGATCGAGTGCAGTATCGGGAGAAAGAAAGAAAATCTACTAACTGGCGCTGTGCACCTGCTGTACAGTATTAATTCATTAACTGAAAATTAGATCCTGTGCGAAAATAACGATCTGTATATCCCCAATCTATCTTTTTTTATAGATGATCTAACAATGGAATAGGAAATGTTTACAAATAATTTACAATCATGCATTAATATGAAATCAAACTATAAAGGTCAGAATCAGAATCAAAATTGTTTACTGGTGATACGTCCAAGGACAATCATTCACCAGGACCTGTGATCAGGGAAGTTAGTCCCTAGCCCTTACAAGAGAAGTAAAC
>JBEVVR010000165.1:0-2830 GCA_040507035.1 Candidatus Thiodiazotropha sp.
CGAATGGTTCGATAGTACTGAAAAACTCGACTACCCATCTCTTCCAGCTCACGACTGTTTTTACAGCGATCTCAAAGGGATAAATATTTCTGAGGTCGAATACCAATTTTGTCAGATGATATGGCAATCGGAGGGAATGGTAACTTTCAGAGACTTCCTCGTATGGTATAATAATCTCGATGTAGGACCTTTTGTCGAAGCAGTCGAAAATTTCCAGCAATTCTATTTCGAGAAGGGCATTGACGTCTTCAAGACGGCCATTTCCGTCCCGGGTATCGCGAGACAACTGTTGTTTAGAGCAGCCAGAGACCAGCAGGCCAATTTTGCTCTGTTCGACAGCAACAACGCCGACCTCTATCACACGATCAAGGCCAACATCGTCGGAGGGCCTAGCATTATTTTCACTAGGCATCACTGTGCTGGAAAGACTTTTATTCGTGGACAGAAGCCCTGTCGAGCCGTTCTAGGGTTTGACGCCAATGCCCTCTATCTTCAGGCCATCGGTCAGCCCATGCCCGTCGGTCCATTCATTCGTCGACTAGCCGATAATGACTTTCGACCCGAAGTCAGAGACAAGTACATGGCTGCTTACTATTGGATGGACTGGATGGCAAATCTACACGGTATTCAGATTGAGCATAGACTGAACACGGGACGCGAAGTACGAATTGGGCCATATCCGGTGGATGGCTACTCAAAAGCCACGCATCCTGATGGCAAAGCCACAGTTTTCCAATTCCACGGATGTTACTGGCACGGACATCAATGTGAGATCACCAGAGGCATTCGAGACGACAAGTGGAAAGCCTCCAGAGCGAGTAAATATCAGAGAACGCTTGAGATTTCCAACTTTATCCGCCGCGACCACCATCTCGTAGAATTATGGGAATGCGAGTTTCGACAGTACTGTCGTACCGACCCGATGATCAACGATTTCATCGACGATACAAAATCCGCGTTCTTTCGCCGACACAAAGGTCAGATCACGGAGGAAAAGATTTTGAAAGGTGTGGCAGAAGGGACGTTATTTGGAATGGTGGAGGTCGATATACAAGTCCCTGACGAATGGCCAGGCTACAGTCTTATCCGGCCAACAATGACACCCTACGAGTATTTCCAAGAAATGTCTCCACTTTTCTGTAATACCGAAGTGACCTTCGACGACATGGGTCAGCACATGCAAGCCCATATCTGGGAATACCACCTCTCAGATAAGCCTAGACGTCTGCTCGTAGGGGGGATGAAAGCTCAACAAATCTTACTGGCCACCCCCCTTCTTCAGTGGTATCTCAACCATGGTTTGCGAGTGACCCGAGTTTACCAGGTCGTAGAATTTCAGGCCGAACGATGTTTCCGTCAGTTTGTCAATGAGGTCAGCGACGCTCGACGTCAAGGTGATGCAGACCCGGATACAGCCATCATCGCCGATACCAATAAAGTCATCGGCAATTCGGGTTACGGATCCCTGATTATGGATAAAACCAAGCATAGGGAGATTCAATACATACAAGGGGAAAACGAGACTTGTCTTAAAATTAACGATCCCCGCTTTCGCAGTCTCGACTGCTTGGATGAAGAGGAACAGTTTTACGAGATTCAGATGGCTAAGAGGAAGATTCAGCTAGACCTTCCAATACAATTGGGCTACTTCATTTTGCAGTATGCCAAGCTGCGTATGCTGGAGTTTTATTATGATTTTATGGACGTGTTTGTCAACCGCTCCGACTTTGAATACTGCGAAATGGATACAGATTCTGCATACATGGCCATCTCCGGATCTTGCTTGGAAGACGTCATCAAGCCTGAGATGCGAGAAACCTTTGAAAAGGGCATGAAGGGATTTTGCGACGATACAGACATCGAAGCCGATGCCAAATATCACTGGTTTCCTCGCACGTGTTGCACAAAGCACGCCAAATACGACAAACGTACTCCAGGTCTGTTCAAGCTAGAGTACCAGGGCGACGAAATGATCGGGCTCTGCAGCAAGACTTACATAGTAAGAAAATCAAAGGTTTACCGACCCTCGCCGAGCAGAAGGACTGCCTTTCACTTGCTGCGACGTTCCCTGAAGCTTCGACGAAAGCGCTGTCCTCTAACCTCTAGAAACCAAAACGAGTACAAGTTCAGCTCCAAGGGGATCAGCAAGCGACTCGTCCAAGCCCCGATGACTCGCTTTCGACGGGCATTGAAAACATCTCGGCCTCAGGGTGGGCTCAATCGGGGTTTCCGTGTCAGGAACAACGCCATCTTCACTTACACGCAGGAGCGGAGAGGGTTTAGTTACTTGTATTGTAAACGTAAAGTTTTAGATGACGGCATCCACACAGTACCTCTCGACATCACGTTATGCCCCATTTCTCCCCAAGATCGGGTGATTAGCGACCAAGACCTGATAGACATGCTGGCCAGTAATTTCGAAGATTAGATTATATCAGGAAGAAGCTCTTCCTAGTCATGTTCATTTTAGAGATGTATCCCTTTCCGGAATGTACCTCCATTGCTGTTTCGGGTGTTACCATGAGTGGCAAGTCCTTTTGGACTTTTCGCCTCTTGCGGGAGAAAGAAGACATGTTTTCGTCGCCTCCAGAAAAGGTGTTGTATTGCTATGGAATGTACCAACCTTTGTTTGACACCATGGAGAAGGAAATGCCTTTTGTGACCTTCCATCCAGGCTTGCCGAGTGAGGATATGTTACAAGACGTTGCTAATCCCAATACCTGCAACTTGGTGATTTTAGACGATTTGATGGAGTACGTGACCTCGTCAACAGAAATGGAAAGCCTGTTTGTGAAAGGCGTACATCATCTTCACCTCAGTGTGCTCTACA
>JBEVVR010000152.1:0-2741 GCA_040507035.1 Candidatus Thiodiazotropha sp.
CAAGAACCGTTAGAGTTTTTATACTCCTGGTGATTATGATATGTGTTTATTAATTTTTCCTGAGTTATTCCCTTTTTGACTTTGTAAATTGTAAGCGATGGAACCCTGTGAACAAAAGATTTCGAGAACCCCTGATGCTAGGATCATGATTTTTTGCAAGAAGACATTTACCAAGGTGTAGATGACCTAATTAGTTTTAGAGAAAAAAAAAAGCATGTTTTTTTTTTTTTTTACTAAAGTAAAATTTTGAACGAGTTGTGTCCCTTTATAGACTAAGTGCATTATAGGCAGGAGTGGACTATATTAGGAAGATTAACTTCATATTGTCAGTCTCTCCCTTGCTCACATAGTGTCAACATCTCCAGTCAGCCAATGAAATCACTATAAGTGATAATTCTGGTCCACTGGTTGGTTGAATAAATTTTCACACCTTTACCTGTACAGGTATGTTGTAGACCAAACCCCCCGCACAGGAACCCTGTCTTTAAATTAAAGTCTATGGTACAAAAGTTCCCTTACATACGGTAAAGAACTGTAAGAGATAGGAGCTTGAAGTTTTTATACACATGATAAATATGGAAAATAAGAGAACCTGTATTTTTTCAAACCCCACACCCCCGTCACATACATGTACATGTATTTCCACAGTTTTGCCCCTTTTTCGACTTGCATTGTTAGCTTTTGTATTGTGAGTGTATTGAACAAAAAATCTCTCGAGAAAACCTGATGCTAGGATTGTGTTTTCGATCCTTTTTTTTTTTTTTTTTTGGCCGGAAGATATTGCCCAAGGTATAGATGACCTGATTTACTGTGAATCCTGATTTTTTTAACCAAGTTATGTCCCTTATCCGACTTAACATATGGCCAAGAACCGTAAAATATGGGAACTTGAAATTTTATTGGAGTGAATGGTATGAAAAGGCAGTGGGCAAGTCAGCGACTTCATGGAAAGAATAAGACGGTCCCACCTCCATGAGTCTTTAGGGATAATGAGGGGTGGTGCTAATACATCACTGGCGGAAAGTCAACGGACAGAGCGGAAGAACTCACTGAGTCAATAGCTGTGTGATGGTGACGAAGGGGAAAAATACAGTAATTATGGATTTCGGCTGTGATCCACGTATAAAGCCTGGAGAGAGGTGGAAACAATATGAAGGAGTGAACAGGTAGGAACTTTGCAAGCTCAGCTGGGGCAGCTGAAGACTGGACAAGGGGAAAAGGGATCGTTTTGAAGTCAGCTGTGGTTCATAACGACCTTGTAAGGTTATTGGATAGAATAGAATAAGTATGAAAAATGATTTCTCTCTCTTTTTAATCAGTCACATAACATCAGTTATGCCTCATTTTTGACTTATTGCAATGAAAGCCCATGGACCATTGTAAATTTAATATCTCATGAGAATCCCTTATACTGGGATAATGAGTTATGCCCCCAACTTAGGTTGGGCCTGTCCATCCGTCTGTTTGTGCTCATGCTTTTTGGCAGCTCAAGAACCACTTATGCCAGGGTCTTGAAATTTTATATGTGGCATATACATGTTGCATATTAAAAATAGGCAAGCCCGTATTGTTTTCCTCTGTCGTTTTTGTCGTTCAGGAGTTAGGCCCTATTTCGACTTTGTCATTTATAATAGGAATAATATTGTGATCAACTGAAATATCTTCGTGATCGTGTCAGTGGGGAATATATTGAACATAGGGTCTGTAGACAGTCTACATATCAAAATAAACCTCTTTCCTTATTTACATTTAATTTTTCTTTTGGTTTATATCAGCTTTCTAACTTACGGCTGCAATTTGAAAAGTTTTCCCTGACATTTTGGCTAAATTTCATTTTTCCTTGACATAGATTAAAATCCCTGACAATTCCCTGACCTTAAGAAAAATTCCCTGACATTTCCCTGACGTGTGTTAAGCCTATTTCAGCGTTGATTCTGGTTCTTTGGCATGGGTCACTACTTAAATACTGATTTCCTGAGTTATGCCCTTTTTCTTCATTCTTTATTCCATTTAATGTAAGTCTTAAATTATTTTAAAACTAAGACTGACTTGTCAGAGTGACATGACATTAGCGGAGTTTGGCTTGCATTCTTTTGAATTGTTTTATTTTCTTAGCGGGTTTTGTTGCATCAGACATCTTTTTACAGACGCCCTTGTCTGTCGCCTTTTTAAGGGCCACAGGGTTTGAGGTGGCTTGATGGGGGACGCCTGTGTTTGCGTCTGCAGCTAATGTGTCCCACGGAATGCGATAGTAAATGTGGCTCGGAAAGGAATGCCCGTTGCCTGCTGAAACCTGCACATCATCTTTTTTCTTTCAAATTTTCTGGGGTTTAGCGACTCTGGAGACCTTAAATACAGAAGCGCGTGTCTGTTGCACTAGATTCGGTATGTAAACATTTATATTAGTTTCAGAGATATTGAGCAGATATAATTTTTATACTACAATTTCCATAGGGGCATACTGTAGGTGGCGGTTCTATTATTTTTCTCTGCACATCATCTGATGATATTTTATATTTGTACTAAGTTTCGTGAAACATATCTAATACAGTATCAGAGTTATGGAGCAGACACGATTTGCATACTAAAATTATCAAAGGGGCATAATTTCGTAAAACTGTAGGTGGAGTTTCAATTTCTATTTTCTGCATATCGTCTGATAATGCTTTATATCTGTACCAGGTTTTGCGAAATCATTTCATACAATTTTAGATTTATGTAGCGGACAAGACTTCTATACT
>JBEVVR010000058.1:0-2692 GCA_040507035.1 Candidatus Thiodiazotropha sp.
GTTTGGTTTAAACATATTTATTATTTGACTATAACATATCATACAAACAAGTACAAACAATACAAGTTTAGGGATTGGAACGAAAGCTAAAAGCTTATCGAGTTCCTCTCCCTGACTTAACAAAACTATACACAATATAGCGGAAACTATACACAGAGATGAGTTAACTGCATTTTAACCATATTTTCTACTAGTTTCAGTGTTAGAAAAGAGATAACTAAGCAAAATTCTAACTAATCAAAAGAAAAAATTCAATGGAAAAATAGCACTTATTACATAAGAAACGAACAAGGAGAAAATAATCTAGATAATATGGAGGTATAAACATATGCACCACAAAATAGTACGTAGTAGAAAAACTAGACAGAAATATGTTTAAATAGTCAAGAGACAAAATGAATCATAAAAAGAGAAAGCAAATATCAAATGATATGGCATCCTGGATTGAGAGAGGGAAGATGGGTCCCAAAATATCAGAGAGATCCGATATAGGTATACACGTAGTGCATGCGTAGTATTAATACTTAATGCTTAAAAGCGTTTTGTTTCAATTATGAATTTGTAAACTTTTTCAAATATTAATCTGTTAATTTCTTCAGACAGAGACAAATCACCATACAAAAATAATTTTAGGGAAGGTTGTTGATATGGAGAAATTTCATTTATTAATTCATTACGTTGAACTTGATAGAATGAACAATGAAAGAAAAAATGTTGAGCGTTTTCTATGCTACCACAAAGGCATAAAGGAGAGTCTGATATGTTTTTCACAAAAAGATCGAAATTAAGCGAGCTACAATTTGTCCGTAAGCGTGCTAATAGTATCTGACCTCTTCTACACCCTGTATAATAGTGCTTTGGAACTGTTGTTTTAGTTTTTTGTAAGAAGCATTTAAAAGCGTTCACAGATTCATGCTGTCTTTCTTCAGGAGCTAAGTTGTTCCATGCTCTGACACTCGAAGGTAAAAATGAACTGAAATACTGGTTAGATTTAGCGTTAATAGTTTGAAGGTCGTTAGAGTTTCGAAGATTGTAGCGAGATATATTACTGACGGATTGTGGGACAAGAGACGATAAGTATAATGGTGTAATATTATTGAACATTTTATAAAATAAAGTTAATTTATGGTTATGCCGTCTTTGCTCAAGTGTTTCCCAACATGTTTCTTTATAAAGTGCGTTTAATGAAACTAGTTTTGTGGTCCCTGTAGCAATTCTAGCTGCCTCAGCTTGAATTTTATCTAACTCTTGTTTCTCGTACTGGGTACAATTATCCCATATGACATCTCCATACTCAAGAATAGGCCGAATAAAAGTTGTATAAATTATTTCAAGAGACTTCCTATCAAGTTTGAATTTCAGTTTTCTCATAATATTTATTCTAAACCAAGCCTTTTCTTTTATATAATTTATATGTGTATGCCAAGTACAATCACTAGAAAAATATAGTCCAAGATGCTTATGAGATTCTACTTCCGATATCTGATGGTTTTGCATAAAAAGAGGAGGGTGTTGCGGTTTATTTAATTTACGAGAAAAAAGTACAGCTTCAGTTTTAGAGGGATTGAATGTAACTAGCCAGGTAGCAGCCCACCGTGTAAGTTTGTTAAGATCTGTATTTAAACAGTCAGCTGCTGTTACAGGATTATCAACAATAATGGAAAGACTAGTGTCGTCGGCAAATAGTCGAATATTTGAACCAATATCATTTACAATATCATTAATGTACAACAGAAAAAGTAGAGGTCCTAAAATAGAGCCCTGTGGAACACCAGCTTTTATGTAAGTCCAGTCAGATGCAACACTTGGAAGAACAACACGTTGTTTTCTTTCTGAAAGATAATTCTTGAACCAGTTGAGGACGTCTCCTGTAACACCAGCTGCCTTAAGTTTATGTAAAAGCCCAGAATGCCAAACACGGTCAAAAGCTTTGCTAATGTCACAGAAGACAGCCCTAACCTCTTTGCCAGAGTCAAGTGCCTGACAGAAAGTGTTGTAAAGGAATGCAAGTTGATTAACAGTAGAGTCGCCCGGCATAAAACCAGACTGCAGGGAGGAGAGCATGTTGTTATTTTGTAAGTGATTGAATAAATATTTGAAAACGATTCTCTCAAAAACTTTACTTTCGGCGTTAAGTAAGGATATAGGTCGATAATTAGAGACTATTGACATATCACCCTTTTTAGGCACAGGACATACGTTAGCTTCTTTGTACGGTGCTGGAAAAATACCTGTTCGTATGGACTGATTAAAAAGAGAGCAGAAAGGAAGAGAAAGTTCCATTGATAATTCACGTAGTATACGATTGCTAAGGCCATTCGGACCAGATGCTTTACCAACAGTTAATGTATTCAAGACAGATTCCACTTCAGTTCGAGAGCACACAATAGTGTTCAACTGTGAATTAGGCAATGCAGAAATAGGAAGATCAGGAAGAACAGCATTTTGTTCGTTCAAAATTGTCTGGCTTTGAAAAAAATTATTCAAAGTGTTGGCCTTGTCGCACTCATCTGTAATTATTTCGTTGTTAATTTCAAGAGGGGGAATAGATGAATTCACGCTTGGAAGAATAAAGGTTTTCAATGTCTTCCACCAATCTTTGGATGAAAGTGTACTGGATTTAAGTTTTTGAGCAATATTGTCATAGTGGGATTGCTTGGAGTCGCGGATCATATTAGTTACTCTGTTGCGT
>JBEVVR010000127.1:0-2686 GCA_040507035.1 Candidatus Thiodiazotropha sp.
TACATAAACGATATAGTTGAAAATATCAACTCTACTATACGATTATTTGCTGATGACACCAGCTTGTATATTATCGTTAATGACCCCTTTGATGCTGCAATTAAGTTAAATTTAGACCTGTCGAGAGTTAATGCCTGGGCTACTAAATGGCTTGTTTCATTTAATCCGGCGAAATCAGAATCTGTTATCTTCTCGAGGAAAGTAAACCAACCCTATCATCCCCCGGTATATATGAATTATCAATTAATAAATGAAGTTGATGTGCACAAACACCTAGGTCTGTATTTTTCAAATGACTGTAAATGGCATGAGCATATCCAGCAAATTAAATCTAAAGCTTGGCAGCGTGTTAACGTTATGCGTCGACTTAAATTTACTCTAGACAGAAAATCCTTACAAATTGTATATTTCTCGTTTATTAGACCTTTGCTTGAATACGCAAATATAGTCTGGGATAATTGTTCACAATATGAGTCGAATCAACTTGAACAAATTCAGAATGAAGCTGCACGCATAGTAACTGGTGCCACCAAATTGGTTTCTATTAATTCTCTTATGCACGAAACTGGCTGGGAAACTCTCTCTGCGAGACGGAAAAAGCATAAATTAACTATGTTTTATAAAATGAAGAGTAATATGTGTCCGACCTATCTTTCCTCACTGGTTCCGGCGACTGTGGGAAATACTTCTCGATATGACCTAAGAAATGTTGACGATCTTCAGACTATACATGCTCATTCACAGCTGTATTTTGATTCCTTTCTGCCATCTGTCATTAGAGAATGGAATGTTTTGCCTACAACAGTTCGAAACTCTACTAGTCTTATGTCTTTCAAAGCCCAGTTAAATCAGAATATAAGGCCTCCACCATCCTTTTATTGTTCTGGAAGTCGCCAGGGTCAAATATACCAAGTCAGATTAAGAACTAACTGTAGCTCTTTAAAATTGCACCTATACTCTAAAAATATAATCGATAGCCCATTATGTGTATGTGGCGAAATAGAGGATACATTCCATTTTCTTTTAGAGTGTGACATTTACTCTGATCTCAGGCGGGAACTCCTAACCTCAGTCTCCTCAATTTGCAACCCAAGCTTGAATGTGTTGCTGTTTGGCTCCCCAGATATATCCGATGACTTAAATGTTCAAATATTTGCCGCTGTACAAAAATATATATTAAAGACCAAACGCTTTAGCCTGTCTTGATAATTACACCTAACCGTGATCTGCAGTATTTGTATTTGTAGATAGACTGCATTATGTGATTGTAATACTTTTTGTGCTGTATTTTTTTCTCATTTCTTACCCTTAATTTTGGAACTAATAGTACACCTCCTGGCCATACTGGCCCGCTGAGGAGCTTGATCAGGGTCTGTAAGTTCGACCATTTATTGGTTCCATTTATTACGTTCTGTTAATAGTAGCACTAAAAAAATAAAATTGCCTAATATATTAAGACACTGTATCTAGATTTGCAACTTACATTTTATTTCTGAATGATACGGTGTATCGGTCTGATCGATGTAGTACGCGCACCATGCTGTCTTTTTACGCTGTATCCGTGGGCGCTGATGTCTAAGCATTTATATGTATACAAGTTATTTTTACCGTAGTTGCCCCGGACACTCGGGCAACGAGTATGCGACCATTGCAGACCCTGATCAGATGGTCTATCTTGGCCATTTGAGTAGGAGCCTGCAATGGCTGCCGCTCTTTTTATTCTACACTGTGTCATGGTTGAAAGAGTTTACTGTAAAAAATCTTGCGCTGCTTGAGTGTCTAGGACATAAACGGTATAATGTAAAGAATGCGTCTCTTACTTACATTTTATTTCCACTGTCACGAGGCTTCATTCAAATGTTTGTCTCAATGAATTGCAAGGTGTCAGACTCGATTTGCACGGATTAGTCATGTCTAACCCAAATGGAATGAATCTTGAATGAGGTTTCAAAGGATAGGTAGCCATTACAGCTTCAAGTAAATGTACTCGGCGGCGGTGCCGATTTCCCTGTCTGTGCTGTCTATACCGACTGAAACAGTCAATTATTCTTTATGTAAGAGTGACTGTCGACCAAGACGATCGACGGCAGTATCAGCTAGGTCGCCAGCCTTTTATAATAGTACAACCTACCATTGTTGGTAGTGCTTGCGATCGTGCTCTTGGTCTAAGGCCACTTTGTATACTTTATGTAGACAGTATAGACAGCCAAATTGGTACTACACCTATGATGTACAAGATTTTGGTGAACTGATATTTTTTTTTTTATTTATTTTTATTTTTTTTCTAAGTTAACTACTGGTATAATCATAATTGCACATATAACCATTACTTACATGAACTTTCAGGGGAATGATGTACATCAATATCACAACCGCTAATGACCTCAGTGAACATTCTACTGTTTAATTCTATTGGACGCCTAATGCCATACTGCAGACTACTTTTTGAACTTTCGGGAACATGCTCCTTCGTATATATTGACTCCTTTTTCCCCGTGGAGTCTGGCTTCTTATCAGAAATGAAGAACTTATCTTCATTCTTTCTGTATCTTAGTTTTGTTTGTACCATCTCTTTTCTATTATTTTTTTCTCTCTATTTTTTGCTGTTTTACATGTTTTGTTTGAATGATTGTTTAAAATTTGTTTCAATATACAGTTTGTTACAGGTTTACGCACGAATTTATCT
>JBEVVR010000040.1:0-2668 GCA_040507035.1 Candidatus Thiodiazotropha sp.
CCCTAACATAAAGACATGGAGCAAAGTCAAACGCAAACGTGACGCAATTATAAGTACGTTAACCAGCTCTGTGCCAGAGGGCCACTTCAGTGACCACAAATAGTTCCAAGTTAAATAGACAAGAAATAGCAATAATTTTGAGAAAATCTGGTACATAATATTTATTAAAATGTTAACTTTGTCTTGGTTCTTCATTTTATTGTGTTAAAACCGAAAAAAGTGCTTTTAAAAGTTTTACTGTTTTGATGACGTAACGTCCGGGATGTTTGGCGCTAGTAATGACGTGAAACGTCCCGCCATAGATCAGGGCCGTTAGAAAATTACTCTTCGCTGCTGTTCATATGCCAGTTGCTCTTTCGGGATACCCGCGCTTGTAGATTAGCTCACTTATAAAAAAGAACGATAAATCTTACAGAAAATAGAATTCGGCATGTTTCTCCATTTTTTTTTTTAGTTTCTGTAGAAACACAGGCGTGAGATTCACCAGTTATTTCAGTCTGCATATGGGTTAAAAGTTAAGAATAACTTCGTAACTTGTATCTACTGGGACCCAGACTCAGGCTGTGAGTCTGTTTTCTAGTTAACACTGACAGACAAGGAAGGCCCAATGTTTCACTCAGTCTGTTTACGAAAAATTCTACTTTTTGCCGGAGCAGACTGTTAGCTGCACCCTTGAAAATATCTGTAATTTGTGCTGTATGTGCCCAGTCTGATCCAGGTATAACTCGCCATGACCAGACAAACTGTACAATATGAGAGCTATTGTTAGTTTGCATGCATCTAAGCCTGAGATCAACATTTGGACAAGGGAAGTATACCGGGCTAATACTTTGTTGAAGCAAGCATAGATGTAACAAGATTTTAAAGGTAGGAGTGGGGTATAGGGAGGAAGGTGGGGCAATTTATTGAGACTTATACACGCCTGAAGCTTGTGCGTCAAAAGAGTTAAGCTCGATAGTCTTCTAAAGCAGATGACTGCCCCCATCCCTAAACACACACACACGTGCACGTGCGCGTGCACGCACACCTAGGATAAATTTCTGAATGCATACGCTTCCAAGGAAGTTCACTCAAAAATGCAAATATGTGTCCCATTCATATATTGGATGGATAAAACTCTTTTTTTTAAGTAAATGAATTTTCTAATATTACCAGTCGAAAAATGTTACAGGAAATAATTGTTTTATTCGCCACTTCCCATTTCCACAAAGAAATTCAAAGAGAATGTGCTTACTAGCCATGTAAAGGGCCTTAGAATCGGGTGGGGACGGGCGCATAATTATTTTATTCTGCTAAAATTGGCTAAAATAGCCGACAATCCCTAGTGGTATACATGCAGAAATACGCATTAACGTTCCACTTTTTTTTCACGATGTTTTCAAAGAGCAATAGCTATTAAGACTTCTTTTATGTTGCCCTAGAAAAGATCGATTTCTACATGGGGATGTACTCTCATTCCTGAAGAAGCAGACTCATTCCTCTAAGAATTGGTACCGTTGAGAAAGGGTGGGGGAGGGGGGGGGGAGGAGGGGAGGAGGGGGCAAAACGACAACTGCAGTTTTGCTTGCCTTGAACGTGTACCCATTCACACTAAACACAGACAGAAAAAAGGCTGAATCCTGAGCCTGGCTATGCCCCGACATCGTAACTCTTTCGGTTTCCGGTTCAGATATTCAAGATGCTTGCTCTGATTAGCAGATATGATTGATGGATTGATGAAAGGAAAGAAAGTGGCTGGAGCATTGAAATAAGTTAAATTGCATTCAAATTCATGTTTCAAAATTCGGGCTGATAGAAAAAAAGAAGAAGAAACAAAAGGATAAATAGTCAATACGTGGAGAATCGTTTTCCTCTTCCCTACAACAGAAGTATAAGTTTGCTGTACTTAACATGGATTCAGCAGTAGCCAAAAAAAAAAAAAAAAATCCCTGATTCGTAAAATGTTTAACATTATTGACCGAGGGATCGGAGCACTGGCAAGCTCATGAAAATAAGCCTTAATAAAAATGTAGTTGCAACCTCAACGGTCCTAACTATTTGAAACATGCATTACTCTGCTAGTGAGAGCACTGCCGTGAAAGTTTCATAAAAACTGGTCAAATACTGAAAGTTGAGTCGAAACAGAATGTTGATGTTGCTTTACGTCCACGGTAAACAGCTATTATCATGTTGGGACGGACAGTTAGCCTAACCACACTATTCTTGTGCAAACTAAGACCTAAGCGTTAATCAGAACTAAGTGCATATACTTTTTCTCCAGTAACTGACAATTGCCCTTATTCGAATAAGTGGAAGGTCAAACGAAAGTATATGGCCGGACTAAGACCTTCGACTTATGAGTCGGGCGCCTTACCGACTGCGCTTCGCGGTCCGGCGAGTTGAAACAGAAACAAAATTTGTATCAGTAGAACGATCTGGCAGAAATAGAGTCACTTCAGATTGTTTTCAGAATTTTGTACAGTCAGCTGAATGCTGACGGAGGAGTTGTCACCATACTAGTCAGAAACTGGACAAGTCAAGGGCTCTGGCTCTGGCAGAAAGGGTCAGACTATAATTCGCACTGAACAGATCAAGGGCTATAAACTTTTTGAGCCATTACCAATTTATTTCATTCACATACTAATCTAGATTTTCTTCTTTCTTTTTTTTGTCTGTATGTTTGCGTGTG
>JBEVVR010000167.1:0-2667 GCA_040507035.1 Candidatus Thiodiazotropha sp.
TCACAACGAAAAACTTGCTAATGAACTCAAAGACACTACTTATTCTAATTCATGGTATAAAACAACTTCTAAACTGTTAAAATCTAATGATGACACTCATATAATACCATATCTTGAAACCCAAAATAACTTGACCGAAACAGAAACTGAAATTGCTCAAGTTCTAAATACTTACTTTGCAAATCAATCCTCTGTGGATGACACAAATGCTGCACTGCCTGCTCTTGAACAACCACCTTATCCTCTCTTAAGTGATATTCATATTTCTGTTGACGATGTTAAGGACGCAATCTGCTTGTTAAAGCCAAACAAAGCTCCTGGGCCTGACCTTATTACCCCAAAACTTCTCAAAGAAGGAGTAAATCAGCTTCTCGCCCCGTTAAGCTACTTGTTCAATCTTTCTCTTAGTTTAAGGCAATATCCTGATTCTTGGAAAGATGCGAATGTAACAGCTATTCATAAAAAGGACAGCCGTTCCCAACCTAGTAATTATAGACCTATTTCTCTCCTTTGTTATCTTGGTAAACTTATGGAACGTTGTATGCATAAACATATCTTTAATTATTTTAAGCATAATCGTATCATATCGCCTTATCAATCCGGTTTTCAAAGTGGAGACTCAACCATAAATCAGTTAGTCTATCTGTATAATAAATTTCTACAAGCGCTCGATGAAGGTAAAGAAATCAGAGTTGTATTTTGTGATGTTAGCAAAGCGTTTGACAAAGTGTGGCATAAGGGCCTATTATTTAAATTGAAGTCTATTGGATTTTCCAATCAACTTTTGGAATGGTTTTCTTCTTACTTGAGTAATAGACGTCAACGAGTTTGCTACAAAGGTTGTACCTCTTCTTGGGAAAACATAAGTGCTGGTGTTCCTCAAGGATCTAAATATTTTAGGTCCAATCTTATTTGTAATCTATATAAATGATATAGTTAAAGGCATAAGAAGTAACATTAGATTATTCGCAGACGACACAAGTTTATTTAAAATTGTAGAATGTCCTCTGAATGCAGCTATTGAACTTAATCTTGATTTAAAAACCATTCACTCATGGGCAAAAACCTGGCTTGTCGATTTTAATGCTACAAAAACAGTATCCCTAATTATTAGTAAAAAACGCTCTAAACCCCATCACCCTGTCCTAACTCTAGGAGGAACTAATATTAATGAGGTAACCCATCACAAACATCTCGGAATTGTACTCTCTAGTGACGCGACGTGGACCCATCATCTCGAAGTAATTTTAGCCAAAGCATGGAAGAGACTAGGTTACATAAGAAAATATAAATTCTTGCTTGATAGACCTTCCCTTAAAAAATTATACCAGACATTTATACGCCCTCTCCTTGAATATGGAAACTTTTTATGGGATAATTGTACGATCGAAAATAAACGTTCTGTTGAGAATGTACAGCTGGAGGCTGCTCGTCTGGTTACAGGTGCCACAAAACTCTGCAGTATTCAAAGGTTATACGACGAAACAAAATGGGAAACATTGCAACAGCGAAGAGATAAACATAAGCTTTTTCAACTCTTTAAAATGATAAACGGTCAAGTCCCGCCCTACCTACAACAACTCGTACCCCTTAGAGTACAGCAAATAACTGGTTATCCTCTTAGAAATTCTCAGAACTTCTCAATCCCGACGTCTCGTACAGTTACCTATTCTTCCTCATTCCTTCCCTCAGCACTGAGGAATTGGAATGCACTCGACCAAAACACTAAAGATGCGCCCTCTCTTCATACTTTCAAGAACAGAATTAACGGTCCGAAGCGCTACCCACCTAAACATTTTGAAATATCACAAGTTTCCCGTGCAGTACAAGTCCTTCACACGCGACTCCGACTGGAGTGTAGTAATCTCAATCATCATCTGTATCAAAAAAATTTAGTCGATAGCCCTCTCTGTTCTTGTGGAGAAATGGAAACCACAACGCATTATTTCCTCCATTGTCCTAATTACATACAACCCAGACTTCACTACCTTTCTGTATTGCCCTATCAACTTACCCTTCCTTTACTCTTGAATGGACTCCGCGACGCTACAACTGAGACTAATAATATGATATTTAAGCAGGTACAACTATATGTTGTGGCAACTAAGCGTTTCCAGCGGTAAGCACACACAATGTAGGGAATGAATAATGCGCATTGTCAGGCAACAGCGTGGTTGAACTATTGTTGTCATAGCACCCGTGGAGTAGCCAGGATTAAAGGACCAGAAGCCAGTCATCTTTCCTTCCTCTTCTTCTTATCTTACTGTTATTATTTTTTTTAATTTGCTTTTCTCTTAAGTATATTCAGCTCTTCTGCAATTTCTTTGACTGTACATTTGTTTGTGTTTTTTTTTCCTTGATACATTTTCAATCAAAAAAGAAATACCGATTTGAACGATATGAATTCAAAATATTATGCCATGTTATATTTGTGCTGCTGTGCTTACTTATCATAAGGAAATGAACTCTATAAGCCGAAGGCTTCCGTTCAGATCCTTGTTTAGATACTAGTGCTTAAATATAGTGTACATGTACTTGTATGATCTTCTTTGCACATCAATATGTCTACTGTTTGTATACATGTATGCATTGTATTATATTCTTGAATAAATATTGTTTAAACCAAATATACAATAAAATTTTATGTAAAACACTTGCTTCAAAGCT
>JBEVVR010000176.1:0-2650 GCA_040507035.1 Candidatus Thiodiazotropha sp.
CGCGAACAATAACTGTGTCGATACTTTTGAAAATTTGATTCTTGCGACGCGAAAATTCTCCCATATAATTACGGGTCCGTAGAAAAACCGGAACGCATCGAAACACCGGGACGCACCCGCATTTGGTTTAAACAGTATTTATTCGAGAAGAACACAAGCATGTTACAAGATATACACAAACAAAAATTGAGGATCTGAACGAAAGCTGAAAGCTTATAAAGTCCATCTCCTCAAGGCAAACAATATATGTACAATAATCTTTACAACATGGCTAGAATTATACAAAATAAATGATATTAAACCGGTTATTTGTTTCAAAGAAAAACAGAGAAAACGAAATCTTTATATTGTTAGAAAAAGAGTACATGTGCCGCGAGAGGTGCCTTGGAGCATGCACAACAAAAGAAAGCCCAGATCAGACTGAACTCTGGTGCAGGCCGATCGGTGACTTTCCCTTAAAGTTGTAAGTAGCGAGGTGCAGCCAGTAACCATTTTCTGTAAGAGAAGTGCGTATGTTGAGTTCACGATGACGTAAGCCCCAAGGCTCCTCCTCGAGCGGCACCACCCAATCAAGTACACATTTGTTGAAATTGAAAGTAAAGAAGAGAAGTAAACTGTGTAAACACGCATAGATAACGAGAAAAGCTCCAGCTAGGCACACAGTTTTGATTCGGCATTGAATCAACGTTGATTTAACGTCAAGACGTTGAATCAACGTTGATTCAACGTCAAGACGTCGACTCAAAGCTGATCAACTTCCTGTGCTCGCTGGGCTAGTTTAAAGACACTTGTTGGAGGTAGTAGTCTACAGCTATTTACTATGGTAAACATTTTATCAGTTACAATGAAAATGGAAACATAGTATCATACAGTACTAACATTGGTCAGTATACTGGTCTCAGGCCACCCCATCCCCCGCTTGTTTCCCTAGATATCTGGAATGATGCTGAATACCACACCGTGCCAATTAAAACCTATTTCAAGTCACATTTTAGAGGTACATGTATGGTCACCCAAAGCGTTTTGTTGACAGGATGTATAACTGTACGTGTTTAAATATAATATTGTTGACCACGTCCGGTTCGTTAGGATCTCCGTTTAACAGTAGTGATAGGGTAAGTCGATGCGGTAGTACGGACAAATATCGTTGTCTCAAATGGTTATAGTTTGTACAAGACAAAAGGAAGTGAGATGAGGTTTCTGGCAGGCCGCATGTACATAAAGGACTATTGACTAGATTTTTCTTAAACAAATGATGATTAAGTGAGCTACACTCTAAACGAATGCGAGCATGAAGAATTTGCCCTTCACGTGATAACTGAATCGTATCAAAATATTTTGGGGAGGTAGTTATGGGAATCTTAAGTTTCTTTTTAAAGCTACCAAGAGATGGGGCGTTTCTAATATCCTGAGTTAAAGCATTCCAAGCTCTTAGGGTAGCAGGTAAAAAGGAATTACAATAACTGACTGTACGCGATGCTGGAATGGAAAAATCACTCGAATTTCTAAGTGGGTATCTAGACGACTGGTAAACTCTGGTTGGCAAAAGCTGATGCAAGTAGCTAGGTGTTAAGTCATTAATAATTTTGTAAAGCTGGCACAGTTTATGGTTATTACGACGCGTTTGCAGAGTTTCCCATTTAGAGTCGTCATAGAGTTTTTGTATACTGCAAACTTTAGTCCCCCCAGTAGTAATTCTTAGTGCCTCAACTTGAATATTTTCCAATGCTAGCTTGTTAGCAGCTGAACAATTATCCCATATTATGTCCCCGTACTCTATCAATGGGCGAATGAAAGAAGTGTACATTTTATGTAGAGAAGCCCTATCTAAAAGAAACTTATACCGTCTCAGCAAACCAATTCTTTGCCAGGCCTTTGATGAAATTGATTCAATATGATTAGTCCAGGAAAGATCGTCGGAAAGAACTATACCTAAATGTCTATGCTGGTTTACCTCATCAATCTGGGTTTGGTTCATAATTAGCGCAGGATGGTCAGCTTTAATACGTTTCTTACTTATGATTAGAGATTTTGTTTTTAAAGGTTGAAAGTTTACTAGCCACTCCGAAGCCCATTTAGTTATGTTATCAAGATCAATGTTTAGTTCTATGCCCGCAGTAATTGGTTGATTTATGACTTTATAAAGAATTGTGTCATCAGCAAATAATCTAGTGTTGCTTTTAATGCGATTGACAATATCATTAATGAAAATTAAGAACAGAGTTGGCCCTAGTATTGAGCCCTGAGGTACACCCGCATTGATTTTGAGCCATGAAGAAGATACACCCCTAACACATACCCTTTGAATTCTGTTTGTTAAGTAGCTTTTGAACCAATCTGTCATATTTTTGGAGAACCCTATTGCTGTAAGTTTTGCTAACAATCCCCTATGCCAAACCCTGTCAAATGCCTTACTTATATCAAGAAACACTACCCTAACCTCTTTATTTTCATCTAACGCTTTTGAAAATTCATTGCATAAAAAAGTTAACTGGTTGACTGTAGAATCGCCTGATTGAAAGCCAGATTGAAATTCTGTTATTATGCTATGTTGTTTTAGGTATTGAGAGACGTACTTATGAACACATCTTTCCATTAGTTTACCTTCACAATTTAAGAGAGAGATTGGTCTATAATTATTAGGTAGACA
>JBEVVR010000022.1:0-2629 GCA_040507035.1 Candidatus Thiodiazotropha sp.
ATGCTGCTACAGAGTCCATTACCCTCAATGGCACCTTGAGGTGGACGCTTTCAGACACGCCAACCATCACCGGTTTCACCAGCAGTGACACAACCATTACAGCAGGTGAAAGTACCAACTTGACTGCCACGTTTGTCAACGGCACAGGCACAATAGACAATGGTGTCGGCAGCGTGACTTCCGGCACTCCTGTGTCTGTCTCGCCAACCGTGACTACTACCTACACCCTGACAGTCAGCAATGACAGCGGAAACAGTACTGCCAGCGTCACCATTATCGTAAACTCCGGCAGTGATCCTTCGGACCTAGGCAGTTTGACTGTGTCAGGCGCAGACACACCCATCATCGGCACAAGTTTTCTGCCGCGGTATACGTCGGCCATCCCCCTTAGTTGGGGCAGAGGGAATACGCTAGGCGACAATGATGGCACATTGCACAGTCTGGTGATATTTACAGAAAGTGATCAATTGACCTCGGTAATCTATTCTTACCAAGACATTAATACCGATCCAATATCAACGTACAGCTACTCCATTGACTGCACCACCGCCGATTGCAGTGCAATCAGCCTTAATCTGGGAGCAGCCACCTTGAGTCTTAACAATGCTGTGTTGGGTATTTCACCTGTATCCATCAACAACCTGGAGACGGGGCCGGTCACATTGAATGGGACACTAAATATACAGTGACAGGTTAAAGAAAGGGAGTCAGTGCACCTTTATCCCTTGCCATAATACTAACCTTGACTGTTACCCTTTTCGCAGTAATGGCAAAAAGAGCAAATTATAGAGTGGCTGATCGTAATGAAAACAAATACTTAAGTGCCTGCTAAGGTATTATGTTGCACTTCTTATATATATCATCAAAACTCGTATCACGAATTTTATAGCACGCGTTTCCGCCGCCACTGTTGCGACATTGGGATTGTTCTTTGTATTTTTTATACGCCTCCAGTGAAGATTGAAATACGTACTCTCCACCCCGCGCATTAACCTCTCTATCTAAACAACTGCATGCCTCAATCTTGGATGGGAATCTAGCTTTGAGCCGATCAACATCGTAGTCCAGATCAAGGTCTGATATCAGATCAACGCTAATTCCTGTATAACAACTGTAGATCATCAAAGCAGTAGTTTTCTTGTTGAAGCCAGTGGTAATCGCACAATCATTGACTATCTTTTTCATGTCTTCATTCAATGTCTCAATAATAGCCTGATATCCGAGACTTGCTATATAGTGTAACTCCTGTGAAATACAGTTGCAGATGATATCTGGATTATTGATACTACAGCTTTTATTATAGAGACCCAATACGGCATGGACTTTTGCTTGTGTCTCTCTATCTGCAAGAGATAAGTCACACATAAGGAACAAAAGAATAAATATGTATAGCTTCCTCATTGTGCAATCCTTTCTAACGCGCTTCAACGCACTTGGCTACATAGTCCAATTTATCTGACTGGCATATATTGTTTATCTTGTTATAGTTCGCTGTATCGTCTTCGCCCCAATGATCACCCAGTACAATATCCGCAGTAATATCCAACAAGCAACGAGCATCTTTTTTATAATTTTCGATTTTGTTTGTTTCCCAAGAATTTTTCACACCATTACTATCAATAAAATCAAACACTGCTTTGTATCGTTCTCTTTTTGCAACAGACTTTTCCATGCCGGCGTTCATCAAAGCTATGAGCTTGACACCTTGTCTGGAAATATACCTGCATTCATATACCCGGGAATCCCTTAGTTTTTTCCATTCCAGATCTAACTGATGTTTACGAGTCAGATATTCCTCATGAACTTCCGCTACCTTCTCCGAACAGGCCCTGACTTTTTCCTGGACTTGGCTTTCAATGTCCGGTGCGAAACCAAACTTTAGCGACTTAATTTCAAACTCACTATCGATGTTCACTATTTCAATAATCAAATATCCTCGGCCTAGTTTTTCATAGACGACCTCCAGGTACTCTGTGTGTGCCATCGGTATTTTTGACCAGTAATCGTCGTCAACAAAACCAATGGTGCAATCCATATCCAGTTCTGGCTTCTTGATATTTCTGGACCTTCTCACTGCCCCAAACTGGTTCTGTGCAACTTCTAATTGGTCTTCTATTTCTGAAGAATAATCCATTTTGAGGTCATGAAAAAAAAATACCGTCATAAGATAACCCCCTGGTTTAGACAATACATACGGAACCATATCTACAAGTTCCTTTGCTTCACGATCAACCGGCTTGGTTATTCGGTCTTTTTGAATTGCACAACCAGGTAGATACATGAGTGAAAACACTAAAAATAAGGCAAATAGTGTTAACTTGTGTATTTTGTCTAAATGCATTTTCTTCTCGTTATAGATCTCATGGACGATGCCAGGGCCTGCGTTTCCGAAAAACCGGGTCAAAAACCGGGTCAGAGAACAATTCTTTCTAATATTAGAGAAATTTGTTCTCTGACCCACAATAGTTTGACGATTGCTTTTTAATCGCCTAAAACTCAACCTCAACAGACCACTTCAAAGTCCTATCAGGCGTATTGTCATTCACCCCAACCAGCACCCCCACACCAATCGAGACTGACGAGTCGTCATCGGACGAACCACCACCAAACCCACCCGTGTAATAGAACA
>JBEVVR010000126.1:0-2579 GCA_040507035.1 Candidatus Thiodiazotropha sp.
TATGATGATTTTATATCCATGCTGGATGATTTTGGTTTGGTTCAGATGGTCACGGAACCAACTAGAAGTGAAAATGTGCTTGACCTTTTCCTGACCTCTAATCATACACTTGTTCATAAGATTGAAATTGCACCCGGAATCGCTGACCACGATGTAATGGTTGCTGATATTAATCTCAAACCAAATGTGGAACGTCAAAATCCTAGGTCTGTACCACTATACAGGAAGACTGATTGGCAAGGTTTCAGGAAATACATTTCGGTCTTTGCTTCTGACTTTATGTTAAATTATAGAAATAAAAATGTTGAAGATTTATGGAATTCTTTTAAAACAGCAATAAGTCGGGGTATTTTAAAGTTTGTCCCTATTAAAAGGTTTGGAGCCAAAAAGAGCTTGCCATGGATTACACAGGAAATCAGAAGATTGAGACGAAAACGTGACAAATTATTTAAAAAACAACGGAGTTCTCGAAGAGAAAAAGACATACAACACTTCAAACAGGTAAAACATCTTATTCAAACTAAGATTAGACTAGCATATGATAAATACCTGCAGGATCTGTTAGGACTAACTGCTGAAAATTCAGATAAAAGTCCCTCTGGTTTCACACCTAAAAAGTTGTTCTCACTTATAAAGAATGCAAGGCAAGATTCACAAGGAATCTCAACTCTTTTCGATAAGAACCAAAAAGAAATGGTAACTGAAAACAAATCAAAAGCCACTATTCTGAATTTACAATTTCAATCTGTTTTTTCGCAGTTGTCTCCCTTGCGTCTAGGCCAACTTTGTATTGAAAAAGTGCAAGATTTTTTAGATAACATTCCTGAAAATTTTAAGTCTAAATATCCTGTCATGCCGGAAATCATTATTGATGCAAATGGAATTCTGAAACTTCTTTCAAATCTGAAAACTGATAAAGCTGCTGGTCCGGATGACATTAAGCCTGTTGTCTTAAAAGAATTGAGAAATGAGATTACCCCTGTGATCAAAGCAATTTTTGAACAATCTCTAGAAACAGGCCAACTTCCAAAGGATTGGACAACAGCAAGAGTGAGTCCTCTCTTTAAAAAGGGGGATAAGAGTGACCCTGCAAATTACAGGCCAATTTCCTTGACCTGTGTTTTGTGCAAGGTCATGGAACATATAGTCGCCTCAAACCTTACTCGGCATCTGAGTAGAAATAATATTTTGTATGGTTTACAGCATGGTTTTCGTGAGAAACGTTCTTGCGAAACGCAGTTAATTGAATTAGTTGAGGAGCTTGGGAAGCAACTTACTCAAGGTCACCAAATCGATTTGGTCTTGTTAGATTTCAGTAAGGCCTTCGATAAGGTGAACCACTTGAAATTACTTTTCAAACTTTCGTTTCATGGGGTAAAAGGTAAAACCCTAAAATGGATCAGTTCATTTCTGGAGGGTCGAACCCAGGCTGTAGTGCTTGAAGGGGAGTGTTCACCTGATGTCCGTGTTACTTCCGGTGTACCACAGGGCTCAGTTCTTGGACCACTTCTCTTTTTGCTCTATATTAATGACCTTCCTGAAAATATCCACTCTCAGGTCAGATTATTTGCTGACGATACTGCAGTTTACCTCACTGTAGAAAATCAAAAAGATAGCAACATTCTCCAAGATGATCTTGATACCCTTCAAAAATGGGAACGAACCTGGGACATGGAATTTAATCCAAACAAATGTCAAGTTCTGCACATTAGCAGATCCCGACAGCCTATCCACTCCCAGTATACCCTTCACGGTGAGATATTGGAGTCTGTTGACTGTGCACGCTACCTTGGGGTAAGTATCTCCAAAGATCTGTCCTGGAATACACACATCAACGAAATTACCAGTAAGGCTAATCGTACTTTAGGCTTTGTCAAAAGAAATATTCGAACTAAAAATCAGGCAGTTAAAGAATTAGCCTACAAATCTCTTGTTCGTCCCCAAGTTGAATATGCTTCCTCAGTGTGGAGCCCTTACACTAAACAGAACATCCATAAAATAGAAATGGTTCAAAGAAGGGCTGCACGCTGGGTTTCAGGCAAATACTCCTCATATGATAGTGTTTCCGCGATGCTGGGTAACCTCGGTTGGCGTCCCCTTGAACATCGCCGAAATGACTCGCGTCTCGCGATGTTTTACAAAATACAGTATGGCCTTGTAGCTATTGAAATGCCGACATATTTTGAGCGTCCCACTAGAATCACTCGTCACATGCATCCTCTGTGTTTCCGCCAGGTACATTGTGCTGCTGATTATTACAGGTACTCCTTTTTTCCTATGACAGTCGTTTTGTGGAACAGGCTCCCAGCGGAAGTTGTTGTATTACCTGATCTTGACTCCTTTAAGACAGAAGTGAGCAAGATCAGTTATCCAATGCCATAGAAAGGAACCCTTGTTTTTATCCTGTTTTTAAATTTCATTCTTATTAACAATTAACACTTTCACCTTTTTTTCACTCCTCACTTTCATTCTTTTAGTTCTCACTATCAATTTTTTACTTTTATTCTCACGCACGCATCCCTGCGCATAATACTCAGTCATGAGGGTGACGCAGTATCTATAGATAGATAGATAGATAG
>JBEVVR010000024.1:0-2565 GCA_040507035.1 Candidatus Thiodiazotropha sp.
CAGCATGTTTTTTCTTATCCTTCTTTTTATTTCAATTGTTTATCCTTGTAATTTGGACTTAAGGGAGTGGGCGTTTTACAATTACCAGCAGACTTTCTATTTGTGTATGAACTTCATTTCAGTTGGTGTGATGGTGCTTTTGTTGTTTCTACTGTTTCTTACATCAATTACATGACACTTTTATATAGAAAAACAAAGGTAGCTGTCATGCCAACTTATCATCGCATGTGCAAATTAAACATTTTTATACATTTACTTGTGTTTTTTGCATTACATAAATACTATCTCGTTACTTATTCTTTGCTAATAGCTGTGTTAAAGACTGAGTTCTTAGGTCATAATATTCGCACACACAGTCACCGCAAGACTACTATGCTCGGTAAATCTATGAGGGCAAATTTTTCTTTTACATTAATCATTGCCACTTGCTTTCTTGTTATTAATTTTGCAACATGGCTGAGTATTATTCTGCTTTGTTCAGGAGATATTCATCCGAACCCAGGTCCTTCTACTACGTCTTCTTCTGATAGTTTATCCAACTCTTCTAGTATGTCTGACACCATCTTTAATTCTCTTAGCTTAAACCATAATTTGTCATTTGTACATTATAATGTTCAAAGTATCATTTCTAAGCTTGAAATTCTACATGCCGAATTATTCCAGTTTGACATTCTAGCCTTCACGGAAACCTGGCTCGGTCCTGTCACAGACACAAATGACTTATTACTAGATTCATATAATATTCCTGAACGTAAGGATCGAATCGGGGACACCCATGGAGGAGTTGTAATTTATGTGAAAGAAGGTATTCATTATAAACGTCGAGAAGACCTAGAAATACGAGGTACAGAAAGCATCTGGATTGAAGTCGCAAATAGTCGTAAACATATTCTTTTTGGTCTCTTCTATCGTCCACCGAACGCTGACGTCAATTATTATTCTAATATAGAGGACTCTTTGGCTCTAGCACTTGATTCTGGTATAGCAGATGTAATTGTAACTGGAGATTTTAACTTAAATGCCTTTAGTCCTCGAACAGCAAGAAAAATAGACTCATTTTGTACGCAGTTTTCGCTTTATCAGTCTATTGATCAGCCTACCCATTTCACAGAAAACTCCTCTTCTCTAATTGATCTTATAATGGTAAGTAATAAAGATAACCTTATACTTAGCGGTGTTGGAGATCCCTTTCTAGATCAAGAGTTCAGATATCACTGTCCCATTTTTGGTATTTATAAATTTTCGAAACCTAAGTTCAAATCATTTGTAAGACATATATGGAGATACGAGTATGGTGATTATAATCTTTTACGACAAAAAGCAGCAAGTACTGATTGGAACTCTTTACAAGACGATGACACAAATACATATGCAAACAACTTAAACATTACAATAAATACAATAGCTGGTGAATGCATTCCAAATAAAGAAATTAGAGTGAGACCTTTTGAACTGCCTTGGATAACTTGTTCTATTAAAAGACATATACGTAAACGCAAACGGGCTTACAAGAAAGCTAAAAGAACAAACACCAACTCTAACTGGACTAAATTCCGAAAGTTAAGGAATGAAGTTACTACAATGCTCCGTGATTCAAAAACGTCTTTTAAGGCAAAACTTGCAGATAAACTTAAATCGGAATCACTTACAGCGAAAGATTGGTGGTCAACTCTAAAACATTTTATAGCTCCGAACAGTAAGTCAACGATCCCGCCTCTTGAAGTCGATAATCACGTATATACAGATGAACTTGATAAAGCAAATATTTTGAATAATTTCTTTCAAACTCAGACAAAATTAGATGAAAATAATGCTACTCTTCCAGACCAAGTACCAATTACTGTTGCCTCAGAGTTATCTAATATTGTTCTTTCTCCAATAGAAGTAGAATCAATCCTTAAAACATTGACTATAGGAAAAGCTTCTGGTCCCAATGCACTCAATAATCGAGTTCTTCGAGAGATAGCAAGTGAACTTTCTTCTCCTTTTTGTTCCCTTTTTAACCAGTCTTTACGCACTGGCATTGTGCCGATTTCTTACAAGGAAGCCAATGTATGCCCTGTTCCTAAATCAGGCGATCTATCTAAAGTGTCTAATCATCGCCCAATATCTCTTCTCAACTCTGAAGCTAAAGTTTTTGAGAAACTTATATTCAAGTATCTGTTCAATCATTTTCGTGATAATAACTTATTGACTTCCCTTCAGTCTGGTTTCATACCTGGAGATTCAACAGTAAACCAACTCACCTATCTGTATAATACTTTCTGTGAAGCTCTAGACGGAGGTAAAGAGGTTAGGGCTGTCTTCTGTGACATCAGCAAAGCTTTTGATCGTGTTTGGCACGCAGGTCTTCTTTACAAACTTGAAGCTGCTGGTGTCACAGGAGAAGTCCTATCTTGGTTTAAAAATTACCTGTCTGACAGAAGGCAACGAGTTGTGCTCCCAGGAGTTACCTCGGACTGGGCTTCCATAAGAGCTGGTGTCCCCCAAGGGTCAATTTTGGGCCCGCTTCTTTTTCTATTATATATTAATGATATAGTATCTGACATCGGTTCTAATATAAGA
>JBEVVR010000114.1:0-2556 GCA_040507035.1 Candidatus Thiodiazotropha sp.
GTTGTTTTTTTTTTTTTTTTCGTCACTTTCGCCCATCCGTCCGTACGACCGGGACTCTTCAAATCCTATATCTTGTCAGAGCATCTCCATTTTTTCACCTGAGAATTCCAAACTTGGCAAGTTTCTTATACATGGTCTAGAGAGGTGCATACGGGTTTTAGAAAGTACAACAGCTTTGATCAGACTGCCCCGGAAGAGCCTTCTGATGTGAATCTACGGCGCTAGGCTAGATTTTATCGTCTCATTATCATGCGGCATAATGAAAACGTTTTGATATAAGCTTCAGTGTATTACAGTCAACCGACAGACATTGCAGCTCCTGATCAGATTCTTCTGTAGAGCTGCCCAGCCAAATTGTACAATGTCAGCTCAGGTAACAGTGTCCAATATTCAAGGAAAATACTTTCACAGTACGCTCATTGGCAAGCACTGCATCAGAAGGTGAAGTTCGACAAGGCATACAGTATCAGTCAGGAGAAGACGTTTGAGAAACCAAATCAATCCCATTGTCATAATAATAATGATAACAATAATAAAGATAATAGTAATAATAGTAGTAAAACACCTTGTTAATTATTTACGACAAAGACGGCACAGAAATTTAATGCAACTGCATGGAGCAAGTCAGTCGGCAAAACACTGGATACCCAGATCATACTGCTCCAGGGGAGCAGCATGACCATGATGTGTAGTATTAGCGTCAGCTAAGGCAAATTCAGCGCAATTAAAAATAAACTAGATTAAGACGCAGCCTTCAAAAATGAAAATTCCCATCAGGTAATTTGTGAATTTCATCTGTACTTTGATGGGTATCCGCAATGACATCCAAAGTCATTCACTAATTTCTGAAAAGAAATTTTGCTGACACCATTCTGTCGGTGTTTTCTTTGATATTGATAAATGTGTCTTATGACAGTCATCAGTTTTTTCAGGGACGTCCATCCGTTTCCATATAGGTCTACCATTTCAATCTTTGATGTTCGTAATCACAACCAAATATTAAATGGAAAGTCATCTTTACAGTAAGTAGATTCCTCGTGGCATAAAAGTAAAATATAAAAGCTTAACTAAAGCTCGCAGTTGAGATTTAGGTGTATAGACCCCTCTAGTTTATGGGTAGAGCATGACATACAGACAGAGCCCATCTTTCTCCTCTGACTCTTAATCTTATCTGATTTGAAACAGTTATCCCCTTGCTGAGGAGTTTTTCAGTCGCTGGGATTCAAACCCATGACCTTCTGCACCGATTTTGTGCACTTAGTACTGATTAACCGTTTCGGAGGTCTAAGCCTGCCCAGAAATAGTGTGGTTAGGTTGACTGACCGTCCCGACATGAACTTAGCTGTTGACAGGGACGTAAAACAACAAATCAACCAACCAACCAATCGAGCATGGTGGCTCACGAATACAAGGGGATACCTCAATGAATACGCCTGTTTCCTCACTGTAGTCTATTACAGCATCCTTAAGAGTCTACCTCTTTCCGTTTTTGCATAACTGGGAAGGGTTTTATGTTGTAAGTGGTTCAGCTGTGTTATATGGTCCACCTGATTTTGACAGGTGAAAAATGTAACATGAGCTTAATTGTTTTAGCATTAACCAAACTTTGAGTGTCCATGTAGGATAGAGAAATCTCACCCGAGGGGTAGGGATTTCATCCAGGGACGAGGCTCGCCTAGTCCCAGGTTGAAATTCCGACCCCGAGGGAATGCCAATATATAGGTGCGTTTTGAAATTTTGTCAATTTTGACAAAATTTCAATACGCACATGCGTATTTGCCGAATAGGTAGCTACGCCCTTGCTTACATGAGCTGAGAGCCTATCTTAAATATGCAAAGGTGGGAGAAAATCATTTTCTTAAGTTCATATTATATATAAACGCTGCTACCTTTCGAAAATAAGATCACAGACCTATGGCATGAAATTATCGTGAATGTTTAGTACAAATAAACTTTTTGTCGTCCTAAACATTAATCTTACAAACATGCAGTTGTTTGTATCCCAGACTATACCTGCAAATGGAGTTGCCTGTTACTATTTCAGAAAAGTCGATTAAAGAACACAGTAAGTAAGTAATCAGGTAATTACCAGGTTTTGTTTGCTGTTGAAGGGAAACTAGGGCTGTGAGTAGCAAGTTTCGCTGCGGCTGCCATAAAATGAAGGGAATTCGACAGTAGCTTAAATAGACAACGATTGCAAACTGCTCCGCTTTCGATGTGATGTGGATTTTGCTACAAGTATATTGTTTTTCTCCTCCCTTGATACTGATCATTATGTCTCTCCTTAGCACCCCGTCCCCCTCGCCCCACCGGAGATATATTATTAGCTGTCCATCTGTTCTTCTGTCTCAGTCTGTCTGCCCATTATAAATCTAGTCAACTCTGTAACGGTAACCATACAAGTACTCAAAGCAACTTAGTATCGATACACAAGTGCAGAGAATCATAAGATTATGTGCAAAAAAACATATACTGTAACTTATTCTTTTTTTTTTTTTTTTCGTGGAATTTTCCCCATTTTTTCGCTTTGTGATTTTTATGAAAGAAATCTTGTTC
>JBEVVR010000041.1:0-2546 GCA_040507035.1 Candidatus Thiodiazotropha sp.
CCAGTTTCCAAATACTCGGAAGCTTACCAGTGGACAAAGAGTAATTGAAAATATCAGACAGAGGAAAAGATAACGGCTGAGCAAGCTCTTTGAGAAGTCGGTTATTAATAGAGTCAGGTCCAGCGGCTTTGCCTAATTGCAATGAATTGAGGGTCAATTGTACTTCATCAGGTGTAACCGATATAGAGTCGAGTTTATGAGTGGGTAAGGGTAAGGTTGGGGGGAGAGTTGCATTATCCTCTTCTATGATAGTTTGTTCAACAAAATACGCATTCAAAATATTCGACTTTTCACTATCATTACAATAAATAACCCCATCCCTATTAAGTGGAGGAATGGTAGAATTTTGATCAGGTTTAATGAAATACTTGAGAGTTTTCCACCAGCTATTGGGCCTTATATTTGTATCTTTTAATTTTTCAGAAAGATTTTCAAGTTCTGCACTTTTAGACTTCCGAATTTCATTAGTGACTTGATTTCTTATATGTTTATAGTTTTCAAAATCTGTCATATTATTTGTTTTCTTATATTTGTCGTATAATCTTTTCTTTTTCCTAATTAGACGTTTTATATTATTAGTTAGCCATGATGGATCAGATTTTCGAATTTTTATAGTTTTATTTGGTATATGTTTGTCAGCCAAAGCTAAAATATGCTCCGTTAAATTATTTGCATATATGTCAATATCATTATTTTTTATTTTGTTCCAGTCTGTTTCACTTAACTCATCTGATATAGATTGATAGTTGCCCCTGTCATATAAATAAATTTTTCGGGTATACACTGGGGTCTGAACGTTATTAAACTTGAAAACACAATATATGGGACAATGATATCGCACATTTTGGTCAAGAAATGGGTCGCCAACACCGCATAACAGTACATTATTTTTATTTGCAGTCAAAAAGAGATCTATGATAGTTGAGGACGTTTCAGTGAAATTCGTTGGTTCATTTATTAGTTGTTCAAGATTATAATGTTGACATAAATCTATAACTTTCTTGTTAGAAACCTGTTTCAATATATCAAGATTAAAGTCTCCTGTAATTAATATATTCTTTATGTTTGTATCAAACGCAAGACCAATCGAGTCTTCGATTGTTGAGATAACATTGTTACTAGAATTTGGTGGCCTATAAAAAGTACCAATTAGTTGTTTTATATTATGAGTTTTAACTTCAATCCAAACGCATTCAATATCCGGTAATTCCAAATCGTTACGACGACACGAATAAATATTATTTCGAACATAAACACAGATCCCTCCATGGCTATCACCAATTCGATCACGCCGATACAATTTAAAATCCTTAAAATCTAAGAGATCATCTGAAGTTCTTATATCTAACCAAGTTTCGGTTAGGCAGATGACATCAAAATTTCGGAATTCCGTTTCAATTAAATCTAATTTGTTCGTAATACTTTGGACATTATAATGAACTACTGAGAATTTTTCTTTGATAATCTTTTCTTCAAAAGTAGTAGAGGAGCTTGAAGAACTTGAAGACGCAGTTGAAGCTGGACCAGGATTACGCTCTATACCTGATATAAACAATAGTGACATGATGATAAGAAACTCGAAAAAATTTATATGTTCTATACCTTTCACTTTGACTTGACGACTGTAATGCAATCCAATCCGCATCCTAAAAATTTCAAGTGCTATCACGTTATACTATCAATTAGACATCGAAGCAATTTAGAGGATGCGAATAGTATGCACCTTATATTAGGTAGAACAGTGATGACATTGTGATGAAGATAGTTTTTCCCGTGGAGCACAAAAAATGAATACAAAACCAAAATGTTGAAAAACATATATACAGACTAGTATAGCACATTGTTGGGAAAAGGAATAAATAGTTTACTTTCATAACAATTGTTACTATGTAACATGCAAGCTAGCACTGCAGCTATAAAGATAGTTAATAACCTCTCAGAAAACACATGGCGTCAACATGATGTCGAACTGTCGCCGGTGTGGCGTTATAACGTCGCATCGACGCAAGCTCAACACCAATCCGACGACATGCAGTTTCTGAGAAGGTTGAAAGACTGCAGCGAGAAACATAAACTTCACGACACCTTTTGCTGTGCATACAAGTTAATCTTTTCCTTGAAACAAATTTATATTATTTATATTTCCTACCAACTTATACAAAAGTTAACAGCGTACTAGACTGTTTGGCTGTGAAAGAGTCTAACAGCGTACCCAAAAACTAAGTAAGGGAAGCAATTATAATAGAATCAGATTTATTTGCAATAGTTGCCTCCCTTCGCAAACCCTTAAATAATAGCTTCCGTTACTCCTGTCAAGCAGTGTTCTCATCAACAATTAAATCTTAAGATATCCAAGGGCATACACTGCCCGCAAGAACCACTTTAGTCCAAACATTTAAACAAAATTTGAGGTCTTTCCTTTAACATAATGCTGAGTCATCTATACAAGCTGATACAGGCCATAAGGCAAATTTTCGCATAAAGGGGCTCAAAAGTCCAACTTCTATTTTTAAATGTTGGTCAACAGATTTTCACTATTTATAGCA
>JBEVVR010000064.1:0-2544 GCA_040507035.1 Candidatus Thiodiazotropha sp.
TGATTAGAGATGTTTCGCCGTGGGACAAATGTCTATTTGAGACAGTTGGACCGGCGACAGCTGTTTCAACGATCCATCCCTACAAGGACATGGGTTGGTGGAATGGATCGTTTACATGCAACGACACGCATCAAATACCCTTTCGATGATCATTTCATCACCATGCCAAACCCGGTGCTCCATGCTTTCTCAAAAGCCAACTGAGCTGGCTCAAGCAGAATTGGAGCGGGTAATTCTCCTGCTGACGCTCACAATTACAGAAGGTTTACTCTAGCTAAATTGTTACACAAAACTGTTTACTCGCAAGCATACAAGCATTTGAGGGGGGCCTTGCAGTTTGGAGAGGATACAAAGATAATCCCGCATTTTTTACCAAACCAGATGGAGAATACCATTATGAGCGAACGAATCATCATGCGCACAGGTGAGGCATTGGTGGCAGGAGGTCCGGCCTTCACCGCAGCTGAACCGGAAGTGGTCATTGGTGAACTGGATGGTCCCTTCGGCACCGCATTCGCCAACCTGATGGGCGATCAGGTCCAGGGTCACTCACGGGTTCTGGCGTTGATGAACACAGACATGCAGGTCCGTCCCGCAACCTTGATGGTGAGCAAGGTAACGGTTAAAAAAACAGCCTATACCAATATCCTGATGGGTACTGTACAAGGGGCGATTGCCAACGGCGTACTGGACGCGGTGCGAAACGGCACCATCCCGAAAGAGAAGGCCAATGATCTCGGCATCATCGTATCGGTATGGCTCAACCCGGGCATTATTACGGTTGAAGATCTGGACCATGAAGCCCTGTTCGGTATTCACCGGGAGGCAACCCGCCGTGCCCTCGAAAAGGCCATGAACAATGAACCCAGCATCGATTACCTGCTTGAGAATCAGGATAAGCTGGTGCACAAGTACTATCAAAAGGAGCTTGATGCGAAAAAGTAGTGCTTGATCCCAGGGATCTGTCTACCCAATTATTTATCTCGCCAATGAGACGAAGATTTGGACGGCGTTGAATTTCACAGGGAAGTGACTAAGCTATAGACTTGAGTAGAAGGACAGGGCAATAAAACCTGTGTAATAAACGACGGGATAAATAACTAAAATAATATAACAGGAGAGACCCATGGGCATTCGGGTCGGGCAGGTGGCCTTCTTTACAGGGCCTCATGACCAGGGGGCACCTGACAATCTTGAAGCGGTGATTGTCGACTTTATCGACCAGGCGCAGAAACGTCTGGAGATCGCGGTACAAGAGCTCGAAAGCGAGCCCATCGCCGAGGCGATTATCGAGGCGCGCAAGCGTAAGGTGCTGGTGAAACTCGTTATCGAGCAGAGTTACCTCAAACAAACACCCTTGAAGGCCGATCCCTGGACCCCGGGCGGCAAGAATGAACCCAACCGGGCGGTCCACGATGCCATCCTGCGCAGCAACATCGACGTCAAGGTCGACTACAACGCCAATATCTTTCATCAGAAATTCATCGTGCGGGACAGGAAGGCGGTGCTGACCGGCTCGACTAATTTTACCCCCACCGGAACCCATAAAAACCTCAATCATGTAGTAATCGTCGAAGATCCTGAAGTGGCCAAGGTCTATGCGCGGGAGTTCAAGGAGATCCAGCAGGGGCGATTTGGGCGACGCAATGAAGGCCACGATTCCCGCCCAAGAGAGCTTGTGGTCTCCGATGTGCCGATCAAAATTCTGTTTGCCCCGGACCACAACCCGGAAATGGAGATCATGAAGCAGATGATGAAGGCCCGGGAGCGGATAGACTTCGCGATCTTCACCTTTGCCAAGTCCTCCGGTATCGACGACACAATGCTACGGCTGCTGGATATCGGGATGCCGATCCAAGGTGTCTTTGACAGTAGACAGGGTGCGCAGGATTGGTCACCCGTGAAGAAGATATCGGAACAGGGCGCGAAGCTTTTTGCCGCAGGCAATAGACAGGGGCTTGGCAAAGTGCATCACAAGCTGATGGTGCTCGATGATAAGGTGGTGATTGCCGGTTCCTTCAACTACACAGGGCCGGCTAATTTGCTGAATGATGAGAACATCATCATCCTGGGGAGTTTCGATGAGTTAACAGGGAATCAGCAAGCGGCTCAGGAGCGGATTGCCCGATTTGCAAGGGAAGAGATAGAGCGGATCTTGCAACAGCATGGACGAGCCATATAGCCGGTTTGTGCCGCAAGATAGAGAGTGACTTCACTGGGATCTCTTATCCACTAGATCGAGGACACCTCTCAGCGCCGTTACTGTCTCTTGGCATGTGTCGTTTGCATCGGATTGCCAGTCGGTTTCCTTCCAGTAAAAACGATGTGTCAGGAATCCATGTCGAATCTTTGTCCCAACCGGTATATTTCGAACCTCTTTTCCCAATGTTGTAGAGATCGGGCCGCCGATCAAGTCGCCAAACAAGATGGCTTTGCAGGGAAAGTAGAGGTTCGTCCAGCGCGTCATCGAGAAGAGGGCGGCGTGATGCGGGATCTTTACCGCCTTACCATTGGTTTTGCCCGGCATTGGTCCATAGCTGAAGT
>JBEVVR010000048.1:0-2535 GCA_040507035.1 Candidatus Thiodiazotropha sp.
ACGGGGAGAACAAGGAATACCAATACAACCTAGTAGGCAGCCCAGAACAGATCGGGGAGCGTCGGTATGAATACGATGCGCATCAGCGGCCAATCAAACTCTTCCGAATCGCTCCTAATGACCCAGGTAATAAGACCTTGGTTGCGACCTATGCCTACAATCGCTTTGGGGAGCGGATCAAGAAGGTTACTTATAGCTTAAGTAAAAAACCCAAGGTTACTTACTACCTCTATGACAATCGTCAGCTGACGACCGAGATCGACAATAACGGAAAGATAACCGCTCAATATCTCTATCAGCATCATCGGCCGATTATCAAGCTTGAAGGTAAGACCGCCTATGCCATCCATACCGATCACTTGGGTGCGCCTAGGATGGTTACCGATGGAGACCAGACAACAGTCTGGTCGGCAGATTATAGTCCGTTTGGCTTGATCGAGATAGAGGCAAAAAAAATCGCTCTAAATCTTAGGTTGCCGGGGCAGTATGAAGATAGCGAGAGTGGGACTTATTACAACTACTATAGGGACTATGATCCTAACAGTGGCAGATACCTGACCAGTGATCCTATTGGACTCAAGGGTGGCTTTAACACCTTTGCCTATGTGGGTGGAGATCCTCTAGGCGTAGTTGATCCATTGGGACTCTATAGGTTGGTTATTGGAATTGAGCCTCCTGATCCGTCTGCTATTCTTCCTGGCGATATATTGGACTTGGATACGGGGCAAACTGGGCATACTTTTATGTATGCAGTAGATGATAGAAACATAATTACGCATGCGATAAGTTTTGGGCCGACTAGACCTGTGAATATTAATAGTTTTGAAGATCTCATTGGTGTGCCTGGGACGGCAGATTATGAAATAACCGATCCCCAAGTTCACTTGTTTGAGTTTACTCTCACTGAGATGCAGTACAATATGGGTACTTTTTGGATGGAACGTTTTCGTGACGATGTGCCTGAATACAGGATACTTTTGAATGAAACATGTACTGAAGAAGTAGAAGATATGTTTAATGGTTGGTTTGCGTTTAATCTGGGTCTGCCAAATGGAAGCAGCCCAGTTCAAATTAGTTATACTAACCCAATAACGGGAAATCCGAGTACATTAACTCAAAATATCATTAATCCACATGGATTACATACTCAGCTGATTGCTGCAGGTCATCGTGAAACAATACTAAATACATCATTGCTAGTTGACGCATCAAATCAATTAGTGACAGGGGTACGTGATCCGATGTTACCACCAAATAGAGTGCCATCAGTGACTAATGATGTTATTACTGAACAGAATATTGATAACACAGCGATGACATTTGATGTTCTTGCAAATGATAGCGATGCTGACGGTGAACCAATTAGCATATCACATTTGTCTAGTATTCCAGCTAGCGTTGGGGTGCTGTCGATAACTGCTGATAATCAAGTAGAGTTCACTCCAGCTGCCAATTACACTGGTTCATTCACATTCAACTACACAGCGTCTGACCCACACGGTGGTGACACGACAGGAACGGTAACTGTTACCGTTAGTAATCCTCCACCTAGTGCGACAAATGATAGTCTTTCAGTTGTCAATACAGGTTCGCCAATAAGTCTAGATGTGTTTGCAAATGATCGTGATCCTTATGGTGATTCTCTAACCGTCTCAGCAGTTAATGGTTTACCGGCAAGTGCTGGTAGTATCTCGATCATTGGAAACAATATCGTCTATACCCCCGCAAGTGGGTACACTGGGGCGGCGAATTTTGACTATACTATCACTGATCCCTACGGAGGCTCATCAACTGCGAATGTTAGTTTGAATGTAAGTAATTAGGTTATATTGGAATGGCGAAAAAAGGTGTACTGTTAGTAGGAATGATTGTTGTGTTTACTGGATCAATGCTAACCTTTAATCAATCATGTACTAACAGTAACCAAAAATTGAACAAGAGTAACAATATAGCTTGTAAATCGAACAAGGATGTTGTTCGGATATTAGAAAGCATAAACGTGATACTAAATGATGAGAAAGAGCCAGCTTATGAAAAGATAATAAAGTACTTGGTAGATATGAATAGATTTAGACTTGTTGAAAATAGAGTTGTAAAAGGTAACTGGATACAAATAAATAAAAATGTAGCAATTGCCAGAACTCTACATAAAAATATGTTTTCAGAATTTGATCTTTATGGAGAATGGTATAACGATAAATCTAAAACACCAAAGTTAAATACTGTGAGTCAACCCTATACGAATACGTATATTTTGATTAGGGGAAGAGAGGTGCTGGATCCGACAAGATTAAATCTTGCAGGCGACTGTGAAAATATACAACTCGTAATCTGGCTAAATAAACATATTTTTAATATCGATTTCAGTAAAGGCTTGCTAGAAATAACAAATAGAGGCAGTTGATAATTTAAAGGGAGTAAAGGAATAAAGTAAAGGGGACACTCATAAAGGGGACACTCATAATATAATAACTTAATTGACATCCACCATACCCAGCGTTAACGTCACCCTATGCCCAGACTAGGACGTCTACA
>JBEVVR010000187.1:0-2502 GCA_040507035.1 Candidatus Thiodiazotropha sp.
GTCTATGGCCATGCATAACAATTCGTTCTTGTCGCCCCTTCGGGGCTGGGACGCCCGGCTAGCGCCGGCCGCCCCAAAACTCGCGCGTTATGCGCTTAATAATGGATGACACTGAAATACAAAATTGGGCAAGTGCTTATATTGAGGCACAGCTATCTCATGGTCTAAATACAGATCACCCAAAATGGTGGGCAGTGGAAAGGTTTATGGGTATTGGGGGCGGAGAAACAGCACCTGGGGATTGCTTAAAAACAATTTTGACAATTTTAGAACTTGATCCACCAGATAAGTTAATAGAAGTTCTTGCGGCGGGACCGCTAGAAGATCTAATCGAAATTGCTGGTAAAGAAGTCATTGATGAAATAGAAATATTATCTAGGCAAAACCCAAGTTTTCGCCATTTACTAGGTGGTGTTTGGGAAAGCGGTACACCTGAGGTGTGGAAACGAGTCTTGGCATGTCGAGGTGAAGTATGGTGAGAACGCATAACAATTCGTTCTTGTCGCCCCTTCGGGGCTGGGACGCCCGGCTAGCGCCAGCCGCCCCAAAACTCGGGCGTTATGCATAAAAGATCATGGCCGGACCAACTGTAGGAATACTGTTAAAAGAGAAATTAAGTGAAATTGCCAAATGTGAAATATTGGCTTTCATAGACTCTGTCGCTAATGAAGTTAGAGGCAAAGACTTTTGGATAAATGGCGCGCCACTGGGCTATGAATTCGGGCCGGATTATCCTGAAGAAATCGATGAATACAGCGAAGCGGGTGCTTTAATTGGGTGGGTGCCTAAAGATATTATTGGGTTGTACGCTATGTGTAACGGAGAGCGCGATCATATTGCCCTTGGTGAGGTTGCGCTTGGTATTGCAAAAATAGCAGATGGCATAATTGCATTCTGCGATCTGCTAAGCCGCTATACAGATGACCCCGAAATATTAAACCATCCAGGTATAGTTAAATTTGAGGAAGAGTCGTTGATTAGTCGAGATCTATTTCAACATTGGCTTCAGCACAAAGATTTTCGCATGGTGAAGTAATGCATAACAAACGGCTCCACGCAGACGCCCAAACCTACGTTCTTTTTGTGGGTTTCGCTGCGCTCACTGTACCACAAAAAGCTCTCCGGCTTGGGCGCTGGTGAGCCGGGCGTTAGCTGCAAAAAATGATCGTCACTCCAACAAAGGAACATGACTCAGAGGGAGCTAAGCTTCTTCTAACCCGTGGAAAAGAGTACGAGGTATTGGCCATTGAAGCGGGATACTACAGAGTACTTACAGATCCCGAATCAGATCCGTATGGCAATGATCCTGTTCTATACGAATCTTCTTGTTTCAAGGTGCATGACTACAAAGAACCAAGCTTCTGGGTAACTGAAATTCATGATGGCGAACTCTATCGTGGTCCATTTGCCTGGTTACGATACTTTTTCGAAGATTTCCACGATGGTAACCAGAAGGCCCGGGAGGAATTTCAATGGCAACTCAAAAAATACTACCCAAGAACATGGCAGGAACGGTACAGCAGCTAACAAGAAGCTCAACACCGTTCGCTGCGCTCACTGGGACGCTCGCAAGCTCGCGCCCGTTAACTTAACGTTATGCATCAAATGGAATCTAACATAGTGGAATTACCAATCGAATATCGCTGGCTCAAGGCTCATAATTTCAAAGGCTTTCTTCCTTGGTGGTTTATTGATAGTCCAGGTCAAGAAGGTTTAAGAATTGAGTATCAAAAAGAAACCGGCGAGGATTTCTATCCTTTTGCTAGACGTCAAGATTGTGACGATGTTGCAGGTTTTAAGGTGGTAAATGGTGAAATACAAAAGGAAGTAATAAGCGTCCACTTAACTTGGGCGGGGAAGCGAGAAGTTGAGGGGTTCCCTGCGAGGCTGGAATATAAAGATATCTTTGCTTGGCTATCCCAAGAAGTCATATCCGAGACTGCTGATTGGGTTACTGAAGAGGATCTCGCAGATCTTGAGGAAGAAAATGCATAACAATCGCGTAAACTCGGACAGCCAAAAGCGGCGCGGCTTCCGCTACGCTACAGCCACACCACTTTTGTCCGCCGGTTACGCGCAGCGTTAAGTGCCTCATAGTATGAAAAACGGAGTACATTACAGGGTGAGTCAAAAACGCACTTCGTACCATTCATGCATGTGCCAACTAAATCGCATGGTCGTGCCACCTAAGCGCCGATGTGCCAAAAAAGGGTCCGCAGTTTCGAATGCCACCACAGTGGGGCAGTATTTACACGGAAAGGTGTCAACTCAAATATCTGGAGCATACTTCAATGTACTGCTTGGAAGGTCCAGTGGGCATAATGTAGTCACTCGTTTTTGTTCAATGAGCACCACACGCTGTAGCAAGCCATGGCACCTAACTAATGGCTTGTTCGGACGCCGGGGACAGTGCGGCGTGTTTCCTGAAACAGCGGCAGCCGGCGCCGCACAGCCAAGCCGTTAGGCAACAATAGTGACGAATAGCAAACGAATCTCAAGTTA
>JBEVVR010000084.1:0-2440 GCA_040507035.1 Candidatus Thiodiazotropha sp.
GATCATTCCATGCACGAATAGTAGAAGGGAAGAAAGAGTTGTAGAAAAGATTTGTATTAGCGTGGATGTTACGTAGATTATTAGAATTCCTAAGATTATAATTTGTAGTGTTTTGTACTAGCGGAGGTACAACATTTTGCAGGTATTCAGGTGAGAGGCCGTTAAGAATTTTATAGAGTATTATTAATTTATGTTTGTTACGCCTGTTTTGCAGAGAGTCCCACCCAAGGTCAAACAAGAGTTTTTCCGTGCTACACAGTTTTGTGGCGCCTGTGATTATTCTGGCTGCTTCAATATGTATTGCTTCTAACTGTTTTTTACAATCGGCTGTGGTATTGTCCCATACAGAGTCGCTATATTCTAATACAGGCCTTATGAATGCAAAATAGATTTTCTCAAGAGCACGCCTGTTAAGTTTGAATTTAAGTGTGCGTAGAAGATTCAACCTAGTCCATGCAGCATCTGTAATGTTTGTGATGTGGTTTGTCCAGTTACACGTGTCAGAAAAGGTTAGACCTAAGTGTTTATGGTTTGACGTACATGTCAGTGATATGTTGTTCATAATAAGAGGAGGGTGGTTTACAGGATCGCGTTTCCTTGATATCAACATAGAAAATGTTTTGGAAGGGTTGAAAGTAACCAACCAGTCACTAGCCCAATTGCTGATATGTTCTAAATCATTGTTTAAGGTTACAGCTGCGGTCATCGGATTATCAACAATGATGTATAGACTTGTATCATCAGCAAAGAGTCTGACAGAGGCGCTAAGCTCATTGACAATGTCGTTTATATAAACTAGGAATAGCAGCGGTCCGAGAATGGAGCCTTGCGGTACACCGGCTCTCACAAACGTCCACTGAGATGCTTGTCCGTTTATGACAACACGTTGTCGCCGGTCAGTTAAGTAGCTAGAAAACCATTTCAAAATGCTCTCAGAACAGCCCAAATGTGAGAGTTTGTGTAGAAGACCACGGTGCCAGACCCTGTCGAACGCCTTGCTAATGTCGCAGAAAACGACGCGTACTTCCTTGCCGCTGTCTACAGCCTCACAGAAAGTATGGTAAGTATGGATAAGTTGGAAGGTAGTGGAATCACCAGGGACGAAACCAGACTGAAAAGGAGTTAGAAGGTTATGTGCATTAATGTAATTATATAATTCTTTGTGTACACATCTTTCCATTATTTTGCCAGCTTGGCAGAGAAGTGATATCGGTCTGTAGTTTGAGGGCAAGGACCGATCATCTTTTTTATGGATACAAGTGACATTTGCATCTTTCCACTGAGACGGAAACTCTCCCAGTCGTAACGATGCGTTAAACAATATAGAGTATGGTAAGGCAAGTAGGGAGGACCCTTCTTTTAGAAGTCGTGGACTCATAAGATCTGGTCCACAAGATTTATTAACATCAAGGTTGTCGAGAACATCTTTAGTATTTTCGGGAGTGATAATGAACAAGTCTAATGGATCATGAAGGGCAGCAGGAAGTTGAGGAAGAACTTTGTTGTCATCGTTAAGGGACGATTGTGAAGCGAAGTATTTATTCAGCATCTCGGCTTTTTGGAGATCAGTTTCAGCAAATTCATCATTAAGTGTAAGTGTGGGCACATTTTGAGAGATTTTTCCGATTTTCAGTAGTTGTTTTGAAGTTTTCCAAAATAATTTTGAGTTTACATTTTCACTAGTGAGCATGTCCTCAAGCTTTTCAAAGTAATCTTTTTTAGATTTACGAATGTCATTAACCACTGTATTTCTTAAGAGTTTATATTTATCCCAATAATATATGCTGTCGGTGTTTTTGAATTTTTTATGATAGCGTTTACGTTTTCGTATAAGATTCTTGATATGGCATGTAATCCAGGGGTGATCCTTTGGGCGTATTGTTACGGTTTTGTTAGGGATCGATTTATTGGCAGCATCGAATATTGCTTCGGTGATTAGCTGAACTCCAGTATCGATATCAGTATGCTGGACTTGAGTTTCGAGGTCATGTTCACGAAGAACCTCACGAAATTTGTCAAAGTCTGCTCGCGCATAATTCCAGATTTTTCGTTTGTAGGATTTGAGCGTTGGTCGAATGAATTTTAGCAGGACAACAGTTGGACAATGGTATCTAATTTGATCAGGAATGAAAGGGTCTGCTACTCCACTAGTCAAGATATTGCACGGGTTCCGGACCATTATCAAGTCAATGAGTGAAGAAGAATGCTCGGTGTAATGGGTTGCCTCATTTATCAGTTGTTTCAAGCCGTATGCGTGTATAAGGTCTCTTACACAATTGTTTTCGTTGGAAAGCATGTTATAATTGAAATCACCCACAATTATTATGTCATTTATATTTGTGTTGTGTGCACGATCAATGCTCTCCGAGATGAGACTGAAATAGCCCGCATTACTATTGGGTGGTATGTAAAACCCGCCAATTAGTACTTTTTTACCCCT
>JBEVVR010000157.1:0-2426 GCA_040507035.1 Candidatus Thiodiazotropha sp.
ACATATATGTGATAGGTCCTACAAATTTCATTGAAATATATGAAGATGTTAAATTATTACGCACGTTTGAATAACATCACTTAACACTACCAGTCGGGCTCTAAACGTCAACGTCATTTACAAGTCAAGTGAACCTCTCTCTTTCTCACTATCCTTCAACAGTATTGGTACCCAGCGCTCACTAACCTTTGACATACTAAGGTCCTGCGTCAATACACGATATACCGTGGAGCAGGAAACACCCAAGTCTTCCGAAATGGATCTAACTGTGATCCGGCGATCCCTTAGCACTTTGTCGCGCACTGTGTCCAAAATTGACGCTGTTACACTCGCGGGCCGTCCTTCGCGAGAATCGTCTTCAATAGAGGTTCTGCCATTTCTAAAGCGCTCATGCCACTTATAGACAAACGATGCACTACAGGAACTCGAAGTTGATGACTCTTCTATCATTTCTAAAGTTTCTTTTGGTGTTTTACCAAGCCCGACACAAAATTTAATGACTGTGCGTAATTCCACATTCGTCATCACGTCAAACTGTATCTCACTTCGCAGCTACATAAGGTGCGCTTACAACGTAACAAAAACCGTTACAATAACAAAATTTTACGTAAATGACGTCATGACGTTAATCTAATGACTACATAATTCGCGCCATTCTTGTCCGTCTGCAAGTATTGTTTTTCCACATAAAAAGCAAGTCTGAATGTAGTAAAAAACGGCGCCCGGCAGCATGCTGTACATGGGTTGCTATGGTTACTCATAATCAGCGTATGGAACGTTTGTGTTCAGTAAAATTTCGGCGTCGTGTAAATATTATGCGTACCGCATCGTGTGCCAAATATTAGGTGAAAATGATGAAAATTATGAGTTTTACAGCAAAATTCCACGAATTTATCGAACAGCCCTCGTATATAGAGAGAAAGATATTTTAATGTTTCTTTCTCTTCCTTAATTTTATTCGAATTGCCATAGATGAAAACCTAAAATGGAAGGTGTTGGAATGGACAGAACAGGGTAATCTTTGCACATTGTCTGATACCGTTCCATATTTGTACCCAGTTTCATGAAACTATCTTAAAAGGTTTCAGGTTACTGGGTGGGCATCATTTGTGGTTAACCTTAGACAGATGGACTGTTTGATTTTTTATTCTCTGTTTCTCATTTGCTTGTCAGAAACTAAGGCAGATTATCTATCTGTAACTAATAACATTAGAAGCAGTGAATAAACCTCAAAATCAGAAACTTTTTCTGGGCAAAAGCATGCCATAGAAGAATAGCAAAGCTTGCTCTTTTATTCGCTTAAATTGAAGCCGCTGCGTGACGCAGACTGCGAGAACACCGGGATAGGCTGCATCGTCAGTAGTTATCATAAAAATAATAATTCTAATGATAATAATAATGATAAATGTAGGCCTTCAGAATAAAGCATTTACAGCCAATGATAAATATTTGGGTACTATTTTAGTGTAGAGAATTTCTCAAACCATACTGACAGATTTATTTTTTGTGTTACATATGCGAATACTAACACACTATCCATTATCATACAAACACGTCTGTCTAAGTTCAGTGGTTGTAACACTTTAAAGACATAGCTCAATTATCATTCTAATGTGTTCTTGAATGGTGTTTACCGGTGTCAACATTTGTTTTCAAATCAATTCCGTGCTGCATAAGCGACCAAATGCTGATCTTTAATAAACCAGATGTAGTATTAAAATAAAGATCGATAGTTCAGCTGAAATTCTTCGCGAAAGCGGTATCTAGAGAGCAATTAATTCCGATTGTCATCATTGCTAGAGAAAGGGGACTATAAACAACTGGGAACTTGAGCCCCACTACGAACATTTTGGCGGGTTTCAGATTGTAAATTTACTTGATATCCTCAAATTTTAAAAGAATGTCAGAACACTTGGAATGAACTGTTTGGCAAATAATGTTAGAAGTGGAGAAAAGTATGCCTGTTCTTCTGATCCCAACAGACAAAAGAAGGCAAGCTTTTGCAAATGTAATCAAATCAGGAAATATATAAGATACTAGCCAGTGGGAAAACGGATGCCGTTAAATGATGTTTGAAAATTATTGTAAGCATATGTCCTAGAACAAATATTTATCAGCTATGGTAAATTATTTTGTAATAGTATACCTTAATATTACCTCTAGCCTGGCATTCAGGCCATGTATTTAGGCATGTGACTGTACCTGATATGCTTCTTGTTGAAAGGTACATAACCAATGCGGTGCTATGAAAATGATACTTTATTACTTGCCCATTACCTGAAATACATCACTAAATCGGACATTCTCTAGAATATTATGACTTAAGTTTCTTCTTGTTTTTTTTTTTTTTTTTTACATAGGGCTTTATTGTTTTATTTAGTGGACTGATACAAGTCTATATTACCTCCTACAAGTGTACTAAGGTT
>JBEVVR010000159.1:0-2383 GCA_040507035.1 Candidatus Thiodiazotropha sp.
TCTAGCCTACGTTTGACCAAATTTTTGCCCAGTTTCGTAGGTTTTACTACCTTTCTACGAAGTTTCCAATACCTTTAACTACGAGGGCTGAGCAAAAAGTTCTAAGACTTTCTTCACAACTTTTTTACGTTTTGTTCGATTGCCTTCAAATTTTTACAGGTGTAATTATGGCCTATAAATGGTTTTCAGGCAAAAAATCATTAGTCTTATTTTACGTTGAGTACACTTTTTTACGCCGTAAAAGGTGCAAGGTGCGCTACCCCGGAGCACGCCGTAAAATCACTGTTGCGGAGCTCGGAAAAACGATAATTTCTCAAAATTGGCTAATTCAATTCTCCTGAAATTTCGGCAACGTTAAAAATGGCGCAATATGACGTTCCGTGCGAAATTTCAAACGTCACTTCCGAAAAACAACGTTATAGCGATAATTTTAATAAGCCTTATCAGAGGGAAAATAGCGTAAAAATGGTGGTCCCGGAAGTAATAGAAATTCGGGCTGCCATAAAATTTTGTGTTAATTTGGGACATACGCCGACTGAAACGTATAATCTATTGAAGAAAGCTAGCGAGGTACCAGAAATGAACAGATCTACTGTATTCAGGTGGCATGCGCGGTTTAAACAAGGAAGAAGAAGCATTGAAGACGACCCTAGGAGTGGACGCGGAAAGAAAATTGATGAAAATCTTGTGACGTGCGTCAGCGACGTCGTTGAGAAAGACCGCCGGCAAACAGTCAGAGAAATTTCAGAGACAGTTGGATGCTCATATGGAACAGTCAGGACTATTTTACACGACCACCTGCATATGAATCGCTTATGCGCGCGTTGGGTGCCTAGATTATTGACGGACGGGGAGCGGGAAAGAAGAGTTGAAGTTTCAAACCAGTTTCTTCGGCGGGTTTCACGTGAAGGCGACAGGTTCCTTGACAGAATAATAACGTGCGACGAAACTTGGCTTTGGCTATTTGACCCGGAGACTAAACAACAGTCTTCACAGTGGACAGATAGAGCTTCAGAGACCCCAAAGAAGGCCCGTGTTGCTAAGAGCGGAGGGAAGTTCATGTTCATAATGTTCGCAGATCGGCAAGGGATGCTGTTATGCCACGCTGTACCCCAAAGATCTACAGTCAGTTCAAAATATTACGCAAAGGTTAGTCATATTTTCTATGAAATTCAAATTTATTCGAGCCATAATTTTTATTTTATTTATTTATTTATTTATTTATTTATTTATTTATTTTAATTTTTAGGTGAGATGTTATGGCGCTAAAATTTATTTAGACCTAGACACAAACAATATTTAGATTGATATTTAAAGCATTCTATGTTCTAATTAATCGAAGGACATCGCAATGTTTAAACCTCTAAATCTCCCGAACTAGCTAAATTTCATTGGAAGCAACGACAAAGATGTTCTTTCTTTAATTGAAGCGAGTGTAATTTTTAAACAGAGAATGTTCATATTTCAGGTTCTTAGGCGAGACCTTCAGCAGGCAATCCGAAAGAAGCGACCTGGGAAAGAGATCAGTCAGTTCCTACTACACCAAGATAATGCGCCGCCGCATGTGTCTACCGAGACCCGTCTCGAGCTGTCCCTGTTGGAGCTGGAGACTATCCCGCACGCACCGTACAGCCCCGATCTTGCTCCCATGGACTTTGCAATTTTCCCTGAGGTGAGTGAAATTTACGGATTTAACTCGTTAAATTATTGCTTCCGTAATTAGGTTTGGATCCTATTCAGATAACACCTCAATTTTCACATAGGGCAAGCACATTCTATGATATTCTATCATACTTTTATATATGCAATGAACATTATCCCTGAGTTATGCAATTTGTATGATTTCAGATAAAATCCCAGCTTCGTGGCAGGCGTTTCGGTGACTTTGAGGAACTACGGCGGACAGTATCCAGAATAATCTCTAACTACGATCAGACCTGGTACCAGGACATCTTCGGTAGATGGATTGAGCGTCATCGGAAGTGCATCAAAGTTCAAGGACAATATTTTGAAAAAATATGAGACATTATGCGTGTATGCTGCTGGAACAGTAATGATACGCTGACAGAGCGCTGTCGTAGCGTCAAACGACGCCAACGCCAGATAACGTTAACGTCACGGCGTGCTCCGGGTACCCGTTACCGGATGTATTGAAGGAGCCATAGCAACGTCATTTTTCAATCGATTTGATTGAAAGTTTACCATTTAAGATGTAACATATGAATCTGAAACATATTAAAACGCCAGTATAATTGCTTCAACCGTTTTTATTTTATAAACAAAGTCTTAGAACTTTTTGCTCAGCCCTCGTACATCACTATTTTTCGACCATTCATCGTCTATAAACGATTTTATACCTGGTCCAGTAAGCATTCATTGTATA
>JBEVVR010000045.1:0-2373 GCA_040507035.1 Candidatus Thiodiazotropha sp.
TATGTACATGATCTTACTTTCTTGTGACTTCCACCTGTCGTCTATCGTCTACACAACCTACTAACAGCAGCTGTAGTTGCTTCCCCTGCTCAGAGTGAATAAGTACAGTCAACTCTCGATATCTCGAAGTAGAACTTTTTCCCATACTACTGACATCTCAAAGAAAGTTTTCTAATACCAGAAAATTTACTTCGAGATACCAATTGTTTGAGATAACAGGTTAATATGTAAATAGAAATCAATATATTCTTTGATAAAAGAAGATACTTAGAGGTATCAAAGTTCGAGATATCGGGAGTTGACTGTACCTAAATTAAGACCTGGAGCCACACTGTTTAATTTACCTGGCATACGGGAGGTCGGGGAGGACCTTACAAAAAGTACACATTATGTCACCACAAGTTTCAAAATAAAGTACATATTTCAGTACCTGTATACATTCAAAAACAGGGACCTATAATGTCACAAAATAAAACGTTCACTCTGCAACAACAGGTAAAATTCAAGATGGAACAGAAGTCAGCACAGGCCCAGCTTAGACTAATCCGTCTGATCTGATTCTACACTGTCGGCTGCGACATGTCTACTTTAGTGTTTAGAATATATGTATTTACAGTGGTATACATGAAACTAAATCCTTACTCATAACTACACCACAACTGCCCCAAATAATAGGACCAAAATGGGGGTCGGGGTGGTAAAGTGAAACAATATAGACTTGAATCCGCATGCTTTTTGGAGCAGTCTTATATGTCCCTCAGATGTATCAGGCAAGCAGTAATTGGTCAGCACCGCTAATACTCCGCCAATGTTGCTTTGACCCACCTACGGACAATCACTGGTAAGCATGTCCCATTATTTATGGCAGCTAGGATACAGACACATAAGAATCTACCATAGAACTAATGTTCAATACTAGTAATTCTAATAAATTAATGCTAATTTGGTACAAATGATTAATCCAGAAATATGGAGACAGCATGGGAGCCATCATTTTTGTCTTACATAATTTTTGGGATTAGTTTAAAGTATACCAATATGCAAACAGCATCCACTCAACCACAACAGAGCCAGGAGAGAGTGACTAAGCTCACCACGGCACCAAATGTAATCATTTCTTATTACATATTCTGTGGTAATCTAACTTGAAAGTAGCCCTAGCGAACTGTCCTCTCCCTCTAGCCCACCCGGTGAGGCAGTGAGAGTGCGCCTATGGCTATGATAGCATAATAATCAATAGAGAGAAAAATATAAAGTTCATATTGTAAAGCAGTACACAAGATGACGCATACAAACAAACAAGAAAGAAATGTTCCAAATTCTTGTCCCAGCTGGAGTAAGAAGACAGCAAATTCACGTTGGTTCAATGTTATTTAATGTATTAAAATCAAGACCGTAGCATACATCTTGACAATGCTTTCATGAAAACTGGATAAAAACTATGCCCTTTGGAGTGTACACATTTTTTTAATTTGTTCTATCTAAATGGAACTGAAAAAGAAACTGTGGACAGACATTATTATGGGTAAGAAATGGGGTCAAAGATTATGAACCTGCAAAATAAGAAAATAGGCAATGATCAGGAATTAATACAATCAAATCCCACATGCAGCCTTTTTTAACAGAAAAACTCCCTAGATAGAACACAGCATTGGATAAACATCAAATCATCATTGGTTTGGTGTTGTGTATCAAATGCATCCCCTTCTATCTTAACGTTGATTTAATGTCACGACATCAAATCCACGTTGATTCGATGTTAATAATGTTGTGTTTAGAAAATCAAGATCCTAGCATGTATAGACCTAAACTGTATGAATAAACGAATATATGAGATATGCCCAAGTTTCAAATTTTGTCTAGTTTTTTTTAATTGTGCCCTCTACAGTATACTGGAAGCTTTTCCTAAGATCTGATCTGATCTAGTGACCAAGTAAGAATGAACGAATAAATGACATATGCCCAAGTTTCGAGCTTTGTCTTGATTTCATACAGATAAAAAAATCTAACAAAGGGCCAATAAGGCTAAATTAAAACTGTGCCCTCTACAGTGTATATGAAGTTTTTCTTAAGATCTGGTCAAGTGACCTGTTTTTTTACCTGACAAGATCCAATTTGGAATCTGGCCAGCTGGTCCTGAGCTGAAAATACAATAATAATTCCACTGTGCCTTTATGAAATTTTCATTAGGTTTAGTTGAATGTAAATCTTGGAGGTAGTAAATATGGCACTCTTTGTCTTAAGGTAATTGAAAACATATCACTTCTTTTCTATTGAACCTAGACCTTCGCCATTGAAGGTGAGTATTTTAACCGTCATCAACAATATCTATATTTCTAGCGTTCACTCTCCAACTGAGACAATATACCCTGC
>JBEVVR010000183.1:0-2363 GCA_040507035.1 Candidatus Thiodiazotropha sp.
GAGCGTTAACGGAGATGTGGTATTTCACTGATCTTGTGATGCAACCAGCAGCAACAGTTCCCGTAATAACCCGACCGGCACGGCAAAACCCACCCCTGAACCGATCGCTGCACGGGCGTTGACTATCCCCACTACCCTGCCCTTCGAATCGACCAACGGACCCCCTGAGTTACCGGGATTGATTGCCGCATCGGTCTGCCAGCGCTGCTGACCGCCGATGGCCCTTGCCTCGGCGCTGACGATACCGCGGGTGACGGTGAGGCCCAGCCCGAAGGGATTCCCCAGAGCGTAAACGGTCTCGCCGAGAAGCGGCGGTTGCATGCGTAATTCCAGCTGCCCTGCCCCCGCGTATTCAACCAGTCCGATAGCAAGATCCGACGCTTTGTCCGCTACCAGGGTATTCCAACGCGCCTTGTATCCGTCATGAAAGGTAACGGAGAGTTTGCCTCTGGCTACCATGTGGGCATTGGTGACAACCAAACCATCACCGATCACGAAACCACTGCCTACAGACTTATCAACTGAGTGAAGTGTCACAACCCCGGGAGCCACACCGGGTAACAACTCGGTGAGTGGAAGGTCCGATCTGGGGGTGCATCCCTGGAGTGCGAGAAGCACTAGCAGGGAAGCAACCACCCAGTTTGTTTGCATAACCTGCCCGCCTCGGATCACCGGGCGGGCAGCTGACAGGTACTTCATGGGTTACCGCGGTTTGGGAAGAAGATAAAGTCACCCACCGAAATCTCTCCTGTGATGAGATCCTGCACCACGATGACCACGGATGCCGGAAATACTCCCGTCACATGGACAGTTGGCAGGCTTTCGCTGAACAGCAGCTGGCGGCAATCCGCAGCGGGATCGAAAAAGCAGCCGTTTTCCACGGAAGAGGCGGTGATTGTGCTGTAACCCTCCTGGGCGTCGACCACCATTGAGGTTGCTTGCTCTCTAAGCTCTTTCAAATGCCCTAGCGCCTCCGCCATGCCACCCTGGTTGTTGCTGCGCAGCCGCTGCAGGATGTGTTCCATGTCATTAAATGCAGGGGGACCAATCAGGTGCACCACGTAGCCATCGGTATGGAACAGACTGCTGTAGGCCTCGATGATGGGATTCTCCGCCCTAAAGCTATGGAAGGACTGGGAGGAACCGGTGATGATCCCCGATATATCCCTTGCCCCAAAGCTGTCTCTGGCGAGGTTTTCAATCACTATGCTCTTGGCGTTCAACTTCGTCGTCTTCAACAGCGGGTCATAGACCTTACTCTTGATATTCGATCGTATCGCGGCGGCGTTGATCAAGCCGGCCAGGGAGAAGAAGGTGGGTCTGACCTCAACACCCTGTGCAGAGCCAGGCAGCATCCTTGCCGCGTAGAACTCACCCGGTGAGTTGAAGTTCGAGACCAGCAGACCTTCCGCAGCGAGGCTTTCCAGGAGACGATCGAGATCGGCTACCAGGAGTTTCGGCACCTCCAGCGACAGCAGGCGATAGAGATCTGCGGCGTGTGCCATGGTACCGCGAACAGTCAGGTTGTTTGGATTCAACCCGTTGATGGCCGCCTCCAGACTATCGTTGAGGAAGCGCGCCCGCACGTCGTCATTGCGGCTGGCAGACTGATTGAGTAGCTCGAGGAACATCCGGCTATCACGAATCGCGGCCTCTACCGGAGGCAGTGACGCAGCGAAACTCGCATCCGCAGAGGTCGCGGCACCCGGCAAGGTTGCCGGAAAGTAACCCGTCTCCAGCACCACCGCCGGGGTGTTGCTCAAGCTCACCAGGTCCATGGCATCCCGCAGGTTTTGCAACTCAGTGGCCAGGGCACTGACAGTGACCAGGTCCCCATCGATCAGGGCAGTGTTGATCCCATTGATTAAACGGATCGCCTGATTATATTGTCTCGAGAATACGGAGTGTGCGGCCTGTACGCCGTCTACGCCATTGACCGTGGAGACGATAAAGTCCTCACTCAGGCTGATGCCCAGGGAGGCCGAGGCGACCTGCAGGGTGTAGACGCCGTTGGTGTCGAGACCGGTGGTGATGCCACTCCCATTGGCACTGGGCAGTGCGCCGGTTGCCGTTGGATCCGCATCCACACCGATGGTCAGATCACCCGGCAGCGCCGTCGCTGTACCGCTGTTATCGAAGGCCTCGATTTCCAGGGTGATGCTTTCACCCTCGCCGATCAGATTGCTGGAGAGGAAGACCGACAACGCCGGACCGCCGGAGACCACCAGGTCCACCGAGGTACCGATGGTCACATCGGTTCCCCGGGCGATGCCCTGACTCAGGATCAGGCCTTTGGGTCTCTCCTGATCGTTGATGAAGGAGACACTGCCCAGGGCGAGTCCCAGATCCACCAGTTCGGTTTC
>JBEVVR010000098.1:0-2329 GCA_040507035.1 Candidatus Thiodiazotropha sp.
TGACCGGTTAAACACAATAGACAGGGCTAAGCATGTAGAGCTATGGGCAGAGGACTCGCGGACGGCGGTTCAAATCCGCCCGCCTCCACCATTCCTTTCGTTCCAATGAGTTCCGACAAGGCTTAACAAGCACTACTCATTAAGCAAAGCCGCTTTAAATTGCGGCTTATTAATTGTCCTGCAATCCGCAATCATCCGTCCACTCTTTTGCACAAACACCCCTTCCATTTAATCTATTTGTACATTATTATTATATGTACATTATTAATGTTTTTTATTTACTATGTACAAACATAACGAAGGCCTGGCGGAAACAAACATTCTCAATCGAGCGATTGATGCCGTCGCACGAGAAACTGGCCTGCGTCTGCACATAGATGGACTTGATGTGAAACAGGATCGACACAGGCTCGATGCCGTAGTAAGGCTTGAAGGCCAAAATGAGCGATTGGCCGCAGAGGTCAAGCGCTGGGCGCCGCAGGCCAATCTCGGAGCCCTGATAAATCAGATTCTGAACCTGCCGATGAAAGGCGTCTTGGTCGCTGACTATGTGAATCCTGTAATGGCGGAAAAACTGCGTGAGCAGGGTATACAGTTCATCGACACTGTCGGAAACGCGTACATAGATTTGCCACCTGTATATGTTCTGGTGACAGGAAGGCGGAAACCGAAGCAGGAGATTGGCCCCAAGGGAGATACCAATCGCGCCTTTGATCGAACCGGCTTGAAGGCTGTATTCGCTTTTCTATGCCAACCGGAGCTGGTGGCTGCACCCTATCGGGAGATTGCTGAAACGACAGGTGTTGCCGTTGGAACAGTGGGCTGGGTCATTAATGGACTAAAAGCTGCCGGATTCATATTCGAATATGGAAACAAGAGAGGACGTGAACTCACCGATTACAAGCGGCTGCTTGATCGTTGGGTAGTGGGTTATCCGGAAAAACTTCGTCCAAAGGTATACATTGGCGATTTCATAGCTGAGGATCCCTACTGGTGGAGGAAGTTCGATATTCAGAAGTTCCATGGCTACTGGGGGGGGGAGATCGCTGCTGCCCACTACACCCGGTACCTGAAACCTGTCATTGCTACCCTTTATCTTCCCAAACAGGAAAAAAACAAATTTATTTCAAAGGCAAGGTTGAGAGCAGCTACTGAGGCTATGAATAACAAAGACGGTCGAGTAGAGATCTACCAGCCGTTCTGGCGGGATATGGCATTACCCTTTGTGGACATAGCAAAACCTGGGTTGGTACCGCCTATACTGGCCTATGCCGATCTGATCGCAACAGCAGATCCACGTAATATTGAAGCAGCGGGGATGATTTATGACGAGTACATTGCTCGACATAACCAACAAGATTGATCCCAATACCCTTGCTGTACTTCAGTCGGTTGCGGACGCTGCTCAGCGCCTGGCAATCCCGCTGTTCGTCATCGGCGCGACCGGTCGTGATCTGGTGTTGCATCACTACTACGGGGCAAAGCTTAGCAGAGCGACCCAGGATCTCGATTTTGCTATTCAAATACCGGACTGGTCCGCATTTGAAGCATTGAAGAGCGAGCTGATACAAACCGGATTTTCAGAGACCAGTATTTCACATCGTCTCGACTCGGCACACGGTGGCTGGATTGATCTGATACCTTTCGGCCCGATCTCCACCGACGGCAAGGCCGTTGCCTGGCCGCCCAATGGCGATGTGGTCATGAGCATTCTCGGCTTCAATGAGGCCTACAAGCATTCGCTGAAAGTTCGACTAAATGATTCATCGCCTAGTGACATTCCGGTGGCATCCCCAGTCGGGTTAGCCCTGCTAAAGCTGGTTTCCTGGACAGAGCGGGTGCGTGAGAAACGACCGAATGATGCCAAGGATCTCATATACCTCTGCACCAACTACCATGAGATCCCAGAGATCAAGGACGAGATCTTTAGTCAGGTGAATATGATGCAAGCCTATGGCTGGGTGCTGGAGTACGGCTCAGCCTTTCTCTTGGGTCGTAACGCTCGAGCTATCGCGGCACCAGACACACATGCATATCTTCAGCTGCTATTCAACGATGCGATCGCGAACCGCCCCCTGAGAGAACTGGTCAGGGAAAGCTGCGAAAACAGCAATCAGTACGAAGAACATGGGGCGAGACTCAATGCCTTTATCGATGGCTATCAGAGTTAGTGAGTTTCGACTGTGTCTACCTCTACCATTACCCCACCTCTTTCTTATCGCTCAGAACAAAAAAACAGAGCGTTAACGGAGATGTGGTATTTCACTGATCTTGTGATGCAACCAGCAGCAACAGTTCCCGTAATAACCCGACCGGCACGGCAAAACCC
>JBEVVR010000106.1:0-2272 GCA_040507035.1 Candidatus Thiodiazotropha sp.
GAAGCATCACTCCGCCACCATGAAGGTTTCTATCTTTCCTGAATACATTGTATGGAAAAGTTTCTGGGAACAATTCTGAAGTTGCAATTGAACTGTCAATCTTTGTTTCCTGAATGGCCACAACATGAGGTTGGTGGACATTAAGAAAGGCTAATAAATCCAACTTTATTCAAGATTCTTGACACAGTAAGCAGCAATTTTGTGATTTCTACTGCTTTTGCAAAAATTCACCATATTTATTCGACTGTCACTACTAATTGCTGCAGCACCAATAGCCATACATAGGTAAATCTATCATATGATGTCGCTGTTTTTCAGTGGATAACATCTTGTCATAAAAATCATATGACCACATGTGTAATAACACTTTGGCACGCATACATAACGTCATTGACAACGTCCATATCAACAATGCGTTTCCTTATTGAAATTATGTTCATTTTGAAACCTTAAAATCCTGCTTTTTAATGGTCATATGATAAACAGAATCTTACACTCGTGGTCATTTCATATGAAATTTACGAAACTCGCCAAAGGCTCGCTTAATAAATTTCATATAAAATGACCACTCGTGTAAGATCGTCTATTTAATAAGTGAAAATAAAATATTACAACTTTTAATGAGGTAAAATGAGACGGTATACTTGCATTTTCACAGTAAAAAAAATGAGAATTTCCGCAGCACCATTGGAAAAGCTCCTAACATTTTTTTCTCTGCAACATATGGCAGTGTTTTTATCCTGCCTCTGATAAGAAGAAAATGAGACATATGTACTACTGTGCTAGCATGGGCAGTGGCATTAGTGTTGGACAGTGACATTAGTGCTGTGTCAATTTTTTTCTAGTTTAGGTCAGTTTAGTGACAATATAAAGTTCTGTAGAGTTCTTTGTGGCTTATAGTGCACTGAAATGGAACATCTTGAAACTAACCATGTTTGTATAGAATTGTTCATCAAAAGAAGAAACAATCATTGGTGATTCTGTCAATACATCTTGTGCACTGCCGAATCTTAGACCCCTTAGATGATACTAAACTTCTAGAAATTTTCGGAAGTTCATGAGCACCAAGTCGGAGCTATACTAAGGTTAGTAGTTTGAAAAATGATAATTAATAATAAGGTTATCAAAGTAATATGCCTTTAATGTTTGAAACTGTAACAATTTCACCTATCAGACCTTAACAATTAATTCAGCTGCTGTCCAGAAATCCCATGCATACTTTAAAGAAGCAACCCTAGGACGTTGATTTGTGGGACAGGTAGGATAATGCACCCCCAAACACGGCTGCATTATCACAGCAAGTAATCTATGTAACTGTATTTCAAGGCATGAGGCATCCTCCGTATAGCCCCACTCGGCCAGCATGGACTTCATAATGTTTCCAACAACACAATGTCAGAGGGACGTTATATGATGTTATGCCAAGCTCCGGGTGTCAGTGAGGTGTTAAGTTCTTTTATCTTTTAACTCATTCTATGGATTTTAAAAAAAATTTGCTTCACATCTCAAAGAAAATATTAAAATATATGTAGCCGATTTTTCCATTCAAAATATTAAAAAATGCCGAGTTATAAGTCTCCATACTTCTGGAACACCTCTCGTAATTTCAAGATCAACCCAATATCATCATTTCAACAAGATTTCAAACCTTCCATGAAATGTCCTGTTCTAGCATTTTATCTGTTTGATCATGTTATAAAATATGTCAAGATCAACCAAAAGGTCATCATTTAAATAATCTTGGTAGTACTCGAGTACCTGATGCTACATACCAAGTTTCAAGGCCTTCCATCAATTGGTCCTGGGGAAGTTTTTTGCCACATATAGTCATTAGGCCATATCAGTCATGTGACCTGTACATTTCAAACAAAGTTTCGATTCCCTCAACCAGTTACTGAAAGGCATACTTGCATTTTATGACATTATATACTGAACAAAAAAAATCAGTAGTGTTAAAGTGTGTAGTTCCCAAATGAGTTCTATAGGATTAAATTTCGAAACAGGCAGCCACTCTTTCACCTCTCTCGGATGGGCTTGTATCAAATTAAAACTATATTTGGCAAATAAATGATTTGTTGTTGTTGTTGTTTTGTTGTTTTACGTCCCATTCAACAGCTAAGGTCATGTCGGGACGGTCAGTTAACCTAACCACACTTTCCTGGGCAAGCTTAGACCTCCTAAGCGGTTAACCAGTACCGGTGCACATACTTTCGCCAGTAACTGACAACTGCCCTTCTTGAATCAGCGGAAGGAGAAACGAAAGTATGTGGAA
>JBEVVR010000003.1:0-2264 GCA_040507035.1 Candidatus Thiodiazotropha sp.
CTCATGGACTTGTCGCCAGGCGGAATTAACAAGAAAGGTAGTGATCACCTATCCGAACGAACCGGCCGCATTGCCCTGCAAAGTCTACCAGGCAATGCCAAATGACAATGTTATCCCTCGCACATCATGGACAGCTGAAAATGATGATACTTTTTGCAAGCGAAAAGCTGTTGAAATGCTAAACACACTGGAGACAAGAGGCTGGGAGTGTTCCAGCGACAGTCACCAATAGTCTAATCGTGTACTTTCGATAATCCTTAATTCCACTGAGAGGAGTCTATGAAAAAGCCTTTTACCATGCGATGAAACATGGCAAAAGGCGAAAGCTCAGATCTCACGATGTGTACAGCGAAGTAATAGAGCTAACAACTCTATATCACCAAACAAGGGGCTCGCAAGTTCATTGTTAGAGAAGATCCATGCTAGCTGTCAATACTCCTGCCATTACTCAATAAACCCAAATCCCTATATCATCCAACTGATAGATTCCCCCGTCACTTGCAACGATTTTGACTTCGGTAATGTAGTCGGTCCATGCTGACAGATCCCAGTAGCCGGTCGTGAGCTGCTCAAAGCAAAACCAGATACCTGGCGAGGTGGTGTTGTCAGGCTGGCTGGTCTCCCATGGGCCATCTTCATCCTGCATTGGTTTATAACATAATTTAATGGCTTGCTGGTTTTCCACCCGAATAGTGTTCAAACGAAATGGCTGTTTGTCATGCCCATCGTGAGCATAGATATGAGTGGTTACACTTCCGAGATGTGGATGAAAGCTACGCGGCATTTCTCGGGGATCCACCTCTTCACAAGTACCATCTTCATGAATAATATCCCAGTCAGTTTGATCACCGTTACAAGGCTGAATATGGGGGTTCTCATAGGCAAGATGAAAATGGTCGTCGCCAATTGGCCTAACAACCACATGAATTGGTCCAGAACACTCCTGAAACCACCAGGGTGAAAATGCAAAGGTATTTTCAGCATAACCCGGCAGCCAACCCAATGCATCATAGTCACTAAAGTCCACTGTACAGTTTGCAGCCGTTAACGGCCCTGTGGGGTTTTTTAAAAATCCCATAGGATTCTCTGCAAACTGGTCTTTTTTTAAGACCAATCTTGAAACCGGGTTATTGCCAGGCTTTATTGCTGTTTCATAGTGATCAACAGGCTTATCTGTTGTAATTTCTATATTGTTGTCTGGAGTCGCTACTAAATTTAACTTCGTCTCGCCACGATAGATATTATTGGACATAAGGTTATACCTTTCATCAGCCAACAGAGTAGAGACCAGGAGTGGCAATCCAACTATAAAAAACAACAACTTTGATAGTGTTTTCATGATGACGATTCCATGTTGTGACTTAGGTGTCTATGTTGACCTTTTAAAGTCACAGGAATTGAGTCATTACTACGCAACCGTAATGTTAAATACTACCCAAGTTTAGTTGCCATTTAGAGTATCAACATTACCCTGAATATTATGTGAATATTGATCAGCTAAACGTAATTTCAAATACTTTATGGAAAGCTGAACATGATGACACTTAAACATCTACCCGCTAAAGCATGAGAGAGTAATTACCAGAATATAATGGCATTACATCTGCCTGGACTTATCCTGCTCAGACTTAAACAGTTGAGACGCTATTACGAACTATGGGTGTTGTGCCATTTCACCTGGTCATGATAGTTGGCATGGTGTTGATTAGATATTTGAACCAGTAACAATCGATCACTTTGGCATATGGGATCCACTGAAATAGAGGCATCAGTGTCTCACTTTGCCTAGACAAACTGTGATTGGGTTTCCGTTTAATCGACTTCTCTCGTGTAAACCAGCTTGGCATTCGGTATAAATAACTGACACGCACTAGGTTATCGTCCCGCTTGGTTGGAGATTAGAAATGGACTCCCTGCTGTCTAAAATTGGAATTTGCTTCTTGTTCGTGTGTGTAGGGACTTCCTGTACCGGCGGATCCGATGATTCAGACAGTACCAGTGATCCTGATAATTCCGCGATCACCTTACAGCAGCTCAGCATAAACCCATTCGTCCTCACCCGCGCCGTTGGAGAGCGTTATCAGTTTCAGGCGATGGGGAGTTATTCCGATGGCAGTCAAAATGATTTGACCGATTCAGTGGCCTGGTCCGTAGACGACACCGCTGTTGCCGATGTCGACACCTTCACATCCAAGGGACTGGTCGAATTTCTCTCGACAGGCTCTACTTTCTTGAGAGCCGAGCATGAAAATCACTCGGCCCAG
>JBEVVR010000140.1:0-2257 GCA_040507035.1 Candidatus Thiodiazotropha sp.
GCAAATCGGGTACCTGTCTTGTCAAAACATACTTTAAAACTTACACCTACCAAATATGGATGGACGACTGAAATGAAAAAAAAAAAAAAACTCGCTCAAGAGAATAATTGCTTTGAAAGGCAAAACTAAAATGATAAACCCTGCATCCAGACAGTTAATATAACTGCATTTTTCACTATCCTAAAAACTGCATGTTCTTCTAGAATGAATACCCCACCATTTGCAAACCAGCGAAAACATTTAAATTTACACAACAAGTGGACCTATTGTCAGTAAAGTAAAGATTAAGTGGGGGTTAGAGTCCCGCTGTATTTTGGACACAGTGATGAAAGGCGAAGCTCATCCCTCTCCTTTTGCTGCCTTATTCTTCCCTGATATGGAGAAGACGTAATGTTGATAGAACTTGTGGTCCGACCCGTTTGCTTATGTTGAATGGCAATAAAGTATGTTTAAACTAACTAAATTCTTCTCTGATTCGAAACAGCCAGCCATTTACTGATGGAATAACAAAGAGGATTTTCCAGTTGTCATAGGAGGCCCGATAGCTCGGTGGGTTAAGCTGTGGCCTACTGATCTAGCGGACCGTGTTCGAACCCCGCTTGAGGTTGGGAATCTTTCCTTCCGTAAACGGGGTTCCATAATCTTCCTCACAACATCCTGATATGAATGAAATACTGTTGAAAAGGACATAAAATCGCAAGATATTCATCCATCCATCCTTCGTCTTATGGCGAAATCTGGGAGCGATCTCACGATCTTATGGCGACTTCCTGCACCATAGTACCATAACCGAGCATCTCTAACATCTCTGTTTCACCAGAGAATTCGACGTACGTACGAAGATATAATTCTAACACTGGTCGCCTATAGAGCCAATGGTAAAATCCAGTGATTAAATGCGCAACAAGTCACTGGGTGGACTAGCGTAACGTTGTTTAGCGCCATTCATTCATCATTTTGATTCTTTTTGTGACGTCGATTTTCATTTCCATGACGTTAGACGGTGTGACGTCGTTTTCTCGCATCAAAAACTTATCAAATACACATCAATGCCTCTAATACAGTCATAGTTATTGGCGGGATTCCTTCACGATGTAATGGCGGAAAACTGGAAAATCTGAAGGATACACTTGCGTTTTTGTAGTTTTTGGTGCGGTAAAATTGAAATAGATGCTTGCTAAAAAGTGATTTGTTGCCTATTATATCACTTGTTTTCGGTCAGTTGTGGTGGATATATAACTCGCGATTCACGTTCATGACATATCTACTACACAACTGAACTCAAACCAGTAATATAATAAGCAGCAAATCACTGTAAGCAAGAAAATATTTCTTAAGTTTCATTCTGCGAACGGGAAAAAATATGTGCTATAGCTGGGAAATCTGCATCTGTAAAGTTGGTTTTTGCCACCGCCTGATTAGACTCATTGAGAGCCCAAACTAAGTTCATTTTTTTTTAATTCTTGGCTCTCAGAAACCTAAACAGTCGGCTTAAATTGACATAGATCTGAACAATTTCCTTGATAATCCTTTCTAAATAATCTTAAAACCATGAAAATGTTCCATTAAAGTTTTTGTTTCTAAGACTGAATAAACTTCTCGGGGGAGCACCCCTCAATCTTGTTAACGACTGGTCGCATTTCAAGCACACGCGCTGCCCCCATGGCCGGACCACTTTTCATGAGCCGGCGACGGCCCTGCGTAAATGTAATTTATCCGTTAATAAAAGCCAGGATCATATGTACTAATAGAAGCTTCTCATGGGGAGGAATGCTTATTTTATGCCTTTTTTGTAACCGTTAAAGAAAGTGTTATGGAAGCTTTAGTTTAGTTGTTGCCTTATTATCTTTCTGTGTTTTACCTCGACACTAGCCAGAGTAGTGGGTGTGGTAACATTAGACTGTCACAATAGCCTGTTGTTGTGAATGAAATGAAGAGAACAATTTCAGTAATGATTTTGAGCTATTATCATCTAATTGTATAACAACAAACTGTTGTATTTGAAAAAAGATTATTCGTCAGTCAAGCAAGACATGTAACTTATATAATAGTAACTAAAATATGAATATACAGCCATAATCTGATTTGATGGCTTTACTAAGTATGGGCTTACTAAATAGGGCTGTCACAATATTCCAAAAGTGTATTGCGATATATTGCAATATATGGATAGCATATTGCGATAATATCACAATATATTGCTTCTTCAGTCAGTTAGAAATGAGCATTACTCTTCTAAGAATCTTTTTATTCTGTG
>JBEVVR010000179.1:0-2235 GCA_040507035.1 Candidatus Thiodiazotropha sp.
CGCACTGCAGTTTCTGTTGCTTATACCCCTCGCGGCGGTAGGCGCGCTGCTGGTCTATGCAGGTATAGACCTGGCGAAGAGTAAAGAGCTTGCCCAGGGATCCTGGGAAGAGCTATCGGTGATCATTATCACCGCTCTTGTCTGCCTGTTACTCAACGTTGCCCTGGGATTGCTGGCGGGGATATTGGTTGAGTATCTACGTGGAAAATTCGGTAAACAGCCATCAATCTAAGCCTATTCTCTTCACCCTACATAATCTCACTTGACCATGATGGTGATCTTGTCGGAGACGATCGGCGGATCAAAGGGGATATGATCCTTGTCACCCAATACCAACTGCAGGGTATGAGAACCCTTGGCAAGGTCGAGTGTCACCTCCGTCTGACCGCCGCCGAAATGGCGATGATTGTCGTCTGCAGGTAGGGGCTTATCCATAGCCGGCATCTCTTTCACATTGATCAGTAGATGGTGATGGCCGGTCTTCGCACGATCGACCCCCGCGGGTGCCACACCCATGCCGCGCAAGCCGAAACGAACATTGACCGGACCGCTAATCTGCTCACCATTCGCCGGCGAGATGATGTAGAGTTCGACACCATCGGGCGCCGGAGTGCCGGCATTGATCAAAGGGGAATAGCAGACAAGGCAGAAGAGAGCTAACACAAAACTGTACAGGCGAGAGGACATGGCGACCTCCAGAATGTTGTTGGATTTAAGCATATTGATCGGAACCCCCGATTAGATTGATCAGACGCATCCGATTAGCACTAAGACAATCCAAGTACAGCATATGTTGTAGATTTATAACCCTGTAAAAAAGGGCTATTCGCATCGATTAGTGAACCCTCAACAAATCTCCAACTCTGTTGCTCTCCGCATTGAACAGCAACTGAAACTACAATGGCGGTACAGCGACTTTCATCGCCAATGGGGAAACCCTTGAAGGTGATGTCATCGTGGACCCGGTCAGCAGCGTGGAGATAACGCTGACATCAAGCAGTGATAGCAACATCTGTTGTGAAACTGCGTGTTGTCAGGTCTATGTAAACGGATCGGCGATTGACATCGATTGATAGGAATCACTTCTATTGACCTATGATCTTAGGACTGTAATAACGGTGTCCTTTTTTTATCCTGTAACTACTAAAATCACGCACATCCAGAGTGAAAACCGACAAGGTATTCAGAACTTCTGCAATAACAATTATTGATGCGTCAGCATAATCCATTGGGCAATCGGCATATTTGTTCATTAATTCAAACGCACGGACAGTACTCTCTTTGTCCAGCGGAACTACTGAGACATAATCCTCGATAACAAACTGCATTAAACCTTCAGCACCTCTACTACCTGGATCGAGTAAATGAAAAGCCTCGGTCAGTACCGCTTCAGTTGTATATAACGCCTCATTGATGTTCCTGAGTTCCGCATGACAGTATTGATGGTCGGGATCTTTGGGATCAAACAAGGCTATCAAGGGGCCTGTATCAAGAATAATCATCGCCGCTTTTGCTTCTCTTTAAGCTTGGCCTTGATCGACTTGCCAGCTTCCCTGGCAGGCGCTTTCGTATAGCCCCCTTCTCCAAGATCAAAGTGACTGAAAAAGTCTGATGGTGACTTGCCTGAGAACTTCCGCGCTTTATTTCTATACTCAATCAGTCCGCACTTAATGGCTTCGGATATGCTTGCTCCTGTCTTCCCAACGATTTCCGCAAGGGCTGACTCAGCTTCATCGTCGAGTCTTACCGATCTTGTACCCATGACACACCTCCAATACAAAACTGTATTACAGATTGTAATACGATAGTTGGTGTATTACAATGCATATTGCGTTGAGTTTGAGTGTTTATATGTTCGCACCCACGCTAGAGTGTGGTTACGAGGAAACTTGCATATTACGGTGGGGCCCTGCCCCACCGAACATAGCTGCATAGAGTTAACAGATTTGAGACGTTGGGACTGCTTGGTCAAACAGACCAGCGTCTGAGATTTTTCCACGCTTACAATAGTCCGTTTCTGAAGCAAAAGCGTCGGTGCGGCAAGCCGCACCCTACAGGTTAGTGCTTTTCCATTCGCGTTTATTAGCGTTCATTTGCGGACTTATTTTATTTATTGTCTCTTCTTCGAACCATCAACCAAATGTTCGGCAACCAGTTCGGTCAAGCTGATCACCTCGGTATCCATTTCGTTATGCTCTATCCCCTCCTCCAGGATGATGCGGCAATTGGCGCAGG
>JBEVVR010000078.1:0-2234 GCA_040507035.1 Candidatus Thiodiazotropha sp.
ATACTGACCGTTGGTACGGTACTGATAACCGCAGCCATGATGGCTCTCCCCCAACTCCATGGGCTATTTTACTTTGAGTTATCACCTGTCATCTCGGGAGAGTGGTGGCGGCTGCTGAGTGGCCACCTGATCCATGCCGACTGGGAGCACTGGTTCTGGAATGCCACAGCGCTTGCTGTGCTCGGCCTATATCTGGAGAAACAGTCGAGATACCTGTGGATGCTGGGCATGCTAGCAGGCATAACCAGTGTCAATATCCTGCTGTTGTCCGAGTGGTCACAGGTGACCAGGTATTGTGGCCTTTCGGGCGTGCTCAATACGTTGCTTGTACTCGCGTTGTTCCGCTATTGGCGGCAGACAGATTCTGCTTGGGTAATGGCTGCAGCCTTTATCTGCTTGAGTAAATTGACCCTGGAACTCCACTCGGGTACCTCGCTGCTTACCCACATTACCTGGCCCCCTTATCCGCCCGCTCATCTGGCTGGAACATTGGCAGGAGTGTTTTTGCTCCTGGGAATGAAAGCGCAGCTCGACCCTGGCTCATCACACACTTCAGTCGCTTAAAGTACGCCCTGATCTCTGCCGACCAGACATGGCCTGCATTTAATGTGCACCAGCGCATCTGCCTCCTGATATCCTGATCATGGTGAGCGAACATACGCAGGATATGTTTGGGGCGTATGTGAAAAACGAGCTCGATCAATTTAACCATTAAAAACAGCTGCCAAGGTTTCATGTGGCGGCTCGCCAGTACCTGGTGGCGAAAATCCCACTTTGTCCTGTCATGCTCAACCAGTTTGCGACCAATACACTCTGTGTAAAAATCTGTCCAGTCAAAGGGAGTGGCATACATCGCATTGATGAAGTCTGGGTCGTAGTCCAATAAATTACGAAAGGCATTGAGACCGGTTTTCCAGCTGTCATGCTCCAGACCAAAAACATATCCGGCGATTGATAGGATTCCATTCTTACGTAACAAATTGATCGCTTTAGCATCGATTGTTTGTGTCGAGCCTTTCTTTATTTTTCCAATCGTCTCAGGATTTGTGGACTCTATACCCAGCAGCAGGGCACAAAATCCTGCCTGCTTGTACAGAGGAAGCAGCTTCTCGTCACGGCAGATGTCTGTTGCGCGTATCGATGCAGTTAATCTGACAGGAACATTTTGTGCGATCATCGCCTGTAGGAACCGACTCCACTGCTTGATGGAGGTTGTCGGATTCTCATCGGCGAAGGTAAAGAAGCGAACATCGTGATGTGTATATAACCAGGCAATCTCTTTTGCTAAAGCTTCTGGATCTCTATGTCTCCATTTTTTCCAGAACTTCTGCTGGCCGCAGTAGCTGCATTGGTGGGGGCAGCCCCTTGAAAATTGTATGACAGTCGCCCGACCAAGCCCCCAACACTGATGATTATCCCAATCTTCTATCAGCTCCCAGCCCACTCTGTAGGCAGCAAAATCCCTGATGAGTGTTTCCTCTGTAGTCTCAACGATTGTCTTGTCATTGCGATAGCTGATGCCCCTGAGAGAAGCAAGGGAACCTTTTGTTGCCAGGGCATGCACCAGGTTTCTTGTGATTTCCTCACCCTCACCCCTGACGATTATATCGACATATGGGGCAGTCAATAATGTTTCCCGGGCATGGTAGGTAGGGTGTATGCCACCATAAACTGTTACGATATCCGGGTCACTACGCTTGATCGTCTCCAGAGTTTGCAGGCAGACGGAATGCGCAGGTGTTGAACCACTGTGACCTACCATGACGACTTGGGGTTTAAATAACTCCACATGCCTTACGATATCACTGAATGACAACTGGGTTATTTCGGCATTGAGCAGCTTCACAGTATGCCCGCAATCCATGAGTGGGCCGCCGATCGTCAGCAACCCAAGTGGCACTTGAGGGCCCATACCATGAATCGATGCGGCTCTGTAATTTGGATTGATCAATAGAATTCGCATCTTATTCTACCTTCTCGCTCTTACTTGCTCTCTATCACTTTGTCGATAACAAACTTCCCCGAATATGAGAAGGTTTTACCGAAGAGGGGATGAACCATATTAAAATCTACAAATAGCTCCCGATCCGATACCGCCTTTTCGATGATCTCGGCATCGCCGAGGATCGCCCAGTTGGGGATGCGAAGGGTGAAAGGACCGACTTTCCAGACATACCCGAGACTGCGAAAATGGAGAGCACTGTTTTGCGTAGAGGTTTGGAGTCGAATCCCCA
>JBEVVR010000086.1:0-2209 GCA_040507035.1 Candidatus Thiodiazotropha sp.
GGTTGGTGGGCACAAGTCACGCACTCAAAGCAGCCTGCCAAAAACTTGAGTTTGGACGAACGCCGAATCTGGGTGCGGCATTAGAGTTATTCAACTAGCCTATTCATTCAAACAGCAAATCTAGACAGAGACCGGTGCAGGCTGAGAGGTTGCTGTGCCTGATTCCGAGTCGTTTCCCAGGTAACACCTGGTTAGACCTGTATGTCTGTCGATTTCCCTGTCAATCAAACAGTATATCGTCCTTATTTCTGAGGAGGTGAGGCTGCTGCTTTGTTTATGTGTCTTCAGACGGTGGGCCCGAGTTCGCAATATTTATTGGGTGTCCTTTATTTTGTTTATTTTGATGGATGGATGTCCTATTTATTTAGGCTCCCTGGTATAATATTTCTTGGGTGTCCTTTTCCTTTATTTTTTATTTTACTTTATTTTACGAAGTGCGTTGTTCTCCAGGCTTATAAAAGATGACCTCTATTGATTAGTCCAGTTGAGACTCCACCACAGTGCAATTGCGCCCTTTCGACTTGGCAACATACATACACTTGTCTGCCCGGCGTAATATTTCATGGATTGATTCATGCCCCCGTGCGACCGAAATGCCGGCACTGACGGTGACGTTGAAATCCCCATTCGGGGTCTCAAAAGTGTGCTGATTGACATAGGCCCGGATGCGTTCGGCAATATCTCTGCAGGCGGCTTCAGAAGTGCTGATCAAGAGCACAAACTCCTCGCCGCCATATCGAAACGCCATTTCGTTAGGTCTGAGACGGTTTCTTAGGATCTCTCCCACAAAGCGCAGCACATTGTCGCCCGTCTTGTGGCCATACACATCGTTGATCTTTTTGAAGTGATCTATATCGAAAAATATTGCCCCCAGTCCGGGCCCTCCCTCGTTTTCAGATCTGTTAAGAATTCGTGTGCCGACCTCATCCAGATACCTTCGCGTGTAGAGGCCTGTGAGTGAATCATGAATAGCAGTGGCCCGGTACTCTTTCATGTAACGGCGGGATAGAAACAGTGAAATAGCTATATTGATAGCGAATAAGATGAAGATCAGAACAGCACCCATGGAGATCTGTCGTCTCGCAGATTCGTTCAGATCATCTATATAGAGTCCAGAGCCTATGACCCAGTTCCAGGGCTTGAAAAGGGTAACGTAGGCGACCTTGGGAATAGGTTCATCCTGGTTTGGACGCGACCACTCGTAATTCACAAAGCCGCCGCCGGTTTTGGCCGTGGAGATGAATTCCCGGACAAAATACTTTCCACTTGAATCAAGTTGATCCAGCGTATTCTGGCCGATAAGCTCCCGGCTAAAAGGATGCATCAACATCTCACTGTCATCCTTTTGGACCCAAAAATAGCCGTTATCCGGATAGCGCATTACGGAGATGTAGTTTAAGACCTTTTGCTTCGCTTCAGATTCGGAAATGGCACCTTTCTCAGATTGCTGATAGATATTTTCCGCAATTGCAATGGCCGAAGTCACCTGTGCCCGCAGCAAGTGTCTGCGCTCGCTCATGATGTTGTCTTGCATTTGCCAAAAGATGATCACCATCAACATGATCATGCCAGACAGGCTGACCACCGAGAGTACGACCAGATGGCTCCAAACACGGGAATCGCGCAACAGAATCGGCATGATCAACCCCAACCAACCGGTAAAAAGATAGCTATCAGCTGTTTAGGATCAGGTCTCTTTTCGTCAATCATTATTATTGAAGGTCATAGCAGCAGCTGTTAAAACAGTCCTGTATTTCTCGTTTCCCTTCTGTGTAATCCAAGCCACTGACCTGTAGCTTGGTTGACTGGATTTTAGTCATTCACTCAATTTCAATCTACAGACAGCGTAATCAAAACGCTCACAGACCAGGCAACTTCCGACGACTAAAATGCCAGCGTCTCCATCGACCAACGAGGCGTCACCTTGATACCCAGGGGTTCAGTGACCCCAGCCTCTAACCGCTGACAACCGGCAAAGGCGATCAGGTATAAGGAGAATAACCGCAACACCCCTGTATTTCAAAGCTGAGAACTGGAGGCTGGATATGCCTGAATCATCCGTCTATCCAGCCTCAATCTATTCAACCCTCTGGATTTCCGGCTGCATCAGCCCTCTTCCACTGCCTTCCTGGCCTACCGGCCTGGTTCAGGCAACAGGCCACCAGGCCAAAACCAAAACAAACTAACCCAACTAACCGGACACCCATTC
>JBEVVR010000049.1:0-2197 GCA_040507035.1 Candidatus Thiodiazotropha sp.
CCTCCGCCAGGGAGAGGCCTGGCGCCATCAACATGGCGGCCAAAAAACCAACTTTTGTTCTGTATTTACGAAATACCATGATTTCCCCTCAATTTTTTATTTCAGGCTACCGCCTGCGGGCACCCAATCAAATCCGGCATTTTAAGTTAATTTACAAAAAAATACTTATTTTATTTTTTTCAGTAAGTTAGAGTATGATCCTCAAGTCGGAGCTATCTCAAGTTATTGATATAAAAGCCGATAGAGATGTTAATACCACAAAATTAATGTTATTTTAGTGACGAATTTACTTGATATATAAGAAATCGTTAATATAATTTAACTAGCAAATTGAAAGCTATTCAGGCACGGCTATAAATGAACAGTCAAGACCAGGGAAATGATCAGGCGAATCCGCGAGACGATGAGGGCAAGTCCTTCAGGATCGACAGTGTCGAGCGCCTCCCTGCCATGCACCAGGACGAGTCATGCCGGGTGATCAAACAGTACTTCGACTACCTGGAATCGACGTTTGCCCAAAACCACGCCCAAATCGATGTTGAGCAGCTACGCGAGTTGCTGACCGAGATCAACGGTTTCATCGGTTCCGACAAGAGCCAGCTAAAGGCCGATGGCTATATGCGCATGCTCAACCGCCTCACCGCCATCTACGCAAAAGGGGTGCAGGTAGAGGATGACAGGGCGTTCACCGGAACCGCGGCGAACTACGCCGATATCATGAATACGATCAGTCATAACTACAGCAGTTATGACTACAGCCAATCCATCGCACTGATGCTGCACTATATGGACAAGCTGTTCAGCAACCGGGAAGAGAGCTGGTTCGACATCTATCAACATCTTGTCTCCATGCCCGATTCCATCACCATCCTGCAAATGCTAAAGGAAGAACACCTGCAGGAGATCCAAAACTGGGTTGAAGAGGGCGTCGACAACCTCTTCTCGATCTGGGAAGAGCAGCTGGTAGTGCTGCAGAACATCGGCGATGAGATCCACCAAACGGATAAGCAGATCCTGTTGCTCAGCAGAGAGCTGAGCAGCCGGAAAATACACACCTTCGCCTCTAACATTCTCTATCTGGAAGATGGTCGCAAGCGCCGCAGCCTGGCCAAGCTGAGACAAAAGCGCCAGGAGCTGGATGAAGCTCGGGAAGCCAAACTTGAGCTCACATCCCTGCTCGATTGCAATATTCAGGAGTTCGGACAGAGACTCACCGAGATCAGGCGCAGTACCCAGATCCAGCTTGTCTGGGACAGATCCAACCTCGACTGAAAGCAAATACCTTTACATACGAAAAGGCCTGACATGAGTCAGGCCTTTTTTCTATGGTAGCAAGGGGCAGATTCGAACTGCCGACCCCAGCATTATGAGTGCTGTGCTCTAACCAACTGAGCTACCTTGCCAGAAGCTGTTGTGAAGGGCGTGGAATATACTGTTGCCATACCACCCTGTCAATATCAGACGTTAAATCTGAAATGGATGACGTCGCCATCCCTGACCACATACTCCTTACCCTCGGAGCGCAGCTTCCCCGCCTCCCGCGCCCCCTGCTCACCCTTGAAGTTGACAAAGTCGTCATAGGCGACGACTTCGGCGCGGATGAAGCCGCGTTCGAAATCGGTATGGATAACACCGGCCGCCTGGGGCGCGGTAGCGTTGACCGGAATGGTCCAGGCCCTGACCTCCTTCTCACCCGCGGTGAAGTAGGTCTCGAGACCCAGCAGCTTATAGCCGGCCCTGACCACCCGGTTCAAGCCCGGTTCATCCAATCCCATGTCAGCGAGAAATTCGCCCCGCTCATCCTCATCCAGTTCCACGATCTCCGCCTCGATGGCGGCACAAACGGCTACCACCTCGGCCCCTTCATCGACCGCCAGTGCACGCAGCGCATCCAGGTGGGGATTGTTGTCGAAACCATCCTCGGCCACATTGGCGATATAGAGCACCGGTTTAATGGTGAGTAGAAAGAGGTCACGCAGTTCCGCCTGCTCTTCCTCGCTCAATGCCATACTGCGCACCGGCTTGGCTCCGTCCAGATGATCCCGCACCCGCTCCAGCAAGGCCTTGCGGGCCAATACCTTCTTGTCACCGGTCTTGGCCTGGCGGAGACTCTTTTCCAGCCCCTTCTCCACCGATTCCAGATCCGCCAGGCTGAGTTCGGTATTGATGACCTCCACATCCCCCACCGGATCGACAC
>JBEVVR010000150.1:0-2190 GCA_040507035.1 Candidatus Thiodiazotropha sp.
GAATTATTAAGAACTAGTTAACTTGAAAGCGTTTTGAGTTTATCAAGTAATCCTGGACAGCAGTGAAAATTTGCTGGTTCTGGGTAAGCGTAAGGGCTGGGTTACCAAATAATAGTACGTTAATAGTCGGTTCACAGTACAGGGAGACGGCATTTAAGAGATCACGCCTTTGGTCATCATACCGAGCACAGTCAAACAAATAGTGGTGCGTGTTTTCTACCTCGCCACAAACACACAGTGGGCTGTCAACTATGTTTTTAGAGAACAAGTGCTCATTTAATGAGCTGCAATGGGTTCTGAGTCTAGCATGATGAATCTGGCCTAGACGAGAGCCTGAGTTAAAGTAGGCCGGAGGTTTAGTAACGTCGGCATTTAACTTTCGTTTGAAAGAACTCAAACTGTTCGAATCACGCAAGTCCTGTGAAAGTTCGTTCCATTCTCGCGTAACTGAAGGTAAAAACGAATTGTAGTATAATTGTGTATTTGCATGTATCAAGTGCACATCTGAAGCATTTCGCAACTGGTATGATGAAGTGCTACCGACAGTTGGAGGAACTAATGCAGACAGGTAATCGGGTGATAAATCATTTTGCATTTTATAAAATAGCTGGAGTTTATGTTTTTTCCTACGTTTGGCTAAGGGTTCCCATCCAGTTTCTGCAGTCAAAGAGTTAATTGATACAAGTTTTGTAGCCCCAGTTACAATTCGAGCTGCCTCATTTTGTATTTTGTCAAGTTCGGATGTCTCATACTGCGTACAATTGTTCCAGACAACATCAGCGTACTCCAGTAGAGGTCTAATAAAAGAAAAGTATATTGTTTGAAGAGACATTCTATCGAGAGTAAACTTCAACTTTCGCATTATGTTAATTCGAAACCAAGCTTTTTCCTTAACAGAGTCTAAATGTTCATGCCATGTGCAATCACTGGAAAAGGTTACTCCTAGATGCTTGTGGTTTGTCACTTCAGTTATTACATTATTGTTCAAACTTACTGGTGGGTGATATGGCCTATTTTGCTTCCGAGTAAATAAAAGGGACTCTGTCTTAGTAGGATTAAATGTAACTAGCCACTTTGAAGCCCACTGATGCACTTTTTCAAGATCTTCGTTAAGCTGAATTGCTGCTTGGATAGGATTTTCTACTATTATATAGAGGCTAGTGTCATCCGCAAAAAGTCTAATACTTGAATCAATATCATCAACAATATCATTAATATATACAAGGAATAAAAGTGGGCCAAGTATTGAGCCTTGGGGAACTCCCGCTTTTATATTTGTCCACCTGGAAGTTGCACCAGGCAGGACAACTCTTTGTTTCCTATTACTCAAATAATCTTCAAACCAGTCCAAGAGAGAATCAGTGATACCAACTGATTTAAGTTTAAACAAAAGACCTTGGTGCCATACCCTATCAAAGGCCTTGCTAACGTCACAAAAAATGGCACGAACTTCTTTTCCCTCATCTAGGGCTTTACAAAAGGTGTTGTAAATGTCGACAAGCTGATTAACTGTTGAGTCTGCTGGTATAAATCCAGACTGTAAGTTAGTTAGTACAGTGTTAGCTCGAAGGAAATTAAAAACATGTTTATGTATTATCTTTTCGAGTGATTTACCTATGGTACTTAGGAGTGAAATTGGCCTATAATTCGAAAAGTCCGAGGGGTCATTCTTCTTATGGATGGGTGTTACATTGGCTTGTTTCCATAAGCTTGGAACTTTGCCATTTGCTAAAGAGAAGTTAAAGAGATCGCAGACAGGAAAGGATAAAGCGGTAGCAACTTCTTTCAAGAGCCTATTATTAATACAGTCGGGGCCTGCAGCTTTGCCTGTTTTTAAAGATTTAAATATTGATTCAACTTCAAGAGGTGTAGTGGAAACTGAACTTAAAGTTGAGGCAGGGGTATAATTCATTGAAGGGAGAGAAGCGTTAGTTTCATCTAGCATTGTTTGTTCAGTAAAAAAGATGTTGAATATATTGGCTTTATCATTAGGATCTGAATAAATGGCATCATCTTTGCATAATGGCGGGATACTTGACGTTTGTCCTGGTTTAATGAAATTTTTTAGAGTTTTCCACCAATCTTTGGAGTTAATATTATTGTTTCTAAGTTTCTGTGCCAGTTTCTCCGTTTCAAGAGTCTTAGCCTTCCTTATAGCCGCAGTTACTTTATTTCGTGTTAGTTTGTAGC
>JBEVVR010000054.1:0-2163 GCA_040507035.1 Candidatus Thiodiazotropha sp.
CAAAAACTCAACTAAAGTTTATGCCGCCGCCAACGCCAACGACGACGACACCAGAAAAGCGGTACATATGTCTCGCTTCTGCTACGCAGGCGAGACAATAAATGAGGTTGCTAGAGCGATGACAACAGGTGAACATACATACATTCAAAGGTATATATGACAAAGACCTCTATCCCCTCCACAACTTTATTGTGCGAGAACCAGGCCCTCTTTCAACAAGGTCCAAAATATTTTGGCCTTCCTGGATACCTGCAAGTTTCAAGGAGCTGAGATAAACTAAAATGGTTGTCCAGGAACAACTTGTCCAGCCACGCTATTTGATTTAGTGACCCATAACTATGTCAAAACAAACTGCTCCATTCTTAAGAACACCATGCTTTGACAGTTTATCTCTATATCAAATTTTCTATTAAGTAAACAGGAGGAAGTAGGCTGGACAAGCTCAGCTAATGACTATTGTTTTCATTTGACCTTCAAGTGTGACCTTGACCTACTTGAATAAATATTTCATATGACACTTCTACTCAACAAGAAGAAAAATTGTGCCAAATTATTTTGAAATCCATGCATACAGGTAATTTCGATTGACTGTTGAATCAGTCGTTTAAACCGATCATTTAAACCATCCTACAACTTGTCACGCTATAAACTTAAAAATCCAATGAAATGTTTCCTAACACAGATTCAAAGCTACAAGCACCGCCCATGCTGGCAAACTTGGACGAAAAGTTGTCTGGCAATTAAACACCTGCGTGACCTCTGATTTTTTTGACACTACGTCACACTGCACGTGCGCTGTAGCTTGAACTATCTGTGTGATATAATTGGGCTGCAACACAGAAAAAAAAAAAAAAGAAAGTGGCATTTAAGTGCCCATTAATGACTTAGATCAGCCTGGGAATCCGCCCAGTCAGATCACAATCTTCACCTTCCGGCCAAAGAGTAGCCAAAATTCAAAGCTAGCTCCATGCTGACAGCAAAAAACAACAAAAAAAACAAACTCAGATCAGACTGGGCAGATGCTTGGGTCTCGGCTCAGCGCACATTAGTTATTGAGCGCACATGCCACTTTGTTGGTTATCTCGTGTCACTACTTGTATGCAATCATTAGAACTCCTATGGATTTGCGCAGTCTGATCAGCATGGTTTTGCAAGGTGATACTGAATATCAGTGTCAAAATCCTGAAAACCTGTTTGACTGAGCTGACTTGCGATTGTACATTCTTTTTAATAGCATTTCAGTCATCAGGACAACGGGATACTCTAAAAATCCTGTGAGCAACGCTGAAAAAAGATTTCCGCTTCTAGCGGGAATCGAACGCCAGAACTAGATCCAGGTCAACAGGACAGCCACTGAGCTACCCGGACTATCATACGACAATGTACTCGTCCGCATTAACATACTCTTATCCGAGACTTCCCCTGTCATTATCCTTGACTGCCAGGAAGTTCAAAGGGAAGGAAATATATGTTGTGAATCTGATTAGAATCGCCTCACATCCCTTCAGAGAAATAAAGTACATGAGATAGGCTGTGTGCAATGGAACCCCTTTTATGGTTGGAAAGATTCTTGCCTCCAGCGAGATTCGAATCCGGTCTGCTAGATCAGTAGGCCAGCGCAAAACCCACCAAGCTACGTAGAGGCTCAGATGGAGGGACCAAAGCCCTGAAGCCCACCCCCTGGGCCCGGGGCTGTCAGTTTAGTAATTATTTCGTATCAATAAGCAAGACATTACGCTTCTCGACACCAACGAATGCCATGTAGAAGTTTGCTGTTTTTTGGGGGTTTTCTTTTAAATAAATTCTTTTGCAATACATGCATTTGATATTAGAGTTTTGATATCAGAATTAAGGAGTATTAATCTAAGCACTGTTCACAGATCTTATACCATGTTGCATCAAAAATGAAGTAATAATACAACTTAACATAAAAGCCCCTTCTGTTTTGTCCACGTGATGCCACTTTTGACTTTAAGAGTATATAACTTCGGCGATAGCGATCAGGTACAAATTAGTTATCACCATTATCAATAAACATCCGGTTCATGACAGTTTTTCTTAATGTATTGGCTCCCGAATAATATGTATTTATTAAATCTTTGCTACTTCCCTCTACTGACCCTTGCTTAAGCTGGGTTCTAAATTCTCAGCATTAGTTTCCAA
>JBEVVR010000116.1:0-2134 GCA_040507035.1 Candidatus Thiodiazotropha sp.
GTCTCAACATGTTAGAAAATCAAGTGAATGAAATATTAGATAAATTATTTGGTATCCTGTGATTAAAAATTAAAAGTATTAATCTTTATTAAAGTCTCATCAATGTACATACATAAAACTAGACAATAAAATATTAAGAAATACAATGTACATTGCCACTCTGAAGAGAGTTATAAGAGACTAAAACTATACATACATTACTTAGCACAAAATATACAACATAAAGTAGTACCTACACGTGATACAATATAAAACTGGCTTCCCCTAATCTAAAAACTTCTTGCTCCTAGTGTAAAATATTGCCTCCATTAACATTCGAGCAATGGTTAAAAGAAACAACATTCAACAAAAGGAGATTGTGGTTAGCAGAAGCTATTCAGTATTTAAAACGCACATACCTACAGAATATACAAATCTGAAAGGAGAAATATTACTTACAAAGATAAAAAGCTCTCCTTTGGAGAATATTAAAACAGGTTTTGGCACACAGTCTAATCATATTATGGTTGGAAAACAGAAATATTAACTTATTTTCAGTGGAAAAAGATATAAACTCCTCATTTACGGCTTGAGCTTTAAGAAATAATTCTGATCTAAGATCGGTGTATAAATTACAAGTCAAAAGTGTATGCGATTCGCTTTCTATAGCGTTACAAAACGGGCATTTACGTTCCTCTAAAGGTTTATTTTCAAACCGGCCAGTTTCTATCCGCAGCGGAGCTACGCCGCAGCGGAATTTGGCAAACGCTGCACGATGTCTTAAAGGTAAAATCATCTTGCAATACTGTTCCACCTCATATACAGACTTAAACTGACAATACGTTCGCAACTTGTTATTGCCCCTGCCCGAGGGACCAACTTTACTGTTTATACTGGTAAACCAATTGGCTTTATATTCCTGTAGAATCGCACTATGCAAGCTCTTAACAAGTATCTTACTAATAGGACGGCTAATATTTGCATCAAAGTTTAAGTTTAGCTCCTTGCACCGTTTAGCAAAAACGAAAAACCAGTTCCTACATTGCTGAGATGCATTATCGGACGCCCATAATGCAATACGTTTATTCAGCCTACTACTGTTTGTACATGACATTCTAACAACATGTCGGCCAATGCAAGACCATTGTCTAGATATACACGGTTCCCACCCTAATTCCCCATGCAAAGCAGTGGTGGGTGTATATTTACCGACCCCCAAGAAGACTCGCATAGCCCTATTCTGCACAGCATTTATGCAAGAGTAGGATTTAAATCCCCAAATACTAGCACTATAGTCAATAACCGGACAAACTACCGATTCGTACAGTTTCGTGTATACATTATATGGCAAACCGCCGGCTAACTTATACTTAGCTATCAAGAGCCCCAACGCTCGACTTGCGCTTTGAGCTACAGACTTTGCGGTTAGCTCGAAATCCAGGTGTTCTGTTAGGAATACCCCAAGGTAGGTATAACTGTCGACAATTTTCAATATATTATTACCGCATTTAAAGATGCAGTCAGTTTTCTTTACCGTCGGGTTACGAAAATGCACAATATTACTCTTGTTAACGTTTACAGTCATATTATTAGACAAACACCAACCGTTCAGTGCCTCTAACAAAACTTGCAAATCTTGTTCCGTTTCGGCAAGCAAAACCACATCATCTGCGTACAGCAGAGTACAGATATAATCGTCATTACATTTCACACCTTTACCAAAAGACTTCAAATACAGGACTAGGTCATTTATATAAAGATTAAATAGGATTGGTGATAAAATGCAGCCTTGTCGGAGACCACATTTAACATCAAACCAGTCCGTATGCATGCTGTTGACTCTAACACATGAAGTAACAGATGAATAAAGGGACCTTATAGTCTTAAATAATTTTCCAGAAACACCAATTTCAGACAATCTCTGCCATAATTTTTCTCGGTTAATAGAGTCATAGGCTTTCTTGAAATCTATGAAGGCGCAGAACGTTGACTTTTTTAGTTTTTTACGTGTTTCAATTAAACTTGTAAGTGAGGAGACATGGTCGATTGTACTTCTTTTCCTTCGAAAGCCATTTTGTTCATCTGTTACTTTGTCATTTTCTTCTACCCATCTGGAAAGACGTTCATTGATAACTGAGCAATATATCTTATAAAC
>JBEVVR010000066.1:0-2082 GCA_040507035.1 Candidatus Thiodiazotropha sp.
TCCACTACGGACTAATACCCTAAGATTGCCGTGTTGATATAACAAAGCTATTGGTTGATAAATCTGATCAGTAATAAACCACAGGCCCTATCGCCATTTATGTTATAAGGAGTGACAACATGAGCGATGTAGAACATTTCACTCATGCACCTGAAGCAATGAAACAGGAGTATGTGAAGCTTCTGGATAAAACAGCCGCCGAGATGGGACGCACCAATAGTCCAACTGATCGGGTTGATTGGAATGCCGTCAATGAGAAGATGATCGATTGGTGGAAAAAGAAGGGGTTTGAGTTTCCATAAACTTCAATTTGCAAAAAAATTGAGGATGGCCGTCAACCCGCATAGAGCCCAGACACATGGCTTGTCTTGGCCATGATGATCTTGGCCGCATTGATACCTCTGTGTTGCGATCGATCTAACCGAAGGCTTTGGGAAATCTCTCCTTGAGGTCATTCACTGTGGTTGCAGACTCTGCGGTCCAGCTGGGACCACCGAGCTCTGCAGCGATTTCTCTCAATGTATCGATCGACCAGTAGGGGGCGTAGAGTTGCACAAGACTTCGACCGGAATCGTCAAGCAATAGCAACACCGCCGTCTGACCCGATCTGACTCCCGAAAGGTTCGGCACCAAAGCTGTGGTCTTGATCTCAGTGCGTTTGATCCGGCGGGTGCTATAGCTGTCCATGATGGATATCTGGCTGTCATCGAGCAAAATGCGCGCGTTTTTTACACGCCAAACAAGATAGGCAAAAGCAACAATCGCGACCCCGCTAACTACTACTGCAGCTACTACACTTTGTCGGGCGATGAGCACCGCAGGGAATACCAGGATGGCAACAGCTGCCAGCACCCAGTTGATCTTGTTTGCCGAGGGTTCAGGTGTAAAGACGGATTCGGACATCATGTCATACCTCACTCCATGTTCGTCAATGACTGGATCAAATGATCTATGAATAAAATTGACTCCAGCTAACCAATTGATGGAATATCAAGTCACAACTAACTAGAGCCTCTACTTTTTCGCCTAGTTAACAATTAGGGATAGGGCGTTCCAGGCATGTGATCAAGGGGACGGGGCATTATTGTACCTAGTTGGCTCCACGAAGATACGCCCAATCTCATCCTCATCAATGTCCTCGAATGGTTTAATGTCTCGTCCAAAAGTTGGCTCATCTTTTCTGTGGAGTCTATCGCTTTAAATTCCATTGCATCAGCCGGGGATAAGCCTATCAACTGACTGTAAAGCCGATCAGGCATGGGCTCATCGGCCCCGTGATCCAGGTAATCACGAACCGCTTGCCGCTTTGTACCTGACAGTTGCGACCACTGCTGTTGCAGGCCGGCCCAAAACTCAGCCGTCACAGGCATGCCTACCGGGAGTTTGCGCCTTTCACTATCTAATAACGGCCTATCAAGAAAGGCTTTTAAAAAAAAAGCTACTCAAATCGACTGATACATCCTGTGTAGAGCGTTCATCAGCATTGGAAGTCGAATAGACAAAACCTAAAAGTCCCACTATTCCAGCAGCAAGAGCACTCAATTTCATCCACTTTGTTTGGTTCCATCCCGAATTCATTGATGAGAGTTCCATAGCCCTCTCCTTTGGCCTTCATTTCCAACATATCGATCCTGTTTACTGCAAAGGATAAATGCCCTATATAGAGCTGTCCATAGATTGTCTGTACCTACATAACAACAATCTAATACCCGTTCAATCCTGACGCCGTGTTCAATAGAATATGGCAAAAAGCTTGACAAAATAGAATTTATACACTAATTTCTGTATTTACAGAAACTACTGTAATTAATGTCATGAAACTTACACCGGTCATGGAGAAATACATTCTGCACTGGGGCGAAATGGGTACCCGCTGGGGTGTCAATCGCACAGTGGCACAGATTCAGGCCCTGCTCTTCCTCTCCTCGAACCCCATGAATGCGGAGGAGATAACCGAGACCCTCGGTGTGGCCAGGTCCAATGTCAGCACGAGTATCAAAGAGTTACAGTCATGGAGGCTGATCAAAGTCGTCCATCTCCTCGGTGATCGACGGGATCATTTTGAGACCTTGAAAGATCCCT
>JBEVVR010000012.1:0-2058 GCA_040507035.1 Candidatus Thiodiazotropha sp.
AGACAGGAAAGTTTTTCTAATACACTTACAAACTTACGAGAAGAAATTGATTCCCTAGATAAAGTTCTTGAGGGCATATTGCAAAGTTACTCAGATTACGAATCACTGGGGTCAAGGGATCGCAGGAGTATCCTCCCCGTGGTAGGGAAAATAATGTCTTTCATGTTTGGCACAATTTCAGAAAGTGACCTTGAGGATGTAAGACGAGCCCTCACTGAATTGTCAAGAAATCAGCAAGACATAGTACATATGCTTGAAGAACAAATGTCAATACTTAATGTCTCCAGAACACAAATCGCAGAAAATCGCATGGCCATACTTGATCTAGTAAAATGTGTCAACCTCTTTGATCAGCGACTAAGAGAACTGACACAATCCATTCAAAAACGCTTGGAAAAGGTAGAAACATTTGTAAATGTGTATGCGCAAATGGATCTTATCATCAGTGGCATCAAGGATGCTATTTTACGTGCCAACTTTTATTTGGAAAACTTACGATTGGAACTTAATATGTTATCTCTCAATCATTTAAGTCCTAGTCTGATAACTCCTAAAAATTTGAAACAGCTCTTGCTTACAGTAAAAACTAAATTACCCTTTTCGCTTAAACTTCCTGAGGACCCGGAGACGGACATTTGGTACTTTTATCGCACGTTGATATGTAAAACGGTCTTGCATGATGATAAAATTCTTGTTGTTATCACCATCCCTTTGCTTGACCAGAATGGGGAGTATGAGGTTTATAAAATCCATACTTTACCACTCCCCTGGGTCAATTCATCTTCAACTTACCAAAGTTTACCAGAGATGGTAGCTACATACGATGTTCAATATACTGGGCTATTGATAAACAAAGAACGGAGCAACTATGCTCTGCTGAATTCTGATGAAGTACAAGCCTGCAGCAACGCTGTCATGAGATACTGCACGCCTAGGAACGCAGTCCTCCCCGTCAATTTACACCGCCTGTGCATTTTAGCCTTATTCTTTAAGAACAATGCGGATATAGACGCGTATTGTCATAGGGTAGTGATCCCTAATAGCGTGTTACCACAGGCTAAATATCTTTCCGTGGGTCAGTGGGTGGTGAGTTTAACCGAACCCCTTACCTTTTCTATAGTCTGTACTGAAAATGAAGGCCAGAAATCTGCAATGACACAGCACACTAAAACTCTGAATCCGCCCTTAGATATTATAAGGCTAGGGACCGGATGTTCAGGATCTAGTAATTTCTTAAACTTACCACCTTACTACCAATTTGAAGAACATGTTTCCATCATGGACCCTTTTAATAATCTAATCGAACTAAAAAATAAGACTAAATTTCGTATTTGGAACCCTTTGGAAAAAGCTCTCCCAAACTTTACGAAAATTGAAATACCCACGAATTTAAGCACAATCAAAAGAATACCCATGGATGATTTTATATTGAAACTTCAGGGCATGCGTAGGGTGCAAATTCGGGACAACTCTTGGCCGTTATGGGCATACATAATAATTAACAGCGGCGTATGCCTCATAGCAGGGGGCTTGATATTTTTATACTTGAGATATCGAAAAAATAAGGAAACCCTACCCCACGAAGCACCTGGTTGTTGCGAACGGCTAGCCATTTTCTGTGTTGACAGAATTAAGGTAGACAAAGACAAACCACGTGACCAACCTTCGGTGTCCTACTCTACGACGACGGATGAAGCGACTATTCTTCCGGGCATGAGACAGTCTGCCCCACCGAAGGAAGGGGTTGCTATGGACTCGGTTCTAAAACATCTTTACCCGAGTTTACCTAGGGTGGCTAACTAAACGCTATTAGCCTTAGGGCATGTGGTGAGCAAAATACAGACTTGTAAATAATAATATTATATGGACACAGTGTACATAGAACTGTATGTATGAACCGGTGTGAGAGCCCTAAATTTGTTGGCTAGCCCTTGTTGGGGCGGACGGACAGACGAACAGTCAGTGTGTACATTTAAAATTTTGATTCTATGAACTTTATACCCAAGTTTACCCAGAGGACCTACATAATGGGACGTAATGTAAATAAGCACTGATTTC
>JBEVVR010000019.1:0-1948 GCA_040507035.1 Candidatus Thiodiazotropha sp.
GGAGGATCCACCCGTCACTGTGCCGCCAGACTGAGCAGAACCGTTTGCTGGATTGAACCACTCCACATCCAAGTCGAAGTTCGCACCGGTGAGGTCAATATTGACCGTTTCAGCGCTTGGGAAATAGACCAGAAATTCAGCCTGAGTGGCCGATTTATAGCCCAGGCAGTTTTGCGATGTGGCAAGCCCGCCACAGGGAACAGTACGGGATAGATCGATTCGTTGCGCATAGGATCTGATGTAACCCAGACTCTCCCTCAGGCTGACAAACTGCGGATCGTTCAGCGGTATATCGATGGAGTCGTAAACATCGATATAGGGGTCCATGAACAGGGGGTTCTCGCCGCGGGTGAAACTCTTCCAGGCCCAACCCCGGTTGCCGCAGATGCCGCAAAGATGATCGGTATCGGCAAGGATCACTTTGGCTCCGTCCGCAACGGGCGGGTTGTCCAGACTGCCATTTAAGGATATCCAGTCAGCAGGGCTGGCAAGCAGCTCTTGGTTGGTGCCGCCGGGCCAGATGGCAGTCATCCCTATGGGGTGTTGTTTGGGCTTGGTTGCTTCGTAAGTTCGGATGAAATCGATCATCTGGTATTGCCATGCCGTCGATCCGGTGTGGCTTTCGTTACTGATCTCATAGATCACATTGTCGAGGTCGTTGACAGTATCCACCATTTTTCTTGCGAAGGCCTCCTGCCAGGCTGTCAGGCCGTTTATTTCGTGGAGCTCGGTGCCATTGCCGTCACCGTTGATGTCACCATCGATGCCGTTGATATTATTCTGAGCATTGAATGGGTGCCCATCCCAGGGGTCGTTGACACCGTGTCCCTCCTTGGTGGTGACACTCCACCCCTGAAACAGCATCACCGCTACGTAGATACCGCGATTACCGGCCTCGATAACGCGTTGTCTTATACGGTTGAAATAGTCCTCATTGAATTGGGTGAGATCAAACCTGAGACCACCATCGAGTGCATCGCCCGGACCGGTTCGTGCGTATTGGGGTGGGTCCAGATACCATTTCAAGGGTTCGTTATTGGTCCATGCGGCCTGTTCCCAGCTCCATAAGCGGAAAAAATTGTGGTTGTGCTGCTCCAGGAAATCGAGCCAGGCGGTATAGTCGAATAGGGCGGGGGGATCGGATGGGCCGGCGTCCTGTCCATTCAGCCAGGTATGGGAACCGACCAACAGCACTTCATCGCCTTCAGCGTTTTCAAAATAGCGTGGGTTGTCAGGGCTTGTTCTCAATAGTGAGGGGTATCTATTCGATGTATTACTCGTCACCGTCAATGCTGATTGCCCCGACACGCCGTCGCCGAAGGCTGTCACGGTTGTCGAGCCGGGGGAGAGAAAGCTAACCAGGCCTTTGCTGTTTGCGTTGTCCACCGAAGCGATGCTGTTATCGCTTACCGACCAGTCAAGAATCTCAGTCACAGTGCTGCTTGATCCGTCTGAATAGTCGCCAATGGCTGTAAACTGATAATCAGCGCCAACACTCAGGGTCAGAGAAGAGGGCTGAACCCTGATGCCCTGCAGTACCGGGGTCGTCTGTGAGTCATCGGTTGCGGTTAGGATCGCCTGTGCCGAGAATTGACCCTGCACGACTCTCAAGGTGGTTGTGCCTGTTGATAGAAATTCAACCAGTCCCTTCTGATTGGTATTGTCGACTGAAGCAATAGCGGGATCATCAACAGACCAGTCCACCTGGTCAGTGATCGTGCTCGTGGTTTGATCCGAGTAGCTGCCGACGGCTTCAAACTGCAAACTCGTCCCAACATTCTGGCTCTGGGAAGCGGGCTGAATCGTGATCTGCTCCAGTGTCGGTGCCTGGGTGGCGTGATTCACGGTAATACTCGCCTGGGCCGAGTGATTTTCATGCTCGGCTCTCAAGAAAGTAGAGCCTGTCGAGAGAAATTCGACCAGTCCCTTGGATGTGAAGGTGTCGACA
>JBEVVR010000164.1:0-1897 GCA_040507035.1 Candidatus Thiodiazotropha sp.
GGGGATTGTGCAGACACTAATGTTTTTTCTGTTTCGAATGGGAATAAGGTTGTATCATAACAGAAGTCTTCTGTAAAAATGCTATAATTGTAAACCAAGTATACCTAAATTATTCAGTCCCCGTGCTGGTCCCGGGATAGAATAGGCCAGACGTATCCCTCTGCGTGACGTAAGAGGCAGTCTAAAAGGGGGCGGCTCGTTTGCCGTGAGCTGCGACCCGTGTCGTTGGAAGAAGGGATCCTGGTGATTGAGTGGACTGCCTGCGACGTAGTCAGTCTGCAACACGTCACTTTGGCCCAGATTTCAACTAGACGGGAGGTCATATGGGCCCGAATATGACCAATCGGCTTGGTCGTGCCATGCCCTGGGAATCATCTTCACTCTCTCTTCCTACCTTTGTATCGTTCTGATACCCACCATGTGCCCATAAATCCTATTTCTATACTATTTTCATTCCTAGAAGGCGGCGGCTGAGGGGTCAATCGTGTAGGCATTATGTCCTATCCGAGTATATCTTCAGTGTATCTCTAGCACTTGGAGTTTAGGATATCCACTCCACATAAGTGCTCCCTTGTTGGGCTCCACGGCGGGTGGAGAGCACGGGAGATGAACTGTTCTCATTATTTCTCATGGCCCCCCCAACTTCAAATCCCAAAGCTTCTCAAAACAATTCGAAACGGCCACGTCAAATCGACTCTGACGACATGTCAGAGAATGAACAAAGTCAACCGGCGACGTCTTCAGCTTCTCCACGCTTCTTGGTGATTTCATCAACAGAAGAAAGGCAAATGTCAAGTGTTTCTCCGTTTGTAATTGAGAAAGTGCTTAATGGCATTGCTGGCGTGCCAAAAAGCATCAAAAAGCTTAAATCAGGTGACTTACTCGTTGAATATGTCAACAAAAAGCAGATAGAAAGTCTATTGCGCTTGGACAAATTCTTCGACCTCAGTGTCAAAGTGTCTCTCCATGGCTCCCTCAACTCCTGCAAGGGCGTTGTTCGCTGCCCCGATTTAAAAGGGTGCAGCGATCAAGAGATCCTTGAGAACATGAGGGAGCAGGGTGTGATTGGTGTCCGCAGAATAAAAGTTCGTAGAGACGGTACCTTAAAAGACACAAACACTTTCGTTTTCACCTTCAACACGTCAGTTCTACCAAAGCAACTAAAAATTGCCTTTCTTCGTGTCCCCGTTGATGTCTACATTCCAAACCCACTGCGATGTTATCAGTGCCAGATGTTTGGACATCACGAGGACAGATGCAAGAAAGAAACGATATGTGCAAACTGTGGTCAGCCTCAGCATTGTAGGGATGAAACCGACTGTAAAAATCCTGCTAAATGCTACAACTGTAAGGAAGACCACCCCGCCAACTCGCGGCAATGTCAAGCCTGGCACACCGAGAAAGAAATTCTCAAGGTGAAATACACAAGAAACATATCGTTCCCAGAAGCGCGGAAAATTGTTGACAGCTATACGGCAGCACCAGGTAAAAGTTATGCTAGCATAACGAAGACTGCTGGAGCAACAGTGTCATTAGTTGATGCTATGACACAGACAGATCCTGTGCTTATCACACCAGCTCCACAGTCTACGTCATACAATGTAGCATCAAACGAAGCATCTGCCGAAGAACAGCTTAGTCAAAAACAAAAAGCAAAACAACAAAAAGCTGACAAAAAACTAGAAAAAATTGTTCGTGACTCTCTCGTAAAACACGACAAAAACAAACAGCACTCTGCAGACAAGACTCCTGACCCTAAATCACGGGGAAAGGAGAAACTTGAATCTGACAGACAGCCGAAAGGATCTGATGATCCGATTAGGCAGCATAATAGGTGGTCTGCCTTGGAGGACATGGATGCAGAGGAATCTCCATCCTGTCTCCCAAGGGGAACACT
>JBEVVR010000077.1:0-1872 GCA_040507035.1 Candidatus Thiodiazotropha sp.
TTCCAGACTCGTTGGGCATGTTCATAGTCTTTTTGACTGATGGTTTCATCTGTGAGTTTGCTGTAGAATGCCTCAATTGGTGGCAGGGTTGTTTCGTTAAATCGTTCGAAGCTGTCAACATACTCATAAGGATAGACGCCCTTCCGTAGCAACTCAAAAGCCGGGGTTGGTTCCATGGTGCTGGGCACGTCATATCCCTCATCCATTTCTTTGACTGTGAAAGTAATATTGTGCCCCGTCTTTTTGACGGCAGCCGAGCATCCTTTGAGGATGTCCTCAATGTTTAAGGTTTCGTTCTTATAAATCATCAACCCATCAAACACCAAGGCGCTGACCTCAATTCCTTCTTGGGTTAAGAAATCAAATGCTGCCATCAGTGCTTGGTTTTCCATTTTGCACATCAGCAAATTGACAGTCGATCCTTTTATGTTGTAAGATGATCCCCTTTCAGTCTTTTGCTTTTTGGCAAGCTCATGAAGCTCCGGGTTCAACTCACAAACTTTTTCCAGTATTCCCTGCATATCACGATAGTAACTAACTAGCCAGTCCGGATCATCCTGGCTCAGGTGTATCTCTTTGCCGTTGATTATCGCCAGCAGTGTTTTCTTGGCTTCGTCTCGCGAGGTATTATTTTTTTTCATGTACTCCACAAGCATTTCTTCTCTGTTTGAGATATACTTATCAAGCCCATCACACGGGATCCCATGGGCGTGACAATATCCAGAAAGCAGGGTGGGGTGTGCATTCTTCATGTCAATATCCAACATTTTGTCCTTGCAAAGGGTGTGTCTTATCTTTCGGCTCATATTCTGCAGGCCCATCTTTTCGGTTGTCCAGTATCGCCCAAACCCGTTGCGCTGGTGGTAAGTCATTAAACATTCGCCCCTGTTGTTTGTTCTGGATAGATATTCTTTCAACAAGGTAAGCTGCGAATCATTATCAACCTTTTGGCCCTTAATAAACCGGCTACCCAACTCAAATTTATCTGGATTATTCACAATGTATTCCAACTTCGACCTATCAATCAGCTCCCGCAGCACAATCTTGCGGCTGTCTACAGAGGTAAATTTGCTGACCTCATAAGTTCTTTTGTCAAGTGGTGCCCCTGAGAAGGTTTCTCTGGTTATCTTTAGGTCTGGAGTGTTTTCCACGAGTTTGGATAATGATGAGGCCATAAATTGGAAACTGTCTAAGAATTTTAACTGCCCAATACTGAATGAAATATACTTCTCAGCATTATTTGGGATGCACGTGATGCGCCCATGGGCTTTGTGGATTTTTTGCATTATGAGGTGACTATCGTAGCCTTTGAGATTATGAAAGACAACGGGTATTTTTGTTCTGTATGGTTGTATTTTAAGTTTAACGTTGCAGATTTTGTGTGAAGCACCCCTATATCGGCCTGATAAATGACAGTGATCTTTGACCTTTGGATTGTTTTCGTAGTTTCCTAATTCTTGTTCGCATATCCAGCAATGTGTGGCTTTCTCATAGTCTGTAATGTCTTGCTCTGTCATTGTTATCGGTGCTGGGTTTTTAAATTCCATATTTATGAAGTTCCGCTCCTGGTTTAGCCTTTGAAGAAACACCTCAACAGCATCAGGACCACGGTATACTACCGGTGGGTAAGCCACATTGTCGTATCTGACAACTTGATAGCCAAATCCGCACGCTTCGTGTTCACTTGTTATTTCTGATTTATCTCCCACTTTTGCTGTTTTGGGTTTGATGATACTTTCGAAGTCGGCGTAGATGACATATGGAACAGGCATTTGGTTTTGATAGTTTTTAAATGTGATGTGGCTTTTGCTTTCTGATGGCATATCAATTCGCGTTGAGGATTTATTGATGCCTTCACAGTCTTCTTTGTGC
>JBEVVR010000155.1:0-1863 GCA_040507035.1 Candidatus Thiodiazotropha sp.
TCACGAAGATAAGTGTAAAAGCCACCCAGTTTGTTCAAAATGCGGAGAACCGGCAACTCACCATGAAAGTCAATGTAAAAACCCAGTCAAATGTGTCAACTGTGGAGAAGGCCACGACGCTAACTCCAAGGAATGCAAAATCTGGCATAAAGAAAAAGAAATTCTCAGAGTTAAATTTACAAGAAACATCTCTTTTCCAGAAGCGCGGAAAATTGTTGAATCACCACCTCCTGTCCCAGGATCTAGTTACGCAAGTATTATCAAACCTACCGTCAAACCTGTAACGTTAACTGATGCCACTACACAAACTGATCCGGTGACTATCCTTGATTCAGAGGGAGTTAACGGTGAACAAACGTCTGAACCAAACAATAAACAACAATCGTCAACAACACAAACAAAACAAGTTACAGTGACCGAAAACACAAACACAGCATCCGCTCCTAGTCAGGGTAAGCAAACATCAAAGGAAGAGCCAGTCCTGAAAAATGCTACCCTGGAGATGATGCGAAAGGACTGGCAGAAACAACAAAGGAGAGAACGTCAACTAAATAATAAACCGCCCTCTCCGAAAGCCAATAAAGATAAAAAGAAGCAAGTCATGTCAGACAGACTACAAAAAGGTTCCAAAGACGAGCTTCAGCTTCAGAACAGATACGAAACATTGAGTGACGAGAGTGAAATGGAGTTCGTTGACACTCTTGATCACTCTCAATCCAGTGATAAAGCTTCTTGGTCACCAATTCTCCCTCCATCTCCATAGTTTCCAGTCTACATATATATCTCTCCAATAATTATAATTAATCATGGAAATTAAAAGTAAGATTATTCAATGGAATTGTCGAGGTCTTAAACCAAATTATAATGAAATTTTATTACTGTTAGCTCTGGTAAGACCATCAGTTTTTTGTCTTCAAGAAACGTTTTTAAAACCTGATGACAATGTTACATTCAAAGGTTACAATTTGTATAATTATGTTCATACAGACGGTCAAAAACCGTCCGGAGGCAGTTCTATTTTAGTTCATACATCTTGTCCACAACGAGAAATAAAACTTACGACAGCTCTGCAAGCTGCTGCTGTTTCAGTCTCTTTAGATAAAGAGATAACTATTTGTTCTGTCTATGTACCTCCTAACTTCAAGTTACAACCTCAACAGTTAGATACTTTACTACAACAACTTCCTTCACCTTACTTATTATTAGGTGATTTTAATGGTCATAATATGCTGTGGGGTTGTACCAAAAATAACACTAGAGGCGAAATCATTGAGAATTTTCTTACAAATAACGATCTTTGTCTGATGAATGATAAGTCCCATACTTACCTTCATCCTGCAACTGGCACTTTCTCCTCTTTAGATCTTTCTTTTTGCCATCCGTCACTTTTTCTGGACTTCAACTGGTCTGTATGTGAAGATCAACATGGAAGTGATCATTTTCCGATTTTGATTGAAAGTTTAATTTCTTCAGTTGAAGATCATAATCCGAAATGGAAACTAAACAAAGCGAACTGGGAACAGTTTCATTTGTTATGTAATCAGTCTTTAAACATTGAAAATTTTAAAAATTCCACTGATCTTGTCACTGATTTTACTTCTTCTCTCACAGAAATATCTAATACATGTATCCCAAAGACCTCGACAAACCCAAAGAAAAGCAATCCATGGTACAATAACGAATGTAAAGAAGCTATAAGACAACGAAAACATGCTTTATCACAGTTCTGCAAAAATCCAACTAAAACGAATCTAAATAATGTGAAAACACAAAGAGCCAAAGCCCGCCGCACTATAAAGGCCTCTAAACGAAATACATGGAAATCGTACGTTTCTAAACTGAATTATAAAACGCCGATTAAAA
>JBEVVR010000163.1:0-1478 GCA_040507035.1 Candidatus Thiodiazotropha sp.
TTTGTCAAATTGACAAAATTTGAATAATACCTGCGTTTTTGTCTGCCGAAATTTTCGTAACTGCATAAGACCAGTATCAAATGCCAACAGGAAAAACACTTACACTATTTGCTATCAAGGGCGTAGCTAACGTAGACGCAAATACGCAGATGCGTATTGAAATTTTGTCAAACTGACAAAAATTGAATAACGCCTGTGTTTTTGCCGAAATTTTCTTTTACTGGATAAGACTTTAGTATCAATTGGCAAGAGGTAAAGCAATATGAAATATCTAAAGTGCAACCCCACACCCCCACTCACAACTATTTGATTTTCCTTGCCCCTAGCTACGCCCCTGACTATTACTTTTTTGTGTTCTTTTTTGGTTAAACGGCTCTTTGAGACAGTATCTCAGTCTATATCGAGCCGTCTACCAAACAGGGAGAAAAAGAAACGATATGCGAGAGAAAAAGTGTCCAAACAACCTCCACCCGCACTTACTGCAAGCAGAGTAGGCCCTTGCCTTACTTTATCTTAACTTGTAGGACGCCCTGGCATTGGAAGCCACTCCCGACCACCCTATGCCGTTACGTCTCACTTTATACTGATTGCAGCTCATCTACGATATGGTTGGTTGATTTGTTGTTCTTCGTCCCAGTCAACAGTTTAGGTCATGTCGAGACGGTCAGTTAACCTAACCACACTATTCCTGGGCCGGCTTAAGCCTCCTAAGCGGTTAACCAGTACTAAGTGCATATACTTTCGCCAGTAACTGACAACTAACCTTCTTGAATCAGCAGAAGGCGAAACGAAAGTATGTGATATGCAATGGAGCCCCGTTTATGGTAGGAAACATTCTCGCCTCCAGCGTGTTTTGAACCCGGTCTCATTCACGATAAAGGATGCAAAGAATACTTACACCGAATTCAGAACCGTGACGGAGTGAACTTGGGTATAATGTCCCAACTGAAACGAGGCCATACGGAGACGAGATCTCGGTTTAAAGTCTCATCTGAAATACTGGAGAAGCGGGGGATTCAACTCGCGATCCCTGGAGATTCAGCCTCGACTTCCTCACAGAAGTGATATCTAAAAGTAGAAAATAGAAGCGAAAGCAGAACGGAACACACTTGGATATTAATGCAGCTCTTTGTCATAACATAATACACCATAACAAACTGGTTGGTTGGTTGATTTGTTGTTTTACGTCCCAGTCAACAGCTAAGTCATGTCGGGACGGTCACTTAACCTAACTACACTATGCCTGGGCAGGCTTAGACCTCCTAAGCGGTTAACCAGTACTAAGTGCACATACTTCCGCCAGTAACTGACATCTGCTCTTCTTGAATCAGCAGAAGGAGAATTGTTAGTTTGTTGTTTTACGTCCCATTCAACGGCTATGGTCATGTCGGGACTGTGTTAACCTAAACACACTATTCCTGGGCAAGCTTAGACATCCTAAGCGGTTAACCAGTACCAGTGCACATACTTTCACCAGT
>JBEVVR010000020.1:0-1460 GCA_040507035.1 Candidatus Thiodiazotropha sp.
TCAATCCGGTTTCAGCGATCTGGGCGCGTTATGCCAGGCGATCCGCAGCGCCTGCGATAAACACACCAACCCCTATCAGCTTGCCGGGATCCGGCAGTATCTGGCCGATGAATGGATCAACACACTCGATGGCGAACTCGAAACACTTGCGGCTGCGAGACGGATACAGCAATAAGTCACGCTACTTCAATGATGAGATAGAACAAAGGGGCCGTTGGCCCCTTTGTCTTTATGGATGACCCCGCTTATCCCTTTCAAGATCAACCAAAGTTTTTTGGCCATCAATCAGAAGACCCTTTGAGAGAGATGCTAATGCACCTGGTTCAGAGACAAATTCAATAGATGACAATCTACCCTTATGGAGATACACACTAAACTTAACCGACTCAGTAACATCTTCAATATTTCCAATCAAAGTGCCTGTAAATACTTTCTGCTCCTCACCAAGAACAGGAAATAAATCATCCTCCTTCCAAGTTGTATACTGAGGATCTCTGAGACTATAAAAGACGGATTTCAATCCATTAGCCTGTCTCTGCACAAGATCAAACTTTTCAAGTTGTTTATCTAATTTTTTTTGTAATACTGCAGATAATGTTGAGCGCCAAGCAGCTATACATACCTGCTCATAATGACGAAGTCGTTTACTACCAAATACTAAATGGATTACTCGAGATACATAACTCAACACAGCTTCACTGACATTCACAGTTATCACCTGCCGCACTTGCGCCAGCTGCACCAGCACCTGCTGCTGCACCCTTATAGGGGTTCGGAATACGATCAAACTGCTGAGCTGGCTTAGGCAATTTTGGACCAAAATTTCTCCAACCACTCGGATACCTATATGGATCATGGTAATAATGGCGCCTAGGTGAAACGTAGTTACCATTCCATCTCGAACGAGGCCCCCTCATCCTATTTGGTATCCAATGAGAAAACTCTGTTCCAGCGGCTTTTCGACCACCAGCGCGCCAGCCAGCAGCACCACCAGCAGCAAAACCAAAACCTACACCAGTCCATTCGCCAGCGCTGTATGCGCTAGAGCATTTATTAACTGAATTATTTGCATCCAACTGATCACGAATCCAATCAGTCATTCCCATTGAAATGGTATCTCCAAATCCAGCAGCGTAGTCAACCGTACTTTGTGAGGGCGACCAACCACCAGTTGCCCAGTATACGCCTGCATAGACGTCATTCATGCCAAACAGGCCAAAGTAGTCATAGTAGATTAAAGGATTCCCATCGACATAGGCATATGTATTAAAACCACCCCATAAACCTATTGGGTCAGATTGAAGATACCGCCCAATTGCAGGATCGTAGTCCCGGAAGTAGTTGTAATAGTTGTTGCTTTCCTGGTCGTAATACTGGCCGGGAAACCCCAACGGCATCTGAATCTGCTCAGTGACTACCATACGCTCCCCAAATGGCTTCCGAACCACATCCCATACCAA
>JBEVVR010000036.1:0-1381 GCA_040507035.1 Candidatus Thiodiazotropha sp.
CTCAATGGTATGGACTCCTCTCCCACCCAACCCTCAGGTTAGGATGGGAGAGTTAGTCAACGAAACCAGGAGCCCATACCATGAAAAATACTACCATTATCAGCATCGATTTAGCGAAAAGCGTTTTTCAAGTTGCCGTATTCAACAAACACGGCAAGCTCAAATCGAACCAGAAGATGAACGCCCAAAAGCTGGGGCTTTTAGTCGCACGACACCCGGAGGCGGATATCTGCATGGAGGCCTGTGGTTCTGCCCACCATTGGGGTAGACGATTTATCAAAGCAGGTCACGAGGTCTATCTGGTGCCGGCACATATTGCCGCCAAATACCGTAGCGGCAATAAAAACGACCCAAACGATGCCCTTGCCATCTACGAAGCCGCCAAAAGACCAGAGACACACTTTGTTGCGGTACGCACGCTGTTACAGCAGGACCTGGCAAGCCAACATAGACTGCGGCAAGGCTACATGAAACAGCGAACCCAGCTGGCCAACCGGATGCGAGGATTCGCTCTGGAATATGGCGTCAGCTTTTCCAAGGGCATCAACCAGCTACGCCGTCAGGTACCGGAGGTGTTGGAAGCGGCCGACAACGAACTGACGATGATCGCCAGAGGCATTCTGAGCAACCTGCTGGAGCAACTGTTATCGCTGGATGTGCTGATCAAGGAGATCACCCAGGCGTTAACCCAGCAGACCCGGCAGCTACCCGCTTGCCGGGAACTGTTTCGCATGCCCGGTATCGGCTGGCTGGGGGCGGGTGCGCTATACGCCAAGTTTGGGGATGGCTCGGCTTTCCGGCGCGGACGCGACGCCAGTGCCAGCGTTGGGCTGGTCCCTGGCCATCGAGGGACCGGGGGCCACAACAAAACGACGGGGATCTCCAAACGCGGGGACAAATACCTGCGTTACCTGCTAGTGCACGGTGCCCGTTCAGCGGTGAGCAACGTTGGAGACAAACCAGACGGCTTAAGTTGCTGGATCAGGAAGCAACGGGCCATGCATTGCATGAACAACACGAGCGTCGCCTTAGCCAATAAACTGGTCAGAATGGCCTGGGCCATTTTGAGCAGTGGCGGTCAATACCGAGTACCTGTCGCCCAGTAACAGTGGTATTGATGACAACAACGGCGCGTTTGTAAGCCGAGTATTAGTGACCGAGATTGATGGAATAGTGCAGAACACAGGCAGACCAGGCAAAACCTGATGGGAACGACGGCAGAAAAAGCCTCCACCTCGATAAGGAGCCTGGTAACGATGAATGACACCATTAAGGCCAGGGGTAGCTCCCCATTATAAAGACCGGATATACGTGAACTCGCTAAATTCTCTCTATCCAGCAAAAAGGTTGCAATACAAGGAGGAGTCCATATACGTTCCCA
>JBEVVR010000059.1:0-1369 GCA_040507035.1 Candidatus Thiodiazotropha sp.
GGGCCATTATCAACCGTTTGGTGAGATGGAAGAGCTGGCGGATGTGGATGGTGATGGGGAGGGGTTTGTTTTAAATTTGCGGTATCCCGGGCAGTATTACGACCAGGAAACGAATAACTATTACAACTACTTTCGGGATTACGATCCTGCTACTGGACGTTACCTTCAATCTGATTCTATAGGTTTAGAGGGTGGGTTGAATACTTATGGGTATGCCTACCAAAGTCCACTTAACTATACTGATCCAAATGGTGAAACTCCGGTAAATGCTGCTGCTGCCGCTGGTGGTGCAGCATTCGGAGGAGCTATGGGTTTCTTTGGAAGTCTTACATCACAATTTAATAAATGTGGCAACGGATTTGATGATGTAGACTGGAGCGACGTAATGTGGTCTACCGGGATAGGTGCAGCAGCAGGCGCATATACTGGAGCAACTTTTGGATTAGGTGGTGCTTCAATTCAGATGGGTGCAGGTTTTACAGCAGGTATGGGGATTGGAGGAATAGGCGGAATGATGCAAAATGCTTCTAATGCAGGTGATGATAATGGTTGTGAATGCGACTAATGAGTTTTATAAATAATAGCGTGGATAAAGAAACTAAGACTATCCTGTTTAGAGGCTTGGTTGGTGTGGTAATTGTAGTTTTTTTGGGCTGGTTATCACCGCTCAGCTTAGATATGGTGATACTACTATTATTTATTCCTGTACTACTAACACTATTTAACATATTGAAGTATAGGAATTATCAAAAAAATAGGAGTAACACAGACATCCACTCTAAAATAGACCAAAGGGCAATGATGGGGACATCCATAAAACGAAAGGGGCCAACGGCCCCTTTGTTCTATCCCATCATTGAAGTGGCACGATTTATTGCTGTGCCTGTCTCACTGCCGCCAGTGTTTCGAGTTCCCCATCGAGGGTGTTGATCCATTCGTCGGCCAGGTACTGCCCGGTCCCGGCCAGATGATAGGGGGTGGTGTGTTGATCACAGGTGCGGCGTATGGCCTGGCATAGCGCCCCCAGTTCGTTGAACCCGACTTGTGCGAGTTCGGTGGTGTCCATGATCCTGTCGAGTATGACGCAGGTCTGGCAAGGTGGGGATGAGGTGTGATTATCCTTAAGGGTTTTAATAAGACGGTTCTTGTCCGTAGAATGGTCTTTAGCCATTGCTCAACTCCTGTTTAGTTGGGTGGTGGTCAGCTGGTCTGGAGAGGTGCGAACTCTCCGGGCCGAAGGAAAAAAAGGACACCCATAAAAATATTGCACTCTCATCCATGATAAGGTAGCGTTGTTATAACTCATCAGAAACAACAAGGAGGTTGTGATGACACGTGCCCGCGAAACCCTAATTAGCTTGGAATCCAC
>JBEVVR010000046.1:0-1347 GCA_040507035.1 Candidatus Thiodiazotropha sp.
CTGGGCCGAGTGATTTTCATGCTCGGCTCTCAAGAAAGTAGAGCCTGTCGAGAGAAATTCGACCAGTCCCTTGGATGTGAAGGTGTCGACACTGGCAACATCGGAGTCGTCTATGGACCAGGTAACTGAATCGGTCAAATCATTTTGACTGCCGTCGGAATAACTGCCCATCGCCTGAAACTGATAACGCTCTCCAACAGTACGGGTGAGGACGAAGGGATTTATGCTGAGCTGCTGTAAGGAGATGCTGGAATTATCAGGATCACTGGAAACGTCTGATTCATCGGATCCGCCGCTACAGGAAATCCCCACACACAGGAACAAGGAGCAAATTCCAATTTTAGACAGCAGGGAGTCCATTTGTAATCTCCAGCCAAGCGGGACTATAACCTAGTGCGTTTCAGTTATTTATACCGAATGTCAAGCTGGTTTACACGAGAGAAGTAGATTAAACGGAGACCCATTCACAGTTTTTCTCAATAAATTGAGACACTGATGCCTCTATTTTAGTGTATCCATTATGCTGGTGCGATCGATTGCTACTGGTTCATATTATTAGGCCAATTGGGGACAACTATTTTCATCTTGCCTATGAGAATCCCCATATTCAGCCTTGTAAAGGTGATCAGACTGACTGGGATATTATTCATAAAGATGGTACTTGCGAAGAGTTTGATCCTCGAGAAATGCCGCGAAGCTTTCATCCGCATCTTGGAAGTGTAACCACACATATCTATGTTTACGATGGATATGACAAACAGCCATTTCGTTTGAACAAAGTACGGGTGGAAAACCAGCAAGCCATTAAATTTTGCTACACCCCGATGCAAGATAAAGACGGCCCATGGGAGACCAGCGAACCTGATAACATCACTTCACCAGGCATCTGGTTTTGCTTCGAGCAGCTCACAACCGGCTACTGGGATTTGTCTGCATGGACCGACTAGATTACTGAGGTCAAGATTGTAGCGAGTGATGGGGGAATCTAATACTTCGCATCACACAGTGTCTGAGATCTGAGATTTTACCTTTTGTCATATTTCAACGCGTGGTATAGCTCCATTTCATAAACTCTTCTCAGTGGAAATAAGGAGTATCGAAAGTGCTTGATTAGATTATTGATGACTGTCACTAGAACACTCCCAACCCTTTGTCTCTAGGTTATTCAGGGTTTCAATTGCTTTTTGTTTGCAAAAAGCATCATCATGTTCTGCTGTCCATGATGTACGAGGTATGGCATTGTTATTTGGCATTGTCTGGTAGACTTTGCAGGGCAATGCGGCCGGTTCGTTCGGATAGGTGATCACTACCTTTCTTGTTAATTCCGCCTGGCGACAAGTCCATGAG
>JBEVVR010000016.1:0-1338 GCA_040507035.1 Candidatus Thiodiazotropha sp.
GTTAACGACCAAAGAAGAGGACAAAAAAATGACCGATCAAAAACAACTCGTAGTGATAGTAACCCGTGGCTGTGACGATGAGCGTGCTTCCGTGGCCTGGAGTGTGGCCAATGGGGGCATTGCTTCAGGCTACAAGGTGACCATGTTTCTGGTCAGTGCCGGGGCCGACTGGGCGCGCAAGGGGGCGGCGGAGCATGCCCGGCCCAATCCCCTCGATCCGCCGGTTACCGAGATGATGCAGAACGTGCTCGACCATGAAGGCTCGATCCTGGTCTGCCCACCCTGCGCGAAGGTGCGTGGCTATGAACCTGAAAACCTGATCCCTGGAGCCCAGTTGGCGGGCTCTACCGCGATGTTGGGTGTGGTCAGCGAGGGGGCTTCCACGCTGACCTTTTAGGCTATGCTTGTTCCAGTGCCAGGGGGTCTGGCACTGGAACCCATTGATCGATGACCAATAATGAAAAACAACAACGCAAGGCCTGGTTCAGTCAAGCCCTCGACGACTGCATGTCTTCGCTCTACGCCATGGCGCTGCGTCTGACCAACAATAGCGCGGATGCGGAGGATCTGGTCGCCGAAGCGGTGACCAAGGCCTGGAAGTCGCTGCACTTGTTGCAGCGGCGGGAGCGCTTTCGACCCTGGATCTACGCCATTCAACGCAACCTCTACATCAGCCAATATCGAAAGCAGCGAGCGCGGCCGGATACGTCGAGCTACGACACCCTCTTCGAAGGCTGCAACGACGGGGAGGTCGCCGCCCTGTTGATCGAGCAGCCGGACGAGTTTCTCTCCTGGTGGGCTAATCCCGAGGAGGCGTTCGTCAATGGTCTGCTTGGTGATGAGATTGTGAAGGCTCTGGATGCTATTCCCGAAGCCTACCGGGAGACAGTGATCCTGGTGAACCTGGAGGGCCTCTCCTATGATGAGACGGCCGAGGCATTAGGCGTTTCACCGGGTACCATCCGCTCACGCATGAACCGGGGCCGCACCCTATTACAAAAACAGCTCTGGCTGCATGCGATCGACGCGGGATTGGTCAGCCAAGATTCAATCATGGAGTCCAGGTGATGAAGAAACATGACCACACCGACCACCAATCCAAGATCATCGACAGCGATTGCCTCGAGGCCTTCGATCATGTCTATGCCTACATCAACGGTGAATTGCATGACGAGGAGACCAGAGCCAGGATCGAGCACCACCTGAGTCACTGCAAGAGCTGTTTCACTCGAGCAGAAATGGAACGCAAGATCAACGAGCGCTTGAAAGTGACAGACAAACCCTCACCGCCGGCAGTTCTGAAAAAGCGCCTGAAGAACCTGATCGATGAGTTTTGAC
>JBEVVR010000002.1:0-1337 GCA_040507035.1 Candidatus Thiodiazotropha sp.
CGAGGGATTTCATGTTCGCCACCAGATAGGCGGCACCGATATGATCGAGGATAAGGGCGACGCCTTTGTTGTTGGTGTGCTGCTTGATCGCTTCGACAAAGTCCTGTTTTTTGTAATCGATGACCAGATCAGCACCCAGTGCTGCCACCCTTTCGACCTTGCCTGTGGAGGCGGTCACTATCACTTCAGCCTTTGGTGCCAGCACTTTGCTGAGTTGAATCCCGGCGCTGTTAACGCCGCCTCCGCCGCCATGGAGCAACAGGGTTTCGCCATCTTTCAACGCCCCGAGGACAAAGATATTGAGGTAGGCGGTAATATAGGTTTCACAGATACAGGCGGCCTCTTCGAAGCTCATGGATGCAGGAATGGTTAGCAGATGATCGGCATAGGCAAGGGCATACTCCGCATAGCCCCCCCCTCCCACCAGGCTCATTACCCGATCACCGACTGAATACCCGTCCACCCCGGCGCCTAGAGCTTTGACCCTCCCCGCCACCTCCAGACCCAGGATCTCAGAATCGCCCTTGGGTGGCGGGTAGTTGCCCTCCCGTTGTACGATGTCCGCCCGATTGACCGTTGTGGCAACGACCTCGATCAGGACTTGACCGGGGCCTGGCGCAGGCATCTCCACCTCGCCGATCCTCAAGACCTCCGCACCGCCGAACTCACTGATCAGGACCGCTCTCATTTAGCTTTCACCTTTGCCGCATAAAACAGCATTTGTATGGAACATGAATGTTACCAGCTCTTCCTGCCGCAGACTCAGCTCTATGGATACCTATTTTTTGTCGGTCATTTATTGATGCAAACAGCATTCATTTGTCACCACTAATATGCGAAGCTGCTTGAACAGGAAATGGGAAGGCAATCTGCGAGAGAGACAAGACGAGGAACCCCTATGCCAAAGTTCGCTGCAAACCTCACCATGCTCTACAACGAGCTGGCGTTCCTCGACAGATTCGAGGCCGCCGCCAGGGCGGGGTTTACCGCTGTCGAATATCTCTTCCCCTATGCATTTGCAAAAGAGGAGCTGGCCGAGCGCCTGCAGCGGTTCGGCTTGACCCAGGTACTGCACAATCTGCCGGCAGGCGACTGGGAAGGTGGTGAGCGGGGGATCACCTGTCACCCCGATCGTGTGGATGAATTCCAAACCGGTGTCGAAGAGGCCATCGACTATGCAAAGGCCCTGGGCTGCAAACAGCTCAACTGTCTGGCCGGGCTCATCCCCGAGGCCATGGACCTGGAGAGAGTGCGTGAGACCTTCACCTCCAACCTGAAGCACGCCGCCGACAAGCTCGCCGTCGAGGGCATACGCCTGCTCATCGAACCGATCAACA
>JBEVVR010000160.1:0-1324 GCA_040507035.1 Candidatus Thiodiazotropha sp.
GGCAACTGTGCAAAAGCAAATACTCGGACTAGCCTGGGCATCAGTGCCAGTTTACGAGGGGTGATCATTAAATAATGGAAACACCTTTGTTAATTTATAAATATGATACATAAATAAGTATCCTTTACGACACATCAAAGGGTACCTTTTGGGCTTTCAAATTCAGATTTGAAACATTATTATAACAACATATGACGTCATGTGCATGTAAGGTTGGGCATGTGAATTTTTCTGACGTCATCTTGGTAAAAAGAGGTTTTTAAAATGTTTATTTAGCAGGATATTGAAAGGGAAATTGAAAACTTACTAACTACATCTGTTTCAGTAAGGTTTTGGCTTTACAAACACACATATAATAATTGTTTATGAAAATTTTCAGCAAACTGGTTTGAATTAATGCAAGATGGGTGGTTAAAATAACTGATTTTCGGGGCTCTTGATAGTTTATTCCGTAATATTCGGCATAATGCTGATGTTCATTGATCAGTTTTCAAGTAAAGGCTAATTTTTGTTTGTACTGCTATGCAATAATCCCAAAATCTTGCTTGTCAATGTACAGTGACGTTACGATTTTGGTCCTTCAGGCTGAAAATCAGTGAAAAGCGTCACATTTTGCTCGAACGAAATGCTTTCAAGGTCTGTATTTCTGTAAGGTTTAAGCCCCCAGTAATTAAGTTACTGACCGTCCCAAGGCGGTACTTCTGTTTTGGTTCATAATTTATGTTTATTGTATTGTCTGTAGCTTTGTTGTTTGCGTGGGTTTGTAGTTTTGTTAGGTTTGCGTAATGACCACCTCCCCGGGAAATGGCTGTCCACTTCGCTGCCGCACGTAATGTTTTCGATTTTGTACGTTCCGTGTTGTTTATTTTCCACTTGATGTCGTGAGTTGGAGTTTTGATGCTAATTAAGTCGGTCTCTGAGAATTTTTCTACTTTCATTTTAAAGCAAGTCATGACTAACTATATAGTTCTTTTCATATCTGAGATGGCAGCAAACCACTACACCATCATCAACTTTTATATGTTCTTTGTTGCTTATCAGCAGCATATAGACGTCAAAATCTTCAGAAAATTAGAGACCAAACCCTTATGAGTTCAACACATCGTTACCATGGCAACAATATTCATAAACAGTTCTCACTGACTTTATTTTATGTCATATGCTTGTTTCTTACGTTTCATGGAGCCCCGGTAGCTCAGTTGGTTAGCGTGCTGGCCTACTAACGGGGTTCCTACATACTTTCGTTTCTCCTTCCGCTGATTCAAGAAGGGCAGTTGTCAGTTACTGGCGAAAGTATGTGCACTCAGTGGTACTGGGTAACCGC
>JBEVVR010000073.1:0-1308 GCA_040507035.1 Candidatus Thiodiazotropha sp.
CAATGTCACAGAACAGTATGCTGCCATCCATCTCCTGGTTGGCAAGGCGCGGTTGTGACAGATTGGAGAGAATCTTCTCCGCCACCACGGGTGAGACATAGCGGGACAGGGCGTCTTCAACCTGACGTTTTTCCAGCAGTCCTGCGCTCATCCGGTCAAAATGGGCGTATACCTGGCCGATCTCGTCATGGCGATCTGTCTCCATCGGGCTGACCAGCAACCCTGCTTCCGGTTTCTTTCCCGCCTGGGCCAGTAGGGTGATCGGTCGGCTCAGACGTTTACTTAATACATAGGAGAGTATGGCTGCGATAAGGATCAGCCCAAAGGTAGCGTAACCGATAATACCAATGGTGCGTTTTTGGTTGCGATCGAGAAATTGTCGGTCCAGGGTGATTATGGCATGGCCAGCAACGACATCGCGGAATTTGATAGTGCTGAAAAAGGTGATTGCCGGATGCCTGTTGTTCTCTTCGTCTCTCCAGGCCCAGATCATCGGTAGCAGTTCCTCAGAGCTCGGGAGCTGGTGGGGGACGCTGCCGGATGTGATCCAGGACATATCGGTAGGTACAATGGCGGCGCCGACCACCTTCTCATTTTGAGTCTGACGGCTGACCAGCCCCTGCAGGTTGAACTGGTCATCCGCGAGCAGCGGTTCACTGGCAGAGTGGGCCAATTGTTCGACCAGGACTTCACCGAATCCCTTAACCTCACGCATATGAAAACTGGTCTGTTGGGTGATGAGAAACCAGCCGAGTACGCCCATGACCATTGTGATCAAGGTGCCGATGTAGAAGGTCCACTTGATTGCAATGGGTACAGGCGCTTTCCGGAACAGTTGTACTAGCCAGTTAAACACAAGATACCATCTTATAAATCAATCAGATATAACTATAATTTAAAGTTGTAGAACAAATGACGCATCATGACTTGCTATAGGTAAATTAGCGGCTGATCCCGCAGCTGCAAGCTTATCCAATAGGATTTCTCTCACGCCAGCGTAAGTATATTGAGATAGCGGATTGCTTTCATGGATAAATTAACAAAATATCGTCCCAACGGTCTGTAAAGGGCGACTAGCGGTTAGCTGCTTAGGAACAGAGGGCAATCAATCGTTGGTAACCTTTGCTGCTCTGTTTATATGTTGCAGAAGTCTGGCTGATATCTCCTCGATGGACATAGATGTGGTATCCAAATAGGGGATTTTATAGTGTTTGAATAGATCCTCAGCCAGTTTTATCTCCATTTTACACTGCTCGATCGTGGAGTAGCGGCGATCAGGCCGTCGTTCCTGGCGAATCCTCTGTAGCT
>JBEVVR010000158.1:0-1307 GCA_040507035.1 Candidatus Thiodiazotropha sp.
CAATGTCACAGAACAGTATGCTGCCATCCATCTCCTGGTTGGCAAGGCGCGGTTGTGACAGATTGGAGAGAATCTTCTCCGCCACCACGGGCGAGACATAGCGGGACAGGGCATCTTCAACCTGGCGTTTTTCCAGCAGACCTGCGCTCATACGGTCAAAATGGGCGTACACCTGGCCGATCTCGTCATGGCGGTCTGTCTCCATCGGGCTGACCAGCAACCCTGCTTCCGGTTTCTTTCCCGCCTGGGCCAGCAGGGTGATCGGTCGGCTCAGACGTTTACTCAATACATAGGAGAGTATGGCCGCGATAAGGATCAGCCCAAAGGTAGCGTAACCGATAATACTGATGGTGCGTTTTTGGTTGCGATCGAGAAATTGTCGGTCCAGAGTGATTATTGCATGGCCAGCAACGACATCGCGGAATTTGATAGTGCTGAAAAAGGTGATTGCCGGATGCCTGTTGTTCTCTTCGTCTCGCCAGGCCCAGATCATCGGTAGCAGTTCCTCAGAGCTCGGGAGTTGGTGGGGGACGCTGCCGGATGTAATCCAGGACATATCGGTGGGTACAATGGCGGCGCCGACCACCTTCTCATTTTGAGTCTGACGGCTGACCAGCCCCTGCAGGTTGAACTGGTCATCGGCGAGCAGCGGTTCACTGGCGGAGTGGGCCAATTGTTCGACCAGGACTTCACCGAATCCCTTAACCTCACGCATATGAAAACTGGTCTGTTGGGTGATGAGAAACCAGCCGAGTACGCCCATGACCATTGTGATCAAGGTGCCGATGTAGAAGGTCCACTTGATTGCAATGGGTACAGGCGCTTTTCGGAATAGTTGTACTAGCCAGTTAAACACAAGATACCGTCTTATAAATCAATCAGATATAACTATAATTTAAAGTTAAAAATAAATGACGCATCACTACTTGCTATAGGTAAATTAGCGGCTGATCCCGCTGCTGAAAGCTTATCCAATAGTATTTGTCTCACGCCAGCGTAAGTATATTGAGATAGCGGATTGCTTTCATGGATAAATTAACAAAATATCGTCCCAACGGTCTGTAAAGGGCGACGAGCGGCTGACTGCTTAGGAACAGAAGACAATCAATCGTTGGTGACCTTTGCGGCCCTGTTTATATGTTGCAGAAGTCTGGCTGATATCTCCTCGATGGACATAGACGTGGTATCCAAATAGGGGATTTTATAGTGTTTGAAAAGATCCTCAGCCAGTTTTATCTCCATTTTACACTGCTCGATCGTGGAGTAGCGGCGATCAGGCCGTCGTTCCTGGCGAATCCTCTGTAGCT
>JBEVVR010000131.1:0-1286 GCA_040507035.1 Candidatus Thiodiazotropha sp.
CAACAGCGGGTGGCAGCCGCCCGCGCCCTGATGGGCTCGCCGGAACTGTTGATTGCAGACGAACCAACCTCCTCCCTCGACTCGAATCGACGGGAATCATTCATACGACTGTTGTTTGACGAGTGCCGCGAGTCGGGCGCTACGCTGGTCTTCGTCAGTCATGATGCTTCCCTGCAGCATCTGTTCGACCGCACTATCGATCTTGCCGAGATCAATCGCATAACCCAAGAGATGGTGGAGGTCTGATCCGTGGCGATTTTTTCCATGGCCTGGCAGAGTTTGCTGAATCGCCGCTTCACCGCCCTGTTGACGGTAATCTCCATAGCATTGAGCGTAACCTTGCTGGTCGGTGTCGAGCGCTTACGCACCGAGGCACGGGAGAGTTTTGCCAATACCCTGTCTGGTACGGATCTGATCGTCGGCGCACGCAGCGGACCGGTACAGCTGCTGCTATACACGGTGTTCCGCATCGGCGATGCGACCAACAACATCTCATGGAAGAGTTACCAGGATTTTGCCAAGCATCCTAAGGTGGCCTGGACGGTACCGATCTCCCTGGGTGATTCCCATCGCGGATTTCGGGTCCTGGGTACCACCGCTGCTTATTTCCAACACTACCGCTACGCCCGCGACCGTCAACTGATGATTGACCAAGGCGAGCCGTTCAGCGATCTGTATGACGCGGTGTTGGGCGCGGAGGTTGCCGACAAGCTGGGATACAAGCTCGGCGATCCGCTAGTGGTCGCCCATGGCGCGAGCGATGTCAGCTTTGCACGCCATGATGACAAACCCTTCCGCGTGGCAGGCATACTCGCTAGAACCGGAACCCCGGTCGATCGTACCGTACACGTCAGCCTGGAAGCCATCGAAGCCATACACGCCGACTGGAAGAGCGGCGCCCCTATGCCTGGTTTATCCATTTCCGCGGAAAAGGCGCGCAAGATGGACCTGAAGCCGAAAGCCATCACTGGGGTACTGGTGGGCCTCAAGTCCAAGATCTCGACCTTTCATGTACAGCGTTTCATCAATGAATATCCCGCGGAACCCTTGTTAGCGGTGCTGCCTGGTGTGGCCTTGAGCCAGTTATGGAACCTGATCGGTATTGCAGAGAAGGCCCTGCTCATCGTCTCCGCATTCGTAGTGGTGGTCGGATTGTTCGGCATGTTGACGGCGTTGCTGATGAGCCTCAACGAGCGACGCCGGGAAATGGCCATCCTGCGCTCAGTCGGCGCCCGCCCGGGTCATGTGTTCGCGCTGATCATGGGTGAGGCCGGGTTTCTGACCCT
>JBEVVR010000136.1:0-1250 GCA_040507035.1 Candidatus Thiodiazotropha sp.
GACAATGGGGGAAATGCTATGTGATGCTCATAACCATTCCTCCAATGATTTGAGGCCACTGACTCTTATCAAATTACTTAAACATTCCATTTTAATGCCCAAAATCAACACTTAAAATGGTTCGTACAACTGACTGAGGCTATGTTCATATACGAGGGTTGTCCCAATATAGCGTGACATTTTGGATATCTTCAAAACAAGACGTTTGGTTAAAACAAAAATTACACATTCGAGTGACACATTTATTCTTAGTATTCCCCGAATTTTTTTATTGAAATAGCACTAAGCATATCAAATATATGATGATTCAAAGTTAGTCATGTACCTCTGTCCGGCGCAGGCTCTAACGTTAAATCCGACGTCAACGTCACTCCTTTTCAAAATACTCGCCGTGGTGCTGAATACAACGTTGATGACGTTTCACCCACTTATCGTACACACCCTCAAACCACGAGGTATCAAGTCCCCTGTTGTACCGCAATGTTGCTGACATCAGGTCATCGAGATCGTCGAACCGCTGGCCGCGAAGGTGCTCCTTCAGCTGGGGGAAGTACGCAAAATCAAGCGGGGCGAGGTCGGGTGAGTAAGCCGGGTGTGCCAGTCGACCAAAGCCAAGGACGTCGATTTCCAGGTTCGTATTCTCAGCCGTGTGAGACGGGGCATTGTCTTGATGAAACAGTATGGACCCGGGATTCTCGTAGAGGGCTGGTCGCTTCTTTCTTATCGCATTCAACAGGTCCCGCCGTAGAACTTGCGAATAGTAGGCCGAGTTGATTTTCTGTCCAGCTGGCACCGCATGCACGAGTATCATCCCTTGCCTGTCCAAGAAGACCATAAACATCCTCTTCCCCATTGACTTAGAGAGTCGTGCCTTCTTCGGTGGTGGTGTAGCAGGCGTCTTCCACACACTGGATTGCCTCTTCCCTTCTGGCTCAAAGTAGTGCAGCCAAGTTTCGTCCGTGGTGATGATGCGGCTGAGGAACGTCGCGTCCTCCTCGTGTCGTTTCAAAAACGCCTCAGATGCGGTAACCCGGCGTTGCTTCTCTTCCTCCTTCAAAAGTCGCGGGACCCAGCGGGCACACACTCTTGACATCTTCAAGTCCTCGGACAGAACCCGGTGTACTGATGTTTTGCTAAATCCAGTAACTTCGGCAATCTCTCGGACAGTCTGCCTCCGATCAACATTGATCACACCTCGAATCTGCTCCACGGCACGATCATCAACAGTTTTTGGTCTCCCAGGAGTCAAA
>JBEVVR010000125.1:0-1235 GCA_040507035.1 Candidatus Thiodiazotropha sp.
GCAATGTGAAGATATCCGGTCGTGAATAGTGACCGACAACATCCAATGTCCTGCGAGCCAAGGCGGCCCGTTCGGTGTCGATTTCAGCATATAAAATACCCTCCTCGTTGTGCAGTGGACCGGCGACCAGCTCTCCGCCGGGGGCAATGATCGCCGAGTCGCCGCTGTTGACCCACTCATCAGCATCTGGATAGAGGGTGGCGCGCGCTTCCAGGTCGTCCGGCATGTCGCTGGCGTGGAGCAGATTGCCGCTGTTGATCACCCAACAGCCGGCTTCGCGGGCAATGTGTTGCATGCTGCCGAGCCAATCATCACCGCTATCGTAGGTCGGGGCGATGTAGATATCTATGCCCTGGGCATACAGGGCGTATCGGCTCAGCGGCATATAGTTCTCCCAGCAGATCAGGGTGCCGATACGACCCACCGGTGTATCGACAACCCGCAGACCCGAGGCGTCACCCGCACCCCAGACCATGCGCTCCGGGTTGGTGGGCATGAGCTTGCGGTGCCTGTTCAGCAGTCTGCCGTCCGGGCCGATCACCACCACGGTGTTGTAGAGGGTTGCACGACTGGAACCGTGGTCGCGCTCGTGCATGCCGCAGACGATAGTCATCTGGTGTTTTCGAGCCGCTTGATACAGAGGGTCGAGCTGATCACTCTCGAGATCGACGGCGTTCTCGAGCAGGCGCTTGTGCAGCGCCTCGTTCGTCCCCCAGTCGCTGCCGGGGCGCAGGCGCCAGATCCACGCCGGGTATCCGGGAATGAACGCCTCGGTGAAGACGACCATCCCGGCGCCCTGGGCGGCAGCCTGGCCGATCAATTCGACGGCACGGGCAAGGGTGGCGTCGCGATCCAACACGACGGGTGATTTCTGTACGACAGCTACTTTGCTCATCGAATCGCTCCGCTGTGGCTTGTGACGCTATTGCGCCGTTGTGGCATCCAGCAGACCTTTGACCTCCTCCACCCGGTCTGCCGGAAAGCCGCTCATCTCGGCATGTTGCAGTATCAGGTCGGCATTTGGCGCAATATAGACACAATAGAACTTGTTTTGGGTAAGATAGCTGTGCACCCATTGAATCTGATTGCCCAGCTTGTCGATGACCTCGTTGGACATTTGTGCGCCGCCTTGACGCTCTTCACTGTTCATATCACCGACACCGGGGATCTCGCGCTCGATCATGAATTTAGGCATATCTGAATCCTCATAAAGATTGATGTTGAACAGCCATTGG
>JBEVVR010000142.1:0-1194 GCA_040507035.1 Candidatus Thiodiazotropha sp.
TGCGCGCCTCCGCGGCGCCGCGGGAAAAGCCGACGATGTCGATTTCCACCGGTGTAGTGACACCCTGTGCTTCCATCTGTTCGATATATTGGAAAGTTAAGGGGACACTCATAATATAATAACTTAACTATCTATCACCTCGAAATCTATCCCTACTTCTCGGCAGTATTCTCCACCACGATTCACCCAGTGTGAGGTTGCAGGCTGGCTGATGGATAAGCGGTTCGCTATTTCGCGTAGACTTAAGTTCAGCTCTTGTGAGCCCCAGTGGCAGATTAGTGCCTTTGCCAAAGACAAGTCATTGGCACGAGCCTTTTGCGTTAACCGGTCTTCTTTGACTCCACAATACAGACAAACCCGGTGAATGAGTCGATCCAGATCCCAGCCGGCCTGAATGCGCTGTGTGGCCTTTTCGACTGTTAAGGTGTCTTCTGCCAGCGCATGTTCGACAAAGTCACTCTCCCCCAGGATGCGTTCGTCGCCAATACAGTGAATATGCTCCTTGCGCAAACGCTTGAGTCCTTCCCATCCACCGTAACTTCGTACCAGCCCACCACCCAACAGTTCGTCCGCGTCCCTGCCCTCAAGACCCTGGTCGATAAATTCCCGATATCGGCGTCTCGCCGTACCTGTTCGCGTGGCAAACAGGCTCAGAACCTCGGTAACAGACTGCCAGTCTTGTTTTCGATGTCCCATGAGGGTCGCATGACCGGTCCACGGGTATCGATCCAGGTCATTTAGACTTTTTACCCTCTCCGCACGCAGAGGATTTAAGTGAATGTAACGCACCAATTCCAGCAAGTAGGCATCTGCGTCGCAGAGTATGGATTTGTAGCGATTCTGAAAGACGTAACCACTGCGGCGATGACGGCGGTTGTAGTGACCAGCGTAGCCTCCCAGCAGAGGCGACATTAATTTAGAAAGTGGTTGATCACCTACACGAATCAACAGGTGATAGTGATTGGTCATAACCGACCATGCCAGGCACAGGGATCCACTGCGCGCCAGCGTCTCTCCCAGACGGGTCAGGAAGTCCTGTTTGTCCGCGTCAGCGTAAAAAATCCGGCGACGTTCTAAACCACGACCCATCACATGGTAGCAGCCACCGGGGATGTGTAGACGTCCTAGTCTGGGCATAGGGTGACGTTAACGCTGGGTATGGTGGATGTCAATTAAGTTATTATATTATGAGTG
>JBEVVR010000057.1:0-1169 GCA_040507035.1 Candidatus Thiodiazotropha sp.
CGATTAAGCGCGGGAGGGTACGAAAATGAAAAGGTCTAATATCATGAAGCTTAGAATCAAACCGATCGTTGCCGCCTGTGCCTTGGCCATGGTGGCCGGTCAAGCGGGGGCCATCGACTACTACCTGGCAGCCAAGGCTTACAACAAAACCATGCCTGACGGCAGCATAGTCCCAATGTGGGGCTACGTCGTCGATCCTGACACTGCTGGCGATCTGGACAGCGATGGGCGTGTTGAAGGTGACTGTTTTGAGACAACCCCGGCTACTGCCCGAGTCACCTGTATCAACAACCTGCCCGATCCTGTGGGTGTGGTGGGACCAAGACTCACCATACCACCGACTGATTCGACTTTCAGAATCTTCCTTACCAATGGCCTCTCCGAGCCCACTTCGATCGTGATACCGGGACAGGAGATGCCTCACTCCGCCACCACCGGAGGACAGCCAGACAATGGCCCCACCTGGAATGATGGCACTCGTGGCCCTCGCGGGGGTGATTACGATAAGAAGCTGCGCTCCTACGGCCGGGAGGCGGATGCAGATGGCGGCCGGCGTGCTTTCGTCTGGCGCGACTCCCGTGCCAACCCGATAACCGAAACCGGCACCCTGATCTACCACACAGGTACACTGCCCCAGAAACAGCTCTACATGGGACTCTACGGCCTGGTGACCAAGGATGCCGCAGCGGGTGTGGTCTACGACTTCGATCCGAATATCACCGGTGACGAGGTCGGTTACAGCAGCGATACCACCCTGTTCTACAGCGATATCGATCCTGCCTTCAACGCGGCGGTGGCAGCCGGCACCCTGACGACGGCCATCGACAGACATCCGAGCTGGTTCCTGATCAACGGCGAACCCTATGTGCCCACCACGCCGGATATCTCCGGCATGGCGACCAACCAGGCGAACCTTATCCGTTTCGCCAGTGCGGCCACCGAGAAGCATGTACCTGTCCTGCAGGGTCTCTACGGCACCATCCACGGCGAGGACGGCATTCAGTACAACTGGCAGGATAGTGCAGCCGGCACCGCGACCCCCGCGCCGATCCAGCAATACTCATTCGGCCTGCCGCCACTGAAGACCAAGGATGTGATCGTCAATCCCTCAGCAACCGGCAGATATGCGATCTACGACGGCAACGGCTATATGACCAATCCCAGCGATC
>JBEVVR010000177.1:0-1130 GCA_040507035.1 Candidatus Thiodiazotropha sp.
CGATTAAGCGCGGGAGGGTACGAAAATGAAAAGGTCTAATATCATGAAGCTTAGAATCAAACCGATCGTTGCCGCCTGTGCCTTGGCCATGACAGTCGGTCATGCGGGAGCAAAGGATATCTACTTAATCGCCAAACCATTCGACATGGTGCTGGATGGCAGGACTGTGCCCATGTGGGGCTATGCAGAGGACGTTGGCGGTACATGTTGGAATGTTTCAAACACCCATCCAGCGAATGAGACAAACAGTGCGGCAGCACGGACCGCGAGAATGGGTGCGGCTGCCTGTACTACGCCGGCGGCAACACTACCGGGACCGCAACTCTCGATGGATTTGAATGACCCAAACCTGCGGATCATGCTCACCAATCTGCTGCCAGAGCCGACTTCAATCACCATACCGGGTCAGGAACTGCCCTGGTCAGAAAACAACAATGGGCCGACCTGGAGCGACAACAGTGTTGGTGGTCGTGATGGTGATCTGAGCAAGCGGGTCCGCTCCTACGGTCGTGAGGCGCCGGCTAACGGCGGAAGCCGCTCCTATCGTTGGACGAACTTTCGCGAAAATGCCATTTCCGGTTCCGGCACCTATATGTATCACACGGGTACCCATCCCCAGAAGCAACTCTACATGGGTCTGGCCGGTGTATTGACCAAAGACGCCGCGGCGGGCGAGGTCTATCCCGGTGTTACCTATGCGAGCGATACCACGCTTTTCTACAGTGATATCGATCCCGACTTCAACGATGCGGTGGCGTCAGGGACCCTGCAGACAGCCATCGAGCGCCATCCGAGCTGGTTCCTGATCAACGGTCAACCCTATCAGCCTGGGACTACGCCAGACATCACCGGCATGGCGACCAACCAGCTCAACCTGATCCGTCTTGCGAGTTCGACCACTGAAAAACACGTCCCGGTTTTACAGGGTCTCTACGGCACTATCCACGGCGAAGACGGCATCCAGTATAACTGGCAGGATAGCGGGGCCAATACCACTACCCCTGCACCCATAGAGCAATACTCATTCGGCCTGCCGCCGCTGAAGACCAAGGATGTGATCGTCAATCCCTCAGCAACCGGCAGATATGCGATCTACGACGGCAACGGCTATATGACCAATCCCAGCGATC
>JBEVVR010000108.1:0-1127 GCA_040507035.1 Candidatus Thiodiazotropha sp.
TATACTTGCTGCGGCTGTTGTAGTGGCGCTTGAAGAGCAACCCCAGATTGCCGGGCAAGGGGCTGAGGTCGGGCTCTTGTTGGTATTTGTTACCGGTGACCACATGGATCGGGTTGCCGGCATGGGTGCTGGCGATGCCGCTGGTTTGGGAGGTGGGACTGAAGGTCTCGTCCACGGGGGTCGCAGGATTCTCACAAACTGCCGGCCCTTGATCATCACCATCGCCGATCGGTGGCAGATCATCGCCATCACCGTTGTCGCCATTGTCTTCATCTTGGTCGTCACCTGATGATGGGGGATCCGTATCATCGGTATCATCCGTATCTGCTGTGTCATCCCCCTCCTCATCGTCTCCACCCTGGCCCGCTTCATCATCGCCCGGGGTGGCACCTGTCTCTGGATCCTCTTCCTCTTCACTTGGCGGCGTACCACCACTGCCCGGTGGCACCATGTGCACATTGTTATCATCCCGCCAGGCATCCGACTGCATGCGTACCGTCGCCACCGAGGTGATGGGGAGACGGCGTGCGTTATAGTAGTGGCTGTTATCGGGATCGATCAGGCGCATCACCGCCGGGACCACCCGATCGATCAGCGGCACTTTGAGTTGATAACCGTAGGTGACCTTGACCTTCAGCAGATTGGCATCCTGGATGTTGACCCCGCTGCGACCGACTTCCGTGCTGCGCCAGCGCAGATGGGTATTGGGGATGCCAAAATGGACTTCGCCGCTACGGGGATCGACGATATCACGGCCGAACTCATCGAAGGCCTCGACGGTGGGATTGATGATCTCGAACTCTGCAAAACGGCTGTCCTGCACGTCCAGGCTCGAGCGGGTAATCGCCGATATCGCCCGCTCGGCGCTGCCGTCACCACCGAACAGGGGCGCCAGGCGCAGGCCGAGTTCCCGGCGCATGGGTTCGCTTTGGGCATGGGTCACAGCGCCTTTACGCGCCGCCTCAAAGGTAGCGTAGTTGACCGTGGTCTTGGCATCGAACAACAGGGCTGTCTGTAAACCCCCAAGCCCCATCAGCAAGAGTGCAGGTAAAGCCACCAGCAGCTCCGCCATCGCGGCACCAAACTGCCTTCTGAACAAACGGCTCAAGTTCCCTTTGATCTTCATC
>JBEVVR010000082.1:0-1108 GCA_040507035.1 Candidatus Thiodiazotropha sp.
GAATTTGAGCAGGAGTAAGGCCCTCTATATCCTCGGGATTCATCATCCAGGCACCTTGTTGACCTGTAACTCCCTCAGTATAAACCCTTACATAGGTTATAGTGCCATCTGCTTCAAAGTCTCGAATAGGCATATTTGGATCATAGGGAGGAAAGCGATAGTCTGCATTAGCTACAGATGGATCAACATTCCCAGTGTCATGTTCCATCCGCCTGACCAACTCATCTGTCATCTCCTCATGAGATTCACCATTAAGGGGCCTATTGTTCAGGTTTCGAAATGCCCGGCTCATGTTTCCCATGGCACCAAGTCCGCCCAACAACGCCCCTTCGGCCACCTCCAAGCCTCGATTGAACAGCTCCTCGGCAAGCTCTTCTCCTAGACCCTGGAGCCTCTCACCATCACAGATATCCGTATCATCGATTTCCGAGGCCATCCTCAACAGATAAGCAATCAGCTGCACTCCATCGATACCCACCATGGTCATGCCTGTGGCGATCAACAGGCTGTCGATCCCCACATTCCAAGGGGGCGGTAGGAACTGTATTGCTGCAAATGCTGCCATCATTCCCGCAATTAGTGGGGCATCCTGTTGCAGCAATTGCGCAAAGGCGATCAGACCGGCGTTTCCATTGTATGCAGGGTTTTCCGCAAGCTGGAACGCAGCTTCGCTGAACACGGCCTGGAGTTTTTGCACAAAGGGTGAGTTTGCCGCTGGCTTGGGTATATTCAGATACCCTTCATGGGCCAACTGGGCCTGTTCATCAGTTAGTTGGCCACTATTTCGGGCGTTCTCGATGAAAGTCGTAATCGGTGGGGCATCGCCAATCACTAAGCTTGGTTGGCTATCCACCATCACCCAGTACAATCCCAGGGGATCGATGGTATTGAGCGGATTCCCGCCAACATAGGCATAGGTGTTCATCCCACCCTTGAGTCCGATGGGATCACTGGTTAGGTATCTTCCTGTATTCGGGTCGTAGTCTCTGTAATAGTTGTAGTAAGTCCCAGACTCTTGATCTTCATACTGGCCGGGCAATCTAAAATTGAGGGTTATCTGTTGGGTTTGGATGTCGATCAAGCCAAAAGGGCTGTAGTCTGCTAACCA
>JBEVVR010000132.1:0-1081 GCA_040507035.1 Candidatus Thiodiazotropha sp.
GCAGAGGTGGTGTGGGTGGAGAGGCCCTGCAACAGCCAGGCGACATGGGTGGGATACCCGACACAGCGGAAGAGGGCGCCGATGCGGGCTAGCGGCACGCTGTGAAAGAAATCCTTGAGATCCATGCGCAGCAGAACCGGTTTGCCCAGGTGCGACGCCACAAAGCTGCGGGTGGAGCGGCCGCGACAGAAGCCGTGGGCGGCGGGGTGGGGCGGCAGGCGGTTGAGAATCTCGCGCAGGATCCGGCGCTGGATCGCCTTGATGCGGGGCTTGGGGATCTCGATCAGGCGCAACTCGCCGGAGCGTTTCTCGATCCACTGGTAGCGGTAGTGGTGCAGTTTGGACTCCTTGACCTTGCACTGGCGTCGCTCAAGATCGGCGAACCAGGCCAACTCATGATCGAACAGCCCCAACCACTCGGCCAGATCCTTTCGCGTCTCCAGTGGTGGCAGGGGCAGGGTGATCAGGCTCTGCGGCGGCTGGCCCATGCGCGGGGGATCTAGCACCAGCCTGGGTGGTTTCGCATCGGGACTGGCGAAGCGCTGTTGCAGTGACGCCTCATTGGCGAGAAGCGCCATCAGCCTTTGCCGGCTTGGGGGTTGTCCCGCCTCGAAGTGGAACAGCAGACGCGAAGCCAATTGTGTGGAGTCAGGTGAGCCGCCCTCGAGGGCTTGTTCGAGTCGCTCAGTCAGGCCGGGCTTGTCCCAGCCACCGGCAAGCACAGAGATAGCCAGCAGGCGCAGGTTGGTCTCAAGGCTGGACAATCCGCTCCCCATCAAGTCCGCAGGCATCCCTTATGCGGAAGGCCTTGTTGTTATTAAAGTGCGACCGACCTCCGACCTGCTCGTCGGGCCTGTACTGTACTGCGTGCAGCGCAGTACCGTACCGGCAATGAAATGTCAGCTATAACGCCACCCCGGGGTAGCCCCGGAGTCTTCCATGAGTTTGCGTGCAAATTTCATGGAATTGCTCGGAGCGCCGGCCGCGGGATCATGGTGGAAACAATGGCTGGCGAAGTCAAGCCATACCAACTGATCCCTATCGCTTCTGCGATGCTACGATCGCTGATCTCCTGGTCATA
>JBEVVR010000087.1:0-1069 GCA_040507035.1 Candidatus Thiodiazotropha sp.
TTTGACAAAATTTCAATACGCACCTGCGTATTTGCGTTTAGGTTAGCTACGCCTTTGATAGCAAATAGCGTAAGACTTTTGCAAACATAGGGCACGTTCGGAATAAAAACTCGGGTAGACTTGAGCACTCCATAGATATATCTTGGTATTGCTCGAGTTTATCAGAGTGATTATGCACGAAAGTGCTGAGTACAACAAACAGTTGTCTAATAAAGGTAATGTAGACTCAGTTGAAAGTGGCTGAATATGTAGGATAAAACAGGACTTATAGTTGATTTTCATTGCTGTCTCCTGGGGTGGTGGTCGGGCGAAGGCGCTGTGGTAACTTTCAGTGCCGGGGCGTCTTACTAATCAGGATAATAGTAGGACAAGAGCCTGTTGTGCTTGCATAGCTGCGGCTGGGCTTTGCATTGCCCCTGGAAGGTAATCGACGTTTAATCAACAGCGAATTAACGTTCGTTTAGCGTTGTGTATCAGATGTGTCCCCTTTTAACGTTGATTCAATGTCATGACGTTGACGCGACGCTGATTCAATGTTGGTTTCAAGTTGTAAAACCTTCCAGTTTCATTGCACACAGGCTATCCCACATACTTTCGTTTCTCCTTCTGCTGACTCAAGAAGGGCAGTTGTCAGTGACTGGCGAAAGTATGTACACTTAGTACTGGTTAACCGCTTAGGAGGTCTAAGCCTGCCCAGGCATAGTGTGGTTAGGTTAACCGACCGTCCCGACATGACATAGCTGTTGACTGGGACGTAAAACAACAAATCAACCGACCAGCCAGTTTGTTATGGTGTATTATGGTATGATAAAGAGCTGCATTAATATCCAAGTGTGTTCCGCTCTGCTTTCGCTTCTATTTTCTACTTTTAGATATCACATCTGTGAGGAAGTCGGTCCTGAATCTCCAGGGATCGCGAGTTGAATCCCCCGCTTCTCCAGTATTTCAGATGAGACTTTAAACCGAGATCCCGTCTCCGTATGACCTCGTTTTAGTTGGGTCATTATACCCAAGTTCACTCAGTCACGGTTCTGAATTCGGTGTAAGTATTCTTTGCATCCTTTATCGT